>NZ_NWSQ01000002.1 GCF_002531725.1 Rhizobium sp. L43
CAATTCTCCTGCTTGCAACAAGAGAATCAGAAGGCAATCCCATAGGCAATTTTAAATGTGTGAATGCCATAGCCCCGCTGGGGAGAAGAGGGAGTCCAGCCCCCAGCCTACTTCTGCTCGCAAAAAGCAATGCGGTTGCTGAAAGGATCGATCACCATCATCTCCAGCCCCCAGGGCGCCTCCTCCACGCCGGCTTCATATAGCGGTAGTCCTTGCCGGCGAGTTCGGCGTGGTAGGCGCGGACATTGGCGACGCGGACGAAGGCTTTGGCGCCGGGGCTGGCATCGCCGGAATGTTCGCTCAGGTGCAGCGCCATGCCGTCGCGCGAGACCTGGCAATAGAGCAGGAAGTTTTCGCCGAAACGGTGTTCCCAATCGAGCGTGAAGCCGAGGAAGCCGCAATAGAATTCCATCGCCTTTTCCACGGAGAAGATGCGGAAGATCGGCATCGGCGGCTCGATGCCGATGACGGAGGGGGCGGCACCCGCCGCATCGATCTTGGCCGAGAGGATATTCCATTGATCGAGCCCGAACTGGCGGGCGACGATTTCGAGGGTCTCGCTGTGGGTCAGCGAAATGTCGCGGTCGGCGAGAGCCTGCCGCAATGTCTTTGCCATGAGCTTGGCATCGCGAAAATCGCGCATCATGTCATCCTTCCGTTGGCGGCAAACAGGAAGATCAGTGCCCGCGTCTGCTGACCCGTTCGCCATCGATCGCCAAACGGCAAGGGATGTGAAGGATGTTTCTGGATGCATTCACCATAACGCCAGGGTCGGGCGTCGCGGGGCGGCTGGCCGCATCCGGCCGAGGGCGATATTATGAGAGGGTCGGTCAGGAATCAAGACGCGGTGCGCGATGCCTCGAGCGGAACCGCCTGTAGGTGGCCGGCAAGCTCGACCCGGTTGCGGCCGGCGCGCTTGGCGGCGTAGAGCGCCTTGTCGGCGGCGCTCAGCATGGCGTCGAAATCCAGCGGCTTGGAGCGGCCGGGCGCGACACCGACGCTGACCGTGCATTTGAGCATCTCGCCGTCAACAGGGATCTCGCGGGTTTCGAAGGCCCGGCGGATGTGTTCGGCCGCCAATTCCGCCCGGCCGGGCATGATCTCCTTCAGCACCATCGCGAATTCCTCGCCGCCGAGGCGGGCCACGGTGTCGCCGGCGCGGCAGTTGGCGGCGAGTTCGGCGGCAAAGACCTTGAGCACGTCGTCGCCGGCGGCATGGCCGAAGCGATCGTTGACAGATTTGAAATGATCGATATCGAAGACGATGACGGCTGTGGTGGTGCCCATCGGCCGCGTGCCGTATTCGTCGAACAGGGCGCGGCGGTTGAGCAGCCCGGTCAGCGGATCGGTGATCGCCTCAAGGCGATGGCGGGCGGCGAGCCGCCATTGATGCAGCGCCAGCGACAGCGCGCCGATCCCGGTCATGCCGGCGATGCAGACGGCCAGACTCAGATCTTCGGCCCAGTTGCTGGGGGCCTTGCCGAGCACCAGCTTTCCATCGGAGATCAGCACGGCGGCGCAGAGGACGAAGGAGATCGCCGTCAGCGTATAGAGCGCCGCGATACCGAGGATCGGCGCCGGCGCCTCGGCGCGGGCGAGCCAATATTGCCGGGCGGTGGCAAAAAGCAAAAGAGCGATGGCGATATTGTCGGCGATGAAGGCGAGGCCGTCATACCCTGATAACATCGGCACGACGGAGAAGACCATCGCCGCAAGGGCGCGGATCACGATCGCCGGGACGGACGGGCGGCCGGTGAGGAACTGTCTGCCGGCCCCCCATATGGTGGCAAAACCGGCATGAAACAGCACGAAATTGGCGACGCCCAGCCATGTCTCCGGCGTATTGACATAGGCGCTGTAGACAAAAATACCGCTGACGACGAGGACCAGGCCGACAGTGGCGGTCAGCAGCACCGTTTCCGCCCGACGGGCAATCCAGCTGCCCATCAGCGTCACGGCCAGGCATGCCGTGGAAACGCCGAGCGCTAACAAGAGGGAGTTGTAGTCAAGCGTCATGCTTTTTCACTCTCCGCAGCTATTCAAAGTGCTACAGCGTCCTTTGCGCGTCTGAAAAGATGCGTGGCGCCGTCGCGTCGGATGTTGGCAGCTTATGGGGTCCGCGGCGAGGAATGTCTTATGCATCCGTTAACAAATGATGCACTGCACAATGCAAATGTTACGCGTTTAACGTCGCGCCGAAACTTAAGATGAATATTCTATTTAAAATTGAATTCAGAAAGCTTGTGCCCGTTGCATCACCTGCCAATGCAGGGGAAACATCGGATCGAACACCGTCACCGGACCGGCGCCGGTTTCAATCCTCGCGGGAAAGACGACCGGCTCGGCCTGCCGCGAGAGCGTGATGCGCTCCTCGTTCGGCGGAAGCCCGTACCAGGCCGGTCCGTTCAGCGAGGCGAAGGCTTCGAGCCTATCCAGCGCGCCTTCCTGTTCGAAGACATGGGCAAGGCAGCTCATCGTATTGATCGAAGTGTAGATGCCGGCGCAGCCGCAGGCGCATTCCTTCAGCGGGTCGACATGCGGGGCGGAATCGGTGCCGAGGAAGAAGCGGGCGTCACCGCTTACGGCAGCAGTGCGCAAGGCCAGCCGATGGTTTTCGCGCTTGGCGACCGGCAGGCAGTAATAATGCGGGCGGATGCCGCCGACCAGGATGGCGTTGCGGTTGATAATCAGGTGATGGGTGGTGATCGAGCCGGCGAGATTTGATTTGGCCGCCTTGATGTAATCAATGCCGTCTGCGGTCGTCACATGCTCCATCGTCACCTTCAGCTCCGGCAGGCGTTTCCGCAACGGATCAAGCACGGTGTCGATGAAGACGGCCTCGCGGTCGAAGATATCGACATCAGGCGTCGTCACCTCGCCATGGACGCAGAGCGGCAGGCCGATCTCAGCCATGCGCTCCAGCACCGGCATCGCCTTTTCCATGTCGCGCACGCCGCCATGCGAATTGGTGGTGGCGCCGGCGGGGTAAAGCTTGACGGCGGTGATGAGGCCGCTTCTGGCGCCCTCCTCGACATCGTCGGGGCTGGTGTGTTCGGTGAGATACAGCGTCATCAGCGGCTGGAAGCGGTGGCCTAGCGGCAGGGCCTTGAGAATACGCTCGCGATAGGCCTTGGCGTCAGTGGTAGTGACAACGGGCGGCACGAGATTGGGCATGATGATGGCGCGGGCGAAGGTGCGGCTCGTATCGGCGATCACGCCTTCCAGCATGGCGCCGTCGCGCAGATGCAGGTGCCAGTCGTCAGGACGGCGGATGGTGATCGATTGCATGGCAGGCCTCCGAAGCGATGCGTCTGCGGCCTCGATAGCACTAAAGCGCGTCGCATTGAAATTGATTCATGCGATGCGCTTTCGCTCTTTTTTCGTGCATGTCGCGCGGCATCACGCCAGCGCGATCTCCAGCGTCACATCGGCCGGGCGGCGGTTTTCGAGGATCAGCCGGCCGTTCGGCAGGTCGTTGCCGTAGACCTTGGCACTCGCCTCTTCCTCGGTCAGCTTGTAACCGCGCCAGCGATCCCAGAGCCGCGCTTCCAGCACCTCGATCGGCGGGGCGAGCATGATCGTGTAGTCGAAGATGCCGTCGAGTTCAGCCCATTTGCCCAGAGTGAAGAGCAGATAATTGCCTTCGATGATGATGAAACGATCCCCGGGAGCGATCGGGCGGGCAGAGGCAATCGCAAGCTCGCGCGCGCGGTCGAAAACGGGAACGAGAACTTCCTGATCTGCGGGGCGAACGGCGCGGACGATATCCAGGAAGCCGCGCACATCGAAGGTTTCCGGAATGCCCTTGCGGGCAAGCAGGCCGCGTTCGATGAGAATGGCATTGTCCATGTGGAAACCATCCATCGGCAGTACCGCGACGCTCTCGCCTTTTGCCTTCAGGGCGTCGGCGAGATTGTCGGCCATGGTGGATTTGCCGGCACCGGGCGGCCCGGCGATCGCCACCAGGAAACGCCTGGAGTTGCCGGCGCGGCTCAGGACCTCGCCGGCAATTTCGTCTACTCCAGCCGTCATGCAGCAACCGGCTCCGTCGGCACCGCCTTGGCGCCGGTCATGAAGGCAACGGCATCGGACATGGTGTATTCCTTCGGATCGATCACCGTGAGGCGCCGGCCGAGGCGGTGGATATGGATCCGGTCAGCCACCTCAAAGACATGCGGCATGTTGTGGGAGATCAGCACGATCGGCAGGCCGCGAGCGCGCACGTCGAGGATCAGTTCCAGCACGCGGCGGCTTTCCTTGACGCCAAGGGCTGCCGTCGGTTCGTCCATGATGATGACCTTCGAGCCGAAGGCGGCCGCACGGGCGACCGCGACACCCTGGCGCTGACCGCCGGAGAGCGTTTCCACCGCCTGGTTGATGTTCTGGATGGTCATCAGGCCGAGTTCGGACAGCTTGTTGCGCGCCAGCTTTTCCATGGCCGGCCGGTCGAGCATGCGGAACCAGGAGCCGAGCGGACCTGGTTTGCGGATCTCGCGGCCGAGGAACATGTTGTCGGCGATCGACAGCGCCGGCGACAGAGCGAGGTTCTGATAGACGGTCTCGATGCCGGCCTCGCGCGCTTCCATCGGCGAGCGGAACTGCACCTGCTTGCCTTCCAGCGTGATCACCCCCTCGTCCGGGGTGACGGCGCCTGAGATCGCCTTGATCAGCGAGGATTTTCCGGCGCCGTTGTCGCCGATGACGGCGAGGATTTCACCCGGATAGAGATCGAAATCGGCATTGTCGAGCGCGGTCACGCGGCCATAGCGCTTGACGAGACCGCGGGCGGTGAGAAGGGGTTCGCGAGCCATGATTACACCGAAACCTTTCTGATCCACTGGTCGATGGCGACGGCGGCGATGATCAGCACGCCCGTCAAGAGGACTTTCCATTGCGGGTCGGCGCCGAGCATGTTGAGGCCCATCGACACCACGCCGACGATCATCGCGCCGAAGAGCGTGCCGAGAATGGAGCCGCGGCCGCCGAACAGCGAGATGCCGCCGATCACGGTTGCGGTGATCGCCTGCAGGTTATAATCGGTGACCGCCGAAGACGGCGAGATCGAGCCGTTGCGGCCGATCGAGACCCAGGCGGCGAAGGCGGCGATGACGCCCGAGATGGTGTAGACGGTCAGCAGCACCTTCTTGGTCTGGATGCCGGAGAGCTTGGCGGCTTCCGGATCGTCGCCGACCGCGTAGACATGCCGGCCCCAGGCGGTGTGATTGAGCACATACCAGAGCAGCAGGACGAGCAGCACCATGGCGATGACGCCGAGGGTCAGCACAGCGGTGCCGGCTTTGAAGCTCATGGCGAACAGATGCAGCAGCGGCGCCTGTTCGTCGACGTCGGTGTCGCGGATCGTCTCATTGGCGGAATAGATGAAGTTCGTCGCCATGACGATATTCCAGGTGCCTAGCGTGACGATGAAGGGCGGCAGTTTCATGTAGGCGACGAGAAAGCCGTTCAGCAAGCCGCATAGGCCGCCGACAAGCATGCCAGCCGCGACTGCGATCGGCGTCGGTATGCCGTAGGTGATGGCGACATTGCCCATGATCACCGCCGAGATCACCATGATGACCCCGATCGAAAGATCGATGCCGGCCGTCAGGATGACCAGCGTCTGGGCAGCACCCAGAATGCCGACGATGGCGATCTGCTGCAGGATCAGCGTCAGCGTGTAGGACGAGAAGAACCGTCCGCCGATGGCGATGCCGAAGATGATGATCGCCAGCACCAGCACGATCAGCGGCACGGCGGCCGGCGTCGAGTGCAGAAAATGCTGGGCGCGCTTGATCAGCGAGACATCCTGGTGCTCGAAGGAGGCGACGCTCTTGTCGCTGCCGTCGAGAACGCGTTCGAATTCCTGTGTTCCGGTCATGGTTCCTCCTCCGCATCCGCGCGCCGAACTCGCGCGGGGGCCGTCACCGATATCATTCCGGTCTTTGCTGAGCCGGTTCGTGAGGCGACGGTACATCGTCCGTCGAAAACGGCCGGGGATCAAGCCCCGGCCGGTCTGCTTTCAATAAAGCGGGCTCAGCCCCAGCACTTGTCGGTGCCTTCCTTGGTGTCGATCGACTTGACGCCGGAGACCGGCTTGTCGGTGACGAGCGAAACGCCGGTGTCGAAGAAGGACTTGCCTTCGGTCGGCTTCGGCTTTTCACCGCTGTCGGCGAACTTCTTGATCGCCTCGATGCCGAGCGACGCCATCAGCAGCGGATATTGCTGCGAGGTGGCGCCGATGACGCCTTCCTTGACCGACTTGACACCCGGGCAACCGCCGTCGACCGAGACGATCAGCACGTTCTTTTCCATGCCGACGGCCTTCAGCGCCTGATAGGCACCGACTGCAGCCGGTTCGTTGATCGTGTGGATGACGTTGATGCCAGGATCCTTCTGCAGAAGGTTTTCCATGGCCTTGCGGCCGCCTTCTTCATTGCCGTTGGTCACGTCATGGCCGACGATGCGCTTGTCGTCTTCGTCGCCGATCTTGTCGGGGTTCTTCGGGTCGATGCCGAAGCCGATCATGAAGCCCTGGTCGCGCAGAACGTCGACCGTCGGCTGCGACGGGGTCAGGTCGAGGAAGCCGACCTTGGCGTCCTTGGCCTTGTCGCCGAGCGTTTCCTTGGCCCACTGGCCGATCAGCTTGCCGGCGAGCAGGTTGTCGGTGGCGAAGGTGGCGTCGGCGGCATCGGCCGGCTCGAGCGGCGTGTCGAGCGCGATGACCAGCAGGCCGGCATCACGGGCCTTCTTGACCGAAGAGACGATGCCCTTGGTGTCGGAAGCGGTGAGCAGGATACCCTTGGCGCCGTCGGCGATGCAGCTTTCGATCGCGGCCACCTGGCTTTCGCTGTCACCATCGATCTTGCCGGCATAGGACTTCAGCGAAACGCCGAGTTCCTTGGCCTTGGCCGTCGCACCTTCCTTCATCTTGACGAAGAAGGGGTTGGTGTCGGTTTTGGTGATGAGGCAGGCAGCAACATCAGCCGCCATGACAGGAGCTGAAAAAGTGACACCAAGCGCGAGCGCGCCGAAAGCGAGAACAGATTTCTTCATGGAACTCCTCCCAGAGTTTGCCGGCGCCGCCCCTGCGGGACCGGAATCTTAAGATATGACACTTCGCCGTGGATCGCTAATGCCTCCCAGCGGTCCCGTGCCCTTGACGACAGCAATTTAGAGCGAAAAGAAATCAGCTTGTCAATAAATAAATCCAATTGAATTATTAATTCGATGTGGCATGCTCCATCGAATTAGGGCATAGGCCAACAATCGGGAGGAGCGGCCATGTCGTCCTTGGATGGACCGGCGAATATACCGGTCCCGCCACCAATTCTGAATCCGGCCGGCGGTGCGAACCAGGTCAGGGTGCGAGCCTATAACGAACGGCTCGTGCTGTCGCTGGTGCGTCTCTACGGCGCGCTGTCGAAGGCCGATATCGCGCGCCGCAGCGGCCTGTCGGCGCAGACCGTCTCCGTCATCATGCGGGTGCTGGAGAAGGAAGGGCTGCTGTCGCGCGGTGAACCGGTGCGCGGCCGGGTCGGCCAACCGTCGATCCCGATGCATATCAATCCCGACGCCGTCTATTCCTTCGGCCTGAAAATGGGCCGGCGCAGCGCCGATCTGGTACTGATGGATTTCGTCGGCCGCATCCGCATGCAGCTGCACAAGACCTACGCCTATCCGCTGCCGGAAGAGATCCTCACCTTCGTCACCGCGGGCATCCAAGAACTCGAAGACCGGCTCGACGACAAGCAGCGCGGCCGCATTGCCGGCCTCGGCATCGCCGCGCCTTTCGAGCTCTGGAACTGGGCCGAGGAGGTGGGCGCGCCGCCGGGCGCCATGGAGGTCTGGCGCGAGGTCGACCTGCAGGCCGATATCGCCGCGCGCGTCTCCCATCCGGTCTTCATGCAGAACGATGCGACCAGCGCCTGCGGCGCCGAACTCGTCTTCGGCGTCGGGCCTTCCTACCCGGATTTCGTCTATTTCTTCATCGGCTCCTTCATCGGCGGCGGCATCGTCCTGAACTCGGCGATCTTTTCCGGCCGCACCGGCACGGCAGGCGCGATCGGGCCGCTGCCGGTGCGCGGCAAGAACGGCGAGACCAAGCAGCTGCTCGAAATCGCCTCGATCTTCGTGCTCGAAAACATGCTGCGCGAACGCGGCATCGATCCCGAGCCGCTCTGGTATTCCGCCGACGACTGGGTGGATTTCGGCGAGCCGATGGAAAGTTGGATCCAGGACAGCGCCAAGGCGCTGGCGCAGGCGATCGTGGCGGCTGCCTCGATCCTCGATTTCAGCGCGGCCGTGATCGACGGCGGCTTTCCCCATTGGGTGCGCAGCCGCGTGGTGCAGGCGACGATCGACGAAGCCGCCAAGCTCGATCTGCAGGGCGTCGTCATGCCCGAAATCATCGAGGGCGCGGTCGGCGCGCAGGCCCGCGCCATCGGCGGCGCCAGCCTGCCGATCTTTGCGCGTTACCTCACCGACCAGAACGTTCTCTTCAAGGAGGTAGACCATGCTGAAAGGACTTGACCCGCTGTTGAGCCCGGAGTTGCTTTCGACACTTCGGGCCATGGGCCACGGCGACGAGATCGCCATCGTCGACGGCAATTATCCGGGCGTCGAACATGCGCGCCGGCTGATCCGGCTCGACGGCCACCACCTCATCCCGGTGCTCAACGCCGTGCTCAGCGTGCTGCCGATCGACGATTTCGTGCCCGAGGCGATCTTCCGCTCGACGGTCAAGGCCGAGCGCGACAAGCTCGACCCGGTGCATGAGGAGATGATCGACTGCTGCGCCCGCCACGAGCCGCACCGGCAGGTGGTGCCGCTGATCGGCCAGGATTTCTACGGCCGGGTGAAAACCGCCCATGCGCTGATCCAGACCAGCGAACCAAGGCTCTATGCCAATATCATCCTGCGCAAGGGGGTGATTTATCCGAGGGAGCCAGGTGCGCAGGCGGCCGAGGTGGATCCGTTCGTGTATTAGGACAGGAATGGCTTCAGGCCGAGTCAGTAGATTTCGGCCTGCAGACAAGGTGGGCCAACTGCTCTTTGTCGTAGGCATGCGTTACAAGAGAACCGAGAGGCTGCGGCATGCCCTCTTCTCCCCGCTGGGGAGAAGTGCCGGCAGGCGGATGAAGGGGGCCACACGGCGCATTACTAAATAGCCCTTACACGCATCCTTCGCGTACTTTCCTGCATGCCCTGAACAGAAATCAAAATGGTTTCTTAGCGCAATTTGCGGAGTCCCGAGCATGATGACTCGCCAGAGCGAACGCAAGGCGGGCGACAGCCGACGGGTTAGCCGCCGGATCGGGTCGCCCGCCGCGCCGTCACTTCGTGGCGAGCTGTGTGTTCAAGGCCTGAACAAACGCTGTGCCGAACGCCGCGTCGGACATCGGCTGTTGGCCGGTTATCAGTTCGCGATCGACCACAACATTACTTGCCCAGGGTGCCGACGCATTCTGCACAACGGCTCCCGCGGAGGCTAGCGCCTCGTCAGCGTAGAACACGACATTACCGCCCAGTAGCACATCGCCTTCGACCTGCTTTTCCTCGGCGGCAGAGAACGCTGTCAGGCGATAGCCGGCATAAGCCCAACCCTGGCTGAGCGATTGCAGCTGCGTGCTGTCGTTCGCGCTGAGTGCGAGACGATAAGCCTGCGGGTCAGGTAGCGTGGAAAGCAGTGCCACCGGGCCATGACAGATAATGCCCGTCGGTCGGCCGCCGTCGTGGAATGCGCGCAATATCTGTCCCAGCGATCGATCCTGGACAAGGTCCTGCATCGGCGCATGCCCACCGGGAATAAAGACGCCGACGAACTCCCTGACGCCTGCAGATTGAACAGCCGAGAGGCGAAGCGGTTGCTTCAGGTTGTCGAAACCGTTGATGTAATTCTCCGCCTCGGCACGCTTGGCATCGTCGCCCCCGAAATAGTTCTTGTGATTCGAGTTCGAGTCCATTTGCGGTGTATCGCCGTTTGGATTGGCAAACACAGGTGTGTAACCAGCATCGACGATCTGCTTCAGCGGAACGGCGAGTTCATTCAGGAAATAGCCGGTTTTGTAGGTCTTGCCGTCTCGAAGTTCGAGCTGATGGGCGCTCGACATCACCACCAGAACTTTGCCCTTGCTCTGCGCGGAGGCCGCCGTTGGCGCTACGATCGCCAGTCCCATCGCCAATCCCATCGCGAGGACAGCGCTACCCATACGTACAATACTCATCTGCTTTTCCTTTGTGTTGATCGGTTTGGTCGAGCTCTCTCGGAGCCGATTCGTCCGAGAGCAATCCCTTCAACGGTTTAGGAAGCACCTGGCCAAACCAATTTCAAAATACCGGCATATGCCGATAATTTATCTATGGCATATGCGGTTATCTTGTCAAGACGACGGAATAGGGCTAGTGAAAATGAGAAAACAATCGCCTGTGTCCGAGGCTCAAAGGAGGTTTGTCGGTTGAAGAAGAAAGCCAGTGTCGACCCGAATTATTGCAACAACACCGTTTTACGGCAGGCCACGCGGCGAATGGGCCAGCTCTATGACAGCATCATCGCACCGAGCGGTTTGAGGGCCACTCAGTTGGGATTGTTGACCCATGTGGTCTCACTGGGCGAGCCTACAATGCGGGAACTCGCCGAGGATATGGTCATGGACCAGTCTGCGCTTGGCCATACGTTGAAGCCGCTTGAGCGCAGCGGCTACCTTGAGCTGATCGTCGATCCTCAAGATCGCCGTGCCCGTCGGATTCGTCTTACCCAAGCGGGGACACGCAAGTTCGAAGACACGTTGGTCCTGTGGAAAACGGCCCAGGATAGCTTTGAGGCCGCCTTTGGGGCAGAGAAGGCGGCCGAATTACGGGCGGTCCTGACGTTCCTGGCATCGGACGATTTTGAGTTGGCGTTTAACGCGCCAACACCCAGGGCCCCCGGCGATTGATCGAAACATCGCTTGCCGGTTCTTCGGTGCCAGGCAGCCGGCATTTCGCTTCCCTCGGATTGAGAACAAGCCACGACACCACCTGTCCCAAGCGAAAGGCGTTCACCGAGCTTAGGACAAGGCGGTCAGTCTTTCAGACTGCGACGCGCCTCATAGGCTTCTAGGAATTCCGGAGAGGCGACGTCATCCGCCAGCGTGCGGAGCGCAGCCGCGGAAGGACCTAGTACGACCTCAACGCGCTGATTGGCGTCAGCCCAATGGACCAACGCCTCATGCATGCGGTGCTCGCCAGAGCTCGTCAGCATTGCGTGCTTCGTTCGGCCGTCATGTTCGTCAGGCACGAGTTCGACGAGCCCGTCCCGGACCAGCGGGCGAAGCGCGTGGGTCAAAGCGGAAATGCTGACGGCAAGGCGCTCGGCGAGCGATTGCAAGGTGGGCCATGGATGGCCGCCCTCGCGCAA
Organism: Rhizobium sp. L43; assembly: GCF_002531725.1. Classification (GTDB taxonomy): domain Bacteria; phylum Pseudomonadota; class Alphaproteobacteria; order Rhizobiales; family Rhizobiaceae; genus Rhizobium. The sequence goes on from NZ_NWSQ01000002.1 coordinate 11,396, forward strand.
CGCGGCTATCTGGGTCAGAAGCCCGACTTGAGTAGCCTTTAGCCCGGTTGGCGCTACCGCATCATCGTAAAGCTGGCTCAGCCGCCGTGACGCGCGCCGAAGAGCAGTGTTGGTGCACACGAGTTCAGACAGAAGCTCCGGCGGGCTCAGCCTGCCTGTGCGCAGCTCCTCTGCCGCATCGTCAATCGAAAGTTTCTTACCCATCACACGAAAATAGTTGAGCACTCAGCCATTGACAAGGGCCAAACGTGGCCATACTTAAACTTGAGCACTCAACAAAAAGGAACTTCACATGTCTGCATCATCGCTCAAGCCCGTTGCTGTCGTTACGGGCGCCTCTGCCGGCATCGGCGCCGTCTATGCCGAACGCCTCTCCGAAAGGGGCTATGACCTTATCCTTGTTGCTCGGCGCGCTGAAGGCTTGAAGGCGCTCTCGGACAAACTGGGTGCGGCCCACGGCACGAAAGTTGAGGTGGTGGAAGCCGACCTCACGAAAGACGCCGACCTGGCGCGTGTCGAAATGGTGTTGAAGGCTAATTCGGCGATCACGCTCCTCGTGAACAATGCCGGCAACGCGACGCTGGCTCCCATCGCCAAGACCTCTGAGGAAGACGCGGCCTCAATGATCGCACTCAACGTCATCGCGCTCACACGCCTGACGCACGCCGTTCTGCCGGAATTCCTGGGCCGCGGTGAGGGTGCAATTATCAACGTTGCCTCGGTCCTGTCCTTCCACGCACTGCCGATCAGTGCGATCTACAGCGGCACCAAGGGCTATGTGATGAACTTCAGCCGCGGCCTGCAGCAGGAATTGGCTGGGACCAATGTTCGCCTGCAACTCGTCATGCCGGCATCTACGGCAACCGAACTCTGGGACTTGTCGGGAATCCCGTTGGCGTCCCTCAACCAGGCCGCAGTGATGACGTCCGAAAACTTGGTGGATGCTGCTCTGGCCGGGTTCGACAGCGGCGAAGACATCACGTTGCCATCCGTTGCCGACGACACTCTCTGGGACACGTTCGACGCAGCCCGGTCCAAGCTGTTCGCAGCGACGCAGACCGGTGAACCTGCACCCCGCTATCGCACCGCCTAAGCCAGCGGTGTACCCCCCCGATCGACTGCACCGGGTGACGCGTGCGCCAGCCGGCGTAAGCAGGTCCATGCAGAAAATCTGCTTTCCTTATTGAGGAGAACCAAATGCCCCATTTATTTGACCAATTCACGCTGAAAGGCGTGACACTCCGAAACCGGATTGCGGTTTCCCCCATGTGCCAATATTCTGCGATCGATGGCATCCCCAACGACTGGCACAACGTCCATCTCGCGAGCCTGGCGCGTGGTGGCGCTGGCCTCGTCAACGTCGAAGCCACAGCGGTCTCTCCCGAGGGCCGGATCACGCCGGGCTGCACCGGTCTTTGGAACGATGACCAGGCCGAGGCTTTCGCGCCAATCGTTGCCGGCATCGACAAGGCCGGTGCGGTCGCAGGGATCCAGATCGGCCATGCCGGCCGCAAGGCCAGTGCAAACCGGCCGTGGGAAGGCGACGATCATATCGCCGAGGGCGACCCGCGCGGCTGGGAGACCATCGCACCCTCCGCCATTGCGTTCGGCGGCGGCTTGCGGAAGGTACCACGGGCGATGACAAAAGCGGACATCGATCGCGTTCGTGGCGATTTTGTCGCTGCGGCGATCCGCGCGCGCGACGTCGGATTCCGCTGGCTCGTGCTGCATTTTGCCCATGGCTATCTCGGCCAGAGCTTCTTCTCGTCGCATTCGAACCAACGCGACGACGAATATGGCGGCAGTGCCGAAAACCGCGGACGCTTCCTCCTCGAAACACTGGCGGCCGTTCGTGAGGTCTGGCCCGAGGACCGTCCGCTTACGGCTCGCTTCGGCGTCATCGAATTTGACGGCCGTGACGAAGAAACTCAGCAAGACGCGATCGATCTTGTTGGGAAATTCAAGGCAGCCGGCCTTGATTTCCTCGACACCAGCCTCGGCTTTTCGACGCCGACGGCCAACATTCCGTGGGGTCCTGGGTTCGTCGCGCCCTACGCCGACCGCGTCCGGAAGGCCACTGGCCTCCCCGGCTCGGCGAGCTGGAGTATCACTCAGCCGGAGCAAGCGGACGAGCTCATTCGCAGTGGACAGCTCGACCTAGTCATGATCGGCAAGGCGATGCTCGCCGATCCGCATTGGCCGTACTCAGCCGCGCGCAAGCTCGGTATCGAGCGTCCGTCCTGGACATTGCCCGCCCCCTACGCACATTGGCTCGCATCCTACCGCGCGGCTTGAATGATCGGGCGCCTTCGACATTTTTCGAAGGTGCCCGTTTTCTGGATGTCGATATACGCAAACAGGACGACGCGCCTCATCTCAACCTGTTCGCATTCCACTCTGGAGAGTTTCTCATGTTCGATAATTCGGAGTTGGCTCCCAGATGGGCCGGAACAAACTTCGAAAGTATGTTGGAAACCTTGGTCGAAGTCGCGCCTTTTGAGGGGTACTCGACTGATGCCATGGAAGGCTTCACTTGGAGCGCCAACGCGTGGTCGGATGGGACTTTGACCCTCACCGAGATGGCTTGCAACAGGCCGTGGCATCTCTCGGCGACATCGGGCACGCCGGAGTGGCTGACGATCATGGTCCCGCGAGACGGCATCTGCGGCGTAACCCTGGGGCAGAACACCGCCACAGCGTTGCCGGGTCAACTTCTGCTCGGCCAGAATCACGAGGTGGATCGTTTCTTCGTGCAGGGTACCCTTCATCGATCCGAGAAACTTCATCTGGACTGGAGCGTGATATCGCAGACAGTTGGGGAACTGCTCGAGGCGCCAGTGAGCGGATCGCTTGATTTGTTGCCTCAAGTTGACCAGCATAGCCCCGCTGGGATTCTGTTCAAGAATCTGGTCGAGACCATCATCTCCGGCATGCGTGAGGACGGCGTCCTGCTTCATTCGCCGATCGCGATGACCAACCTCACACAAGCGCTCGGTCATTTGGTCGCGCGCTCAATGCCCCACCGTTATTCCAGGCAACTGGAAAAGAAGATCTTTGCGCCGGCACCTTGGCACATTCGTCGCGCCATCGATTTCATGCGCGCGAACATCAGCACGCCAATTACCATGTCGATGGTGGCTCATGCTGCCAACGTATCGGTTCGGACATTGGAAACCGGTTTCCGCACATTCAAGGAAACAACGCCGGCGGCCTACCTGAGAACATTGCGGCTACGAGCCGCCAGGCAAGACCTTCTCGACCCGTCGAACCGACTAGAGATCAAGGACATCTGCCTGAGGTGGGGCTTCTTCCACGGCGGCCGCTTCTCGGCAATGTATAGATCGGTTTACGGGGAGACGCCCCAGGAAGCGAGAAGGCGTCGAGGTCACCCGCTTGCCAATAGTCGCCTGAAATCATAGCTGCCGCGACCTGACCGCGTGACTGCGCTCCGGTGCAATGGTCCGAATTTTACTCCGACGCAGGGGTAAAAGGATGACGCCTGAGAAACGCAGCCACTTGTTCTGTAACCTCGCCCGGTGAGGAATCAGGGAAAAAATGCCCGCCCGGTATAGCTCGGGCGTCCATGGTCGTGCAGCGATCCGCCCAGGTGGCTGGGAGATTATAGAGTTTGGCCATCACGCCACGAGCGCCGTAGAGGATCAGCGCCGGCGCGGATATACGTCTGCCCTGTTCCGCCAGATCGTCGGCGAGATCGACGGCCAGCGCCGCGCGATAATCGTTGCAGCCGCCGGCAATCGCCTTGGCATCATGCCATGACGCCCGGTAGGCGGCGAGCTGGTCGGCGTCGAAATCCTGTCGACCCGTCGCGCCCCATCCAAACAGGCAGGTTTCATAGAAGAGATCGGGGCTTGCTTCGATCATTCGCTCCGGGAAGGGCGCGGGTTGAGCGAGGAAGAACCAGTGCCAGTAGCTTTGAGCGACCTCCCTGCGCAGGTCGGTCAACAATACGGCCGTCGGCACGATGTCCATCAGAATGACACTCGCCACAGCCGCAGGATGGTCAAGCGCCAGCCTGTGCGCTACTCGGGCACCACGGTCGTGACCCACGAGGTGAAACCGCTCATGCCCCAGGGTTTTCATCAAACCGACCTGATCGGCGGCCATGGCGCGGAAGCTGTAGTTGGCCAGATCAGTTCGAGCCGGTGGTTTGTCGGAGGCGCCATAACCGCGTAAATCAGCACAAATCACCCGATAGCCGAGGGTGACCAGCTCCGGTGCGATCCGTGCCCACAACGCCTTGGTCTGCGGAAAGCCGTGCAGCATCAGCAGTGGCTCTCCCGCGCCCGCGGCGACATAGGCGATCTCCACGCCATCGACGGCAATGCGGCCGCTTTCAAAACCGTCAAACATACTCCCCTCCCCGCTTTCGCAACGACAACAGTGCCTCAACGGTCAGGGCGCCAACCCTGGCCGCGGCCGATGGAGAGAGCCACAACAGGAGGCGGTTACCCCGACCTCGACGAAACGGGCGGGTTCCGTGAGATGCGTATCTGCCATCAAGTACTCGTACTGGCTACCGTTATTAATGATATACATCATCAATAAGTCAAGCTACAATGACACATGACATCATAGCTCGGAATAGCGGTCGAAAGGGCTGTAAAGTGCGGATCACCAAGGAAAAGAAGCAGGAAAACTACGAGCGGATTATCGCCACCGCGTCGGAGCTGTTTCGCGAGCGCGGATTCGACGGCGTGGGCGTGGCGGAATTGATGGAACGTGCGGGGCTCACCCATGGCGGCTTCTACAATCACTTCGGCTCCAAGGAGGAGTTGATCGCGGAGTCGACCGAGAATGGTTTGAGCGAGACCCTGAGGCGCTATGGCGGTCATGACGTCCTCGCCGTCATGGAACTTTATCTGGCGCGCGAACACCGGGATGGACGCGGCCAAGGATGCACGGCCGCGGCGCTGAGTTGCGATGCCGCTCGACAGCCTGAAGAAACGAAGGCCGTTTTTGCTGAGGGAATAGACAATCTGGTGCGCGCACTGGAGGGAGGCATTGCAAGAAGACACGCTTCCGGCGTCGGCGGGCGCGCGCAAGCCATCACCATCCTCGCTCAGGCCGTTGGAGCAATCGTGCTTTCAAGGGCCTGCCCGGACGATTCCCCGCTGGCGGACGAACTGCTCGACGCCTGCCGCGCGGATTGCCGCGACGCCATCGAAAATCGGGCGCGCAAGCAATAGGGCCGCGCATACGCGGCCCTATTGCTTGGTTTTCCTCATGCCGTCAGGGGTTTACGAGCGCGGCCATGGTAGGATAGTCGGTGTAGCCCGCAGCACCTCCGCCATAGAGCGTCGCCATATCGAGATTGGCGAGCGCCGCACCGGCTTTCAGGCGGTCGACAAAATCCGGATTGGCGATGAACGGCTTGCCGAAAGCGAACAGATCCGCCAGCCCCTGCTCCAGCCTGGTCGCCGCGAGTTCCAGATCGTAGCCGTTATTGGCGATGTAGGTATTCCCGAACCTGCGGCGAAGCGCCTCATAGTCGAAGGGTGCGATGTCGCGCGGGCCGCCGGTGGCACCTTCGACGACATGGAGGTAGGCAATGCCCAGCTCGTCGAGCTTCTCGACGATGTAGTTGAACTGCGCCTGCGGATCGGTTGCCGATATCCCATTGGCCGGCGATACCGGTGAAATCCGAACGCCGGTTCGCTCCGCCCCAATTTCCTCGATGACCGCGGCCGTCACCTCGAGCGTCAGCCGGGCGCGGTTTTCGATCGACCCGCCATAGGCGTCGGTGCGGGTGTTGGCTCCGTCCTTGGCGAACTGGTCGAGCAGGTAGCCGTTTGCGCCGTGAACTTCGACACCATCGAAACCGGCGGCAATCGCATTGGCGGCGGCGCGACGGAAATCCTCGACAATGCCGGGGATCTCGTCCAGTTCGAGCGCGCGCGGTTCGGATACGTCGACGAAAGCATTGTGCACGAAGGTCTTCGTCGCAGCCCTGATCGCCGAGGGCGCGACCGGCGCCTGGCCATTCGGCTGCAGGTCGACATGCGATACCCGACCGACGTGCCAGAGCTGCAAGAGAATACGGCTGCCCTTGGCATGCACCGCCTCGGTCACCTTTCGCCAGCCGTCGATCTGCGCCTGCGTGTAGATGCCGGGTGTGTCCTGATAGCCCTGGCCCTGCTGCGAAATCTGGGTCGCCTCCGAGATGATCAGGCCGGCCGAAGCCCGTTGCCCATAATATTCGGCCATGAGATTGCCCGGCACAAAACCGACGCCGGCTCTGTTGCGCGTCAACGGCGCCATGACGATGCGGTTGGATAGCGTGAGGGAGCCGAGTGTGGCGGGCTCAAAGAGTGTCTTGCTGGTCATTTTTCACTTTCACCAAGAGTTGGAAGTTATGTCTGGCGTTCGCCTCACAACAGACGCCGCGTCGGTCAGGTCGACCTCAGTCCGCGACCGTGATGACCACCTTGCCCTTCGCACGCCCGGTCTCGACATAGGCCAGCGCATCGCCGGTCTTCTCGAACGGGAACACCTTGTCGACGACCGGTCGGATCACGCCTGACTCGATCAGGCGGGCAATCTCGCCCAGTTGCTGCCCCTCGGCGCGCATGAACAGGAATGAATAGGTGATGCCGAGACGCTTGGCCTTTTTCCGAACCCCGCGGCTCAGCAGGCGCAGCACCAGTTTCAGGAACAGGTTCAGGCCGAGTTCCCCCGCGAAGGCAGGATCGGGCGGACCGGAAATGGAAATGAGCCGGCCACCCGGCTTCAGCACGCCCAAGGATTTTTCGAGCGTCTTTGGATCCTGACTGTTCAGCACGAGATCGTAGCCCGACAGGAGCTTCTCGAAATCCTGCGTCTTGTAGTCGATCACCACATCCGCCCCGAGGCTTTTGACCAGCTCGGCATTCGCAGCGCTCGTCGTCGTCGCCACCGTCGCGCCGAGATGCTTGGCGAGCTGAATGGCGAAAGTCCCGACACCGCCGGAACCGGCCTGAATGAAGACCTTCTGGCCGGGCCTTACCTTGCCCACCTCGACCAGCGCCTGCCAGGCAGTCAGCCCCACCAGCGGGATGGATGCCGCTTCGCTCATGCCGAGGTTGTTCGGCTTCAGCGCCACATCGGCTTCATCGACGGCAATGAATTCGGCGAACGTGCCGACCCGATGATCGCGCGGCCGTGCATAGACCTCGTCGCCCACCTTGAAGCGCCTGACCCTGGATCCGGCTTTGACGACCGTTCCGGCAAGGTCGTGCCCGAGGATGAAGGGCGGACGATAGGGGAGAATGAGCTTGAATTCTCCGTCCCGGACCTTGGAGTCCAGCAGGTTTACGGCCGTCGCCTGAATCCGGATCAGGACATCATTGTCCTGCAATTGCGGTTCCGGCAGATCGGCCAGGCGCAGAGCGCCCTTCTTCTTGTACTTATCAACGACGAATGCCTTCACGGGGCCTCTCCAATTCGAATTTTAGTGCGGCGTCAGGCGCCGAGGAAGGACAAAGCCTTCGGCACGAAATCGGCGTGGTTCTGGAAAATCCCGCCATGCCCGGCGTCGTCGTAGATCACCAGTTGCGCGCCGGGGATGCGGCGGGCCATATCGGTGCTGTTTACTGTGGGGACCATGATATCATTGTCGCCATTGGCGATCAGGACCGGGATATCGATGCGGCCGAGATCCTGAGGCGCCTGCTGCCCCCAGGCCTTGATCGCCTTCAGCTGCCGCAGGAAGGCCCTCGGCGTCGGGCCCTTGTCCCTCCCCGCCTTCCGCTCTTTCAAGCGATCCAGAAAGGCTTTCGCGGCTTGCCGGCCATTGGCCGTCGAGGTGAAAAACAGATAGGTTTTCGGATCGCGCAGCGTCAGCAGGCCTTTGATGATCAGCGGCCAGGACACCGCTCCGACCTGCTTGATCCCTTTGCCCCCGGCCGGGCCAGTTCCGGTCAAAATGAGCTTCCGCACAAGGTCCGGCGCCTTCAGCGTGATGTCCTGTGCGACAAATCCCCCGAGAGAAAAGCCGAGCAGATCGACTTTTTGGAACCCAAGCGTTCGGATCAGCGCGATCGCGTCGTGCGCCATCTCGGCGATGGTGAGCGGGGCCGTGCCGCCCGAGGTGCCGATGCCCCGGTAATTGGTGGCGATGACGTGATGCTTGGTGGCAAGACCATCGACAATCCGGGGATCGAAATTGTCCAACACCGCGCCCCAATGGTTGAGAAGAACGACCGGCACGCCGCCTTGGGGGCCAAGGTCGCGATAGGCAAAAGCTGTTTCCCCCACATTAATCCAGAGATTGGGCGCCTCGGCATAGCAGGTAGCAGGCCGAAGGTACCTGATAGACGTGTTCATCGTTTACTCCATTATCCCGGAACCGGCACGCTTGAGAGCCTTGCCGATGCCGCTCGATGTCCCGGCGAGAAACGCCGTTTTCCCAATCATCGCCTTAGCCTTCCGTATGACCGCCGACCGTCGCGGTGGTCAGCTTCAGTCACTCCACTATAATGACAACTATCATCATAAAGATTAATGATATTCATCATCAAAGCTGTCAAGCGGAATTTTCCGGGAAACGCCGACATTCAAGAGAGCCTCATCGGCATTCCAACGCTCGATGCGTGCAAGGAGCGTCGTTGCGGCGTGTCCTTCGAGGCTTCGCCTACGGGCTTCGCGCGGGATGAGGGAGGTTGGAGGGTGCCGCAGCCCGGCCCCTCTTCTTCTCATCGCGCTCATCCACGAGGGAAGGCACGATGGAATCGAAGAACCGTCCGATTTGCGGGAAGAATATCCGTTTCGCGCAGGGAACCGCCCGCGCCTTCATCAATGCAACGCGCCATTAACCTTCAAAGGTCAGACGATCTTACGGATTTGTCGGTACTGTGCAGCTTGATCAATGACTGTAATGCCCGACCCTCTTAATTCCGCCCGAATGAGTTGTGGCGGTCTTCGATCACGGTAGGACGACCGGGGACGATGCGGTCCTGCAAACTGGCCATGACGGCTCTTCACATAAACAGGAGCCTGTTCATATGCCTCGCATCCAACCGACCAGACCCCAGGTGGAGATCGTTGCCTGGCTCGCGGTCTTCCTGCTTCTCCTCTGCCTGTCCTGGTCCTTCCATTGGCATGAGGGGCTGGATGCGTTCATCGAGGCGCATCACGACTATCCCTTGGACCACGCGCTCCTCGCCCTGAATATCTCCGGCTTTCTCGGGCTGATTTATTCGGCGCTGAGGATCAGGGATCTTTCAAGAGAGATCAGTCGCAGACTGCAGGCCGAAAAGAATGTGGACTGGATTGCCTGTCATGACACGCTGACCGAACTGCCGAACCGCAGATTTCTGGAATCCATCTGCGCGCAAGCAATGAGCGATCAGAGGGCGCAAGAGACCTATGCCGTGTTCAGCATCGATCTCGACGGCTTCAAGAAGATCAATGATCTGCTGGGGCACGATCACGGCGATGCGGTGCTGAAGACTGTTGCTCAGCGGCTCTCCTCGCTGTTTCCGCGGGAGCACGTCTTCCGCCTTGGTGGAGACGAGTTTGTCGTTCTGGCCCGGCGCACGGGAAATCCCGATCTTGCCGCACTGGGGAACCGCATCGTGAGCGTGATCGGCAAGCCGTTCACATTCAATGGCGTCGCCGTCGACCTCGGCGCCAGTGTCGGCTTCGCGCTTTATCCGGAGAACGGCGACGACCTCAGCCAGGTCATTCGACATTCGGATTGCGCGATGTATGTGGCCAAAAAGCAGGGGCGCAATCTGGTGAAGCCCTTCGTGCCTTCGATGCAGGACGAGTTGGCGAAGCGGGTCCGGGTAGAAGCCGATCTCCGAGCCGCCATCAAGAAGGCTGAGATCATTCCCTATTATCAACCGCTCGTCGACCTGAAGACGAACAAGATCATCGGCTTCGAGGCGCTGGCACGCTGGAAGACCGCTTCCGGCGAATTCATCCCGCCGAACGAATTCATTCCTGTGGCGGAGGAAGCCGGGCTGATCGTCGAACTGACCGACCAATTGCTACGCCACGCCTGCACCGATGCGCTGTCCTGGCCAAGCGAACTTGTCCTGTCATTCAACCTTTCTCCGATCCAGTTGAGCGACCGGCTGCTGGGGCTCAGAATTCTCAAGATATTGGGCGATGTCGGTCTGCCCGCGCACAGGGTCGAGCTTGAGGTGACGGAGAGCGCCATCATCCAGGACGCCGTCACCGCACGCATCGTCCTCGACGATCTGGTGAACGCCGGCGTCAGGATCGCTCTCGATGATTTTGGAACAGGCTATTCCAGCCTCTCGCAGCTCTCCAACTACCGGTTCGACAAGATCAAGATCGACAGGAGCTTCGTCGCTTCATTCGAAACCAACGACAAGCAGGACAAGGTGATCAAGGCGATCATCGCTCTCGGTGCCGGCCTTGGCGTGACGATCACCGCCGAAGGCATCGAAGAGGAGAGCCAGCTGCAGCGGCTTCAGGATTTGGGTTGCGACATCGGCCAAGGTTATCTGCTTGGCAGGCCGGCCCCGGTCGAGGAGCTCGCCGCAGACAGCGTCAGCGCCAGACTTTCGCAACGCCGGTGATGGAACGACCCTAAACGGTCAGATGGGTTTTCCCGTAGACTTCGGCATTTCCGCGATCTAAGTTGGTGCTCGTTGAGCCTGAAGTCGCATCAGGTCTCAACCCCTTCGCAACGCCTACCGCAATGAATTTCGGTTCCGGCCTGCGCTTCAGCCCTCAATTCAACGTAATCTCACCGCGCAAGCGGGAGGAGTTTCCATGGCCAATGCACAATGCGCCTGTGGCGCTCTCAGATTGATGCTTAGCGAACCACCGCAATTGACTGCGCTCTGCCACTGTTTGGCTTGCCAGCGAAGAACGGGTGCGCCGTTCAGCGCGAATGCGTTCTACTCGATTGACTGTGTCGCAATATCGGGAACGTCTACAGAATTCATTCGTACCGCTGAGAGCGGTCGCCAGGTCCGAATGCATTTCTGTCCAACTTGCGGTTCGACCGTCTATTGGAAGGCCGATGCCGCGCCATTCTGGATCGGCGTGGCGGTAGGTTCACTTGCCGACCCGGCCTTCGCGCCACCTGCCCTCTCTGTATTCGAGCAATCGAAACATAGGTGGGTGCAGCTCAACGAAACGGTAGAGCATTTCCAAGGCCTCCCAATCGACCGATATTAGCATCGACGTGGGAACTGGAATTCGGCGACCGTGCTTTATCGCCTGGCATGACCGAGGTCGACCAGGCGAGAATTCTCGCCGAAAGTCATGGGAGGCGATTGCGTTTATATTCTTTATCAGTCATTCTAGAACAATCGATAAAGAATCGGAGTGACGATGGGCCGAACGCGGGAATTCGATGAGGAGGCGGTGCTGACGGGGGCGATGCACATCTTTCGCAAGCAGGGCTATCAAGCTGCGTCCATCCGAGACCTCGAGGAGGCGACGGGGCTCAAAGGCGGAAGCATCTATCACGCCTTCGGCGACAAGGCCGGCCTCTTCGACGCGGCGTTCGGGCATTACAACCGGACGGTCCTGGAGGGACGCATCGAGCGGTTTGCGCCGCCAGGAAGCGGGCTTCAAGGCCTGCGCGAATTGTTCCTGTCGCTCCTGCATGAGCCCGACGATGGCTCCCTCGGTTGCCTGATCACCAACATGGCGGTGGAATTTGGCGGCGGCGTCGAACCGCATCCCCGTGTCGAAGCAGCGCTCGGCCTCCTTCGCACCACGTTCCGCTCGCGGCTCACCGAGGCGTCAGCCTTTGCTCGGGGCGCCGACGGAGCCAAGGCGACGTGGACAGCCATCCGCCTTCTTGCCCTCTATCAGGGCCTCCTCGTGCTCATTCGCGGCGGCGAAGACAAGACCGGCCTGCGGCAAGCGATAGAAGACGAATTCAATCAACTGGAGACTCTCCTATGACACCTGAGGCCTTATGGAATCGATATGCGGCCATCTGGTCGCTGGATGCCGACGCTCGCGAGCCGGAAATGTTGGCTTGCCTCGCTGACGATGTGACCTATTGCGATCCCAATGGAGCGATCGCCGGACGAGCCGGTCTCTCGGCCTACATGGCCGGATTTCAGCAGAGCGTACCAGGAGGCCGGTTCAAGATATTGAGCGTTCTCCATCATAATGAACGTTCGCTGGCGCGCTGGGCGCTGCGCCGGGAGGACGAGAGGGTCTTGCAGACGGGCACGAGCTTCGGGGTGACTTCCGATGGCCGGCTCGGCGCGATCACCGGCTCCTTCGATCCTCTGGCGGAGCAGCCGCATGAGTAGCGAGACGACACGCAGGCTGGCGCTCGACTTTGCGAGCCAGCTCGCCCCGCCCGGCTCCGTCGATGTCCGACGCTTCTTCGGCGGATCCGCCTTGGTCCGAAACGGCGCGCAATTCGGATTCGTCATGAAGGGCACGCTGTATCTTCGCGTCGACGATGCGATGCGCGCGGAGTTCGAGGCAGATGGTTCCGAACCGTTCAGCTATCGCGCCGCCGGCAGGGAGGTGACGGTTCGTCGCTACTACGCCGTCCCGGCACATGTGATCGACGATCCCGCATTGCTGCGCGCGTACTCAGAGCGAGCATTGCACGCTACCTCCTCGGGCGGCCGCCGACTCTCCGACACGACCCTGGCCGTGAGCCCATGTGGTTAATGCCGATGCCCACGCCCGCCCCGCGGATTCATGCCCGAACGCTCAAATCTCCCCAGCCGAGGGTCCCCAGACATCCGTCAGGGCGAAGCCGCCGGGATGGGGGTCGAAGGGGTCGAGGGCTACCTGGGTCAGGCCGAAGGTGAAGCCGCGGCCGGTGATGGTGGGGATGACGGCGGGGCGGCCGGCCACTTCAGTGACGGCCTGCAGACCGACCTCGAACTCGGAGCCGATGATCGATTTCGAGGTGAAGATATCGCCGACCTTGGCCTTGCCGCGGGCATAAAGCGTGGCGAGATTGGCGGAGTTGCCGGTGCCGCAGGGCGAGCGGTCGGCGCGACCCGGCCACATGGTGGTGCAGGTGCGCACCGTGCCGTCGGCCTCGGTATCGCGGAACATCACATAGGCGACGCCTGAGATGGCCGGGATCTCGGGATGGACGACCTTGATGTCGCGGTTGATCAGTTCTTTCAGGATCATGCCAGCCTGGACGAGGCCGGCGGCATTGGCCTTCTCGATCGTCAGACCGATCTGGCCGACATCGACGAGCGCATAGAAGATGCCGCCATAGCAGAGATCGGCCTTGATTCTTCCCCAATGCGGCGTGTCGATCTCGACATCGAGCTCATGCACAAAGGAAGGCACCATGGTCAGCCGGACCTTCTCGCAGCGCCCGTCGCGGCAGGTTGCCGTCGCCTTGACGAGGCCGGCGGCGGTTTCGAGCGTGACGATCGTTTCCGGCTCCTGCATCTCGACGATGCCGGATTCAAGCAAGGCGGTGGTGACGCAGATCGAGTTCGAGCCGGAGCTCGCATGCGCCTGATCGGGCTGCAGGATGATGAAGGCCGCGTCGGCCTCCGGGTGCCTCGCCGGCAGCAGCAGATTGACCGAGCCGATCGGGGCGCCGCGCGGCTCCAGGCAAAGAAAGCGACGAAGCTCGTCGCCCTTCGGATCGGTGTTCAGCCAATGCAACTGGGCGGCGATGGTGTCGCCCGGGATTTTCGGCACGCCGCCGATCGCCACACGGCCGATCTCGCCTTCGGCATGAACATCCAGCAGCTGAATCGTGCGCTTCCATCTCATATCGAAATCTCCAGATCAGACGCGGCGGATGATGCCGCCCTCAATATCGGTCTATGCGGAACGGGGTCATGTCGAGCGGCGGCTCAGTGCCGGTCACCATATCGGCAATCACGAGCGCTGTCGTTGCGGCATAGGTCAGGCCGAGATGGCCGTGGCCGGTCGCATAGAAAACACCTGATATCTTCGAGGACGGCGAAATGATCGGGATGGTATCGGGCAGCGCCGGGCGATGCCCCATCCATTCCGTCGTCTCCTCGGCCTTCAGCCCCGGCAGCGCCCGCTGGGCATGGCGCACCAGCACCCTGGGGCGGCGGAAATCCGGAGCCGCATCGAGGCCGGCGAGTTCGACATTGCCGCCGACGCGGATGCCGCCCGCCGTCGGCGTCACCATGAAGGCGCGATGCGGCCAGATCACCGAATAGCGCATGGAGATGCCGGGCTTCATGATCTGCGTGTGATAGCCGCGCTCGGTCTCGAGCGGGATCGGCTCGCCGAGCTTTTCGGCAAGGAAGCGGGTGTGGACGCCGGCGGCGAGCACCACCGAACCAGCCTCGATGCGCCTGCCATCCTCGAGAAGAACGACGGCGGTGCCATCGCCCTTGCGCTCGATATTCCTGACCGCGCCGGAGATGAAGGCCGCGCCCGCAGCTTTGGCGGCGTCGGTGAGTTTCACCACCAGCTGGTAGGGATCGCGGATCGACTTGTTGTCGGGCAGCAGCACGGCTTTGGCGATCGCCGGCGATAGGGCCGGCTCATAATATTGGATGGCGCCGTTGCTCAACACCTCGAATTCGAGACCGTAGCGCTGCATCATGGCGAGATGGCCGCGATCGGCGGTAAATTCCGCCTCGGTCTCGTAGATGGCGAGACAGCCCTCCTCGGTCATCAGCTCGGGCGCGCCGATCGCCTGCAGCATTTGCCTGAAATCGCCGAGCGCCCGGTGCGACAGGCTCATGCCGGCATCCTCGATCGCTCGCAGCCGCGACGGCCGGCCGGCGGCGAGGAAGCGCAGGAACCAGGGCAGCATTTTTGCCGCATAGGACGGCCGCAGCCAGACCGGGCCTTCCGGATCGAGCAGCCAGCCGGGGATCTTCTTCCAGGTCGAAGGGCCGGAACCGGCGGCAAAATCCAGTGCGATGCTCGCCATATTGCCGAAAGAGGTGCCGCGTCCCGGCTCACCCTTGTCGATCAGCGTCACCTGCAAACCACGCCGCTGCAGCTCGAAGGCGATCGCGGCGCCGATCACGCCCGCGCCGACGACAACCACGCTTTTCTTCGTCTCATCCGCCATGAATCAACCCATCGCACGGCAGACAGGATTGCCGTCGCGACTCTGATATATCAGATCAGCGGTACTGCCTACGAAATTTTTACTGGCTTTCGGGCAGGCCGGCGCCGACGCTGTCGCCGACCGAGCCGACGGTATTGTTCATCGACTGGCCGAGACGTTTCAGCTGGGCGTCGTAGTTGCGCCTTGTGCGCGGATCGAAGATCGCGATCGGTGTGCTGACGGCGACGCTGACCGCGCTTCCGGCGGTCTGGGCGGCGCCCATCGCCACCGCGCCGACGGCCTCGCCGAGCCCGACATTGGAATCGGTGATCGTCTGGCCGGCGATCAGCCGGTCGCCGATCAGCTTCACCACTTCGGGGCTTTCGGCAAACTTGCCGTGGTTCAGCCGGTCGCCGCCCTTGAGCTTGGTAAGATCGAGCACGGTGATGCCGGCTGCCTCGAGCTTGCTGCGATAGGGTTCGGCGGAGGGATCGATCTGGCCGAGCCGGTCGACATTGCCGGAGATGCGCCGTGACAGCGCCAGAGCCCGGTCGTCCTGCGAGACGAAGATGGTGAAATGCGGCCGGTCCTTGCCGAGGCTTGCGAACTGGCGGCCGAAGACGTCGACATCGAGATCCGGCGAAGCGAGGATGACATTGTTGATCTTCGAAGCGACGTGACCATTGCGGATCGCCATCTGCCGCAGCGCCTCGACGGTCAACCACGTGCCCATCGAATGGGCCATGATGGTGACGTCGCTGACGGCCGGATTGGCGGCGGTGCGGGTCAGCAGCTCTTCCAGCGCATCGCGGGAATAGTTGGTGCTTTCCTTATCGTAATTGTAATCGAAGATGCTGGCGCGCGACGGCCAGGTGAAGACGACGGGCGCGACGTCCGCATGGGAATCATGGACGATCTGCGCGAAGCGGTAGACGGCATCCTCATAACGATTGTTGAAGCCGTGCACGAAGACCAGCACGCGGCGGCTCTTCGGCATATGGCCTTTCAGCCAGGTCTCGCCCGCCCGCTCGCCCTCCAGGGGATCGACGGATACGGTGACGAAATCGCGTAAGGGATCGGCCGGCAGCCGCTTTGGCCATTGCACCTGCCCGACCTTGCGATTGGCTTCCGGCGGGATCGAGACATCGACGGCATTGACGGCGAGCCCGGTGCCACGCTCACCGGAGAACAGCACGGCGGGATTGTCATCGGCAGCGCGCGTCGTCGCGACGAGAAGATCGACCTTGGAGGTGCCCGGCGGCACGGTGCCGGCCGCCTGCATGACGCCGACCGGCCTGCCGCCGCAGCTGGAAAGCACAAATGCTGTAACCAGAAGACCTGTCAGGGCTGCATGCGAGGCGCGCCATTTGCCGATCATGACCAAACTCCAACCGGTTCACGCGCCGGACAGGCGGCACACGTTCAAATAGTCCGACGACGCCGGCCGAGTCAAACCGGATGAGGTGGAAAGCCTGAGCGGAAAATGAAAAGAGCCTGGCGCGGGAGGAGGTGCGCCAGGCTCTTGATCCTGACTGACAACTGGGAGGAGGAGTGTTGTCAGTCCGATGTAAGAGCGCTGGGAGGAGGAGTGCGCTGCTTACGAAGATAGTGATACCCCATTCATTTAATCGGGAATAGCGAAAATACCGCAATGCAGCAATGCAGGAAACGCATAGCATGCCCTTGAAATGACAGGTAATCGCCTCATTTTGCAGCATGTTTGACCATGTGGTCAAAATTGTGCTGAAAAATGTGGCCGGGGGAGATCGCCGATGGCTTGCCCCTCCGGCTGCCGCCACCGACCGGGGTCGAGCCACGTGTCTCGACCCGTCCTTCGGACCCCCGTAAACGGGGCGAAGGGGATAGCCGCGACCTCTCGACTCCCTCTTCTCCCCAGCGGGGAGAAGAGGGCATGCCGCGCCCTCTCCGTTCCCACCCATCAAGCCGCCTTGAAAACCCTCCGACCCTCAGCGTCGAGCGCCGAAAACTCCTCGTCCGACAGCGTGATCTCCACCGCCGCAACGTTTTCCTCCAGATGCTTGACCTTCGAGGTGCCGGGGATCGGCAGCATGACCGGGCTGCGCTTCAGCACCCAGGCGAGCGCGATCTGGCTCGGGGCGGCATCGTGCTTCCTGGCGATGGTATCGAGCAGCGAGCCGGGTTTGGCGAGATCGCCGGCGGCCAGCGGGTACCAGGGGATGAAGCCGATATTGTGCTTCGTGCTGTAATCGAGCACGTCCTCGCTGGTGCGGTCGACGAGATTGTAGCGGTTCTGGACGGTTGCGACCTTGAAGTGCTTCGACGCCGCCTCGATCTCGGCAACGGACACTTCGCTCAAGCCGGCATGGCGGATGAGACCGGCATCGAGCAGCGATTTGATCGCGTCGAACTGTTCCTTGGCCGGCACCTTCGGATCGATGCGGTGCAGCTGCCAGAGATCGATCTGCTCGAGGCCGAGATTGCGCAGGCTCTTATGCACCTGCTGAATGAGATATTCCGGACGGCCCACGGGCAGCCAGATGTTCGGGCCGTGGCGGGTGAGGCCGCCCTTGGTGGCGACGACGGATTTGGCGGCATAGGGATGCAGCGCCTCCTTGATCAGCCATTCGGAGACATCGGGACCGTAGGAATCGGCCGTATCGATGAAATTGACGCCGAGTTCCGGCAGGCGCTTCAGCGTGCGGATCGATTCGGCATGATCGGCGGGCTCGCCCCAGATGCCGTCACCGGTGACGCGCATGGCGCCGAAACCGAGACGGTTGATCTCGATCTCGCCGCCGATCTTGAAGGTGCCTGACTTGGCTGCATTGTGACTGGACATGGTCTTTCCTCTCTTGGTCAATGAAATCATCAAAGTCGGTGGAGCGGTGGGGAGCCGCCCGGCTCAAGGGCCGCGACATGAATGCCGGGGCTTTTGGAGATGCCTTCGAATTCGAAATGTCTGCGCTGATCGAAGCGATGCCCGGCATGGCGAGGGGATGAATGAGAATGCGGGCGCTGCGACGCCTGCACATATAGGACGGCACCGCCGGGATTACAGTGACGGCGCTGAAAACATCGACAGCGCGGCTGAGGCGAGATCCGTCAAAGCCTGGGCTTGGCCTCGTCGCCGAATTCCGCCAGGATTGTCCAGAGCTCGGCGAGGATCTCATGCGCGAAATCCTGCAGCGAGGCGCCCGGCGGGCGCTGCTGCCAGAGTTCGCTGCCGACGCGCAGCGCACCGATGACGACTGCCGCAAGGACCCGCATGCGCGCGCGCTCAGGATCATTTCCCTTGCGCAGCAGCAGCGCCTCGGCGAGCTTCTGTTCGAGCCTGGCATATTTCAGCTGGTCGCGGGCCCTCAGCGCCGGCGTGTCATGGATGAGTTCGGCGAGCGCCAGACCCCGCTCGTCGACAGAGGCGATAACGGTTGCGGTGAGCGCCGCCTCGACCGCCGCGACGGACGATTCATCGGCAGGCCTTGCGGCAATTTCCGCCATCAGCCGATCGGCGAAACTATCCTGCCAGGCGAAAACCACCTCTTCCTTGGAGGGGAAATAATCGAAGAAACTGCGCTTGGAGACGTCGGCCGCCTCGGTGATGTCCTCGATGGTGGTGGCCTCGAAACCGCGCTGGAGAAAGAGGGTCATCGCCGCCTGCTCGATGCGCTCGCGCGTCTGCCGCCGCTTTCGTTCCCGCCGGCCTTCCCCCGTCTGCGTCCGCTTGCTCTCAGCCATTCCTGCCCGGCATCACAGTTCAGCCGCCGGTTTCGTTGGAAAAGGCGGCGACATCGTCGAGTTCGGCTTCGCTCTCACGATAATTGAAGCGCTCGCGCGACAATTCCAGCGGCTCGCGGCGCGAGATCCGATAGACCGAGGCCGGCGGCAGGTTGCGCACCGTGCCGCCGATGCGCACCGCCTCCAGGCCGAGGCGGTCGAGGATCGGCCGCGGCACCGGGCAGCGCGGACCATAGGTAAACTGATAGACGGCCCCGCCCGGCCTGACATAGGCGAAGGCGCCGGCCAGGATCGAGGCGATCTTGCCCGGCGACATGGACAAAAGCGGCAGGCCGCTGACGACAGCGCCGACCGGCTCGCCTTCGAAAATATCGGCATGGGCGAGTTGGGCCGCATCCATCTGCAACACGCGCGCGCTGGGGAAACGCGCCTGCAGCGCCGTGATGAACTCCGGACCGTATTCGATCAGGGTCAGATCCGCTTCGCTGACGCCGCGCGCCAGGAGCGCCCGGGTGAAGACGCCGGTTCCGGGACCGAGTTCGATGATCGGCCCGTCGAGTGCGGCAATCTCACTGGTCATGATCCTGGCAAGCGAATCGCCCGAGGGCGCGATGGCCGCGACCCGCAGCGGGTTGCTGATCCAGGAGCGGAAAAAATGCAGGAAATCGGCGCATGCAGCCTTTGCGGTCATGACTATCCCACCCGTTTGAAATTCGATTGATTATGAAAAGCGACCATCGCGGCGAGCATGGCAATTCCAAGGCAGATGCGTCAATCACTCTTCGATGCGGCGTTTCGCAGCGCCACCATCGGCAATTTGCTTGATTCTGTACTTATTGCATTTTTGCACTTGATGCAATATGTGCGCGTGTGAGTTGGGGAAAGACAGGCCGCTACTCCAAGCAAAGGGTGGCCCAAGGCGGCGAAAAATGTGGACTGGTGCAGCCCCTCATCCGGCTGCCGCCACCTTCTCCCCGCTCGCGGGGCGAAGGGGATATGCCGCACCCTCTCCGGTGCCACTCGCTCTCGCAAGGCAAGTCCCCTCTCCCCGTTTTTTACGGGGGGTCCGAAGGACGGGTCGAGACGAGTGGCTCGACCCGGTAAGGTTAGGGTGAGGGGCAGCCACAAGCGCGAACCGGACTGCCGCAGACGTCCTCAGTAATTGCAGCTGGAGCTGCTGGTCGGGTTGAAGCCGAGTTTGCAATCCATGTTGAGCGGCTTCTTCGGG
Organism: Rhizobium sp. L43; assembly: GCF_002531725.1. Classification (GTDB taxonomy): domain Bacteria; phylum Pseudomonadota; class Alphaproteobacteria; order Rhizobiales; family Rhizobiaceae; genus Rhizobium. The sequence continues at coordinate 31,315 of NZ_NWSQ01000002.1, forward strand.
TTCGTCATATAACGTGTGGTCATGCCCGAGTTTTGCTCGCCGATCGAGCCGGTCGTGCGCCGGTCGTGGTCAACCTTGGTTTCTTGGCTGGCAACCGGGCGGGCAGTCGCACCCTGCTCCGTCGCGCTCGACTGGAGGGGAGCTGCCGCGGCGGAAAAGGCCGAGAGGCCGAGCATTGCACCGAGCGTCGCGGCGATCAGGCCGGTCTTGAAAGTGGTGGTCATCATCGTCTCCTTGGGAGGATTCAGGGAATTTACGCCCCGCAGTTAGGAAGGCGATCTGTCACAAACCACGGCCCGCAAGCAGAGATCACAGACATGTGAGCGGAGACCATGATCGAGAAAAAGGCGGCTCATCGCCGCCTTTTCATTTGCCGGCTCAATAGCCGTTATCGCAGGGCATGCTGCCGGGACCGATCGATCCTGAGAACGTAGGGTTGCACATTTCCGGGGCTGCAGGTCTGTTCACCGGCTGGCGGATAATGGAGCCCGTGGTGCCGGGTTCGACGCCGAAGGCGGCCAGCGGATACCAGTAGCCATCGGAATGGCGGCGGGTGCCGGGGCGTTCGGTGCGGAAGCCTTGATAACCATGCCAGGACCCGGCATGTGGTTTATATTGCACCATTTTTACATCAGAGATACCGGGCGGGAAAGCCGTCTGGACGGGGGCCGCCTGCGCTGATGCAATCGACGCGAAGGCGAAAAGGGCACCGAGCGCGACGGTGGAAGGGGCAAGTCTGAGCATCTTCATGATAAACCCTCCTTACTGGATTTATCCGACGAAAATGCCTTTCCCACCTGTGGAGTTCCGCGCTCCCATGCAACTTCCAAAACTCGTGATTGCAGGCGATCCGGCGTGACTAAATCGCCGAAAAACGTGAAAAGTCGCGATCAGCAGAAGGGCTCAACGAACACCGGGGCGGAAACGTGAATTCTCTGTTCTCAATTCGCGTATAATGTCCGGTAGCCCTGGCCGGAGAGGCAGGCGACATATTGCCGATGGGCAGCGGCACGCGCCGTCGTTTCCGCCTCCAGCTCATCGGCTCCGGCATAGCCGGTCAGCTGGGCGCGCAGCTGATACTGCTTCCTCGCCTCATCATACATGGCGTTGCCGTCGGTCATGCAGATACCGTGGGCAACAGCAGGCGGATTGACCGGCACGCCGATCGCCAGGAGCACGGGATCGTTGGCGTGGTCGATGCAGCCGGCAAGCGCCGTCATCATCGCCAGGGCTGCCGGAGCCCGAAAAATTCCCACCGTCATGCATTCCTCCGGCCGAAGCGCCTCTGAGATCATCAAACCCGCGGATACATCAGGAAGGTTGCGCGAAACTAATGCCTGTCGCCGTGGGCTAAGAACGGCAGCGCTCCGAGAGTTTAAATATTGCTTAAAATGCTTACTTATGGTCGCAGACACTAATCTCTTCGGGGGAGGAAGATTATGGCTTCGCCGTGGGTAAACGACGCGCTGTCGCATGCGCAATCAGCGTTTTCCGGCAAGATCAACACGGATATTCTTGAGGTTGGCGGCGGCTCCCGCACGCACATCCCGCTGAAAGGCGCACGATATACGGTCCTCGACATCTCGAAGGAGCAGCTCGAGAGGAACAAGGATGCCGCGGAGCGGATCCTCGGCGATGCTCAAACCATAGATTACGGCGATCGCTACTTCGACGCCTGCGTCTTCTGGGACGTTCTCGAGCATCTGGAAAGCCCGCGCTCGGCCTTGTTGAGAGCCCATGACACCCTGTCTCCCGGTGGCCTGGTGTTCGTCAAGGGCCCGATCCTCAGCTCGGCCAAAGGCATCTTCACCGATCTCACGCCCTGGTGGAGCCACGTGTTGTTCTATCGCTACGTCCTCAGGCAGAAAAACGCCGGCAAGCCAGGCTATGCCCCATTTCGCGTCGAGCACGCCGCCGAGGCATCCCATTTTGAGATTGCCGGGACATTGAAGGATCTCGGCATGGATATCGTCTTCGTCGGCGAATATGTGTCGACCCAGGTGCATGCCCTCAAGGACCGAATTCCCCCGCTTTACTGGCTCTATGAGGCTTTCGGCCTTCTGCTTCGCACCGTTTCGGCCGGAAAGATCGGCGGGCGGGAGACGGAGTTTCTGATCGTGGCAAAGTGCCTTCGTCAGTAACTCCCCACCAGAATCTATATAGCACCTCGGAATCCCGAAATTGGCTGCGGTATTGAAATCCTTCAATATTTTTCCTGGCTCACCCCTCAGGAAGCGCGGCGCATTTCGGAATCCCGAAGCGGCAGTATTTCGGGATTCCGAAGCGGCGTTTTTTTCTTCCTGCCGAGGCGGCCGCGTTTGTCGGCGGCAAGCTTGCGGTCGGTCTCGGACCATTTCCGGCAGTTTTCGGCCGTGCACCGCTTCCACTCGTCGGTGGGTGGTGCGCCCTCGTGGTCGCCGACAAATGTCAGCGTGAACCGGTTGGGATGCGCGACGCCGCTGCCTGCCCGGCCGCGGCGAACTTTTATCAGCCCCTTATATTCCAGCTCATCGAGCGCATCGGCGACATATTCGCCGGTGACGCCGTAGGACACGAATTGCGGATGGGTCACGACAAGCTTGCCGTTTTCCAAGGCGGCGTGCGCGGTGTGCTCGATGACGATGCGGAAGAAGGCGCGGCAGGCATTGGCGCTCAATGTCGTGAAAGCCAGCGATTCCAGCAACTGAATGGTGAACCATTGCCAGCGAAGGCTGCCGTCATCGGGCCCGCTTTCTTCCGATCTGGGCGGAGCGGTATGCTTGCGCACCATCGCCCGCGTCTTGCCGGCACTGGTTCGGCTCTTGTCACGAGGGTTGAATTCCCCCATCAGCCCCTCGCCCCCGTCGCCGGCCGATCCTTCGGCAATCTGCCTGTGCTGCGAGACCGGCAATTCTGTTTATAAGGCGGGCGACGGCCCAGGCTCGTCCGGGCGATCACCTCGCCGATAGGGAAAAATTTGCTCGACATCCGGCATTCCATGGTTGCAATTGCGGGCAACCTAGCGCAAGAACGATCCATGAACTAGGAAAATATTCTTAGTTTTGATCTTACATTGTTCGGTTGCGCCTGCTACGATCAGGGCCTGAATATCGAGGGGTAGGAGCGCGATGCGAATGATCGGCATGGGGGAAAAGAGCGTGGTGGTTTGCGGCAAGCGATTGCTGGCCTTGTTTTCGATCTTACTGGGAAGCGCCGTCCAGGCCTTTCCCTGCGATCAGCCGATCATGATCTCCAATTGGTCGCTCTGTGCGATCGCCAATGTGAGCGCTGAGGGCGGTGCCGCTGATTGGAAAGCTGTGCCTGCGTGGACTCGCGAGAAAACCATAAGCGCGTATTTCGAAAACGAGCCGCGGCTCTTAGCAAACCACGGACTTTGCAACGCCAAATTCCATCGCGTTGTACTCTGCCAGCCGGGATGGGAAACGGGCGACCCGGATGAGTGCTCATATCTGATTTGCAGTGGCTATTACTCATCCGTGTTCGGGAAGGAAGAGAGGGAAGCCTATGAGAGAGACCACCCGACCGCTCAATAGTTTTTCGCTTCGCTGCCTTGGGGCTTTTCGCTTCGCTGTCTTGGGGCAGAGACTAGAGCGGCCGATGAGAAGTGCTTAACCTTGATCTCTCGATCTCGATCTTGAAAACCTGAAGCAGTTTCGCGCAGAACGATTATCGCAGCGTCGGCACTACCCATCCTCCTCATCGGCAAATATGCTCGCTGCCGGCAGCCGGACGGCCGCCATAAGCTGCACTGTCAAAGGTCCGCCAGCATGACATCATTGTACTGGAAGAGTTTTGTCTGGTTTTGCGTGAGCGTCACACTCTCCCATCCGGCATGGTCCGCCGATGGCATCACAATCCCGGCCTATGCGCCGGCGACCGGCGTCGAGCACGGCTACAGCGTTCAAAAAGCCACCGAAACCGATATGTCGTTCTGGTTCGACAAGCCAGGCGCCTCGGTGACTGTGCGCAGTGCGTTTCGCCAGCGCATGACCGTTCTGTCGCGGGATGAAAACGGCATGCGGGTCCGCTGGTCCCTCAGCGCCGATCTGCCGGCAGACATCGCGGGCTCTCCCGACAGCTATCAGATGAACCTGCTCTATCGGAATTCGCTGACAGCCTATGGCACCACAACCCTCGAGCTGGAAACGGAGCTGAACGGCCATCCCAACACTCTGTTCGGCGTCGATCAGATCCTGGCACATATGCGGGAGATGGCCGCCAATGGGCCGGGTGGGGTCGCCGCAGCAGGCGCCTCCGCGACGCGGGCAAGCGGTGTCGATGACATCATCAGCAAAATAGAGCAGAATCCTCTGCAAATCGTGGCCGCCTTGGTGCCGGAGGCATTGCTGCTTGCGACGGGGCAATCCTATCAGGACGAGGTCATGCAGATCGGCCAGGCCCTGGCGGTGTCGCAAACCGAGGATTATGGCGGTATGGATGTCCCTGTGGTGTCGACCTGGATCCTGGAATCCACCGACGCGGTCTCGCGCACCGCGACCCTTTCCCTGTCGGACGAATTCGATGCCGCGGCGTTCAGCCAGTCGCAGCAGCCGGCGATCGCAAAGATGATGATGGCTTTCCCCGACCGGGTAAAAAATCTTGCCGCCGATCAACTGGCTTCAGTCAAACGCGCCAGCAAGACCCGAAGCGGCAAGTTCGTGGTGTCGCTGGACGATGGTTCGGCGGTCGAAGCAACCGAGATCATCACCCTCACGACCGGCGGGGCAACGTTCCGCACATATACCCACATCCTGCGCGGGGATATGCCTGCGCGCTTGCCGCTTCCCACGGCCCTGACGGCAAAGGATCTGCCGACACCCGATCTGCGCGTGGAGCCCCTGCCATCGGCCAAGGCCGAGCCGGGCATCCTGGATGAACTTTCGACACCTCCTGCCCCGCCGACGGCATCGCAGGAGACGACCGTTGCCGCAGGCAATGGGGAGGCCAAGGCGATCGCGCCGGTCTCGCTTAAGGTGAAGAGCGCGGAGATAGTCCGGTCTCCCGTGTCCTCCGACCAGGGCCTGAATATCGTGCTCACCCCGGAAAGCGCCGCCACTTTCCACGATTTCACGCAGGCAGCACTGGGACGGCAGACGCAGGTGCTGATCAACGACAAGGTGGTGATGGAACCCTGGATGAGGGAGCCGATCATGGGCGACCACTTTGTTCTGGGGGGAACGGGTGGGAAAGAGTTGGAGGCGCTCGCCGAACAGTTGCGGATTCCCGAAGCTTCGATTGTCGTGCGGCTGGCCCCGTGAGGGCGCCACCAAGCTCTGTCATGGATTGACCCATCGACTGGCTGCAAGAGCGCCCGTCTCGTCATAGGTCAGCAACGCCCTTCGGTTGCCCTGGCTGCGCAACTGGAACCAGTCCAGCGCCCGGGCGCGAAAGATCAACAGGCCGAAATGCGGCTTTCCCTTAGCCGCATCCACAGGCTTCGGCAGAGCCGCCTCATCGATGGCGTCAAAGCCAAGCTCGTCGCCAGGCGGACCGCCGGCATAGGTCATCCCAGTCCAGGCGGAGAGCTTGTCCCAGGCGGCGTTGGCCTGATTGCTGCCGGCGGCATGGCGTTCGACCGTCCCCTGCAGCCGAAACTGCAGCCGTGTCTGCGCGCAGAAGCCGAGGACCGTGGCATGGGGATTTGCCGAAAGCTCACGCCATTTCGGGCTGCGCATATCGGTGTGAAATTCCAGAAGCCGCAACGACCGGTCAGCGCGCCGCAAGACCACCATGCGCGCCTGTGGCCTCGCCTCGGCATCGACCGAGCAGAGGTTCAGGAACCGGAAACCCGACTGCGGGTTTGACCCCGCCGCTTCCAGTTCTCGCCATGTCGAAGCGTCTATCTCGGCGAGGTTCGGCGGCACGGCTTCGTGCTCTATCTCCATGACCTGGCTCAGACGGAACGGGTAATGCCGCCATCGACGCGGATGTTCTGGCCGGTGATGTAGCCGGCGCCTTCGGAGAGCAGGAAGGCAACCGTCGCTGCGATTTCCTCGGCCGTGCCGTAGCGGCCCATCGGCACGCTGTCACGCCGCTCGTCGGTGGCGGGCAGGCTGTCGATCCAACCGGGCAGGACGTTGTTCATGCGGATGTTCTTGGCCGCATAAGTATCGGCGAAAATCTTGGTGAAGCTCGCCAGCCCTGCTCTCGCAAACGCCGAAGTCGGGAACATCGCCGAAGGCTCGAAGGCCCATGCCGTCGAGATGTTGACGATGGCGCCGCCGCCTTGCGCCTCCATGATCGGCGCGACCAGCCGGATCGGCCGCACGGCGCTGAGGAAATAGACCTCCAAACCCTTGTGCCAGTCCTCGTCCGATATTTCGAGGATCGGCGCACGCGGGCCATGGCCGGCGGAATTGACCAGCGCGTCGATCCGCCCCCATGTCTTCATCGCCAGATCGACGAGCCGCTTCACATCGTCGTTCTCCAGGTTCGAGCCGGTGACGCCGACACCGCCCAATTCCCTGGCGAGCGCTTCGCCCTTGCCCGAGGAGGACAGCACCGCAATGCGATAGCCATCCCCAGCGAGTTTTCTGGCCGCGGCGGCGCCCATGCCGGAACCGCCTGCGGTGATGAGAGCGACTTTTTCGTTCGGCATCAGAGTCTCCAATCGTTGAATTGCGGAGCAGTATGCCAGAGACAGCGCCGACTTTCGCGTCAGAAAGAAACGTGTCAGACTGTAGAAAATCTACTGGATTACCCTCGGAAAAACCAATGGTCCAACCCCGCCGCAAACTGCCGCCGCTGAATGCCCTGCGCGCCTTCGAGGTCTCGGGCCGCAGGTTGAATTTCCGCGCCGCCGCCGAGGAGCTGGGCGTCTCGCAAGGGGCGGTGGCGCAGCAGGTGCGCGCGCTGGAAGATCAACTCGGCCTGATGTTGTTTCAGCGGCTGCCGCGCGGCCTGGCTCTGACCCCGCAGGGGGCGGCCTATCTTGCCGATGTGAGCCGCGCCTTCGATACGCTCAACGACGCCACGGGCCGCCTCCTCGCGCGGCCGGACGCCGTGACGATCAGCGTCACCCCGACGGTCGCCGCCAAGCTGTTGATCCCCCGCCTCGCCGAGCTCAAGGCGGCCCTTCCCGACGTGGAGCTGCGGACGGTCGCCACCGAGGCGCTGTCCGATTTCGATCGCGATCAGGTGGACATTGCGGTGCGGCTGACCCGCCAGCCTTTTCCGGCCTCCCTGGAGGCAAGGCTGCTGTTTCGCCAGGAACTCGTCGCCGTCGCCAGCCCCCATCTGGTCAAGGATCTGATCCTTCCGCTGACGGCCGGTGCACTTGGCAAGCTGCCGCTTCTGCATGACACACTCAGTCCCTGGCCGCTGGTGCTGCAATCGCGCGAGAAGCTGCCGGGTGCGGTGTTCAACCACACGACGCTGGCGCTGGATGCCGCCCTCGCCGGCCAGGGCGTCGCCCTGGCCTGCCGGGCTTTCGTGGCGGCGGATCTCGAAGCCGGGCGGCTGGTGCAGGTGACGGATGCGACGACGACAATCGAGCCCGACTATTTCCTGATCCGCAAACGCTCGTCATCACAGCGAAAGGCGGTCGATGCGGTATGGCACTGGTGTGCAGCACGGCTGTCGGTCGGTTAGGCCAGGCATTTGGAAGCTGATCAGCCTATGAGGCGGCGGCCAGAACGATGGCGATAGCAAGCAGCATGGGACCCATCCACTTGAAGTGGCGCACCAGCGGCGGATTGGCCGGGTAGCCCGGCATCGGCAGATAGCCAAAGCCCACGGATGTCATCCACAGGCCGGCGCAAAACATGATGATTTCATCGATATAGGCTGCGATCATGGCTCTTCCTGCTTTCGAATGGCGTCGCGATAATCTCTGTCTCCGCTAAAGCGCATCGCGATCTTTAGATTCGCTTGGCCACAGTTTAGGTCTCTGTTTTGCGCATGTCGTGGTCGCAAAGCCGCTGCACGGTTTTGCGCGGCATGCTTTAGCGGAGCCGTTCATCATATGCATCGGCACGGGCCAGACGGAACAGATCGGGATAGAGACCCAACCATAGGGCCAAACCCTGGCGCCGTGTGCCAAAACGCTTGTGCCCTTTCATCATTCGAAAAGCCACATCGCGTTTCGCGAACAGATGGCCGCGATCGGCTGCCGCCAACAGAATGTCGTCGGCTTCGTCGGCATGCCCCGCCAAATGGGGATGCGCCTCGATCGTCCTGTATTGCCAATAGAGCGACGATATCGGGCGATGGTGGTCTTTGCGGAACCATTCCAGCGCGCGTTCGGCGCGTCCCGCGTCGAAATGGCCGAGCCCAAGAGGATTTGCAGCGGACTCGTCTCCACCATCATAGGCAAGCTGGTAGTGGTGAAGCGATCGGTCCCTGTCCTTTCGAACAGCCTGGCCATACCAATACATCCAGCCAAGCACACCATGAGCCCGCAGATCCGGCATTTGCGGCCTCCTCCAGCAGAGGCAAGGCTTCCTTATAACGCTTCTGTTTGTACAATTGCTGGGCCATTTTCTCCTTCGACGTTGTCATGCCAGCATCGCTCCGATCAATTGGACAGCCTCTCTGACCTCAGGGCCGTGACGCTTGTCGAGCCGCTCCGCCAGCCCCCGCCCCAATTTCTGCCACCGGTCGAGATGGGTGTCATAGCCGGTTCCCGAAACCAGCCACGGTCCGCTCGAGCCCACGCCGATGGATTTACGGCCCTCGCTGTCCATGATCCATTCACAGAGGCGGAGAAGCGCTGCGTCGTCCCATTGGTTCGGGCGACCGAGCGCGAACCACAGCATGGCCAGCCCGAAGAAGGGGATCTCTCCCGCTTCATGTTAGGGCAGGCGCGGAATCAGCCAGGACAACAGTGACAGAACGTCATCCTCGACGCCCAAGCCGAGGGCTTCCAGGCTGCCGAGCAAATTTATGAGCGTCTGGTTGCTGCCATAGGAAGCACCGGCGTTGCGCGCGTCGCCGTAGGAGAGGAGGAGAACCGTGCAGGCAAAGGCGCATTGCCTGGATATTCTCGCCGCCATGCCGGGATCCTGCTGCTGAGGTTCGGACCACCGGGTCAGTTCCAGAACCTCGCGGGGATGCCATTGCAATGGCGACGGCAATTCGTACAGCCGAACGATGTCGATGAGCCGGGCCAGATGTTCCTCAGTGTCGTTGCCATAGTCGGCGCCCGCGATGATCCGCAGATCGCCTTCATCCAGCAAACCGGCCACGGTCTTGAGAAGAGAGGTTGGATCGCTTGGTGAAATCGGTGGAACACGCTTTGCGATGCTCTGAAATTCGGCGATTTGCGCCTGGCTTAGTGACGTCATTGAAATTTCCGTCTCCGCGACATCTGCCCGACTCCGATCCGGACGCGTCGGATTGGTCCCATTCGCCATCGATCGCGACCTTGAAGCTAAACATTTGGCAGCCCTTCAGAAAATGTCGAGAGGCTAAACTTAAGGTAGCACGATTGCTTCAAATCCCCTAAGCATCCGATGCATTGCGACGAATACCAGCCCGCCACATCAACTCTCAGGAATATTCCATGCACAACGCTAAATTCACTCGCTACGCCGGCTTTTCTGCGTGCGTCGCTTTTGCGGCATTTCAGGCCGAACAGGGCATGGCCGGTCCGGCCCGTGACAAATTCTTTGACGCGGCGCTGTGCAAACCACCATACACGATGACCTCGGCAATGGAGATCTATGATGCCGCGGAAGCTCTGGCCAAGCCGGACACCTCGTCGCTCGGTGCGGCGATCTACAAGATCCCGAACCAGATAGGCCGCGACGGCTTCAAATCGACCGAGGTTTTCTTTGCCAGCAACGCCGTCGGAATATTGGTCGAAGGCCAACGCGCTGACGATCTGGCCGCAAAATACGGGTTGAAGCCCGAGACCTCGGACCTGCTGGGGACATCCACCAAAGGCTATTCGCGCGAACTTCCGGCAGATCAGCAGCCCGAACCGGGACTTGCCGGCCCCGGCAAGGTCTCGATCGTCGCCCGCCAGGGGGACGCCTTGCCAGGCAAAACATTGCTGGCATGTGAATTCGTTCAGGATTTCTAAGAGGCAGCACGCAAGCCCGCAATCGGCACCTCGGCGGCGTTCACCACACGAGTAGCCGCGCGCGGATTGCGTTCCCCGATGTAGTCACCGACAGCGGCCAGTTCTCGAAGATAACGTCTCGTCCAGACGATGCGCACGCTTTGTTACGCCGGATTGCATTTATTGAGAACGGCAGCGATTTCTTCATCGGCTGCGAATTCGCCTCTGTCCGCGTCCTCAATCCCGGCCTGAACGCCCGCAATCCACTTTTCCTGCCAAGCCAGAGAACGACCCATGGGCCAGAGCATCCTCGATGATCTGGCTGCGCGTCAATGCCGAACACTCGGCCAGCACATCGATCCGGCGGCTCAGCTCTTCTGCAATCTCGACGGTGTTTTTCATGGATCTATTCCGTCATGCCCTGTAACCGCCTGCCAAGCCGTTTCAGGCCAAAGTTCGGCCGGACGGCGGATTTGGTCCTGCCGTTCGAGGCGTTAACGCGTATCTGCAGTGACAGAAGAAAAATGGCGCACCCGAAGAGATTCGAACTCCTGACCCCCAGATTCGTAGTCTGGTGCTCTATCCAGCTGAGCTACGGGTGCGTGCAACTGCGGCGGTGCCGCTTGCGTGGGCGATCCTCTAAATCGTCCTTCGGGACAATGCAAGAGCAATTCTGAAAAAAGAGCAATTCTGAAAAAATCGCGTCTTTGCCTGTTTGCATCAGCGCCTTCTCAAGGCCTCTCACTTTTCGCTGTGCGTCCGGCTGCGGTAATCCTCCAGTGAAACCGGGCGATCGGGGATCTCGATGCGGAACTGCGTGCCGACCGTCGGTTTTTCCACAAGCGCGATCGTACCGCCATGGGCGAGCACCAGCTCGCGGGCGATGGTGAGGCCGAGGCCGGTGCCGCCGGAGCGGGCGGAGCCGCGGAAGGCGGCAAAGAGGTTCTGGCGCGCCTTCAAAGGCATGCCGGGGCCAGTATCATCCACGGTGATGCTGACGACGCTGCCGACGCGCTGGGCGGCGACGGTGATGCGCCTGACGGCGCCCGGGGCGGCCTCGCCCGGCGCGGTCAGCGCCTGCAGCGCGTTGCGGCAGAGATTGTGGATGACCCGGAACAGCTGCTCGCCATCGGCATCGACCTTGAGATCGGCGCCGATCTGCTCGGTGAATTCGATGCCGCTTTGCGGATCGATCGCCAGCATGTCCTTGACGTCCTGGGTGAGCTCCAAAAGCAGGATATGGCGGCGGCGCGGGGCCGATTCGCTCGCCTTGCCATAGGACAGCACCTCGGTGGTATAGCCGACGGCGCGGTCGATGGTGCGCAGCAGCTTCGGGGCGAAGCTCTTGACCATCGGATCGTCGACATCGACCAGCCGGTCCGACATCAGCTGCGCCGAGGCCAGGATATTGCGCATGTCGTGATTGATCTTGGAGACGGCGAGGCCGAGAGCGGCAAGGTTCTTCTGCTGCTTCAGCGTCTTCTGCAGCTCCATCTGCATCGAGGTGAGGTTGCGGCCGGCGACCGCCAGCTCGTCGCGGCCGCCGTCGCCGATATAGATATGGGCAGGGTTTTCGGGATCGGAGGAGAATTGCTGCATGCTGCCGGTCAGCCGGCGGATCGGGCCGATGAGGATGCGGTTGATCGCAAAGAAGATCAGCGTCGCGGTGAAGAGCGAGATCAGCACCGACAGCAGCAGGACGTTGCGGGAATAGGCAAACATCGCCGTGCGCAGCTGCCTGTCCCTCATCACCACCTCGACGCCGGTATTGGTGTCGCCGACCGGGCCGTAGACGCGGATCATCCTGGCGCCGCCGAAGATCAAGGTGTCGAGCGCATCGCGGATCGCCGTCATTGGCGGCACGTCGGTGAGATCATAGGCTTCGTCGACCGAGGTCGGCATATCGGTGGTCGCCAGGAGTCGCGAGGTGCCGTCCTTGCGCAGCACGATCGCCTTGGTGCCGGTCGCCTCCAGCGTTTCCTTCTGCAGCGCGCGCGGCAGCTCGACCGGCTGCAGCCCGTCGATGACGATGGCGGCGGCGGCGGCCGTGTTCAGCCTCTCCTGCAGCCAGCGGATGCGCATGCTGGCGACCGAGGGAAAGAAAATCAGGATTTCGGCGAGCATGATGAAGACGACGGTCAGCCAGAGCAGTTTGCCGGACAGGCCGCCGAACATGCCGGCAGACGGGCACGGTGCCCTTGCGGCCTCGCCGGCCGCCGGGATTTCCGCCGAAGGATTGTCGCCCTGATCTTGAACAGGCATTCTCGTCTCGCCCGATCGGCAGCACGTCGGCCGCCCTCACCGTTGGAGCTCTATATTAGACCAAAAGCCTCCGCTTTCAAATCTTTGCGAGCAGCGTCACGTCGTCACAAAGAAACGTCCGCCGGGGAGGAGGTGCGGATCGGGCAGCGGTGGCGCAAGCTCGAAGAGGACTCCGAACGATGCTGTCAAAAAACCAACGCCACCCGGAGGCGGCGTTGGAAGACGGTGTGATCGGTAAAGCTTAGAACTCTTCCCAGCTCTGTTCGGCGGCTGCCGCATTGCCGCCGAAGGCGCGGGCGACCTTGGCGATGGCGCGGCGGGCCGGCGAGGCGACCGACCGGTGCGGCTCGCTGCGGACGAGCGCCACGGGTGCCGGCGCGTCATCCGACAGTTTGAAGCGGGCAATGAGGCTCACCAGCCCGTTGGCTTCGGCCGAAAGCCGGTGCGTGGCGGCGGAGGTTTCCTCCACCATCGCCGCATTCTGCTGGGTCACCTGGTCCATCTGGTTGACGGCGGTGTTGACTTCCTTGAGGCCGGTCGACTGTTCGGTCGCAGCGGTGGCGATCGAATGGATATGGTCGTTGATGGCGATGACGCGGGTGCCGATTTCGGCCAGCGCCTCGCCGGTCGCCTGGACCAGCTTGACGCCGACCTGCACCTCGTTGCCCGACTTGGTGATCAGCGCCTTGATGTCCTTGGCGGCCTTTGCCGAGCGCTGGGCGAGCTCGCGCACTTCCTGGGCAACGACTGCAAAACCCTTTCCGGCCTCGCCGGCGCGTGCCGCCTCGACGCCGGCGTTCAGGGCCAGCAGGTTGGTCTGGAAGGCGATCTCATCGATGACGTTGATGATCTGGCTGATTTCGCGCGAGGCCTGCTCGATGCGGCCCATGGCCTCGACGGCATTGCCGACGACGACGCCGGAGCGGCCGGCATTCTCCTTGGCTTCGGACACCATGATGGTGGCTTCATGCGCCCGCTCGGTGGAATTCTGAACGACGGCGGTGATTTCGTCGAGGGCGGCCGAGGTCTGTTCGAGGGCGGCCGCCTGCTGCTCGGTGCGCTTCGACAGGTCGTCGCTGGCATTGCGCAGTTCTGCGGTGTTGCCGTTCATCCCTTCCGTCGTCTCGCGCACTTCGCGCATGGTCGCCTGCAGGGTGACGAAGGTATTGTTGACGTTCTGCTGCAGTTCGGCGAAGGCGCCCTGGAAGTTACCCTTCATCGTCTGGGTGAGGTCGCCCTCGGCAAGGCTGGCGATGACGCGGCGGGTCTCGCCGATACCGGCATCGACGCTCGACAGCAGCGTGTTGATGTTGCCGGCGAACTGATTGAGGTTGTCGTCCTCATAATCTTTGCTGATGCGGTGGGCGAAATCGCCGGCCGCAGCCGCGGCCACGACGACGGACATGCTCGACTGCAGGTCGTCGCTCTTGGCGCGCATCGCCGCTTCCTGGGCGTTCAGGCGCTTGATCGCCAGGCCGTTCTCCTTGAAGACGGCAACGGCCGCGGCCATCTCGCCGATTTCGTCGCGGCGGCCGGCAAAGGGAACCTCGGCCTCGAAATTGCCGTTGGCGACCTCGTTGATCGCACGGGTGACCCGCTTGATCGGCCGGCTCAGATGGCTGGTGCCGATATAGAAGCCCATGCCGATACCGGCCGCGATGCCGATGCCGGTAATGCTGAGGACGAGCATCAGCACCCAGGAGCGGAAACTTTCGATCTCGGCGTTGACGGCCTCGAGGGCGGCCTTGTCGGTGGCGACGACCGCGTCGATTTCCGCCTGGAACGCCTTGCGGTTGGCGCGGTTGGCGTCGTTGTTGCCCTGCTGGCTGGCGGCCTCGGGGCCGACCTCGGTGCCGAGGCGGGCCGTTTCGCTGCGGAAGGTGCGGAATTCGGCGGCGCGGGCGACGAGCTTGGCGAATGTCTCCTTTTCGCTCTCGGGAACGAGCGGCGTCCAGCCCGCGATGACCTTGTCGATCTCATCGAGGCCGGCCATCAGGCCCTTGGCGAAGTTCGGCGTATCCTTGATCGTCTTGGCCGCATAGATGCCGCGCGATTCCATCACCACCGCCGTGACGAAACGGTTGAGGCGCTCGCCGGCATAGGCGCGGGCGGCAGCCTCCTCATAAGCCGTCAGGTTGCGACTGTATTCGTGCATGGCGGACCATGCCGTTGCGCCGATCAGAAGCGCCACCGCGCCCATCACGCAAACCAGCAGATTAATTTTGCCGCGGATCTTCAATGCGATGCCCTCCTAGCTACAACACTGCCTGGAAAGCAAATTCCCAGCCCGTGACGCTAGATATCGGCGAAATTTATTAAAGTTAGATTTCCAATGTTTACGATTATGGCCGGTGAAAAATCGCCGTGTCGACTTGAAGGATGGGCGCGAGCGGCGCTGAAAAACCGAGCCATCAGCACCAAACAACCTGTACTTGCCACAAAAGATACAACCGTTCGGCGGGCGTTGAAATTCTTAACACCAGAGTGCGAAAAATAGCAGTCGGGCAGCGCCGCAAAGTGAAATTATCCGGTATAATTGACTTTCGCAGGCTTCATCCGTATAAGCCGCCGCACGTTCGGTCACCCAGGCCTTTCATGGCTCCGCCCGTTCGAAAAACAACGCTCCTTGCATTATGCAAATTCAAGAAGGGCCGCACTCCGCGGTGTTTAAATAAATGAAGCGTACCTACCAACCATCCAAGCTTGTCCGCAAGCGTCGCCACGGCTTCCGTGCGCGCATGTCCACCAAGGGTGGCCGCAAGGTCATCGCCGGCCGCCGCGCGCAGGGCCGCAAGCGTCTTTCGGCTTAAGGCCGGGTTGCCCGGTAAGAGATGGCGGGCGAATTGACGACCAAAGACCAGAAACACACTGTCGGGCGGCTGAAAAGCCGCCCGCAGTTTCTTGCCGTTCGCGAAGGCGAAAAACGCCGCGGCGGCCTCTTCCTGCTCGAAGTCCTCGACCGGAAGGAACCCGACAGCCAAGCCCGTGTCGGTTTTACAGTCACCAAAAAACATGGCAACGCGGTCGAACGGAACCGCATGCGCCGCCGCCTGAAAGAGGCGGTGCGGCTTCATGCGGGGTTTGCAATGCAGCCCGGACACGACTATGTGGTTGTCGCGCGCAGGGACGTGCTTGAGGCGTCCTTCAAGGAATTGGCCGCGGAACTGAAATTTCGCGTGGAAACCAGGCCGAAACACCGGCGCTCCGGAGACGGGCGCCCCAGGAACGTATGATGGAAAACAACCGCAATTACTTCATTGCGATCGCTCTCTCGGTGCTGATCGTCCTCGGCTGGCAGTTTCTCTATATGAATCCGCGCATCGAAAGCCAGCGCAAGGCGCAGGAAGCCCAGAAGGCGCAGCAGCAGACCGAACAGGTGCAGCAGCCCGCAGCAAGCGGCCAGGCACCGGCCCAGACGAACGGCGCGGCACCTTCCAGCCAGGCGGCCGCGACGGCGACACTCGAGCAGGCGCTGCAGAAGTCCCCGCGTGTCGTCATCGATACCGCGGCACTTTCCGGCTCGATCAACCTTGCCGGCGCCCGTCTCGACGATCTGAAGCTCAAAGGCTATCACGAGACCGTCGACGACTCGAGCCCGATCATCACGCTGTTCAGCCCGGCCGAAACCAAGGACGGTTACTTCACCGAACTCGGCTATATCGGCAGCGATGCGACGGGCAGCGTTCCCGGTCCCTCGACGCTCTGGACGGCGCCTGAGGGCGCCAAGCTCACCGAGAAGACGCCGGTCACGCTCTCCTACACCAATGACAAGGGTCTGACCTTCACCCGCACCATCTCCGTCGACGAACGCTACATGTTCACCATCGCCGACAAGATCGAAAATACAGGCCAGGCTCCCGCCTCGCTCAATTCCTACGGCCGTGTCACGCGCTACAACAAGCCGACGACGCCGTCGGTCTACGTCCTGCATGAAGGCTTCATCGGCGTCATCGGCGATGACGGCCTGGTGGAAACCAAATATACCGCCGCCGAGAAGGAAGCCGTGAAACCGGCTAAATCCACTGGCGGCTGGCTCGGCATTACCGACAAATACTGGGCGGCGACAATCGTTCCGCCGCAGACGAGCCCCTATGAGGCAAGCTTCTCGCATTTTCCCGACGGTCAGCCCCGCTATCAGGCCGACTATAAGGAAGATGCCTTCACCGTTGCACCGGGCCAATCGATCGAACTCAAGAACCTCGTCTTCGCCGGCGCCAAGGAAGTGCCCGTCATCGACGGCTATGAGGCCAGCTACTCGATCCCGAAGTTCGACCGCCTGATCGACTGGGGCTGGTTCTATTTCATCACCAAGCCGATGTTCAAGCTGATGGACTTCTTCTTCCGTTACTTCGGCAATTTCGGCGTGGCGATCCTGTGCACCACCATCGTCGTCAAGGCGCTGTTCTTCCCGCTCGCCAGCAAGCAATACGCTTCGATGGCCAACATGAAGCGCATGCAGCCGAAGATGGAGGAGCTGAAGGCGAAATTCGCCGACGACCGCATGGGGCTGCAGCAGGCGACGATGCAGCTCTACAAGGAAGAAAAGATCAATCCGATCGCCGGCTGCTGGCCGGTGGCGCTGCAGATCCCGATCTTCTTCTCGCTCTACAAGGTGATCTACATCACCATCGAGATGCGGCACGCACCGTTCTTCGGCTGGATCAAGGACCTTTCGGCGCCCGATCCGACGACGATCGTCAATCTCTTCGGCCTGCTGCCCTTCGAGGCGCCGACGCTGCTGCATCTTGGCGTCTGGCCGCTGATCATGGGCGTCACCATGTTCCTGCAGATGCGCATGAACCCGACGCCGCCCGATCCGACGCAGGCGATGATCTTCAACTGGATGCCGCTGGTGTTCATGTTCATGCTGGCAAGCTTCCCGGCCGGCCTGGTCATCTACTGGGCCTGGAACAACACGCTCTCGGTGGCGCAGCAGTCGGTGATCATGCGGCGCCACGGCGTCAAGGTCGAGCTGTTCGACAATCTGAAGGGTCTGTTCCGGCGAAAACCGGCGCCATCGAAATAAGGCTTGCAGAGCCCCGCTCCGGCGGGGCTTTTCGTTTCCGCTCGGCCGACGATGGTCGGTGAAGCATGGCCTGCGAACCGCCGCAAAGCTTGACATCTGCCCGCAAAACCACGAAGCCCGATAAAAGACCGAACCCGGAGATTGCAGAGCCCCGCATGCCAGACACCGAAAAGCCGCTCTTCGGCCATCCATGGATTTTCATCCGCGGCGTCCCGTCGCTCAACTTCCTGCCGCCGGAAGGGCCGTTGGAAGTGGCCTTCGCCGGGCGTTCGAATGTCGGCAAATCCTCACTGATCAATGCGCTGGTCGGCCAGAAGGGCCTGGCGCGCACCTCGAACACGCCGGGGCGCACGCAGGAACTCAACTATTTCGTTCCGGACGGCTATTCCGGCGAAGGCGGCGACATGCCGCCGATGGCGATCGTCGACATGCCGGGTTACGGTTATGCGCAGGCGCCGAAGGAGCAGGTCGACAAGTGGACCAAGCTGGTTTTCGACTATCTGCGCGGCCGCGCGACGCTGAAGCGCGTCTATGTGCTGATCGACAGCCGCCATGGCATCAAGAAGAATGACGATGACGTGCTCGATCTGCTCGACAAGGCGGCCGTCTCCTATCAGATCGTGCTGACCAAGACCGACAAGATCAAGGCGGCTGGTGTGCCGAAGCTGCTGGCCGAAACCGCGGAAAAGATCCGCAAACGGCCGGCTGCCTATCCCGGCGTGCTGTCCACCTCGTCGGAAAAGGGCGATGGGCTGGACGATCTGCGCCAGGCGATCGCCGAAACCGTCGGCATCGCCCGCTGGAAATAGAGCGCGCGCCCCGACGTGGTGCCCTGTTTGGTGTAAAGGCCTCCGCGACATCCCAAAGTTGAATCTGCGACAAATTGAAAACTAAAGGTTGACGGCACAGCTGTGTTGAGCTAGATAGCGATCATCGAATTTTGCTTGCTGGCTTGGTTATCGCGCGATTGGCACCGCGCTCTGAACGAACTTCCTTTCAAAAATCGCTATCACCATCCGCATCGCCTTGGCGCTGCGGTTCTTCAATATGCTATGAAAGGGTTCATCATCATGGCCACTGGCACAGTTAAATGGTTCAATTCCACCAAAGGCTTCGGCTTCATTCAGCCTGACAATGGCGACGCTGACGCCTTCGTTCACATCTCCGCCGTCGAGCGCGCCGGAATGCGCGATCTCGTCGAAGGCCAGAAGATCGGCTTTGATCTCGAGCGTGACAGCAAGTCTGGCAAGATGTCCGCTTGCAATCTCCAGAACGCTTAAATCGATATCTGCTT
Source organism: Rhizobium sp. L43 (assembly GCF_002531725.1). Lineage (GTDB taxonomy): Bacteria > Pseudomonadota > Alphaproteobacteria > Rhizobiales > Rhizobiaceae > Rhizobium. Next base: position 49,900 of record NZ_NWSQ01000002.1, read on the forward strand.
TCCTTTGACCACGGATGTACTGGCACTGCCGGAAGCACGTTATCAATTCAAGGCCAGGCGATTTGCCTGGCCTTTTTGTTTCCAACCATAAGGCAAGCCAAGCGTGGTTGGTCCACCGTCGCCGGGAGATCGCGTCCGGCACATGGACTTCACCGCATCGCCATCTCCGGAACATCGCGAAATCAGGTGATGCTCACGGTCCACTTGCACCCAAGGAAGCATCGATGACAGAGAATACGAAGGAACTTCAGGCGATCAATACGGCTTGGCAGATTGCCATTCAGGAGATCTTACGCATGGTTATCCGAGACATGTATCACGGCGGCGGCGAGGAATCATTCAAGACGCATATCAAGCGTATCGAAGAGGCGGCCGTGGACAGCATTTACACGGATTTGCGGCTGCGCGGGACAGATGAATGGACTGAAGTCCTGGTCAAGGATAAAGCCAGCAATTTCGTCACGATGCTGCTGACGTCCTTTGCATATGATCGGGCCTAGAGCAATTCCAGAAAAAGTGCGAAGCGGTTTTCCGTCCGGAATTGCGTAAAAACAAAAGGATAGAGCGGTTCTGCGCTTCCGTTAAAAGCTGAACCGCTCTAGATCACGGTCCGGCATAATCGCCGCACAGGAAACTGCCTGCATGGGCTGACCGGCGTTGATTGCGCTTGCCTCCCCGCAGTTTTTAAAGCAACCCTTCACTCTCATGCTGTGCAAGAGCAGCCGTGTCCGCGAGTAATGTTTGATGACTGATAGCAAAGACCAGCCCCTTTCGCCCGAAGGCGTCGGCAATTTGCCTCATCTTGCCGAAGCCCTCGATGACGACCGGTTTCGACATTTTCTCGATCATGTTCCATTCGCAGTGGCCGTCTCCGAACTCGGCGGCAACGAGGCGCTGATTTACGTCAACCTGGAATTCGAGCGGCTGACGGCGCTGGCGGCAACGCAGGTCCAGGGAAAACGCTGGTCGGAAATCGAATTGAATTCGACCGCAGTTTCAGGAGAAGCGACGCTCACCGCGGCTGTGACCTCTGCGGAGGAATATGTTGGTGCCTTCTCGCTGGCAGCCGAAGCTGAGAGCACGGCGATAATCGATGTCTGGTCGAATACCATCATCGACGACGATGACACTCCGCTTTTCCGATTGGTGGCCTTTGCGGCTCGCAATGAGGCGGCGGCTGATCAGAGCTTCAACGAGCTGCTGACGGAGAAAGATGTCCTCCTGCGCGAACTTCAGCACCGCGTGAAGAACAATCTTCAGATGATCACGGCGCTCATCCGGATGGAGGCGCGCAATGCTCAGCAGAGTGAGGAAAGCGAAAGGTTTGCACGCCTTGCCGGGCGGATTGAAGCCTTGGCTCTCCTCTACCGCTCGCTATCAGACGAAGAAAGGGGCGGGACAATCGATCTTGGCACCTATGTGAGCCAAATCGCCGCCTCGGTGATGGCAGCCCACGCAGTGGAAGGTATCCGGCTGGACATGAAGGTCGATACCTGGCCGGTTTCGGTCAATGTGGCCATGCCGGCCGGACTTGTCATCAACGAACTCCTCACCAATACGCTCAAACATGCCTTCGTCGGGCGTGATGGCGGGGAGATCACGCTTCGCTGTGTCGTCAGCGATACCGGGTGCAGGATCACCGTCGCCGATAACGGGATCGGTCTCCCCCTAGATGTGAACTGGCCGCACCCGGGAAAGCTGAGCGCGATGATCGTACAGTCCCTGAAACAAAACGCCCGCGCCGAAGTGGAAGTGACCTCGTCGCCGGACACCGGCATGAGCGTCTCACTCGTCTTCCCGAGAGCCGAAGCGGCCCAATAGCCTCGTCAATGGTTATCGCGCCCCTCTCCTGGAAGCATTAGAATTCACGACAGCACACATCATTCTCGCTCGCATTAGGGGCGCCCCGAAGAGCGCCCCATGTGACACGCGCCGGCTTACATCTTCGGCAGCAGCACCTTGTCGACGACGTGGATGACGCCGTTCGACTGTTTGACGTCGGCGATGGTCACATGCGAGACGCCGCCGTTTTCATCGGTCAGGGTGATCTTGCCCTTGCTTTCCTTAGCTTTCAGCACGCAGCCGCCGACGGTCTTGATGTCGTGCTCGCCGCCGTCATCCCTGATCATCTTGGCGACGGTCTTGGCCATCGCATCGGCGGCAACGACGTGGCAGGTCAGAACCTTGGTGAGCGTCGCCTTGTTTTCCGGCTTCAGCAGCGTGTCGACGGTGCCTTTCGGCAGGGCGGCGAAAGCCTCGTTGGTCGGTGCGAAGACGGTGAAGGGGCCTTTGCCCTCGAGCGTGCCGACCAGGCCGGCCGCCTTGACGGCTGCGACCAGGGTCGTGTGATCCTTGGAATTCACGGCGTTTTCGATGATGTTCTTGCTATCGAACATCGCCGCACCGCCGACCACCGGGTTCTTGGCGGCAGCAAGGGCGACGGCGGACATGGCGGTGGCGAGCGCGACGCCGCGCAATACGGACTTGATCATGATTTTCTCCTCACCGGACACCATCCGCGGGGCTTTATGCCTGAGCGTCGTCCGGACAATTCGAACTACGGAGGGCCGCGCCGAATAGTTTCAGACAGGAGAAATTTGATTGAGGCCGGTGCGATTATGGTCGGTGCAGGGGGCCGCTTGCGATCACCGGACCGGTCGCCTGGCCGGTCGGCGAACCTCCGAAGGGTTCGAGGCTGACGGCAAGTGTTGCGCCATCGGCGACTTGGCTGCGCAATTCGGCGGGAATGACGAGTTCACCGCTTTCGCCCGGCTGGAAGACGCCGAGCGATCTCGTCATGCCGCTGCCCGGTACCAGCCAGAGTTCCAGCGACTTCTCCTCCGGCTTGCCGGCGGCGACCGGCACGATCTTCAGCCGGCCGCTCTGCAGCTCGTAGGAGGCGAGAAGGTTGATGGTGCTGTTCTGGCCTGAAAGCGAGGCCACCAGCGGTGCCGGCCCCTGCGGCTGCGGCACCACGCCGGAAGCGAAGATGACGGCGCTGACGGCAACGACGATGCAGGCAAAGCTCAGCGAGCGCCAGAAACCTGCCGAATTCCAGAGCCCTTGTGAAAAGGATGCGGGTTTTCCAGCATCGCCGAAAAGCCGCGCCTCGATCTGTTTGAAGGTTTCCCGGCTTGGAGCAGCGGCTTCATACTCGTCATTGAAGGCGGAAAGATTGGTCTCCCAGCGGCTGACGATGGCGGCGAAGGGCCGGTCGTGGCGCATGCGCTCTTCCACCACCCGCCGGTCCTGTAGCGACAGGACGCCAAGCACATATTCGCCGGCGAGAACCTCGTCGCGGGAGCGGTCTCCCTTGCTTTTGTCGGGCGATGTCATCGTTCCATGCACTCTCTCAGTTTCAAGAGGCTGCGCCTGAGCCAGGTCCGCATCGTGTTCAGCGGGACACCAAACTGATCGGCCAGTTCCTGATAGCTCAGTCCTTCAACATAAGCCCGTTTCACCGCGACCGCACGATCAGCTTCCAACTCTTCCATGCAGGTGTCAATCCGCCTTCCTTCATCCTTCGTCATCGTCTGCATTTCCGGGTCGGGCAAGGCATCAGCAAGATCGTAGGCGCTGTCGAGTTCGTCGGCGACAGGTTTGCGCGCCCGCAGTGCATCGATCGACCGGTTGCGGGCAATCGCCGAGAGCCACGCCGAGGACGAACCCGTGGCTGCCTGGAAGCTTCGGGCTCGTTGCCAGATGCTGATATAAACTTCCTGCAGGGCTTCTCCGGCTTCCGTGCGATCCTTCAAGATACGCAGGCAGATCGCAAAAAGTTTCGGCCCGGTCTGGTTGTAGAGGGCCACGAAGGCCCTGCGGTCGCCGAGCGCGACGCGGCCGATCAGGTCTGCAATGTCATCGCCTTGCATGCCGTTCCTCATATCATGCTTGCGCTGTGCCCGACGGCGACAGCGTCCTGCTCCGCGCCAGATACGAAAAACTATTGCCCTCTGGATTATTCCCTCTGTCGGAAACTTGCGATAAAAGGCCGCGAACAATTCTGCGGGGTCCCCATGAACGAGTCCGAAAGCGAACTGCAGGCACGGCTTCTGGCCAAGGCGCTGCCCTTCATGCAGCGTTACGAGAACAAGACGATTGTCGTGAAATATGGCGGCCACGCCATGGGCAATCCCGAGCTCGGCAAGGCCTTTGCCAGCGATATCGCGCTGTTGAAGCAATCGGGCGTCAACCCGATCGTCGTTCACGGCGGCGGCCCGCAGATCGGCGCCATGCTGAACAAGATGGGCATCGAATCGAAATTCGAAGGCGGGCTTCGCGTCACCGACCAAAAGACGGTCGAGATCGTCGAGATGGTGCTTGCCGGCTCGATCAACAAGGAGATCGTCGCGCTGATCAACCAGACCGGCGAATGGGCGATCGGCCTTTGCGGCAAGGACGGCAACATGGTCTTCGCCGAAAAGGCGCGCAAGACCGTCAAGGACCCGGATTCCAACATCGAGCGCGTGCTCGATCTCGGCTTCGTCGGCGAAGTGGTCGAAGTCGACCGGACGCTGCTCGATCTGCTCGCCCGCTCCGAGATGATCCCGGTGATCGCACCCGTGGCGCCTGGCCGCGACGGCGCCACCTACAACATCAATGCCGATACCTTCGCCGGCGCCATTGCCGGGGCGCTCAACGCCACCCGGCTGCTCTTCCTGACCGATGTGCCCGGCGTGCTCGACAAAAACGGCCAGCTGATCAAGGAGCTTTCCGTCGCCGAAGCGCATGCGCTGATCGCCGACGGCACGATCTCCGGCGGCATGATCCCGAAGGTCGAGACCTGCATCGATGCGATCAAGGCCGGCGTCCAGGGCGTCGTCATCCTGAACGGCAAGACCGCCCATTCCGTGCTGCTCGAGATCTTCACCGAGCACGGCATCGGCACGCTGATCGTTCCCTGAGCGAGGCTGCGCAAGAAGCAGCGCTACGGCGTGTCCTTCGAGGCTCCGCCCTGCGGGCTGCGCGCCTCAGGATTAGGAACGTCGGAGGGTGCCGCGGCAAGGCCCAAGAGAGCCTCACCCTGAGGTGCCCCGCAGGGGCCTCGAAGGGCGGGGCGGGTGCGTTGGTGGTCGATGCATGCCAGGCGCAGCGCTGAGGCGCGTCCTTCGAGGCTTCGCCCTGCGGGCTACGCGCCTCAGGATGAGGGGCGTCGGGGTGCCGCGCCGGAGGAGAGGCGCTGGAGGGTAGCAACTGACCATCATCCGTCGTGTCTGCAAAGCTCCCGAGCCACGATATCCCCTCCGAGAGGTCGCAAATCGCCCGATCTGGCCTTGGCAAGATTTGGAATCGTGATTTAGGTTGCGGCCCGAAACAAAATGGGTCGAGCAAAAAGATGCGCCTGACAGACTGCTATAATTTTCACGATTTCCGGCGCATGGCCAAACGGCGGCTTCCCGGGCCGATCTTCGACTATATCGATGGTGCTGCCGATGACGAGGTGACATATCGGCGCAATAGCGCGGCCTTCGAGGCTTGCGATCTGGTGCCCGACGTTTTGCGCGGGGTGGCCGAGGTCGATATGTCGGTGACGGTCATGGGCCAGAAGCTCGCGATGCCGGTCTATTGCTCGCCGACGGCGCTGCAGCGGCTTTTCCATCACCAGGGGGAGCGGGCGGTCGCGGCGGCGGCGGGAAAACACGGCACGATGTTCGGCGTCTCCTCGCTCGGCACGATCAGCCTGGAGGAAGCGCGCCAGATCAGCAGCGGGCCGCAGGTCTATCAGTTCTATTTCCACAAGGACCGCGGCCTCAACCACGAAATGATGGCGCGGGCCAAGAATGCCGGCGTGCAGGCGATGATGCTGACGGTCGACAGCATTACCGGCGGCAACCGCGAGCGCGACAAGCGCACGGGATTTGCCATTCCCTTCAAGCTCAATCTCGCCGGCATGATGCAGTTTGCGATCAAGCCGTCCTGGGCGATCGACTGGATGACGCATGAGGCTTTCCGGCTGCCGCAGCTTGAAAACCACGTGAAGATGGACGGCGGCGCGTTGTCGATCAGCCGATACTTCACCGAGATGCTCGATCCCTCCATGTCGTGGAACGACGTGGCTGACATGGTGCAGGCCTGGGGCGGGCAATTCTGCCTGAAGGGCATCATGTCGGTCGAAGACGCCAAACGCGCGGTCGAGATCGGCTGCACCGGCATCGTGCTGTCCAACCATGGCGGCCGTCAGCTCGACGGTTCGCGCAGTGCCTTCGACCAGCTCGCCGAAATCGTCGATGCCGTTGGCGACCGGATCGACGTGATGATGGATGGCGGCGTACAGCGGGGAACGCATGTTCTTAAAGCGCTGTCGCTGGGAGCAAAGGCGGTCGGGCTCGGCCGCTACTATCTCTTCCCGCTGGCCGCCGCCGGACAGCCCGGCGTCGAACGGGCGCTGGAGACGATGCGCACCGAGATCGAACGCGACATGAAGCTGATGGGCTGCACCTCGGTCGACCAGCTGACCCGGCGCAATCTGCGCTTCCGTTCCTGAGCACAAGCGGAATGTTATTCCGGGCCGCAGCCCTTCGTGGGATGCGGCCCTCGCATGGATCGGCGTCAGATCAGGTTATAAATCGCCGCCGCTTCCTGCTTCAGCTTCTCCATCATCGACCGGTAAGGCCCCGGGCCATAGCTGATGCGGCTGACGCCGAGGCTTGCCAGGGTTTTCACATCGGGGGCGCCTGGCCGCATCATGATGTTGACCGGCAGCGGCGATGCGGCGCAGATCTTTTCGATCAAGGCGGGATCGATCAGCCCGGGCACGAAGAAGCCGTTGCCGCCGGCGGCGGCATAGGCCCTGCCCCGCGCGATCGCCTCGTCGACCAGTCCGGCATGTTTGGCAAGATCGCTCTCGGCCAGAAAAAGGTCGGTGCGGGCGTTGATGAAGAAGGGGATATCTTTGCCGTCGGCCATGGCGTGAATGGCGCGGATGCGGGCCGCCTGGCTCTCGACGGGATAGAGCCCTTCGCCGGCGACCACCCGATCTTCGAAATTGATGCCGACGGCGCCGATTTCCACCAGGCTGGCGACATTGGCGGCCGCAGCCTGAGGCTCCGCCGCATAGGCGCCTTCGAAATCGACCGAGAGCGGCAGGTCGATGACGTCGGCGATGGATTTCGCCGTCTCCACAAGCACCGACATCGGCAGCTTCTCGCCATCGGCAAAGCCATGGGCAGCGGCAACCGACCAGCTTCCGGTCGCAAGCGCCTTGGCGCCGGCATCGGCAACGGCCCTGGCCGTGCCCGCATCCCAGATATTGTAGAGGACGATCGGGTCGCCCTTGCGGTGAAGCGCGCCGAATGCCTTGGCCTTTTCAGTCTGGTTCATGCTGTCTCCTCCATCTTTGCCTGCGTGCTGATCTTCTCTTCATGCCGCAGCAGCCACTGCTTGCGCCAGAGCCCGCCGCCGTAACCGGTCAACGAACCATCGGCGCCGAGCATGCGATGGCAGGGCACGATGATGGCCAGCTGGTTGGCGCCATTGGCGCGGCCGACGGCACGCACCACCTCCGGCCTCTCCATCTCCCTGGCAAGATCGCCATAGGCGCGTGTCTCACCGACAGGAATATCGATCAGCTTTGCCCAGACATGCTTTTCGAACGGCGTGCCGCCGAGCGCCAAGGGCGTCGTGAAAACGGTGCGCCGCCCGTCGAAATAATCGCCGATCTCCGCCTCGATCTGATCGATAACGGGGGTGCGGCCGACCGCGACGGAGGAGCGGAGGCGCTTTTGCAGCGCGTCGAGTTCGCTCGGCAGCGCCTTGCGGTCGTGAAATTCGAGAAGATGCAGATGCGTCTTGTCGGCGACCGCGATCATCGGCCCGAGCGGGGTGTCGAACCAGTCGGCAAAAAGCAGTTCGCGGTTCTGCGCGAGCGCCGGCGCCTTGCCGACGAGCCGCTGGAAAGCCGCTCGGAAGCCGCTCGGCGACGCGTATCCGGCGTCGATCTGCGCATCGATGACGCGCGCGCCATCGGCCAATTGCCGGGCCGCCTCGCCGAGCTTGATATAGCGGACGATGTCGTGGAAGGTCATGCCGAGTGCCCGCTTGAAGGCGCGGCGCACCGTCGAGGGATCATGGCCGCGGCGCACCAGTTCATCCTCGCTCCAGCGAACCTCCGGCTCGCCGTCGAGTGCGGCAAGCAAAGCGTCGACCACAGGCTCCCTGCCCGGCTGCTCCAGCGGCTTGCAGCGCCGGCAGGGGCGGAAACCGGAATGCATGCAGGCGGCGATCGTCTCGCAGAACAGCGTATTTTCCCGCTTCGGCTTGCGCGCCGGGCAGGTGAGACGACAGAAGATGCCTGTCGTCTTGACGCAGACATAGGCCTGGCCCTCATAACCGGCGCTGCGCGCGATCAGGGCTTCATAGAGTGTATCGTCATCGGGGCGTTCGAAAAGCATGACCTCTTTCTAGCACCGCACGCCGGCCCCGTCCGCCGAAAATCGGGCGCCTATTTTATTCCGCCGCATCGAGGCTTTTCACATGCCGTTGCGGACGCAGCATGGATTCTTCCTCTGCATCCTGCGGCGCGCCCCAGAAATTCTCGAGCGTCGGGCCATCCCTGAGATGGCGGCGGCGGAAGAGGAATTCGACAATCTCGTGAAACCAGACGCGGCGCCCCATCTGCGTATACCAGCGCATCGAATGGCGCTGCTCGGGATCGCGATGGAGAAGGATGCGCAGCAGCGCCTTCGGCCGCGCCTGGACCGCCACCTCGATGAGCTTGACGCAGACGACCAGCACGATCGGGGTGAGATACCGCATCTTTAGCACCTGATGCTTGTAGTCCCATTTTCGGATATCGGTTTCGATGACCTGCCGATCGCGGGCGATGCGGAAGAACGGCGTCCAGCGATGCGGCGTCACATAGAGCGCCTGGATCTGGTCGGGATCATAGGAGAGCAATTGCCGGAAGCCGCGCCAGAGATGGCCCAGCGTCTCCTCCTCGAAACCGACGACCCAGGTCGCCATCGAGAGGATATCATGCTGGCGCAGAAGGCGGATCGCCTCCCGGTCGGTTGCCTTGGCTCCGCCCTTCCTGATCAGCGTCAAGGTCGCCTCGTCGGTGTTTTCCATGCCGATCAACCAGCGCACGACACCCGCCTTGCGGTAGAGATGCAGGATATCGGCATCGCGGACGATATCATCCGCCCGTGTCGATCCGACGATCTGCACCGGCACATTCTCGGCGATCATCGCTTCGAGAAAAGCCAGCCACGCCTTTCGCGAGGAGGTCGGATTCTCGTCGGCCAGGTTGATCAGTTCCACACCCTCTTGGCGATAAAGCCTGGCGATCTCGCGGGCAAACAGTTCCGGCGAGCGGTGACGCCAGCGGGTCCAGAAGCCGCGCTGGCCGCAATAATTGCAAAGATGCGGACAGCCGCGTGAAAACTGCATGACGACGGCACGCTTGCCGCCCCAGTAACTGTAACGGCGATGATCGATCAGCTCCCAACCGATGCGATAGGCATCGAGATCGGCGATCGCCTGTGCCGGCTGCGTCGCCAGGATTTCGCCATCACCATCGCGAAAGGCGATGCCGGGAATGGTTGCGAGCGGGCGGCCGGTCGCCAGGCAATCGGCAAGGCGCCGCATCGTTTCCTCGCCTTCACCGCGCACGAGAATATCGAATGCCGCCGTCTCGGCCAGAACCTCCCGCCAGTGATAGGTCGGAAAGACGCCGCCGTAGATGATGGAGGTTTTGGGATCACGCCATTTGATCGCCTCTGCGATCGCACGGGCTGTGGGATGGGCCGAGGTCGAGCCGGAATGGCCAATCAGCACCAGATCCGGGTCGCTGCCCACCACCCGGCTGACAATCTCCGCTATCGCCATCGGTCCGAACTCGGCATCGATGAGACTGACGATATGACCATCGTCGATCAGCGGGCCTGCGACCGAGAGAAGGCCGAGCGGTGGAAGGTGATCATCGGGAATACGACTGCCGATCGCCGTATGCGGCGGATTTATAAGAGTGATCCTCATTGCGACTTTACCCTTGCGGGTCCCCCTGTCTGACGCAGACAGAAAGTCACCAGCGATCGATGGCAATATTCAGCCGAAATCCTCCTAAAGTTGTGAAAATCTGACGGCTTTTTTGCGGAAATCGACGTCGGGCGAAGGCCGGAGGCAAAAGCCTTTGGTTTCCGCGGCAGCCGTGCCATAAGACCGCCATGACCAAGATCGACCGCACGCCTGATAAAGCCGATTTCGAGCACGTCACAGACTGGGTCTTCGACCTCGACAACACGCTCTATCCGCATCATGTCAATCTCTTCGCGCAGATCGACAAGAACATGACCGCTTATGTCGCCACGCTCTTACAGATGGAGCGGGAAGAGGCGCGCAAGCTGCAGAAGCAATATTACCTGGAACATGGCACGACGCTGCAGGGGCTGATGATCCATCACGGCATCGACCCGAACGACTTCCTCGAAAAGGCGCATGCGATCGACTATTCGGCGCTGACGCCGCAGCCCGAACTCGGTGCGGCGATCAAGGCGCTGCCGGGGCGCAAGTTCATCTTCACCAATGGCAGCGTCAAGCATGCGGAAATGACGGCGGAGGCGCTCGGCATTCTCGAGCATTTCGACGACATCTTCGATATCGTCGCCGCCGACTACGTGCCAAAGCCGGCGCAGGCGACCTACGACAAGTTCACGGCGCTGAAGCGGGTCGAAACCGCAAAGGCGGCGATGTTCGAGGACCTGCCGCGCAATCTGACGGTGCCGAAAGCGCTCGGCATGCAGACCGTGCTGCTGGTGCCGCGCAATCTGGAAGACACGGTCGTCGAATGGTGGGAAAAGACCAGCGGCGAAGAGGATCATATCGATTTCGTCACCGACGACCTCGCCGCCTTCCTCGGCAGGATTACCGCTCCGGGCTGATTCAGCCCTGAGCTGACGGATTACCAAAGTTTCACCCAGCTTACCGATGTTTAACTGGGTCTTTCCGGCCTGTTGCCATAGCTTTCGTCGTGAGGGGACACCTCACGAAAGGCCAATACGATGTACCGCAACAAGCTGATACTGGCAGCGCTTTCTTCCAGCCTCATCTTCGGCGCAGCCGCCGGGGCAGGCTATGCCGCACCCGGTGACGGGCCGCGTCAGCACCCCGGCAGGCATGGTTCCATGCACGATTCTATGCACGGGCCGGGGCCCGCCGCCTTCCGCGAAATCACCTATGTCAGAATGCTCAAGCAGTTCGACACCAACAAGGACGGACAGATCTCCAAGGAGGAAGCGACCGCCGGCATCGACAAGGTCTTCGCTGCGATCGACACCAATCATGACGGCTCGCTGACCCCCGGCGAAATCGGCGCATACCAGAAAGCGCAGATGCAGGCGATGAGAGATCAGCGCAAGCAGGACGCCGGTGATAACAAGGATGCCAATACCGCCGACGCGATGCTTGATAATAACGATCAGGGACGGCCGCCTGAGGGTGGTCGCGAGGGTCGCGACGGACATCGCTGGATGCATCACGGCGGCAACATCATGCGCGCCTCGATCATGATGCACCGGGTCGATACCGACCAGAACGGCCAGATTTCCAAACAGGAAGCCGAAGCCGCCATCGACAAGCTGTTTGTGCGGATGGACCGCAACAAGGACGGCGTCATCTCGATCGACGACATGCCGGACCGGCCGCTTCTGTAAGGCCGGACGCACCCTGCCTCCCGTTCTTTCCTGCCTGGGAAAGAGCGGGAGATTCGTTTTCAAATACCGCGCTGACGCTCTATTCGCGGTGTTCGTAGAAATCCTGGACGATCTTCCAGGCGGCTTCGGCCGTGTCGACGAAGCTGATCAGCTTGACGTCGTCGGGCGCGATCGTGCCGAATTCGGCCAATGCGTCGAAATTGATGATGCTCCGCCAGAAGGCCTCGCCGAAGAGGATCAGCGGCAGGCGCTCCATGCGGCCGGTCTGGATCAGCGTCAGGCATTCGAAGAACTCATCCAGCGTGCCGAAGCCGCCCGGGAAGACCGCGATCGCCTTGGCGCGGACCATGAAATGCATCTTGCGAATGGCGAAATAATGGAAGTTGAAGCTGAGCTCCGGAGTCACATAGGCGTTCGGCGCCTGCTCGTGCGGCAGCACGATGTTAAGGCCGATCGAAGGGGCGCCCTCGTCGGCCGCGCCGCGATTGCCGGCCTCCATCACGCCGGGGCCGCCGCCGGTGACGATGACATATTCGTGGAAATTGAAGGTGGCCGAATATTTCGAGCAGAGCCGGGCGAATTTGCGCGCCTCGTCATAATAGACCGAGGCCGCCTCCAGATTGGCGCGCTGGATATCGTTGCGGGCCGCCCAGGCGCTCTGGCCGGGGGCGGGAATGCGGGCGCCGCCGAACATCACGACGGTCGACCTGATGCCGCGTTCGGTCAGCATCATTTCCGGCTTCAACAGTTCCAGCTGCAGGCGGATCGGCCGCAGCTCCTCGCGGCAGAGGAAATCCTCGTCGACATAGGCAAGGCGGTAGGCGGGCGACATCGTCTGCGGCGTCTTCGGCACGGCCTCGGCGCGCTGCCTGTCGGTCGAGCTGCTCTTTAGCGGGTCCCATACGCCATCCTTGCGCCGCGAACCGCCGTTTCGTCCCTTCGCCATGTCGAAATGCCTTTCAGTAATGCCGGCCAAGAGACCGGATATGTCGCTATAACGCCTTGAAACCAGATATGATCTTGTCGGAAAAATCATTCCGTTCTACGGGTTCATGCTGTAGAGCAGGATAACCCCCGCCAACCGCACTTCCGGAGACCTTGCCGTCTCCACGATAAAGATCGAAGTTTAAGGAATTCTCATGAGCGCCACCGACCTCGCATCCCTCGAAAAGATCATCGAAACCGCCTTCGACAATCGCGACAATGTGAACACGTCGACCAAGGGCGAAGTTCGCGATGCGGTCGAAGCAGCACTCGATCTGCTCGATGCCGGCAAGGCCCGTGTCGCGACGCGCGGCGCCGACGGCGCCTGGACGGTGCATCAGTGGCTGAAGAAGGCCGTGCTGCTGTCCTTCCGCCTGAACGACATGGAGGTGGTCAAGGGCGGCTCGGGCAATTCCACCTGGTGGGACAAGGTTCCCTCGAAATTCGAGGGTTGGGGCGAGAACCATTTCCGTGCCGCCGGCTTCCGCGCCGTGCCGAACTGCGTCGTGCGCCGCTCGGCCTATATCGCGCCCAACGCAATCCTGATGCCGTCCTTCGTCAATCTCGGCGCCTATGTCGGCGAAGGCACGATGGTCGATACCTGGGCGACGGTCGGCTCCTGCGCGCAGATCGGCAAGCATGTGCATCTTTCCGGCGGCGTCGGCATCGGCGGCGTGCTGGAGCCGATGCAGGCTGGCCCGACGATCATCGAGGACAATTGCTTCATCGGCGCCCGTTCGGAAGTGGTCGAAGGTTGCATCATCCGCGAAGGCTCGGTGCTCGGCATGGGCGTCTATATCGGCAAGTCGACCAAGATCGTCGACCGCGCCACCGGCGAGGTGAGCTACGGCGAAGTGCCGCCCTATTCCGTCGTAGTCGCCGGTTCGATGCCGTCGGGCAATGCGACGATGGGCAACGGCAAGCCGGCGCCGCATCTCTACTGCGCCGTCATCGTCAAGCGCGTCGATGAACAGACCCGCTCGAAGACCGGCATCAATGAGCTGCTCAGAGATTGATGACATCGACAGAGTGATCCGGTAAACAGACGGCGTCTTTTCCGCGAGGCGCCGCCTTGCCATGTCTTTGCCATTCCCGCCGGATAGTCCGACTGCCATGACCGCTACCGATCCCGTCGCCAATCTCCAGACGCTGATTCGCTGCCCCTCCGTGACCCCAGCCGAGGGCGGCGCGCTGTCGGCGCTCGACACCATGCTTGCGCCGCTCGGCTTTGCCGTCGACAGAGTGAAGGCGAGCGAAGAGGGAACGCCCGATATCGAAAACCTCTATGCCCGGCTCGGCAGGGATGGCCCGCATCTGATGTTTGCCGGCCATACCGATGTCGTGCCGGTCGGCGACGAGGCCGCCTGGACGCATCCGCCCTTTGAGGCCCAGATTTCCAAGGGCGAGCTTTTCGGCCGTGGCGCCGTCGACATGAAGGGCGGCATTGCCTGTTTCGTCGCCGCCGTCGCCCGCCATATCGAGAAAAACGGGCCGCCCAACGGCTCGATCTCGTTCCTGATCACCGGCGACGAAGAAGGCCCGGCGATCAACGGCACGATCAAGCTCTTGCAATGGGCGACTGAGCGCGGCGAGCGCTGGGATGCCTGCCTGGTGGGCGAGCCGACCAATCCGAACAGGCTCGGCGACATGATCAAGATCGGCCGGCGCGGCTCGCTGTCGGGCAAGATCACCGTGCACGGCGTCCAGGGCCATGCCGCCTATCCGCATCTTGCCGACAATCCGGTGCGCGGCATGCTGCAGCTGACCCAGGCGCTGATGGACCCGCCATTTGACGGCGGCACCGACGACTTCCAGCCGTCGAACCTCGAGGTGACCACGGTCGATGTCGGCAATCCGGCGACCAATGTCATTCCGGCCAGGGCCTCGGCAAGCTTCAACATCCGCTTCAACGACAGCTGGACGGCCGAGACGCTGCGGGCCGAAATCCTCCGGCGCCTCGATGCTGCCGCCGGCAACGGCCAGCTGCGGCCGGGCCGCGAACCGGTGAAATACGATATCGTCTGGGCCGACCGGCCGAGCCATGTCTTCCTCACCCGCAACAATGCGCTGATCGCTTCGCTGTCATCGGCCGTCGAAAGTGTGACCGGCCAATCGCCCAAGCTTTCGACCACCGGCGGCACGTCGGATGCGCGCTTCATCAAGGACTATTGCCCGGTCGTCGAGTTCGGCCTCGTCGGCCAGACGATGCATATGGTCGACGAGCGCGTCGCTGTCGCCGATCTGGAGACGCTGACGGCGATCTACGAAATCTTCATCGCCCGTTGGTTCGCCAATGCCGGGGCTTAGGGAAGTCCAGTATTATCTGGCCGGCCTCTGGCTGCTGATCCGGCTGGATCCGCGCGGCTTCCGCTACCTCGACATGTCCGAGCGCGGCGTCAACCGGTCCTTCTGGGCGATCGCCTGGTGTCTGCCGCCAATGGGCATTTCCTGGCTCTGGTGGCGACAGGTCTTTCTGCGGTCGATGCCGCCGGAAGCCGATGTCGGCTTCGCCTTCTATATCAGGCTCGGCTTCGTCGAGCTCGCCAACTGGTTCGTGCCGCTGGTCTTTGCCGGGCTGCTGTTGCTTGCCTTCCGCATGGGCGAGCGTTTTGCGCCGGTCGTCGTCAGCGTCAACTGGCTCGGCGTGCCGCTCTCCTATATCAACGGGCTGCTGCTGGCGATGGTGGTCTTCCTGCCCGGCTCCGTCGGCCTCGTCTCGCTGCTGCTGCTGGCCTTCATGCTGGCGCAGGTCTTCGTGCTGGCGCGCATTCTCCGGATGATCTGCCACGGTCACGCGCTGCTGGTCGGGGCGATGACGCTGGTGCTGCTGGTGCCGTCGATGATCCTTTCGGAATATCTGCAGCACTTCCTCGGCATCTACCCCGCCTGAGCAATCTTACGACGGATCGTCAGCCTCTCCGTCATTGGCCTCGGTATCGCCGGCCGGCCTGCGACGGTCGATGATCACGTCGGGATAATCCACCTGCATGAAATAGAGCCCGTCGGGCGGCGCCACCGGGCCGCAGGCCTTGCGGTCGCGCGCCTGAAGCGCTGCCTCGATATCGTCTGGCGTCCACTTGCCTTCGCCGGCGAGCTTCAGCGTGCCGGCGAAGGAACGGATCTGATTGTGCAGGAAGCTCTGGGCCGTGGCGCGGATCTCGATCAGCTCGCCATTGCGCGTCACATCCAGCCGGTCGAGCGTGCGCACCGGGCTGTTTGCCTGGCAATGGGCGGAGCGGAAAGTGGAGAAATCGTGCCGGCCGACCAGCCTCTGGGCGGCGGCATGCATGACCTCGTGGTCGAGCGCCTTCGGCACCCACCAGGCCTTGCCGGCCTCGAGCGCCAGCGGCGCCCGGCGGCTGACGATGCGGTAGAGATAATGGCGCCGCAGCGCCGAAAAGCGGGCATCGAAGAATTCGGGAGCAGCCTCGACCTCGACAATCGAGACGCGCTCGCCGGCGAGCCTCAGATGCGCGTTCAAGGCATTCTGCAGCTTGTAGGGCGACCAGTCCTTCGAAAGATCGGCATGGATTACCTGCCCCATGGCATGAACGCCGGAATCGGTGCGGCCGGCGCCGCGGATCGATACCGTCTCGCCGGTCAGAGACAGCACCGCCGCTTCGATCGCGCCCTGCACCGAGGGACCGTTTTCCTGCCGCTGCCAGCCGACATAGGGGCCGCCGTCATATTCGACGGTCATGCGGAAACGCGGCATCAGCTAAGCCCCGTGCCGGCAGCAAGCGGCGTGCCTCTCAGGAAATCGGCGGCGGCCAGCGGCTTGCCGCCGGCCTTCTGCAGCCTGGTCAGCCGCACCGCGCCCGAACCGCAGGCGACCACCAGATCGTCCGTCAGCAATTCGCCCGATGCGCCTTGGCCGTCAGCCAGCTCGGACGCCAGCACCTTCACCCGCTCCGGCTTGCCGCCGATCGCAAGTTCGAACCAGGCGCCTGGAAATGGCGCCAGGCCGCGGATATGGTTGTGAACATCCCTGGCGTTTCCGGCGAAATCGATGCGGGTCTCGGCCTTGTCGATCTTGGCGGCATAGAGCACGCCCTCGTCCGGCTGCGGCGTCAGCGGCAGGTCGTTCATTTCGAGTTTCACCATGGCTTCCGCCATCGCCTTGGCGCCGACCTGCATCAGCCGGTCGTGCAGCTCGCCTGCCGTCATGTTCGGGCCGATCTCGACTTCGCGGGTCAGCGCCACGGCGCCGGTATCGAGCCCCTTATCCATCTTCATCACCATCATGCCGGTCTTTGCATCGCCCGCCATGATCGCCCGCTGGATGGGCGCGGCCCCCCGCCAGCGCGGCAGCAGCGAGGCGTGGCCGTTGTAGCAGCCATCCCGCGTGCCGTTCAAAATCGCCTCCGGCAGCAAAAGTCCGTAGGCGACGACGACGCCGACATCGGCATTCAGGCCGCGAAATCTCTCGCGCTCCTCGGGGTCCTTGAAATTGACCGGGGTGAAGACCGGCAGACCGAGCAGTTCGGCGGCCTGATGCACCGGCGATTTCTGCAGATCGAGCCCGCGCCGTCCACCCGGCCGCGGCGGTTGGGTATAGACCGCGACGATCCGGTGGCCGGCATCGATGAGCAGGCGCAGGGTCGGAACCGAGAACTCCGGGGTTCCCATGAAGATGATGCGAAGAGACATTTTATCTCGCCAATTGAGGATCAACCGTCTTCAAACGGGTTTACGAGCTTGAGATCAAGCCCCTCGAAATCTCTGGTGTTGCGGGTGGCGAGCGTCGCGCCGTTGGCAAGGCAGATGGCGGCAATCATGGCATCCTGGACCGAAATCGGCCGCCCTATGCTTTCGCGTTTCGCCCGCAAGCGACCGGTCACTATAGCCGTTTCCAAATCCCAGCCGACGATGCGGTCACGAAACTGGCCTTTCACCAAATTCTCGATCGCCCGAAAGAAGCGATCCGATCCGGTCTTCAAGAAAACCCGTTCGGCTCCGTATATCTGCTCCATCAAGCCGACCGTGCAAAGCCAGATTCTCGAACCATCCTGCCGCAATATCCAGGCCTTCACCTTTTCACTCGGCAACGGCCTGGCGAACTCGGAAATCACATTCGTATCGAGAACGATCATTCGAAATCCTCGAACGGCCGGCCGAAATCCTTTTTCCGCGCGACCTCGATTTCGTCCATGATTGCGGCAAATTCATCGTCCACGGCGTTTTCGCTGACGAAAGCGGCGCGTATGGCGTCATAGGCCGACAAAGTCTCGGGCTTTGCTTCGGTTTTCCTTTTCAGCGCTTCCCGCAGAAGCTCCTTGGCCTCGTCAGAAAGGCTGTTTCCGCTGCGCTGCGCCGATTCCGCAATGTCTCGCTTCATCGCCTCGGAAATATTTCTGATCAGAAAATCACCCATGCGGCGCCTCCATCATGATATCACTGATATCATAGTGCTTTGCCGACAAGTTTTCAATGTACCGCTCAGAGCGCCTTGGACTTTGCCGCCTTGGTGAATTTCTTGATCACCATCTCCCGCTTCAGCCGCGAGATATAATCGATGAACAGCACGCCGTTCAGATGGTCGATTTCGTGCTGCAGGCAGGTGGCGAGCAGGCCGTCGGCTTCAACAGTCTGTTCCTTGCCGTTGCGGTCGAGATATTTGACCGAGACGACGGCGGGGCGCTCGACCTCGGCATAATAATCCGGGATCGACAGGCAGCCTTCCTCATAAACCGAGCGCTCGTCGGACGATGTGACGATCTCCGGGTTGATGAAGACCTGCGGCTGCTTTTCCTCGCCCTCGCGCGACACATCGATCACCAGCATGCGACGCGGCACGCCGATCTGGATCGCCGCAAGGCCGATGCCCGGCGCGTCGTACATGGTTTCCAGCATGTCGTCGGCAAGGCGCTGCAGGTCGGCGTCGACCCGCTCGATCGGCTTGGAGAGCTGGCGGAGAAGGGGATCGGGAAGAATGATGAGTGGCTTGATGGTCATGGCGTTCCCATAACCCATCTTTTCCGACTATGGAATTATCCGGTGGGCGGGGAAGGCGCTTTTTTGCATCCCCGCCCGGAATTTCGCCATATTCGCCTCAGGCCGCCCGGCGGGCAGCGGTAACGGAACGGCCTTCCGGCCGGGCGCGGAAGCGCCGCAGCAGCTCGATCAGGTTTTCCACCTCGTCCTTGAGACGGCGGGTTTCTGCCGAGGAGTGCTCGACCATATCCGAATTCTGCTGGGTGATCGCACCCATGTTGCGGACCGCCAGGCTGACCTCGTTGACGCCGGTCGCCTGATCGCGGGCGGCGGCGGCGATATCGGCGACGAACCGGTTGATGATGTCGATGCGGCTGATCATGTCGTTCAGCGCCTCGCCGGTGCTGGAAACGATGCCGACACCCTCGTTGACCTGGGTCGAGCTCTGCGAGATCAGGTTCTTGATCTCCTTAGCGGCTTCCGCCGTACGCTGGGCGAGCTGGCGGACCTCCTGGGCGACGACGGCAAAGCCTTTGCCGGCATCGCCGGCGCGGGCCGCCTCGACACCGGCGTTCAGCGCCAGAAGATTGGTCTGGAAGGCGATCTCATCGATGACGCCGATGATCTTGGAGATCCCGGTCGAAGATTTCTCGATGCCGGCCATTGCCGAGACGGCGCTGGTGACGAGTTCGCCTGAGTTTTTCGCCTTCTCCTGCGTCTCGCGCACGGCGGCCGAAGCCTTCTCGGCATTGGCCGCCGTCTGACCGACGCTGACGGAGAGCTGCTGCAGGGCGGCCGAGCTCTCCTCGACGCCCGCCGCCTGCTGAGCGGTGCGCAGCGCCAGGTCGTTGGTCGCATTGGAAATGACGTCGGCGCCGCCCATGATCTGGCCCGAGGTCTCGCGCACGGATGCGAAGGACTTGCGAAGGGCGCCGACGGCGCGGTTGTAGTCCTCGGCCATCTGCCGGAAATTGCCCGGCAGGTCGGACGGCAGAGTGGCGTCGAGATCGCCGTTCGACAGCGCTTCCAGACCGCGGCGCAGTTGCTCCAGCGCCATCGCCTGATCGGCTTCGGCCCGGGCCTGCTGCTCTTCAAGGGCCTGGCGCTTGGCTTCGAGTGTGTCGAGATAGACCGAGATGGAATAATCCATGTCGAGCATGCCTGATTTGATGACGGCCGACAGCTTCTCGGCCAATGCCTTGCCCTGCTGGCGCGCAAAGACCGACGGCCACTGCTTCTCCATGATGCCCTTGACCAACTCGGACAGGACGATGGCGTAACCGCCGATATGCCAGCGCGGCTCCAGCCCGATGCCGGCATGCGCCCGGCCGACCGCGGTCACGCCGTCGACATAGTTCGCGTCGAATGCGCCGCCGGCTGGATTGGCCCAGTGATCCTGCTGGCGCTTCCTGGCGTGGCCGAGCTGGTTCTTATCGGTGAAAGCGCCTGATACAGCAGAGGTCTTGGCGAGCTTGGCGTAAAATTTGTCGAGAGCGCCACCGATCAGTTCCGATATGACAGGGCGCAGATCCCGCATCGACCTGCGCGCCGCCTCGTCCAGTTCGATGAAATCGAGGCGCTGCCTGAGGGCACTGTCGGTCTGCTGGGATGTCATGAGGATCTCTGTACTTGGCGCAAACGCGCGGGAAGGAATTCGCCGCCGCAGGTTTTGGCGAATATGGTTGAGCAATCGTTAAATCGGGCGGCGATTTCTTCTTCATCCGCTGGGAAAAGCAGCAGTCTGTGAAGATCGTAAGGACCACCAATTTTGTTCACGTTTTGATCTATATATCGCCGTGTCTTCTGTTATGCTCGCTGCATGACCGTCCATTCCGAATCGCTCGCCCTTTCCCTTGCCTCGATCAGCCCGGCCATGCTGGCGCTTGTCGGCGGGGCTCTCGCCGCCCTCATTCTGCTGGTGATCGTGCTGCTGCTGCGCGGCGCCAGTCTTCGCCGCGAGCAGGCCGACGAGGCGAGCTTTCGCGCCGGGGAAAGCGAAGCCCGCATGGCCGAGCTTCTGAAGATCCAGGCGGAGATGCAGGGCCGCATCGCGGCGATGACCGAAGTCTTCGGCGCACGGCAGAGTGAGCTCAACCAGGCGATCAGCCAACGCCTCGACGGCATGTCGCAGCGCGTCAACTCGACGATCACCGAGCAGACCAGATCGACGCATGAGAACCTGCAGCGGCTGCAGGAGCGGCTGGCGGTGATCGACGCGGCGCAGAACAATATCCAGACGCTCGCGAGGGATGTCGTCGGGCTGCAGGCGATTCTGTCCAACAAGCAGACGCGCGGCGCCTTCGGCCAGTCGAGGATGGAAACAATCGTCGCCGACGGCCTGCCGATGGGCGCCTATGCCTTCCAGCAGACGCTGTCCAACGGCTCGCGGCCGGACTGCACGATCCGCATGCCGAACGGCGCGCCGCCACTTGTCATCGACGCGAAATTTCCGCTCGAAGCCTGGAACGCCATCCGCGACGCCGGCAGCCCCGAGGCCGGCAAGATCGCCGGCCAGCAGTTCCGCCGCGACATGGAGGTCCATATCAGGGACATTTCCGAGAAATACCTGATCCAGGGGGAAACCCAGGATACCGCCTTTCTCTTCGTGCCGTCGGAATCGATCTTCGCCGAGATCCACGAGAACTTCGAGGCCCTGGTGCAGAAGGCGCACCGGGCGCGCATCGTCATCGTCTCACCGTCGCTGCTGATGCTGTCGATCCAGGTCATCCAGGCCGTGCTCAAGGACCAGCGCATGCGGGCGCAGGCGCATCTGATCCAGGGCGAGGTGGCGATCCTGATGGAGGATCTCGGCCGCCTCGACGAGCGGGTGCGCAAGCTGCAGGGTCATTTCGCCATGGCGCAGAAGGATGTCGACATGGTGGTCACCTCGGCCGACAAACTCACCAGGCGCGGCGCCAGGATCGAGGCGCTGGAATTCGAGGCCGGCGGCGGCGAGGCCAAGCCTGCCCGCGACAGCGAACCCGCCGCCAAATCGGTGGAAAGCCGCACCGGTCTTCTCAAGCTCCGGGTGGTTGACGAGGAGTGACCGCTTCGGGCAGTGTCTCGCCCGCAAGAAATAGCAGGAGCATGACGTCAGTTGCCGGCTCCAAAAGACGGGACACCCTGATGATCACAGTTTTCGGGTCCATCAACATGGACCTCATCGCCACCACCGCGCGCCTGCCGAAGCCCGGCGAAACGGTGGCCGGCAACGGTTTTGCCACCGCCGCCGGCGGCAAAGGCGCCAACCAGGCGCTGGCCGCCCGCCGCGCCGGCCGCTATGTGCATATGGCCGGCGCCGTCGGCA
Source organism: Rhizobium sp. L43 (assembly GCF_002531725.1). Taxonomy (GTDB): domain Bacteria; phylum Pseudomonadota; class Alphaproteobacteria; order Rhizobiales; family Rhizobiaceae; genus Rhizobium. The sequence continues at coordinate 71,773 of NZ_NWSQ01000002.1, forward strand.
AGGATAGCTTCGCCGCGGATGCCCTTTCCCTGCTCGATGCGGCCGGCACCGACCTTTCTCTCGTCAGGCATGTCGACGGCCCCACAGGCACGGCGCTGATCCTGGTCGGCGGCGACGGCGAAAACATGATCGCCGTCGTTCCCGGCGCCAATGGCCAGGTCACGCCTGGCGATGCCGCAACGGCAATCGGCCGCATGAGCGAAGGCGACATCCTGATGCTGCAGCTCGAGGTGCCGGCGGCCGCCGTCGAACGCGCATTGTCGGCCGCCCGCGCCAAGGGTATCACCAGCATCCTCAATCTCGCACCGCTGATCCCCGATGCGGCCCGCCTCGGCCGGCTCGCCGATATCGTCATTGCCAACGAGACCGAGTTCGAGCGGCTTGCCGGACAGGAGGGCATGGACGCGCAGGCGCGTGAGGCAGCCCTTCAGCGCCTGCATGCCGAAACCGGCCAGACGCTGATCGTCACGCTCGGCGGCGACGGGGTTATCGCCATCCGCGACGGGGCAATTTCGCGGGCGCAGGGGCTGAAGATCGAACCGGTCGACACCGTCGGCGCCGGCGACACATTCTGCGGCTATTTCGCTGCAAGCCTCGACGACGGCCTCGATTTTCCGACGGCGCTGCGCCGCGCGGCCGTTGCCGGCTCGCTCGCCTGCCTCAAATCGGGCGCGCAGCCTTCAATTCCTTTGAGTGAGGACGTCGCAGACAGAATATAGCCTGCGCGCCTCGCGACACATCGTCGGACCTCCCTCAATTTTGAGGGGGGTTTCTGCGGTTTTCCTCATATGAACCCCTAAAGTTTCATTCAAATTTAAGAGGTCGCCGGCGATCTTCCCGGAGATCGCCGGATCGTCGCGCTTGCGGATCCGCGGCTCACACGGCTGCTCCATGACGGGGCGATGCCTTTGCTCCTGCGCCGGAGAATGCCCGTTCGGCGCATGCTTGCCCGAGGATCCCATGTTCATTTTTAAAATGAAATCGCTTGCCGCGAAACTCATCGTCATCACCGGCATCGCCATCGCACTTGTCCTGATCGTTTCGAATTTCTTCCTCATCGACCAGACCCGGGATCGGGTCCAGACGCTGACGATGGATCAGGCCAACCTCGAGGCAAAATCGATCGCCAATGAAATCGCCGCCAATGTCGGCGAACTCGCCAGCGCCGCGCGCAGCATGATGGGTGTCGTCGGCCGCGGTCATGAAGGCAAGTCGCTCGATCGCAAGGGCATGATCAACGTGCTGAAGGCCAATCTCGAGCAGAATGCTTTCGCCTTCGGCAGCTGGTTCTGCGAGAAACCCGGCGCGCTTGACGGCAAGACCACCGAACTTGCCAACAACAAGGACGAAGGCGTCAACAAGAACGGCGTCTTCACGCCCTACTGGTCGAAGACCAAGGATGGCGGCGTGCAATATTCGACCTTCGATGAAGATTATACCGCCGAATGGTGGAAGCTCGCCGCCGACAGCGGCAAGGGAGCGATCACGACGCCTTATATGGCCGAGGGCACCGACGTGCCGACATTGCTGACCTCGATTGCCTATCCGGTCATATCCGGCGGCAAGATGATCGGTGTCGGCGGCGTCGACATTTCGCTGAAGTCGCTGACCGACAAGCTGCAGGCGCTGCATCCTTTCGGATCCGGCCGCGTGACGCTGCTGTCGCAGGCCGGCAACTGGATCGTCGCGCCGGTCCCCGACCTGATAACCAAGCCGTATGACGGCGAAGGCGCCGACGTCGTCAAGTCGGCCCTGTCGAGCAAACAGCCCGGCCTGGTTAGCAACCTCACCTATGACGGCCTCGCCCCCTTCGACCGTGTCGTCTATCCGTTCGCGGTTCCCGGCGTCAACGCCACCTGGGTCGTGCTCGTCGACGTGCCGCACACGGCGATCAACGCGCCGGTACGGGACCAGACCTACATGATGATCACCAACGGCCTGATCGTGCTCGGCGCTGTCATGCTGGCGCTCTATTTCGCCGTCCGCGCGCTGGTGCAGCGGCCGCTCGGCGGGCTCGTTGCCAGTGTCGAAGCGCTCGGCAACGGCAAATATGACCAACCGGTCGCAGCCCAGCACCGCACCGACGAAATCGGTTCGGTCGCCAAGGCGCTGGAAGGCTTCCGCTTCACGCTGGCCGACAGCCGTCGCCTCGAAGACGAGGCCGCCAGAGAGCGGCAGGCGGCGGAGAGCGAGCGCGGCCGTTCGGAATCGGAACGCCAGCAATCGGTGTCGCTGCAACGCCATATCGTCTCGATCGTCGGCGCCGGCCTTTCCGAACTGTCGCAGGGCAATCTCGGCTACCGCATCACCGACGAATTTCCCGGCGAATACGGCAAGCTGAAACAGGATTTCAACGCCGCCCTTGCGAGCCTTGAAGAGACCATCAACACGATGACCCTCAGCGTCGCCAATATCGGCTCGGGCACCGGCGAGATCAGCAACAGCGCTTCCGACCTCGCCAAGCGCACCGAACAGCAGGCGGCAAGCCTGGAGGAGACGGCGGCCGCGCTCAACGAGCTCACCGCACAGGTCGATTCCAGCGCCGATCATGCCCGCACCGCCGCCGACAATGTCAACCTCGCCTGCCAGGATGCCGAAAAATCCGGCGAGGTGGTGCAGAAGGCGATCGCCTCGATGCAGGGGATCGAGCAGTCTTCGACGGAGGTTTCCAGGATCATCGGCGTCATCGACGAGATCGCCTTCCAGACCAACCTGCTGGCGCTGAACGCCGGCGTCGAGGCGGCGCGCGCCGGCGAAGCCGGCAAGGGTTTTGCCGTCGTCGCCCAGGAGGTGCGTGAGCTGGCGCAGCGCTCGGCCAATGCCGCCAAGGAAATCAAGACGCTGATCAACACCTCGGCCGTCCAGGTCAAGGAAGGCGTCGATCTCGTCGGGCGCGCCGGCGGGACGCTCCACAAGATCGCCGAACAGGTGATGGGCATCAACGACCTCATCCGGCAGATTTCGGCATCGGCCAGCGAACAGGCCGTCGGCCTGAAGGAAATCAACCAGGCCATGAATCAGATGGATCAGGTGACGCAGCAGAACGCGGCGATGGTGGAGGAAGCAACGGCCGCGAGCGTCGCACTCAATGACGAAGCACAGACGCTGAAGACGCTCGCCACGCGCTTCAACGTCTCGGGCTCGGGCAACGCCGCGACCCTTGCCTCCGTCGCGCAAAAGATGCGGACGCCCGTTGCCACGGTCGCCTCGCACCGCGTGGTCCCTCCTGCGGTCCGCGCGGCCGCTCCTGCGGTCCGCCGCGCGGCTGCCCCGTCGCGGGGTTCGGCGGCCGTGGCTGAGGACAGCTGGGAAGAGTTCTGATCGTTTCGCCGTCTCAATGAAAAGGGCGCCTGATTTCCCAGGCGCCCTTTCACATTTCGGGGATGATGCGGCTTAAGCGGCGTTCGACGTCTGCTCTTCGTTGAGGAAGGCGTAGATCGCCGAAGCGGAATCGGTGGCGCGCAGCTTGGCGACCAGATCGTGATCGCGCAGCACGCGGGCGATCCGCGACAGCGCCTTGAGATGATCGGCACCCGCGCCCTCCGGCGCCAGCAGCAGGAAGACGAGATCGACGGGCTGGTCGTCCAGGGCCTCGAAATCGACCGGCTGCTCCAGCCGGGCGAAGATGCCGACGATCGAATGGATGTTGACCAGCTTGCCGTGGGGAATGGCGATGCCGTTGCCGACGCCGGTCGAGCCAAGGCGTTCGCGCTGCAGGATAACGTCGAAGATCTCCCGTTCGGAGAGCCCGGTGATCCTGGCGGCTCTTGCAGCCAACTCCTGAAGCAACTGTTTCTTGGAATTTACTCTGAGGGCGGGAATGATCGCATCCTGATGGAGCAAATCTGCCAATGCCATTTCTTTTTCCTTCTGTCGCCGGGATCAAATGCAAGGAGCGGCGGCATCACCGCCGCTCACCGCCCTGATCTCAGCCTTTGATATTGGCTGAATCGATCCAGCCAATATTTCCGTCGTGCCGACGGTAAACGATGTTCAGATGTTCCTTGCCGGGGCTGCGGAACAGGAGAAGCGGCTCGTCGGTCATGTCGAGCGCCATCACGGCGGTAGCGACCGACATGGTCTTCAGCTGCTTCGTGCTTTCGGCGACGATTGCCGGGGCGAAATCGTCGGGAATTTCATCCTCGTGGTCAGGAACGGAATCCATGACCGTGTAGGAGACTTCTGCAAAACCGTTCAGATGGTTTCCGGCATGATGGTCCTTCAGCTTGCGCTTGTAGCGGCGCAGCCGTTTTTCGATGCGCTCCGAAGCGGCGTCGAAAGCCAGCTGGGGATCGGTCGCTTCACCGGCCGCATGCAACACCACCCCGCTGTCGAGATGAAGCTTGCAGTCAGCGGAGAAACGAGAACTCGCCTTTTCCACGGTCACCTGACCCGAGTATCCCCCGTCGAAGTATTTCGTGATGGCCATACCAATTTGGTCCTCGATCTTTTGACGGAACGATTCACCAATTTCCATATGTTTACCGGACACACGCACACTCATGGAGTTTCCCTTCTTATCGTCGTTTGCGGGTATCAGTTTACGCCAAGCCTCAGGTTCATCCAAGCACTTCGCGCAATCTCAAGCAAGATCGGCGTAGGCCTGCGGCTCCCTGGTGCCCTTCTGATGCTGGGGATAACTCCAGACGCCGTTCACGGCATCAATTGCGGCGGGCTTCTAGCCAGCCGCTGCCGAAAAGTCAATAGGACGAAAAATCGTCATCGCTAATACTCTCAACACGTGTGGCCAACACCCAGCGACGCAGTGCCTAGCACCGATCAGGAGCCAACGACTTCTAGAGGCTTCCCTCTTGAGTTGTTCCGACCCGTGCCGGGATCGTCATGGCTGCGACACCCGCGATGACGCAAAAGAGTCCGATCCAGGCCGTCGAGCTCAGCCTTTCGCCGAGGAAGACGATGCCGATCGCAACGCCGATCGGCACCCTGAGATAGGCTTGCGAGGTCGTACCGACCGAGCCCAGCGTCTGGACGAGACGGAAATAGATGGCAAAGGCAAGGGCGGTCGAAAAGGCGGAAAGGGCCAGCAGCGCCACCATCGATTCGGCCGAGGGATCGAGCGTCCACGGCCGATCGACGGCAAGGCTGACGGGCAAAAGAATGACGGCGCCCGAGATCAACGAGCCGGCCGCCGGCACGGCGGGATCGAGGCCCTTGAAGTTCTTGCCGAAAATCGCGGCACCTGCATAACAGACGGTCGCCAGGATGATGGCAAGCTGGGCCATCAGGCTTTCACCGAGGCCGCCGAGCGCTTCGACGCCGATGACGAGGCAGATGCCGGCAAGTCCCGCCATGACGCCGAAAAGCTTTCGCGGCGTCACACGCTCATGGCGGGTGATCAGCACGGTCAGCAGGAAGGCGAAGATCGGCGTTGCCGAATTCAAGATCACCGCCAATCCCGCGTCGACGGTCTGTTCCGCCCAGGCGATCAGGGTGAAGGGAATGACGCTGTTCAGGCAGGCCTGGAGGAAGAACCGCCGCCACGTCGCGCGGTCACCTGGCAGGCGGATTTGGCGGTGGCGGAGGACGGCAAGCAGAATGGCGCCGGCAATCAGCGTGCGGGCGGCGATCATCGTCACCGGCGGAATGGTTTCGACCCCGATCTTGATGAAGGTGTAGGAGGAACCCCAGAGGGTCGCCAGCGCCAGCAGCAGGGAAAGTTCCCTGGCAAGGTTCGGATTTTGCGGCATGGTTGGCATTTCGCTATTGGTTCAAAACACCGGAGGAATAGCGCAATTTGCGGGCGGGATGCTTCGATCGAGGCCGAAGCATTGCCGCGTCAGAAACCGGCGACCTTGGCGAGCGCCCGCTTTTCGCGGCGGCGCTGGACCGAGGAGGCGATGTTCATAGCCTCCCGGTATTTCGCAACCGTGCGGCGGGCGAGATCGATGCCGCCCTTTTTCAGCATGTCGACGATATCGTCGTCGGAGAGCACGGCGTCCGGGCTTTCCTGCATGATCAGCGCGCGGATCTTGTGCCGCACCGCCTCGGCCGAATGGCTGTCGCCGCCGGCCACGGCGCTGATCGAGACGGTGAAGAAATATTTGAGCTCGAAGAGGCCACGCGGCGTCAGCATGTATTTGTTCGAGGTGACGCGGCTGACGGTGGATTCGTGCATCTTGATCGCTTCGGCGACCGTCTTCAGGTTCAGCGGGCGCAAGTGGTCGACACCGTTCAGCAGGAAGGCGTCCTGCTGGCGAACGATCTCGCTTGCCACCTTCATGATGGTCTTCGCCCGCTGGTCCAGGCTGCGCGTCAGCCAGTTGGCGCTCTGCAGGCAATCGGAGAGGAAGGCGTGATCCTCGCCATTCCTGGTCACGCGCGAAAAATAGGACTGATTGACAAGCACACGCGGCAGCGTATCCGGATTGAGCTCGACCAGCCAGCCGCCGTCCGAGGAGGGCCTGACGACCACATCGGGCATGATCGCTTCGGAAACGCCGGCCTCGAAACCGCTGCCGGGCTTGGGATTGAGCTGGCGGATTTCGCCGAGCATGTCGAGAAGGTCTTCCTCGTCGACACCACAGAGCCGCTTCAGCGTGGCGAAATCGCGCCGCGCCAGCAGTTCGAGGTTTTCGACCAGCGCCTGCATGGCGGGGTCGTAGCGGTCCTTCTGCCTGAGCTGGATCGCCAGGCATTCGGCGAGGCTGCGGGCGAAAACCCCCGGCGGATCGAGCGTCTGGAGGGCGGCAAGCACGCGCTCGGCCGCGGTGAGGCTCGTGCCCAGCCGCTCGCCGGTCTCGACGATATCGGCTTGCAGATAACCGGCATCGTCGAGCTGATCGACGAAGTTCTGGGCGATCAGCCGATCGGCCATGTCGGGCAGGACGAAAGGGATCTGCTGGGCGAGATGATCGCGCAGCGACACCTGGCCGGCGACGAAATCGTCGAGATCGTAATCGGCGCCCTCGCCGCCGCTGCCCGGCATCGATTTCCACTGGCCGACGAGCTCCGGCGCATCGAGGCGCTGCGGCGCGCTGTCATCGGGAAAGACATTGGTATAATTGGCATCGAGCTCGTCGTTCAGGCGGCTGGTGCTGGCGCTGCCGCCATTGTCGTACCAGTCGCTGGAGAGCGCCTCGGTGCGGTTGTCGTCACCGTCGTCCGAGCCTGCATCCTCCGGTGAATGAGCATAAGGCTCGTCTTCGGCTTCGCCGCGTTCGGACCCTGCCTCGCCGTCATTCGACGGAAATTCGAGCAGCGGGTTCTTTTCCACTTCCTGGGCGATGAACTGGCTGAGTTCGACATGCGTCATCTGCAGCAACTGGATGGATTGCATCAGTTGCGGTGTCATCACCAGGGATTGGTTCTGGCGCAGGAAAAGACTGGCGGACAGTGCCATGACGGACGCGAAACTCCCTCAATTCCTCCGGGAAACCGCGTCCGATCAAGGCTTCAGGCCGCGGAAATCCAACTTGGCCCAAAAATTGCTTTTTTATCTCATTTGGTCAAGCGGAACTATGCCGCAAGGTGAATTTCTGACGGATCAGCCGCTCAGAGGCTGAAATTGTCGCCGAGGTAAAGCCGGCGCACTTCGGGATTGTTGACGATGTCGTTGGCCCGGCCATGGGTCAGCACCTCGCCGGCATGGATGATGTAGGCGCGGTCGATCAGGCCCAGCGTCTCGCGCACATTGTGGTCGGTGATGAGAACGCCGATGCCGCGCGCGGTCAGGTGGTGAACCAGATTCTGGATGTCGGCGACCGAGATCGGATCGACGCCGGCAAACGGCTCGTCGAGCAGCATGAAGGTCGGGTCGGTCGCAAGGGCGCGGGCGATTTCGAGGCGGCGGCGCTCACCGCCCGACAGGGCGACAGCGGCACTCTTGCGCAGCTTCTGGATATGGAACTCCTCCAGCAGCTCGCTCAGCTTCTGCTCGCGCTCGGCCTTGTCCTTGACATGCACTTCGAGGACGGCGCGGATATTATCTTCCACCGTCAGGCCGCGGAAGATCGAGGCTTCCTGCGGGAGATAACCGACGCCGAGGCGCGAGCGGCGGTACATCGGCATGGTCGTGACATCGTTGCCGTCGATCTCGATCGTGCCTTCATCGACCGGTACGAGGCCGGTGATCATGTAAAAACAGGTGGTCTTGCCGGCGCCGTTCGGGCCGAGCAGGCCGACGGCCTCGCCACGGCGCACCACCAGCGAGACGCCATTGACGACGCGACGCGTCGCATAGGTCTTCGTCAGACCGCGTGCGATCAACGTTCCGTGATAGCGGCTCTTGTCGGCGGCACCCGCAGCTTGTGGCCCGGGTTTACCGAACATGGTGGATAGCGATGATAATTTCACGTGGGAGGCCGGCTTCTCAGTTCTGCTTCTGCTGCGTATTCGGCTGCGACTTCGGATCGAGCTGAATCTGGACACGCCCACCGCAGCTTTCAAGCTCCGCCTGGCCGGTTTGCATGTGAACCGTCAGTTTGCAGCCGGTAAAGACGTTCGGCCCGTCCGACAGAATAACCTTATTGCCCTGATCCGCGGTGAGAACGAAGGTCTGCGAGGCCATGTCGAAATTGCCGTCATCGGCAGTCGCCGTCTGCGTGCCCGAGGTCAGCAGCACCTTGTCCGTGACCAGGATCTTGTCGATATCGGCGCTTCCCGAGGCCAGCGAACCCGACTGCTGCGGTTGCGCTGCGGGCTGGGCGGCGGCTTGCGTCCCGTCCGCGGCCGGCTTTGCCGCCTTGTCCTTGTAATAGACGGTCATCTTGCCGGACTGCATCGTCGTCGTCCCCTGGACGACCTTGACCTTGCCGGTGAACAGCGCCGTGTGTTCCTGGTCGTGAATCTCCAGCTTGTCGCTTTCGATCTGGATCGGCTGGTCGTTGGAAAGCTTCATGCCCGACATCGTGGCGGCCTGCTGCGCGCCTGCGCCCGAGGCCGTCAGAATAAGGGCAAATGCGCCGGCAATGAATGCCATGCCGGTCTTGCAGGTGGAAATGCGACAATCTTTTGTCATGGATGACCCGGCTGGTTAAGTGCCCTGTTTATGAATGGTGGATGGATCGACATTCATGCGAACGTTCCCCTCGAATGTGATCACGCGCCCCTTATCGGTTATCTCCATCGTCTGCGCAAGAATGGAGGCATTGTCCTTGGTGATGGTGACGGGGTCGTCGCTGCGCATGTTTCCGCCCTTGATGTCGAGCCGGGCGGACTGGAATTTTGCATTGAGGCCGCTGCTCAGCACCAGAGTGAAGGGGGCCGTCATATGCAGATTGTCGGTGGCGCGATTGTAATCGGCGGTCGAGGCGACGACCCGGGCAATCAGGCCGTCATTCATCGGCACGGCGGCCTTGATGGTTTCGAGCGTGATGAGATCGGGATTGCGGATATCCTGCAACGCCCGTTCGGCCAGCATCGAATAGTTGATGCCGTCGGAATTGCGTCCTGATATCGCCGGCTTTTCCATCACGACCTTGCCGTTCTCGATCTTGGCGCCTTCTATCTTGATATTCTCGGGCAGATAGATGCTGACCAACGCCACCGCCGCGAGGCCGGCGGCGATGATGAGGGCCGCCACCGGCAGCAAAATCTTCAGCCGCCGCACCCGGGCGGAATGGAACAACGCATCGCCATAGGCGCTCTTGCCGGACCCGGCATAGGCGGCATGTCCGTTGTTCTTCAGGGTATCGAGCATAGGCCTCGTCCATGTGCGGTGATCGCCGCGCCTTCAGAACAAAGCCGGCCGCCAATCACAGTTCGTTTCGCATTATTACATTGGCTTGCCAATATGGAATTTTTTCTGCAACAAGCAACAAAACGGAAAAACATCAAAAAGTGGCATTCGTACGCGCCGCTGCCACCTATTTCACCGGAGCTCTCGGCGGCATGCCGAAGCCGGTGCCAGCGCTGGAGGTTTCTATGGACAGTTCGATGATTGCGGATCGCCGGCGGCTGCGCCGCAAGCTCTGGTTCTGGCGCCTCTTCACGGTCGCCCTCGTCGTGGCACTCGGTTTCGCCTTCTACCGCTTTGCCGTCGGCGATGCCGGGACGGAGCGCCCGCACATCGCCCATGTGACGATATCAGGGCTGATCGTCGATGACGACGAGCTTCTGGAGCGGCTGAAGAAAGTCGAGACCAGCGACCAGGTGAAGGCCGCGGTGATTTCGATCTCTTCGCCCGGCGGCACGACCTATGGCGGCGAGAAAATCTTCAAGGCGATCCGTGCGATAGCAGCCAAGAAGCCTGTCGTCTCCGATGTGCGCACCCTTGCCGCCTCCGCCGGCTACATGATCGCCACGGCCGGCGATACGATCATTGCCGGCGACAGCTCGATCACCGGCTCGATCGGCGTCATCTTCCAGTATCCGCAGATCCAGCCGCTGCTCGACAAGATCGGCGTCTCGCTGCAGGAAATCAAGTCCTCGCCGCTGAAGGCCGAGCCCTCGCCCTTCCACGAGGCGAGCGAGGAGGCCAAGGCGATGATCCGCAACATGGTGGTCGACAGCTATAACTGGTTCGTCGACCTGGTCGCCGACCGGCGCAAGCTGCCGCGCGACGAGGTGCTGAAACTGGCCGACGGCACGATCTATACCGGCCGCCAGGCACTGAAGGTGAAACTCGTCGATACGATCGGTGGCGAGCCTGAGATCCGTGCCTATCTCAAATCGCGCGGCGTCGATGCCGACCTGCCGATGGTGGATTGGGACAAGAAGAGCAATACGCCCTTTCTGCTCGCTGGGGCTGTTTCGCGGTTGATTACGATCTTCGGTTATGATGATCTCTTGAAAGGCCAGGATATCAATGGAATCCTGCCCCCAAAGTTGCTTCTTGACGGGCTGCTTTCAGTTTGGCAGGTTGGCCGCGATTGATAAGAAATCAATAATTTAAGGGGGCGAACGTGATCAAGTCCGAATTGGTGCAGATTGTTGCAGCACGCAACCCGCATCTCTATCATCGCGACGTCGAGAATATCGTCAACGCGGTTCTCGACGAGATCACGGATGCACTGGCTGCGGGCAACCGCGTCGAATTGCGCGGCTTCGGCGCGTTTTCGGTCAAGAACCGCCCTTCCCGTTCCGGCCGCAACCCGCGCACCGGCGATACCGTCTTCGTCGAGGAGAAGTGGGTTCCCTTCTTCAAGACCGGCAAGGAGCTGCGCGAGCGGCTGAACCCCGGCCAGGCCGACGAAGAGGATTGAGCGACAGCCGCCTGCGGCGAAACCGCACTTGAATTCGAGCGCCGTTTTTCTATCCTGCCAAGCATCAAACGCGCCCTTCAAAAAAACCGGCGCACTATGCCGCGTGGAGACCTCAAATGGCCAAGAAGATCGTCAACCTGTTGATTTTGCTGCCGCTCGGCGTTATCCTCATCGTCTTCTGCGTCGCCAACCGGCAGAGCGTCACGCTCGCCTTCAATCCGTTCCGGCCTGACGATCAGGTGCTTGCGGTTTCCGCACCCTTCTTCGTCTTCCTGTTCATCGCCCTGATCGCAGGCATGCTGATCGGCGCGGCCGCCACCTGGTTCAGCCAGGGCAAGCACCGCAAGCGCGCCCGCACCGAAGCCAAGGAAGCCATCCGCTGGCAGGGTGAGGCCGACCGCCACAAGAGCCGCGCCGAGGAAATCGCCGGGCAGCTGCCGACGCGGTAAAACCGACGACGCGCCCGCGAGCGGTCAAACCGGAAAAAAGCTCAGCTCCTCATAGTCGCCTTCCGGCGATGCGCCGTTGCCGGTCACGCGGAACCCGTGGGCGAGGTAGAACGCCTTCGCCCGGCGGTTCTTCACCAGGCACTTCAGCCGATACCGGTGTTGCGGCCATTCGGGCAGCGCCCGCAGCAATGCCGTGCCGGCGCCCTGTCCCTGGAAATCCGGGCTGATATAGAGCATGTGGATGAAATCGTCCTCCGGCCAGAGCGACAGGAAGCCGGCTACACCGCCGTTTTCATGCGCGCAGACGAAGACCGTCTCGCCACTAGTGTGGGCGGCGAAATCCTCGCGGTGGAACTTGCCGGGATCGACCCAGACGAATGTTGCGCGGCGCACGGAAAGATAAATCTCCGCGAGCATTTCCTGATCTTCCGCCCGCGGCGGCCTGATGGTCCACGTCATCTCGTCGATTTACCCCAAGCCCCCTACCCGCGCCAAGCCCAAAGCACATGGTGTTGTGCCAGGATCAGCCGGCCGCCACCTTCGCGACGACGGCGGCGTTGAAATCCGAAAAGAACCCCTCGGCTAGCCTCTGCGAGGTCGAATCGAGCAGGCGTGCGCCGAACTGGGCAAGCTTGCCGCCGAGTTCGGCTTTTGCCCGATAATGCAGGATGGTCTCGCCGCCGCTTTGCTCGAGCACGATATCGGCGCTGCCTTTGGCGAAGCCGGCAAGACCGCCCTTGCCTTCGGCCGACAGCGTGTAGCTCTTGGGCGCATCGACATTGGAAAGCGTCAGCAACCCATGGAAGGTGGCCGACAGCAGGCTGAACCTGACCTTGATCGTCGCCTCGAAGACATCGGGCGACAGCCGCTCGATGCCCTGGCAGCCTGGAATGCAGCCGCGCATGATCTCGGGATCGTTGAGCGCTGCCCAGACGACGTCCCGCGGCGCGGCGATGCGTTCTTCGCCGGTGAAATCCATTCGATAGCCCCATCTCCGATTCGCTCACCTTATCTCAGCGCGGAGGCTATTTGCCACGCCGGAGAGGAATGTTATCTGGCGCGTTCGAAGCAAGGAGCCGGCGATGGACGATGAACTGAAGCCCTGGAGCGTGACGGCGAGCCGCATCACCTATGAGGACCGCTGGATCAGGCTCCGCAGCGACGATTGCGTCACCGCCGATGGAATCGTCGTCGCGCCCTTCCATGTGCTCGACTATCCCGACTGGATCAACGTCATCCCTGTCATGCCCGACGGGCGTGTGCTGCTGACGCGGGAGTACCGGCACGGCCGCGGCGAGATCGTGCTCGGCCTCGTCTCCGGCGGCGTCGAGGCCAGCGATGTAGAGACCGACGATGCGGCAATGGCGGCGGCACGGCGCGAACTGCGGGAAGAGACCGGTTATGAAGCCTCGACCTTCGTCAAGCTGCTGACCTCCTATCCGAATGCCGCCAGCCAGAGCAATATGGTGACCAGCTGGCTGGCGCTCGGCGTCAGCAGAGCCGGCGAACCGCGTTTCGACTCCGGCGAGAAGGTCGAGCTGCTGTTTGCCGATCTTGCCACCATCCTCGGCGACATCAAGTCCGGCGCGGTCATCCTGCAGTCGATGCATGTCGCCGCACTTTATGCAGCCGAGAGCTGGCTTCTTACACGGGCGACCGATGGCTTGAAGTAGCTGCCACGCCTGGACAAGCTGTGCTCTTGCCGCCAGCCAGGTTGACGCGCAGTTGATCCGGTACGGTTTTCTGGGCTACTGCATAATTCCAAGGGCACTGCAGTGGACGCAGACCCTTGTGAAGACACCCCGACAGACACGCGGAAAAACACGTTGAAACAGAGAGAACGCCGGCCGGGCCAGAAGAAGACATCAGGTCCTTCCGGTGAAAGCCGCAGGGACGATCGGGCCGGCCGGCCGCCGAAGCCGGTGGCGCGGCCTGCGGCTACCCGCGAGAGCGTGCGCGAGGCTACTGCACCAGCCGCCGTCGAGCGTCCGCTGATGACGCGCAGCGGCGAGCGTCCGGCTGAGCGCGTGCCTGTCATCCTCGAATCGCTCGGGGCCGGCGACTTCCACCTGATCGACAGCGGCAACGGCGAAAAGCTGGAGCAATACGGCCCGTACCGCATCATCCGCCCGGAGGCCCAGGCGCTGTGGCGGCCTTCGCTGCCCGCGCATGTCTGGGAAAAGGTCGACGCCGCCTTCACCGGCGATACCGATGAGGAAGGCACCGGCCGCTGGCGTTTCCCGAAGGAGGCGCTCGGTGAGACCTGGCCGCTCAATCTGCTCGGCGTCGATTTCCTCGGCCGCTTCACCTCCTTCCGCCATGTCGGCGTCTTCCCGGAGCAGATCGTGCACTGGAGCTGGATGAAGGATCAGGTCGAAAAGGCCGGCCGGCCGCTGAAGGTGCTGAATCTTTTCGGCTATACCGGCGTCGCTTCGCTGGTTGCCGCAGCAGCCGGCGCCGAAGTCACCCATGTCGACGCCTCGAAGAAGGCAATCGGCTGGGCGCGGGAAAACCAGGCGCTCGGGCGCATGGAGAAGCTGCCGATCCGCTGGATCTGCGAGGATGCGATGAAATTCATCCTGCGCGAGGAGCGCCGCGGCAGCCAGTACGACATCATCCTCACCGATCCGCCGAAATTCGGCCGCGGTCCGAACGGCGAAGTCTGGCATCTCTTCGAGCATCTGCCATTGATGCTCGATGTCTGCCGCGAGATCCTATCGCCGAAGGCGGTGGGCCTGGTGCTGACGGCCTATTCGATCCGCGCCAGCTTCTATTCGATCCACGAGCTGATGCGCGAGACGATGCGCGGCGCCGGCGGCGTGGTCGAATCCGGCGAACTGGTGATTCGCGAGGCGGGCACCGACGGCAAGACCGAGGGCCGCGCGCTTTCCACCTCCCTCTTTTCCCGCTGGGTGCCGAAATGAGCAAGGACTTCCACGATCAGGGACCGCGCAGGGTCGGGCAGGTGAAAGAGGTCACCTCGCTCGCCAATCCGATCATCAAGGACATCAAGGCGCTGACGAACAAGAAGTCGCGGGAGGAAAGCGGGACATTCCTCGCCGAAGGGCTGAAGCTGGTCATCGATGCGATCGAGCTCGGCTGGACGATCCGCACGCTGGTCTATGCCAAAGCGGCCAAGGGCAAGCCGCTGGTCGAGCAGATGGCGGCAAAGACCGTCGCCTCGGGCGGGCTGGTACTCGAAGTCAGCGAAAAGGTCATCGCCTCGATCACCCGCCGCGACAATCCGCAGATGGTCGTCGGCATCTTCGAACAGCGCTGGAAGCCGCTGCGGGACATCCGGCCGAGGGATGGCGAGACCTGGGTGGCGCTCGACCGGGTACGCGACCCCGGCAATCTCGGCACCATCATCCGCACCGCCGATGCGGCCGGCGCTTCCGGCATCATTCTCATCGGCGAGACGACCGATCCCTTCTCGCTCGAAACCGTACGCGCCACCATGGGCTCGGTCTTCGCCGTACCGGTCGCGCGGGCGACGCCGGAGGAATTCATTTCCTGGCGGAAATCGGCCGGCGTCTCCGTCGTCGCGACGCATCTTGCCGGCGCGGTCGATTACCGCACGATCGACTACCGGAAGAAACCCGTCGTGCTGTTGATGGGCAACGAGCAATCCGGCCTGCCGGACCAGCTGGCGAGGGAAGCCGATGCGCTTGCCCGTATTCCCCAGCAGGGCCGCGCCGACTCCTTGAACCTCGCCGTCGCCACCGCCGTCATGCTTTTCGAGGCGCGCCGCCATCTCCTCTCACTTGCCGAGGGCAAATGACCGAACAGACGCTTGCACGCCCCGCACTGTTTTCGCGCCCGGCGCCGATCCTCCTTTTCATCGTCGTCGCCGTTCTCATCGACCAGGTCGTCAAGATCACTGTCGATCATTACCTGCCGCTGCAGGAGGCCGTGCCGGTCATTCCGATGCTGGCGCTCTACCGCACCTACAATCTCGGCGTCGCCTTTTCGATGCTGTCGGGCATGGACGGCTGGTTCATCGTCGGCATGCGGCTCATCATCGTCGCCTTCGTCATCTGGCTGTGGTACCGCACGGCGAAGGACCGCTGGCTTGCCCATCTCGGTTATGCGCTGATCATCGCCGGCGCGATCGGCAATCTGGTCGACCGCTTCGCCTATGGCCATGTGATCGATTACATTCTGTTCCACACCGAAAGCTGGTCCTTCGCGGTGTTCAATCTCGCCGACAGCTTCATCACCATCGGCGCCGGCTGCGTCATTCTCGACGAGCTGCTGCTGCCGAAAAAGACCGGCCGCTAAAATCTTATCGAATTCCTGAAGGCATTCGGAAGAGGCCTCATGTTAGCCATATACCATGCAAAGTCTGGGACAGTTGCAGGAAACCTTGTCCGCCGCCTTCGGCGGACCCGCCGCCAAGCCGCATGAAGAGCGGATGGGGGGCTTCTCCCTGCGACCCGGCGCCTCGGCGCGTCAGACCGCCGACGACCGCAATATGGGGCCGGCAACGACACGGCGCCTGCTGTTCTACTGGCTAGGTGGCGCCGGCCTTCTTGCCGCGATGATCCTGACGCTGCTTGCCCATGCCGGCGATCCGCTGCTGCTGTCGGGCGGCCTTGTCGTTCTCGGCCTTGCCGTCATATCAAGTTATGCCGTCCTGATGGTTCGGCGGCGGAGAGCCCCGCGCGACGGCAAACCCCTGCCGGATTGGAACGATGGTGCAAAGCTGTTTGCCGACGTGCACGACGTGCTCGGCGACATCACCGTCAGCCGCAGCATGGACCGGCGCATCATCTCCGCCAACGACACGTTTTGCCGCCTGACCGGGCGGCTGCATCCGGAGGGATTGAGCTGCGAGGAGATCGGGCTTGCCTTCCGCCCCGGCCCGATACCGCACTGCTACGACGTCGAGATTTCGACGCCGGACGGCCAGCGCATCTTTCTCTGGCGCGACGTCGTCACCCGCGACCCGGCAAACGGCCGCCTGCTGCTGCAGAGCGTGGCGCGTGATGTGACCGACGAGCGGCTCATCGCCCAGGGCCGCGAGGAGGCCCGCCAGAAGGCCGAATATAACAGCGCTGCCAAATCGAGGCTGCTTGCCACCGTCAGCCACGAGGTGCGCACGCCGCTTTCCGGCATCCTCGGCATGACGCATTTGCTCGCCGAGACGCGGCTGACGCAGGAGCAGCAGGACTATCTGGCGAATATCCGCCAGTCCGGCCACGCACTGACGCAGCTGGTCGAGGATCTGCTCGATTTCTCCACCATCGAGGTCGGCCGCTTCGCGCTGCATCCGCGTTCGGAATCGCTGCGCAAGCTCTTGGAGAGCGTCGTCGAGATGCTCGCCCACCGGGCGCATGAAAAAGGCATCGAGATCGGCGCCACGGTGTCATCCGATGTGCCGGAGAATATGAATTTCGATCCGGCGCGTCTGCGCCAGGTCCTCTTCAACGTCATCGGCAATGCCGTGAAGTTCACCCAGGTCGGCGGCGTTTTCATTCGCGTGTCGCTCGACGCCGACGACCTGTCGATCACCGTCACCGACAGCGGTCCCGGCATGACGGCGGAGGAGCAGGCGCGCGTCTTCGGCGAGTTCGAGCAAGGCGGCAGCGTTGCCGACAAGAGCAGCGGCACCGGGCTCGGCCTTGCGATCTCCGCCCGGATCATGCGCGAATTCAACGGCACGCTGACAGTATCCGGCGAAAAGGGCAGAGGCAGCGAATTCACCATCCGCTTCCCTATCGATATCGGCAGCGAGCGCCCCGACCGGCGAAATACGCTGCTTGCCGGCAACAGCGTCGTGCTTTTGGCGCCGGCAGGTGCAGCGCGCGCCGCCATCGCCGAGACGATCACCGCGCTCGGCGGCCTCTGCCATCTCGTCGCCGACGGCGAAAGCGCGCGGGCAACGCTGCTCGGCCTGGCAAAAGGCGGAAAGCGGCCGACCGATATCATCATCGACCACCGCATGTCGGCGGAATTTTCCGCCCATCTTGCCGATCGTGCCGAAATCGCAGCCCTTGGCCTGCGCAAGGTCCTGCTCGTCAATCCGGAAGAGCGCAACGCCCATCCGCTCGACCTTTTCGATGCCTGGCTCATCCGGCCGCTGCGCGAACAATCGCTGATCGACGTGTTGCGCGGGCGCATGCGCGGCATGGAGAAGCGCGACGCGCTGAACGACAATCAGCCGGGTTTCGGCCTTTCGGTGGCGGAGACGCTGGCGACAGCAAGCGGGCTCAACATCCTGCTTGGCGAGGACGATCCGATCAATGCCATGCTGGTGCGCGTCGTCCTGGAAAAGGGCGGGCACAAGGTGCGCCATGTCGAGGATTTCGAGGCGCTGCTCGATTGCGCCCTATGCGAGGCGAATGCCCGGCCCGACATCATCATCAGCGACCTGTCGATGCCCGGTGGGAACGGCATCGACATGCTGGGGCGTCTGCGCGGCCACGAAAGGCGGCTCGACCTCGTCTCGGTGCCGGTGATCGTTCTCACCGCCGACAAGAGCGACGAATCGCGCCGCCAGGTCTTACTCAACGGCGCCAACCGCGTCATGGTCAAGCCGGTCGACCCGGTGCGGCTGCTGACCGAAGTTCAGGCGGTCGCCGCACTTTCCGCCCGCCGGGCAGAGGCGCGGTAACGTGCCGCGGGACCGGCATGCTTCTTGCGTTGGGAAATTCAATATGTCACTTTCCTGTCGCAGAGAAGTGTTTTATGGCGTCGATAAGCCGGCAACGGGAGAATCGCCATGTCCGCCATCGACATCCTGAATCGTGACACCACCGCGGAGGCTGCACGGCCCTCGACGGCTGCTGCGCAGAAGGACGGCGACATCCTCGGCCGCATCGGCAATCTGGAAACCCGCCTTGCCCGCACGGCGCGCGAGATCGATGCCGCCCAGGCCGTGCGCTATCGCGTCTTCGTCGACGAAATGAAGGCGCAGCTGCCGTTGGATGCCATGCGCCGCCAGCGGGATGTCGATGCCTATGACGCCTTCTGCGATCATCTTCTCGTTCTCGACCGCACGATCGAGGGCGACCCGGAAGACCAGATCGTCGGCACCTACCGGCTGTTGCGCCAGGATGTCGCCATCGCCAATGGCGGTTTTTACTCGGCTTCCGAATTCGAGATCGAAGGCCTCATCGCCAAACATCCGGACAAGCGCTTCATGGAGCTCGGCCGTTCCTGCGTGCTGCCGGAATACCGCACCAAGCGCACCGTCGAGCTTCTGTGGCAGGGCAACTGGGCCTATGCGCTGAAGCATGGCGTCAGCGCCATGTTCGGCTGCGCCTCTTTCCCCGGCGTCTACCTCGAAAGCCATGCGCTGGCGCTGTCTTTCCTCTACCATAATGTGCTGGCGAAGAACGAATGGGCCGTGGGCGCCCTGCCGGATCTCGCCCGCAACATGGATCTGATGCCGGTCGAGGCCATCAACCCGAAGCGGGCGCTGATGGCCCTGCCGCCGCTCATCAAGGGTTATCTGCGCCTCGGTGCGATGGTCGGCTCCCACGCGGTCGTCGATCATGCCTTCAATACGACCGACGTGCTGATCGTGCTGCCGATCTCCAGCATTTCCGACCGCTACCTGAATTATTACGGCGCCGACGCCGGCCGCTTCGCGAGCTGATGCCTGTCGCCCGGACATGTGCAGCCGTTCCGAGCCGCTTGTGAAAAACCAGTGACAGCCGGTCTAACGGATGAGCGCCCTCATCCACCATATCGCTTTCTCGTATCCGACGGCTTTTCTCCATAGGCCGCCCGATAGATTGCCGAAAAACGGCCGAAGTGAAAGAACCCCCACTTCAAGCAGATGTCCCGCAACGGTTGTCGGTTCGACGGATCGCGGAGATCCTCGCGGACGGCGTGCAGGCGGAGCGTCCTGAGATAGGCTGCCGGTGTGGCTCCCTTGAAGTCACGAAAACCGACTTCGAGAGCGCGAATGGAAATGCCTGCCGCCTCCGCGACGCTCTGCATCGTCAACGGCTGGGCGATGTTGGCATGCATGAATTCAATGGCTCGACGGATATGCCGCGGCGTTATCAGATGGATTTTCTTGTCGAGCAGATGCGAGAGCCGATGAGGAATCAAGCGCACCACGAGATCGGCAAGCGCCTGGGTCAGGTTCGCCATGGCGATTGGCGAGTGAAGCAGCGGCCCGTTGTTGCGCAGGCCCATGATCATCGTTTGGACGAGATTGCCGAGCAACTGTCCCGCTGCCGTGGAAAAATCGATGACGGGCGCCAACTCCATTGTCCCGATCAGCGGCCTCTCCAGTATGGCGGCGGCGGCCTGAGCGATGATTGTCCAGTTCAGACTGAGTGTGTCCGACCGGTGAGGCGCTGCTCGTATGGAAACCCATTCCGACTCAAGATTGTTCATCAACAGCAGCCGCCCGGGCGTGGCTTCGACCACTGTCCGACCAAGCCTGACATTGAGGGCACCCGTGCGCGGAACGACGATTGCCAGAGTTTCCGGCGTTCCATGTGCCGTTCTTGCACCCCAGTCGCCGGAATCCTGGTTGCTGACCAGCGACAAGCTTTCATCACCCCAAAACCCGACCTTCCAGTCGAGCGGTTTCTCCCGGCCATTGCGCCATGCGTCGAGCGAGCCAAACCCCTTGGTCAGGGCCTCGACCATATCGTCGAAAGTTGCCCCCTGGAATCGGGCGGTGAAATCGGCGGATGCGTCTTCTAGCATGGGAAACCAACCGGCTGATATTAAACAACTGAGCTGCGAAACCGCATCGATTGCCCGCAGTTTTAATGTCCCTGCGGGCAAATGCATGCCGCCCTATAGGCTTATTGTATCAAAAGTATGATTTATCGAAAGAGCCGTCTTCATCGCGGCTGCCCATGAAAACTTATGCCCGGCCGACGGGCAGTCGGCCGGGCACGGATACCGTCTGTTAGGTGGGCAGGACGCGGTTTACGAGCCGCTATAGGCCGCGATCGCCGCCATGTTGACGATATCGGAATCCTTGGCGCCCATCGAGGTGATCTGCACCGGCTTGTCGAGACCGACGAGGATCGGGCCGATGACGGTGGAGCCGCCGAGCTCCTGCAGCATCTTGGTCGAGATCGAAGCCGAATGGAAGGCCGGCATAACAAGCACGTTGGCCGGGCCGGAGAGGCGGCAAAAGGGATATTGCTCCATCACCTTGCGGTTCAGCGCGACATCGGCGGCCATCTCGCCGTCATATTCGAAATCGACGCGGCGTTTGTCGAGGATCTTCACCGCCTCGCGCACCCGCTCGGAGCGTTCACCCGAGGGATGGCCGAAGGTGGAATAGGCGAGCATCGCGACACGCGGCGGATAACCCATGCGCCGTGCCAGACCGGCGGCCTCCTCGGCGATGTCGGCAAGCTGCTCGGCCGTCGGCATGTCGTGCACTGCCGTATCGGCAACAAAGACGGTGCGGCCGCGGCAGAGCGCCAGGGATACGCCGATGACCCGGTGACCGGGCTTCTCGTCGATGCAACGCCGCACATCCTCGAGCGCCGTCGAATAGTTGCGGGTGATGCCCGTCACCATGCCGTCGGCGTCGCCGAGCGCCACCATGGTGGCGGCGAAATGGTTGCGGTCATTGTGGATCAGCCGCTGGGCGTCGCGGTGGAGATAACCGTGCCGCTGCAGCCTGGCATAGAGATAGTCGATATAGGCCTCGACCCGGGTCGAGATACGGGCATTGACGATCTCGAGGCCGGGGCGGTTGAGATCGATGCCGGCGCGTTCGGCCGTCGCCCGGATCAGGTCTTCGCGGCCGAGCAGGATGGCGGTGCCGAGCTGCTGGTTGGCGTAGGACAGTGCTGCGCGCAGGACCTGCTCTTCCTCGGCCTCGGCAAAGACGATCCGCTTCGGGTGCCGGCGGACACGCTCGTAGAGTCTGGCGAGCGTCGAGGCGATCGGATCGCGGCGCGCCGAAAGCTCGCGGGCATAACCGGCCAGGTCGGTGATCACCTTGCGGGCAACGCCGCTTTCGATCGCGGCTTCAGCGACCGCAACCGGGATCGCCGAGATCAGGCGCGGATCGAAGGGGACGGGGATGATGTATTGCGCCCCGAACCGCGGCCGGTTGCCCTGATAAGCGGCAACCACGTCATCCGGCACGTCCTCGCGGGCCAGGTTTGCCAGCGCCTTGACGGCGGCGATCTTCATCGCGTCGTTGATTGTCGAAGCGCGGACGTCGAGAGCGCCGCGGAAGATATAGGGAAAGCCGAGGACGTTGTTGACCTGATTCGGGTAGTCCGAGCGGCCGGTCGCCATGATGGCGTCGTCGCGGATGCGGGCGACCTCCTCCGGCGTAATCTCCGGATCGGGATTGGCCATGGCGAAGATGATCGGCCGGTCCGCCATCGAGCGGATCATCTCGGCTGAAAACGCCCCCTTCTGCGACAGGCCGAAAACGACGTCGGCACCTTTCATCGCTTCTTCCAGCGTGCGCGTGTCGGTCTTTGCCGCATGCGCCGATTTCCACTGGTTCATGCCCTCGGTGCGGCCCTGGTAGATGACCCCCTTGGTGTCGCAGAGGATGACGTTCTCAGGGGCAAAGCCCATCGCCTTGATGAGTTCGACGCAGGCGATCGCCGCGGCACCGGCACCGTTGCAGACGAGCTTCGTCGTCTTCAGGTCGCGGCCGGTCAGCTCCAGCGCATTGATCAGGCCGGCAGCGGCGATGATCGCCGTTCCATGCTGGTCGTCATGGAAGACCGGAATGTCCATCAGTTCGCGCAGCCGGCTTTCGATGACGAAACAATCCGGCGCCTTGATGTCTTCGAGGTTGATGCCGCCGAAGGACGGACCGAGGAAACGCACACAATTGATGAACTCGTCGACATTTTCGGTATCGATTTCGAGATCGATGGAATCGACGTCGGCGAAGCGCTTGAAGAGCACCGCCTTGCCTTCCATGACCGGCTTGGAGGCCAGCGCACCGAGATTGCCGAGACCGAGAATGGCCGTGCCGTTGGATATGACGGCGACCATGTTGCCGCGCGCGGTGTAATCATAGGCCGTCTGCGGATCGTCGGCGATCGCCTTGACCGGAACGGCGACACCCGGCGAATAGGCAAGCGAGAGGTCGCGCTGCGTCGCCATCGGCTTGGTCGGGTTGATCTCCAGCTTGCCGGGCCGGCCCATGGCATGAAATTCAAGCGCCTCCTGGTCGGTAACTGATGTCGCCGGCCGGTCCTTCTTATCGATATCGGGCATAAATCCTCCAACGTCCTGTGGGCGACGCTTTGCTCTTCCTCAAATGCTGTTGTCATCTATAGCGGCGGGCGGATAGGGTTGGCACCTGTTTTTTTGGGAAAAACTGCACCTCCGTGAACGCACGAATAGACACAGAGAACGAAGCCTTTTCGGCTGCCGAGCTTGCCACGGCGGAAAGCCGCGCCTCGGCGACGCCGATGATGGAGCAATTTATCGAGATCAAGGCGAACAATCCGGGTTCGCTGCTGTTCTATCGCATGGGCGACTTCTACGAACTGTTCTTCGAAGATGCGCTGGAAGCCTCCCGCGCGCTCGGCATCACGCTAACCAAGCGCGGCCAGCACATGGGCCAGGATATCCCGATGTGCGGCGTTCCGGTGCATGCGGCCGACGACTATCTGCAAAAGCTGATTTCGCTCGGTTTCCGCGTCGCCGTCTGCGAGCAGATCGAGGATCCGGCCGAGGCGAAGAAACGCGGCGGCAAATCCGTCGTCAAGCGCGACGTCGTCCGCCTGGTCACGCCAGGCACGATCACCGAGGAAAAGCTGCTTTCGCCCTCGGAATCCAACTATTTGATGGCGCTGACCCGCATTCGCGGCGGGGCCGAACCCTTGCTGGCGCTGGCCTGGATCGATATTTCCACCGGCGTCTTCCGGCTTGCCGAGACCGAAGCGTCGCGGCTGCTTGCCGATATCCTGCGCATCGATCCGCGCGAGCTCATCCTGCCCGACACGATCTTCCACGATCCCGAGCTCAAGCCGGTCTTCGACGTGCTCGGCCGCACCGCGGTGCCGCAGCCTGCCGTGCTCTTCGACAGCGCCAGCGCCGAAGGCCGGATCGCCCGGTATTTCGGCGTCGCGACGCTCGACGGCTTCGGCACCTTCTCGCGCGCCGAGCTGGCAGCAGCTGCCGCTGCCGTCGCCTATGTCGAAAAGACGCAGATTGCCGAGCGGCCGCCGCTCGGCAAGCCGGAGCGGGAAAGTGCGGCTTCGACGCTGTTCATCGACCCGGCCACCCGCGCCAATCTGGAATTGGCGCGCACGCTGTCGGGTGACCGCAACGGGTCGCTGCTGAAGGCGATCGACCGCACCATCACCGGCGGCGGCGCACGGCTTCTCGCGGAACGGCTGATGTCGCCGCTGACCGACCCTGCCCGCATCAACGCCCGGCTCGATTCGATCGGCTTCCTGATCGACGAACCCTTGCTCTGCGGCAATCTGCGCGACACGCTGAAACATGTGCCCGACATGCCGCGCGCCCTGTCGCGCCTGGCGCTCGACCGCGGCGGCCCGCGCGATCTCTGGGCGATCCGCCAGGGCCTGGAAGCGGCGGCGGGACTTGCGGACCTGCTCGCAAGCGCGATGCTGCCGGAAGAGCTCGGCCAGGCGCTGTCCGGGTTGCAAGCCCTTCCGGCGGGCCTGGAAAAGCTGCTGGCCGAGACGCTCGCCGACGAATTGCCGCTGCTGAAGCGCGATGGCGGCTTCCTGCGCGACGGCGCCAGTGCCGAGCTCGACGAGGTTCGGGCGCTGCGCGATCAGTCGCGCCGTGTCATTGCCGGGCTGCAACTGCAATATGCCGAAGAGACCGGCATCCGGTCGCTGAAGATCAAGCACAACAACATCCTCGGCTATTTCATCGAGGTGACCGCCGGCAATGCCGCGCCGATGACCGACACGGCGGAAGCCAAGGCGCGCTTCATCCACCGCCAGACGATGGCGAGCGCGATGCGCTTCACCACCACCGAGCTTGCCGATCTCGAAAGCCGCATAGCCAACGCCGCCGACCGGGCGCTGACGATCGAGCTCGCTGCCTTCGACAGGATGACGGCGGCCGTGGTTGCGGAAGCCGAAGCGATCAAAACGGGCGCCCGGGCGCTTGCCGTCATCGACGTCGCAGCAAGCCTGGCGCTTCTCGCCGAAGAGCAGGCCTATTGCCGGCCGCAGGTCGACGGCTCGAAGATGTTTGCGATCGAAGGCGGGCGCCATCCGGTCGTCGAGCAGGCGCTGCGGCGCCAGGCGGGCGGTCCCTTCGTCGCCAACAATTGCGATCTCTCGCCGAAAACAGGCGACAAGGACGGCGCGATCTGGCTGCTGACCGGCCCCAACATGGGTGGTAAATCGACCTTCCTGCGCCAGAACGCGCTGATATCGATCATGGCGCAGATGGGCTCCTTCGTGCCGGCGGCATCAGCCCATATCGGCATCGTCGACCGGCTTTTCTCCCGCGTCGGCGCGTCCGACGATCTGGCGCGCGGGCGCTCCACCTTCATGGTCGAGATGGTCGAAACCGCTGCGATCCTCAACCAGGCGAGCGACCGTTCGCTCGTCATCCTCGATGAGATCGGCCGCGGCACCGCCACCTTCGACGGCCTGTCGATCGCCTGGGCCTCCGTCGAACACCTGCATGAGGCCAACCGCTGCCGCGGCCTGTTCGCCACGCATTTCCACGAGCTGACCGTGCTTTCGGAAAAGCTTGGCCGGCTATCGAACGCCACGATGCGCGTCAAGGAATGGGACGGCGACGTCATCTTCCTGCATGAGGTCGGGCCAGGGGCGGCGGACCGCTCCTACGGCATCCAGGTCGCTAGGCTTGCCGGGCTTCCGGCCTCGGTGGTGACGCGGGCCCGCGATGTGCTCACCCGGCTGGAGGATGCCGACCGCAAGAACCCGGCGAGCCAGCTGATCGACGACCTGCCGCTCTTCCAGGTGGCGGTGCGCCGCGAGGACACCGCCCGCGGCCCGTCCAAGGTCGAGGAGGCGCTGAAGGCGATGAGCCTTGACGACATGACGCCGCGCGAGGCAATGGACGCACTTTACGACCTCAAGAAGAAGCTGAAATAGGAGCGGCGCGCCATGTTCATGGAAAAACTGGTTCGCGAAACCGAACGCTTGTCGCTCATCTGCTCCATGCTCGACACGATGCGGCGCGCCGATAAGGACCGCAATGCACGCGGCTGGACCTCGCCGATCGGCATGCTGAAAATCACCCGCTGTTGCGCTATGATCTCGGAGCTCGCAACGTCGATCGCCAAGGCGGGCTATCGCGAATGCGACAGGCAGTCGCTCGAGGAGATCATGAGCGAGACACGGCAGGTGCTGTATTTGCTGAACGCGCGGGCTGCCGGCTGAAGATTTCCGGAAAAGCTCTGCGGTTGCGTCAAAGCGCCCTCGCCTCTTGCCGTGAACCAACACCATTTCGCCAAATTTAAAGGTTCTTGCAGTATGAAAGCCCGTGTCAATCGCCGGGCAAAGGGGCTATAGCGCATGCAGACGAAACAAGCGGCAGGCCGTGAACCGGCCGTCCGGCATGAACAGGAAACCGCCCCGGCGACAGCGATGCGCAACCTCGATTTCTCCCATATCCTCGATGTCGAGCTGCTGCAGAAGCAGTGCGATGCCGTTGCCGAGGCCAACCGCAACCGCCCCGACGTCCTGCGCGCCGATCTTCTGGCGGTGCTGAAAAAGGCGAGCACGGAAGGCCGGCAGAAGGCGCGCGCCGCCCTCATGGCCGATGGCGGCGGGCTGAATTGCGCCTACCGGATTTCCTGGCTGCAGGACCAGATCATCACTGTCCTCTATAAATTCGTCACCGCCCATATCTTTCCGCAGCAGAAGGACAAGTTCGCGGTCACCGCCGTCGGCGGCTACGGCCGCGACACGCTGGCGCCGGGCTCCGATATCGACCTGCTCTTCCTCTTCCTGCCGCGGCCGGCGGAAGAGACGCACAAGGCGGTCGAATTCATGCTCTACGTGCTCTGGGACATGGGCTTCAAGGTCGGCCACGCCACCCGCACGGTGGAGGAATGCATCGCGCTTTCCAAATCCGACATGACGATCCGCACCGCCATCCTGGAGATGCGCTACATTTGCGGCCTGCAGCAATTGGAAACCCAGCTCGAGACCCGCTTCGACAAGGAAATCGTCACCGGTACCGGCCCGGAATTCATCGCCGCCAAACTGGCCGAGCGCGACGAGCGCCACCGCAAGGCGGGCGACACGCGCTATCTCGTCGAGCCGAATGTCAAGGAAGGCAAGGGCGGGCTTCGCGACTTGCACACGCTGTTCTGGATCTCGAAATATTATTATCACGTGCGCGACCAGGCGGAGCTGGTCAAGCTCGGCGTGCTGTCGAAACACGAATACCGCCTGCTTGAGAAAGCCGACGATTTTCTCTGGGCGGTGCGCTGCCATATGCACTTCCTGACTGGCAAGGCCGAGGAGCGCCTGTCCTTCGACATCCAGCGCGAGATCGCCGAAGCCTTCGGCTATCACACCCGTCCGGGCCTTTCGGCCGTCGAGCGCTTCATGAAGCACTATTTCCTTGTCGCCAAGGATGTCGGTGACCTCACCCGCATCCTCTGCGCCGCCCTTGAAGACCAGCAGGCGAAGTCGATCCCGGGGCTTACCGGCGTCATCAGCCGCTTCACCCACCGCAACCGCAAGATCGCCGGCAGCGTCGAATTCGTCGAGGACCGCGGCCGCATCGCGCTTGCCGACGCTGATGTCTTCAAGCGCGATCCGGTCAGCATCCTCCGGCTGTTCCACGTCGCCGACATCAACGGGCTGGAATTCCATCCGGACGCGCTTAAACGCGTCACCCGGTCACTTGCCCTGATCGACAACAGCCTCAGGGAAAACGACGAGGCGAACCGGCTGTTCATGTCGATCCTGACGTCAAAGCGGGATCCGGCGCTGATCCTGCGCCGGATGAACGAAGCCGGCGTGCTCGGCCGCTTCATCCCCGAATTCGGCAAGATCGTCGCGATGATGCAGTTCAACATGTATCACCACTATACGGTCGACGAGCATCTGATCCGCACCGTCGACATTCTCTCCGAGATTGACAAGGGGCGCGCCGAGGATCTGCATCCGCTCGCCAACAAGCTGATCTCAGGCATCGAGGACCGCGAGGCGCTTTATGTCGCGGTTCTGCTGCACGACATCGCCAAGGGCCGCCAGGAGGATCATTCGATCGCCGGCGCCCGCGTCGCCCGCAAGCTCTGCGCCCGCTTCGGCCTGTCGCAGAAGCAGACTGAGATCGTCGTCTGGCTGATCGAGGAACATCTGACCATGTCGATGGTGGCGCAGACCCGCGACCTCACCGACCGCAAGACGATCACCGATTTCGCCGACCGGGTGCAGTCGCTCGACCGGCTGAAGATGCTGCTGATCCTGACGATCTGCGATATCCGCGCCGTCGGCCCGGGCGTGTGGAACGGCTGGAAGGGCCAGCTGCTGCGCACGCTCTACTACGAAACCGAGCTGCTGCTTGCCGGCGGCTTTTCGGAAGTCTCCCGCAAGGAGCGCGCCAATGCCGCCGCCGAGGCGCTGCATGCGGCACTTTCCGACTGGAGCCAGAAGGACCGCAATACCTATACCAGGCTGCACTATCAGCCCTATCTGCTGTCCGTGCCGCTGGAAGACCAGATCCGCCACGCCGATTTCATCCGTCAGGCCGACAAAGCAGGCCAGGCGCTTGCCACGACGGTGCGCACCGACAGTTTCCACGCGATTACCGAAATCACCGTGCTGTCGCCCGACCATCCGCGCCTGCTCGCCGTCATCGCCGGCGCCTGTGCGGCGGCCGGGGCCAACATCGTCGACGCGCAGATCTTCACGACATCGGACGGGCGGGCACTCGACACCATCCATGTCAGCCGCGAATTTACCGACGATGCCGACGAGCTGCGCCGGGCCGCGACGATCGGCCGGATGATCGAGGACGTGCTGTCCGGCCGCAAGCGGCTGCCCGAGGTCATCGCGACGCGGGCGCGCAACCGCAAGAAAAGCAAGGCCTTCGTCATTCCGCCGTCGGTCAACATCACCAACAGCCTGTCGAACAAGTTCACCGTCATCGAGGTCGAATGCCTCGACCGGCCGGGGCTGCTGTCGGAGATTACCGCCGTGCTCTCCGATCTGTCGCTCGACATCCAGTCGGCCCGCATCACCACCTTCGGCGAGAAGGTGATCGACACCTTCTACGTCACCGACCTGGTCGGCCAGAAAATATCCGGCGACAGCAAGCGCGCCAACATCACCGCCCGGATGAAGGCCGTCATGGCCGAGGAGGAGGACGAGCTGCGCGAGCGCATGCCCTCCGGCATCATCGCGCCGGCCGCCACAGCCCGGACATCGCCTTCCGCCGAAAAGAAAGCCGATTCCTCCGCATGAGTCCCCAAGCATGAGCCCCCACGCATGAGCCTCGTCAAGAAATTCGCCACCGTCGGCGGCGCCACCCTCGGCAGCCGCATCTTCGGCTTCGCCCGCGAAACGATGATGGCGGCGGCGCTGGGCACCGGGCCGATGGCCGACGTCTTCTACGCCGCCTTCCGCTTTCCGAACCTCTTCCGCCGGCTGTTTGCCGAAGGCGCCTTCAACGCCGCCTTCGTGCCGCTCTTTGCCAAGGAGATCGAGGCGAACGGCACGGAGGGCGCCAAGCGCTTTTCGGAAGAAGTCTTCGGCGTGCTGTTTTCGGTGCTGCTGCTCATCACCATCGTGATGGAGCTTGCCATGCCGCTGCTGGTGCGCTTCGTCATCGCGCCGGGCTTTGCCGACGATCCCGACAAGTTCTCGATCACCATCCGCATGGCGGCGGTGATGTTTCCCTATCTGATGTGCATGTCGCTGACGGCGATGATGAGCGGCATGCTGAATTCGCTGCATCATTTCTTCGCCGCCGCCATCGCGCCTGTTTTTCTCAACGTGGTGATGATCGGGGCGCTGTTTTATGCGCTCTATACCGGCGCCGATCCGCTGGCGACGGCCTGGTATCTCTCCTGGGGCGTCCTTGCCGCCGGCGTGTTGCAGCTCGCCGTCGTCTATATCGGCGTGCTGGCCGCCGGCATGAGCATCGGCTTCCGCTTCCCGAAAATGACGCCCAACGTCAAGCGGCTGCTGATTCTCGCGGTGCCGGCTGCGGTGACCGGCGGCATCACCCAGATCAACCAGCTGATCGGCCAGGCGATCGCCTCGTCGCGCGACGGCGCGATCGCGGCACTGCAATATGCCGACCGCATCTATCAGCTGCCGCTCGGCGTCGTCGGTGTTGCCGTCGGCGTGGTGCTGCTGCCGGAACTTGCCCGGGCGCTGAAGGGCGGCAACCTGCGCGAGGCCGGCAATCTGCAGAACCGCTCGATCGAATTCGTGCTGTTCCTGACCATCCCCGCCGCCTTCGCGCTCTGGATCCTCTCCGACGAGATCATCCGCGTGCTCTACGAGCGCGGCGCTTTCCATCAGGAAAACACCGCCGTCGTCGGCGCGATCCTGGCAATTTACGGCATCGGTCTGCCGGCCTTCGTGCTGATCAAGGCGCTGCAGCCGGGCTTCTACGCCCGCGAGGACACCAAGACGCCGATGCGCTTTTCGGCGATCGCGGTGGCGACCAACTGCGCCACGGCGCTGACCCTCTTCCCCTATATGGGCGCGCCCGGCATCGCCGTTGCCGAAGCCACCGCCGGCTGGATCAGCACCGTGCTGCTGTTCACCACGCTGCTGCGCCGCGGCCATCTGACCTGGGAATGGGCGCTGGCAAAACGCACCGTTCTTTTGATCGTCGCCGCGGCGGTCATGGGCGCGGCCATCGTCTTCCTCAAGCAGTATTTTGCCCCCTGGCTCATCTCCGGCGCGCCGCTTCTGACCAAGATCGGCACGCTCGGACTGCTGATTGCGATTTCCATGCTGGTCTATTTCGCCGCCGCCTTCCTGATCGGCGGCGCGGATCTCGGCATGATAAGGCGCAATCTCAACCGCAAGCCGGCGCCGGCCAAGGACGGGTGAGGCCGGTCATAACCACCGTGACGCTGGCTACTTTATGGCTGTGGCTTGCGACCAGACAACCATCCATCGTTCGTCATGCCGCTCATACGTGTCAGTGTGCCAGTAATCATTGAGAGCGACTTTGTGGCCGCCGAAGACAACCTCCAGCTGAGCACGGTACCGAAGAACGGCGACCCCGTCATAAAGGCGCACGGCGATGTCAGCGGGCTGCCAGATCAGGTATTTGATCTGCCCGGAGGCGATCGCACCGAGATATTCCTCCTTTGAAAGCGCGGTACCGATTGGCGTGATCAGCTGGAAGTCCGGAGCGTGAAGCTGATGTGCCCGAGCAATATCGACGTTGACCAGGGCACGCAGCCTCGCGCGCTCCGTTTCGCGAAGAAGGTTGGCCTCACTGGCCGGTGAGGATGCGTCGACGGTCGGGATGATCATGTCCGTTCTCCAATTGAAAGCTAAGGATCAATCGATTCTCCCGGGATAGGCGGCGACGTGGCATCATAGTCACGGGTATCTCCTGACTGCGCACAGATGCGCCTTCATCGTCATAGACAGATAAACATTATTTGTCTACTCGTCTTTTGACAGAATGGTCATGAAGTGTCAATCTGTCCAAATGATGCAGAATGACCGGAAAATCGCCCAAATCCTGGATGCTGCCCTGCCGGTGTTCGTGCGGTTTGGCTTTCGCAAGACTTCCATGGCCGACATTGCGCGCGCCGCAGGAATTTCGCGAGCATCGCTCTATCTGAGCTTCAACAGCAAGGAAGAGCTTTTCCGAGCCGGTTCCATGCAAGCGCATACTCGCGCACTGGATGAGGTGGGAGCGGTTCTGGCAGGACAGGGGAACACCTTTGACCGCATGGAAATGGCCATAGCGGTGTTTCAGCGGGAGTTAATCGCCCCTTTTGGCGGCAGTTCCGATGCAGAAGAACTGTTTGCCGCCAATATGGCCTTGGCTGCGGATATCACGCTCGACGCGCGGACACGGCTATTGACGATGCTGACACAGACGCTGAATGCCGCCGCGGCAACCAGGGAAATCGATCTCGAACCACTGCAGGCCTCGCCTGTTCAGCTGGCCAATATCATGATGGCTGCAATGGATGGGATCAAACACGCGCAATGGAATGGTTCCAGCCTCGATGACGATACAAAACTATTCATGCGCCTCCTGCGGGTGGCGGTGACGCCGCGGAGCGGCCAATAGAGGCGGTCGCGGTAGGTTTTTCGCCGCCACTGAATCGGCGATCCTTGAACCGGAATGGGAAAAGGCGGACCGCAATTCCTCAGCAGTCGACCCATCGTCGCTGCGGTCCGACGTCGACATGAATGATGCCGTTGCAATAGCTGCCGATGCCGCCGATGCCCGGCGCGCTTCTTGCGGCAGCAATGATCGTGCGCTCCGATAGGCCGGGCATCCGGATATCGGCGGCCAGACATTTCCCGTGCAGGGACCCATGGCGGCGGGGATGCGGCCTGTGGCCGGAGGTGATCACCGGGCGGCGCCCGGTCTTTGCGGCGATATGCGACAGCACCGCGCGCAGGCGTGCGGGAAAGCAGCCCGCCCGGACGCTGACGGTCTGCACCGTATAGGCGGTGCGCGCCTCGTGTTTGGGAAGATGAACGGCGTGCCTTTTGATCTCTTGACCGATGGCGCCCGTTGCTGATTGTAGGGCGAAAAGGCCTGCCATGGCGAGCAAAGCTGCGTTCTGCATGGTCGCTCCGTTCGGCTATCCCGGCGACCCCAACGGCACCGGCACCATGCGGAGGATTTTCAGTTCAAAAAAAGCTTTTCTGTGAAATTTTATACTCAATTGTGAGTAAACACCTTGATCAATTGGGCTTAAAATCCAGGAAATTTCCGATCCAAAATGGAATAAACATCTCAATCGGGAGGTAGACATGACGATCCAGTCGCTTTTCCTCGTTACCCTCGTGGTCGACGACTACGACCGCGCCAAGGCCTTCTATTGCGATGCCCTCGGTTTCGATTGCCTGCAGGACGAGCCGCAGCCGGAGGGCAAACGCTGGGTGGTCGTGCGGCCCAAGGGCGGAGATGGGGCGGCGTTTCTGCTGGCGCAGGCGGCAAATGCGGCGCAGCGGGCGGCAATCGGCCATCAGACGGGCGGGCGTGTCGGCTTCTTTCTGAAGACCGACGATTTCGCCCGCGACCACGCCGCGATGCGGGCGGCCGGCGTGCGCTTTCTCGAGGAGCCGCGGCACGAGGTTTACGGCACGGTCGCGGTCTTTGCCGATCCCTACGGCAACAGCTTCGATCTGATCCAGCACCACGCTGCCTGACCCCCTTGATTGCGACGGGTTGCCCGTGCATAAGCCGCGGCGTTGGCAACATGGGCAAAAACCCTGCTGCATAATTTTACAGCGTCGCGCGGCGCTGTGGGCCCTCCACCAGCCTATTGAGGACGACATGAGCGAATTCAAGAAACTCGTATTCTCCGGCGTGCAGCCGACCGGCAACCTGCATCTCGGCAATTATCTCGGCGCGATCCGCCGCTTCGTGGCGCTGCAGGAAGGCAATGACTGCATCTACTGTGTCGTCGACATGCATGCGCTCACCGCCCAGCTGGTGCACGACGACATGCCGAGCCAGACGCGCTCGATCGCCGCCGCCTTCATCGCCGCCGGTATCGATCCGGAAAAGCATATCGTCTTCAATCAGTCGGCCGTGCCGCAGCATGCCGAACTTGCCTGGATCTTCAATTGCGTCGCCCGCATCGGCTGGATGAACCGCATGACGCAGTTCAAGGACAAGGCCGGCAAGGACCGCGAGCAGGCCTCGCTCGGGCTTTACGCCTATCCGAGCCTGATGGCCGCCGACATTCTCGTCTATCGCGCCACCCATGTGCCTGTTGGAGAAGACCAGAAACAGCATCTGGAGCTGGCCCGCGACATCGCGATGAAGTTCAACCTCGATTATGCCGAGCATATCGGCAGGACCGACTACGGCATCGACATCACCGTCGGCAACGAGCCGGTGCATGCCTATTTCCCGATGGTCGAGCCGCTGATCGGCGGACCGGCGCCGCGCGTCATGTCGCTGCGCGACGGCACCAAGAAAATGTCGAAATCCGACCCGTCCGATCTCTCGCGCATCAACCTGATGGACGACGAGGATGCGATCTCGAAGAAGATCCGCAAGGCAAAGACCGATCCGGACGGTTTGCCGAGCGAGATCGACGGGCTGCAGGGCCGTCCGGAAGCCGAGAATCTGGTGGCGATCTATGCCGCACTCGCCGACAAGTCGAAGGAGGACGTGCTTGCTGAATTCGGCGGCCAGCAATTCTCCGTCTTCAAGCCGGCGCTGGTCGACCTGGCAATCAACGTGCTCGCGCCGATCACCGGCGAAATGCGCCGGCTGATGGACGATACCAGCCATATCGACGCGATCCTGCGCAAGGGGGGCGAGCGCGCAAGGGCACGTGCCGAAGTGACGATGCGCCAAGTGCGCGACGTCATCGGCTTCCTCTATTGAGATAGATCTCCCCTTTTTCCCGCCAGGGGAGAAAGGGGACCTTCCCCTGGGGAGAAGGGGATTTCTTCTCGGGCATCAGGGCAAAAACTGGGCTTGCAAATTTTCCGCTTCGGGTGTCAGAGTCCGCGCCATGGTATCGAAGCGACTCTCACGGCTCGAAGGTCACCGCCGCAAATTCATGGCGGTGATTGACGGTACACCCGAATGCCAACGCGCCGTTCATTATGCCGGCCGGCGCGCGAAGAATTCCAATGGCGGGCTGGTGCTGCTCTACGTGATCCCGGATGGGGATTTCCAGCAATGGCTCGGCGTCGAAGAGATCATGCGGGCCGAAGCGCGCGAGGAGGCCGAGGCGGTGGTTGCCAAGATAGCCCAGATCGTGCGCGAGACGATCGGCATCGAGCCCGAGATTGTCATCCGCGAAGGCGGTGCGGCCGAACAGATCAACACCGTGATCGAGGAAGACCGCGATGTGGCGATCCTGGTTCTGGCCGCCGGTTCGGCGAAGGAAGGTCCGGGGCCGCTGGTCTCGTCGGTTGCCGGCCGCGCAGCGGCCTTTCCGATCCCGGTGACGGTGCTGCCGGATACGCTGACCAACGAGGAAATCGACGCTCTCTGCTAGCTTTTCTTGAGTACAAGTCTCTTGATTAGAACAGGCAATGAGCTTATCTTCTTTTGAAGAATTCTAAAGACGGCTGTGCTATGGGCCGGCCGCATGGAGAACCAGATGTTCATTCAGACCGAAGCCACGCCGAACCCCGCCACGCAGAAGTTCCTGCCGGGCAAGGTGGTGATGGAAAACGGTACGGCCGAATTCCGCAGCACTGAGGAGGCTCAGGCTTCGCCGCTCGCCGCCCGCCTGTTCGACATCCCGGGCGTCACCGGCGTCTATTTCGGCTATGATTTCATTTCCGTTTCCAAGGACGACGCCGAATGGCAGCATCTTAAGCCGGCTATATTAGGCTCGATCATGGAGCATTTCATGTCCGGCAAGCCGGTCATGGGCGATGCCTCCATCCTCTCCGAAGACGCCGATGCCGGCGACGAGTTCTTCGACGAAGGCGATGAATCGATCGTGCTGACCATCAAGGAACTTCTGGAGACCCGCGTGCGCCCCGCCGTTGCCCAAGACGGCGGCGACATCACCTTCCGCGGCTTCAAGGACGGCAAGGTCTATCTGAACATGAAGGGGTCCTGCGCCGGCTGCCCGTCTTCGACGGCGACGCTGAAACACGGCGTCCAGAACCTGCTGCGCCATTTCGTTCCGGAAGTGCAGGAAGTGATTGCCGCTTAAAAATCTTGAATCCATCCGGCCGTTCATCGCAGGTTCGGCTGGGCGGATTTATCGATAGGCGACAATAGTTTATTCGGAAATTGATGGCATGATCGTTCTGGCGCTGGACACGGCAGGTGTGGATTGCGCTGCCGCCGTTTATGACAGCGGCAGGAATACGGTGCTGGGGGAGGCATCGGACATGATCGGCAAGGGGCATGCTGAACATCTGATCGGAATCGTCGACCGCGCGCTGGATCAGGCGGGACTGGCCCTTTCTGATATCGACCGTCTTGCCGTCACCATCGGCCCCGGCTCCTTTACCGGTATCCGCGTCGGCGTTGCCGCAGCCCGCGGCTTTGCGCTTTCCCTCAATGTGCCCGCCGTCGGCGTCACCACGCTCGAGGTCATGGCATCAGCCCAGCGCGACAAGACGCCCGGGCGGGCAGTGCTGGCGGCGATGGACGCCAAGCGGGACGAAATCTACCTGCAGCCCTTTTCAGCCGATGGTTCGCCGCTCGATGAGCCGCGGGCGGTGAGCGTTGCGGAAGCGCAGGCATATGCCGCCGGCTTCGACGGCGAAATCACCGGTTCGGCGACGCCGCTCCTGAAGGCCGATGCCGGCGGCGATCACGCCAACCAATTCCCGATCTCCGTCGTGGCGCGCCTCGGTGCTGCCGCCTCCCCCGATGCCGGAAAGCCGAAGCCCCTTTATCTGCGCGGACCCGATGCCAAGCCGCAGGCCGGGTATGCGATCGCCCGACGAGTATGACCATGCTGGAAGCCTATCTGACGCTGAAGCCGGAATTCGAGATCATCGCCATGGAGCGCGAGGATTGCCGCGATGTCGCCGCCCTGCACGGCGAGCGCTTCGCCCGCCCCTGGGGCGACGGTGAATTTCACGGCCTGCTGATGCAGGAGACCGTCTTCGGCTTCGTCGCGCGCCAGACCAATGCCATCCTGAAAAAGCCGCTTCCGGGGTTCATCCTGGCCCGCCATGTCGCCGGCGAGGCGGAGATCCTGACGATCGCCGTGCAGGCGAAGGTCGCCCGTGCCGGGCTTGGCTGGCGGCTGATGCAGGCGGCGATGCGGGAAGCTCGGTCGCGCGGCGGCGAGAGCATCTTTCTCGAAGTCGACAACGGCAATACGGCCGCCCTTGGCCTCTATCGCAAGCTCGGCTTCGAAAAGGTCGGCGAGCGTCAGGGTTACTACAAACAGGAAAACGGCGCCCTCTCCACGGCGCTTGTCATGAAGCGCGTTCTTCGGTAGTTCCCTGTCAGCGAGATGACATGCAGGCCGGCGCAAACGCCGTGCGGCGTTGTCGAAACACGAATTTCTTTAAAGGCGGGCCATGTCTGATGTAGCCAAGACCCTTGAGGAGCTTTGCACCGAACGCGGCATGCGCATGACCGAGCAGCGCCGCGTGATCGCGCGCATCCTGGAAGAGTCGGAAGACCATCCCGACGTCGAAGAGCTCTACCGCCGCTCGGTGAAGGTCGATGCGAAGATTTCGATTTCGACCGTCTACCGCACCGTGAAATTGTTCGAGGATGCCGGCATCATCGCCCGCCACGACTTCCGCGACGGGCGCTCGCGCTATGAAACGGTGCCCGAAGAGCATCACGACCACCTGATCGACCTGAAGACCGGCACCGTCATCGAATTCCGCTCGCCGGAGATCGAGGCGCTGCAGGAGCGCATCGCCCGCGAGCACGGCTTCCGTCTGGTCGACCACCGGCTGGAGCTCTACGGCGTTCCGCTGAAGAAGGAAGATCTCTGAAGCAATGGCAGCCCGGGAGACCAGCATTTGATCGCCTGGCTGCGCATCACGTTGGCTGCGATCGTCATCCTTGCCGTCAGCATCGTGCTCATACCGCTGCAGGTGCTGGCGCTCAATTTCGACTGGCGGCTGCGCCGCAGGCTGCCACGCGTCTGGCACCGGATCGTCTGCTATTGTCTCGGCATCCGCGTCCGCGTCACCGGCAGGCTGGAAGATCGCCGGCCGCTGATGCTCTGTTCCAACCATTCGTCCTGGATGGACATCATGGTGATGTCGTCGGTTGCCGACGTCGCCTTCATCGCCAAGATCGAGGTGGCCGACTGGCCGATCTTCGGCACGCTCGCCAAGCTGCAGAAGAGCGTCTTCGTCGTGCGCGAAGAGAAGCGCAAGACCGGTCACCAGGCAAACGAGATCGCCGGGCGCATGGCAGACGGTGAGATCGTCGTGCTCTTCCCGGAAGGCACGACCTCGGACGGCAACCGCTTGCTCGAGGTCAAGTCCTCGCTGTTCGGCGCCGCGGCGATGGCGGTGCCTTATTCGCCGACCGGAACCGTCGTGGTGCAGCCGGTGGCGATTGCCTATACCAAGGTGCACGGCATCGCCATGGGGCGCTATCACCGGCCGCTCGCCGCCTGGCCGGGTGATATCGAGCTGCTGCCGCACCTCCTCGACATCGTGCGCTGCGGCGCAATCGACGCCGAGGTGTCCTTCGGCGAGGCGGTGGATTACCGCACTGACACCAACCGCAAGGAAGTGAGCGCAACGATCGCCTTGCGCATCCGCAAGCTGCTGAACAGCCGCCTGCGCGGGCGGGAAATCTCCTGAAAGAAGATTTCGATTTTCTCGGGCGGCAAAAACCACTAAATAGCGCGCCATGACACAGGACAGCGCCCTTCTCCAAGCCCCGGAAGCAATCATCAACGAGGGCCTCCGCGACGGCAGCAACAGCCGCAAGGTCTTCATCAAGACCTATGGCTGCCAGATGAACGTCTATGATTCCATGCGCATGAGCGATGCGCTCGCCCGCGACGGCTATGAGCCGACGGAAGACATGGAAGAGGCCGACCTCGTTCTGCTCAACACCTGCCATATCAGAGAGAAGGCGGCCGAGAAGGTCTATTCGGCGCTCGGGCGGCTGCGCGAGATGAAAAAGCGGAAGGCGGCGGATGGCCGGGAGATGATGATCGGCGTTGCCGGCTGCGTCGCCCAGGCCGAAGGCGAGGAGATCCTGCGCCGCGCACCCGCCGTCGACGTCGTCATCGGCCCGCAGACCTATCACCGGCTGCCTGAGGCGCTGCGCCGGGCCAAACAGGGCGACCGCGTCGTCGATACGGAATATGCGATCGAGGACAAGTTCGAGCACCTGCCGATCGCCGAGAGCCGGAAGATCCGCGCCCGCGGCGTCACCGCCTTCCTGACGGTGCAGGAGGGCTGCGACAAGTTCTGCACCTTCTGCGTCGTGCCCTATACACGCGGCTCGGAAGTGTCGCGGCCGGTTTCCCAGATCGTCGAGGAAGCCGAAAAGCTGGTCGAGGCGGGCGTGCGCGAGATCACCCTGCTCGGGCAGAACGTCAATGCCTGGCACGGCGCCGGGCCGCAGGGCGAGGCGTGGAGCCTCGGCGACCTCATCTATCGCCTTGCCGAAATCCCGGGCCTGACGCGGCTGCGTTATACCACAAGCCACCCGCGCGACATGGACGACCGGCTGATCAACGCCCATCGCGACCTCCGGGCACTGATGCCCTATCTGCACCTGCCGGTGCAATCGGGCTCGGACCGGATCCTGAAGGCGATGAACCGGCGCCATACGGCGGCCGAATATCTGGCATTGATCGAGCGCATCCGCGCGGTGCGGCCCGACATAGCGCTGTCCGGCGATTTCATTACCGGCTTTCCGGGGGAGACAGACGAGGATTTTGAGGATACATTAGCACTTGTGAAGAAGGTACGTTATGCACAGGCCTTCTCGTTCAAATACTCGACACGGCCGGGCACGCCCGGCGCGGAACTGAAGGACCAGGTGCCGGAAGAGATCAAGGCAGAACGGCTGGAACGCCTGCAAGCGCTTCTCCTGAAGCAGCAGCAGGAATTTGCCGAATCCTGCATCGGCAAAGAGATCGACCTGTTGCTCGAAAAGCCCGGTCGCATGCCGGAACAGCTGATCGGACGTTCTCCCTGGCTTCAATCCGTGAATGTTGATGCAAAAGCATCGCAAATCGGTGACATTATCAAAGTGCGAATCACCGGAACCGGAACAAACAGCCTGTTTGCCGAACGCGCAGAGGCTGCGGTTTAACCCAAGGAGCCTGACCGCTTGAACGGACAAGAATTGGTTTCTTCTTCACCGCGCCACCCCCGCACGCCGAGCGATACCAATCACTTCGTCCTGACGTTCGAGAACAACCGCTTCGCCAGCGAGCTCTTCGGTCAGTTCGACCAGAACCTCAAGCTGCTTGAGGAACGGCTCAATATCGATGCGCGGGCACGGGGCAATTCGGTCGTCATAACAGGCGATGTCGTGACCACCAACCAGGCGCGGCGCACGCTCGACTATCTCTATGAAAAGCTTCAGAAAGGCGGCAGCGTGGAACGATCCGACGTCGAGGGCGCAATCCGCATGGCGGTCGCCGCCGACGATCAGCTCAGCCTGCCCACCATGGAGCGCAAGGCTAAGCTGACGATGGCACAGGTTTCCACCCGCAAGAAGACGATCATCGCCCGCACGCCGACCCAGGACGCCTATATCAGGGCGCTGGAGCGTGCCGAGCTGGTCTTCGGCGTCGGCCCGGCCGGCACCGGCAAGACCTATCTCGCCGTCGCCCATGCCGCCCAGCTGCTGGAGCGCGGCGCGGTCGAAAAGATCATCCTGTCACGCCCGGCGGTCGAAGCCGGCGAGCGCCTCGGCTTCCTCCCCGGCGACATGAAGGAAAAGGTCGATCCCTATCTTCGCCCGCTTTATGACGCGCTCTACGACATGATCCCCGCCGACAAGGTCGATCGGGCGATCACCGCCGGCGTCATCGAAATCGCGCCGCTCGCCTTCATGCGCGGCCGCACGCTTGCCAATGCCGCCATCATCCTCGACGAGGCGCAGAACACGACATCGATGCAGATGAAGATGTTCCTGACGCGTCTCGGCGAAAATGCCCGCATGATCGTCACCGGCGACCCGAGCCAGATCGACCTGCCGCGCGGCGTCAAATCGGGCCTCGTCGAGGCGCTGCAGCTTCTGAACGGCGTCGAAGGCATCTCGATCGTGCGCTTCAAGGATACCGACGTCGTGCGCCATCCGCTGGTCGGGCGCATCGTCAGGGCCTATGATTCGACCTATGCCGTCGAAGCCGAAGTCAGCCGGCAGGACTGATGGCCGAACTCGACATCCAGATCAGCGTCGAGGACATCGGCTGGCCGGGCGAGGAGACGCTGCTGTCCTTTTGCGAACGTGTGCTCGGCGCCGCGGTGGTCTATGTCAGAGACAGCGAGAAGCAGCCCTTCCCGACGATGCCTCCCGAGGTTTCGCTTGTCTTCACCGACGACGCCTCGATCCAGGACATCAACGCCGAATGGCGCGGCAAGGACAAGGCGACCAATGTGCTGTCCTTTCCGGCCTTTCCGGTTCAGCCCGGCAAAATGCCGGGTCCGATGCTCGGCGACATCATCATCGCCCGGGAGACGGTGGAGCGGGAGGCCCAGGAGTTCGAAAAGAGTTTCGACGACCACCTGACCCATCTTCTGGTGCACGGTTTCTTGCATCTTCTCGGCTACGACCATATGAATAATGCCGAAGCCGAAATTATGGAGGGGCTGGAGACTCGCATTTTGGCGCAGCTCGGCCTATCTGATCCCTACGAGGGTCAAGACCTTAAAATGGAACCATGAGCGACTTTACGACGAAGCCGGCGGCAGACGCCAAGGACTCCGAGCCATCCTCCTCTTCGGACGAGGCGGGCAGTAGTAGTCGGCCATCCGGCCGATCCCAATCCTTCTGGTCGCGCGCCGCGCGCATCCTTCGCCCGCAGCAGGGCTCGCGACTGCGCGAGGATCTTGCCGACGCGCTGATGACCGATGCGGCCGGCGACGACGCCTTTTCGCCCGACGAACGGGCGATGCTCAACAATATCCTGCGCTTCCGCGAGGTGCGCGTCGCCGACGTGATGGTGCCGCGCGCCGATATCGAGGCGGTCGACCAGAACATCACCATCGGCGAGCTGATGATCCTGTTTGAGGAATCCGGCCGTTCGCGCATGCCCGTCTATGCCGATACGCTCGACGATCCGCGCGGCATGGTGCATATCCGCGACCTGCTCTCCTATGTCGCCAAGCAGGCGCGCAACAAGCGCCGCGGCCCGGCAAAACCGACTGTCGCCCTGCCGGCGATCGAGGT
Source organism: Rhizobium sp. L43 (assembly GCF_002531725.1). Taxonomy (GTDB): domain Bacteria; phylum Pseudomonadota; class Alphaproteobacteria; order Rhizobiales; family Rhizobiaceae; genus Rhizobium. The sequence continues at coordinate 113,273 of NZ_NWSQ01000002.1, forward strand.
GGCGCCCGAAAACATCCAGAAACCCACGCGGTCGGCCAAGCCGAATTTCGATCTCGCCCGCGTCGACCTGCAGAAGACGCTGGCCGAGGCCGGCATCATCCGCAAGATCCTGTTCGTGCCGCCGTCGATGCTGGCCTCCGACCTGTTGCGCCGCATGCAGGTGAACCGCACGCAGATGGCGCTTGTTATCGACGAATATGGCGGCACCGACGGGCTCGCCTCACATGAGGACATCGTCGAAATGGTGGTCGGCGATATCGACGACGAACATGACGACGAAGAGGTGATGTTCAAGCGCGTCGCCGAGGACATGTTCGTCGCCGACGCCCGCGTCGAGCTGGAAGAGATCGCCCAAGCGATCGGGCCGGATTTCGACATCAGCGAGCAGGTCGACGAGGTCGATACGCTGGGCGGCCTGATCTTCTCCGCACTCGGCCGCATCCCGGTGCGCGGCGAGGTCGTCCAGGCGCTGCCCGGCTTCGAATTCCACATTCTCGACGCCGATCCGCGCCGCATCAAGCGGCTGCGCATCACCCGCAAGCGCCATGCGATGCGCCGCCGCGCCAAGGCGGATGGCGACATCGCTCCCGGCTCCGACGCCGGCGACGACCGGCCGGCGGAATCGACCGCCAACTAAAGTTGTTTGGTTCATGCATGTCGTTCTCCCGGAACCGCTGCACACGTCCGGGCGACCTGCATTACAGCGCCGCGCGTCTTTAGACGCGCAAAGGGCGCTGTAACACTTAGAAACTACGCATCGTGCTTTCCGCAAATCGATTCCGATTTGCGGGCCGATGCGGCAACAGGACAAAGCGCCGCTTTTTTGAAAGACTGCGAATGGGTTGATTCGCGGTTTGATGGGAGTGTGCATGGAGCGGCTTGCGGACAGGGTTATCCTCGTCTGGGGTTTCAAACGGTCGCTGCTGGCCATCGCCGCCGGGGCCTTCGCCGTGCTGGCGCTGCCGCCCTTCGGCTTTTTCGCGGCAATGTTTCTTTCCTTCACGCTGCTCGTCTGGCTGATCGACGGGGCGGCGGCTTCGCCTGAAAGCGGCCTGGTCGGCAGGCTGTGGCCGGCGTTCGCCGCCGGCTGGCTGTTCGGCTTCGGCTATTTCGTCGCCGGCCTCTGGTGGCTCGGCCATGCGCTGCTCGTCGATCAGGAGGAATTCGCCTGGGCGCTGCCGCTGGCGATTCTCGGGCTGCCGGCCTGTCTGGCGATTTTCTACGGGCTGGCGACCGCTCTTGCCCGGATTTTCTGGTCCGACGGCATGGGGCGGATCGCCGCACTTGCGGCCGGCTTCGGGCTGATGGAATGGCTGCGCAGCGTCATCCTCACCGGCTTTCCCTGGAACGCCATCGGCTACGGCATGATGCCCGTTCCGCTGATGATGCAGTCGGCGCATGTGATCGGGGCGATGGGGGTGACGACACTTGCCGTCTTCATCTTTTCTGCGCCTGCCCTTGCCGGCACGCGGCAAGGCGCGCGGATGGGCATCACGCTCGCCGTGGCGCTGTTTGCCGCCCATCTCGGTTATGGCGCCTATGCCCTCTATCTCGCGCCGCGGCCGCAAGCCTTGCCCGAGGACAAGCGGCCGGTGGTGCGGCTGGTGCAGCCTGATATCGACCAGGCGGCGAAGATGGACAACGACGCCGACCGCAATGCGATCTTCGAGACGCATCTGAAGCTGTCGGCCGAGGCGCCCAGGAATGGCGGACGCAAGCCCGATATCATCGTCTGGCCGGAAACCTCGATCCCCTTCATCCTGACCGACAATCAGGATGCACTGACGCGGATCGCCGATACGCTCGACGACAACCAGATCTTGATCGCCGGGGCCGTACGAGCCGAGGAGATGGGACCCGGCACGCCGGTGCGCTACTATAATTCCATCTATGTGATCGACGGCCGCGGCCAGATCATCGCCGCCTCCGACAAGGTGCATCTGGTGCCTTTCGGCGAATACCTGCCCTTCGAGGACGTGCTCAACGAATTCGGCATCCAGAACGTCGTCGAGATGCCGGGCGGGTTTTCGGCGGCGGCAAGCCGGCACCTGCTGGCGCTGCCCGGCGGGCTCAACCTCTATCCGCTGATCTGCTACGAGATCATCTTCCCCGACGAGATGACCGGCGACATAAAAGACGCCAATGCGCTCCTCAATATCACCAATGATGCCTGGTTCGGTGCGACACCCGGACCCTATCAGCACTTCCAGCAGGCGCGGGTCCGGGCGGTTGAAACCGGGCTGCCGCTGATTCGCGACGCCAATAGCGGTATTTCGGCGCTGGTGAATGCGCATGGGGAAATTATCGCAGGCCTCGGTCTTCAGGAAACCGGCTTCATCGATGCAACTCTCGATGGGTTCGGCGGAGAGCTTGGAACGACAATCCCCCGGCAAACATACTTCTGGTTGACCGAGGCCCTGCTCATTTTGATTGCGCTAATTTCTCGTAGAGGTTTTATTTCCGGGTTGAATTGACCAAAAACCCCTAAAATTGCATAGTGATGACAATCGGCGTTCTGAGCGTATGTTGATGAGTGGGTTCCACCGCTTGCAACGTGGCGTTTGGGATGGATCAGGGGCATGCCGGTTAGAAACAGATTGAAATTCTTAGCTAGGGCACGACCATGATTGAAAACAAAAAGAAGCCTAACCCGATCGACATCCACGTTGGCAGCCGTATTCGCCTTCGCCGCACGATGCTTGGCATGAGCCAGGAAAAACTCGGCGAAAGCCTCGGCATCACCTTCCAGCAGATTCAGAAATACGAAAAGGGCACCAACCGCGTCGGCGCAAGCCGGCTGCAGAATATCTCGAACATCCTCAATGTTCCGGTTTCCTTTTTCTTCGAGGACGCGCCCGGCGAACATAGCGGCGCCGTCGGCGGCATGGCGGAAGCCTCGAGCTCGAATTACGTCGTCGATTTCCTCTCCTCCTCGGAAGGCCTGCAGCTCAACCGCGCCTTCGTCAAGATTTCCGATCCCAAGGTTCGCCGCAAGGTCGTGGAGCTGGTGAAGGCGCTGGCCGCTGAAGCCGACGCCGACTGAGCCACATCAATCGCAGAATTCGAAAGGCGGTCGAAAGGCCGCCTTTTCTGCGTTTTTAGGGCAAAATTTGTCACTTTGCCGCAGATATAAAGATATATTTATGTCCTTCTGCGCTTGTCATCAGGCCTCGAACTGAGTACCTACTAGCTAGCTTTTGTTCTTTGAGGGGAATCCCGGAATGCGCGCGAATTATCTCTTTACCAGCGAATCTGTTGCCGAAGGTCATCCGGACAAGGTCTGCGACCGCATCTCCGACGAGATCGTCGATCTGGTCTACCGCGAAGCGGCCAAGACAGGCGTCAATCCATGGGGCGTGCGCATTGCCTGCGAAACGCTGGCGACGACCAACCGCGTCGTCATCGCCGGCGAAGTCCGCCTGCCGCCGAGCCTGATGAAGAAGGACAAGGACGGCAAGGACGTCATCAATCCGTCGAAGTTCAAGGCCGCCGCGCGGCGCGCCATCAAGGATATCGGCTACGAGCAGGACGGCTTCCACTGGAAGAAGGCCAAGATCGACGTGCTGCTGCACTCGCAGTCGGCAGACATCGCCCAGGGCGTCGACAGCGCTGCCGACCAGCAGGGTGACGAGGGCGCCGGCGACCAGGGCATCATGTTCGGTTACGCCTGCCGCGAAACGCCGGACCTGATGCCGGCGCCGATCTACTACTCCCACAAGATCCTGCAGCTGCTCGCAGTCGCCCGCAAGAAGGGTGACGGCGAAGTCGCCAAGCTCGGCCCCGACGCCAAGAGCCAGGTGACCGTGCGTTACGTCGACGGCAAGCCGTCGGAAGCGACCTCGATCGTGCTGTCGACCCAGCATCTCGACGAGAGCTGGGATTCGAACAAGGTCCGCGCCGTCGTCGAGCCCTATATCCGCGAAGCGCTGGGCGAACTGAAGATTGCTGACGATTGCAAGTGGTACATCAACCCGACCGGCAAGTTCGTCATCGGCGGACCGGACGGCGATGCGGGCCTCACCGGCCGCAAGATCATCGTCGACACCTACGGCGGTGCCGCTCCGCATGGCGGCGGCGCATTCTCCGGCAAGGACACGACGAAGGTCGACCGTTCGGCCGCCTATGCCGCCCGCTACCTTGCCAAGAACGTCGTTGCCGCCGGTCTTGCCGACCGCTGCACGATCCAGATCTCCTACGCGATCGGCGTCGCCCAGCCGCTGTCGATCTATGTCGACCTGCACGGCACCGGCAAGGTCACCGAGGATCAGATCGAAGCGGCGATCCGCAAGAACATGGACCTTTCGCCGACCGGCATTCGCCGCCATCTCGATCTCAACAAGCCGATCTATGCCAAGACCTCGGCCTACGGCCATTTCGGCCGCAAGGCCGGCCGCGACGGCTCGTTCTCCTGGGAGCGCACCGACCTTGTGAAGGCGCTCAAGGAAAGCGTGAAGGCCTGAGATAAAGCATGACGGATATGGAACGCCGCGGCCGGGCGACCGAAGCCTTTTTCGGTCGCCGCAAGGGCAAGGCCCTGCGCGAACAGCAGGCCGAGACGCTGAACAGTCTGTTGCCGGCATTCCTGGTCGATCTCTCGGCGGCGCCCCCGGCACCGCTGACCTCCCTCTTCCCAGTTCCGGTCGAGCGATTGCGGCTGGAAATCGGTTTCGGCGGCGGCGAGCACCTGATCCACCGCGCGCTGGAAACGCCGTCGACCGGCTTCATCGGCGTCGAACCCTTCGTCAATTCCATGCAGAAGCTGCTATCGCGCATCGGCGAGACGGGGGCGCGCAATATCCGCGTCTATAACGACGACGCGACGCAACTGCTCGACTGGCTGCCGGACGCTTCACTCGATCAGATCGATCTGCTTTATCCCGACCCCTGGCCGAAGCGGAAACACTGGAAGCGACGCTTCGTCTCGAAAACCAATCTCGACCGCTTTCATCGCGTGCTGAAGCCCGGCGGCCTGTTCTGCTTCGCCTCCGATATCGACACCTATGTCAACTGGACGCTGCTCAAATGCCGCGACCATGGCGGCTTCGATTGGATGGCCGACAATGCAGCGGATTGGCTCACCCCCTATCAGGGCTGGCCGAGCACACGCTACGAGGCCAAGGCCCGGCGTGAGGGCCGCTCTTCGGCCTATCTGACATTCCGGAAAATCTGAGCCTCGGGCAAGTCGGTGTACATGCCACCATGTTCGCCGTCCCCCCGGATTTTATGGGCTGAGAACCTATCACGAAATGCCAGGATTTCGCGCGATCGCATCACTGAAAACAAAGGCGACGCTTCCGACTGCTAAAAAGCCAAGCATGACTGCCGCTTGGGGCCAGAACGACCTTTATCGCGAGCGACACTGAGCGCTACCAGCGATCACAGCGTCCGAAGAGTTCTGCAACGGCCTTCGACCGAGCTTTGTTCTACCTCGGCAACAGATTCTCTCGCTTCGCCAGCGAGATCAGTGCCGGCGTAATTTCGCCGTCGTCGACATCGCCAGTCAGCGCAGAAAGCCTGTCGTCCCATTCGCCCCACTCGTGGCCGAAACGAAGCGCTCTGCGTCGTCGGGCATCCTTCGGATAGGGTTTGCTGAACATATCAATGCCACGTTGGACCGCATCGGCATGCGCTTCCAGCCCGATCTCACGCAATGCAGCCGCGACCTCGGGCGCATACTGGCCGGACGGATTGAAGAAGAACTGGTGGACGCCGCCATTGAGCATCTCGGCGTTGAAATAATTGACAACGAAGATCTGCTTCAAAGGCTTTGGAAGACGTTCGATCTCAACTTCGTCCATCGAATAGAGTTTTCCCGTCAGATAATGGAGACGGTCCTCCTCATCGATCCCGGCTCGGGCACTCTCGACCCATCGCGTGAGCGTCGGCGTCCGCTCAACATAAGCGGCAATCGCCGACTGCAAATCGCTCTTCGAGCCGAATACCGTATCAAGTGCGCTGAAGTCGGCCTCCGCATCTCTGGCGGCAAGCGCCCCTGCCGCTCGGAAGGTTTCAGCCTGACGAGCGAGACGCGCCTCGGAAAGGGCCTCCGCTACAGCGTCGGCATGCCGCGAGGGATCACTATTCATGCTGCTTTCTCCGAGATCTCGCACGATCTCGTCGGTCTCCTTCTGGCCCTGCTCAATCAGCAATCTCTTCACCGCGGCCGTGTTTTTGCGCTGCTCGGCAACCGTCGTGAAGAAACGGTGCATCTCGCCAGAAGGCGTTTCCTCTTGCAGGTATGACAGCCAGAAAAGGTTGCGAACGTCGGCATCAAGTGCTTCGATCTCTCTCAATATCCCGGTTTTGTCGTCGTCGTATCGAAGCCGCATGACCTTTGGCAGGAAAGTTGTTTCGATTACAAATTCGACAGACATGGTCGTCAGAGCCTGCAATTTGCTCGCCTCCATTTGCACCTGTGCGTTGGACGTCGTCATAACCCCAGTTGAAACAACGATCAAAGCGGCTATCAATGCCGCAACATATCGCATGTCCGCCCCTTGCAATGGTGAGATACAACTGATGGCGTAACGGGTAGTTCAATCCTCGCGGGCAATCAAGGCGGCGTTCCCTTTATAGTATCCGCTTTGGCGCGTCGGACCGAGGCGGGCGGCCTGTTCTGCTTCGCCTCCGATATCGACACCTATGTGAACTGGACGCTGCTCAAATGCCGCGACCATGGCGGCTTCGACTGGATGGCCGACAATGCAGCGGATTGGCCCACCCCTTGTCAGGGCTGGCCGAGCACACGCTACGAGGCCAAAGCCCGGCGCGAGGGCCGCCGCTCTTCGGCCTATCTGACATTCCGGAAGATCTAAGCCCCTGGGCAAATCGGTGCACACGCAGTCTCCAGCGCCTTGAGAGCGAGGTCGATCAGGCAGCCCGAGCACGGGGCGTTCACGGGCGCTCCAAAAAAACCGATTGCGATATGAAATCAGTCGATCTATGCTATGACCGATTGCATAACACAATCAGACCCGCGCGGATGTGCCATTCACGAAAGGAAGCTGAGATGGCTAAGCTCGTGTTCGGAATGAACCAGTCCCTGGATGGCTACGTCGATCATATGGCGTTTGGGCCAAGCCCCACGCTCTTCCGCCACTTCATCGAGGCGGCTGAGCGGCAAGCGGGCAGCGTCTACGGCCGGCGAATGTATGAGGTCATGCGTTACTGGGACGACGATCATCCCGAATGGGATGCGGAGCGGCAGGCCTTCGCGGCAGCGTGGCGGAAGCAGCCGAAATGGGTCGTCTCGCGCTCGTTGACGTCGGTCGGTCCCAACGCCACGCTTATTGGGGAAGATCTTGAGGGCGCGATCCGCAAGCTGAAGGCGGAACGCGACGGGGAGATCGAAGTTGCCGGCCCGGATTTGGCGCGGGGCCTGACCGATCTTGGCTTGATCGACGAGTATCAAATCTACCTGCACCCCGTCGTGCTTGGTCGCGGCAAGCCATATTTCGCCGGACCTCGGCCGCCGCTCCGCCTGATGGCTCATGATCGGATCGACGAGGATGTGATCCGGTTGACCTACGCTCCTGCTTAATCTCGCGACTTGGATATCGACGCTGAAGCCTGATCGGCGACGCGCCTATGTCGCGTCACCAGCAGACTGCGGCACAATCGGATCAAGTGGCCCGCGCACCGCATAACGGTGAAACGCAAGAGCGGTCTTGACGGTCAGTGCAGGCTGACCGTCTTCAGTTCGTCCTCGGCAGCCTTGAAGAAGGTGCTGGAGCGGTTGTCCGTCAAGAGGATCGGCGTGCCGTCGGCGCCGAAAAGTGCCCAGAGATCGACGTTCGGATCGATATCCGGCGCCTCTGGAAAACACTTGGCGACCTCTTCGGTGCGCATTTTTCTGATATAGGCGACCTCGCCGCTGCCGATGTGGGCAAGCTCGGATTTGGTCAAGTGAGACGTGGCTTCTTTCATCAACATTCCTGTTCCTCCGGAAGAAGGGACCAACGGTTCGACAAACCGTTGTGCTACTGTGAGACCGAAATGTTAATTTTCTTGACCATGCGCGCGGGTTCCGGACGAATTAGATCGACGGAGAGCAGACCGTTCTTCAGACCGGCTCCGAGCACCTGCATGCCATCGGCAAGAACGAAGGTGCGCTGGAACTGGCGGGCGGCGATGCCGCGATAGAGATAGTCGCGTTCACCCTGTTCCACCTGCCTGCCGCGGATCAGAAGCTGGTTCTCCTCAATGGAGACATCGAGTTCTTCCTCGCTGAAACCGGCCACGGCAAGAGTGATGCGCAGACGTTCCGGGGCGCCGCTGTCAGCGCCGATGCGTTCGATATTATAGGGCGGATATCCGTCGCTCGCCTTGGAAATGCGCTCCAGCGTCTTTTCCATGGCATCGAAGCCCAGAAGCAGCGGACTGGCGAAAGGGGTAATGCGGCTCATCTGTTTTCAAGTCCTTGATGCAAGCGACCATCCCGGACCTCAAACGCAGCATCCGGATGCCGCTAATATGGGGAGAGCAGCCCGGCGCTGCAAGGCGCGGCGCGCCGGGCGGCCCCTTCTCAATTTTAAAGCGGTGTCGGCGGCTGCTTGCTTGACAAAGCGCCGGCTGCCTCGCATCAAAACGTGGCCGCACGGACTGTGCTGATTTGTGACGGGAAATGAAGAAATTGGTGCATGCTGAGACAGCGGGCACCCCGCGAGGATGGAACGATCGGAATGGCAAGCGCAAGAAAGATCATCATCGACACCGATCCCGGCCAGGACGACGCGGCCGCCATCATGCTGGCCTTCGGCAGCCCCGATGAGCTTGATGTGCTGGGGATCACCACGGTCGCCGGCAACGTGCCGCTTTCGCTGACCAGCCGCAATGCGCGCATCGTCTGCGAGCTCTGCGGCCGGCCGGAGACCAAGGTTTTCGCCGGCGCCGACGCGCCGATCGCCCGCAAGCTGGTGACCGCCGAACATGTGCACGGCAAGACCGGCCTCGACGGCCCTGAACTCAGCGAGCCGACGATGGTGCTGCAACCAGGCCATTCCGTCGATTTCATCATCGAGACGCTGCGGCGGGAGCCGGAAGGCACGGTGACGCTCTGCACGCTCGGGCCGCTCACCAATATCGGCCTGGCGTTGCAGAAGGCGCCCGACATCGTCCCCCGCATCCGCGAGCTGGTGATGATGGGCGGCGGCTTCTTCGAGGGCGGCAACATCACGCCCGCGGCCGAGTTCAACATCTATGTCGACCCCGAGGCAGCCGATATCGTCTTCCGCTCAGGCGTGCCGATCGTGATGATGCCGCTTGATGTGACGCACCAGTTGCTGACCCGCAAGGACCGGGTAAAACGCATGGCCGAGATCGGCACGGCGCCTGTTAAGGCGATGGTCGAGATGCTGGAATTCTTCGAACGCTTCGACATCGAGAAATACGGCTCCGACGGCGGGCCGCTGCACGACCCCACAGTTATCGCCTATCTGCTGAAGCCGGAGCTTTTCACCGGCCGGGACTGCAATGTCGAGATCGAGGTGCGGTCGGAACTGACGGTCGGCATGACGGTCGTCGACTGGTGGCATGTCACCGAGCGCAAGCGCAATGCGAAGGTCATGCGCCATGTCGATGCGGACGGCTTCTTCGATCTGCTGATCGAACGCTTCGCCCGCATCTGATTTTTGGCTTTCCCTTCTCCACGACGGAGAAGGGAGGGATTTCAGGCGTCTTTTTCGTCGAAGACGGAATTGGTTTCGGCTTCGGCCGGCTTGGGGCCGCCCTTGGCGACACCGACCATGGCCGGGCGCAGCACGCGCTCGCCGATGGTGAAACCGGCCTGCACGACCTGGACGACCGTGTTGTTCGGCACATCGGGGTTCGGCACCTCGAACATCGCCTGATGGAAATTCGGGTCGAACTTCTGGCCGACCGGCTCGAGCTTGCGAACGCCGTGGCGTTCGAGCGCCGACAGCATGGCGCGCTCGGTCATTTCGACACCCTCGATCAGCGTGCTGAGGCCGGCATCGGCCGCGGCCTTGGTCTCCGGAGAGATGGCATCGAGGGCGCGGCGCAGATTATCCGAGACGGCGAGCATGTCGCGCGCGAAACCGGCGACGGAATAGGACTTGGCATCCTTCACCTCGCGCTCGGTGCGCCGGCGCAGATTGTCCATCTCGGCAGCAAGGCGCAGATAGCGGTCGCGCAACTCGCCGTTTTCAGCCTTCAGGAGCTCGAGCGGGTCCGGCTGGGGGGCCTCTTGCTGCGCAATATCGTTCTCGACGTAGGCGGCAGCGTCGGCTGCGGCATCGGCCGCAGTTGCGTCAGGTCCGTTTTTCGTCGTGTCATCGGTCATGACGGTCTCCGGTTGGTGTCTTCAGATGCGCCCGATATCGAGGTTTGACCGAAAAAAATCAAGTCTGCGTGACAAAGAAGCGAAAATTCCGCGCACTCCACGGCGCCGCGCATCTTTTCAGACGCACAGAGGCGGCTGCGGCATCAAAGCGGATTGCGCGAAAGCCGGGAGACCAGCTGGGCGGTGTAATCCACCATCGGCACGATGCGGGAATAATTGAGCCGCGTCGGGCCGATGACGCCGACGGCGCCGACGATGCGATCGTCATCATCACGATAGGGCGCGACGATCAGCGACGAGCCGGACAGCGAGAAGAGCTTGTTTTCCGAACCGATGAAGATGCGGACGCCCGAACCGCTTTCGGCGAGATTGAGGATCTCGATCAGGCTGTCCTTCTTTTCGAGATCGTCGAACAGCAGGCGCAGCCGGTCGAGATCCTCGGCGCCGGCGAGGCCTTCGAGCAGATTGGCGCGGCCGCGGATGATGAGCTGCGTGGGCTTTCCCTCGTCCGGGCTGCCGGCCCAGACGGCGATGCCGCGCTCGACGAGATCACGCGACAGGGCATCGAGTTCGTGACGGACGTTATCCTTCAGCTGGCTCAATTGTTTGCGCAGCTCCGGCAGCGTCTGGCCAGACATATGGGCATTGAGAAAATTCGCCGCCTCCGTCAGCTGCGAGGAGGTGACGCCCGCCGGCAGCTCGATGATGCGGTTTTCCACCTGATCGTGATCGCCGACAAGCACGGCCAGCGCCTTGGTCGGTTCGAGCCGGATGAACTCGACATGTTTCAGCACCGGATCGCTTTTCGAGGTGATGACGAGACCGGCGCCGCGCGAAATGCCGGATAGCATGCGGCTTGCCTCGTTCATCATCGATTCCAGAGGATTGCCGCCGCTTTCGGCCCGCACCTGCCGATCGATATTGGCGCGATCCTCGGCCGAGAGGTCGCCGACCTGCATGAAGGCATCGACGAAAAAGCGCAGGCCGATCTGGGTCGGCAGCCGGCCGGCGCTGATATGCGGCGAATAGATCAGGCCGAGATCTTCGAGATCGCTCATGACGTTGCGCACCGAGGCCGGCGACAGCGACATCGGCAGCAGGCGGGACAGATTGCGCGAACCGAGCGGCTCGCCGCTCTCCAGATACCCTTCGACGATGCGACGAAAAATTTCCCTGGAGCGCTCGTCCAGCGCCGCAACGGCATCCGAAACCGACGTCGACCTGATGCCCATGAAGCTTACGAACCCGCGCTGATGATACTTCCCGAAAAGTAAGTCAAACTCGCACCCGTGGCAAAAGGGAATTTGCAAATAGGCGCCGCCAATCGTAGAAGCGGTCAACAAACCCCAGGAGATAAGAATGCGGCCTTCAGGCAGAAAAATCGACCAGATGCGCAAGGTCACGTTCGAGCGCAATTTTTCCAAGCATGCGGAAGGCTCCTGCCTGGTGAAATTCGGCGATACGCATGTGCTCTGCACCGCCAGCCTCGAAGAAAAGACGCCGCCATGGCTGCGCAATACCGGCAAGGGCTGGGTCACGGCCGAATACGGCATGCTGCCGCGGGCGACCGGCGAGCGCATGAAGCGCGAGGCCGCCGCCGGCAAGCAGGGCGGCCGCACCCAGGAGATCCAGCGGCTGATCGGCCGGTCGCTGCGCGCCGTCGTCGATCTGCAGGCGCTCGGCGAACGGCAGATCACGCTCGACTGCGACGTCATCCAGGCCGATGGCGGCACGCGGACAGCCTCGATCACCGGCGGCTGGATCGCGCTTTACGACTGCCTGAAATGGATGGAAAGCCGCAACATGATCAAGGTCGACCGGGTCCTGAAGGATCATGTCGCCGCCATCTCCTGCGGCGTTTTCGCCAGCCAGCCGGTGATCGACCTCGATTATCTCGAGGATTCCTCAGCCGAGACCGACGCCAACTTCGTGATGACGGGCGCCGGCGGGATCGTCGAGATCCAGGGCACGGCCGAAGGCACGCCGTTTACCGAAGAGGAATTCACCTCGCTGATGGGGCTTGCCAAGAACGGCATCGGCGAACTCGTCGCCCTGCAGAAGCAGGCCATCACGGGATGAACGCCATGCTGGAAGGCATGTTGGAAACGGCGCTCTATGCGAGCGATCTCGACCGGGCGGAGGTCTTCTACGAAGACGTTCTCGGACTTGAAAAGATCGCCCGCGGCGGCAACCGGCATGTCTTCTTCCGCTGCGGCCCCGGCGTGCTGCTGATCTTCAATCCCGAGGAAACGGTGAAGCCGCCGGCGCGTGACGCCCTGCAAGTGCCGCCGCACGGCACGACCGGTGCGGGCCATGCCTGCTTCCGGGTGTCCGGCCGCAATATCGATGCGATGGCCGAACGGCTGAAAGCGGCTGGTGTGGCGATCGAATCCGAGGTGCTTTGGCCAAACGGCGGCCGCTCGATCTATTTCCGCGATCCGGCCGGCAACAGCCTGGAATGCGCAGAGGCTAAAATCTGGGGCATCGAACAGGATATCTGAATGCGCAAGCTTGAAACGAAGACCATCGTCGTCGCCAGCCACAATGCCGGCAAGATCCGCGAGATCCAGGAATTGATCGGGCCGCTCGGCTTCACCGCCAAATCGGCCGCCGAGCTGAACTTCGTCGAACCGGATGAAACCGGCACCAGCTTCGAGGAGAATGCGACGATCAAGGCGGTCGCTTCGGCCAATGCCTCAGGCATGCCGGCGCTTTCGGATGATTCCGGGCTGGTGGTCGACGCGCTCGGCGGCGATCCCGGCGTTTACACCGCCAATTGGGCGGAGAGGTCAGACGGCACGCGCGATTTCGATATGGCGATGGCGAAGGTGGAAAAGGCGCTGCAGGATGCCGGTGCGACGGCGCCGGAACAGCGCGGGGCGCGTTTCGTCAGCGTGCTCTGCCTCGCCTGGCCGGACGGGCATACCGAGCTCTTCCGCGGTGAGGTGGAAGGCAATGTCGTCTGGCCGCCGCGCGGCACACAGGGCTTCGGCTACGATCCGGTCTTCCAGCCCGAGGGTTATGGCGTCACCTTCGGGGAAATGAGCGGCGAGGAAAAACACGGCTGGAACGTCGGCAAGCCGCAGGCGCTGTCGCACCGGGCCCGCGCCTTCAAACTCTTTGTCGAAACCTGCCTGGAGGCATAAGGTTACCACGTGGACAATTTCGACACGCCAGGCTCCTCGCGCGATGCGGCGCTGCTGCCCGATACCGGCGAGCCCGGCTTCGGCGTCTATGTCCATTGGCCCTTCTGCGCGGCGAAGTGTCCCTATTGCGACTTCAACAGCCATGTGCGCCACCAGCCGGTGGATCAGGAGCGCTTTGCATCAGCCTTCCTGAAGGAGATGGCAACGGTTCGGGCCATGAGCGGGCCGAAGACCGTCACCAGCATCTTCCTCGGCGGCGGCACACCCTCACTGATGAAACCGGAAACGGTCTCGGCCATTCTCGACGGCATTGCCCGGCACTGGCATGTGCCCGATGGCATCGAGATCACCATGGAGGCCAATCCTTCGAGCGTCGAGGCCGATCGCTTCCGCGGCTACCGGGCGTCCGGCGTCAATCGCGTCTCGCTCGGCGTGCAGGCGCTTGATGATCGGGATCTGAAATTCCTCGGCCGGCTGCATGACGTCGCCGACGCGCTGAAGGCGATCCGGCTGGCGCGCGACATTTTTCCGCGCATGTCCTTCGACCTGATCTACGCCCGGCCGGAGCAGACGGTGGAGGAATGGGAAAGCGAGCTGAAGCAGGCGATCTCCTATGCGGTCGACCACCTCTCCCTCTATCAGCTGACCATCGAGGAAGGCACGCCCTTCTACGGCCTGCACAAGGCCGGAAAGCTGATCGTGCCGGACGGCGAGCAATCGGCAGTGCTCTACGAAGCGACGCAGGAGATCACCGCGCGCGAAGGCATGCCGGCCTATGAGGTCTCCAACCATGCCCGGCCGGGTGCCGAAAGCAGGCACAACCTGACCTATTGGCGCTACGGCGATTATGCCGGCATCGGCCCCGGCGCCCATGGAAGGCTGACGCGCGGCTCGGAAAAGCTCGCGACAGCCACCGAGCGCAAGCCGGAAGCCTGGCTCGAGATGGTCGAGCGCGACGGCCACGGCATTCTCGACCAGGAGCGGCTCGGCTATGAGGAACAGTCCGACGAGCTGCTGCTGATGGGACTGCGGCTGCGGGAGGGCGTCGACCTTGCCCGCTGGCAGCAGCTTTCCGGCCGCGACCTCGACCCGAAACGCGAGGAATTCCTGCTCGAACACAAATTCATCGAGCGGATCGGCAATTCACGCCTGCGCTGCACGCCGTCGGGCATGCTGATCCTCGATTCCGTCGTCGCCGATCTCGCCTGCTGACATCAATACGACGAACGGATTTGCGACGCGGCGGCATCGATATCGCCGCCGCGCCGGACTCTGATGTCAGCGGTGGCTGGTCGCACCCGTCTTGAACAGGCTGCCGGTCGGCGTCTTCAAGAACATGTCAAGCGGAATATGCTCCTGGTGCAGGAAGCCGGTCGCCGGCAGCAGGCCGTCGCGGACCATCTCGATGACGGCAACGACCGAGGCCGACGTCGTCCAGGCGATCGCCGTGCGGCGCGCGCCGGCAATCTCGATCGGATAATAGGCGCGCACGAACTCCTTGCGGCGCAGGCTGCCGTTCTCGGTCCCTTCGGCGGCGACATGGACATAGACGACGTCGTCTTCGACAGGCGGCTTGGCATTGGTCAGGATCTCGCCGGCCAGCTTGCGCTTGTCGCGCATCAGAAGCTCGTGGAAGAAGAAATTCATCAGCTCCATATGGCCGGGATAGCGCATGGTCTTGTAGTCGAGATTGTCGATCTTGCCGAGCATCGTGTCGCACATGGTGCCGAGACCGCCCGAGGTGGTGAAGGCTTCGAGCTTGACGCCGCCGACATAGACGGTCTCGTGCCATTCCATCGGCGAGACGAGCTTGCGCACGCCGCCCTCGATGACCTCGCAATCGTTCAGATATTCGTTGACGACACCCTCGGGCGACCAGTTGAAGGCATAGCCGAGCAGTCCCGTCGGATGCTGCGGCAAGGCGCCGACACGCATGCGGATCGAACGGCAGCGCTCGAAGCCGTCGGCAAGGCTGGCGCCGACGATACCGACGAAACCCGGCGCGAGGCCGCATTGCGGCGCCATCAGGCCGCGGGCGGTCTTCGACAGTTCGATGATGAAATTGGTTGTGGAAACGTCTTCCGTCAGGTCGAAATAATGAATGCCGGCGAGATGGGCGGCGCGCGCCAATTCGATGTTCAAATGATAGGGCAGGCAGGAGAGCACCGCCTCGACACTGGAGAGCAGTTCGCCGATTACCTCGGGATCGGAGATATCGCCGGTGCGGCATTTGAACGGGACGTCGCTCAGCGGCAATTGCGCATCGACGCCGATCACCTCGAAGCCGCCTTCATGCAACAGCGTCGCCGCCAGCCGTCCGACCTTGCCCAGGCCGAGAACGGCGATCTTTTCAAAACTCATTGATTTCCTCCCACGCCCCGTTTTGGCGCTTCAGTCTTTATCTTCATGCAGGCCGCTCCCCAAAACCGCTGTGCTTTGGGCGATATGCACGGGATGCGCCGGAGGTATAGAATAAAAAGCTTATAAAGGAAAACGGCCGGAATCGCTTCCGGCCGTCCAATCCTCAAGAAAGCCGTCGACTATTCGTTGATCAGCCGCTTCAGAAGCTCGACTTCGTGTGAAAGCTTGGTGTCTCCCGAAATCAGCTCCTCGATCTTGCGCACGGCATGCAGCACGGTCGTGTGATCCCTTCCGCCGAAACGGCGGCCGATCTCCGGGAAGGAGCGCGGCGTCAGCGTCTTCGACAGATACATGGCGATCTGGCGCGGCTTGACGATGACGCGGGTGCGACGGTTCGAGACCAGTTCCTGGCGCGAGACGTTGTAGTGTCTGGCGACGATGCGCTGGATGTCCTCGATACGCACCCGGCGGGGCTCGCCGGAACCGACCAGATGGGCAAGCAGTTCGTCGACCCGCTCGATCGACAGGTTCGGCTCGAAGGAGCGACGGAAGACCAGCTGGTTGAAAGCGCCTTCGAGTTCGCGGCCGCTGGCCGTGACGTTGCGGGCGACATGCTGGAGCAGTTCGGCCGGAATTTCGAGCGACGGATCTTCGAGCCGGGCTGCAGCAAGGCGACGCTTGAGGATTTCGAGACGCATCTCGTAATCCGGCGCGTCGAATTCGATCGCGACACCGCCCTGCAGGCGCGAGCGGACGCGGGGATCAAGCGACTCCAGCTCCCAAGGGGCGCGGTCGGCGGCGACGACCACCTGCTTGGCGCTGTCGAGCAGCATGTTGAGCAGATGGCAGAATTCATGCTGGATCATCTTACCCTGCAGAAACTGCATGTCGTCGATGATCAACAGATCGATGTTGCGCAGCGAATCCTTCAGCGTCAGCGCATCATTGTCGCGGATCGCGGTGGCGAAGCGCCACATGAAATATTCGGCAGTGAGATAAACGACGCGCAGAGCCCTGGGGTTCTGCACCGCCGCATTGGCGACCGCCTGCAGCAGGTGGGTCTTGCCGAGACCAACCGTCGAATGAATGAAGAGCGGATTGAAACGCACGGCGCCGGAACCGGCTTCGGCGATCGTCTTCGCTGCCGCAAGTGCGACGCGGTTCGAGCTGCCTTCGACGAAGGTGTCGAAGGTGAAGCGGCTATCGAGCGGCGAACCGAAGAGCGGCGAACCGAAGCTTGCAGGCCTTGCCGCAGCAACAGCCGAAACCGCCTGCTGGACGGCCTGACCGGCCGGCTGGGCGCTGGCGGGACGGCGCGCCTGGGGGGCAACGACCGGCTCGGGCTGAGCCGCCTCGTCGAGCGCCTTGGTGCCGCTGCGCGTTGCCGTGCGCACCAGGACTTCGATCTTTAGAATTTCCGGATCCTCGGCCTGGAACAGACCGGTGATGAGATCGAGATAACGATTGTTGATCCACGACTTCAGGAAGGTCGTGGGAACCGAAAGGCGAACCACGCTCTTCGAGACCGAATGCAGCTTCAGCCTGGCGAACCAGCTGGCATAGACGTCAGGACCGACCTGGGCCTTCAAGCGCGCGCTGACACGCTCAAACAAGATGCCGTGCTTCATTTCCGCCTTTGCTTCTCCCACTTCGAGGCGAATGGCGCCAAACGCCTGCGGTGCCACATCCCCATTGTCGAGCCCGCCCGTCGTCATCGTATTCATCTGCATAATGCCGCCTTTCAATTCCACCGGCCGGCCTCCGCTAAAACGGCCGCCCGATATATTCCCCGCTTTGGCGGGCTGACGGATCCTCATGAGCCGCTCACCTGCCGGTTCACTCAAACACTGCCCCCGAAGGGACCGGCACGAAATTCCGTTGCAGGGACCGCATTCATGCGGCACCTTCATCGGCGTTCCGTGCCAGGCTGGCGGTCGATCCTCGTTTTCGGCCGACCAGCCCGAACGCAATATCACTTTAACCTTCTCCGGCGGCCTCGCCTTAAACGTGTGGCCGCTGAAGGCACAAAACATCCCTGCCCGTAACAGCCACGTTACGGCCCAAATCCGTCGAGTGCTTGAAAAAACGGAAGCGCACGGCTCCGTAACAAATGGCACAAACTTATCGCCCTGCCGACATGGCAGTTAAGACCGAGCCTCTGCAGGTGATGTCCGCGCCCTTTGTTGGAAGCCATTTAGGCAGGATCAAAAGGCAATATCAACGATGAATTTTACGCAAAATTAAGAAGCGGGCATTGACTCCGCCTGCCCTTTTCGGGCGTCACACCAGCGTCAAAAAAGAATCGCTTTTGAATCAAGGAGATTCCCCGTTCGGGCTATTTTGACACGCATGGAAAGAAAAAAAATAAAAATCTTCTTGACTCCCCCCTGGTCACGGAAGCGTGGGGCAGAGTCGCGCAATGCAGAAGCATCCTTGCGCAAGTCTTTGTTTTTAAACGCTTTTTCCTGTCATGGCGCTGACACGAAACAGTCGTGAGATTAACCATACAGGGGCTGATCGGCGGAATCGAAAAAGCCCGGTAAAATTACCGGGCTAATCATAACGAGGAGGTCGTTAATGGAAGATTACGCGGTCGCGGTGACCGAAAGAGCCTTTACACGAGCGGCCAGGCGCGAGACCTTGCGCGATGCCGTGTTGGCGTGCAACACGCCCTTGCTGGCGGCGCGGGCAAGCTCGGGCTGAGCAGCCAGGAAAGCTTCCTTCGCCTTGGCGGCATCACCGGATGCGATGGCCTCTTCGACCTGGCGAACGAAAGTACGAACGCGCGAGCGACGAGCCTTATTGACGTCGGTACGGCGGGCGATCTTGCGGGTCGCTTTTTTCGCCGAAGTTGTATTGGCCATGGATGCCTCTCTCAAGAATTCGAACAAACTCCGCCATTACCGCGGGCCCTGCGGCCACAAAATCCAGCAATGCGGGAGCAATCGCGGAAAACCAAACCGGCTTTCCGAACCGTGGGCGGGCATATAACTCTAAAGCCGGCCCACGTCAACGCGGATTTTCAAGCTTTGCCGCGGGAACCGCCGAAAAGCCTTCAACGGTGCGTAAAAGCCGGTTTGCGCTTCTCGACGAAGGCCGCCATGCCTTCTTTCTGGTCGTCGGTGGCAAAGAGACTGTGAAACAGCCGGCGCTCGAAACGCAAGCCCTCCTCCAGCGTCGTCTCGAATGCGCGGTTGACCACCTCCTTGGCCATCAGCACCGAGGGACGCGACAGCGAGGCGATCTTTTCGGCTGCGGCAAAAGCCTCGTCGAGCAGACGCTCGGGCGCCACCACACGCGAAACGAGTCCCGATCGTTCGGCCTCAGTCGCATCCATCATCCGGCCGGTCAGGATCAGATCCATCGCCTTCGCCTTGCCGACGGCGCGCGTCAGCCGCTGCGAGCCGCCCATGCCGGGAATGACGCCCAGGGTGATTTCCGGCTGGCCGAACTTCGCCGTTTCCGAGGCGATGATGAAATCGCACATCATGGCAAGCTCGCAGCCGCCGCCGAGCGCAAAACCGCTGACGGCAGCGATAACAGGCTTGCGTGCCTTCGCGACATCATCCCAGCCGCTGATGAAATCACTCTTATAGATATCGGCAAATTGCAGCGCCTGCATCTCCTTGATATCGGCGCCGGCGGCAAAGGCGCGCTCGGAACCGGTGAGCACGATCGCGCCGACCGTCTCGTCGGCGTGGAAGGCGGCATAGGCTTGCTTCAATTCCTTCAGCACCGTGGAATTCAGCGCGTTCAGCGCCTGCGGGCGGTTCAGCGTGACGAGGCCGACATTGCCTCGGGTTTCGACGATCAGGGTCTCATAGGCCATGCTGTTCTCCCGGTTTCTCACTCTTATTTCTGGCAGGTGGCGCAATAGAAGGTGGAGCGGCCCGCCTGGACGATACGGGCGACCGTACCGCCGCAGCCGGGCGTGCGGCAAGCCTGACCTTCGCGATCATAGACGGAGAAGGAATGCTGGAAATAGCCGAGCGATCCGTCGGTCTGGATATGGTCACGCAGCGACGATCCGCCGGCGGCAATCGCATCGGCGATAACGTCGCGGATCGCGGCGACGAGCAGGTCGAGCTGCGCCGTCGGCCGGCCGGCCGCCGTCACCAGCGTGCCGGCGGCGCGGAGCGGCGACAGATGCGAGCGCCACAGCGCCTCGCAGACGTAGATATTTCCGAGGCCGGCAATATTCTTCTGGTCGAGCAGCGCGCTCTTCAGCGGCTGCGCCTTGTCGCGGAACCGTTCGGCGAGATAGGCGGCGCCAAGCTCGTTTCCTGTCGGTTCCGGGCCGAGATCGCGGAAGAAGGGATGGGCGGCGAGATCGGCCCGCCCGACCATATCCATGAAGCCGAACCGGCGCGGATCGTTGTAGACGACGCGGCGCGGGCCGCCCGAACCTTCGAGATGAAAGACGACGTGATCGTGCTTCTCATCCTTGGCGCGGGCATGGTGGAATTCGCCCAGTGCTGTGGAGGCAACCCCCTCCTCGATGCGGAAGGAGCCGGACATGCCGAGATGGGATATCAGCGTGTTGCCGTCGTCGAGATCGACCAGCAGATATTTGGCGCGGCGGCCGAGGCTGATAATGGTGCGGCCGGAAACCCTGTCGGCGAACGCATCGGGAAAGGGAAAGCGCAGATCGCCGCGGCGCAGCTCCAGCCGGGTGACGCGAGCCCCCTCCATCGCCGGCGCCAGGCCGCGTTTCACCGTTTCGACTTCTGGCAATTCCGGCATCTTAACCCATCTATATCTAACGTGTTTCAACCGACGACGATGTGCGCTATAGCGCCAGAGTGCCGCCGACAGCGCGGCCCAGTGATAACGTCGCGCGCAGTCTTTCGCTATGGCCGCCGCGCCCGAATCTTAAGGAATGGAGCAGTCTGATGTCAGAAAGCCGCACCTCCGCCGAAGGCGGCATGGAGACCTCCTACGGCTTTCGTGAGGTGTCTGACGGCGAGAAGCAGGGCCTTGTCAACCAGGTGTTCCACAAGGTCGCCAAGCGCTACGACATCATGAACGACGTCATGTCGATGGGCATGCACCGCGCCTGGAAAGACGCGATGATTTCGGCGCTCAACCCGCGCAAGGAGCGGGGTTACAAGGTGCTCGACGTTGCCGGCGGCACGGGCGATATCGCCTTCCGCATCGTCGAGGCCTCGGGCCGGCAGGCGCATGCAACCGTGCTCGACATCAACGGCTCGATGCTCGGCGTCGGCGCCGAGCGGGCTGAGAAGAAGAAGCTGTCCGACAATCTTACTTTCGTCGAGGCAAATGCCGAGGAACTGCCCTTCGAGGCCGGCAGCTTCGACGCCTATACGATCGCCTTCGGCATCCGCAACGTACCGCGGATCGATGTCGCGCTGTCGGAAGCCTATCGCGTGTTGAAGCGCGGCGGACGGCTGCTGGTGCTGGAATTTTCCGAAGTCGACATGCCGCTTCTCGACAAAATCTACGACGCCTGGTCGTTCAATGCCATTCCGCAATTCGGCAAGGCGATCACCGGCGATGCCGAACCCTACCAATATCTGGTGGAATCGATCCGCAAGTTCCCGAACCAGGAGAATTTCGCGGCGATGATCCGCCAGGCCGGCTTTTCGCGCGTCACCTACACCAATTACACCGGCGGCATTGCCGCCCTCCATTCCGGCTGGAAGCTCTGAGGGATGAGGGTGGAGAGATTGGCCGCGCCTTCGCAAGCAGGCAAACCTGCATGAGCACTTTCGGAGCCTATTTCCGCCTCTGGCGCGTCGGCTGGGTGCTCGTGCGTGAGGGCGTCGTGTCGGCGCTTCCGTCCGAAGGCCTGCCGCCGCCGATCGCGCTTGCCAAATCCTTCGTCACGATTTTCGAGCGAAGCAAGGCGCGGCATCAGAAGCGCAGCGACCGATTGGCGCAGGCCGTCGAGCGGCTCGGTCCGTCCTATGTGAAGATCGGGCAGTTCCTGGCGACGCGGCCTGACGTCGTCGGCGTCGAATTCGCCAACGACCTGTCGCAGCTTCAGGACCGGATGGCCTTCTTTCCCGCGGCGGCCGCCAAGGCCAATATCGAAGGCTCGCTCGGACGGCCGATCGGCGAGCTCTATGCGAGCTTCGGCGATCCGATCGCCGCCGCCTCGATCGCCCAGGTGCATCCGGCTGAAGTCGAGACATCGGCAGGCCGCAAGAAGGTCGCCGTCAAGATCGTGCGGCCCGGCGTGCGCCAGCGTTTTGCCCACGATATCGAGGCGATGTATCTCGTCGCCCATATGCAGGAGCGTTTCTTAGCCTCGAGCCGGCGGCTGCGGCCGGTCGAGGTGACGAAGACGCTGGAGCAGACGACCAAGGTGGAGATGGATCTTCGCCTGGAGGCGGCAGCGCTTTCCGAGATCGCCGAAAATACCGAGAGAGATCCCGGTTTCCGCGTGCCGAAAGTCGACTGGGAACGCACCGGCCGCGACGTCATCACCATGGAGTGGATCGACGGCACGAGAATGTCCGATGTCGAAGGCCTGCGGGCTGCCGGCCACGATCTCAACCTGCTTGCCGATACGCTGATCCAGTCGTTCCTGCGCCACACGCTGCGCGACGGCTTCTTCCATGCCGACATGCATCCGGGCAACCTCTTCGTCGATGCCGGCGGCATGATCGTCGCCGTCGACATGGGCATCGTCGGGCGGCTCGGCAAGAAGGAGCGGCGGTTCCTTGCCGAGATCCTCTACGGCTTCATCACCCGCGACTATATCCGCGTCGCCGAGGTGCATTTCGAGGCCGGTTATGTGCCCGGCCACCACAATGTCGAGAGCTTCGCCCAGGCGATCCGGGCGATCGGCGAGCCGATCCATGGACAGCCGGCCGAGACGATTTCGATGGGCAAGCTGCTGACGCTGCTGTTCGAAGTGACCGAACTCTTCGACATGGCGACGCGGCCGGAACTGGTGATGCTGCAGAAGACCATGGTCGTGGTCGAGGGCGTGTCGCGCATGCTCAACCCGCGCTTCAACATGTGGAAGGCCTCCGAGCCTGTCGTCGGCGACTGGATCCGCACCAATCTCGGGCCGAAGCGGATCGCCACCGATCTCAAGGACGGGCTGAAGGCGGCGGTCAAGCTCGCCGAAGCCGTGCCGGAAATCGCCGCAAAGACCGAAAAATTCCATCACCAGCTTCTGCATATGAGCGAACACGGGCTGCGCTTCGACGCTGAGACGGCGGATGCGATCGGCAAGTCCGAGGCACGGCACAATCGCTCGGGCAGGATCGCGCTGTGGGTCATCGCCGTGACGCTTCTCTATATTGCCTGGATGCTGAGCTGAGCGCCGGCCAAAAACATGCTGTGTTCGGCATTTGGGATATCCCATGTGACGGAGGGCTCGCTTAGTCTCGCATTCAGAACAAGGATTCAGATTTTGGCCGATCCGGTTTAAAATCATCCTGTTCCAGGAGATAGGCACATGAAGCAGGACCGCCCTGGCATCGAACTTTCCGGACGACCGCTCGGTTTTGCCGAGATGGCAGCGATCGGTGCGGGCACGGTGACGATTTCGGCTTCGGCGACCGGCATGGCCCGCATCGCAATCGCCCGCGAGGTCGTCGAGGATGCGATTGCCTCCGGCATGCCGGTCTACGGCTCGACGACAGGCGTCGGCGCCATGAAGGACGTGGAGTGGTCGGCCGACGAACTCGACACTTTCAACCTCGGCCTGGTGCGCGCCCATCACTTCGGCACCGGCACGCCGTTTTCCTGCAATGTCGTGCGCAATGCCATGGCGATCCGCGTCAATACGGCGCTGACCGGCCAGGTCGGCTGCACGCCGGAGCTGATCCAGGCCTATATCACCATGCTCGAGGCCGACCTGATCCCGGTCGTGCGCCGCACCGGCTCGATCGGCTGTGCGGATATCGGGCTGATGGGACAGATCGGCGCGGTGCTGACCGGCGTCGGCGAAGCGGTCTATCGCGGCAACCGGATGCAGGCGGCAGAGGCTTTCCGGGCCGCCGGTCTGCACCCGGTGCGGATGGCGCCGCGCGACAGCCTCGCCTCGCTCAGCATCAATGCGGTGAGTTTTGCGGCGGCGGCGGAAACGACGCGCAATGCCGCGGCCTCGATCCGCATCCTCTTGGCGACGGCGATGATGGCATCAGGCGCGCTCGGCGCTTCCCGCGATCCCTGGAAGGCGGTCCGCCATGTCGGCACGGCGCGCGAGGCGCTGATCGGCGCCTGGCTCTGCAATGCCTCCGACGAGTGGAACTGGCCGGTGGCCACGCATGTGCAGGATCCGCTCAGCCTGCGCATGATCGCCCAGGTGTTCGGCGCTGTCATCGAAAACCTGCTTTCAACAGGCCACAAGATCCTTGCCGCCACCGGGCGTTCGGACGACAATCCGGTCGTCGTCGAAGGCCGGGTGATGACATCGGGCGGCTCGCTGCCGCTCGACGTGACGATCCTGCTCGAATCGGCAGCGCTCTGCATGGCGCATGCGGCGCGCAATGCCTTCAACCGCTGCGTCATTCTCGGCAACGGCCAGCGGCGCGACCTGCCGGTCAATCTCGTGCCGCCGGGGCGGATCGCCACCGGTTTCGGACCGATCATCAAGCTGGCCGGCGAGATCTTCTCGCGCGTGCTGTCGATGTCCAATCCCGTCTCGGCCCAGTCGCTGGTCGTTGCGGCGGGCCTTGAGGACGAGGCGGCCTTCCTGCCGCTCGTCATCGAACGCTTCGACCGACAGATGCGGGCGCTGAAACGCCTCGCAGCGCTCGAGGCGCTGCTGTCGGCCCAGGCGATCGACATTCTCGGCGACGAGCCGAAGGGTGTTGCCGCCATGCTCTACGAGGTCGTGCGCAAACATGCCGATTTCTATACTGTCGACCGGCCGCTTTCGGCCGAAGTTGAGGCGATCGAGGAAGAACTCGGCTCGGACGACTTCCTCTCGAAGCTGACCGAACAGGTGCCGATCGCCTCCTTCGACGATTTCTTCGCCCTCGGCTCGCTGCAGCGTATCGAGGAGCGGCTGTCCAGCCAGGAGCCGGCAACAGTCTGATTGAGCTTAGGGAGAAGCGGCATGGAT
Source organism: Rhizobium sp. L43 (assembly GCF_002531725.1). GTDB lineage: Bacteria > Pseudomonadota > Alphaproteobacteria > Rhizobiales > Rhizobiaceae > Rhizobium. Next base: position 138,126 of record NZ_NWSQ01000002.1, read on the forward strand.
TTCGATCTCGTTCTGCAGGGCACAGTGGTGCTGCCGGACCGCATTCTCGAACAGGGTTATGTCGCCGTGCGCGACGGCAAAATCGCCGAAGTCGGCCTCGGCGTGCCGCCGGCGGCGCGCGAACGGCATCTGCTCGGCAAAGCGCTGATCCTGCCCGGCGCGATCGACGCGCAGGTGCATTCGCTCTCGCAGAAGGACCAGGAGGATTTCATCTGGTCGACGCGCTCGGCGGCGGCCGGCGGCGTCACAACAATCGTCGACATGCCCTACGACGAGGGCAATCTCGTCTGCTCGGCAGTGGCGGTGCAGCGGAAGATCGATCATGCGGAGCGACAGGCGCGCGTCGATTTCGCCCTCTACGGCACCATCGATCCGGATGAAGGCCCGGCGCGGATCCGCGAGATGGTCGAGGCCGGTGTGGCGGCCTTCAAATTCTCGACCTTCGGCACCGACCCCAAACGCTTTCCCCGCATTCCGCCGGCCCTGCTCGACGCCTGCTTTGCGGCGATCGCGCCGACGGGGCTGACGGCGGGCGTGCACAATGAAGACGACGAGGCGGTGCGCACCTATATGGAGCAGGTGAAGGCGAGCGGCATCACCGACTGGCGGGCGCATGGCCTGTCGCGGCCTGCGATTACCGAGCTCCTGGCGATGCATACGATCTTCGAGACGGGCGCCAACACAGGCTGCCCGGCGCATGTGGTGCACTGCTCGCTCGGACGCGGTTACGATATCGCCCGCGCCTATCGCCGCGACGGCTTTGCGGCAACTGTGGAATGCTGCATCCATTACCTGACCCTCGACGAGGAAAACGACGTGAAGCGCCTGGGCGGCAAGGCGAAGATCAATCCGCCCATCCGGCCGCGCGCCGAGGTGGAGAGGCTCTGGCGGAAGGTGGCCGAGGGCGATGTCTGGCTGGTCTCGACCGATCACGTCAGCTGGTCGGAAAACCGCAAGACCAATCCCGACATGCTCGCCAACGCCTCCGGCGTTCCCGGCCTCGAGGTGATGGTGCCGCTTTTCGTGAAGGGAGCCATCGAACGCGGCATCCCCTTGACATGGGCGGCCCGGCTGATGGCGGAGAATCCGGCGAAGCATTTCCGGCTCGACCATATCAAAGGCGCGCTGACCCCCGGCAAAGACGCCGATATCACCGTGCTGGAGCCGCGCGACAGCGTCTATGATGCCGCGGCGAGCGGCAACAATGTCGTCGGCTGGAGCCCTTATAACGGTATTCGCCTGCCCTGGACCGTCTCGGCCACCTATCTCCGCGGCGAAAAGATCGCCGAGGGCGGCAAGGTGCTGGCCGTGCCCGGCACCGGCCGTTTCGTGCGGCCGCTGCCGCGCCAGGTCATCGCAGGGGCCGCCGCATGAGCCGCAATCTTCCCGTCAATGCCGGCCGGATCGCCGGGGATATCGAGGCGCTGGCCGCAATCACCGAGCCGGGGCGTCCCTGGACGCGGCGCGCCTTCTCGCCGCTCTTCCTCGAGGGCCGGGCCTATCTCGAAGCGCGGATGAAGGCGGCGGGGCTGGAAACGCGGATCGATGCCGCCGGCAATCTGATCGGCCGACGCACGGGGCGGAAGCCGTGGCTCGGCACGATCATGGTCGGCTCGCATTCCGACACGGTGCCGGACGGCGGCCGCTTCGACGGCATTGCCGGGGTGATCTCGGCGCTGGAGGTGGCGCGCGCGCTTGGTCATCAGAACATCGAGCTCGACCACGATCTCGAGATCGTCGATTTCCTGGCCGAGGAAGTGAGCATCTTCGGTGTGTCCTGCATCGGCAGCCGCGGCATGACCGGCCAGTTGCCCGAGGCCTGGCTTTCGCGCGCCAGCGACGGCCGCGACCTGGCCGAGGGCATCGCCGAGGTCGGCGGCAGACCGGATGTGCTGATGCAGCAGAACAGGCCCGATATAGCAGGCTTTCTCGAGCTCCATATCGAACAAGGCCCGGTGCTCGAAGCCGAAAAGCAGGATATCGGCATCGTCACCGCGATATCAGGCATCACCCGGATCGAGATCACCGTCGAAGGGCGGGCCGACCACGCCGGCACGACGCCGATGGACCGGCGGGCGGATGCGCTGGTGGCGGCGTCACAGCTGGTGCTCGACATTCGCAATGCCGCCGCCGAGCTTGCCAAAACGCCGGGGCATTTTGCAGCGACGGTCGGCGAATTCCGCATCGAGCCGAATGCCGCCAATGTCGTGCCGTCGAAGGTGGTGCTGCTGATCGACGGGCGCGCTGAGATCCGCGCCGACATGGAGGCTTTCTGCCGCTGGCTCGACGGCCATGTCGAAAAGCTGGCGACGGCCAACAGCGTGACGATCAAGGCGCCGAACCGGGTTTCCGACAATCTGCCGACACCCGGCGATGCCGGGCTGCTGTCGACCTTGGAGGCGGCCTGCGACCGTGTCGGCGCGAGACATCGGCGCATGGCCTCCGGCGCGGGACACGATACGGCCTGGATCGCCAAGGTGGCGCCGGCGGCGATGATCTTCGTGGCCTGCCGCGATGGCCGCAGCCATTCGACCGACGAATGGGCCGAGAATGACGATATCGCGCTCGGCGCCGCCGTGCTGTTCGAAGCGGTGCGCGAGATGGACAAGAGCTTGAATCAGGAGAGGGCGGATGGGACGCATACTGGTTGAGAAGGATGTCGAAGCCGCAGTCAAGGGCGGCTCCGTCTACGCCGCCGGCGGCGGCGGCTGGGCCGATCACGGACGGATGCTTGGTTACGCGGCCGTCAATATAGGCAAGCCGGAGCTGGTCTCGATCGACGAGCTGAAGGATGAGGATTGGATCGCGACGGCAGCCGCGATCGGCGCGCCGGCCTCCACCACCCCCTGGGAAATGCAGGGCATCGACTACGTGAAGGCGGTGCAGTTGCTGCAGGAGGCGCTGGGCGAGAAACTGTCCGGGCTGATCATCGGCCAGAACGGAAAGTCCTCGACGCTGAACGGCTGGCTGCCATCGGCAATCCTCGGCACCAAGGTGGTCGATGCGGTCGGCGATATCCGCGCGCATCCGACGGGCGACATGGGCTCGATCGGCATGGCCGGTTCGCCCGAGCCGATGATCCAGACCGCCGTCGGCGGCAACCGGGCGGAGAATCGTTATATCGAACTGGTGGTGAAGGGCGCGACGGCGAAGATCTCGCCGGTGCTGCGCGCCGCCGCCGATCAATCCGGCGGCTTCATCGCCAGCTGCCGCAATCCGCTCCGGGCCTCCTATGTCCGCACCCATGCCGCACTCGGCGGCATCTCGATGGCGCTTGCACTCGGCGAGGCAATCATCGCGGCGGAGAAGAAAGGCGGATCAGCCGTCATCGATGCGATCTGCAAGACAACGGGCGGACATATCCTTGCCGAAGGAATCATCACCCGCAAGGACGTCGTCTACACCAAGGAAGCCTTCGACATCGGCACGATCAGCGTCGGCGCCGGCGAGAAATCGGTGACGCTGCATGTGATGAACGAATATATGGCGGTGGACGATGCCGATGGCAGGCGGCTTGCCACCTTCCCCGCCGTCATCACCACGCTGTCACCCGAGGGCGAGCCGCTCAGCGTCGGCCAGCTTCAGGGCGGCATGCATGTCTTCATCCTGCATGTGCCGATGGACATCATTCCGCTCTCGGCAAGCGTGCTCGACCCAAGCGTCTATCCCGTCGTCGAAAAGGCGATGGGGATCGAGATCGCACGTTATGCACTGGCGACGAGGGCTTGAGCCATGACGCGCGATTCCGGTCTCGAAGAACTGATGCGTGAGGAACTCGGCGATCGGCCGGGCCTTGCCGAAAAATCCATGTTCGGCGGCTGGGCCTTCCTGCTGAACGGCAATCTTCTCTGCTGCGCACGCCATGACGGCATGCTGATCCGTCTCGGCAAGGGTAATGACGGCTGGGCGCTGGCGCTGCCTGATGTGATCCAGATGCTGTCGGGCGAGCGGGTGATGCATGGCTGGGTGCGAGGCGGTGCCGAGGTTTACGGCGACGATGTGCTGAGACGGCGTTTGCTCGATGCGGCGCTCGCCTATGTGGGATCGCTGCCGAGCAAGTGACCAACTAGCTATTCCCCCTTCTCCCCAGCGGGGAGAAGATGTCCGAAGGACAGATGAGGGGGTGAGCGGCAAGGCCGCGAATGCGCTGAGCGCAAGCGAAGGGCAATGAATGGTGTGCCGTGCGGCCCCCTCATCCGACCCTTCGGGCCACCTTCTCCCCGCTGGGGAGAAGGGGAAAACGAAAAAACAGAGAGCAAAACGAGGAACCCACGATGCCGAAGGCCAATCCACGTCATCCGAAATTTCCGATTCCCGGCGGGCCGGAACTGCGGGCCAAAGGCTGGCGGCAGGAGGCACTGCTGCGGCTGCTCGAAAACGTGCTCTCCGTCGGCGAGGATCCCGACAATCTGATCGTCTATGCCGCGCTTGGCAAGGCGGCCCGCAACTGGGCGGCGCACAAAGGCATCGTCAAGGCGCTGACCGAGATGGAAGAGGACCAGACGCTGCTCATCCAGTCCGGTAAGCCGATCGGTCTGGTGCGCACCCATGCCAAGGCGCCGCTCGTCATCATGGCGAACTGCAATATCGTCGGGCAATGGGCAAAGGCCGAAGTGTTCTACGAGTTGCAGCGCAAGGGACTGATCTGCTGGGGCGGGCTGACGGCCGGCGCCTGGCAATATATCGGCAGCCAGGGCGTCATCCAGGGTACCTACGAGATCTTCATGCGCATCGCCGAGCGGCGCTTCGGCGGCGATCTCCTCCGCCGGTTCGTGCTGACGGCCGGCCTCGGCGGCATGGGCGGAGCGCAGCCGCTCGCCGGCCGCATGGCAGGCGCTGCGATCCTCTGCGTCGACATCGATCCGGAGCGTGCCCGCAAGCGCCAGCAGATCGGTTATCTCCAGGAAATCGCCCCCGATCTCGACACCGCCCTTCAGATGATCGATGCAGCGGTGAAGGACAAGCGGGCGCTGTCCGTCGGCCTCGTCGGCAATGCGGCGGAGGTCTATCCCGAGATCGCCCGGCGCGGCATCGTGCCTGATATCGTCACCGACCAGACCTCGGCGCATGACCTCGTCTATGGTTACGTGCCGAAGGGCATGAACCTCGACCAGGTCAAGGGCCTGCGCGACGACGGCCAGGGGCAGTTGATGGCGGCAAGCCGCGCCTCGATCGTCGACCATGTGACGGCGATGCTGGAGTTTCAGAAGCGTGGCTCGGAAGTCTTCGACAACGGCAACCTGATCCGCACGCAGGCCAAAGAGGGCGGCGTCGCCAATGCCTTCGACATTCCGATTTTCACCGAAGCCTATCTCAGGCCGCTGTTTGCCCGGGCGATCGGCCCGTTCCGCTGGATGGCGCTGTCGGGCGAGGAAAGCGACATCGCCCGCATTGACGACCTGCTGCTGGAAATGTTTCCCGACAACAAGATCATCACCAACTGGATCCGGCTGGCGCGCGAACACGTGCCCTTCGAGGGGCTTCCGGCCCGCATCGCCTGGCTCGGCCATGGCGAACGCACCGCACTGGCACGACGTGTCAACGCGCTGGTCGCAGACGGCACACTCAAAGGCCCGGTCGCCTTCTCCCGCGACCATCTCGATGCCGGCGCCATGGCGCATCCGAATATCATGACCGAGCGGATGAAGGACGGCTCCGACGCGATTGCCGACTGGCCGCTGATCGATGCGATGATGCTCTGTTCGTCGATGGCCGATCTCGTCGTCGTCCATTCCGGCGGCGGCGGCTATGCCGGCTACATGACGAGCTGCGGCGTCACCGTCGTCGCCGACGGCACGGATGCCGCCGATGAACGGCTCGACCATGCGCTGACCAACGATACCGCACTCGGGGTCATGCGTTATGCCGATGCCGGTTACGAGGAGGCGCTGGATGAGGTGGCGAAGAAGGACGTGCCCTATATCCGGCTTGGTTGAAATGGACCACGATCTGCTATATATCATTGTCATATCCTGCCGAGGACGATGACATGGAAACAGCAAAGATCTTCTGGTCGGGGCGTTCCCAGGCCGTCCGACTGCCCAAGGAATTCCGCTTTGATGGCGATAGCGTCACCATTCGACGGCAGGGCCGTGCGATCATTCTCGAGCCGATTTCCGATGATTGGGACTGGCTTGCCGACGTGGCCGGTCCGGTTGATCAGGACTTTGCGACAGCGGCGGAAGAGAAACCTGCCGGGCAGGAGAGACCCGAACTCGACTTCTTCAAATGAAATACCTGCTCGATGCGAATGCCGTCATTGCCTTGATGAAGGGTAATGAGCGCCTCGTCGCCGAACTGCGCAAACACAGACCGCAAGATTTCGCCATACCGGCAATCGTTGCGCATGAACTCTTCTACGGTGCTTACAAAAGCCTCCGTACCGATGAGAATCTGGTGCGGATCGATGCGTTGCAATTCAATATCCTGGAATTCGACCGGAACGACGCGCGCAAGGCGGGGGAAATCCGCGCGGTGCTGCAGGCATTGGGAACGCCGATCGGACCCTATGACGTCCTGATTGCCGGACAGGCCGCCGCACGCGGCCTCATCCTGATCACCCGCAATCTGCGTGAGTTCGAGCGCGTGGGTGATTTACAAACCGAGAATTGGGAAGATTAGCTTCGATCAAGTCGTCCGGGTAGCGTGTCAGGCAATCAGATTGGAGACTTCGAGGAGGTTGCCGTCGGGGTCTCTGAAATAGACCGAGCGCAGACGTCCGGTCGCGCCGGTGCGCTCGACCGGGCCTTCTTCGATCGCGATGCCTGAGGCCTGCAGATGGGCAATGACATAGGCAAGCGGTGTCTCGGCGATGAAGCAGAGGTCGCCGGAGCCGGGGGTGGGATGGCCCGCCTTGGGATCGAATTCGCGGCCGGCCTGGTGCAGGTTGATCTTCTGGCGGCCGAATTTCAGCGCCTTGCGGCCTTCGGCAAAGGTTTCGACCGACATGCCGAGGATGCGGGAATAGAAATCGCAGGTGGTCCCGATATCGGCGACGGTCAGCACGAGATGGTCGAGACGGTCGATGCGGATCATGCTTTTCTCCTCGCGAGGTGCTGCGCAAGACAGGCGGAAACAAAGGCCAGCCCCAGCATAGCAAGCGTGAAGATAACCACGGCGGCCCAGCCTTCAACCGCGAAGAACCAGCCGCCCACCGAACCCATCAGGCTGGAGCCGACATAATAGGCGAGCATATAGAGCGAAGAAGCGTGGCCCTTGGTGCCATGCGCCAGCCTGCCGACAAGGCCGCTGGCGATGGAATGGCTCATGAAGAAGCCGGTCGTGAGCACTGTTATACCGAGAATGATGACCGGGAGCGAGGCCGCGAGCGTCAGCGCGCTGCCGGCGGCGGTGAGTGCCAGACCGAAGAGAAGCACGGAAAAATGGCCGATCCTGTCTCCGAGCAGGCCGCCGATCGAGGAAGCGCCGATGCCGAAGAGATAGACGGTGAAGATCAGGCCGAGTTCGGTCTGGTTGAGGCCGTAGGGCGGCGCGACGAGGCGGAAGCCGGCATAATTATAGATCGTCACGAAGGAGCCCATCGCCAGGAAGGCGATGGCGAAGATGAAGGGCAACGCCGGATTGCTGAGATGGCCGAGCCAGGCTTTTGCATGAAAGCTCGGATCGAAGCCCGGCCGGCGGACGAAATTGCGTGACGGCGGCAAGAGGGCGATGAAGCCGATCGCGGCGGCAAGGCCGATGGCGCCGATGAGAAAAAGCGCCGGACGCCAAGTGAAATATTCGGCGAAGATGCCCGTCAGCACCCGGCCGGACATGCCGCCGAAGGCCGTGCCGCCGACATAGAGGCCCATGGTAGCGCCAAGGCCGCGCGGATCGATTTCCTCGGCGAGATAGGCCATGGCGACGGCCGGCACGCCGCCGAGAACGAGGCCCTGCAGGGCGCGGATGACGAGCAGCAGATGCCAGTTCGGGGCAAAGGCCGTGGCAATGGTCAGCAATGCCGCCCCGACCAGCGATATCGACATCAGGCTGCGGCGGCCAAGACCTTCCGAAACCGCGGCGGCACAGACGATGGCAACCGCCAGGAAACCGGTGGAGAACGACAGCGATAGCGAGCTTTCGGCCGGACTGACGGAGAATTGCTGCGAGAAGATCGGCAGCAGCGGCTGGACGCAATAGAGCAGCGAGAAGGTGGAGAAGCCGGAAAGGAAGAGCGCCAGGCTGGCGCGGCGATAGGCGCCGGTGCCACGGATCAGGTAGTGTTTTTGCCCTGGGATCGCGGTTGTCTCGGCGGTCTTCGCGGCATGCGCTGACGTCGGCATATGTTCATCCTTCCGACCTCCGATCTAGTCAACGCCGCTCCATTTGTCCAATATATGACACTGGCGATTTCGATAGGTTTTGGAGATGGCGGTGGAGTTGCGGCACCTGAGATATTTCCTGGCGGTGGCGGAAGAAGGCAATTTCACCCGTGCCGCCGCCAAGCTCGGCATCGGGCAGCCGCCGCTCAGCCAGCAGATCCGCGACCTGGAAAGGGAAGTGGGCGCGGCGCTGTTTCACCGCGTGCCGCATGGGGCCGAATTGACGGCGGCGGGCGCGGCCTTCCTCGGCGAGGCAAAAGCCGCGGTGGCGGCTGCGGAAAAAGCGAAGCTTGCGGCGCAAAGCGCCAATCGTGGCGAGACCGGCCGTCTGTCGCTCGGCTTCACCGCATCCTCCGCCTTCAACCCCGTGGTCAGCACGACGATCCGCCGGTTTCGTGCGCGCTGGCCAGAGGTGCAGCTGTCGTTGACGGAAATGAACACGCTGGCGCTGATGCAGAAGCTGGAACGTGGTGAGCTGGACGCCACCTTCATGCGTCCCAGCCTGGACGATCCCGCCGGCATCCGGCTGCGGCGGTTGCCGGACGAGCCGATGGTGATTGCCCTGCCCGCCAGCCATCCCTTGGCACGGCACAGCAAGCTGCCGCTTGCCGCACTGGCGGACGAACCCTTCATCCTCTTTCCCCGGCTCGTGGGCTTGAGCCTCTACGACGACGTCGTGCTCGCCTGCCGCAAGGCAGGATTCGAGCTGACCGTGGCACAGGAGGCGCCGCAAATTTCCTCGGTCGTCAATCTGGTGGCGGCCGATCTCGGCGTCTCGATCGTGCCGGCCTCGATTTCGCAGATCAAGCTCGAAGGTGTGGCCTACCGGCCGATCGAAGGGCCGCCGGCTGTGGCGCGCCTGGCGCTGGCAATGTTGAAAACACACCGCTCGCCGGTCACCGAGAACCTGATGAGCCTGCTCGGTTCGTGAATTAACCTGCCGGATCCCAATAAGGCGGATCGCCGAAACTCTTCTTCAGGTGATCGGCGATAGCGCGCAGCTTGGCGGAGGGGTTTCGACCCTCGGGATGGGCCATATAGATGAATTCGGCCTCCGGCCTGTGGCCGACATCGATTTCGGCAAGCCGGCCCTCGCGAATGGCCGGGCCGGCGATGAAGGCGGGCAACAGCGCGATGCCGAGACCGGCAATGGCGGCGTCGCGGAGCATGTCGCCATTGTTGATGCCAAGCGCCAGTTTCGCGCGGACGACGACCGCGCCCTCCGGCGTCTGGAAGCGCCAGTCGGCAACGCCGCGATTGGTATAGAAGATGCCACGATGACTGTTGAGATCATCAAGCGACGACGGCATCCCCTCGCGGGCGAGATAATCCGGCGAGGCGCAGAGAAGACGGCGGCTATGCGCGAGCTTCCAGGCGACCAGCCTGTTATCGGCGATCGGACCGTTGCGGATGATGGCATCATAGCCGTCCGAGGCGGCATCGACGCGCCGGTCATCGATATCGAGGGTCAGTTCGATCTCGGGATGTTCGGCAAGGAAGGGATAGAGCGCCGGGCCAAGATGCATGCGGCCGAAGGTGACCGGCGCGGCGATGCGGATCGGGCCGGACAATGTTCCGCGCCGCTCGGCCATATCGGCGGCGGCTTCCTCGATCTCGCACACGATGCGCGCGGCGCGCTCCAGGAAGACCGCACCGTCCTCCGTCAAAGTAAGCTTGCGCGTCGTTCGGTGCAGCAGCAGGCCGCCCAGCGATTTCTCCAGCTCCGCCAGCCTTTCGCTGACCACGGATTTGGATAGGCGCAGGCGTCTGGCGGCCTCGCTGACCGAGCCCGCCTCGACCACGGCGACGAAAGCAGCAATACCTTCGATCCTGATCATCGTTCGGCTTTTCCGAATTCGAATTCCACGATCTGGAGACTAATCCGAACGAAAGGAAAATGCCATCTTCCCTTCATCAGAAGGGACGGCAAGGGCCGCCTCACCTCAAACGCAGGAGATGGAACCATGAACCGCTTGAACAACAAGGTCGCAATCGTTACCGGCGCAAGCTCCGGCATCGGCCGCGCCACGGCAAAGCTCTTCGCTGCAGAAGGCGCCAAGGTCGTCGTCGGCGCCCGCCGCGGGCGCGAACTCGACAGCCTGGTCGCGGAGATCAAGGCAGAGGGCGGTGACGCCATCGCCATTGCCGGCGACGTCCGCTCGGAAGATTATCACAAGGCGCTGGTCGCCGCCGCCGTGGCGAACTACAGCAAACTCGACATCGCCTTCAACAATGCCGGCACGCTTGGCGAAGCCGGTCCAAGCACCGCTGTCTCGGAAGCAGGCTTCAGCGAGGCGCTGGCGATCAATCTCACCGCCTCCTTCCTCGCCGCCAAGCACCAGATCGGCGCAATGGTGAAGAATGGCAGCGGCTCGGTGATCTTCACCTCGACTTTCGTGGGCTACAGCTTCGCCTTTCCCGGCGTCGCCGCCTATGCCGCCAGCAAGGCCGGCTTGATCGGCCTGACGCAGGCGCTCGCCGCCGAGTTCGGGCAGCAAGGCGTGCGCGTCAATGCCGTCCTGCCGGGTGCCGTCGATACCGATATGTATCGGGACATGAACGATACGCCGGATAAGCAGGCCTTCGTCACCACCCTGCATGCGCTGAAACGTGTCGCAACCCCCGAAGAGCTTGCCCGCTCGGTTCTCTACCTCGCCTCCGACGATGCGAGCTTCGTCACCGGCACGGCCTCCCTGGTCGATGGCGGCGCCTCAATCACCCGCACCTGACGAAAGCCAGGCGCGATTCCTCCCATTGACCAACAACGGGGTTGCGGCCCAATATCCATCGAAGGAGCTTCATCATGTCACGTCTTCAGAACAAGACTGCCCTCATCACCGGCGGCACCAGCGGCATCGGCATCGAAACCGCCCGCCAATTCATCGCCGAGGGCGCCCGTGTCGTCGTTACCGGCAGCAGTGCCACAAGCGTCGAAGCCGCTCGCGGCGAACTCGGCGACAAAGCGATCGTCATCCAGGCCGATGCCGGCAATACGGCCGGCCAGAAGGCCGTCGCCGACACGGTGAAAGAAGCTTTCGGCACGCTCGATATCCTCTTCGTCAATGCCGGTGTTGCCGAATTCGGGCCGCTGGAACAGTGGAGTGAAACCGCCTTCGACAAGTCGGTTGATATCAACGTCAAGGGGCCGTTTTTTCTGATCCAGTCGCTACTGCCTGTCTTTTCGAAACAGGCAGCGATCGTGCTCAATACCTCCATCAACGCCCATATCGGCATGCCGAACTCCAGCGTCTATTCACTGACGAAGGGTGCATTGCTGACGCTTGCCAAGACCCTGTCGGGCGAACTCATCGGCCGCGGCATCCGCGTCAACGCCGTCAGCCCGGGGCCGATCGCCACGCCGCTCTACAGCAAGCTCGGCGCATCGGAAGCGGATTCCAAGGCGATGACCGCGCAGATCCAAGCCCAGATCCCGGTCGGCCGCTTCGGAAACCCCGGCGAAGTCGCCAAGACGATCGTCTTTCTCGCCTCCGATGAGGCCGCCTATATCGTCGGCAGCGAACTGATCATCGACGGCGGGATGAGCAATCTCTGAACCCACGAAAATGGCGCCGACGCCATGCACGGGACGGCACCCGCCAACGGCGGGCGATGCGTGCCGTTCCCGCGATTGCATGTTCTGCGCCAAAGGCTTAGGGTCAGGGCCGGTCAATAAGGCGACGGGTAGAAAAGCCATGGCTCTCAGCGGCAAACGCATCCTCCTCATCATCTCGGGCGGCATCGCCTGTTATAAGAGCCTGGAACTGATCCGCCGGCTGCGCGAGCGGGGCGCGAGCGTGCGCCCTGTGATGACCAAGGGCGCGCAGGAATTCGTCACGCCGCTGGCCGTCGGTGCGCTGGCGGCGGACCACGTCTTCCTCGATCTGTTTTCGCGGCAGGACGAGCAGGATGTCGGCCATATCAGGCTGGCGCGCGACTGCGACCTCGTGCTGATCGCGCCTGCTACGGCCGATCTGATGGCGAAGATGGCGAACGGGCTTGCCGACGATCTCGCCTCGACCGTGCTGCTGGCGACGAACAGGCCGGTGCTTGCCGCACCGGCGATGAACCCCGCCATGTGGGCGCATCCGGCGACCCGGCGCAATGCCGCGATGCTGAGAGCCGACGGCATCCGCTTCGTCGGGCCGATGGCCGGCGAGATGGCGGAAAGCCGGGAGGCCGGGCTCGGCCGGATGGCGGAACCGCTGGAGATCGTCGCGGCGGCCGAAACCCTGCTCGACGACGGAGAAAAGCCGCTCAAGGGACGCAAGGCGATCGTCACATCGGGACCGACCCATGAGCCGATCGATCCGGTGCGCTACATCGCCAACCGCTCCTCCGGCCGGCAGGGCCATGCGATTGCCGCAGCCCTTGCCAAGCTCGGAGCCGAGGTGACACTGGTGTCAGGGCCGGTGACGATCGCCGATCCGGTCGGCGTCAATGTCGTGCATGTCGAGCGGGCGGAGGAAATGCGCGATGCCGTGCTGGCGGAGCTGCCGGCCGACATCGCAGTGATGGTCGCAGCGGTGGCGGACTGGCGCGTCGCCTCGGCCGCCGACCAGAAGCTGAAGAAACATCCGGGCGAATCCATTCCGACGCTGGCGCTGACCGAGAATCCGGACATCCTGAAAACCGTCGGCCACCATACGATGCGGCCGAAGCTGGTGATCGGCTTTGCCGCCGAGACGCAGGACGTGGAAAGCAATGCCAAGGCGAAACTCGAGCGGAAAGGCGCCGACCTGATCGTCGCCAATGACGTCTCTCCTGCGACCGGGATCATGGGCGGCAGCCGCAACAGGGTCAAACTCATTCGCCGCGACGGCGTCGAGCAATGGCCTGACCTGACGAAGGAAGAGGTTGCCGAAAGGCTCGCGGCGCTGATCGCCAAGCAGCTCCGCTGATCGCGAGCGGCTCAGCTGATCGCGAGCGGCTCAGCTGACGCCGAGCGTTTTAGGCAGGGATAGCGACGCGCTGCGGCTTGGCGGCACTCCGCTTCTCCGGCCGGAAGTCGGCGACGTCGATGCCGTCTTTGCCGACGGTGACGGCGCTACCATCCGGAATTTCCGCCCAGGCATCGCCATCGTCGTTCAGCGGCTCGGACACAAGGCAATAGCCCGCACCGACAGGCGAGGCATAGAGCGTCGGCGCCTTGCGATCTGTGGCATAACGGATCGCATAGAGCGTGTTGCCGTCTGAGAAGGCGGCGGTAAAGCGCAGCAGGATCGAGCCGATGACGCTTTCGGCCAGATCCTCGACGACACCGACCATGTGAGCCATCGCGGCGAGCGGCGCCTCGCGCAGGCCGAACTGCAGCGCCAGCAGGAACATCAGCTCGGAATCGGTCGTGCCGCCGCGGGCGTTGAACAGCTCGTCGTCGAGCATCGCCTCCATCGGCCGGCGAAGGCGCTCGAAGCCTGCGATCTGGCCGTTATGCATGAAGGACCAGGTGCCGTGGGTGAAGGGGTGGCAGTTGTCGCGGCGCGTGCCGCCGCCTGTGGCAGCACGGACATGGGCGAGAAAGAGCGGCGAGCGGATCTGCCGCGCGAGGCTCTTCAGATTGCAATCCGACCAGGCGGGCAGGATGTCACGGTAGCGGCCAGGCTCGGGCCTGTCGCCATACCAGGCGATGCCGAAGCCATCGCCATTCGTCGCGGTCTTGGCGCGGGTGGCGCAATGGGACTGCTCGATCAGCGAATGAGCGGGCGAGGATACCAGCTCCTCGAGATAGAGAGGGTCTCCGCGATAGGCTGCCCAGCGACACATGGCTTTCTTGCTCCGGAACCCGCCGCCGCACCGGCGGGCGTGCTCTAAATTGTCGAACGACGCAGCTAATAACAGCTTAACGCGCCGCCGGTTTGCAAGGGCAAGATGACGATTTCCTAGCGCAAAACATCTTCAAATTCGGCGAACAGCTGTGTTCTCTCGTGAACACCTGCGTTCCGCAAAGACAGCGCATACGTGCATTTCTGCTTGCATCTCAGAAGAATCAGCCTAACTTTAAGCCATCAGCAACAGAACGAAAGGAAGGTGATCCAATGTCTAATGAGATTTCGGACCTCGTAACGGGCATGGGAGAGGTGATGAAAGCGAGGCAGCCCTCGCACTAATCCCCGCCTTCCTGGGGCTGCATAGACAGTCCAGGCCAGTTTGAGGCCAAACTCATGGAAAGGGTCGCCGAGGCGGCCCTTTTTTATTGTCTTGATGTCAGGCGTTGACGAAAGATCGAAATCTCACTACTCATAAAGTCATCAGATGACTTTATGAGTAGTGAGATGCGAGCGCTGAGCAAAACCAATCTCGCGGATGAGGCGATCGAAGCGATCCGCGGCGACATTCTCGGCAAACGCTGGGCGGTCGGCGAGAAATTGCCGAACGAAGCCTCGCTGTCGGCCATGCTTTCCGTCAGCCGCGGCACGGTGCGTGAGGCGGTGCGGGTTCTCGTCTCCCAGGGGTATCTCGAGACACGGCAGGGGTCTGGAACCTATGTGCGCTCGACCAGCGATGCCGGCCGGCCGCTGACCATGGCGCGGCGCGCCAGCCTGCGCGACCAGTTCGAAGCGCGCCTGGCGCTCGACGTCGAAGCGGCCCGGCTGACGGCAGTGCGCAAGACGCCGGCGACCATTGCCGGGCTTCGCAAGCTGCTTGCCGAACGCGGCAGTTACGATGGCGGCGATCAGGCGGCCTTCATCGCGCGCGACCTCGCCTTCCACAAAGCCGTCATCGCCGCTTCCGGCAACCGGGCGATGATCGAGATCTACGATTTCTTCTCGGCCTCGATCGCCGACACCATCGCCGCGACGCTCGGCAAGGATATTCCGGAACCGGATATGCAGGCGCATGCCGCCATCGTCGACGCTATCGAAACCGGCGATCCCGACCGGGCGGATGCGGCGGTGCGCCGCTTCATGGCGCCGGTGCTTGCCGCCCTCGACCGAATGATCCTGTCATGACCATGTCCGCCACCGATATCAACGCACTCGACGCCGCCGACGAACTGCTTGTCGACGCCGAGGCCAGCAGCCTTCCGCCGCCGCAGGCAACAGCGGTGCGGGGTGGCGCAGATCGTTTTCTGCTCGGCGCGAGCCTGGTGCTGATCGCCTTCAACCTGCGACCGGTGTTCTCAAGCGCCTCGGCGCTGCTGCCGGAAATCCGCATTGAACTGGGGCTGAGCGCGCTGGGCGCCAGCCTGCTCACCACCCTTCCCGTCGTCTGCCTCGGCGCCTTTTCGCCGCTTGCGCCGCGTCTTGCCCAGCGCCTCGGCACGGAGCGCACGCTGCTCGGCGTTATCCTGCTTCTGGCGCTCGGCACGGCTTTACGCGGGCTTTCCTCCGTGCCGCTGCTCTTCATCGGCACCGCGCTCGCCGGCGCCTGCATCGCCGTCGGCAACGTGTTGCTGCCGGGGCTGGTGAAGCGGGACTTCGCCGGCCGTGCCGCGCTGATGACCGGCTTCTACACCATGGCGCTCTGCGCCGGCGCGGCAAGTGCCGCCGGGCTGACGCTGCCGATCGAGCATGCACTCGGCGGCTCCCTTGCAGGCGCCCTCGCCATCTGGGCGTTGCCGGCGCTTGCCGTCGGCCTCATCTGGCTGCCCCAGGTTCTTCGGACCGGCGGCCAGGGAAGACGAAACGGCTTCCACGTCAAAGGCCTCTGGCGCGACCGGCTCGCCTGGCAGGTGACGCTGTTCATGGGGCTGCAATCGGCCCTTGCCTATTGCGTCTTCGGCTGGCTGGTTCCGATCCTGCGCGAACGCGGGCTCGACGGCGTTACATCAGGGGCGATCGTGTCGCTGTCGGTGATGGTGCAGGCGGCATCCTGCCTTGTTGTGCCGCATATCGCCGTGCGCGGCCGCGACCAACGGCTGATCAATGCCAGCCTCTGCGGCGTCGCCGTCACCGCCCTGCTCGGCCTGCTGTTTGCGCCGCTGTCGACGGTCTGGTTATGGGCGGTGCTGCAGGGCGTCGGCCAGGGTGGGCTGATCGCCGCGGCGATGACGACGATCGTGCTGCGCTCGCGCGATCCCGATGTCGCCGCCCATCTTTCCGGCATGGCGCAATGCGTCGGTTACCTCCTGGCCGCCATCGGCCCGCTCATCGTCGGCCTCATCCGCGGCTGGACGGGGAGTTTTTCCGGGTGCGCGGCCCTCTTCGTCGCGCTCGGGCTCGGAGCGGCGATCAACGGCTGGAAGGCTGGGCGGGCGATCGAGATCAATGTTCACGCTGTGGAGAAGGCCGGCTGAGCCACTCGCTCACTGGACCTCCCGCTGCCGCGCTCACCGGCCCATCACCATCTCTTGATGCCCGTCGCCGATCGCGGATGCTACGCTATCTCAAGCTCATCCCGCACCGCCGGAGGAGACATGTTGCGTTTACATCTACTGTTTCTGCTTGCCGCACTTGCCGGGTCGCTGGCCCCTGCCCTTTCCCCGGCGCAGGAAAGCGGTCACCAGAGGGCCAATGTCGAGAGCGGTGCGCGCGAGGGCGTGCTGAAGCTGCTGCCGGCCGATTCCGTCACCGAGCACGAGTTGACGATAGGCGGCCGGAAGGTCGCCTATACCGCCACCGCCGGCACGCTTGACCTCTTCGGCCAGGACGGCGCGCAGACCGGCGCGATCTTCTATACCGCCTATGTCGCGAAGGACGGAGGCGCGGATCGGCCGCTGACCTTTGCCTTCAACGGCGGGCCGGGGGCAGCTTCCGCCTTTCTGCATCTCGGGCTGGTCGGGCCCGAGGTGCTCGACTTCGGACCGCAGGGACGCGACGGCGCCAATGCGAAGCTCGTCGACAACAAGCAAAGCTGGCTCGATTTCACCGATCTGGTGCTGATCGATCCGATCGGCACCGGCTGGAGCCGGACGGTGAAGGCGGACGACGCCTCCAATTATTACAACGTCAATGCCGATGCTGAGAGCATCGCCAAGGCGATCGCGCTCTATATCGCTCACAACAACCGCTCCAACTCGCCGAAATATCTTCTCGGCGAAAGCTATGGCGGCTTCCGCGCCGCCAAGGTCGCCTCGGCGCTGCAGGAAAGCCAGGGCATCATCGTCGCCGGCGCGGTGATGCTTTCGCCCCTGCTCGAAGGCCAGCTGATGTTCAATGCCGATCAGTTCGCGCTCGGCGCCGCCCTGGAGCTGCCGTCGCTGGCGGCGGCCGAACTCGACCGGCGCAACGCTTTCGACGAAGAGAAGCAGAAGGAGGCCGAGGCCTTTGCGCTCGGCGACTATCTGACGACACTCGCCGGGCCGCCGCCGACGGGCGCCGATGCCGCGGCCTTCTATGGCAGGATTGCCAGGCTGACCGGCATTCCCGAGGATATCGTCACCCGCAACCGCGGCTTCCCCGGCAATTCCTTCGTCAAACATTCCGACGCCGGCAGTGGCGCGGTGACGAGCCCCTACGACGCCGCCTTTGCCACCCCAGATCCCTATCCGGAATCGGACTACGACCGCGGCGACGACGCCATCCTCGACGGCTTCACCCGCGCCTATGGCGGCGCCTTTGCCGGTTACGCCCGCAACCAGCTCGGGTTCAAAACCGAAATGACCTATTCGCTGCTCGACAGCGATATCAGCCGGCGCTGGGAATGGGGCGGCGGGCGCGGCGGCGGCTCGCGCATGCAGGCGAGCGCCACCGACGACATCCGGCAGCTGCTCGCCTCCAACCCGGCCTTCCACCTGTTGATTGCGCATGGCTACAGCGATCTGGTGACGCCTTACGGCGTCAGCCGTTACGTGGTCGACCATCTGCCGCCTTCGCTCGCCGGCGGCCGCGTCGGGCTGAAACTTTATCGCGGCGGCCATATGTTCTATACGAGGGCCGATCAGCGGGCCGCCTTCACGGCCGATGCCAAGGCCTTCTACGCCACACGGCCGGCCGCTCCGCCGGCGGATTGAGGAATCGCCGATGCATATTACCGGGGGATGCCACTGCGGCGCGATCCGCTACCAAGCGGAGATCGATCCCGAACGGATCTCGATCTGCCACTGCACCGATTGCCAGCGGCTGACCGGCTCGGCCTATCGCGTCACCGCACCGGCGCGGCCGGACAGTTTCACGCTCACTTCAGGCGCGCCGAAAGCCTACACAAAATATGGCGACAGCGGCGGTCTCAGCCGGCAACTCTTCTGCCCCAATTGCGGATCGCCGCTCTACCGCACCGACGGCGAAGGCGGCGCGATCGGTATCCGTGTCGGCAGCATCGACCAGCGGCGGGAACTCACGCCCAGGAAACAGATATGGTGCCGGTCGGCTTTAACAGGGGTGGAGAATATCGAGCACCTGCCGCGCTTTGACGGCGAGGACTAAGGAGACGATTGCGTCTGGACTCGGCAACGTTCGCCCCCAGCCTATTCCGGCAAAGGCGTATCCGGCCAGCTATTGGTGACGCCGGCCTGCACGGGACGCTCCAGATAGGTGGAAAGCGCGATATAGCTGCGGGTGCCGGTAACACCGGAAACGGCATGGATCTGTGCCAGAAAAGCCTCCAAGGCCTGCGGGCTGGCGGTGCGGACCTTGAAGAGCACACTGGCATCGCCCGCGACCGAATGCATCTCCTCGACCTCGGGAAACTGCAGGAGCTGCATCAGCCGCTCGCTCTTGCCCCAGCCGGCCGCCTCCACATGCACGAAAGCAAGCAACGGTTTGCCGAGCGCTGCTCCATCCAGCGCAGCATGCACGCCTTTGATCGCGCCGGATTGCCTGAGACGGCGCACACGCTCATGCACGGCCGGCGCCGACAGGCCGACCACTTCGCCGAGCCTGGCATAACTCTGGCTGCTGTCGGCGGCGAGCGCGGCTAATATTTTTCGGTCGAAGGCATCGATGACCGGCTGCTGCGGGCGTCGCTGCCGAAGATCCTCTGTATTTCTAGTCATTCGGTAAACTCCTCTTCCTGCCGAAAAATGATCGCCGATACTGGCATTCTTCAACAGAATATTCTGAGAGGCAAGAAATCGCATGGAGATGATCGAGCGCAAGCCGGCAAGCGGGATCTATTCGACAAGCCCCGACTACATCCATGCGCTGGAGGTCCGACATCCCTCGCGGCTGCTCTTCGTCAGTGGCACGATGGGTCTCGATGCAGAGGGAACGGCGGCGGCCGATCTCGAAGGACAGCTGGAACTCATCTGGTCCAATCTGCGCAGGATCCTCGCCTCGGCTGATATGACCGTCGACAATATCGTCCGGCTGACGAGTTATCTCCGCGACGGCGCCTTTGTGGAGGCGAACCAGAATGCCCGTCTTCGGGCACTTGGCGGCCGCGCCGTGCCGACCACGGCCATCATCGTCGAAACGCTCAGCGACGACTGGCTCGTCGAAATCGAGATCATCGCTGCCGGATGACGGCAGATTGGCCATCGCACCCAAAGGCGCGATGGCCATAATTTTCAAGCCGCCTGTTTCAACAGGCCGAGCGCCTCGGCCAGATCAACCTCACCGAGGAACCCGCCGCTGCTTTTCGCCTCCTGCCGGTGCTCGATCGCATGGGCGAAACGCACGGCCGACTGCTGCTGCATGCGCTCATAGAGACGGTGCAGGCCGGGAAACTGCCGGCGGTCGACGACCTTGTGAAAATCGTTCCAGCGGGCGATGCCGACGAAATAGGCATCGGCCAGACTCGGCCCGTTGCCGAGAAGCCATTCGCGGCCGGCAAGCAGACGCTCCAGCGTATGATGCGCCTTTTCGACCCCGGCGATGCCATAGGCTGTGAGGGCCTGTTTCTGCTGCGGCTCCAGCGGATGTTCGAACGCATACCAGAGCGGGCCGAAGGCCTTGAAGAAACTGGTATTGAGGTAAGCAAGCATCTGGTTCAGCCGATCAAAGTCCTCCGACCCCTGCGCAAAGCCCAGGCCGGTGCCGATCGCACGGGCGCCGATATGGTGGAGGATCGCCATGCTTTCGCTGATCGTCCTGCCATCTTCGAGCAGCAGCGACGGGGTTTCGCCGACTGTATTGATCCTGATGTAGTCGTCGGAGGAGACCACTTCCGGCATCTCGACGCGGCAGAGCCGATAAGGCAGACCGGACCATTCCAGCGCGACGATCGAGCCGAAGGAGCAGCCTTCCGGCACGCCGTAAAACAATATGGGTGACATCAATCGTTCCTTTCAGAATTGAACCCTTTTGGACATGATCAATGTGCTGGTGTAGACGATCCTGCGGTAGAGGCTATAAATGCATCGCAACGTCTACATTGGTGGAAGATGGTCATGGCGCTTTTCAACCTCAACGATCTTCATCTCTTCGTGCAGGCCGTCGACAGCGGCAGTTTTACCGCCGCCGCCAGGCATCTCGGCATTCCGAAATCGACGGTGAGCAAACGGGTTGCCGAGCTGGAGGGACGGCTCGGCGTGCGGCTGATCCAACGCACGTCGCGCAGCTTCGCGCTGACCGAGCTCGGCCGGGAATTTTTTCAGCATGCCCAGGCCTCGATCATCGAGGCGGAGATGGCCGAGGGCATCGTGCGGCGGCATCTGGCTGAACCGGCCGGCAGCGTTCGCCTCACCGCCTCGGTGCCGACGGCGCAGTTTACCCTGACGGAACATCTGCCGGCGCTGGCTGCACGCCATCCGAAGCTCCGGCTCTCCGTGCATGTGACGGACCGCTTCGTCGACATCGTGCAGGAAGGCTTCGATATCGCGCTGCGCAGCCACCGCGGGCCGCTGCCGGATTCGGCGCTGGTGCAGCGCAAGCTCGCCAGCCACCCTTTCTTCATCCTCGCGTCGCCGGATTATGTCAGCACGCACGGGCAACCGCGCCGGCCGGAGGAACTGGCACAGCATGCGACGATCCTGACCAGCCTGACGGAGGATCAGTGGCGGCTTTATTCGGACAGCGATGAGGCTCTCGTCACGCTGCATTCCGTTATGGCGGCGGATGAGCCTTATGTCTTGATGGAAATGACCATGTCGGGGCTTGGCATTACCTGCCTGCCGACATCCGTCTGCCGGAAGGCGCTGGCAGACCGGCGGCTGGTGCGGGTGCTGCCGGACTGGACGGCCGGCAGCATCGAGACGACGATCCTGATGCCGCACCGGCGCGGCCAGTTGCCGGCAGTGCGCGCCGTCGTCGACTTCCTGGCGGAACGGCTGGGCGGTTAGAGCGGTTCAGCTTTTAACGGAAGCGAAGAACCGCTCTATCCTTTTGTTTTTACGCAATCCCGGACGGAAAACCGTTTCACACTTTTCCTGGGATTGCTTTGGTGATCACGCCGCCTTGGCGGCATGATATTCCTTGATGGCGACCATCTTGATCGCCGGATGGCGCTCGGATTCATAACGCAGCGAGAAGCCGTCCTGAGCGAGGAAGACCGGATCGCCGTCGAGATCGCGGGCGATATCGCCGCGCTTGACGGTGAGGAATTTTTCGAGATCAGCCGGCTGATCGGCTGAGATCCAGCGGCAGACGGAGAAACGCGACATTTCGAAGGAGACCGGCAGGCCGTATTCGGCCATCAGCCGCTCCTTCAAGACATCGAGCTGCAGGGCGCCGACGACGCCGACGATTGCCGGCGAGCCGTCTTCCGGCGAAAACAGCTGGACGACGCCCTCTTCGGCCATCTGCTGCAGCGCTTCCTTCAGCTTCTTCGCCTTCATCGCGTCTTCCAGGCGCACGCGTCGCAGGATCTCAGGCGAGAAGTTCGGCACACCCTGGAAGACCAGCGATTCACCCTCGGTCAGCGTATCGCCGATCCGGAGCGTCCCGTGGTTGGGAATGCCGACGACGTCACCGGCATAGGCGGTGTCGGCGAGCTGGCGCTGCGAGGCGAAGAAGAATTGCGGCGCCGTCAGGCCGAGCTGCTTGCCGGTGCGGGCAAGCCTTGCCTTCATGCCGCGCTCGAGCTTGCCGGAGCAGATGCGGGCAAAGGCGATGCGGTCGCGGTGGTTGGGATCCATATTGGCCTGGATCTTGAAGACGAAGGCCGTCATCTTGTCGTCGGTCGCGTGCACGGTCCTGGTATCGGCGACCTGATCACGCGGCGGCGGCGCGAAATCGCCGAGCGCATTGATGAGGTCGCGAACGCCGTAATTGCGCAGTGCCGAGCCGAAAAAGACAGGCGTCATATGGCCTTCCAGGAAGGCCTGGCGGTCGAACGGACGGCAGGCCTCGATCGCCAGCTCGGTCTCCTCGACGAAAGCCTGGCGTTCGTTTTCCGGCAGCTTGCCGGCCACGCTCTGCGGGCCGTTGACCGGCGTTCCCTCGACCTCGGTATCCGATCCGCGCACCGTGTTGGCGGCAATATTGTAGGAACCGCAAAAAGTCTTCGAACGGCCGATCGGCCAGGTGATCGGCGCCGTATCCAGCGCCAGCTTCTCTTCCACCTCGTCGAGGATCTCGAAGGGATCGCGGCTTTCCCTATCCATCTTGTTGATGAAGGTGATGATCGGGATATCGCGCATGCGGCAGACTTCGAAAAGCTTCAGCGTGCGCGGCTCGATACCCTTGGCGGCATCGATGACCATGACGGCGGCATCGACGGCGGTCAGCGTGCGATAGGTGTCGTCGGCGAAATCCTCGTGGCCCGGCGTGTCGAGGATGTTGAAGACATTGTCGTTATACTCGAAGGTCATCACCGAGGTGACGACCGAGATGCCGCGTTCCCGCTCGATCTTCATCCAGTCGGAGCGCGTCTGCATGCGATCCTTCTTCGCCTTGACTTCGCCGGCAAGCTGAATGGCGCCGCCGAACAGCAGCAGCTTTTCGGTGAGCGTCGTCTTGCCCGCGTCCGGGTGGGCGATAATAGCGAATGTGCGGCGGCGGGAGACCGCCTCGGCGAGACTTTCGGCCATAATGTGAATCCTGTGGAATTGCCGCTTAACTAGCGACTAAAGGCCGGCTTTGCAATTGACCTTGCCCTTCCACGCGCAAAGTAATGGGCCATGACCATTCATCACGATATCAGACCGACGCTGAACCTCATCCGCTTGGCCAACGGCGAAGGCCTCGACCTGCCCGCCTATGAAAGCAAGGGGGCGGCCGGCATGGACCTGCGCGCCGCCGTCGACGAGGCGGCCGCGCTGACACTGCTGCCCGGCAAACGGGCGCTGGTGCCGACCGGCTTCATCTTCGAAATCCCCGAAGGTTTCGAAGGACAGGTGCGGCCGCGCTCCGGCCTGGCCTTCAAGAACGGCATCACCTGCCTGAATTCGCCGGGCACCGTCGACAGCGACTATCGCGGCGAGGTGAAGGTGCTGCTTATCAATCTCGGCGAGGAACCCTTCGTCATCGAGCGCGGCATGCGCATCGCCCAGATGGTGATCGCACCGGTGACGCAGGCGCGGGTGGCCGAGATTACCGAGGCCAGCGAAACGGTGCGCGGCGCAGGCGGCTTCGGCTCCACCGGCGTCTGATGGCCGGGCGCCTCGACAGCGCTGGCCTGACCTTCCGGCAGGATTATTTCGGCGATCCCGCCGGGTGGGCGGCGCTGGTCCGCCTGCTCCAGGATATTTTCGGCATCGATATCGGGCCGTTGCAACAGCTTGGCGGCCCCGATCCCAGCAGCATACCGTTCGGCTGGTTCGACGCCGAGGGCGAGCTGGCGGCCAATCTCACGGCCTTTGCGCTGCCCTTCGTCATCAATGGCAGGATCGTCCATGCCGCCGGGCTGCAATCCGGCGCCGTGCGGCCGCCATGGCGTGGCCGCGGGCTCTATCGCGATTTGACGGTGAAGGCGCTCGACTGGTGCGAGCGGCAGGGTTTTGAAGCCGTCATCCTCTATACCGACAAGCCGTCGCTCTACGAACCCTACGGTTTCCGCGCGATAGCGCTGCACCGATACGCGGGAGCGGCGCCCGCCCCTTCAACACCAGTTGCACCCGCCCGGCTGCTTGCGCCTGCGAAGGCAGATGATCTTGTCCTGCTGCAATCGCTGCTGAAAGGACGCAGCCCGGTTTCGACCTCGCTTGCGGTCACCGTCAATGCGGCGATGTTTCTGATCAACACCCAGCTCGATCCGGATATCCGCGTCAGCTTCCTGGAAGACCGGCAGGCGGCGATCGCCTGGAAGATCGACGAGGCGGGCCGCTTCAGCCTTCTCGACGTCGTGGCGGCGGAGATGCCGCCGCTTGCGGCGATCCTCGGCGGGCTGGCGATCGCGCCTGCCGCCGTCGAGGTGCTTTTCCGTCCCGACAAGCTCGGTTGGGCGGGTGTCCCACAGCCGTTTGAAAGCGGCACGAGGCTGATGCTGCGCGGGCTCGGCGATGCCATCCCGGATTTCCCGGCGATGCTGTCGCCGATGGCGGATTTCTAGCCCCGTTTCGCCGACCTTATTTCCGACGGGAAAGCGGCGGCAGGCGGCGTTTGACGGGCGAGGCCTTGATCATCGACGTGTTGGTTTCCGCCCTTTCGGCAACCCGGTCGAGGAGGCCGTCGAGTTCGGCCATCGAGCGGATGACCAGGCGGGCGATGAAGCAATCCTCGCCCGTCACCTTGTCGCATTCGACGATTTCAGGAATGTCCTGGATGATGCGCTCGACGATGTGCAGCTGTCCCGGCAGCGGGCGCACACGCACGATCGCCTGCAGGGGATAACCGACGGCGGCGGGATCGAGATCGATGGTGAAGGCCTTGATGACGCCGCGTTCCTCCAGCCGGCGCAGCCGCTCGGCCGCACTCGGCGAAGACAGACCGACCTGCTGTGCCAGCTCCTTCAGCGAGATCCGCGCATTGCCGGCCAGCGCCTCCAGAATGGCCTGGTCGATTTCGTCGAGCGCCTGCACATCATTAGCCATGGCGATCCATTGTCCTCGTATGATTAGGCGATATCGACCATTTTCCTTTTTATCATTATATAAAATTGCTTCCCGCAGCAATATTCTCATATCATCGAAGGCGGAGGTTATCATGGGCAGCGACATCAGACGGGGCACAGTGGAAATGACGGCAGCGATGCTGATCTCGGGGACGATCGGCTGGTTCGTCGTTATGTCGGGCCAGCCCGTCAGCGGCGTGGTCTTCTGGCGCTGCCTGTTCGGCGCGCTCACCCTGCTGATCATCTGCGGTGCTCTCGGGCTGCTGCGGCCGGGCATCATCACGCTGCGCGCCTTCGGCATCGCCATTTTTGGCGGCGTCGCCATCGTCCTGAACTGGCTCTTGCTGTTTGCCTCCTATTCGCATGCGACGATCTCGATCGCGACCACGGTCTATAACACCCAGCCTTTCATGCTGCTGGTGCTCGGCGCGCTCTTTCTCGGCGAGAAGATCACCGCCACCAAGCTGTTCTGGCTGACGCTCGCCTTCGCCGGCATGGTGGCCATCGTCGAGGCAAAACCGGCGACAGGCGGGGCGATATCTGACGGTTACGGCCTCGGCATCCTGATGGCGCTCGGCGCCGCCTTCTTCTACGCGCTTGCAGCCCTTGCCGCGAAATGGCTGAAAGGTACGCCGCCGCATCTGATCGCGCTCATCCAGGTCGCAACCGGCATGCTGATGCTGGCGCCGATGACGGACTTTTCAAATCCGCCGCAAGATGCAGGAGGCTGGGCGCTCCTTATCACCGTCGGCGTCGTCCATACCGGGCTGATGTATGTGCTGCTCTACGGCGCGATCCAGAGGCTGCCGACACATCTGACCGGCGCTCTCTCCTTCATCTATCCGATCGCGGCGATCCTGGTCGACCGGCTGGCCTTCGGCCACGCGCTGCAGCCGATGCAGATCGCCGGTGCCGCGATCATCCTGCTTGCCGCCGCCGGCATGAATCTCGGCTGGACACCGCGCTGGCTGCGGCCGCGGGCGCTCCAGGGCTGAGAACCGGGCGTTCCGATAGGGATGGCTGAGACGCCCGGTTGCCGACATTACCTCTGCGGGCGCGTCGTTTCGAACAGGAACCAGGTGCGGCGTTCGCCCTCGTCGATCCAGTTTTCGATCAGGCTGGCGGTCGCGACATCATTATGCTCGTCGCAGAGGCCATGCACCTCGCGCAGCAGCGAAACGAGCTGAGCATTGTCCTCGCGCAGTTCCGACAACATGTCCTCCGGCGTGACGAAATCCGCGTCATTGTCGGCAAGGCGCTGCTGGCGGGCGATCTGGCCGATGGAGCGCAGCGTCGTGCCGCCGATCTTGCGGGCACGCTCGGCAATGTCGTCGGTCATGGCGAAGATCTGCCCGGCCTGTTCGTCGAGCAGCAGATGATAGTCGCGAAAATGCGGGCCGGACATGTGCCAGTGGAAATTCTTGGTCTTCACGTAAAGCGTAAAGACATCGGCGAGCAGCGCGGTCAACGCCGCCGAAATATCGGTGATGGCGTTGGTCGACAGGCTGGACGGCGTCTTGAGGGGCGAAAGCCTGCGGGTTTCGGCTGAGGTCGGGGACATCCATTCTCTCCTTGGTGATGAAAATCGCTACAGCGCCGCGCGTCTTCGAGAAGCGCAGCGGACGCCGAGGGCGCGCGTGCAGAGAGAAAACTAGCAAGGCCGGATCGCTTTCCAAGTGGACCATGGTTCAGCAGATCTATTCCTTATGCTTATGGACAGATCAGCGCCGATGCATTGATGAAGCCGCAACGCCTGATATAGAGAGGTCAGCCAATCCAATGGATATGACAGATGAGCCTCACCGCCCTGATCGCCTATGCCGGAGCGCTGTTCATCGCCGCGGCCATTCCCGGACCCGGGATCACCGCGATCGTCGCCCGTGCGCTCGGCTCGAATTTCCGCGAGACCTTCTTCATGGGTCTCGGCCTGGTGCTCGGCGACATGACCTATCTCACCGCCGTCATTCTCGGTCTTGCCTTCGTGGCGCAGACTTTTACCGAGGTGTTCATCGCCATCAAGATCGCCGGCGCCCTCTATCTCGGCTATATCGCCTGGAAACTCTGGACGGCGGGACTGCTGCCGCAGGATATCGCCGCGCGGAAATCCAGCAATATCGGCCTCTCCTTCCTCTCCGGCCTGCTGGTGACGCTCGGCAATCCGAAGACGATGCTGTTTTATGTCGCCCTGGCGCCGACGCTGATCGATATCGGCAATATCGGGCTGCGTGACTACGCGCTGCTGCTCGCTGTAACCTTCGTGGTGCTGATCATCGTGCTGGTGCCCTATATGCTGCTTGCCTCGCGGGCCAGGACGATGCTGAAAAAGCCGCGCGCCCTGCAGGTGCTGAACCGGGTTGCATCAGGCATCCTCGCCGGCACGGCGGCCTTCATCGCCACGCGGGCTGCCTGAAATAAACATTCGGCAAGAAACGGTTTCCAAAGGTTTTTTTCTCCCCTGATCGCCCCTGCAGGGCGAACGCGCTCTGGCCTAGAGCGGCCTTTGACCCTATTCTCCCCCGATTCCAGGGTCAGGATTTCAAAGGGAGAACACCCATGTCGCACAAGCCCGGCCGCGGCCGCATCTATTCCTCGATCACCGAGACCATCGGCGACACGCCGCTCGTGCGCTTCGACAAGCTGGCGCGGGAAAAGGGCGTCGTGGCGAACCTGATCGGCAAGCTCGAATTCTTCAACCCGATCGCCTCGGTGAAGGACCGTATCGGTGTGGCGATGATCGAGGGCCTCGAAGCGCAAGGCAAGATCACCCCCGGCAAGACGGTGCTGATCGAGCCGACCTCCGGCAATACCGGCATCGCGCTCGCCTTTGCCGCCGCCGCCAAGGGTTATCGGCTGATCCTCACCATGCCGGAAACGATGTCGGTCGAGCGCCGCAAGATGCTGGCGCTGCTCGGCGCCGAACTGGTGCTGACCGAGGGACCGAAGGGCATGAAGGGCGCCATCGCCAAGGCTGAGGAACTGGCGTCGTCGCTGCCCGATGCCGTCATCCCGCAACAGTTCGAAAATCCGGCCAATCCCGAGATCCACCGCAAGACGACGGCCGAGGAAATCTGGAACGATACCGACGGCACGGTCGACATCGTCGTCTCCGGCATCGGCACCGGCGGCACGATCACCGGCGTCGGCCAGGTGCTGAAGAGCCGCAAGCCCGAGATCAAGATCATCGCCGTCGAGCCGGCCGATTCACCGATCCTGTCGGGCGGCAATCCCGGCCCGCACAAAATCCAGGGCATCGGCGCCGGCTTCGCGCCGAAGATCCTCGATACCGGCATCTATGACGAGGTCGTCACCGTGACCAATGACGAAGCCTTCGAACAGGCGCGCCTCGTCGCAAGGCTCGAAGGCGTCCCGGTCGGAATCTCCTCAGGTGCGGCACTGACGGCGGCGATCAAGGTTGGCGTCCGTCCCGAGAACGCCGGCAAGAACATCGTCATCATCATCCCCTCCTTCGCCGAGCGTTATCTCTCGACGGCACTGTTCGAGGGGCTGGGGAGCTGAGGTAGGGTTTCGGCCAGGCTTTTCCGGTCACTCATCTTCGCAGGATATCGGGTCCGCTTCGGCGCTCCGTGAGCTGCTGATAAAGTCGGCCCACTCCTCTTTCGTCATGCTCGGGCTTGTCCCGAGCATCTGCAGCCAGTTGATATGCAGCAGATCCTCGGCACAAGGCCGAGGATGACGCCGAGTAAAGAACGAGGTTGTCAACGAACTGCCGGAGCGCCTTCGGCGCCGTCCATTACGTTGGCCCTCTGGGGGCGTCTGTGTTCCTATCGTAATGGCATCAAGACCACGGTGAGACGTCATGCAGGGGATCGAGTTATCACGCGGTTTCTATACCGATATCGTTCGGCCCTGGCTGAGCGAGGCTGCGCCGGAACTCCGCTATTCCGCAGCGCTGATCGGCTATGGCTCGGAGCTACTCGGTTTTGACGACGACGTTTCCAAGGACCACAACTGGGGGCCGCGCGTCCACATCTTCCTAAGCCGGGATGACTTCAACAATTGCGCACCGCGACTGGTCGATGAATTTTCCAAAGTCGCACCGGCTCACTATCTTGGCGAGCCGATCGGCTGGCGCAGCCGACCACATCCGCCGGCAAATGGCGCCGAGACAATCGGAGCGCTCGAACACGGGCTGGAGTTTCATACGCTCAAAGCACTGTTGGAAGGCCACTTCGCGGTTCGATCAGTGAAAAACCTCAACGCTCTTCAATGGCTGGGCTTTGCAGAGCAAAAGCTTCTCGCCTTTACATCAGGTGCGGTCTTTCATGATGACGATAGCCGCTTGAGCCAGGCCCGTGATCGCCTGGGGTATTTCCCAGATGATGTGTGGCTCTACAAGATTGCGTGTCAGTGGCGGCGCATCGCCGAAGAGCAGGCATTTGTCGGTCGCGCAGGACAAGTCGGAGACGACCTGGGTTCGCGGATCATCGCCGCGCGGCTGGTGCGGGACGTAATGAGAATGGGGTTTCTGCTCGAGCGACGGTACGCCCCCTATTCAAAGTGGCTCGGCAGCAGCTTTGCCAGGCTCCCCATCGCAGAGCCCCTCTCGCCTCACCTGCAGCGGGCCTTACTTTCGGGTGAATGGACGGAGCGAGAGGACGCACTCGCTTCGGCTTACCTGGAACTGGCGCACAGGCAAAATGCGATCGGCATCGCCCCCTTCGAGCCGATCGTGGGTCCATACCATGACCGGCCATTTACGACCATCAATGCTGGCGATGCGGTCGAGGCCACACATTCGGCGATCGCGGATGCGTGGATCAAACAGTTGCCGATTGTCGGCTCTTTGGATCAGGTCAGCGACCTTACGCCCCTGCTTGAGGACGCTAAGCTCTCTCAAAGAATGATGAACCAATTGAGCTGATCGCTCTGTTTCGCGTCTCTCACGCCGCAGCCGTCAGGCGTTCACCCGCGATGCGGTAGGAGATCGCTTCAGCGAGATGGATGCGGCCAACGGTCGGTTTGCCGTCGAGATCGGCGAGCGTGCGGGCGACCTTGAGGACGCGGTGGTAGCCGCGGGCGGAGAATTTCATTTTTTCGGCGGCGTCGCGCAACAGCTGCAGGCCGCTGGCGTCGGGCTCGGCCAGTTTCTCGATCATCGCGGTGGAGCAGCGGGCATTGGTGCCGATGCCTTTTGCCCCGGCCGCCTCGAAGCGCTGCTGCTGGATTTCGCGGGCGCGGGCGACGCGGCGGGCGACGTCGGCGCTGGCCTCGGCCGCCATCGGCCGGATCAGATCGGCGGCGGAGACGGCCGGTACGTCGATGCGGATATCGATGCGGTCCATCAGCGGGCCGGAGATGCGGGCCTGGTAATCGCTCATGCAGCGCGGGCCGCGGGCGCAGCTATGGCCGGGTTCGCCGGCCATGCCGCAGCGGCAAGGGTTCATCGCCGCGATCAGCTGGAATTTCGCCGGATAGGAAACGCGGTGATTGGCACGGGCAATGACGCATTCGCCGCCTTCGAGCGGCTGGCGCAGCGCATCCAGCGCCTGCGGCGTGAATTCGGGAAACTCGTCGAGAAACAGCACGCCGTGATGGGCAAGCGAGGCTTCGCCGGGACGGGCGCGCAGGCCGCCGCCGACGAGGGCTGCCATGGTGGCGGAATGATGCGGGGTGCGGAAGGGCCGGCGATCGGAAAGCTTGCCGCCGGAGAGCTGGCCGGCGATCGAATGGACCATCGAGACTTCCAGCAGCTCGGCGGCCGACAGCGGCGGCAGGATCGACGGCAGCCTGGCCGCCAGCATCGACTTGCCGGAACCGGGAGGGCCGACCATCAAGAGATTATGGCCGCCGGCGGCGGCCACCTCGAGCGCGCGCTTGGCGCTTTCCTGGCCCTTGATCTCGGCAAGATCCGGCAGGTTGGCGGCATTGGCGCGGATCGACGGCTCCGGCCGCGACAGCACCTGCGTGCCGCGGAAATGATTGGCAAGGGCAATCAGGCTGCGGGGTGCGAGGATGTCGACATCGGCGCCGGCCCAGGCGGCTTCGGCGCCACTTTCGGCCGGGCAGATCAGCCCCTTACCGAGCGCATTGGCGCCGATCGCGGCCGGCAGCGCGCCTGCAATGGCGGCGATCGTGCCATCGAGGTTGAGCTCGCCGACGACGACAAAATCCGACAGCGCATCGGCGGGAATGGCGCCGAGGGCAGCCATCAAAGCGAGTGCGATCGGCAGATCGAAATGCGAGCCTTCCTTCGGCAGATCGGCAGGCGCCAGATTGACGGTCACCCGCTTTCCCGGCAGCGCCAGGCCGGAGGCATGAAGGGCTGCCTGCACGCGCTCACGGCTTTCGGCCACCGCCTTGTCGGGCAGGCCGACGATCTGCATACCGATCTTGCCGGGAGCGACCATGACCTGGACCTCGACCGGCACACCTTCGATGCCCTGAAATGCCACCGTACTGACACGCGCAACCATATGCCCATCCCTTGCCCGCAAACTCTTATAGCGCCTGCAACCCTTCAGGGCCAGCGGTTGCAATCTGGCACGGAAGCAGGAATAAAACAAGAACAATCAAGGAACGCAGTCAGATGTACATTGTGCCCGGGGTTGTACCCGGTCATAGCAGGCGCGTGGGGTTACCAGGCGAGATCAGCCGCGCTTGCGCTCGATCGCGTCCCAGAGCAAGCTCGCAATATCGGCGCCGCCGAACTTCCTGACCTCGCGGATGCCTGTCGGCGAGGTGACGTTGATCTCGGTCATGTAATCGCCGATCACATCGATGCCGACGAGCAGGAAGCCGCGTTCTCTGAGCGCCGGGCCGATGCGGGCGCAGATTTCGCTTTCGCGCGGCGTCAGTTCGGTCGCCTCGGCGCGGCCGCCGACATGCATGTTGGAACGGCTGTCGTGTTCGGCCGGAACGCGGTTGATGGCGCCGGCAAATTCGCCATCGACCAGGATGATGCGTTTGTCGCCCTTGCGCACGTCGGGCAGGTATTGCTGGGCGATGAAGGGCTCGCGGAACAGCTGGCCGAACATTTCGAGCAGCGAGGAGAGGTTGCGGTCGTCGCGGGTCGAATGGAAGACGCCGGCGCCGCCATTGCCGTAGAGCGGCTTGAGGATGATGTCGCCCATCTCGTCGCGGAAGCGGCGGATCTCGGCGGGGTCCTTGGTGATCAGCGTCTTCGGCATCAGGTCGGCAAATTCGGTGACGAAGATCTTCTCCGGCGAATTGCGCACCCAGGCCGGATCGTTGACAACAAGCGTCTTCGGATGGATGCGCTCGAGCAGATGCGTCGAGGTGATATAGGCCATGTCGAAGGGCGGATCCTGGCGCAGCAGCACGACATCCATGGTCGAGAGGTCGACGCGCTCGGGCGTGCCAAGTTCGAAGTGATCACCCTTGACGTCGCGCAGCAGCATCGGCTCGACGCTGGCAAAGAGCTTGCCGTCGCGGAAGCTCAGGCGGTCGGGGGTGTAATGGAACAGCCGGTAGCCGCGGGCCTGGGCTTCCAGGCTCATGGCGAAGGTGGAATCACCTGCGATATTGATGCCTTCGACATGGTCCATCTGGACCGCTACATTGGTGATCTTGGCCATTTCCGTCCCTTCCTGACTGCCGGACAGATGTAGGTCGGCCAGGGCTCAAACGCAACGGCCAATCAAGGGCCTAGCACTCCTGACTAGAGCGCTTCAGCTTTTCACGGAAACGCAGAACCGCTCTAACTTTTTGTTTTACACAATTCCCGGCAAAAGCGCTTCGCGCTTTGCCTGGGAAAACCGCTTCGCACTTTTCCTGGAATTGCTCTAACGCGTCTCAAGGATCCGCATCAGCCGGCCGCGATAGCTGTCGAGAATGACGGCGAGCACGATGACGGCGCCGATGACGATCGGCTTGATGTTGTCGTCGGCGCCCAAGAGCTGCAATCCGGTCGACAGCACCTGCAGAATGCAGGCGCCGACCAGCGTGCCGACGATCGAGCCCTTGCCGCCCGAGAGGCTGGTGCCGCCGATGATGACGGCGGCGATGGCATTCAGCTCATAGCCGATGCCGGCAACCGGGCTGCCGACATTGAGACGGAGCAGATAGACCATGGCGGCGATGCCGGCGGTCAGCCCGGAGATGGTGAAGACCGCGATCTTGTATCGTTTCGGCTGATGCCCGGACAGCCGGACAGCCTCTTCATTGGTGCCGATCGCAAAGACGAAACGGCCGAAGACGGTGTAGCGCAGCACGAACCAGCCGATCAGGACGACGACGATCGCAATCAGGAAGATCGACGGAAAGATGCCCCAGAAGATCAGGTTGCCGAAATCGACGAAAGGCTGCGGCAGGCCTGTGATCGTCGAATTGTCGCTGACGACGCGGGCCAGGCCGCTGGCGACGTTCAGCATGCCGAGGGTGACGATGAAGGACGGAAGCTTCCATTTCTCGCAGATCCAGCCGTTGACCGCGCCAAGGATGGCGCCGGTGCCCATCGAGGCCAGACAGGCGAGAATGATCGCCTGCCATGGCGAAAACGCCGGATTGATCATGATCGTCGCACCGATGACGGTGCAAAGGGCAAGCAGCGAGCCGACGGAGAGATCGATGCCGCCGACGAGGATGACGAAGGTCATGCCCGCAGCCAGCACGGTGTTGATGGCGATCTGCACGAAGATCTTCAGAAAATTCTCCGGCGTCGCGAAATAGGGCGCCGTCGCCGAGAAAAACGCCAGGATCAGAATGAGGGCGATGGCGACGCCCGCTTCCTTCATCGAGATCCGGAGCAGCTTGTCCCAGACGCTCGTCTCTT
This sequence comes from Rhizobium sp. L43, assembly GCF_002531725.1. GTDB lineage: Bacteria > Pseudomonadota > Alphaproteobacteria > Rhizobiales > Rhizobiaceae > Rhizobium. Next base: position 171,945 of record NZ_NWSQ01000002.1, read on the forward strand.
TCGCCCCAGTTTTCGCCTCGGTCTGTTTTTCAATGTTGGCGGACACGGCTGTACTCCTTGTAGGCGAGCGAAAGGATCCTGCTTTCGTCAAATTGTTCCCGGGCTATTTCACCTGATATCTTGCCGTCGGAAAAGACGATGATGCGATGGCAGATGCCCATCAGCTCCGGCAGATCCGAAGAGACGACCAGGACACCTTTGCCTTCGGCCGCGAATTTCCACAGAAGCTCATAAATCTCGGCCTTGGCGCCGACGTCGATGCCGCGGGTCGGCTCATCGAAAATCAGCACTTTGGGGCCGCGGAACAGCCATTTGGCGATGACGACCTTCTGCTGATTGCCGCCGGAAAAGGTCCGGACGGCCTGATGGATGGACGGGGTCTTGATCCTGAGCTCGCGTACGAGGCGCTGCGCGTGATCATTCTCGGCCTTCCCGATGATCAGGCCGTTGCGGGAGATCTTGTCGAGAGCGGTGATGGTGGCGTTTTCGGCGCAGCTCATGTCGAGCATCAGGCCCTGCATCTTGCGGTCTTCGGTCGCCAGGCACAGCCCGGCGGCAACCGCATCCTTGGGCGAATTGATCTCGACCGGTTCTCCGTTCAGGCGGATCTCGCCTGATGCCTTGACATCGGCGCCGAACAGGGCGCGAACCGCCTCGGTGCGTCCGCTGCCGACGAGGCCGGCAATGCCGACAATCTCTCCCTTTGCCACGGAAAAGGACAGTTCCGGACTATGGCGCGTCACCTTGAGGCCGGAAACGCCGAGCGCCTCGCCTGAAACGGTGCTGTCGCCTTTAAAAATGCCGTGATCGGAAAGCTTGCGCCCGACCATCAGTTCGACGATCTCAGGGATGCCGAGTCCTGCGAGCGGCCGGGTGATCACGTGCTGGCCGTCGCGCAGCACCGTCACATCGTCGCCGACCTCGAAGATCTCCTCCAGCCGGTGCGAGATGTAGAGGGTGGTGACGCCACGCTGCTTCAGGCGCTTCAGAATTTCAAAGAGGCGATCGACTTCCTTGGAGGTCAGCGTCGCCGTCGGTTCGTCGAGAACGAGAAGCTTGCTTTCGTAGCAAAGCGCCTTGGCGATCTCGACCAGCTGCAGCTGCGCGACGCTGAGGCGGCTGGCGAGTGTCGTCGGGGCGACGTCGAGGCCGACCTCATCCAGCAGTTCCGCCGCTCTGGCGTTCATCGCCTTGTAGTTCACCAGGCCGTATCGGCGCGGCAGATGCTCGAACAGCAGGTTTTCAGCAACCGTCAGGTTGGACAGCGGGTGCAGCTCCTGGTGAATGACCCGGATGCCCGCCCTGAACGCCTCCAGCGGCGAGGACGGATGATAAGGCTTGCCGTCAAACAGGATATGGCCCTCATCCGGCCTGAAGACGCCGCCGAGCAGATTGATCAGGGTCGATTTTCCGGCGCCGTTCTCGCCAAGGAGAACGTGCCCCTTGCCACGGCCGATCCGCATGGAGACATCCTTGAGCGCCACGACGCCGGGGAAGCGCTTGCCGATCCCCTCCAGCCTCAGAATGTCGTCATCTGCTGTGTCTGACACGGCGACCTCATGCATGGTCTCTTCAATCCCCCGCGCAACACGCATCGGAGAGGCCCGAAACGAGCCTCACCCGGAGCGATCAACGCGTCAATCGATTGGTGGCGATGGCGTCGGCCGACAGCCGGCGCCACGTTTGCTTTGGAGCCGGCAATCCGACTATTTCAGATCGGCTGCCGTGACCAGCTTGACGTCGGTCTTGACCCAGCCGGTGAATTTTTCGCCGGCCAGTTCGCGCATGCCATAGTCGATGCCCATGACCGCCATCTGCGCGCCATACTGCTCGACTGTCGCAAGCATCTTGCCGTCCTTGATCAGCGGCTGCACCGGCGGGATGTTGTCGAAGCCGACAACCTTGATCTTGCCGGCCTGGCCGGCCGCGTCGAGAGCCTTGACGACGCCGAGAGCCATGGAGTCGTTGGCGGCCATCACACCTTGAATATCCTTATACTTCGTCAGGAAATTCGTCATGACGGTGTTGGCTTCTTCCGTCTCCCAATGGGCGGTCTTGCTGTCGAGAAGCTCGAGCTTGCCAGACTTGACGGAATCCACGAAGCCTTCCTTGCGCTCCTTGGCATTGTCGGCCTCGGGGTTGCCCTCGAGGATGACGACCTTGGCGCCGGGGCCCAGATCCTTGGCAAGCGCATCGCCTGCAAGCTTTGCCCCTTCCTTGTTGTCAGGCCCGAAGAAAGCCAGATCGATCCCGGCCTTCTTCTTGGCATCGGCATCGAGCGGCACATCGATGTTGATGACCTTGACGCCGGCCTTCACGGCCTTTGCCAGCGGCGTCGCCATCGCCTTGGAATCAGCGGGTGCTACGACGATGATATCGTATTTCTGGGTGACGAAGTTTTCGACGGCATCGACCTGCGAGGCGAAATCGCGCTCGTCCTTCATGCCGACGGCCTTGAAGTCGAACTTGTCCTTGTTCTCGGCCGCATATTTGTCGGCGCCGGCCTTCATCTGCTTGAAGAACTCATTGGACAAGGATTTCATGATCAGGCCGACCTTCGGCTTGTCGGCCGCGAAGGCAGGCGACACGCCGCAGGACAGCGCCAGCACCAATGTGCCGGCAAGCCCGAGCTTCAAGGCCGCACGGCGCGGCGCACTGATCATGACGGATTCACGCTTAGAATTGGACATTTTTTCCTCCCGAACGGCTCTGGGCTCAGCTCCATCTGAGTTGCCCGCGGCAATGAACCGTTTCCAACGACATCTGGGTAGCACGCCCTCCAAAATTGTCAAGCGGCCGAAAAGTCGACCGGGCGATATGCTGGATCGCTATATCGGACACGTATTGACATGCGCGCGATGAACCGTTTCCATAGAACGCCTTGCGGAACTTTGCATGCAAGTTCAGCCGTCGAAATCGCCACCTCTTTGACTAGGGAGCTGAAGACCATTAGTTGAAAGCCTCGATCCGGCCTCCCTGGGCGTTTTTCGAAGGCGAAGATGAAGGACCACTGTTTCTGTGATGTCAAAGGTCGGGATTAGGGACGTTGCCAAGCTTGCGGGAGTTTCAACCGGCACCGTTTCCAGGGTTTTGAACGATCATCCCTCGGTGACGAAGGAATTGCGGGCGCGCGTCGGAGGGATCATCAAAGACCTCGGCTATACGCCCGACCCGTCGGCCAGAAGCATGCGCAGCAAGGTCAGCCGGCTGATCGGCATCGTCATTCCGGATCTGACCAATCCGTTCTTTGCCGAGCTTGTCCAATCGGCGGAACAGGCCGCGGCCAATCACGGCTACAACATCATCGTCATGACGTCCTTCGATCATGCGGCCAAGGAGGCCGACCGCATCAGTCAGCTGACGAGCCGGAAGGTCGACGGCATCATGCTCGTTCCCAGCAATGATTTCCATCGGATCAAGCTGCCGAAGGGCGTGCCGATCGTCGTCGTCGACCGCCTGATGCCGGGATATTCCGGCATTGCCGCCGATCACCGCAACGGCGTTCGTCTTGGCGTCGAGCATCTTCTGAAGCTCGGCCATCGCCGCATCGGCTTCATCTCGGGGCCTGGGCACTCCGTCCCCGCCAATGATCGCCTCAGGGGCTATCTCGACGCAATGGAACAGGCGGGGGAACAGGCGGGGGAGCAAACGGATGGCGGCACGAAAACGGCCGGGCCACCACTAATTGCCGAGGCGGCTTTCGACTATGAGAGCGGCCGCTCGGCGGGAAATTACCTTCTGGCCCGCGCCCGCAACGAGCGGCCGACGGCGATCTTTGCAAGCTCGGACCAGCAGGCGATCGGCTGCATGCGGGCAGCCCACGATCTCGGTATCCCGGTCCCTGCCGCTCTTTCGATCGTCGGCTTCGACGGTATCCCGCTCGCCAGCATGACGACGCCGCGGCTGACGACGGTGAAGCAGCCGATCCAAGACATGGCCGCAGCCGCCGTCGCCGTTCTCTTGAACAAGCAGACTGCGCCCGAGCTCGACAATCCGATCCTGTTTGCCTGCGAGGTTTTAAAAGGCGAAACGACCGCCCCGCCCCAGCCGGATTAGCGTGTGACCTTGAAAATCGAAGTCGCTCATCAGGCGGCGATGCCCTGGTTGCCGCCATTGCGCAGCATGTTGCGCAGGCGGTAGGCGATCGCCAAGGGTTTCGGGAAGGGCTTGCGGAGGAAAGCGACCTTGCGGACGTAATTGTCGACCCGCCAGCTCGCCCAGGTGCCACCGGCGAAAAAGGCGACGTCGCCGGCGCTGAGTGTGCGCTCGGTGCCGTCCTCGGCAGTGATATGGACCTCGCCTTCGAGGATCATCACGGTCTCGTCCCAGCCGAAATACCAGCGGAATTCGCCCGCCGTGCAATCCCAGATCGCCGTCAGCGACGCCTCGTCATGGCCGCGCGAATGTTCGGCGGTGCGCGCCTGCGGATTGCCGCTGACGATCCAGTCCGGATTGATCGGCGAGGATTTCAGCGGCAGCAGGTCGCTTGCATGGGCGATGAAGGATTTCCCGGCCGGCTTCGCCACGGCATAAGGCACCGAGCGCGCGGCCATGGCGACCGCACTTGCAAGCATCAGCTTCCAGGCCATGAAACAATCCCCAATTGTTATCCCTGCCGAGGGGATAGCAGAGAGTCGTAAGAAGCTGGTTCACGCGGGGACTAAAATTTTAACGATCCCGAAGACCGATGGGTCGAAAGAGGTCAGAAAGCATCGATAAAATGCCGCGGCAGCCGGCCGGGCATGACCGCCACGATATCATAGCGCTGGGACAGGCGGGCCTGATCGGCCTGGCGCGCAAGCCAGAGATCGCTTGCCGCCCGTATCCGTTTCTGGGCGAAGACGGAGACGGCGTCGACGGCCGCAGCCTCGCCATGGCGGGCCTTGACCTCGACGAAGACGGCGAGATCGCCCTTGCGGGCAATGATATCGATCTCGCCGAGCCGGGTGCGGTGGCGCAGCGCCAGGATGCGGTAGCCCTTCAGCATGAGGAAGACGGCCGCGACATATTCCGACATGCGGCCGCGGCGCAACGCCTTCCTCCTGATGGCGGTGAGGTCGCTATCGGCCATCGGCGCCCTTCAATTCCAGCAGGCGCTGATAGAGCACCTTGCGCGGCAGGCCGGTGAGGCGGGCGGCTTCCGTCGCCGCCTTGGCCGTCGGCATTGATTTCGACAGATCCGCCAGCACGGCTTCGACATCGGCCTCATCAGCCTCGACAGGCTCCGGCGGACCGATGACGAGGACGATCTCGCCCTTGACGTTTTCCACCTGCTGATAATGGGCGGCGAGGTCGGCAAGCGTGCCGCGGCGGAACTCCTCGTAGGTCTTGGTCAGCTCGCGGCAGACGGAGGCCGGCCGCGTTGCTCCGAGCACATCGGCGGCGGCGAGAAGCGTCGCACCGATGCGATGCGGCGATTCAAAGAAGATCAGCGTCGCCGGGGCTGCGGCCAATTCACCGAGACGGTCGCGGCGGGCCTTGTCCTTGACCGGCAGGAAACCGGCGAAAAGAAAGGCATCGTTCGGCAGGCCGGAGCCGACCAGGGCTGCGAGCGGCGCCGAGGCGCCGGGAATGGGAATGACGCGGTAACCCGCCGCAATCGCCTGCTGCGCCAGCCGATAACCGGGATCGGAAACCAGCGGTGTGCCGGCATCGGACACCAACGCCACCGAACGGCCGGCTTCGAGCGCCTGCAGCAATCGCGGACCGGCCTCGTCGGCATTGTACTCGTGATACGAAAAGGGACGGTTCTGGATGCCGTAGCGGTCGAGCAGCACGCGGGTGACACGGGTATCCTCGCAGGCGAGCACATCGGCGCCGGCCAGCGTTTCCAGCGCGCGCAGCGTGATGTCGCCGAGATTGCCGATCGGGGTGGCGACGAGATAAAGCGCCGGCTCCAGCGGCCGGGCCGGCACCGTTGCATTGTGCAGGCGGAAGCTTCGCCGGGTGGCTGCTTCCGCTGTCGTTTCCTCATTCATGCCATTTGCTTTCGTCCCGCCGTCATCGAACTCTTATGGGCGAGCGGCAGCGCTTCGGCAAGGGTTCGGATTTCTGTGAGCATTGCTCCGGAAAACCTGAAATGCAGGCGCTTGGCCGTGCATGCCTCTTGCAAAGCAATGCTGAAGTCTGCCATTTTGCCGGTCCACTCCCCCGGTCTCAGGGCCGGGACAGCATTCTTCGGGTGCTCGATGCGCCCGGACAGTCACGGTCGAAAGCGGTAGCATCCCATGCGTATTACTATTGAGCGGTCAAACCTGTTGAAATCGCTGAACCACGTCCACCGCGTGGTCGAACGTCGCAACACGATCCCGATCCTGTCCAACGTATTGCTCAAGGCCGACGGCCAGAATCTCGACATGAAGGCGACCGACCTCGACCTCGAAATCACCGAGGCGACGCCTGCCAGCGTCGAGCAGCCCGGCGCCACCACCGTTCCGGCCCATCTTCTCTACGATATCGTCCGCAAACTTTCCGACGGCTCAGAAGTGCTGCTGGCCACCAGCACCGACGGCGGCTCGATGACCGTGCAGTCCGGCCGATCGAAATTCTCGCTGCAGTGCCTGCCGGAATCCGACTTCCCGGATCTGACCGCCGGCACCTTCACCCATAGCTTCAAGCTGAAGGCGACCGATCTGAAGATGCTGATCGACCGCACCCAGTTTGCGATCTCGACGGAAGAGACGCGTTATTATCTGAACGGCATCTTCTTCCACACGATCGAGAGCAAGGGCGAACTGAAGCTCAGGGCGGTCGCCACCGACGGCCACCGGCTGGCGCGCGCCGATGTCGACGCGCCCTCGGGCTCGGAAGGCATGCCCGGCATCATCATTCCGCGCAAGACGGTCGGCGAACTGCAGAAGCTGGTCGACAATCCCGATTCTGTCGTGACCGTCGAGGTCTCCGACGCCAAGATCCGCCTGACGATCGGCTCGATCGTCATGACCTCGAAACTGATCGACGGCACCTTCCCGGATTACCAGCGCGTCATCCCCACAGGCAACGACAAGGAAATGCGCGTCGACTGCACGAGCTTCGCCCAGGCCGTCGACCGTGTCTCCACAATTTCCTCGGAACGCGGCCGCGCCGTGAAGCTGGCGCTGTCCGAGGGGCAGCTGATGCTGACCGTCAACAATCCCGATTCCGGCAGTGCGACCGAGGAAGTCGCCGTCGGCTACGACACAGACGCGATGGAAATCGGCTTCAACGCCAAATATCTGCTCGACATCACCGCTCAGCTTTCCGGCGAGGAAGCGATCTTCCTGCTGGCCGATGCCGGCTCGCCGACGCTGATCCGCGACACGGCGGGCGACGACGCGCTCTACGTGCTGATGCCGATGCGCGTCTGACGGGAACGAAGCCTGCTTGCCTCCGTTTTTACCCTGTGAAGGCGGAGGATCCCTGATGAAGAAGACTGGAACGGTACGCATCGGCATATCCGGCTGGACCTATGCACCCTGGCGCGGCCAATTCTACCCGAAGGACCTGCCGCAGAAGCAGGAGCTTTCCTACGCCGCCCGGCACTTCCCATCGATCGAGATCAACGGCACATTCTACAGCCTGCAGCGTTCCGAAAGCTTCGGCCGCTGGCGCGATGAAACGCCCGACGATTTCGTCTTTGCGGTCAAGGGCCCGCGCTTCATCACCCATATGCTGCGGCTGCGCGATATCGAGACGGCGCTTGCCAATTTCCTTGCCTCCGGCCTGTTGCGGCTTGGCCCCAAGCTCGGGCCGATCCTCTGGCAATTTCCGCCGAACATGGCCTTCGACCCCGTTCTTTTCGAAAACTTCCTGGCGCTCTTGCCGCAGGACCGCGATGCGGCGACAGCACTTGCCAAGCGGCATGACGGGCATGTCAAGGGACGCGCCTGGCTTCGAAGCGATGGCGACCAGCCGATCCGTCATGCGTTCGAAATCCGCCACGACAGCTTCCGTTCTCCGGGCTTCATCGAGATGCTCCGGCGCCACAAGGTCGCCCTCGTCTGCGCCGATACCGTGGCGTGGCCGCTGTTGATGGATATCACCGCCGATTTCGTCTATTGCCGCCTGCATGGCTCCGAGCAGCTATATGTCAGCGGCTACGAGGATGAGGCCCTCGACCTCTGGGCGGAGCGGATCCGTTCCTGGGCAACCGGCGGAGAGCCGGAGAATGCGCCGCGGGTACTGGCGCCGCTCAAAGCGCCAGCCAAGGGCCGCGACGTCTATCTTTATTTCGACAATACCGACAAGAAACTGCGCGCCCCTGTCGATGCCGATCACTTAAGCGAAAGACTGGCCGATCTCATGCCGCGCTCCCGCCGGAAAGCCGCATGAACTGTTGATGCCGATGTCCTTGTTGCGAAAATCCTTGTCCCGGGAGCGACAAGCGGCATATTAAGTCATTCGATCAACATGCAGATGGGTGGAGAAGAATGCGCTTACGGGTCAAGGTAAAAGAACGGCTGGGCAAGAAGTTCGACGACGAGATTCGCTTCTTCCGGGGCATGATGCAGGGTCCGAAGACGGTCGGCTCGATCGTGCCGACCTCCTCGATCACCGCCAAGCGCATGGCAAGCGTCATCGACATCAATTCCGGGCTGCCGGTGCTCGAACTCGGACCGGGCACGGGCGCCATCACCAAGGCCATTCTCGGCCGCGGTGTCCGGCCGGAAAATCTGGTCGCGATCGAATATTCGACGGATTTCCATCAACATCTGCTGCGGACCTATCCCGGCGTGCACTTCATCAACGGCGACGCCTTCGATCTCCAGACCACGCTCGGCGATTACGGCGACCGGACGTTCGATTGCGTCATCTCCTGCATTCCGCTGCTGAACTTCCCGATGGCAATGCGGGTCTCGCTGCTCGAAAGCCTGCTCGACCGCCTGCCTCCCGGACGGCCGGTGGTGCAGATTTCCTACGGCGCGATCTCGCCGATCGCCGCCAACGCCGATCGTTACAGCATTCATCATTTTGATTTCGTCGTGCGCAATATTCCTCCGGCCCAACTCTGGATCTACCGGCGAGGATAAATGTTCGGACTTTATATCACCCACCCCCAGGTCAAAATCGACCCGCAGGTTCCCGTTCCCCAGTGGGGCCTCTCCGACATCGGCGCCGAGCGTGCCCGCAAGGCTGCATCGAGCGATTGGGCGAAACGGCTGACCCGCATCATCTCCAGCGACGAGACGAAAGCGATCGAAACGGCGGAAATCCTGGCCGAAGCTGCCGGCGTGACAATCGAGATCGTGCATGGCACGCATGAGAACGATCGCTCTGCCACGGGCTTCCTGCCGCCGGACAAGTTCGAAGAGGCCGCCAACTGGTTCTTTGCTCACCCACAGGAGAGCTTCAGGGGCTGGGAGCGCGCCGCCGATGCGCAGGCCCGCATCGTCGAGGCCGTCAACACCGTCCTTGCCACGCATGATGCGACAGCGCCGATCGCCTTTGTCGGCCATGGCGGCGTCGGCACGCTGCTCAAATGCCATCTGGCGGGCAGGCCGATCGGCCGCGACCGCGACCAGCCGGGCGGCGGCGGCAATCTCTATGCTTTCGGTCTTGCGGATCGCCGCTTATCATGCGACTGGACGCCCATCGAAGACTGGCGGGGGTGACTTCACATGGACGCACGCGAGCGGTTGATCGTCGGCCTGGATGTTCCAACGGTCGGCGAGGCGGAGAAACTGGTTTCCACGCTCGGCGACGACATCCTCTTCTATAAGATCGGCTATCAACTGGCCTTTGCCGGCGGCCTCGAATTTGCCCGCGATCTCTCTGCCAGCGGCAAGAAGATCTTTCTCGACATGAAACTGCTCGACATTGACAACACGGTTGCTTCAGGGGTCGAAAACATCGCCAAGATGGGCATGTCGATGCTGACGCTGCACGCCTATCCCAAGGCGATGAAGGCGGCGGTCGAAGCCGCGGCCGGCTCCGGCCTCTGCCTGCTCGGGGTCACCGTGCTGACCTCGATGGATGCCGACGACCTTGCCGAGGCCGGCTACAGCCAGGATCCGCACAGCCTGGTGCTGCGCCGCGCCGGACAGGCGCGCGCCGCCGGCATGGGCGGTATCGTCTGTTCGGCGGCGGAAGCGGCCGAGGTGCGCGAGATCGTCGGGCCTGATATGGCGATCGTCACCCCCGGCATTCGCCCGACCGGCAGCGACCACGGCGACCAGAAGCGGGTGATGACGCCTTTCGACGCGCTGAAGGCGGGGGCGACACATCTCGTCGTTGCCCGGCCGATCGTCAGAGCGCCCGATCCGAGAGATGCCGCCCGCGCGGTGCTCAACGAAATGGTGGGCGCGCTCTGGCCGGCCAACCGCTGAATTCAAAATGCAAAGGGAGAAGACCATGGCCAAGGGATATTGGATCGCCCGCGTCGACGTGCGCGATGCCGAGCGCTACAAGGATTACGTGGCGGCGGCCAAGCCGGCCTTCGAAAAATACGGCGCGAATTTTCTGGCGCGCGGCGGCGCTTTCACCGAACTGGAAGGCAAGGCGCGCGCCCGCAACGTCGTGATCGAATTCCCCTCGATGCGGCATGCGGTCGACTGCTATCATTCGCCGGAATACCAGATCGCCGCGAAAATCCGCCAGGAAGCGGCGGATGCGGAAATGGTCGTCGTCGAAGGCGTCTGAACGGTCCCGCATCCCCAGAAACTGACGGCGCGATGGGCCTTCCCGTCGCGTCGGGATTGGGCTAAGACGAGTGCCGAACAGCATCCCGCAAAGCCTTTCGAGGAGCCTGCCATGACCCTTGCCAACCTGCCGCCACTCGTCACCGTGTTCGGAGGGTCCGGCTTCGTCGGCAGGCACGTGGTTCGGGCGCTGGCCAAACGCGGCTACAACATCCGTGTCGCGGTGCGCCGTCCCGATCTCGCCGGCTTCCTGCAGCCGCTCGGCAATGTCGGCCAGATCTCCTTCGTGCAGGCGAACCTGCGCTATCGCAACTCGATCGACCGCGCCGTCGATGGTGCAAGCCATGTCGTCAACTGCGTCGGCATTCTGCATGAGACGGGCCGTAACACTTTCGACGCCGTACAGGAATTCGGCGCCCGCGCGGTGGCCGAAGCGGCGCGCAACGCCGGCGCGACGCTCACCCATATTTCAGCGATCGGCGCCGACGCCAAATCCGCTTCGGACTATGGCCGCACCAAGGGCCGCGCCGAAACCGCCATCCTCACCATCAAGTCCGATGCGGTGATCTTCCGTCCGTCGATCGTCTTCGGGCCGGAGGACAGCTTCTTCAACAAGTTTGCCGACATGGCCCGCATGTCGCCGATCCTGCCGCTTGTCGGCGGCGGCAAGACGAAATTCCAGCCCGTTTATGTCGAGGATATCGCCGAGGCCGTCGCCCGCGCCGTCGACGGCAAGGTCACCGGCGGCAAGGTCTATGAGCTTGGCGGCCCTGAGGTGCTGAGCTTCCGCGAATGTCTCGAGATGATGCTGAAGGTGACGTGCCGCAAGAACCCGCTGGTCTCCCTGCCCTTCGGCGTCGCTTCGCTGATCGGCAGCATCGCCTCGCTGGTCCCCTTCATCACGCCGCCGATCACGCCGGATCAGGTGCGCATGCTGAAGCGCGACAATATCGTCTCCGCAGAAGCCGAAGCGGAAGGCCGCACGCTGAAGGGCCTCGGCATCACGCCGACCATGCCGGCATCGGTGCTCGGCTCTTATCTCGTGCACTATCGCCCGCACGGCCAGTACACCGGCACCGGCAAGGCCGCCTGAACAATTTCGAGCTTGGAAACAACGCCGCTCGCGTAAAACGCGGACGGCGTTTTCGTTAGAGCATTTCCGTTTTTCTTCGAATTACGAAAATGCTCTATCTCTTTCTTTTCACGCAATTCCCGGCAAAGCGTTTCACGCTTTGCCTCGCAAAACCGCTGCACACTTTTGCTGGAATTGCTTTAGCCGTCTCAAGCAAAGCCGGCGCAAGTTTGAAATGTTGTTGTGCCGCTCGCATCAAGTGCAGTTGCATAAAAGACGCATCGGAAAATTTGTGGAATTAACGCCAAATTTAGCAGGAACATTTATTGCTATTTGCCATTCCACTGACTACCAAACCCGCGCGTCTTCCAACGGACTCAACGCTTGGGATCGCGTGCGGCAATCACTGTGAAAGGCATTTCTCGATGGGCAAGTCAATCGCGCTCCTTTTTGCGTGTGCGGCGCTAATTATCCTGGCAGGCTCTTTCGTTGCGCCAGGTTCTGTCGCGGCGGTCAAGGGTGACTGCTCGCCGGCCTACGGCGTCGATCCTTGCTCGACGGCTTCGATCAGCCATTGACGACAGGCCAGCCTTTTGCGCCGCCATTCTCATCAAAGACAAGCAGTCAATCCGAGCGCCTGAATCAGGGCGCTTCACAAGGAGTGTTCCGTTTTGGAGTGCTCAGTCTTGCCGGCTTTAAAAGCAGCAGCGACGCGTATTCTCTTAATATCACCCATCTGAAAGACCGGCGCCTCACCGGTCGTCGGGCTTCTGTTTTCGAAGCCCGACAGGGCATTTGCATTCGCGCCTGGGAGCTGCGCGAATGCAAATACGGTAGGGATGTCTCAGGCGATCAGGCCGGTCGCGGCCATGCCGAGCAGCAAGACGCCGAGAATGATGCGGTAGATGGCAAACAGCGTGAACCGGTTGCTTCTGATATAGGCGAGCAGCCATTTGACCGCGACGAAAGCGACGATCGTCGACACGACGAAGGCGATGCCGAGCGCAGTCCAATCCTCGTTTGCCGCGCCGCCATCCTTGAAGGTTTTCAGCAATTCATAGCCGCTTGCGGCATACATTGTGGGAATGCCGACGAGAAAGGCGAATTCGGTCGCCGCGGCGCGGTTGCCGGTGCCGGCGAGCATGGCGACGAAGATCGTGGCGCCGGAGCGCGACGTTCCCGGGAAGATGCCGGCAACGATCTGGGCGATACCGACCAGAATGGCGACGAGCCAGGTGATCTCCTTGTGGGGGGCCTTCCGTGCCGCAGCCCATTCGGCAAAGATCATCCAGATACCGCCGATGATCAGCGCCCAGGCGATCGGCGTCGCCGTCTCCGGCAATTCAAAACCGAGCTTCTTGACGACGAGCCCGAGGATTGCGGTGATGAGAAAGGCGACGATCAGCTTGGCTGCATAATCGCGGTTGGCCGGATCGCGCCAGCCGAGCACCAGATCCAGCAGACGACGCCAGTAGATGATGGTGACGGCGAGGATGGCGCCGGCCTGAATGACGATGTTGAACATATCAGACCGATGTCCGAGCCATTGCTCGGCAATGATCAGGTGGCCGGTGCTCGAGATCGGCAGAAATTCGGTGATCCCCTCTATGACACCGAGAATTGCAGCATTTATATAATCCATACATTGTCTCCGGTTTAAAGTGCGGCCGGGCCTGAGCGCTTGGGTCGATCAGGCTGCCGCTTCCATTCGTTCGTTAGACCGTGTTTCGCCATCGTCAGATGGGGTAAAATCCGATTCGCTTGTATTGGCGGGGCCAAGCTCCTATAGCTTCAACCAATGAGTCATGACTAGGGCGCTATAATCGAGCTGCCACACAGTCCTGTAACAGCAATCACAAAGCCCGAGTATCGATGCCCACGCTTTATCATCATCCCATGTCATCCGCATCTCGCTTCGTCCGGCTGATCCTGGCGGAATACGGCTATCAGGCGGATCTGATCGAGGAGCAGACATGGGAAAAGCGCCGGGATTTCCTGGCGCTCAATCCGGCCGGCACATTGCCGGTCTATGTCGACGACAGCATGCGGGCGCTCTGCGGCGCCACCGTCATTTCCGAATATCTGGACGAGACGCACGGCGTGTTGAAGCGCGACCGGCGGCTGCTCGCCGAAGACCCTTTCCAGCGGGCGGAAATCCGCCGGCTGAGCGAATGGTTCATGCAGAAGATGGAAAACGACGTGACCAAGCCGCTCGCCCGCGAGCGTGTCTACAAGTTGCAGATGACCGCCGATCAGGGCGGCGGAGCGCCGGATTCGAAGATCTTGCGCACGGCGCGCGCGAATATCCGCCAGCATATGCGTTATCTCACCTGGCTTGCCGGCTCACGGCAGTGGCTGGCGGGCGAGCGGATGAGCTATGCCGATCTTGCCGCCGCCGCCTCGATCTCGATCCTCGATTATCTCGGCGAGATCGAATGGGCGGATGCGCCGGTCGTCAAGGACTGGTACCAGCGGCTGAAGTCGCGGCCCTCCTTCCGGCCGATGCTGACCGAGCGGGTGCGCGGCCTGACGCCGGTTTCACACTATGCCGATCTGGATTTCTGACGAGGGCTCTCCATGCCCGAAGCCGATGACAAAGAGCGCCGCCGCCGCGACAATTTGACCGCGTTCGTGCGGGCAGAATCTGCCGCCAAGGGCTTCGATCTCTGTCGCATCACCCGTCCGGATGCGATCCCTGAAGCAAAAGAGCGTCTCGGCCAGTTCATCGATGCCGGGCGCCACGGGACGATGGACTGGATGGCGGAGACGCGCGAGCGGCGCGGCGATCCGCTCACACTCTGGAGCGAGGTGCGCTCCGTCGTCGTCTTCGGCCTGAATTACGCCCCGGAGGAAGATCCGCGCGGCATTCTCGACAAGCCTGATAAAGCCGCGATCTCGGTCTATGCCCGTAACCGCGATTACCACGACGTGATCAAGGGCCGGCTGAAGGAGATCGCCACGCGTTTTGCGGCGCGGGCGGGCGCCGATGTGAAGGTGTTCGTCGATACCGCGCCTGTGATGGAAAAGCCGCTGGCGGCGGCGGCCGGCCTGGGCTGGCAGGGCAAACACACCAATCTCGTCAGCCGCACCCACGGGTCATGGCTGTTTCTCGGCACGATGTTCACCACCGCCGACCTTGCCGTCGACACAGCCGAGAGCGATCATTGCGGCTCGTGCCGCGCCTGCCTCGACGCCTGCCCGACGGCCGCCTTTCCGGCGCCGTACCAGATCGATGCGCGGCGCTGCATCTCCTATCTCACCATCGAGCACAAGGGGCCGATCGATGCCGATCTGCGCGTGCTGATCGGCAACCGCATCTATGGCTGCGACGACTGTCTTGCCGCCTGCCCCTGGAACAAGTTCGCAAGCGCCGCTTCCGAGATGAAGCTTCAGGCGCGGGAAGAGCTGAAGGAACCGTCGATCGCCTTTCTGCTGACGCTTGACGATGCCGCCTTCCGCACCTTCTTCAGCGGCTCGCCGGTGAAACGAATCGGCCGCGACCGCTTTATCCGTAACGTGCTGATCGCCGCCGGCAATTCCGGCGAGACGGCGCTGATCGGGCAATGTCGCGCGCTCGCCGACGATGTCTCGCCTGTCGTCCGCGGCATGGCGGTATGGGCGCTTTCGCGGCTGATGGAGGCTGGCGAATTTTCAGCCTTTGCCGCACAAAGGACGGATGAGCGCGATGACGAGGTGCTGAACGAATGGCGGCTGGCAGGAGTGGGCTGATGCATGTGATGATCTTTGGCTGCGGTTATTCCGGCACGGCGATCGCCAAGGCCTTATCAGGAGACGGCGTGCGCGTTTCCGGCACCACGCGTTCGCAGGACAAGATGAAAGCGCTCGACCAGAACGGCATCGACGCTTTTCTTTTCGACGGTGAGACCATGGAAGAGGGGCTGCGCCGGGCTTTGGAAAGCGTCACCCATCTCGTGCAGTCGATCGCGCCTGGAAACGCCGATCCGCTGCTGCGGCTGCTCGGCGAAGACGGCGCAAGCCTGCTGCCGAGCCTCGAATGGATCGGTTATCTCTCCACCGTCGGCGTCTATGGCGATCATAAGGGCGCCTGGATCAATGAGGAGACGCCGTGCGTGCCGGTGTCCGGGCGCTCGAAGGAGCGGCTCGAGGCGGAAGCGGGCTGGCTGGCTATGGGTGAGACGTGTTCTGTGCCAGCGGCAGTGCTTCGCCTTTCCGGCATTTACGGGCCGGGACGCAATGCCTTCTGCAATCTGGAAAAGGGCACGGCGCGGCGCCTGATCAAGAAGGACCAGGTGTTCAACCGCATCCGCGTCGAGGACATCGGCGCGGCGACCCGCTTCCTGTCGGAGCGTGGCCTTGGCGGCATCTATAATGTCACCGACGACCGGCCCGGTCCGCCGCAGGA
The DNA here is from genome assembly GCF_002531725.1 of Rhizobium sp. L43. Classification (GTDB taxonomy): domain Bacteria; phylum Pseudomonadota; class Alphaproteobacteria; order Rhizobiales; family Rhizobiaceae; genus Rhizobium. Next base: position 188,017 of record NZ_NWSQ01000002.1, read on the forward strand.
CGTGATCGTCGAGGCAGCCCGGCTGATGGGCGTCGAACCGCCGCCGGAGCAGGCGTTTGAGACCGCCGAGCTGACGCCGATGGCGCGCTCTTTCTACGGTGAGAACAAACGGGTTTCGAATGCAAAACTCAAGGTGGCCGGCTTCGAATTCGCCTTCCCCGACTATCCGATGTCGCTTGCGCAATTGTGGCAGGACGGACGCTGGCGCGGTTAGATCTGGGCCGCGGCCTGTGACCAGGGTTATCACCCAAAATGAGTAGGAAATTCCTACTTTCCGCATTGAGCAGAACAATTCTCGCCGCATATTATGGTTAACAGCCTTTGAATTTGCTCAAATGTGGCAGCAAATATGGCGAAAGCAGAAAAAAAATTTCGTGATTTTTGTGATGGCCATGGAGTTTAAAACTTCATGGAAAAATCATTTGAATTTTAGCTGATTTCATTGCGTTTTTTCCACATCCCGCCATGCGTGGCCAATTCTCATAATTTATCAATGGCATCACAAATATTGCATGCTGTAATATTCCGTGATCGCACGCGGCACTTTTTCGCCACTTTTTAACAGATTTAAGCCCCGCCGCCTGCAAGGGCGTGAGTTCAATAGTTGAGGGATACTCTGTTTTGAAGAAAATACGTCGTTCTATTATCGCTGCCGCAACTATTGCAGCCTGCTCTTCCTTGCTTCCGGCGGAGAGTTTTGCTGGAAATGGATGTGGCGGTGCTTCATGGTACGCACTTCACTCCAAAACTGCTTCCGGGGAACGTATGAACCCTGCCGTCTTGACTGCCGCACATCGGTCGCTCGCCTTCGGCACCAAGGTCAAGGTCACCAACCGCAACAATGGCCGCACCGTCGTCGTTCGCATCAACGATCGCGGCCCGTTCATCCGCGGCCGGGTACTCGACCTGTCGCGGGCCGCCGCGCAGAATATCGGCATGGTGAGCTCCGGCACGGCGAAGGTTGCTATCAGGTGATCAGCTAAGCCCAGGGCTTACGACCGGCTGCGCCGTCAGCGGCGCTTGCTCTTGCCGTCAATCGCGGGTACCACGCGCTTGAGACTTGTGAACAATCCGCCCCGTGCCTGTCGCGGCTGACCGGATCCTTCGCAGGCACGGCAACAGGAGATTTGTGAATGCGTCTGGGCGGCCGCCTCGAAGGGGCGATTTCTGTGCTCGCGGACATCGACGCCCGCAAGCGGCCCGTCGCCGACGCGCTGAAGGACTGGGGCCTTGCGCATCGTTTTGCCGGCTCCGGCGATCGCGCCGCGATCGGCAACATCGTCTATGACGCCCTGCGCATGCGGCTCTCCCATGCCTGGCTGATGGATGACGACAGCGCTGCAGCCATCGCCCATGCCGTCATGTTCCGCCAATGGGGTTTCACCCCTGACAGCCTTGCCGCCGAACTGGCGGATGACAAGTTTGCGCCGGCGCCTCTTTCGGCCGAGGCCGTCTCGGCCTATGAAAGCCGCTCGCTTGACGATGCGCCGCCGCATATAAGCGGCGATATTCCCGAATGGGTCCAATCCTCCTTCGAACGGGCCTTCGGTGCCGGCTGGCTTGCCGAGGCACAGGCGCTCGCCGCCCGCCCGACGCTCGATCTGCGGGCCAACAGCCTCAAGGCGTCCCGTGACAAGGTCGTCAAGGCGCTCGAGAGAGCCGGCGCGCATGCAGCCAGGATCGCCCGCCACGGCATCCGGATTGACGCCGGCGAAGGCGCCTCGCGTCTTCCTAACGTGACAGCCGAGCTTTCGTTCCAGAAAGGCTGGTTCGAAGTTCAGGACGAGGGATCGCAGATCGTCGCCGATCTCGTGCTGGCGAGCGATGGCGAACAGGTTCTCGACTATTGCGCCGGCGGCGGCGGCAAGACGCTCGCCATGGCGGCGGCCATGCAGAACAAGGGACAGGTCCACGCCTACGACGCCGACCGCAAACGGCTGGCGCCGATCATCGAGCGGCTGAAGCGGGCGGGCACGCGCAATGTCCAGGTGCATGACGACGCCAAGGCGCTCTCCGGCCTTGCCGGACGCTGCGATAAGGTGCTGGTCGACGCGCCCTGCACCGGCACCGGCACATGGCGCCGCCGCCCCGATACGAAATGGCGGCTGACGGCCAAGAACCTCGACGAGCGCACCGCCCAGCAGCAGGACGCGCTGGCGCAGGCGAGCGGCTTCGTCAAACCAGGCGGCGAACTGATCTACGTCACCTGCTCGGTATTGCCTCAGGAGAACGAGGAACAGGTGCGCCGCTTCACGGCCGACAATCCCGATTTTCAGATCGTCAGCGCCCTGCCTGCCTGGGATCAGCTGTTCGGAAAAGACGGCCCGCGTCCGCATTCTTCCGACGGCCTGACGGTGACGCTGACGCCGGCCTCCACCGATACGGACGGCTTCTTCTTCTGCCGCATGCAGCGCAAGGGCTGACGCGGCCGGGAAATGGATGCCGCGGCGGAATGACGCTGCGCAGCACGGCGAAGCGGTCCGATTGCTGTCGATTTCACCTAAATGCCGTTCAAAAAGGACCGGTTAGCAGCGCCTGTCCATTCTTAAAATCATTCCAAACTAGAGTGTTTGACACCAGTTTGCTTTTGCGCGAAGAGACGGGGCCCGATTAGACGGAAAATCCGTCACAGGAGAGGATCATGAAGCTCAACACATTCCGCGCAGCCGTGCTGGCGATTGCCCCCGCCGCCCTGCTCGCCCTTCCCGCGCATGCCGAGACCGATGCTGCCGCCGTAGTGAAACACTATGCCGACGTGGCGCATGCGAAATACGAAGACTCGCTGACGACGGCCAAGACGCTCGACGCTGCTATCGACGCCTTCCTGAAGGCGCCTGATGACGCGACGCTGAAAGCCGCCAGGGAGGCCTGGATCAAGGCGCGTGTTCCCTACCAGCAGACGGAAGTCTATCGTTTCGGCAACCCGATCGTCGACGACTGGGAAGGCAAGGTCAATGCCTGGCCGCTCGATGAAGGCCTGATCGACTATGTCGACACCTCCTACGGTACCGAGAGCGACGAGAATTCGCTCTATGTGGCCAATGTCATCGCCAACAAGACGATCAAGATCGACGGCAAGGATGTCGACGCCTCGAAGCTGACGCCGGAATTCCTCTCGGGCACGCTCGCCGAGGCCGGTGGCATCGAAGCCAATGTCGCGACCGGCTATCACGCTATCGAATTCCTGCTCTGGGGCCAGGATCTGAACGGCACGGGACCCGGCGCCGGCGACCGCCCGGCCACCGATTACGATCTCAAGAATTGCACGCACGGCAATTGCGACCGCCGCGCCGAATATCTGAAGTCGGCCTCCGCCCTGCTCGTCTCCGACCTGCAGGAAATGACCGACAACTGGAAGCCGGACGGTGCGGCGACGAAGAACGTCGAAGCCGATCCGAAGGCCGGCCTGGTGGCGATCCTGACAGGCATGGGTTCGCTGTCCTACGGCGAGCTTGCCGGCGAGCGCATGAAGCTCGGCCTGCTGCTGCACGATCCGGAAGAAGAGCATGATTGCTTCTCCGACAATACCTACAACTCGCATCTCAACGACGCGATCGGCATCGCCGCCGCCTATACCGGCAACTACACCCGCGTCGACGGCACCAAGCTCAGCGGCCCGTCGCTGCACGATCTGGTCGCCGCCAAGGACAAGGCGCTCGATGCCGAGATGGAAGGCAAGCTCAACAAGACGCTCGATGCGATGAACGCCATGGCAAAGCGCGGCGAGACGGTCGAGAAGTACGACCAGATGATCGGCGAAGGCAACAAGGAAGGCAACGCCGTCGTCCAGGCCGCCATCGACGGGCTGATCGACCAGACGAAATCGGTGCAGCGCGTTATTGCCGCACTCGATCTCGGTACGGTTCAGCTTGAAGGTTCCGACAGCTTGGATAATCCTAACGCCGTCTTCAAATAAGCAAAAAGGCGGGCCGCCCCATCGGAGCGGCCCGGACCCTGAAATGCCATCTATTGCCTCCCTCATTCCTGTGCTCGTCACAGGAATCCAGTCACGGCGCGTCGGCGCCGTGAATGACTCGGTCAAAGGGGAGTCTTCCGCGCCCAAGGACTTGGGCGCACTGGATTCCTGTGACGAGCACAGGAATGAGGAAGCTGAGAGGCAAGCGCGCGCCGGCACCGTTGAGTTTGCCGCTTGGAATCATCGCCTCTTCTCAAAACTTCGCCTATCCCTCCGCATAGCCGCCGTCGCGGCCCTTACAGGAGCGCCCGCAGCCATCGCCGCCGGTTTCGATCTGCCGGTGAAACGCACCGACCTTTCCGCGGCCGATCTGCAACGCGTCGCCGACGTCACCCGGCCGACAGCGGATTTTTCCAAAGCCGAACAATACGAAGCGATGCAGGCGGGTGCGACCACCTCGATCGACCCTGTCACCGAAGACAGCTTCTCGCATATTTCGGCCAATATCCCCTTCGAGGAAGAGCAGAATTTCAAGCTCGGCAACGCGCTGTTCCGCAAGCTCTGGGTGTCCGCGCCCTCCTCGACGCAGGCTTCCGATGGTCTCGGGCCGCTGTTCAACGCCCGCTCCTGCATGAGTTGCCATGTCAATGACGGCCGCGGCAAACCGCCGGAAAGAGGCCCGAGCGCCACCTCGATGTTGCTGCGGCTTTCCCGCACGGCCACGAGGCCGGAGGAGGAAAAGGCGATTGCCGCAGCCGATGTCGTCAATTTTCCGGATCTGGTCTATGGCCACCAGCTGCAGGATCTTGCCGTTCCCGGCCTTGCCGCCGAGGGAAAGATGGCGATCAGCTACCAGGAAGAACCGGTGACGCTGAGCGACGGCGAGATCGTGTCGCTGCGCCGGCCGAGTTATGCGGTTGTCAATCCCGCCTATGGGCCGCTCGATCCCGCAACGACGATTTCGCCGCGCGTCGCCTCGGCGATGATCGGCCTCGGGCTGATCGAGGCCGTTCCCGAAGCCGATATCCTGGCTCATGCCGATCCGGACGATGCCGACGGCGACGGCATCTCGGGCAAGGCTGCGATCGTCCGCGATCATCTGAGCGGCAAGATTGCGCTCGGCCGGTTCGGCTGGAAAGCGCAGAACGCCACGGTGCGCGACCAGAGTGCCGATGCCTTCGCCAACGATATCGGCATTTCGACACCCGATCAGCCGAAGGCGCAGGGCGATTGCACCACGGCGGAAGAAAAGTGCCTTGCTATGCCGACCGGCGTGCAGAAACGGCTGGGCAAAGAAGAGGCGCCGGGTTCCATTCTCGACCTCGTCACCTTCTATTCCTCAAATCTCGCGGTCCCGGCGCGCCGCAAGGCGAGCTTTCCCGAGACGCTGCAGGGCAAGCGGATCTTCTACGAAAGCGGCTGCATTTCGTGCCATATGCCGAAGTTCGTCACCCGCCGGGATACATCAGACAAGGCGCAATCCTTCCAGCTGATCTGGCCCTATTCCGACGTCCTTCTGCACGATATGGGCGACGGCCTTGCCGACGGGCAGCAGGTCGGCCTTGCAAGCGGACGTGAATGGCGCACGCCGCCGCTATGGGGTATAGGACTGACCCGGACTGTCAGCGGACACAGCTTTTTCCTGCATGACGGCCGTGCGCGTGATCTCACCGAGGCGATCCTGTGGCATGGCGGCGAAGCTGAAAAGGCCCGCAACGCTTTTTCCTCCCTGTCGAAAGACGACAGGGCGGCCCTGATTACATTCCTGGAGTCACTTTGATGCGCCTACGGCACCCCCTGCTCTGCCTCATTCTGCTCGGCCTCGCCACGTCAGCGGCCGCCCAGACCGCCGCTCCTCCGGCAGGGTTGAACGAGGATGCCGTTCCCGCCGTCATGCAGCGCGCCGTCGACGAGGTGATCCGCCCCGGTTATCGCAACATGCAGCAATCGTCTGCCCGGCTGACGACGGCGATGAAGGATCTTTGCGCCGACGGCACGCAGCAGACGCTCGACAAAGCGAAATCCGCCTTCGACGATACGATCCGCTACTGGTCGATCATCGAGATCGTACAAACCGGACCCGTCATCCAGGACAATCTCTTCGAACACATCCTGTTTTATCCCGACCGCAAGGGTGTCGGCCTGAAGCAGGTGCAGGCGCTGATCGCCAAGGCCGACCCGAAAGATGCGACGGTCGATGCGATCGCCGGCAAGAGCGTCGCTTTGCAAGGCCTGACGGCGCTGGAATATGTGCTTTACGGCAACGGTTCCGACGATCTCGTCAAGCAGAAGGGCGGCTTCCGCTGCCTTTACGGCCAGGCGGTCGCCGGCAATATCCAGCGTGAGGCCGGCGAAGTCGTCGCTGCCTGGGAAAAACCCGATGGGGTGCAGGCAAGCTGGAAACATCCAGGCCCGCAAAGCAACGATTTCATGGACAACAAGGAAGCCGTGACTGCGCTCCTCGGCATTCTCGTCCACGGCGCCGAAAATGTCCGCGACCAGCGGCTGGAGCAATTCTACAAGGGTAAGGATACCGCGCCGCGTCCGCGTATGGCGATCTACTGGCGCTCCAAAAATACCTGGAAATCGATAGCCGCCAACATCGACGGCCTGCGCACGCTCTGGCAGAAGGCCGGCATGGCCGAGCTTCTGCCGCCGGACAAACAGCCGATCGCCGCTTCGATCGACGAGGATTTCAAATCGCTGCTCGACAGTGTGCCGAAGCTCAACCCCGACATCGAGGCCGCGACAAGCGATGCGGAGAAGGCCAAGCTCGATGCGCTGCTTGCCGAGAGCCGCGACCTGATCACCCGGATCAGCGACGAATATGGCGCAGCAATCGGCCTTTCGGCCGGCTTTTCCTTTTCGGATGGAGACTGAAACGATGATGCGAAGTGCCGCAATCGACCGACGCAGCTTCGTCAAGGCAGCCGGGATCGGTTTCCTTGCGGCCTTGACGCCGAGGTCGCTGATGGCCCTGGAGCAGGCCGATGCGGTCTATGCTTCGGGCATTCGTGCTGCCGACGGCTCCTATGCCGTCGCGACCGTGACGGAGCGCGGCGAGGTCATCGATCAGGTGGCGCTGCCGGCCCGGGCTCACGGCATGGCCTTCAGCGCCACCACCGGCAAGACCGTCGCCTTCGCCCGCCGGCCCGGCACCTATGCGATGATTTTCGATGGCCGGAATAGGGGCGAACCGATCATCATCAGCTCCAGGGAAGACCGGCATTTCTACGGCCACGGCGCCTTCTCTCCCGATGGTCGTCTGCTCTACGCCAGCGAGAACGATTTCGACGGCAATCGCGGCATGATCGGGCTCTACGACACCACCGACCGCTTCACCCGCATCGGCGAATTCGAAACCTACGGCATCGGTCCGCACGACATGACGGTTTCCGACGACGGCCGCCTTCTGATCGTCGCCAATGGCGGCATCGAGACGCATCCGGATTTCGGCCGCACCAAGCTCAATCTCGGGGCGATGCAGCCGTCGCTTGTTCTGATCGATGCGGCGACCGGGGCGCTGATCGAAAAACATGTGCTGCCGGCGCAATGGGCACAACTCTCCACCCGCCACGTCGATCTCGACGATCAGGGCCGCATCTGGTTCGCCTGCCAGTACGAAGGCCACCGTAACGACCTGCCGCCGCTTGTCGGCCATTTCGCCAAGGGCGAGGATCTGTCCTTCATCGACCTGCCGGAGGAGACGACGCACAGGCTTGCCAACTACGTCGGCGCAATCGCCGTCAACCGCAGCGAGGGCCTGGTCGGCGTGACGTCGCCGAAAGGCGGTGCCTCGGTGACCATCGACGCAAGGTCGGGCAAGGTGCTGGCTGAGACGAGCATTGCGGATGCCGCGGGCATCGCGCCGGCAAGAAGCGGCTTTGCTGTCTCCTCCTATGATGGCGATTTCCTGTCGACCCGCAGCGATGTCGCCTGGGATCAGCATATCGTGCGGATCTCTTAGAGCATGACGTCGTCCGAAAACCGCTCACACTTTTCGGCGTCATGTCTAGCGGGCGCGCGCGTAGGCCTTCTGCTCGGCACTGACGCTCGATGCGGCGGCCCTCGCCGCCTCATGCAGCCATTCGGGGCCTCTGGCCTGCAAGTCCCGCAGGATCACTGCCGCCGCCGCTGCATCGTCGGAATGGCAATTGGCGATCTCGAAGCCCATCAGCTCGAGCATCGTCGGCGAAAGCAGGACCTCCGGGTGCTTGTCGATCTCGATCTTGCGGCTGTTCGGCGAAAGTCTGCGCACGAGAATACGGCCGGAGACGCCATAATGGGGATCGGCGGAGCGCGCCCGTCCACCGGCGATTGCGCCCGTGTGGATCGCCAGGTCTTGCGGCCGGTGGCGAAGCGACCAGGCCGACGGCACCAGCGCCTTTGCCTCGCGCAGCACCGGCCCGCCCTGCCATTCGGCGTAAGCGACGAAACGCGGCCGGCCGAGACTGCCGGTGCCGCCGCTGCGCGGCTTCGGCACTGGGGCTCCCGAGCCGGGCGGCAGTGCATCTGCGAGCGCCTTGATATAGGCTGATGGGGCCGGCTTGCTGCCGGCAGGCAGCATTTCATATTTCTCCCAGAATTCCCGACGTTCGGAATTCGGCAGCATCAGCGCCTTGCGCAGCCATTTGTGATCGCGTTCGAGGATAACGGGCAGCGGATTTTCAAGGCCCCTGCGATAACCGGCAAGGATCAGTTCGCCGATCATCCGAATCGAGGGGCCGTCACCATTCCGCGCCAGGATGGCGCTTGCCGCAAGGCGAACGAGATCCAGCGCATAAGGCATCACTGCTGCGTCGTCGAAATCATTGACGCCCCAGACGAGCCGGCCCTCGGCATCGCGCCAGGTGCCGAAATTCTCCAGATGCGTATCGCCGATCGCCAGCACCTCCGGCGCGCGGCCGAGTTCCGGGCAGATATCGAGGATGATTTCGCACCAGCGCCAATAGGTGGCGCGCAGGAAAACAAAATCGTCGCTTCGCATCTTCTCGTGCTTCTCGCGGAGATCGCCCCTGACAAGATCGGCCCCGAGTTCGCCGGCCAGCCAGTCCTCGAAATTCTGCACCGATTGCGATATCGTTGTCATGCGCCGGCGCTCCCTCATTTCCAGACCTGACGCGGAGAATACCCGCTGGACGCGAAGCTGCAATCGTCTTCGCACCGGCTTGCACGGCGGCAGAAAGTCGAAAGGTGGCCTCGGCGACACGGTGCGAGCTTTCCGCCGCGGTCCGGACCGATTTCAGCAATGTGCAGCTTGTCGAATCCGGCCCGCCATGCCACTTTCGCCGCTGCAAGAGGGGCAGATATGAGCGAGACTGACAGGGGCGATTTCCGCGCGCGAATTCGCCGCAATTTTGCGCGGCAGGCGGCGATGGAGACGATCGGCGCGGAGCTGACGCGTGTCGAGCACGGTGTCGTCGAGATCGAGCTTCCCTTCGACGTCAAACTGACACAGCAGCACGGCATCCTGCATGCGGGCATCATTTCCGCCGCGCTCGATTCGGCCTGCGGTTTTGCCGCCTACAGCGTCATCGACCCCGAAGCCTCCATCCTGACGATCGAGTTCAAGGTCAATCTCATGTCGCCAGGGCGTGGCGATCGTTTCCTGTTTCGCGGGGAAATCACCAAACCCGGCTCTACCATCATCGTCGCCGACGGGCGAGGCTACGCGATCAGCGACGGGCCGGCCAAACTCATCGCCTCCATGACCGGAACGATGATGGTGATCCGCGGCAGGGAAGGAATTACGGGATGAAGTTCGAACTGAAATCGGTCGCGGGGAAATCCATCCTTTTCGTCATGGCGGCCGAGGCCGAATACGGTCCCTTCCTGCGGTCACGCATCGAACCTTTGATGACCGGCGTCGGCCCTGTGGAGGCAGCGGTTGCGCTGACCAAGACGCTGGCGCGGCTCGATGCCGCCGACGACCTGCCCGATCTCGTCGTTTCGCTCGGCTCGGCCGGCTCGGCGAAACTGGAGCAGACCGAAATCTATCAGGTGACCTCGGTTTCCTACCGCGATATGGACGCCTCGCCGCTCGGCTTCGAAAAGGGCAAGACACCTTTTCTCGACTTGCCGGCGGTGCTCGAGCTGCCGCTGCGCATTCCCGGCATTCCGGAAGCAAGCCTTTCCACCGGCGGCAACGTCATCTCAGGGGCGGCCTATAGCAATATCGACGCCGACATGGTCGACATGGAGACCTTTGCGGTGCTGCGCGCCTGCCAGGGCTACAAGCTGCCGCTGATCGGCCTTCGCGGCATTTCCGACGGCGCGGTCGAGCTGCAGCATATTTCCGGCTGGACCGAATATCTGCATATCGTCGACCGCAAGCTCTCCTACGGCGTCGACAGCCTGTTCACGGCACTGGAGGATGGGGTTTTCTGGTTCTGAACTCAGAAACGTTGCGCGTCTCAAAGGACGCGCGGGGGACAATCGGAACAATAAAAACCTGATGCCGCCGATTTCCCGGATTGCCAGGCGAAGCGCTTTTCATTAAAGCCTCGCCATGACCCAGACAGCACATCCCGACTCCGTTCTCATCGTCGATTTCGGCAGCCAGGTGACCCAGCTCATCGCACGGCGCGTGCGCGAGGCCGGCGTCTATTGCGAGATCGTTCCCTTCCAATCGGCCGAAGAGGGCTTCAAGCGCCTGCAGCCGAAAGCCGTGATCCTGTCCGGCAGCCCGGCTTCGACGGTGGACGAGGGATCGCCGCGAGCGCCACAGATTATCTTCGACAGCGGCCTGCCGGTCTTCGGCATCTGCTACGGCCAGCAGACGATGTGCATGCAGCTCGGCGGCAAGGTCGAAAGCGGCCATCACCGCGAATTCGGCCGCGCCTTCCTCGAGGTCGACAAGGATTGCCAGCTGTTCGAGGGCCTCTGGTCCTCCGGCTCGCGTCATCAGGTCTGGATGAGCCATGGCGACCGCGTCACGGCACTACCTGAAGGGTTCGAGGTGGTCGCCACCTCCTCCAACGCGCCCTACGCCTTCATCGCCGACGAGAAGCGCAAATATTACGGCGTGCAGTTCCATCCCGAGGTCGTGCATACGCCCGACGGCGCCAAGCTGATCGGCAACTTCATTCATAACATTGCCGGCATCAAGGGCGACTGGTCGATGTCGGCCTATCGCCAGAAGGCGGTCGACGAAATCCGCAAGCAGGTGGGCGACAAGCGCGTCATCTGCGCGCTTTCGGGCGGCGTCGACAGCTCTGTTGCAGCCCTCCTGATCCACGAGGCGGTCGGCGACCAGCTGACCTGCATCCTCGTCGACCACGGGCTGATGCGCAAGGACGAGGCGGCCAATGTCGTCGCCATGTTCCGCGAGCACTACAATCTGCATCTGTTGCACGTCGATGCCGCCGACCGTTTCATCGGCGAGCTCGAAGGCGTCAGTGACCCGGAAACCAAGCGCAAGATCATCGGCCGGCTCTTCATCGAGGCCTTCGAGGAAGAAGCCAAGAAGCTCGGCGGCGCCGATTTCCTCGGCCAGGGCACGCTCTATCCCGACGTCATCGAAAGCGTTTCCTTCACCGGCGGCCCGTCGGTGACGATCAAATCGCACCACAATGTCGGCGGCCTGCCGGAGCGCATGAAGATGCAGCTCGTGGAACCCTTGCGCGAGCTCTTCAAGGACGAGGTGCGCGCGCTCGGCCGCGAGCTCGGCCTGCCCGACAGCTTCATCGGCCGCCACCCCTTCCCAGGCCCCGGCCTTGCCATCCGCTGCCCCGGCGGCATCACCCGCGAAAAGCTGGAGATCCTGCGCGAGGCCGATGCGATCTATCTCGACGAAATCCGCAAGGCCGGCCTCTACGACGCCATCTGGCAGGCCTTCGCCGTGCTGCTGCCGGTCCAGACCGTCGGTGTCATGGGCGACGGGCGCACCTATGAATTCGTCTGCGCCCTGCGCGCCGTCACATCAGTCGACGGCATGACGGCGGACTTCTACCACTACGACATGGAATTCCTCGGCCGCGCCGCGACCCGCATTATCAACGAGGTGCGTGGCATCAACCGCGTGGTCTACGACGTGACGTCGAAGCCGCCGGGCACGATCGAGTGGGAGTGAAGGGGAGTCCTATCGCAGAGGACACTCGAGCGAATCCCATGCCATCGATAGCAGTCGATAGATTCTAGGCGACCCGCAGATCGGCCGCTTGCGGGCGTCTCCCCGCTCTTCCAACGCGCCCATACGCCGTCAGGCCCACCCCAAACCTTCGCGACTTTGTGGCCTTCAAATATTCGGTCGCGCGCTGCTCGAAGAAGTTGACGCGCGCGACCAGTTCTCGGCATCGATCACACGGTCATCGATCGATCACTGCTCCTTCTTGAACAAATCCTGGAAGATGAGCTGGCCCCAAGTGCGGCCGCGTGCGTGCACCAGCGCGCCACCCTCGGTGAGCTTTCCCAGTTTGACGGGTGCGAACCCGAGTTGTTTGGCCAAAGCCGCCACCGGAGCGATCGCGTCCTCGTCGTCGCTCGACAGAAAGACGACCCGGTGCCCGCCCTCGACGATCGGATCGGCAGCCAGGGTGGCGGCAATCAGGTGATTGAAACCCTTCACGAGCTTGGCGCCGGTGAACGCCTTCGCGACGAAGGCGGAGGACGGCAGGCCGTCCAGCTCTTCGGGAGGGAGGGGAAACGAGTTCGTCGCGTCGATGACTGTCTTGCCTTCCCAACTCGGCAGGGCGTTGGCAACCTCGCGATGCTCCCCGAACGGGACCGCCAAGATGATTGTGTCGGCCTCGAGTGCATCCCGCAGGGTCCAATCGCCCGAGCCTGCGGCGCCAACGCCTCGGGCGGCCGGCGGCTCGCGACGGTCACGTCGATGTTTTTACGGGCGAAGGCGTGGGCGAGGGCCTGGCCTATCTTACCGAATCCTACAATCGCGTAGCTCATAATGCTTCTCCAATCCGTGTTGGTTTTGATCCCCGGCCTTCAACGGCGCTGGGTTATCTGTTCTGTCGTGTGGCGACCTTCGCGAGATCTTCGAACCGCCAGCCCAAGCGATGCGCGTCATCGGTTCGAATTCCTGAATTGACGCGTAGATGTCCTGCCGTGAACGACTTCCGAGCGGCCGGACGGTCAGCCGCTTCCCGCGATCCGGCGCGAATTCAGATGGCCGAGAAGCCGCCGTCGACAGACAACTCCACCCCATTCACGAAGCTCGAATCGTCTGAAGCAAGAAACAGCGCGACCGCCGCAATTTCCTCAGGACGACCCATTTTTCCCCGCGGGATCAGAGATTCGAACATCCGCTTCGCCTCCTCGGTGAGAACTTGGTCCTGCATCGGTGTGGCGATCGGCCCCGGGCTCAGCACGTTCACCCGGATATTCCTGCCCTTGAGTTCGTTGAGCCAAGTGCGTGCGAATGAGCGCAACGCCGCCTTGCTCGCCGCATACACGCCGTAACCAGGAAAACCTTTCACCGAAGCAACTGACCCGGTCATGAAGATCGATCCGCCATCGTTGAACAGCGGCAGCGCCTTTTGAACCGTGAACAGCGTGCCGCGCGTATTCAGGCCGAAGGTCGCATCGAAATGCTGCTCGGTAATCTCGCCCAGTGGGACGGCTTCGCCCGTGCCGGCGCTCGCATACAGGACGTCAATCTTGCCCTTTTCCCGCTTGACTGTATCGAACAAGCGGTCGAGGTCTTCGAGATTGGACGCGTCGCCGCGCACGCCGGTCACGTTCCGGCCGATCAGCTTGACGGCCTCGTCCAGCGCCTCCTGTCTCCGGCCCGTGATGAAAACATAGGCGCCTTCTTCAACGAACCGCTTGGCGCTCGCCAGCGCCATGCCGCTCGATCCACCCGTGATGACTGCAACCTTACCCTCAAGCTTTCCCATGACTTCTCCTTCCAGGCTCCGCCTGTGATCGTTCGGGGACGTCCCCGAGACCCTCAAAATAGGTCCGCCGGAGTCAGGCGTTGAGTGCGGAAGTACGCACATCGGTGGTGCAAAATCGATCCGGCTGCACTGACGTCAGCCGCGACGATCGGTGTCCGCCGTTCGGAATTGGGCCGCTCTCGTCGGCATAGGCTATGATGACAGCCCGTGCTGCTGTACGGATGCGTTAGATACGGGCTTTGGAAGGCGCACCGCGCGGTGCCGGATTGCACCATGATCGACTGGCACCATGATCGACTGGGATGACATTCGCTACTTTCTTGCCGTCGCGCGCGGAGGCTCAGTGCGGGCTGCCGCCAAGCGCCTCGGGGTGAATCACTCGACCGTGCTGCGACGCATCGCGCAGCTCGAGGAACGCCTCGGGGCGCAGATGTTCGAAAAGCTGCCTTCGGGCTACCGCCTGACGGCTGCGGGCGAGGAGGTCCTCGAGCTCGCGAACCAGATGGAAGCGTCGTCGCATTTGTTGGAGACGCGCGTCTTCGGTCGCGACCAGCGCGCGCGCGGGCTTTTGCGGGTGACTCTTCCACCGTTCCTTGCCACACACCTGCTGATGCCGGATCTCGCCGACTTCGCGCGTCTGCATCCTGATATCGAGATGGAAATCTTGTCGACCGGCGAGGTGGCGAATCTGACCAACCGAGAGGCCGACGTGGCGATCCGCATTGTCGCCGACCGCAAGACCCTGCCGCTCAATCTTCACGGACTGAAGGGACCGGAGCTGTTCAGCGGCGTCTACATGTCTCGCGATCGACTAGCCGCGTGGCGTGCCGGCGCGCCTGATCCCATCCGGTGGATCGCCATAGACAATCATGGACTCCCGGTCTGGGCGCGCGAGGGAGAGGTTCACACCACGGGAGTTCCGTTCAGGACCCCGGACGCCGAGACGCAGATCGTTGCAGCACAGCAAGGGATCGGGATGACGAAACTGCCCTGCTTCGTCGGCGATGCCGACGCTCTATTGGTGAGGGTGCCGGGCACCGACCTGCCCATGCATGGGACGCTCTGGCTTCTCACACAGGGGGAGACACGCAAGACGAAGCGCGTGCGGCTCTTCACGGAGTTCGTATCCCGCAGGCTCGCGGCGTACGCTCCGCTTCTCGCGGGGCTGTCCATGTCGCGCGACTGACGGCCCGGCAGGTCGGCGAACCTGAACAGTCACGATCCACAGATGGTGGTCAACAATCGACGGCTCTGACGAAGGCCGGCAAAGCTTTCTGCGTCGGCCGGCCTGGAGTAGACAGCGGCCTGTCCGCTTCCCGTTATCAGAATGGACAGGCCGCCGTCAGAGGGCGCTATTTCAGCGGCAGAAACAGCTCCGCCACCGCCTCATGCTCCGCCACCTCCGGGAAGAAGCTCAGCCGCTGGCAATAGATCGGGAAATCGCGTACTTCCTCGCCGCTGGCTGGAAGCCAGTCGCGGTAGAGGTAGAGCGCGGCGGGCTCCAGATTGTCGGTGTTGCCGACGACGCGCAGCACTGCGCAGCGTCCGCCGGGGATCTCGCCGGCTTTGATCTCCTCGCCGTTCGCCGCAATCGGCTGGTCGTCCCGACACAAAGGTCGACGCTGTAATCGGCGGGCGAGACAGGACGCCGCTCGGAACGCCAGACATTGAAGGTCGGACTTGTCCGGGGGGCAGGCCAACGGCCGTGCGCCAGGCGATGAACCGTCGGATGGTGGCGCCGAGCGTCGCCGGGTCGCCCCGATGCTCCATGATCGCCACCGGCGTGGGGGGCACAGCGCGGATCGTCACGTCGTCGGTGGTGAAAGTTCTCTGCATGAGTTTGCTCCTGGCGTTGTCGAGAGGCCCGAAGGCCGCAAGCCACGGCTCCCAGTCGGGAGACTTCCGGAACGACGAAGGCGATTGCCCGAACCGTTGCCGAAAGGCGCGGGCGAAGGCATCCGGTGCGTTGTAACCGGCATCCATCGCAATCTCGGTGACGCTTTGGGCGTCCCTATAGGCCAGCCGGTGCGAAGCGCGCTTCAGACGGGCAAGCTTGACATAGCGATGCACGGACAATCCGAAGGTCGCCGTAAACTGCCGGTGGAAATGAAACTTCGAAAAGGCCGCGACACCGCTCACCGTTTCCAGGTCCAGATCAGCGTCAAGATGCCGGTCGATATAGTCCAGCACCCGCCCCATCCGGGCCTGATAGTTTTGAACTGCCGCCTTCATCGTCCCTCCTCCGTGGCGGCTCCATCTAGCCGCTGACGGCCATAAGGTGCTCGACCGATCTTGCGGTTTGGCATGGATCCGCGAAAACTTCCAACCACCGCCTGCAGGCAAGTCTTATTCAGGGCACGCAGCAAAAATGATCGCGACTTGTCGGACCTTGTCGATCATGGCCCGTCCTTGGGCCATGATCGCCACGAGGAGGAAACCGTGAGAGAGCTGATCTTGAAGATCTCCATATCGATCGACGGTTTCGTCAGTGACCTCGACGGCCGAAACAGATGGATGTTCGGCGCCGATCAGCAGGCAAAGGCCTGGGCCGTACAGTATATCTGGAACGCCAGCCTGCACATTATGGGCAGCCACAGTTTCCATGACATGGCCGCATGGTGGCCTGCTTCCACCGACCAGTTCGCACCGCCGATGAACCGGATTCCGAAGGCCGTCTTCTCACGACAGAGGCCCGATATCCTGAGGAAGGGGAACACGACTGCGGCGCTGATGAGGCGCGCGCCAAGGCGGGGACCACACAATCCGCAGAACCACAGGCCGGCGCAGAGAGCTGGGCGGGGGCCCATGTGGCGAGCGGCGACCTGGCGGAGGAAATCGCCAAGTTGAAAGCCCAGGAGGGCAAGCCGATCATCGCCCATGGCGGCGTGCGCTTTGCCCGCAGTCTCGTCGCCCTGGGGCTGGTCGACCAGTTCGCCCTCATCGTGGCCCCGGTGGCGCTGGGCAAAGGCCTGCCGCTGTTTTCCGAGCTCGCCGGGCCGATGCCGCTGAAACTGATAAGCTCGAAGGCCTTTCCGGGGGGCGCGGTGGCGCAGATCTATCGGCCGGCGTGAGAGGTCGCCGCACCAAGCCGCGGCACCCTCTGATACTGCTAATCCTAAGGCGCGCTGCTCCTTGCATGCATCTCACCCCGGAATGCCCGCCTCGAGCGGCGATGATCATGTCGAGCCCACACGATCAGCGGTTCCGCCGTCACCAGCCGGCTAGCCGGAGCATCTTGCGATCCTCGCATCGGACTGCTACTCGCATTTAAGTCTTAGAGGAGAATGCCTTTGTTTGCCGTCGCAACGATCCAGAACTCACCGGCTGTGGCGGTAGGGATAAAGGCGCTCGGCATCGTGACCGAGAGCTGATCCTCGTTCTACCGCTCGGCCTTCGCGCGCCCCATGCTGGCGCATGTCTAATGTCGAGAAGACTATGATCATCGAACTAATCACTCGTGACTTCGAAGCGCTGCTGAAAGGCATCGCGCCCCTCCATCTGCGCCTTGTCGAAGACAGCGCCCTTGCGCCTCCCGAGATATTGCAGATGTTGAGCCGGCTCGCGGCTGACATCGGCGCTGTATTTTCGCCGTCGGCCTGGATGATCGTCGAGGATGGCGAGATCGTCGGCCTCTGCTCCATCGTTCGAGTTCCACAAGATGGAAACATCCATATCGGCTATGGGGTCGCACCGTCCCGCCAGGGTCTTGGATACACCACGCGGACGATAGGGCAGTTGCTGGAGTGGGGGCGGAACGATCCTCGCGTGGCGCTGATCTCCGCGGAGACCGGGTTGGAGAACATCGCGTCACAGCGTGTCCTCGAGCGCAATGGTTTCACCCGCGCCGGCGAGCGGGTCGATGCCGAAGACGGCCCGTTGATATGCTGGGAAGCAGCGACGGCCTAAGTTGCCGGCCGGATAAACCCGCAGAGGAACGACCGGCCGCGGTCCAGTCACCTCGGCCGGCCGTTGTCATGCAAGGATGAGCGCGGCTTCAGCGGCCGTAGGTGACCTCGACGGAGGCCTTGTCGAGCGTATTTGCCCTGACATAGAAGCCCACCATGGCGGCCGGCGCCGTATCGGGAAGCGGGAGCTTGTCGACCGAGAGCGCATAGACGGTGAACTGGTAGTGATGCGGCTTGTCGCCGGCCGGCGGGCATGCGCCGCCATATCCTGAGGTACCGAAGTCCGTGTGACCTTCGACAGTGCCGGCGGGAAGCTTTTTGTCACCGCTGGCGCCGGTGGCGATCTTCGCGGTATCGGCGGGAATGTTGAACACCGACCAATGCCACCAGCCCGAGCCGGTCGGGGCATCCGGATCGTAAGCCATGACGGCGAAGCTCTTGGTTCCCTCGGGAGCGCCCGACCAGGTCAGTTCCGGCGAAATGTTCTTGCCCGAGCAGCCGAAGCTGTTGAAGACCTGCGCATCGGCCATCGTCTTGCCGGCGGCCAGATCCTTCGAGGTGAGCTTCATTTCGGCCTGGGCGGCCGTCGCGCCGAAGACCGAGACGGCGAGAAGTGCTGCAGTGATGAGACGCATTCTGTTTTCCTGCGGTTGATGATGCAGGAGAACTATCGTCAGCGCGGGAGCATATCTGCCCCGGTCTGCTCAACTTCTGTCCCGATCCGCTCAAAACGCTCGGAGCCGCCCCGCACATGGCGCGGATTGACGCCAAACCGCTCCTTGAAGCGCGCGGCAAATTGAGACGGTGAATCGTAGCCGACCTCAAGCGCAACCTGCGCCATCGGCAGTGTCGTCGTCTGGATGAGCCCCAGGGCGCAGTTCATCCGTGTATCGCTCAGGATCTCGCTGAAGCCGGTATTCTCGGCGGCCAGCTTGCGCCTCAAGGTCGCTTCACTCATGTTGAACGCGCGCGCCGCCTGCCCCAGCGTCCAATCAAAGGCGGTATCGCTTTCGATCATCCGCCGCAGCCGGTCCTCAAGCCGAGGGCTTTGGCATTGGCCGAGCACCGCGCCGCAAAGCGCGAACCAGGTGATCAGCTCCATCAAACGAGCCTTGGCAATGGCGCGGGGAAGCCGCGCCAGATTGCCAGGCTGACAGCAATAATCAAACAATGCCGCGGCTTCCTCCGGCAGCCCCGAAGTGCTTGCCGGGACAGGTCTCGACGGAACGGCGATCGATTCCATCCTGCTATAGGCATCCTCGAAAAGCTGTCGCGGAACAGGCAGCGCCAGAGTCTGATACTTCTGCGGCGCCTTGGGAATGTTCTCCATCGTCAGGGGGCGATAGTCGGGCAGCAAGCCAAAGGCGCCCGCTTCGAGGCGCAAAGCCTTGTCATCCGCCATGACGATCTTCGTTCCCGATTGCACCTGGATCAACAGGGGGCTGGTATTGACGAGACGATAAAAACAGGCGCGCCCGCCCTGGCGGATCAAGGCTCTGGTCGGAACGGGAAAGGCGTCGTCGAGCATATGTTCTCCGGCAATGGGATAGAGCGGCGACCGGCAGAGCATGAAGACGACCGCTGATCCGCGAGGCTCGGGAATACCAAAACCCGGTGCCATGGGCAATCTTCAGCCACAGGCTACTGACTCCGTCTCCCGCCTGTCGGACGGCTGCCCTCTGGCACCCGCGATAGCTCTTGAATAACAAGATCGGCGCGACTATCTTACTTTCGTCTTACCAAGGGAGGCAAGAGATGACGCGTGCTGAAAGCCTCATTACCACCGTCTCCACGAAGGGGCAGGTCATTCTTCCCAAGGCCGTGCGCCAACGGCGAGCATGGGAGGCTGGAACGCGCTTGATTGTCGAAGAGACCGCGGAAGGGGTGTTGCTGAAGCAGGCCCCTGCCTTTGCGCCGACAGAACCAGGCGATGTTTTCGGCATGCTTCCCTTCAGTGGCGAGCCCAAAACTCTGGATGATATGGAAGCCGGCCTGTTGGCCGAGGCCCGCCGCCGTCATGATCGCGATTGATACCAATCTCGTCGTCCGATATCTGACGGGCGATCATCCGGAACAATCTGTCCGCGCCCGTGAACTCATTGACGAGCAGGCCATTTTTGTTGCCGTGACCGTCGTGCTGGAAGCCGAATGGGTGCTGCGCAGCGTCTACGGCTACAGCAGTTCAGAGGTCGCGCGTGCCCTTCGCGCCTTCGGCGGGTTGTCCACGGTGACGATCGAGGACTCGGCAATCGTTGCTCTTGCTTTCGATCTCGCCGAGAACGGAATGGATTTTGCCGATGCTTTGCACCTTGCCAAAGCGGCCCATTGCGAAGCGTTCGTCACCTTTGACCGCAAATTCCTAAAAGCAGCCCGAGCGGTGGGCTTCGAGACCGTGCGGGAAGCCTGAGGGCGTGGAAACTACCGCCTATGGGAACGACTGATATAATCGACCAATGCGCGCAGCTTCAGCGGCTGTCTCTGGCGCCTGGGATAGTAGAGATAGAAGCCCGGGAAGGGCGGGCAAAAGTCCTCCAGCAGCGGCACGAGTTCGCCGCGTTCGATATAGGGCTGGAAGGTTTCCACCATGCCGAAGGTGATGCCGGCTCCGGCACAGGCCATGCGGATCATCATGCCCATGTCGTTGGTCGTCACGGCCGGGTCGACCGCAACATCGAAGTCACGGTCATTCTCGGTGAACTCCCAGCGATAGGGCGCCGTATCCGGGCGTGGCCGCCATCCGATGCAGGCGTGATCCTGCAGTTCGCGGGGATGGCGGGGATGGCCGCGGCGCTCGAGATAGCTGGGGGATGCTGCCGCGCATTGCCGCTGCTCTTCCGAGACCGATATCGCGATCATGTCCTGTTCGATCACTTCGCCGAGCCGCACGCCGGCGTCGAAGCCCGCCTCGACGATATCGAATTCGGCATCGGTGATGGTGATATCGAGTTTGATGTCAGGGCAGGCCTGCATGAAGCCGGCCAGCAACGTGCCGGACAGGAAGCTCTCGGCGATCGAGGACACGGTGATCCTGAGCCAGCCGCTTGGGCGCGCCTGCATTTCCCGGACCGTCTGCATCGCATCCTTGACCTGGCGGACCGATGGACGAACCGCCTCGAAGAACACTTCGCCGGCTTCGGTCAGGCTGACGCTACGTGTCGTGCGCTGGACCAGGGCGATGCCGACCCGATCCTCCAGGCGCTGCAGGGCCTGACTGACGGCGGAGCGGGTGACGCCGAGCCGCTCGCCGGCAAGCCGGAAGTTCCGCGCCTCCGCCACCGCAAGAAAGACTGAAATACCTTCGAGATCGTCGACCATTGGTTAGCGTTTCTAACCAAGGCATCTCGGATTGGCAACTTAATCGCCGGATATGGGCGCGCTATCTTTCAAGCCGAGGTCAAGCAAGCTTCGAAAGGAAGGGCGATGCGCAACATTTCCAACAGTCCTGTTCTGCATTTTTTCGCCGCAACCACCTTGGCCGGCACGGCGATCAGTTTGTCCACCGCCGATGCCGTGAACGGCCGAGACTCTCAGCAGCAACGAACAAGCGAGCACAGAATGCAGCAGCATCCCCATGTCGGTATGTGGGTGACGGATGACGGCCGCGTCCGCCACGAACTTCTGCCCAATGGCCGTTACGACGAGGCCCGCGGAAACCGGGAAAGCGCCTATCGAGGACGTTACGAAGTCACCGGCAGGCATATCGAATACTGGGACGACACCGGCTTTACGGCCGACGGCGATTTCGTCGACGACAATACCCTCCATCATGGCGGCATGGTGCTCCGGCGCAAATGACGTGCCGCCAGAAAGGCAACTTCACATAGGAGAAGGCCGCGTTGCCGGCCGGAAAGGAGGACGATCATGTCTTCCCCAACACCCATCTGGTTCATAACAGGCGCATCATCCGGCCTCGGCCGGGCACTCGCCAAAGCGGTTCTCGCCCGCGGCTGGCGCGCCGCCATGACGGCGCGCAGGCCCGAGGCCCTCAGGGATCTCGCAGCAGAGCATGGCAACCGGGCGCTTGCCCTCGCCCTCGATGTGACGGACAGCAACTCCGTCACTCGTGCGGTTGGTGACGCCGAAACGCATTTCGGCGCGATCGATGTCCTCGTCAACAATGCCGGCTATGGCTATCTCTCGGCGATCGAAGAGGGCGACGATGCCGAGATGCGCGCCCAGTTCGAGACCAATGTCTTCGGGTTGATCGATGTCACCAAGCAGGTTCTGCCGGGTATGCGCTCGCGCCGGAAAGGACATATCTTCAACGTCTCCTCGCTCGGCGGGCTCGTCGCCTTTGCCGCAACCGGCTACTACCACGCGACCAAGTTTGCCGTCGAAGGACTGTCGGAGTCGCTTTCGCATGAGGTCAAGCCGCTTGGCATCGATGTGACCATCCTCGAGCCCGGCGCGTTCCGCACGGATTGGGCCGGCCGGTCGATGGTCGAATCCGACACTGTTATCGCAGACTACGCCGAAACCGCAGGCAAGCGGCGCCAGGCTACCCGCTCGGTCTCCGGCAAGCAGCCGGGTGATCCCACGCGCGCCGCAGCGGCAATCCTATCGGCGTTCGAGGCGGACGAGCCGCCGCTGCGCCTGCTGCTCGGTGCCCCCGCCCTGAAGATCGCCCGCGAGCGGCTCGATGCGCTGCGCGCCAATTTCGACGCCTGGGCGGAGACGACGCTGAGCACCGACTTCCCAAGCTGAGTGCCACGAAAACCCCGGCCGCATCGCTAGGCGAGCGGCGTGCAAATGGAGCGTGAAATGTCTGATATCGACGGAAAAGTCATTGCCATCACCGGGGCCAGCAGCGGCATCGGCGAGGCTGCGGCCAAGGTGCTGGCTGCGGCCGGCGCGCATATCGTGATCGGCGCGCGCCGTACCGAGCGCCTGGAGGAACTCGCCGGCGAAATCACTACAAAGGGCGGGACGGTGCGCCTGCGCAGGCTTGACGTTACCGACCGGTTGGACGTGGAAGCCTTCGCCGGCTTTGCCAGGTCCGAACTCGGACGGCTGGATGTGATCGTCAACAATGCCGGCATCATGCCGCTCTCGCCGCTCGAAGCCCTCAAGGTCGATGAGTGGGACAGGATAGTCGACGTCAACATTAAGGGCGTTCTCTACGGCATCGCCGCAGCGCTGCCGATCATGAAGGCGCAGGGATCGGGGCAGATCATCAACCTGTCTTCGATCGGCGGTCACAGCGTCTCGCCGACGGCTGCCGTCTATTGCGCGACGAAATTCGCTGTGCGGGCGATCTCGGACGGATTGCGACAGGAGACCGATCGCATCCGGGTGACCGTCATCTCCCCCGGCACGACGACATCGGAACTGGCCGAGACGATCACCGATCCGACGGCGCGGGATGCGATGAAGGCTTTCAGGGCGATCACGATCAGCCCCGAGGCGATCGCCAATTCCATCCTCTACGCCATCAGCCAGCCTGACGACGTCGATGTCAGCGAGATCGTCATCCGGCCGACAGCCAGCCCCTATTGATCCGCTGAGATCGCTGCCAAAGCAATTCCAGCAAAAGTGCAGAGCGGTTTTGCCAGGCAAAGCGTGAAGCGATTTTGCCGGAAATTGCGAAAAACGAAAAGCCTCCGCCGCCTAAAAACCCAGCGACTGCTGGGCAGGCGGCGGCGGTGCAAGATTGACGCCTTCGAGCTCCAGCATGCGGGCCTTCGATGTCGAACCGCCGGGAGCGGAGAAGCCACCGATCTTGCCGCCGGCGGCCAGCACCCGGTGGCAGGGAATGATCAGAGCTACGGGATTCTTGGCCATCGCCTGGCCGACGTCGCGGGCGGCTTCCGGTCCGACGCCGAGCTCCTTGGCCAGCGCGCCGTAGGTGGTGGTGCGGCCCCAGCCGACACGGCGTGCCGCCGCATAAATATCCCTGAAGAAGGCATCCTGACCGGCAAGATCGAGTTCGACGCCGGAAAAATCCGTTTCCTCGCCCTGGAAATAGCGCTTCACGGCGGCGACCGTCTCCAGTACAGCAGGCGTCGGCGTGCTGGGTTCGGCATCCGGCAGGCGGCGCAACAGCAGCCGTTCGGTCGCCTCCGCTGATTTGGTCGGCAGCTGGAAGCGGGCGATGCCGGCGTCGCTCCAGGCGATACCGCAGAAGCCGCCTGAAGTTTCGAAGATGAGATAGTGGTGCTTAGTCTCAGCCATGACACAGCCTCCGCGTTTTCGAATACCACAAAATCGTACGGGGCGGCCGCTGTTTCAACCCGTTTCTTGCGCGCGCCGGGCTTTCAGCAGATATCGCGATGCGCCCCTGAAATGTCGGTCGAACGTACACTTGATCCGGACCTGGGGGACGATTCGGATGATTTGGCGCCGAACATATCAAGAGATTATGTTCTCTTTTTGTTCTTGATATTGCCTTCTTTCAGAGTATCCTGCGTCGCGTTTCGAAAACGACGAGGCGGGTCATGACGACCTGAAATTCTATGAACCAAATGCCCCTCGACTTCGGAGAAGCCAAACATGGACGTGGACGGCCAAGCAAACGTCATAGCACTGGACACGGGCTTTTCTTCGCCATTTGTCCTCCCGATGCCGTCGAGCAACAAGCCGCCTCGATTGCCGACGATTATCGTAAAGCCTTCTCACTCTCCGGCAAACCGCGCCTGACCACGCTGCATGTGACAATCACCTCTGTTGGAGAATATAAGCAATTGCCGGAGGACATCGTTTTCGCTGCGCGGCGGGCTGCCGCCACGGCCGAAAGCGCGCCGATCGCAATTGATTTCGACCACATCATGAGCTTCAGGCAGTCGGAGGCGCTGGTAGTTTACGGCGAAGGCGGGCTAAAAGCGCTGACGCGCCTGCATGTCCAACTCGGCATCAGCATGCACAATCTCGGATTGCCGCACAATATCAAGCGCAATTTCACGCCACACATGACGCTGCTTTACGACCCGAAGATCGTACCAACGGCAGCTCTCAACAAACCGGTTTCGTGGACGGCGTCCGAATTCCTGCTCATCGAGAGCCTGCTCGGAGAAACCGAACATCGGATTGTCGATCGCTGGCCGCTGCTCGGTTGAGACAGGCTGATGCCCCTAGCCGCGCTTGCGCTTGCGCAGCGTCTGCGCCTAAAGCTGGTTCAAGCGTTGCACACGGGGAGCGGAATCAGCATGGATGTTTCAGAGATCATCATCCCGGGAGATACGCCGGGAACGGAATGGCGGCTGCCGGTGCTGCGCTTTAAGGGCGGCGATCCGAAGGCGCCGAGGACCTATATCCAGGCGGCCCTGCATGCCGGCGAGCTGCCGGGAACGGTGCTGCTGCATTTCCTCTGCGAGCGACTGCGGCAGGCGGAAAGTGAAGGCGGGATCGCCGGCGATATCGCCATTGTGCCGCAAGCCAATCCTATCGGTGCGGCGCAATCCCATTTCGGCGAATTGCAGGGCCGTTTCGACCTGGGCTCACGCACCAACTTCAACCGGGATTTCCCGCTGATCTCCCTTGTCGATCGGGCGACACTGATCGAAGGCCTAGACGATTACCCGGCTACCGACAGATTGAAGCGACAGCTGCTGCATATGGCGCTGGGCGCCGATTTGGTGCTCGACCTGCATTGCGACGACGAATCCCTGCAATACGCCTATATCGACGAGGCCTTCTGGCCGGAGGCGGCCGATCTTGCCGCCGCGCTCGACATGGAGGCGGTGCTGCTTTCGGATGGCGAAAGCTCGGCCTTCGAGGAGGCTGTCGGTTTCGCATGGAAGTATCAGGTTCCGGGCGAACGCCAGTCCCGACTGCCCGGCAAACTGTCCGTCACCGTCGAGCTGCGCGGCAAGCGTGACGTCGATCCGGTGCTGGCGAAAAAGGATGCGGACGGGCTCTGGCGTTTCCTGGCAGCGCGGGGGATCGTCGGCGAGGAGAAGGTGCCGCTGGCCGCGTTTTCCGGCCCGGCCGTGCCGCTCGACAATGTCGAGATTGTTCGCGCCCCCGAAGGCGGCGCCGTGCTCTTCCACCGCAATATCGGTGAGAGAATTGCCGAAGGCGATCTGCTGGTGACGATCGTCACCCGGCCCGGGCAGCCGGGCGGCGGCATCGACGTGCATGCCCCGCAGGACGGGCTGATCCTGACCCGAACCTCCGACCGACTGGTGCGGCGGCGCGGCGACCTGATGAAGATCGCCTGCGACAGCCCCAGCAACGTCTCGCGCAAGGCCGGCGCACTGGAGAATTGAGCGGCCAGTTTGCTTGCGGATAAAACGCCGAGCGGCGTTTGCGCAGGCCTTCGTGCATGGTATCTCGCTGTCATCACAGGGAGATCGATCGGGCATGGCCGTCACCATCTATGGCATCAAGAATTGCGACACGATGAAGAAGGCCCGCAGCTGGCTGGAAGAACATAGCGTCGCCTATGAGTTTCACGATTACAAGGCGCTCGGCATCGACCGCGCCCATCTCGAGACCTGGATCGACCAGGCCGGCCTCGATACGGTGCTCAACCGCGCCGGCACCACTTTCCGCAAATTGCCCGATGCCGAGCGGGAGAACCTGACCCGGGAAAAAGCGATCGCCCTGATGCTCGACCAGCCGTCGATGATCAAGCGGCCGGTACTGGAGGCGAAGGGTAAGCTGCTGATTGGCTTCAAGCCGGAGATTTACGCCGGTACGTTCGGCGGCTGAGGGACAGGCGAGCTCACGAGGGGAAGAGATGTCCAAGACGACGCGCGCGACACAGCTTCTTTCGCAGGCAGGCATCACCTTTACGGCCCATGCCTATGACTACGACCCCAATGCCGAGCGCGTCGGGCTGCAGGCGGCCGAGGCGCTCGGCGAGGCGCCGCATCGGGTGCTGAAGACGCTGATGGCGGAGGTGGACGGCAAGCCGGTCTGCGTCGTCGTGCCGTCGGATCGCGAAGTCAGCATGAAGAAGCTTGCCAGCGCCTTTCACGGCAAATCGGCCAACATGATGAAGCCCGCCGATGCCGAGCGGCTGACGGGTTATCATGTCGGCGGCATCAGCCCGTTCGGCCAGAGGAAGACCGTGCCGACGGCGATCGAACAAGCCGCCCTTGCCGAACCGCTGGTCTATATCAATGGCGGGCAGCGCGGGCTGCAGGTGCGGCTCGATCCGAAGGATGCGTTGACGGTGCTGAAAGCTATTGCTTCGCCGCTGATTGCCTGATCGGAGCAGGATGCCGAAAACGGCAAGCGGTTTCGGCATTATGCCCCTACTATAAGAAGCGGTCGAGCAGGCCAGCGATCGCCTTCGCCTCGCCGTCGGCAAGCTTGCAGCCGATATGGGTCTCGATCGATCCGACATAGACGATCCACATGCGCTCGCGAAGCTTTCGGCCGGCATCGGTGACCACCACCCAGCGGCCGCGTCCATCTTCTGCGAAGACCTCGCGCCGGACCAGGCCCTCTTTTTCCAGCCGATCGATCAGCCGGGACAGATTATACTGCGTCAGCAAGGTCCGCTCCTCGATCTCGTAGGGGCGCAGCCTGCCGTCTTCGGAGCGCGCCAATTCCCACAGCACGTCGTACCAGGCAAGCGGCGGCAGGCCTGCCGCTTTCAGCTCAGCTTCGATCGCGCCGAGCAAGCGCTCGCGGGCGCGCATGATGCTCGTCCAGGCAGAGATGACAGCTTCGCTTGGTTTCAGTGTTTTTTCTGACATAGATGCAAATACATTTATCTTGAACGGCGCCGCAAGCGCCATTATATGCATTTGCAACTACCATCGCCAAGGAGACTGCTATGAGCAAGCTTACCCTCGTCAGCCATCACCTCTGCCCCTATGTGCAGCGCGCCGCGATCGCGCTGCACGAAAAGGGTGTGGCCTTCGAGCGCGTCAACATCGATCTTGCCGACAAGCCGGACTGGTTCCTGAAGATCTCGCCGCTCGGCAAGGTGCCGCTGCTCAGGATCGAGGAGGAGGATGGCAGCGAGGCCGTGCTGTTCGAAAGCAGCGTCATCTGCGAATATCTGGAGGAAACGCAGCCGGGTGTTGCCCTGCATCCCGAAGACGCGCTGATGCGTGCCCGCCATCGCGGCTGGATGGAATTCGGCTCGTCCGTGCTTTCCGATCTCTGGGGTTATGAAACGGCTGAGGAAGCGGTGCAGCTAGAGACCAAACGCAAGGCGCTCATCGCCAAATTCGCGACACTCGAAGGCGTGCTGACGGACGGGCCTTATTTCGCCGGCAGCGGTTTCAGCCTGGTCGACGCCGTCTTCGCGCCGGTCTTTCGTTATTTCGATCTCTTCGACACGCTCGGCGACAGCGGCATCTTTGAAGGGCTCGAGCGGGTGAAGCGCTGGCGCCAGGCACTGTCCGAACGGACAAGCGTCAAGGCCGCCGTCGGCGAAGACTACCCGCAACGGCTGATCGAATTCCTCGAAAAACATAACTCGATCCTGCTCAGGCTGCCTGTCGCCGCCTGAAGCGCGCGTCAGCGGCCGGCATCCATCCGGGCGCTGGCAATTCGGCGGCGATACACTTCATTTTCGCCGCAAACGGGTCTAAGTCTTCCAGCCTAACCGTGAATGACAGAAGGCAGGTTGAACCATGACTTTCATGCCCCAGAGCCAGAACACCGTTGATCCCGTCAAGCTGGAAAAGCTTGCGGAAGTCGCCGTCAAGGTCGGGCTGCAGCTGCAGAAGGGTCAGGATCTTGTAATTACGTCGCCCGTCGTGGCGCTGCCGCTGGTGCGCCTGATCACCAAGCACGCCTATCAGGCCGGCGCCGGGCTGGTGACGACCTTCTATTCCGACGAGGAAACGACGCTGGCGCGCTACCAGCATGGCAGCGACGAAAGTTTCGACCGCGCCTCCGGCTGGCTCTATGAGGGCATGGCCAAGGCCTATGCCAACGGGGCGGCCCGTCTTGCAATTGCCGGCGACAATCCGCTGCTGCTTGCCGAGCAGGATGCCGGCAAGGTCGGCCGCGCCAATCGCGCCAACTCCACCGCCTACAAGCCGGCGCTGGAAAAGATCTCGAATTTCGACATCAACTGGAACATCGTCTCCTATCCCAACCCATCCTGGGCCAAGGTGGTCTTCCCCGACGATCCGGAACCGATCGCGATTGCCAAGCTCGCCAAGGCGATCTTTGCCGCCTCGCGCGTCGATCTGGACGATCCCGTCGCCGCCTGGGCCGAGCACAATGCCAATCTTGCCAAGCGCTCCGCCTGGCTGAACGGCGAGCGTTTCGCCTCGCTGCATTTCAGGGGACCCGGCACCGATCTGACGGTCGGCCTTGCTGACGGGCATGAGTGGCACGGTGGCGCTTCCACCGCCAAGAACGGCATTACCTGCAATCCGAACATTCCGACCGAGGAAGTCTTCACCACGCCGCATGCGCTGCGCGTCGAAGGCCATGTGTCGAGCACCAAGCCGCTTTCGCACCAGGGCACGCTGATCGACAATATCCAGGTGCGCTTCGAGGGCGGACGCATCGTCGAGGCGAAGGCGTCGCGCGGCGAAGAGGTGTTGAACAAGGTGCTCGATACCGACGAGGGCGCGCGCCGGCTGGGCGAAGTGGCGCTGGTGCCGCATTCCTCACCGATTTCGGCGAGCGGCATCCTGTTCTACAACACGTTGTTCGACGAAAACGCCTCGTGCCACATCGCGCTCGGCCAGTGCTATTCCAAGTGCTTCCTTGACGGCGCGACGCTGAGCCAGGAGCAGATCAAGGCGCAGGGCGGCAATTCCAGCCTGATCCATATCGACTGGATGATCGGCTCCGACAAGGTCGATATCGACGGTATCAAGCCGGATGGCTCGCGGGTTCCGGTGATGCGGCAGGGCGAGTGGGCCTGACACCGTCCGTCTTCGGCATCATCGTGCGCTGACTGAGCCAGACACTGACCAGCACCATGGCGAAACCGGCAAGCTGCGCCGGCGTCAGGCTTTGGCCGAGCGCCAGCCAGCCGAGCAGGGTCGCGACGACGGGGCTCAAGAAGCCGAGTGATGCCGCGGCCGACGGTTCGATGCGAGACAGACCGCGGAACCACAGCAGATAGGTGAAGGCCGCGCCGATGAGGCCGAGCCAGGCAATGCCCAGGATATTGGCTGCCGTCGGCACGGGAAGTGCCGGCTCCAGCAGCAAGGCGACGGGGACCAGCAGGATGCCGCCTGCAGTCAATTGCCAAGACGTGAAGGTCAGGCTGGAGACCGGCGGTTGCCAATGGCGGGTCAGCACCGTGCCGAAGGCCATGGAGACGGCGCCGGCAAGACCGGCGGCGACGCCGACAGGATCGAGCACCGCATTCGGCGACAAGACCAGTAGCGCCACGCCTGATATCCCGATCAGGCCGGCGATGACGGCGAGAAAGCGGATCGGTTTGCCGAGGAAGAGGCGCGCGAGCGCAATGACGATCAGCGGCTGCACGGCGCCGACCGTGGCCGCCACGCCGCCCGGCAGGCGATAGGCCGAAACGAAGAGCATCGCCCAGAAGAACGAGAAGTTCAGCGCACCGAGAATGAAGGCGCGGCCCCACCAGACGCCCGTCGGCAGCTTCCGGACAATCAGCAAGAGGAGCAGGCCGGCCGGCAGCGCACGCAGCATGGCGACCGTGAGCGGATAGCCCTGCGGCAGGAAGGAGGTCGTGACGAAATAGGTACTGCCCCAGATGGCGGGAGCGATAGCGGTCGCCAATACATCGGCGAAATAGCGGGAATTTGTCTTCATATCAAGAATCTCTATTTCAAGATAAATTCAGCATAGCGCATTTTATCTTGACGTCAAGATATCTACTGCTATCGATGTGGGATGGCAGAAGAGAAGCAAGATCACGTCGACAGGATCCTGGCGCAATGGCGGCGCGAGCGGCCGGATCTCGACGTCGAACCGATGGGCATCCTCGGACGCCTGAAGCGCCTCGGCACCCATCTCGGTCGCGAAGTCGAAGCCGTGCTGGTGCAGCACGGGCTGTCCACCTCGGCCTTCGACGTGCTGGCCACACTTCGCCGCTCCGGCAACCCTTACCGGCTTTCGCCGGGCGAGTTGCTGGAGATGACCATGGTGAGCTCCGGCACCATGACAAATCGGATCGACCAGTTGGAGAAGGCCGGCTTCGTCGAACGCATCCTCAATCCGGGAGACCGACGCAGCGTGCTGATCGCGCTGACGGACAAGGGATTTGCGACCGTCGAAGAGGCGGTCGGCGCCCATGTCGCCAACCAGCAGCAGCTGACGCGCAATCTGACAGCCGAAGACAAGGCCGAGTTCGACCGGCTGCTCAAGAAATTCCTGTCGGATTTCGAATAGTAAGAGCCTTTCCTGGTCAGATTGCAGCATTCTGCCGGAGCAGGTTTTCGTCAGGGCAAAGGCGATTGGCGAAGGGCATACCCCTTGGTACGTCCGAGCCGATCGCCTTTGATCCTGGCTAGAGATGCCCGGCCCACCGGCCGCACCGCTTCGCCATGGCGAAGCGACAAGTGCGTCCGGCGATTCTAAAGTCTTGCAGATTTGCCTGGCAAATCTGCGGGAGGGTTGGCTGAAACGGGCCGGCTGATCGACCGGCCGGCTTGGCCGTAGAACTGGGCTACGACGCGCGCCGGCCGGTCGACCATCCGACTCCGTTTGAGCCAACAGAATGCTGCAATCTGACCAGGAAAGGCTCTAGACGGCGGCGAGCACCTTGCGGACGCGTTCCAGATGCGCCTTGCGCCTGGCTTCCGTCGCACGGTCCATGTCGTGCAGGCTCAGCATGCGGAAGACGAGCTTCTTCGAGCAGAAAGCGGCAATGCCGCGCTTCAGCAGGCGGCGAACCGGATTGCCCATATAAAAATGCACCAGCCACCAGGGCGAGCCGGTCGTCGTCAGCGCATAGAGCAGCCGGATATGGGTGAGCTGAGGCACGATGCGGCCGCCAGCGACATCATGGGTGAAGGCGACGCCGGGGGCGAAGACACGATCGAAGAAGCCCTTCAGGATGGCCGGAAAATTGAACCACCACTGCGGAAAGACGAGAATAAGTCCATCGGCCGCTTTCAACCGGCCAACGATATCGGCCACGGCCGAGGCATCGTAGGGCACATCGAAATAACCGCGACGCTCGGCCTTGGACAGGCGCGGATCGAAATCCTCGGCATAGAGATCCAGCAGATCGACGACATGGCCGGAAGCTTCCAGCGCCTCACGGGCTGCCTGCGCTACCGAGGCGGCAAAACTTTCCGGCAGCGGATGGGCAAGCACCAGCAGGATCCGCATCGTCAGAACAGGCTTCCCTGTTTCGTTGGGTCTGCGGGTTTTGTGTTGCGCTTCCTGGCGCCGACGGGCGGTGCGCCACCTTCCGTGGTCATGGCGCCGACGCGACCGTCGGCGAATTCGATGGCGATGCCCATGCCGGCGGAGAGTGCTGAAGCCTGCGAGACCGGCCTGTCATCCTCGTCGCGAATGACGGCGTAGCCGCGCTTCAGCACATTCTTGTAGGACAGCGACTGCAGCACGCGGTCCTGCGCGGACAGCTCGGCGCGGGCGCGGGTCAATTGGTGGCGGATCGCCGTATCGGCATGGCGCGAAAGATTGCCGAGCCGCTCGCGGCCGCGATCGGTCTGGGTCTTCAGCCGGCCGGGCAGCGAGGTCAGGATTGCTTCGGCGCGACCGATGCGAGACTTCGAACGATCAAGCAGGCGCTCGACGGTGCGTTCGGCCCGCGCCATGCGCTCGTTCAGAAGCTGGCGCCGCTCGGCGATGCGATTGGAGAGCACATCAGGGCGCAGATGCGCGGCGGCGCGCTCGAAGCCGCGGCGCTTGTTGATGGTGTTGAGTTCCAGCCCGCGGCCGAGGCCGGCGGCCGCCTCATCGAAACGGCGGCGCGGCAGGGCGAGAAGCTGATCGAGCGACGGCAAGGCCCGCATCAAAGCACGGACGGATTGGCGGCGCTGATCCATCTGCCGGTTCATGCAGCCCTGCAGCCGCGCGGCAAGAGCGGCGGCCTGCGCTTCGAGCTCCGCCTTGACCGGCACCGCCATTTCCGCAGCCCCGGTCGGCGTCGGCGCGCGGACATCGGCGGCATAATCGATCAGTGTCCAGTCGGTTTCGTGTCCGACGGCCGAGATCAGCGGTATCCGGCTTTCTGCCGCAGCACGCACGACGATTTCGTCGTTGAAGCTCCAGAGATCTTCCAGGCTACCGCCGCCGCGCGCGACGATCAGCACATCCGGGCGCGGGATGGCGCCTGAAGGTTCCAGTGCGTTGAAGCCGCGGATGGCGTTCGCCACTTCCTCACCGGATCCCTCGCCCTGAACCTTCACCGGCCAGACAAGGACATGCACGGGAAAACGATCGGAGATACGGTGAAGGATATCGCGGATGACGGCGCCGGTCGGCGAGGTGACGACGCCGATCACGCTGGGCATGAAGGGCAGCCGTTTCTTGCGGGCGGCATCGAACAGGCCCTCGGCGGAAAGCTTGCGCTTGCGCTCCTCGATCAGCGCCATCAGCGCGCCGGCGCCGGCCGGCTCCAGCGTCTCGATGACAATCTGATATTTGGAAGAGCCGGGAAAGGTGGTGACCTTGCCGGTGGCGATGACCTCCATGCCCTCTTCCGGACGGAACTTCAGCCGCGAGAAGGTGCCCTTCCAGATGACCGCGTCGATGCGGGCGCGATCGTCCTTCAGCGCGAAATAGGCATGGCCCGAGGAGTGCGGCCCACGATAGCCCGATATTTCGCCGCGCACGCGAACCTGGTCGAACGCGGTTTCGACGGTGCGCTTGATCGAGCCGGAAAGCTCCGAAACCGAATATTCGGCAAGGTTGGTCGGCGAATCGCTGTCGAAGACGTTGCTCATCCCTTCTTTCTAGCGCATCGGCAGCAAACGGGAAGCTCGGCATCGATGCAGAGGCCGTTTTCCCGGCTATTGAAATCAGCAACGGGCCGACGTCGTCGTCGCGCCATTTAGCTCGGCCGGCTTGGCGACCGACAGCGAAATCACTTAAATTCGTTTGGTTGCGGAACTGATAGTTACAATTCGCGTTTTACACGAAAGGGATTGCTAACCACCGCAATACAAAGGCTTTTCTGCCAAGATGGCCGGTAAACCTTTGTTAGTTGGCGCTTCCTATGCTTCCCCTCGTTATCTCTGGGAAGGTGCTGAAAATGATTATTCTCACAGCAGCAGCATTGGGCATCAGCGCCGGGCAAATGCGCTCGGCCGCCGTGATCGCGTTGGTCGCCGCGCTGATCGGAATGACATTCGCGGTGGCGGCAATCACCTCGCCCGGACCGGTGTCGATCCTGGCATTCGTCTATGCCGTCCTCGGCTATAATGCCGGCCTCATGCTCTTCGTTCTCGGGCTCTATGCCAATACGCGTCTTCACCGCGCGACGCGCGTTTCTCACTAAAGCATTTCCAACAGCCGACGACGTCAATTCGCCGCCGGCCGATAGCGAAAGAACTGAACGCCCGTGCCCGCCGTCTTCGGAAGCGGCTCCAGATAGGGCGGGATATTGCCCTTGCCGAGTTCGGCATAAAGGCCATCCGGCTTCAGCTTAGCGATCTCACGCGTCTGCAGGTCGCCGGCGCAGAACCCAAGCACCGTCACCCCAGCCCCCTTCAGGAAGGCTTCCGCCTCTTGCGGCTCGGCCAAGCCAATATGCAGCTCCGTCAGCATGCCGCCCTGATTGCGATGATAGGGGGCCGAGAGAACCCGGTTCTGCGTGAAGCGGAGGATCGGGACACCCATTTCCGACGGCGCGGAGACCAGCTCGGCCGGAAGCCCGGCGAGCGGCGCCAGTGCCTCTTCCGATGTGCAGGAAATCTTCTTTGCCGGCTCCGCCGCTTTCTTCTGCGCAGCATTCTCCATCTGCATTGAAATAAGTCCGCCGCCGACGACCCAGGCGGCCGGAACGCTTGCGAGCACGGTCACGATATAGATGAAGGCGGCGGCGACATTCTCGCTGTCGCCATTGGAGATCCGCTTGATATCGATGATCAGCAGGGCGAGCGGCAGGATGGAGATGAGGTTCGAAAAAGTGGAGCCGCGCACCTGGACCAGCGCGATGGCCCAGCTCGTCGTCAGCAGCAAGAGCAGGACCAGATGGATTTGCGCGCGGTCACGCTGAATGACGCGGAAGATGCAGACGGCAATACCGAACAGGCCGGCCGCATAGAAGCCGCCGATCGAGAAGGGGTCGGTGCGCCCGAGAATGAAAACCGACTGCGCTTCCGAAACATTCCTCAGCCAGAGCTCGACCAGCATCGGATCGAGACTGGCCAGCGGATCGCTCAGGCATTGTGGTGCGATGACGATCGCCGAACCGAAAACCCCGGCGCCGACGACGGCGAGCGCTGCAAAGCGCAAGAGGCGGGTCAGGCGGCTCGCAAAGACCGCCGAAAACAACAGCAACCCGCCGCCGATCGCCGCCAGGCTGTAATAGCCGAGCGAGAGATTGTCGCAGGTGACCGTCGAATAGAGCCGGGGCGGCACCGTAGCGAAGAAGAGGATGCTGATCGCAATCGCCAGCGCCAGTCCGAAGGCTTTCGCGGCAGCGGCGAAATTCTCACCTTCCCATGCCCAGAGCAAAGCGACGGTCAGGCAGACGGCGGCGACGAAGGGTGTCGTCTCGGCGCCGATGGCGACGGCGACGGCCGCCGCGATGCCGGCGACCGCATAGCTCCACCCGCGACGCTGCGGATCCAGCAGCATCGCTACCATCATTGCGACCAGCGCCAGCTGCGCATTGTGATGATCGATGGCGCCGGGCGCGAAACGGTTGCCGGTGTAGATGGCAAGGCCGGTCATGCCGAGGCTGATGTGCATACCGGCAACGCCGCCGATGCGCCGGCCGGCAACGGCCATGGCGAGCATGGTGGGCAGGATGAGCGAAACCGGCCAGACGCCGAGCGCCAGCGCTTCGGCCGTCTCGCGGGATGCAAACAGGCCGAAGAACCGGATCAGCGAGGCGATCGGCAGGTCGATCAGCCGTGACCAATGCATCAGCGTGCCGCCGGGGAGGCCGAGACGGTATTGCATCAGATCGAACCAGCCCTGCCCGGCGAGAAAATCGCGAACTTCGACGAGGCGCATTCCATCGTCATTGTCGGGACCGACGTAGTCGGTGGCACCGGAAAGCTTGGTGACGAGGATGACGGCAGCAAAAATGACGCTATAGGCGATGACAACCGGCCAGAGACGCGTCAGCAGGCCGCGTACCCCGCCGCCTGGCGCGTCGGTCAGGGATGATGCATGGGTGATCGGCTGCACAGCGTTCATCGTGGTTAGCGGTTCGTTTCCTGATGACGCAAGCTTAACCGTCGCCGATCAAGAAAGAGTAAAGCCGTTGCAACAGCCGCCGATTTTGCCTGCGTCATAGGGTCTTATTAACGGCGAGTGATTTAGGCTGAGCACGGCTTCTGTGTAACGAGTAAAGTCATGGCCCGATCGCGTACCGACAATCTGAACATTGCCGTCCTGCTTCCCTGTTATAACGAAGCCGCGACGATCGGCCCTGTCGTCCAGGGCTTCCGGGCGACGCTGCCGGATGCAGTGATCCACGTCTACGACAACAATTCCACCGACGGCACCGCGCTGCAGGCGATGCTTGCCGGCGCGCATGTCGTGCGCGAGCGGCGCCAGGGCAAGGGCCATGTCGTGCGCCGCATGTTCGCCGACATCGAGGCCGACATCTACATCATCGCCGACGGCGACGGGACCTATGCAGCTGAAGATGCCGAAGAACTGGTCCGCACGCTGCTGACGGAGCGCGCCGACATGGTTGTGGGTACAAGGCGAGGCGTGCATGACGATGCCGGCCGTCAGGGCCATGCGCTCGGCAACCGGCTATTCAACCTGCTCTATCGGACGATCTTCGGCCCTGATTTCACCGATATCTTTTCCGGCTACCGCGCTTTTTCGCGCCGCTTCGTCAAGAGCTTCCCGGCGGTATCCGGCGGCTTCGAGATCGAAACCGAAATGTCCGTGCATGCCTCCCGGCTGAAGCTGCCGGTCAGCGAGCTGGAACTCGACTACGGCCGCCGGCCGGAAGGTTCGCATTCCAAGCTTTCGACCTTCCGCGACGGGGCCAGGATCCTCTGGATGTTCGCGATGCTGATGAAGGAAACCCGGCCCTTCGCCTTCTTCAGCACGATCAGCGCCAGCTTCATGCTGGCGAGCCTCGGCTTCATGGCGCCGGTGCTGGCGGAATATTTCGAGACGGGCCTGGTCAGCCGGATGCCGACCTGGGTGCTGTCGATGGCGCTGATGATGATTTCCTTCATGCTGTTCACCGCCGGCGTTATCCTGGATTCGGTTGCACGCGCCCGCGCCGAACAGCTTCGTATCCATTATATGAGCCTGGAGACGCCGAGCGCGATGAAGGCGCTGAGCGACACAGGGCCGATATCGCGCGTCGGCCGCGGCAAGGCGGATGCGGCATGAGAAAACTCATCCGCTTCGCGATCGCCGGCGGCATCGGTTTCCTCGTCGATGCCGGCATCCTGTCGGCGCTTCTCAACCTGACGCCGCTCGGGCCATTTCTGGCGCGGCTCATCGCCATCGCCTTCGCGATGGCGGCGACCTGGGCTTTCAACCGGAGCTTCACCTTCGATCGCTCCGGCCGTTCGCTGGCCGCCGAAGGTTTCCGCTACGGCTCGGTCGGGGTGACGGCGGCGCTGGTCAATTACGGGCTCTATTCCGCGCTTCTGCTATCTCTGCCATCCCTTCAGCCGCTTGCGGCCATGGTGATCGCCAGCGTCGCCTCGATGGTCTTCAGCTTTTTCGGCTATTCGCGCTTCGTCTTCCGCGCCGAGTGATTGGAGCGCCGCACGTCCAAAAGGACGCGCAAAGGACGCTCTAACACTTTAAATTGGCGCATAATCCTTTCCGAAAATCGATCCCGAGTTTCGGGGTTATGCGCTAGACCGCCTCCCAGCCGTCCTTCTCGCTGGCCCGGTAGATCGCGTCGATCACCTTCTGGTTCAGCTTCGAATTTTCGAGCGTGACGATCTCTTCCTTGCCGTCCTTCACCGCCCGGGCGAAGGCCTCGACCTCACGCCTGTACTGGCGGCTGTCCTGGAAGCGGAAGATGCGCGATTCATTGTGGCTGCGATCGGCAAGCTCGATCTCCTCCGGCCCCCAGCGATTGGCGTTGAACGGCGACTTGACCTCGATATAGCCGTCGCTGCCGTGGAACACCATGACCTGGCGATTGGCCATCTGCGTCGAGATATAGAAGCTCAGCTCGAAATCGCCGAAATCGGCCTTGACGCTCGAATAGATATCCGTGCCGAAATCCGGATCGCGCTCGGTGATCGCCTGGATCCAGAGCGGCTCCTTGCCGGTGGAAAAACGGGTGCTCATGACGGGGTAAACCCCGATATCGGGAAGGCCGCCGCCGCCGAGCTCGGGAATGTTGCGCATGTTGGCGGCGTCGCGGTTGAAATAGGTGAAGGCGCCCTGCACATGCCGGAGCGCACCGATCGCCCCCTCGTCGATCAGTGCGCGCACCTTCTGCCAAACCGGGGAATAGGTGATCATATAGGCTTCGGTGACCACCACGCGGTTACGGTCGCGGGCGGCAATCACCTCGTCGATATCGCCTGATTTCAAGGCGAGCGGTTTTTCGCAGAGCACGTGCTTGCCGGCATCGGCTGCCTTGATCGACCATTCGATATGCTGGGCGGTCGGCAGCGGGATATAGACGGCATCGATGACGTCGGAGGCCAGCATCTCCTCGTAGGAACCGAAGGCATGCGGCACCGAGAAACGGTCGGCCATCTCCCTTGCGCGGGTGAGATCACGGCTGGCAATCGCCGTGACAACGCAATTTTCCGCATCCTGGATCGCGGGAACGACATTGTCGCGGCCGATCTTCGCCGTTGAAATGATACCGAAACGCAGCATGATCCAAGCCTCCCCAAACTGATGTCCGCGAACCATATTCAGGCCGCCGCTGCGGCGCAATGGCGCCACCCGAAATCACGGAAGTTTGGTTTCCCTCACGCGCCGATCGCGCTAAGTCTACATGAGGGCGGCGTTCTGCCGTATCCGCGATTTCAATCAATTTACGATTTTGGAGAGCGTCATGGAAATGCGCCGGCTCGGAAAAACAGGTCTTCCGATCGCGCCGATCGTCATCGGCGGCAATGTCTTCGGCTGGACGGCCGACGAGAAAACATCCTTCGCCATTCTCGACGCCTTCTTCGATGCCGGCCTGAACACGATCGATACGGCGGATGTCTATTCGGCATGGGTTCCCGGCAACAAGGGCGGCGATTCCGAGGAGATCATCGGGCGCTGGCTGAAACAGGCCAGAGTTTCCCGCGACAAGGCCGTCATCGTCACCAAGGTCGGCTCGGACATGGGACAGGGAAAGACGCTGAAGGCGAGCTATATCCTGAAGGCGGTCGAGGATTCGCTGCGCCGGCTGCAGACCGATTATATCGACCTCTATCTCTCGCATTGGCCGGATGCCGATACGCCGCACGAGGAAACGCTTTGCGCCTATGCCAAGCTGAAGCAGCAGGGCAAGATTCGCGCCATCGGCTGCTCGAACTATGATGCTGACCTCCTCCAGGCCACGTTCGACGCCGCCGAAAAGGCCGGTCTGCCGCGTTACGACGTGCTGCAGCCGGAATATAATCTCTATGCGCGTGCAAGCTTCGAAGGGCCTCTCGCCGAGCTCTGCGTTACCCAGGATATCGGCGTCATCACCTATTTCAGCCTCGCCGCCGGCTTCCTCACCGGCAAATACCGCAGCAAGACCGATACTGAAGGCCGCGCACGTGAGGGCCGGGTTTCACAATATCTCGACGACAAGGGCCTGCGCATTCTGGCCGCGCTCGACAAGGTCTCGGCCGAAACCGGCGCCAAGCCCGCGGAAATTTCGCTCGCCTGGCTTCTGCGCAAGAAGGGCGTCACGGCGCCGATCGCCAGCGCCACCAGCCTTTCGCAGCTTGAAAGCTTGGTGAAATCGGCGACACTGGCGCTTTCCGATGAGGCGGTGGCGCTGCTCGACGAAGCCGGCGCCTGAAAAGGAACACCCATGACCGTGACGATCCGCGATGCCCGCCCCGAGGACGAAGCGCGCTGGCGCGAACTCTGGGCGGCCTATCTCGCCTTTTACGAGGTCACGGTCGATGCCGATATCACCGATTCCACATGGCGCCGGGTCTTCGATCCGGCCTCGGCGATTTCAATGCGCATCGCCGAAGTCGACGGCCGGGTGATGGGTTTTGCGCTCTATCTGACCCATGAGGGTACGTGGATCCGCAGCAGGGACTGCTATCTCGAAGACCTGTTCGTCGATGCCGATGCGCGCGGCAAGGGCGTCGGGCGGGCACTGATCGATGATCTCATCGCCATCTGCAAAGCCAAAGGCTGGTCGCGGCTCTATTGGCATACGAGCGAAGAAAACAAGACCGCCCGGGCGCTCTACGACAGCATGTCGAAAGCGACGGCCACATCCGCTACCGCATCAGTTTCTGAGCGGGGGAAAGCCTTCATAGAAAGCGGCGTGATCGCCTTCCCAATTGGCCATGCCCGGTTTGGTCAAGATGCCGCGTGGCCTGACATAACTCTGGATCACCCGCTTCGGCCGTTCGTGCCACTGGATATTGAAAGCCCAGAGCTTCGGGAAGAAGCAGAGCGAGGCGTAAGGCAGGTGGTCGTGAATCCACCAGGCGAGCCGCTGCCAGTCGCTTTCATCGCTGAAATGGTCGAGCATCCATGGCACGGCAATGCAGACCGCGGCGCCCATGCAGCCGTCAAAATCCCTCATATCCCAGATGTGATGCGCTGATGTGGCGGCATTGGTCGAGCAGTTCAGATTGTTCTCGTTGCCGAACCTGTTCACCCCAGGCGAACGATAGCCGGAACGGATATGCAGGCGCCCGAACGTCGCCTGCAGCGGCTCCAGCAACTCCTTGCAGAGTCTCCTGCCCGCCTCGACCGCCAGATCGGGATCTTCGGGGATATTGGGGATGCGGTAGAAATCGGCGATCTCGGAATGCAGGAAATCACGGAGGAAGAAATTCTGCGACAACCTTACGCGGCCAAGATCCTCCAGCCCCTTCATCGAATTCGGCTTTCGCATGACTTTATCTTCCTCCTTTATCGATGGCCGGAATCATCACCCGGCGCAGATTTCCCGTCCACCCGAAATCGATCGGGAACAATTAGCGCGATCCTCGCTTCTTAGTGTGTCGCCGCATTCGCGGCCTTTCCCAGAACAAGGATCGAGAAAATGGCCAAGGAAAAGACGTTGGAAGATCTATTCCACGACACACTCAAGGACATCTACTTTGCCGAACGGCAGATCTTACGCGCGCTGCCGAAGATGGCGCGCGCCGCCCAGTCCTCCGAACTCAAGGCGGGCTTCGAAAAGCACCGCGAGGAAACCGAAGCTCAGGTCGAGCGCCTGCAGCAGGTTTTCGAACTGATCGGCAAACGTGCCCAGGGCAAGACCTGCGAGGCAATCCAGGGCATTCTGGCCGAGGGCGAGGAAATCATGGAAGAATTCAAGGGCACGTCAGCCCTCGATGCCGGTCTGATCTCGGCTGCCCAGGCGGTCGAACACTACGAAATCGCCCGCTACGGCACGCTGAAGACCTGGGCCGCGACACTCGGCCTCAAGGATGCCGTCCGCCTGCTCGACCAGACGCTGCAGGAAGAAACGGCGACCGACAAGACATTGTCCCAGCTGGCCACGACAGCGGCAAACCAGAAGGCCAAGGCTGCCTGACGGAGAACGGGCGGCGGTTTCAGTCCTGGCGGCCGCCCGTATCCTTTTCGACATATCTGAAAAAATCGATGAAGGCGCGCAGCGCCGGCCGCATCTGGCGCCGGGTGGGATAATAGAGAAACGGCCCGGAATAGGGCGCGCACCAATCTTCCAGCACCCGCACCAGCCTGCCGGCCGCGAGTTCGGCATGCACCCGCATATCGAAGAGATAGGCAAGGCCGGCGCCGTTCAGCGCTGCCAGCAGAGCCAGCCTGTCTTCGCTGACGATCAGCGGCCCGTCGACTGCAACGACCAGTTCCTGGCCGTCCTTTTCGAATTCCCAGCGATAGATCGAGCCATTGGTGAAACGCCGCTTGATGCAACGGTGATGGACAAGATCACGGGGGTGCTGCGGTTTCGGATAGCGCTCGAAATATTCGGGCGACGCGGCGATCACCGTCGTCAGATTGGGCGAGAACCTGACCGCGATCATATCGGCCTCCAGGCTCTCCTCCAGCCTTAGGCCGGCGTCGAATCCTTCCCTAACGATATCGGTGAAGCCGTCCTCATTGGCGATCTCCAAGGTGATATCGGGATAAAGGTTGAGAAAGTCGCCGAGGCGCGGGGCAAGCAGCAGGTCGGAGGCAAAGCGCGGCGCAGTGATGCGCAGATTGCCGGCGGGCTTGCCGCGGGTATCGCGGACCGCCTCCAGGGCAATATCGATCTCTTCGAGTGCCGGCCGCAGTCTTTCGAGAAGCAGGCGCCCCTCCTCGGTCGGCGCGACGCTACGGGTGGTGCGGGCCAGAAGCCTGACACCCAGGCTGTCCTCCAGGCTCGAGATCGCATGGCTGATGGCCGAGGGCGCGACGAGGAGTTCCTTCGCCGCAGCCCGGAAGCTGCGATGCTCCGAGACGGCGGCGAGAACGGCGAGTTGCGAGAGCTGTGTTCTGTTCATTGATCGAAATGATAGAACAGCCTGTTAGAAACTGCATGTATTTTCTGATCGATGCGCCCGGAATATGGTCTGCCTCGTACCGCAACCGATCAAGCGGTTCACAATCAGCTCAAAAGGAGCGCATCATGAAAACCCGGAAACTCGGAAACGATTTGACCGTCTCTGCCGTCGGGCTCGGCTGCATGGGCATGAGCTTTGCCTATGGCGCCAGCGACGAGGCGGAATCGATCCGGACGCTGCATCGCGCCGTCGATCTCGGCGTCACCTTCTTCGATACCGCCGAAGTCTATGGCCCCTTCACCAACGAGGTTCTTCTCGGCAAAGCGCTGAAGCCGGTCCGCGACCGCGTGGTGATCGCCACCAAATTCGGCTTCAAGATCGATGCCAGCAAGCCGGGCGCCGCCGCCATCGCCGGCGTCGACAGCCGGCCAGAGCATGTGCGTGATGTCGCCGAGGCCTCGCTGAAGCGCCTCGGCATCGAGACCATCGACCTCCTCTACCAGCACCGGGTCGATCCGAATGTGCCGATCGAAGAGACGGTCGGCGTCATGGCGGAACTGGTCAGGGAAGGCAAGGTCCGTGCCCTCGGACTTTCGGAAGCCGGCAGCGCCACCATTCGCCGCGCCCATGCGGTCCATCCGATCGCGGCGCTGCAGAGCGAATATTCCCTCTGGACGCGCGATCCCGAAGAGGAGGTGCTTGCCACCTGCCGCGAACTCGGCATCGGCTTCGTGCCCTACAGCCCGCTCGGCCGGGGTTTCCTGACCGGGGCGATCCGCAAGCCGGAGGATCTTGCCGCCGATGATTTCCGCCGGCAGGTGCCGCGTTTCCAGGCGGAGAACTTCGACGCCAATGCCGCCCTCGTCGCGACGCTCGAGCGGCTTGCCGCCGAGAAGGGCGTGACGGCCGCGCAGCTGGCGCTGGCCTGGGTGTTGAGCCAGGGCGAGAACATCGTGCCGATCCCCGGCGCCCGCAAGCTTCATCATCTCGAACAGAACGCCGCGGCTGCCGATATCGCGCTGAGCCCGGCGGAACTCGGAAGGCTTGAAGAGATCATTCCGGTCGGGCAGGTTGCCGGCAAACGTTACTCGGATGCCTCGCTTGCGATGACGAACCTTTGAGACACGAAAAAGCCCGGCCTGATGCAACCGGCCGGGCTTGCCTTCGCATCCGGCGAAACTATCTATCGCCATCTCGGAGAACGGGATGACAATATGTCGGACAGGCAGGCAGTCGAACAGACGGTTCATCTCTATGTCGAAGGCATGGCCTTCGGCAATGAGGCGGCCTTGAAAAAGGCCTTTCACCCGAAAAGCTCTATCATCGGCCATTACGAGAATGCGGTGGAATGGCTGACGCGGGACGAGTTCATCGCCGCGATCCTGCAGGAGGAGCCGGCGCCGCCCGGCACGCAGCCCTACATGGACATTCAGAGTGTCGATGTTGAGGGCGATGCGGCAAGCGTCAAGGTCACCGACGACTTTGCCGGCATGCGCTTTACCGATTATCTCTCGCTGCTGAAGATCGACGGCCGCTGGACGATCGTCAGCAAACTCTACCATCTGCATCTGTAAAAAGACCGGCCGCTTTTTCGCGACCGGTCCATTGTCTTGTCGAAGGCGGGGGAGCTCAGCTTCTGAGGACGCCGCCGGTGAATTTTGTGACGCTGGCGACGATCTTCTGCGTCAGCGCCTCGAAATCCTCATCCGTCAGCGTGCGCTCGACCGGCTGGATCTGCACCTCGATCGCCACCGACTTTTTGCCCTGGCCGACCGATGCGCCCTCGAAGATGTCGAAGACATTGACGCCGGTCAC
Organism: Rhizobium sp. L43; assembly: GCF_002531725.1. GTDB lineage: Bacteria > Pseudomonadota > Alphaproteobacteria > Rhizobiales > Rhizobiaceae > Rhizobium. The sequence continues at coordinate 232,094 of NZ_NWSQ01000002.1, forward strand.
CAGCTTGCGGTCGGCGCCGGTTGCCGCCTTGACGATGGCGCCTGATTCAACCGTCTTGTCGACGACGAAGGCGAAGTCACGTCGCACCATTTGGAAGGGCGACAGCTCGAGCGCCGGCTTGGTGCGCGTCGCCTTGCGCTTGGCATCCGGCATGGCGTCGACATAGACCTCGAAGCCGCAGAGCGCGCCGGAGACATCGAGCGCTTCCAGCGTCAGCGGATGGAATTCGCCGAAATAGCCGAGCACGACCTTCGGCCCCATCTTGATCGTGCCGGAGCGGCCGGGATGATACCATTCCGGTCCGCCCTGCTCGATCTGGATATTGCCCATCGGCAGGCCGCAGGCTTCGATGACGGCGAGCGCATCGGCCTTGGCGTCGAAGACGTCGACCGGCTTGCCGCCGCCCTTGGCGGGATTCGACCAGGCGCGACCGGCGCCCGCAAGCGAGGCCGTACCGCGGCGGATGCCGCCGGCGACGCGACGCTGACCCTCCGGCCTGTCGTTCTCATAGGTGCCCGAGACCTCGAAGATGGCGACGTCGGCATAACCCTTGTCGGCGTTGCGCTGGGCTGCGGTCAACAGGCCCGGCAGCAGCGAGGGGCGCATATCCGACATTTCGGCGGCGATCGGGTTGGCAAGCTTGAGGGCCGGCGAACCGCCGCCGAACAGCTTTGCATGATCTTCCGGAATGAAGGACCAGGTGACGGCTTCGAGCATGCCGCGCGAAGCAAGCGCCCGCTTGGCGAGGCGGGTGCGGATCTGCAGCGTCGTCAGGATCTTGCCGTTGACGGCAGCGTGGCTTTCGAGCGGCGCCGGCTTGATATTGTCGACGCCGTGGATGCGCATGACCTCCTCGACGAGATCGGCCTTGCCGTCGACATCGGGACGCCAGGAGGGAACGGCGACCAAAACACGCTCGCCGGAACCGGAGACCGTGAAGCCGAGGCGCGTCAGAATCGTATCGCTTTCCTCATTCGAGACGTCGAGGCCCGTCAGGCGCTTGACCTCGGAATAGGGGAAATCGACGATCTTCGGGTCGTACCCCTTGTAGCCGACGACCTCAGCCCTGGCAGCCGTGCCGCCGCAAAGCTCCAGCACCAGTTCCGTCGTACGTTCGAGGCCGGGAACCATATAGTCCGGATCGACGCCGCGCTCGAAGCGGTAGCGGGCATCGGTGATGATGCCGAGGCTGCGGCCTGATTTGGCGATGTTCATCGGGTCCCAGAGGGCGGATTCGATCAGCACGTCGACGGTGTTCTCGTCGCAGCCGGAGTGTTCGCCGCCCATGATGCCGCCGATCGATTCGATGCCGTCTTCATCGGAGATGACGACGTTGTTCGGCGAGAGCTTGTATTCGCGCTGGTCGAGCGCCAGCACCGTCTCGCCTTCGGCGGCGCGGCGCACTGTCAGATTGCCCTTGATCTTGGCCGCGTCGAAGACGTGAATCGGCCGGCCCTGATCGAAGGTCATGTAATTGGTGACATCGACCAGCGCATTGATCGGGCGCAGGCCGATGGCGATCAGCCGCTGCTGCATCCAGCGCGGGCTGGGGCCGTTCCTGACGCCGCGCACGAGGCGCAGCGCAAAGCCCGGGCAGAGTTTTTGATCGTCGAGATCGAGCGTCAGCTTCACCGGAGTCTCGCCTTCGACCGCGAAGGACGGTGCCGGCCGCGTCTTCAACGTGCCGAGGCCGGAAGCGGCGAGATCGCGGGCGATGCCGTGGATCGAGGTGCAATCCGGCCGGTTGGGCGTCAGGTTGATCTCGATGACCGGGTCATCGAGGTGAGCGTAGGTCGCGTAGCTCGTGCCGACAGGCGCATCATCCGGCAGGTCGATGATGCCGTCGTGACTGTCGGAAATCTGCAGCTCCTTTTCAGAGCACATCATGCCCCGGCTTTCGACGCCGCGGATATTGCCGATGGCAAGCGTCACGTCGATGCCGGGAACATAGGTTCCGGGCGCCGCGAAGGCGCCGACGAGGCCGGCCCGCGCATTCGGGGCGCCGCAGACGACCTGGACCGGCGCACCGGCACCGGTATCGACCATCAGCACCTTCAGGCGATCGGCCTGGGGATGCTTTTCCGCCGAGACCACTCTGGCGATGACGAAGGGCTTGAACGCCGCCTTGTCGTCGACATCCTCGACCTCCAGCCCGATCTGGGTGAGGCGCGTGCAGATTTCATCGAGGCCGGCATCCGTTTCCAGATGCTCTTTCAGCCAGGAGAGCGTGAATTTCATCGTCCCAATTCTCCGTTCAAACGCTGAGGCCGCCGAACAGCGTCGGCATGTCGAGCGGGCGGAAGCCGTAATGCGTCATCCAGCGGACGTCGGCGTTGAAGAAGTCGCGCAGGTCGGGCATGCCGTATTTCAGCATGGCGATGCGGTCGAGCCCCATGCCCCAGGCAAAACCCTGATATTCGTCCGGATCGAGGCCGCCGTAGCGCAGCACGTTCGGATGAACCATGCCGCAGCCGAGGATCTCCATCCAGTCGGTGCCTTCGCCGAACTTGACGATCGGGCCGGAGCGGTCGCACTGGATATCGACCTCGAACGAGGGCTCGGTGAAGGGGAAGAAGGACGGACGGAACCGCATCGTCACGCTGTCGACTTCGAAGAAGGTCTTGCAGAATTCCTCGAGCACCCAGCGGATGTTGGCGACATTGGCCTTCTTGTCGATGACCAGGCCCTCGACCTGATGGAACATCGGCGAATGCGTGGCGTCGCTGTCCTGGCGGTAGGTCTTGCCGGGAATGATGATGCGGATCGGCGGTTTCTGCGTCTCCATGGTGCGGATCTGCACCGGCGAGGTATGGGTGCGCAGCACCTTGCGCTCGCCATTCTCATCCGGATTGAAGAAGAAGGTGTCGTGCATCTCGCGGGCAGGATGGCCTTCCGGGAAATTCAGCGCGGTGAAATTGTAATAATCCGTCTCGACGTCGGGACCTTCGGCGATCGAGAAGCCCATGTCGGCAAAGATCGCGGTGATCTCATCGACGATCTGGCTGATCGGATGGATGCGGCCGCGCTCGGCCGGCGACGAGCGCACCGGCAGGCTGACATCGACGGTCTCGGCCTTCAGGCGAGCGTTGACCGCCGCCATTTTCAGCACCGACTTGCGTTCAGCGATGGCGTCCGTCACCTCGTTCTTCAGGGCGTTGATTGCCGCGCCGCGGGTCTGGCGTTCCTCTGGCGTCATGGCGCCCAGCGTCTTCAGGAGTTCGGAGACCGAGCCCTTCTTGCCGAGCGCGGAAACGCGCACAGCTTCGAGCGCGGGCTCATCACCAGCGGCGGCAATTTCGGCAAGCAAAGGCGATTTAAGCTGGTCGATATCTGACATTGTCTTCTTTCCGTCCAGATAAGGCGGCGTTCGAAAGGCAGGCTGGAGAGGCCGGCGCAAGGAGTACAGAGAAAGAAAAACCCGCGCTAGCCCAAACCAGCGCGGGTTTCCCAAATCATAAATTCAAAGCTTGGGAAGCGCTGGTTACTTGACCGCGCCTTCAAACTCGTTCGCCGTGCCGGCTTCCTTGAGGTACTCAAGAGCCTTCTTGGCAGCATTGACCAGCGCGCCGAATGCTTCCGGCTCGTGGATCGCCATGTCGGAAAGAACCTTGCGGTCGACTTCGATGCCAGCCTTGTTCAGGCCGTCGATGAAGCGGCCGTAGGTCAGGCCGAATTCGCGGACAGCAGCGTTGATACGCTGGATCCAGAGCGCACGGAAGTTGCGCTTGTTGACCTTGCGGTCGCGGTAGGCGTACTGCTTCGAACGATCGACGGCAGCCTTGGCGGTACGGATGGTGTTCTTGCGGCGGCCGTAAAAGCCCTTGGCGGCCTTCAGAACCTTCTTATGCTTGGCATGGGCAGCGACGCCCCTTTTTACACGTGCCATATCATGATCTCCTTAAATCTAGCGTTCGCGGACGAGTCTCAGAGACCGTTCGGCAGGTAATTCTTGATAACCTTGCGGCCATCCGGTTCTGCGAGAACCATGGTGCCACGTGCATCGCGAATGAACTTGTTGGTACGCTTGATCATGCCATGGCGCTTGCCGGCAGCGGCAGCCTTGACCTTGCCGGTCGCGGTGATCTTGAACCGCTTCTTGGCAGAGGACTTCGTCTTCATCTTGGGCATTTTGCTACTCCTTCTGTCCTCCCTGCGCGCTTTATCAAAAAAGCCCTCTCGCGAAGTCCGGTTCTCCGGCCGTCGCAACAAGGTGCGGGAGCGTTTGTTGTTGATCTGCGGCTTCGGCGACGAACCGTTCCGCAAGCATTCGAAACTGCCACGGCATGCCCTGCCGGTCAGTTCGGACGCGCGCTTATAACCGCAGCGTCCTGAAAGTGCAACGGGGCGGCGGAGGAATCTTCGCCGTCCGAAAATACAAGGCGGGAAACACATGAGCCCAAAGCACAAAAGCCGCCCTTGCGGACGGCCTTGGGGCGAAAAAGTGCCTGGCGCTTACTTCGGCGCCAGCACCATCATCATCTGGCGGCCTTCGAGCTTGGGTTCGGCTTCGACCTTGGCGAACTCGGTCGTATCGGCCTTGACCTGCTGCAGAAGCTTCATGCCGAGTTCCTGGTGGGCCATTTCACGGCCGCGGAACTTCAGCGTCACCTTGACCTTGTCGCCTTCGTCGAAGAAGCGACCCATCGCCTTCATCTTCACCTCATAATCATGGGTGTCGATGTTCGGGCGCATCTTGATTTCTTTGACTTCGACGATCTTCTGCTTCTTGCGCGCTTCGGCGGCCTTCTTCTGGTTGGCATATTTCAGCTTGCCCAGATCGAGGATCTTGCACACAGGCGGTTCGACATTGGGGGAAATTTCGACGAGATCGAGGCCGGCTTCTTCCGCCATTCTCAAGGCCTGGTCGGTAGGCACGATGCCCATATTCTCGCCGTCAGCCCCGATCAGCTGAACTTTGGGAATGCGGATTTCACGGTTCGAGCGCGGTCCGTCCTTCACGGGCGCGTCGGTTTTAAAAGGTCTGCGAATGGTCGTATTCTCCTCGCGTTGTTTTCGGAACGTTGCAGCCTCGCGCTCCCAATCAGGGTGCACAAACGTGTCGCGTCATCGCTGCAACGGAGTCAATATCATCCTTTAACGGAAAAATCACCCGCTGTCAGCCTGCCAAGAATCTGTTTTATAGGCCAAAATAATAGGAGTTTCGCCGATGTTCGAACAGATGCCCAATGCCCAGCCGCAGTTCCTGACGGTCGGCGAAGGCGAGGCGGCGCGTGAGATCGCCATCCTCGTCCGCCCGGCGCAGGCCGGCAACGACGCACCGGCGCTCGTCTGGTTATCCGGCTATCGCTCCGACATGAGCGGCACCAAGGCCGTGGAACTCGATGGGCTGGCGGCGGAACTTGGGCTCGCCTGCATCCGCCTCGACTATTCCGGCCACGGGCTTTCCGGCGGCAGCTTCGGCGACGGCACCATCTCGCGCTGGCTGGAGGAGGCGCTGGCCGTCATCCGCCATGTCGCGCCCGACCGGGTGATCCTCGTCGGCTCCTCGATGGGCGGCTGGATCGCGCTCAGGCTGGCGCAGGAACTTGCGCGGCAGGGCGGCCCGAAGCTAGAAGGGCCAAAGCTCGCAGGAATGGTGCTCATCGCACCCGCACCGGATTTTACCTCCGAGTTGATCGAGCCGAACCTCAAGGCCAAGGAGCGCAAATCGCTTGCCGAGCGCGGCTATTTCGAAGAGCGTTCGCAATATAGCCCTGAACCCAACATCTATACCCGGGCGCTGATCGAGGATGGCCGGCAAAACCGGGTGCTCGACGGCATCATCGAAACGGGCTGCCCCGTGCATATCCTCCAGGGCATGAAAGACGCCGACGTGCCGCATGCGCATGCGATGAAACTCGTCGAGCATCTTCCCGCCGACGACGTGGTGCTGACCTTCATCCGCGACGGCGACCACCGCCTTTCCCGCCCCGGCGATATCGCGCTTCTCATCAGCGCCGTCAAAGGCATCATCCGTTCATCGACAGATATAACGATGCCCGCCTGAAGAGTACCGACCCAGAATACGTCCCCAGGCTTGTTGCATTTTAACCATGTCGGCGAGTCGCAAGGTCCTACCAAGAAGTAACGATTGACTCTTCTCGACCCTCTCCATTAACACTTTGTTAATAAATAAGGGGCGATGCGAGGAAAGAGCGGGCGTGCGGATCAAGGGTATTTTTGTGGCCATGATGGCCATGTTTGCGATGGCGACGGCCGCCATACCGGCCCCCAGCAGAAATGCTTCCATGGTGACAGGCAATGCCACCTCACAGCCGATCGGCCACTATGATTTCTGTCAGATCCACCGCAGTGAGTGCGGTGCAAACCGCAATTCCGGCCCGGTTGTCATGACCGCCGCAAAGTGGTCGATGGTGCGTGCGGTCAACGCCACGGTCAACCGCACGATCACGCCGATGACCGACAAGGAAATCTACGGCAAGGACGAGGTCTGGGCCTATCCGACCACCGCCGGCGACTGCGAGGATTTCGCGCTGTTGAAGCGCCGCATGCTGATCCAGCGCGGCTTTTCGGCTGCCGATCTGCTGATGACCGTCGTGCGCAAGCCGGATGGCGAAGGCCATGCCGTGCTGACGCTGCGCACCGCCGAGGGCGATTTCGTGCTCGACAACCTCGCCTCCGAGGTCAAGCCGTGGTTCGGCACGCCCTACTCCTTCGTCAAGCGCCAGTCGAGCTACAATTCCGGCCGCTGGGTCACCATCGAGAACGGCCGCGACGTTCTGGTCGGCGCGCTGCGGTAAGGGTTACGACGGGGAATGTGGGAAAAGGCCGGCGATTTGCCGGCCTTTTCGTTTGGGAGTTGGCGTCACCTCTCCTCCCTTCAAGCGACGAGGGGAGCGAATGCACTGAGCGCAGGCGAAGGGCAAGAATGCCGGCACACCCATCTCATCCTGAGGTGCCCCGAAGGGGCGTCGAAGGACGGGGCTAACCACCGGCCTCGGCAAGTGCGGAAACCTCTGCGGCATTCGGCCAGCCGCCCTCGTCCTTCGAGGACCTTTGCCGGGTGCCTCAGGATGAGGGCTGATCGTAGTGTGTGGGTCTGAGATGAGGCTTCGGTGTGCCGCGCCGTCTCCCGGCCCTTCGCTTTGGGCTCAGGGCGTTCGTCGCTGCAATCGATTCGCTGGATCGATTGCTCGGCTTCGCCGACCGCTCCTCACCCATTCCCAATCAATATCCCGGCGCCGAGCACCAGACCGCCGCCCAACACCACCTGGAAGGCGGCGCGCAGGAACGGGGTTTCCATGTAGCGGTTCTGGATGAAGGCGATGGCCCAGAGTTCGAAGAAGACGATGACGGCGGCGGTGATCGTTGCCGTCCAGAAATGCGGGATCAGATAGGGCAGCGCGTGGCCGAGACCGCCGAGCGCCGTCATGATGCCGCAGGCAAGGCCGCGCTTGACCGGCGAACCCCGGCCGGAGATCTTGCCGTCGTCATGGGCGGCTTCGGTGAAGCCCATCGAGATGCCGGCGCCGACGGAGGCCGACAGGCCGACGAGGAAGGTCTGCCAGGTATCCTGCGTGGCGAAGGCGGCGGCGAAGATCGGCGCCAGCGTCGAGACCGAGCCGTCCATCAGCCCGGCAAGGCCCGGCTGCACATAGGTCAGCACGAATTGCCGATGCACCGCCTCGTTCTCGTCGCGCTTGACATCCTCGGGCGTGTGTTTGTCGCCCAGCATGCGGGCGATGTCCTCATGCCCCTGTTCGGCAAGGGCGAGATCGCCGAGAAGTTCGCGCGTCGAGGCGTCCGAGGTGCGTTTTGCCGCCTCGACATAGAAACGGTAGGCCTGCTCCTCCATGGCTTCGGTCTCCTGCCGCATCGCGTCCAGCGACAGGTTTGCCCGGAGCCAGTCGGGCTTGCGCTCGTAAAAGCCTTGCACATGCTCGCGCCGGATCAGCGGAATGCGCTCGCCGAAACGCTGGCGATGGATTTCGAGCAGCGACTTGCGATGCGTGTCCTCGACCTCGGCCATATCCTCAAAGACTTTGGCAGAGGCCGGAAATTCGCGGCGCAGCCTGTCGGCATAGGCGAGATAGATGCGGGCATCGTCCTCCTCGGAGGCGATCGCCAAAGCGAGGATCTCCTGCTCGGACAGCGACTCAAACGATCGTTTCGAGGATCTGAAAAACCGCGCCAGCATGATCTTCTCCAAATTTTAGAATTATTCTAAATCTAAAGACGCAGGCGTTGGCGGTCAAGGGCATCGGGGCGATTCAAAGTGCTACAGCGTCCTTTGCGCGTCTCGAAAAGACGCGCGGCGCTGCAGGCGGCTGACAGATTGCCGCAAGCGGCCACGGACGACTTTGGCTCGTGGCGATAAACACCTATATGAGGGCTGCCGCATCACGCGGCGCCGGGGTTTTGGAATGGACAATGACATTCAGGGCCGCCCTGCCCATGTCGCGGCGATCCGCGAAAGGGCGGAGGCCGAAATGCGGGACATGGGCGTCGACGCGGCCTTCATCGACAGGCTGGTCGAGACCTTTTACGCCCGTGTGCTGGCGCATCCCGATCTCGGCCCGGTGTTCGACGCCAGGCTTTCCGGCCGCTGGCCGGAGCATATGGCGAAGATGAAAAGCTTCTGGTCGGCGGTCGCCTTCCGCAGCGGCGCCTATGGCGGCAAGCCGGTGCAGGCGCATACCGGTGTCCAGAAGTTGACGCCGGATCTCTTTCCCAAATGGCTGTCGCTGTTTGCCGCAACGCTCGACGATGTCGCTCCCTCGCCGGAGGCCAAGGCCTGGTTCATGGCGACGGCGGAACGGATCGCCAGGAGCCTGACGCTGTCGCTGTTCTACAATCCGGCGCTCGACGATCCGATGAAAAAGACGAGCTGATCTTTTATTGCCTTGCAGAAAATGTGGCGCCGGCGCTTGCGGCGACGACCAAGGCCGTTCCGGCCATCTGCAGAAGCGTCATCGGCTGGGCCAGGATGACGAAACCCGCGAGTGCGGCGATCGCCGGCTCGAGGCTCATGAGAATACCGAAGGAGGTTGTCGGCATCCGCCGCAAGGCGATCAGCTCCAGGGTGTAGGGCAGCAGCGGCACCAGAATGGCAAGGCCCGCCATTTCAATCAGGCCGTAGGCATCGAGCGCCGGCACGGCACCGGCAAAGCCGAAGGGTGTCGCGACCAGTGCGGCAACCATCAGCGACATGGAAAGCCCTTCCAGCCCCTTGAAGCTCGCACCGATCTTTTTCGTCAGGACGATATAGATCGCCCAACCGGTTCCCGCGCCGAGCGCAAAGACAATACCCTCGATATTGCCGACCCAGCCTTCGCCGTCATGCGCAAGAGCCAGAACGCCAAGCCCGGCAAGCAAGGGCCAGATCAGACGCCGGCCGAGGCCGTAGCCGATGGTCGCCACGGACAGCGGACCGAGAAAATCGATCGCCACGGCGAGACCGAGCGGAATGCGCTCGATCGCCGCGAAGAAACTCATGGTCATCAGCGCCGTCGTCGTGCCGAGAACCAGAGCGCTCGTCCATTGCGCCCTGGTGTAGCTGACGATGCGCGGCCGCACGAAGATGGCGAGAATGGTGGCCGCAAAGGCAAGCCGCAGCCAGGAGGCGCCGGCCGGTCCATATGTGGCGATGGCCGAGGAGGACAATGCCGCGCCGAACTGGATCGACGACATGGACATGAGGCACATCAGCGCGCCGGCCGCCACGCCGCCCGAAGACGACGCCATACCTGGCTGCGCGATCACGGCTGCACCATCCGTCCCGGTCTCGATAGTCTTGATGTCCATGTGGCCCCCGATCCTGGCGCGGTTCTAAGCCGAAGAGGGCGGAGAACCAAATTCAAACTTTTCATGCCGGGATCAAGAGCGCTGATGCTGGGAAATGCCAGGGATCGGCCGGCGGCAGGGGATCGAGTTCACGCCTTGGCCAGGCGATCGCCGATGCAATATCAGAGACGGCCGGCAAGGATGACCTCTTCGGCATCTTCGAAGCTCATCTCGAAGACCTTCCTGCCGATGTCGAAGCTGAAGCCATTGCGGGCAAAAGCCGAAAGCTCCTTGGCCTTCCGCTTGTCGTCAAGTTCGACCCGGCGGAAAGGGCCGAAGGCGCGCTTGCGGGCGAATATCGCTGCAGCATAGAGATCGTCAGCCTCGCCGAGCGCCGCCTCGACCTTGTCGCTGGAGACGCCCTTGGCTGTCAGCTTCTGGGCGATAGCACGCTTCGATTTGCCGCCGCGCACGGCAGAACGCGCGCTGATCTCGGCATAGGCGCTATCGTCGAGCACCTTGTTGTCATAGGCAAATTTGACGGCGAAATCGGCAACGGCCTTGAGTTGTGCCACGCTGATATCTTCGAATTTCTCCTTCGCCTTGCGGGTAATCGCGTCAAAGAGCTGCTTTTCCGTCATCATCCGCCGCTCGAGCCGATAGATGGCGGAGTTGCGCGCCCAGCTCAGCATGCGGGGCGTCGGAATGTCGGATGGAACGATCTCGTCGGTTATCGGCAGCAATCAGGCTTCCAGCCCCTTGAGGACATTGGCGACATTGAGCCCGATTTCCGGTACCCCGTAGCCGCCTTCCATGCAGGCCAGCACCGGCAAGCCGGCGGAAGCGATCATCGTGCCCATGCGGGTGAAGTCTTCCGATTTCAGCTGGAAGAAGGAAATCGGATCGCGCTCGAAGGTATCGACGCCAAGCGCCACGACGATTGCCTCGGCGCCGAAGTCTTTGATCCGGGCGAGCGCATCGGCAAGCGCCGACGACCAGACGTCCCAGGGCGTATGGGGCGGCATCGGATAGTTGCGGTTGGCGCCGGCGCCCTCTCCTTCGCCCTCCTCGTCGGCATGGCCGAGGAAATAGGGAAAGGCGTGCATGGGATCGCCATGCAGCGAGGCGGTGAAGACATCGCCTCTGTGATAGAAGAGATCCTGCGTCCCGTTGCCGTGATGGAAGTCGACATCGAGCACGGCGACCTTGGCCGCACCGCGGTCGAGCAACCGCTGTGCGGCGACACCCGAATTGTTGATGAAGCAGTAGCCGCCGAAGAGATCGATGCCGGCATGGTGGCCGGGCGGGCGGCAGAGCGAAAAGGCGAAACGATTGCCCGCAGCCAGCCAGTCGGCACCCGTCACCGCGCAGCGCATCGAGGCGATCGCCGCCGCGTAGGAGCCCTTGGTGATCGAGGTATCGGCGGCATTGGCATAATGGCCGATCGCGCCGACGATATTGTCGGGCAGGCGCTGGCTGGTGCGGCGGACCGGGAAGGAATTGGCGATCGCCTCACCGGTGAAGCCGGCGGCCACCCAGCGATCCCAGACGGTGGCGAGAAAATCCAGATAGGCGGGATCATGCACCTTTCGCGCCGTTTCCAGCCCGTGCGCATCGGGCGCCACCACGTCGGCAAAACCCGCCTCCTTGACCGCCGCCAGGATCCATTCGGCCCGGAACGGCGCCTCGAAGGGCGTCACCAGTTGGCCGGCGTGGAGCTCTGTTTTGGCATCGCGCAGCTTGTGATCTTCGGAATAGATGACGCGCATTTCAGATTCGTCCTCGATTGAAGGTCAGACTTACATGGATCTGCCGCGACAAAAAAGCCGGTGCGGCGCCCTTGATCGCCAAGCAGGATGACTGCACCTTCGCGATGTTTTGAGACCGAAGGAAATTTCCGCATGAAAGTGCTGATGGTCGATGTCGACGGCGTGCTCATTCATGGTCGGCCAGTGGACGGCCTGCCGCTCTTCACGTTTCTGGAACGCGATCTTGGACTTAACCTCGGACTGCTGCAGCGGGAGTTCTTCCAGACGCACTGGGGCGAAATCATCGTCGGCCGCGAGGCGTTGGAGCCGAGGCTCACCCAGGTGCTGGCAAAAATCGCCCCTCATCTCAGCGCTGCGACGCTGATCGATTACTGGTTCGAGAACGATTCCCGCCTCGACCCCAATCTCTTGGAAGAGCTCGCCGCCCTCAGGCAAAGCGGTGTCACCCTCTTTTTGGCGACCAACCAGGAGCATCGGCGGGCGCGCTATCTGATGGATCAGGTCGGCCTTGGCGCGCATTTCGACGACATCCTCTATTCCGCAGCACTCGGGCACCGCAAACCTTCGCCGGATTTTTTCCGGCTGGCAACCGAGCGGGCCGGCGTGCTGCCCGGCGAAATCGGCTTCATCGACGATATGGCGGAAAATGTCGAAGCGGCGCGGCAGTTCGGCTGGAATGCCGCGCGTTGGACGGCGGGCGCCACACTTGGCAGCGCGCTGCCTTTTTTCGCCAGACTGGCATGAGCGAGGCCGGGGCAATCAGCCGAGCCGCTTGTAGAACAGGGTGGTATCGCAGAAGCCGCCTTGCGGCCACAGCGCATAATCCGGGATGATACCGACACGCTGCCAGCCCAGGCGCGGATAGATCGCTTCGGCATCGCTGCCGGTTGCCGTGTCGAGCACCAGCAGGGTCTTGCCGCATCTCATCGCCTCGCGTTCGGCCGCCTCCATCAGCAGCCGGGCGAGGCCGCGCCCGCGGGCAGAGCGATGCACCAGCAGTTTCTTCAGATCGCCGCGATGCGGCTGGTTCGGCATCTGCGCGGCACCTACCTGCACCGTGCCGACGATCCGGCCCTCCAGTTCGGCGACCAGCAGCAGGTTGCCACCTGTCGCAATGGCATCGGCGACTTCAAGCCAATATCGCTCGGCATCTTCCGGCCCATAGGGCTGCATGAAGCCGACGGAGGCGCCGCCCGCGACGCAATCGGCCAGCACCTCTGCAAGAGCCGGAATGGCGGCGCGCGCCTCTTCGGCGGAAAGGGTGTGAATGTCCGGCATGTTGTTCTCCTGAAATGAAGCTGTCATCGGCCGCCGCGATCGAGCACGACGCAATAGCGCGCCGGCGCGTTGCCGGGATTGTGGAAGACATGGCCCTCGCCGACCGGCATGAAGAGGCAATCGCCCGGGCGCAGCCGGTAAACGGTCTCGCCCACCGTCATCTCCAGCTCGCCGTCGAACAGCCAGATATGCTGCGTCATGCCGTGGGAGGCTGCATGCGGGGGGAAGCTGACGCGGGCGCCGGCGGGGAATTCGACCTCGACGATATCGACATCGGAGGTGGTGCCGGGCGCCGAGACCGAGCGCCTGAGATAACCGGTTTCCGGATCGCGCCAGACCTGCTGCTCCTGCCGACGGGCAAGCGGCGAGGCCTGCTCTGTCTCCTCCGCGAAGAAGGCCGACAGCGACAGGCCGAGGGCTGCGCAGATCCTTGCCAGCAGCGAGGCGGTCGGGCTCGCCTCCGCCCGCTCGATGCGCGAGATCATCGCCCGGCTGACGCCGGAGGCTACGGCAAGATCATCCAGCGTCAGCCCTTTTTGGAGCCGCAGCGTGCGGATGCGAATGCCGATCGCCTGTTCGAGCTGCTGTTCCATCTGTCATTCTTGATTCCACTATAAGAGAAATACATTATCCGATGATGGAATCAACCACCTTTTGAGTTGACGGACCAGCCTTGCTTTCGCCGCCGTGGCGTCGATATATGACAGCGCAAATCGAGGATGGGAGACAATGATGGATGCCAGCACGCAGAGCACGGAACAGACGGGAAGCTTCACCGCTGCCGCCTGGGACAGGATCGCTCCCATCATGGCTGAAATCGAGGCTTTGCCGCTGCTGCAGCGCCTTTCGGACGGCACGCTGCCGCCCGAGGTTTTCCGGCACTATATCCTGCAGGACGCGCTCTACCTGAAGCATTATGCGCGATGCCTCGCCATCGTCGCGGCCAAGGCGCCCGACAATGCGCAAGTGCTGCGCTTCCTCGGTTCGGCGCAGAAGGCGATCACCGTCGAGCAGGGCCTGCATGCCGGCTTCCTCACCCAGTTCGGCATCACCTCGGCGGATGTCAACGCAGCCGAGCCTTCGCCTGCCGGCTTTGCCTATACGAACTTCCTGCTCGCCACCGCCTATCACAGCTCCTATGCGGTGGCGCTATCGGCCATCCTCCCCTGCTTCTGGATCTACTGGCACGTCGGCGAAGCGATCAAGAACCGGCCTGCTATCGAGGGCAATGCCTTCCAGGCCTGGATCAACACCTACGGCGATCCGCAATTTGCCGCCGGCGCCCGCGAAGTGATCACGCTGACCGACATCGCCGCCCGCGCCGCCTCGCCGACGGAGCGCGCCGAGATGATGAATGTTTTCGTGCGCGCCTCCCAATATGAATGGATGTTCTGGGATTCGGCCTGGCGGCTGGAGACGTGGCCGGTCTGATACGGGCCGACCGGCCCGCAAAATAGCGTAAACAGCGGGATAATTACCGCTTTGCGGCAGGGGGCGGCGCTGCTATATGGCGCGCATGAGCACCAATTCCACCACTCCGCTGTCCCATATCCGCAACTTTTCGATCGTGGCCCATATCGACCACGGCAAATCGACGCTGGCCGACCGGCTGATCCAGACGACGGGCGGCCTTGCCGAGCGCGAAATGTCCGAGCAGGTGCTCGACAATATGGATATCGAGCGCGAGCGCGGCATCACCATCAAGGCCCAGACCGTGCGCCTGCATTACCAGGCGAACAACGGCGAGAAATACATTCTCAACCTGATCGACACGCCCGGCCACGTCGACTTCGCCTATGAAGTCTCCCGGTCGCTGTCGGCCTGCGAAGGCTCGCTGCTCGTCGTCGACGCCTCGCAGGGCGTGGAAGCGCAGACGCTCGCCAACGTCTATCAGGCGATCGACAACAACCACGAGATCGTCACCGTCCTCAACAAAATCGACCTGCCGGCCGCCGAACCCGACCGCATCAAGGAACAGATCGAGGAAGTGATCGGCATCGACGCCTCCGAAGCTGTTCTGATTTCGGCCAAGACCGGACTCGGCATTCCCGATGTGCTGGAAGCGATCGTCCACAAGCTGCCGGCGCCGAAGAGCCCCGGCGGCGACAAGGCGCCGCTGAAGGCGCTGCTGGTCGACAGCTGGTACGACACCTATCTCGGCGTCATGGTTCTGGTGCGCGTCATCGACGGCGTGCTGACCAAGGGCCAGACGATCCGCATGATGGGCACGGATGCGAAATACCAGGTGGAGCGCGTCGGCGTGCTGACGCCGAAGATGGTCAATGTCGACAGCCTCGGCCCCGGCGAGATCGGCTTCATCACCGCCTCGATCAAGGAAGTGGCCGATACCCGCGTCGGCGACACGATCACCGAGGACAAGCGGCCGACGGCCCAGGCGCTGCCGGGCTTCAAGCCGGCGCAGCCGGTGGTGTTCTGCGGCCTCTTCCCGGTCGATGCCGCCGATTTCGAAGATCTGCGCGCCGCCATGGGCAAGCTTCGCCTCAACGACGCCTCCTTCTCCTTCGAAATGGAATCATCAGCCGCCCTCGGCTTCGGCTTCCGCTGTGGCTTCCTCGGCCTGCTGCATCTCGAAATCATCCAGGAACGGCTGGAGCGCGAGTTCGATCTCGACCTCATCGCCACCGCACCCTCGGTCGTCTACAAGATGTACATGACCGACGGCACGGAGCGCGAGCTGCACAATCCGGCCGACATGCCCGATGTCGTCAAGATCTCCGAAATCCACGAGCCGTGGATTCGCGCGACGATCCTGACGCCCGACGATTATCTCGGCGGCATCCTGAAGCTCTGCCAGGACCGGCGCGGCATCCAGATCGAACTCACCTATGTCGGCACGCGCGCGATGCTGACCTACGACCTGCCGCTCAACGAAGTCGTGTTCGATTTCTACGACCGGCTGAAGTCGATCTCGAAGGGCTATGCCTCTTTCGACTACACGCTCACCGACCACCGCGAGGGCAACCTCGTGAAGATGTCGATCCTCGTCAATGGCGAGCCGGTCGACGCGTTGTCGATGATGGTGCACCGGACGGCCGCCGAAAAGCGCGGCCGCGACATGTGCGAAAAGCTCAAGGAGCTGATCCCGAAGCATATGTTCAAGATCCCGATCCAGGCGGCGATCGGCGGCAACGTCATCGCCCGCGAGACGATCTCGGCGCTGCGCAAGGACGTGACCGCGAAATGCTACGGCGGCGACGCCACCCGCAAGCGCAAGCTGCTCGACAAGCAGAAGGCCGGCAAGAAGCGCATGCGCCAGTTCGGCAAGGTCGAGATTCCGCAGGAAGCGTTTATTGCGGCGCTGAAGATGGGCGACGAGTAAGGTTCCGCGGAGCTTTTTTTGAGGAGGAGGCATAAGCGCCTCCTCTTTTTTTTGCGCAATTTGGTACAAAACAAGATCAAAAATATGGTTAACGAATCATTGCCAAGAAGATTCGGATTCCATATAATTGGCCAATGTCGAAGAAACGCTTAAGCTTAGATGGTTAACGGACGCACATCGGAGACGGACCTGATCAATCCAGCAATTGCATTAATTGCCAGGTATGGCGACGAAGAGAATGGTCTGGAAATTGCTGTGTTGGCTAAGAAGCTCCGAGAGATCATTCGACCAACAGCTGCTGATTTAATGCCTCTCAAAGGCAGAAGTGATGACAGACTGAGTCAAGTGATACGCAATCTAGTCAGCCATAGAGCATTGGAAAAAAGAGGGCTTGCCACCTACCGCAAAGGGGAAGCTCTCACTAGGGGAAGCTACGTGCTCACCGACCTTGGAAAAGCATCTGTAAAAGAGTCGTGGGCGCGCAGGCTGAGGTGAAGGAAAGAATGATATGAGTGCAATTTTCAGAAGAGACCTAGCCGGCCACACCAATGAGCACCGTCGCGGTCGGCAGTAACAAAAAGGGCCACAAGACATCCCGAGTACCAGTCGGCATGAAATGTGACCCGTGGTGTCAGCGGACAAGCCCGAATCCGTTGGACGGATGAACTGGGAATGCCGATCTCTGAACCTTTGACCAATTCAGAATCGCATTTCCCGGTCTCCGTTTCAAGAGGGCAACGTATTGAAACGAAAGGATCGTTCACTGAAGGATAACGAGAGGCCGAGCTATGTGCTCACCTTCGATGATGTAATCGAAATTTGGCTCCGTAGGTAGAATGGTGAATTTCAAAACGGGATAACCGCGAGCTATGACGTCAATCCCGGTCGAGCGGCATGTCGCTTTCAAGATTACAAGTACTATACTAGCGCAGGTGCGCTGGCATTTGCTGCGGAGATTCCGCGATGAAAGATGAAAGCCGAGCAACTGGAAAGCCTGGATCGGCTGCTGGCGTAAATACCCATTCCAAGCTCGAAGAGAGCGGCAAAGCCCAGCCTCTCGATCAAAAAACAAGTGATGATGAAACGCTGCCTCGCGAAGAACGCGAAAGGCTTTGGCGAATTGAAAACGCCGAGGCGATCGCAGAGCAAAATGAGTATGTCGCGAAGCATGGTTTGCCATTTGCGAAATACAGGCAGGTTTGATTCATCCCCTGCCCATATATTCCTTCACCAGCCCCTGATAGGCGTCCATCTCCGGCAGCGCGGCGTAGCTATGCACCGCACCGGTCTCGGCGAAGGACAGCTTCTCGCTCGTCCATGTTTCGATGAAGGGGGTGAACCAGCTGGGATCATCCAGCATGGTTGCGCGCAGATTGACGAACCAGTCCATGCCTTCCGGCCGGGTGAACATCCAGCTCATGCAATGCGGGCAGAAATAATGCTTGGTGACGCCGTGCAGGCCGCCGATGACCGGCTCACCTTTGGTGACCTCGAAGCCTTCGCTGGGGATCGCGGCACTCAGCGAATAAGCACTCGCGGTCATCCTCTGGCACCCCGTGCAATGGCAGGCCATGGTCAGCAGCGGCGCAGCGCTGATCTTCAGCCGCACCCGGCCGCAACGGCAGCCACCTTGCATGGGTAAGTTCAGCTCGCTCATGATTTTCCTCCCGTTTTGCCTTCTCATCTAGCGGAATGATCGCCACTGTCGAGGTGGCGGGATAGCGCCGCGCTTATCGGATGCGGGCCGGATTGCCGACCACGGTTGCGCCGGCCGGCACGTCCTTCGTCACCACCGCGCCGGCGCCGACGATGGCGCCCTGCCCGATCGTGACACCGCCGCGGATGATGGCGCTGCCGCCAACCCAGACGTCGTTGCCGATAACGACCGGCCGGGCGGTCTCGATGCCCTGGCTGCGAAGGGCTGCATCCTTGTGATGCTCGGCGCAATAGATCTGCACGCCGGGGCCGAACATGCTGCGGTCGCCGATGGTCACCCGGCCGGAATCGAGAATGGTGCAACCGGCATTGAAATAGACGCGGTCGCCGAGAACGATATTAATGCCGTAGGAGCAGTGAAACGGCGCCTCAATGAAGACATTGGCCGCCGCCTGGGCAAAGAGCGCCCTCAGAGCCGGCGCCATCGCGCCGCGCTCGTCCGGCGGCAGCGTGTTGTGCGCATGGACGGCCCGGCGCGCCTGCCGGCGCAAGAGGTCGAGCTCGTCATCGAGGCAGCAATACCATTCGCCCGCGGCCATCTTCTCGCGTTCGCTTGCCGGCATCGCTTGGCCTCTCACGCCGAGGCCTGCGACAGTATCACGATCTCTTGCCGTTCGATCAGGCTGACCCATGCCCGCGCGATGGCAAGACCGGCGGCATTGGCAGCATCGCCATGCCTGGCCGCCAGCTCGGCGTGGTTTTCCAGCCAGCCGGGGGCGATGCGCGTGATCGTTTCGGGGAAATCGGTCTTCCACTCCTCGACGACACCTGTGTCGGCCTCGAAATGAAACTGGGTGCCGTAGACGGCGCGGCCGATGCGGAAGGCCTGGTTCTCGGCCACGGGGCTCGTGGCGAGACGGACGGCGCCCTCCGGCAGGGTAAAGGTATCGGCATGCCATTCGAAGATGGTGAATTCGCCGCCGAGCGCCGACAGCAGCGGATCTATCCTGCCCTCGGTGGTGACGCCGATCCTGTGCCAGCCGAACTCGCGGGCGGCGCCCAGCAGATTGTCGGCGCCATAGGCGCGGGCAAGGATCTGGCTGCCGAGGCAGATGCCGAGCACGGCCTTGCCGGCATCGCCGAAACGGCGCGCAAGCCGGGCGAGATCCGGCAGGTAGGGATGCGCCTCGTCATCCAGCGCGCTCTGCTCGCCGCCGAGGACGACGAGCGCGTCATGGTCCGACATATTTTGCGGCAGGATGCCGTCTTGCCACACGCGAAACCACTCGATCTCAGCTCCCGCCTCGTCGAGCGCCCTGGCAAGCGCGCCGAGACCGGTATTGCGCATATTTTCGACGACGGCGACTCGCATAGGCTTTTCCCGACTGATGACGACAGGAGGAGACCATGCCGGACCGCGGCGCGCAAGACGCTTGTGCGGGGCCGATTGCGTGGGTCTGCAACAGGGCTTAAACCAGTCAGAACGAAAGGAAATCGCCATGACCGAAAAAGCCCGCGTCACGATCCTCTACTGCACCCAGTGCAACTGGCTGCTGCGCGCTGCCTGGATGGCGCAGGAGCTGCTGCACACCTTTTCCGACAGTCTCGGCGAAGTGGCGCTGATCCCCGGCACCGGCGGCAATTTCGAGATCCGCGTCAACGGCGATCTCATCTGGGAGCGCAAACGCGACGGAGGCTTTCCCGGGCCGAAGGAGCTGAAACAAAAGGTTCGCGATATCGTCGAGCCCGGCCGCGATCTCGGCCATGTCGACCGCGCCTCGCTCGAAAGCTGACCGCAGCGGTCTCAGCGATAGGGCGAGCGGCAGACCCTGTAGACGCCTTCATAGGTGAGGAAGTGATCCGTCCTCGGATTGTAGGAGCGGTATTCGTTGGTGCACCAGGCGATATGCTTGTTCGGATCCTGCGGCTGCACGCGGCGCACCGGCGGCGGATCATAGGTCAGCTGCGGCCGTCCGGCCGCCCCTGGCTGATAATAGGTCGGCCCCGTCGCACCGCGCGGCCGGTAGTTCGGCTGGATATAGGCGGGGCGATGCCATTGCTGTGGCCCGAAACCGAAGCAGCCGCGAAAATCGCAAAGCCTCGATCCGGTGTTGAGCGGCCCGACCCCCGGCTTGCCCAGCTTCAGCGAATCGGCAGCCGCCATGGCGGGCGCGAGACCGGCCAAAAGACCGGCGAGCAGAAGGGCGCGAGAGACGGGCATGACGCATTCCTTTCGATATTTCCTCTATATAGGGCGTGCCGACCGGAGCGCTATGCCTGGCCTTCGGCCGCTCCCGCGCAGGCGACCGGCTGCTTTTTCGTCAACTGTCAGAAAAACTTCAAAAACCCAGTTGACAGTCAGAAGCCGCCCCCTTACATCGCTCTCCGTCGCCCAGATGGCGGAATTGGTAGACGCGCCAGCTTCAGGTGCTGGTACCCGAAAGGGTGTGGAGGTTCGAGTCCTCTTCTGGGCACCATTCCCGTTTCAGGCCGTCCTAGACGGTCCGGAAACAACCCAAAGAAGCCCGGTTTACCGGGTTTTTTTATTGCCCGATGTCGAAATGACATTCCACTCCATCCAGACGCTTTGTTGATAGCATCGAAGCGGTCCGTCGATGCCGGCATCAAAATGCCACAGCGCCTCAAGCGAACGGGGTCGCCGCCCTTTTCACGCGGCCATATGGGGAGTCGCCGTCCTGCTGTCGGGAATCACGGTTAGAACCCCCAGACCGGCTTCTCTGGCGGCGCTGAGGAGCAATTCCCGGAGTTCGTCCATTCCGATCTGGCCGATGATGGCATCGGCGCAAGCCTTGACCGCGACGACATATTCTTCTCCGTCTTCAAACGGCCAGTCCACCATCAGCACTTCGGCGGCGTCGCGGAGCGTCCTGACGATCCTGCGCTTGTGCCGGCCGCCGAGAAAGAGAACAAGAGGCGCAAAATCCGCCGATGTGTTCCATTGCATGGCACTTTCTCCCCAAAGGTTGGAATATTAGTAACAATGCAAGAAGCATGCCGTCAACCGGCGGGGCGCCTTCCAGAGGTTTCGATCTACTTTCCGGAATCACCGTCAGAGGGCTCACACACGCCGGCTTTGGCTTCACGGCCAGGACATACTATAAGGGGTGAAAAGGCTTCAACTGATTCGAGACTTGATTTTCTCAAGCCTTGGCGGAAATCGTTGACGCCATCTCTTCTACCCACCGAGATCAAGGTGGTTCGTGAAGAGGCCTGGCGATGGGTGTCAGAGCTTTGCACATGTGTGAAACACGCTAAGAGCAACTCCAGAGCCAAGTCTCGATGGCATCATCCACTGCAAATTCAACCCGATTGATGGACTCCGTTTCATCTTATAGCGATCACATCCTATTTAACTGTGACGACGGAACGAGCGTCTCCACTTCGAGCCTGCTTGATTTCAGCGAGCGGTCAGCCTTTCAGGAGACGCGCCGGCGGCTGGTCTTTTGCATGTGTGAGAACGAGCCGGGCGGATTGCTGGGTTATCTCAGCCTGCTCAGGGTCGATGCTGTTCCGCTGATGCTGGGCACGGGTTTGCCGGTGGCGCAGTTTCAGAATCTGATGACGGCCTATCGCCCTGGTTTTGCATGGCTTCCGGAAAAGCGGGTGGGCGAATTCGGCGAGGGCCGTGTGCTGCTCTCCCATATGGGATACAGCCTTGTCGCCGCCGAAAGCGATGAAGCCTATCCGATCGACGATTCGCTTGCACTTCTGCTGAGCACCTCGGGGAGCACCGGAACGCCGAAGTTCGTACGTCTTTCGCACGACAATATCATCGCCAATGCCGAGGCGATCGGGACGTATCTGAGCCTGACCTCCGACGAGCGGCCGATCACGACGCTGCCGCCGAGTTATTCCTATGGGCTATCAATCATCCATAGCCATATCCTGGCGGAAGCCACGATTGCGCTGACCAACAAGACCTTCTTCGACCGGGGCTTTTGGGATTTTCTGAAGTCTTCGAAGGCCACCAGTTTCGGCGGCGTTCCCTATCATTACGAGATGCTGAAGAAGCTGCGCTTTGCCTCCATGGATCTGCCGACTCTGCGGAGCCTGACGCAGGCTGGCGCGCGGATGGAGCCAGAGCTGACGCGGGAGTTTGCCGAGCTTTGCCGGAGCAAGGGCATTCGCTATTTCAGCATGTATGGGCAGACCGAAGCGACCGCGCGGATGTCCTATCTCTCCCCCGACAAGACGATCGAGAAGGCCGGCAGTATCGGCCAGCCGATTCCCGGTGGCGCCTTCTGGCTGGAAGACGAGCACAGGCGAGAGATACACGGCGATGATGCGGCCGGCGAACTCGTCTATCGCGGCGGCAATGTCTCTCTTGGATACGCCGAAGGCTATCAGGATCTCGCGCTTGGCGACGAGCGCGGCGGCGTGCTGCGGACGGGGGATATCGCCAGGCGCGATGCCGATGGCGATTATTATATCGTCGGCCGGCTGAAGCGTTTTCTCAAGATGTTCGGCCATCGCATCAACCTGCAGGATGTCGAGGCGCAATTGCTGGCGGCGGGCCACAGCGTCATCTGCGCCGGGCAAGACGACCGGCTGGAGGTCTATGTCCCTCAAGGCTCGGGCGAGGCCGGCAAGCTCATCAAGACCAAACTCGTTTCGGATTTGAAAATCAGCCCGAAGGCGATCAATGTCTACGCCATCGCCGAGCTACCGCGGAATGATTCCGGCAAAATCCAATACAATCAGCTGAAACTCCTTGCAGGGGATGCCCTCGCATGACCGCATTTGATACCTCTCCCTGGCTCGACCGCGAGCCCTATTCGATGAACGCCGCGGAAAAATCCAGCGCGCTGACGCAGGCGATGCGCGATCTGACCCGGTGGCACCGCGATCATTGCGTGGAATATAGCCGCATTCTCGACCTCGTCACCGATGGCCAAGCGCCGGTGGACGGTCTGGAAGACGTTCCCTTCATTCCGGTCCGGCTGTTCAAGGAGCTGGATCTGATGAGCATCGAGAAGGACCGGGTGTTCAAGACGATGACCTCGTCGGGTACCAGCGGCCAGCAGGTGTCGCGCATCTATCTCGACAAGGAAACGGCAGCACTTCAGAGCAAGATCCTCGCCCGGCTGATGGGCGACGTGCTGGGCAAGAAGCGGCTGCCGATGCTGGTGATCGATTCGCCGAGCGTGCTGCGCAACCGCAACGCCTTCTCGGCGCGAGGTGCCGGCATTCTCGGTTTTTCTTTCTTCGGGCAGGATGTCACCTACGCGCTCGACGACGAGATGAAGCTCGATATCCCTGCCATCGAGGCCTGCCTCGAACGGCATCCGGACCAGCCGATCTTCCTGTTCGGCTTCACCTTCATGATCTGGCAGCATTTCTACGCGCCGCTCAAGGCGATGGGCAAACGCCTGCCGATCGACAACGGCATTCTGCTGCATGGCGGCGGCTGGAAGAAGCTGCAAGACCAGGCTGTTGGCAACCCCGAATTCCGGGCGGCGATGGCCGAATGCGCCGGTATTAACCGCGTCGTAAATTATTACGGCATGGTCGAACAGACCGGCTCTATCTTCATGGAATGCGAAGAGGGCCATCTCCATGCGCCGATCTATGCCGATGTCATTATTCGCGATCCCACGAATTTCCGGGCGCTCGAAGCCGGAAAGACCGGGCTGATCGAGGTCATGTCGCTCATCCCGCGCAGCTATCCGGGACATGCGCTTCTGACCGAGGATATCGGCCGGATCGAAGGCGAAGACGATTGCCCCTGCGGGCGGCATGGCAAATATTTCTCGGTGGCCGGACGCGTCTCCAAGGCCGAAGTCAGAGGCTGCAGCGATACCTATGAAGCAAATTCCTGAACTGCCCGTCACACTTAGCGTCGGCGGCCCGCTGAACACGCTGGAATGCAGGCCACTGCCGCCTTACTCCGCGCAGGCGGTGGAGTTTCTGACGGCGCTTTCGAAGGCGCTGCTGGCACTGCCGGCCGCACGCCAGTATCCTGACATCGCCGCCTTCGGCTATTGGTGCCGGTCCGCGAACCTCGCCAAGTTGTCGCGCGACTTCGGCACGGAATATCCGCGCCTCGGCCGCGGCCTCGTGCTGCACATTGCGCCCGCCAACGTGCCGGTCAATTTCGCCTTTTCCTTCGCTTTCGGGCTGCTGGCCGGCAATGGCAACATCGTGCGCATTCCGGAACGGGACTTTCCGCAAGTCGAGGTCATCTGCGACGAGATCGCCAGGCTTTTCGCCCTGCCTGCACATAGCCGGCTGGCGGCGATGAACCGGCTCGTGAAATATCCGCGCGACGACGAGATCACCGGTGCGCTTTCGGTTCACTGCCAGGCGCGGATGCTGTGGGGCGGCGATGCGACCGTCGCGCATTTGCGCAAACTGCCCGCCCATCCCCGCAGCGTCGACATCGCCTTTGCCGACCGCTATTCCTTTTGCCTGATGCAGGCCGAAGCGGTGCTTGGCGCCGATGAGCAAGCGATCGTGGAGCTCGCCAGAGGTTTCTTCAACGACGTGTTTCTTCTCGACCAGAATGCTTGCTCCTCTCCGCATCTGGTGATGTGGCAGGGCAATGAGGAACAGGCGAAGCGAGCACAGGACCGCTTCTGGCCGGAGATGGCAGCGCATCTCGAGCAGCGTTATGAGATCGCGCCGATCCATGCCGTCGACAAATTCGTCAATCTTTGCCGGACGGCGAATACGCTGCCGCAGGCAAGTGGCAGCACGCGGCACGACAATCTGATCTATCGCGTCAGCCTGAATGCGTTGCCCGCCGATATCGAACGGCACCGCGGCCAGTATGGTTTCTTCTACGAATACGCGACGGAGAATCTTAGCTGTCTCGCCGAGATCGTCGGCGAACGGTATCAGACACTGACCTGCTTCGGCATCGACCGTGATTCGCTGGTGCAGTTCATCATCGACGAGGGACTGACGGGTATCGACCGCGTCGTGCCGGTCGGCAAGGCGCTCGACATGGGCGCCATCTGGGACGGCTACAATCTCGTGCAGGAGCTTTCGCGGATCGTCAGTACAGCCTAGCGCAAGGACGGCGCGGCATTGTCGGTGTTCATGTTCAGATGCAGATGCTGCGATTTGGACGTTTTGAGATACGAGTGAGGACATCAGACAATGAGCAACCGCGAGAAATACCAGACCGCTTTCACCGAGACCTTCATGCTTGACGCCAAGGACCTGACGAACCTGCGCTACCAGGAAGCCGCGGCCTGGGACAGCGTCGGCCACATGGCGCTGATGGCCGCGCTCGAAGAGGCGTTCGGTATCGAAATGGACATCGACGACATCATCGAATTCTCTAGTTTCGAAAGAGGGCAAGAGATTCTCGCCAAATACGATGTGAGCATCGAGCAGGCCGCATGAGCGACGCAACGAACGCCATGGCTTTCGATATCAATGGCATCATCAGCCATCAGAGAAATCGATATCCCGTTTTGCTGATCGATCGCGTCACCGCGGTCGATCCCGGCAAGAGCGCCTCCGCGGTGAAGTGCTTTACCTATAATGAATGGTTTTTCCCCGGCCATTTCGACGACGAGCCGAATGTGCCGGGTTTCATTCAGATCGAATCATTGACGCAGACCTTCATCATGACCTTCCTCTGCATAGAGGAATATAAGGGCATGAAGACCAATTTCGTCTCGCTCAACAATGTGAAGTTCAAGCGCAAGGTCGTTCCGGGCGACGTGCTGAAGATCGACGCCGTGCTCAACTCGTTCAAGCGCGGCATCGCCATCGGCTCAGTCCAGAGCAGCGTCAACGGCGAAGCCGCCTGCAGCGGCGATTTCATCGTGGCCGTTCCCGCCATCCTGGACCGCTTCAAGCCGAAAACCTCTTGAGATAGACGAGAGCCATGAGAGTTGCCGACTACATAATGCAGCGTCTCGCTGAGACCGGGATCGGACATGTCTTCCTGGTCACCGGACGCGGCGCGCTGTTCCTGACCGATGCTCTGGCAAAACATACCGAGCTGAAGGCGATATCCGTCCATCATGAACAGTCGGCTTCCTTCGCGGCCGCAGCCTATGCCCACCAGACCGGCGGGTTCGGCGCGTGCCTCGTCTCCACCGGCTGCGCCTCGACCAACACGATAACAGGCGTGCTGTCGGCCTGGCAGGACGGCATTCCCTGCATCTTCATCTCCGGCCAGAACACGCTGAAGGAAACCAGTCGCTATACCGGCATTCCACTGCGCACCTATGGCCAGCAGGAAGCCGATATCATCTCGATCGTGCAGCCGATCACCAAATATGCCAGGATGATCACGGCAGCCGAAGAGATCGTCGAAGCCATGGACATGGCGCTGACGCTCGCGAATTCCGGCCGCAAAGGTCCCGTCTGGATCGACGTGCCGCTCGATCTGCAGAGCGCCCAGATTGATCCCGAAACGATCGCGCGGCCGGAAGCGGCGCCGGTGCTGCCGACGGCAGGACAGGAAGATATTGCCAGCGTCATCGAAGCGCTGTCGGCGGCAAAACGTCCGGTCGTGCTGATCGGCAGCGGCCTGCGCTCCAGCGGCGCCGAGGCGGCCTTCCGGCAGTTCGTCGAGCGCTGGAACATTCCGGTGACCTTCGCCGCCTCCGCTCCCGACGTCTATGGCAGCGCCAATCCCTTGTCGATCGGTTCGGTCGGTTCAATGGGATGTTCGCGCGCCGGCAATTTCGCGCTGCAGAATGCCGATCTGTTGCTGGTTCTCGGCTGCCGCCTGACATCGCTGACGACAGGGCCGGATTTCTGCAAATTCGCCCGGGCGGCGAAAACCATTATCGTCGATATCGACAAGGTCGAGCACAGCAAGGAAATGGTCAGGATCGACCAGTTCATCCATGCCGAACTCGCCGACTTCCTCGAACGGATCAATGCGGCCGACAGCAAGCCGGCAGCGGCCGAGTGGATGGCCAAGTGCCAGCACTGGAAGGTGATCTTCTCCGGTGTCGAGCCTGCCTTCCGCCATGCGGAGAAGGTCGATCTCTACGAATTGGCCGAGTGCCTGACCGAGCTGATGCCGCCGTCGTCGACGCTGGTGACCGATTCGGGATTGAATGAGGTCATCCTACCGACAAACATCAGGTTCTCCGACGGCATGACCGCGGTGCATCCAGCCATGCAAGGCGCAATGGGCTTTGCCCTGCCTGCATCGATCGGCGCCTATCATGCCAAACCGCAGCCGGTTATCGCCGTCATCGGCGACGGCTCGATCATGATGAACCTGCAGGAGCTGGAGACGATCCGCTACCACAACCTGCCGATCAAGATCATCGTCATCAACAACAACGTCTATTCCATCATCCGCAGGCGACAGCAGGAGCTGTTCAGAAAGCGCGTCATCGGCACCGACCCCGCCAATGGCGTCAGTGCGCCCGATTTCTCGAAGGTCGCAGACTGCTTCGGTCTGGATTATATCAGGATCGAGAGCCCGGACCAGTTGCGCAGCGGCGTCGCCGATCTCTTAAGCCGCGAGCGGCCGGTGCTGTGCGAAATCATGGGCCGCGAGGATCAGGAATATATCGAGCTGGGGCAGACACGCAGCGAGATCGACCGGCGTTTCGTGCGCCGTCCGCTGGAGGATCAGGCCCCGTTCCTCGACCGCGATCTTTTCCGTTCGGAAATGATCATCGAGCCCATCGACCAATAGGCAAGCACATCATGGCAACTGTTACACTCCGCAACGGCCGGCTGATCGGTGACTACCTCGCGCCTTATATCATCGCCGAGCTGAACACGAGCCACTTCGGCGACGTCACCACGGCAAGATCGATGATCGACCAGGCGAAAGAGGCCGGCTGCGATTGCGTGAAATTTCAGTCGTGGAGCACCGAGTCCCTTTATTCCGCCGGGTATTATCGGGAGAACGCGATCGCCAAGCGGATCGTCGACAAGTTCTCGCTTGCCGATACGAAGCTCGAAGAGCTTGCGGCCTATTGCCGGAAAGTCGGCATCGATTTCGCCTCGACGCCCTATTCCCGCAACGAGGCCGAGTTCCTGGTCAAGGTCTGCAAAGTTCCCTTCATCAAGATCGCCTCGATGGAGCTGAACAACCTGCCGTATCTTCGCTATCTTGGCGATCTCGGCGCGCCGCTCGTGCTCTCGACCGGCATGGGCACGCTGGAGGAGATCATCAGCGCCGTCGACGCCATCGAGCAGACCGGCAACCGGCAGATCATCATCCTGCATTGCACCTCCGTCTATCCGGCGCCGCCTGCAACCATCCGCCTTCAGAACATCGCCGGCCTGCGCAGCGAATTCCCGGCCTATCCGATCGGCTATTCCGACCACAGTATCGGCATCGAGATCCCCGCCGCATCGATCGCGCTCGGCGCCTGCGTCATCGAAAAGCACTTCACCCTCGACAGCTCGCGCATCGGCATGGACAATCAGATGGCGACCGAACCCGATGAGATGAAGGCGATGATTGCGGCCTGCCACAAGGTGCATGCGGCGCTTGGCGGCACGGGACGGATCCTCGACCCCTCCGAGCGGGACCAGATCCCAAAGATGCGCCGCAGCGTCATCTCGGCCCGCACCTTGAAGGCGGGCAGCAGCATCGAAGCGGACGATCTAGACGCGAAGCGGCCGGGAACGGGCATTGCGCCGACCGAGATCGATACCGTCATCGGCAAGCGGCTGAAAGTCGACATCGACGCCGACGAGATAATCCTGCCGGAACACTTCGAGTGACGGGGAACGCCGAGCCGATGAACCCGATACAGCAATATATCCACGACATCGTCCACGATAAGGCTTCGGCGATCATCGATCTCGTCGATGAGAACGGCGCGCCGATCGGAAAACTGGTTCCGTTGACCGTCAGGCATCTCGACGACGACGTCATCCTCGGCAAGCTGACCGATTGGCGCAACGCCAATATGAGTTTTTTCCTGACGCATTTTACCGCGACGATCGAGCGGACGCGAAGCTGGCTTGCCAATGTCGTCTTCAAGAACCCGACGCAGTTGATGTTCCTGATCTATGCGTCCGACCAGTTGATCGGCCATTTCGGCTTCAAGGACCTGACGGATGATGACGTGCTACTCGACAATGCCATGCGCGGCGAGCGCGGCGGACATCCGAAACTGCTTCAGGTCGCCGGCCGGGCGCTGATCGACTGGCTGTTCGAAAAGACCGATGTCGAGACGATCTACGGCTATGTGCTGACGACGAATGCCTCGGCGATCATGCTCAACCGGGCAATGGGCTTCGGCCTCTGGGAAAAATACCCCCTCAACAAATCGGTCAAGAACGGCGAAGCGCGTTGGGACATGGGGAAAAAGGGCGAAGGCAGCAATGATAATTCATACTGCTATCGCGTAGAGGTCGTGAGAAGCGGCGCCTGATACGGTGGGCGAAGGGACATGCCTCAATTTCCTCTTCTCCCCTCGGGGAGAAGGGATTTGGGGCAGCCATCGGCGCGCACCAGACCGCACTCTTGCAAAAATCCGCACACCGCTTCCGGCGCTGCAAGCCTCGCACAAGAACGAAATCGGATACCGGGACAAGGATGAACATACGGCCGTTCCGCCTGTCGAGAGCCCGGACGGCTCTGAGGGTGGTCGGGAAACTTGACTAGACACTCTGGAGTTCGCTTGGGATGAAAGTCGTAATTCTCGCCGGTGGCCTTGGCTCGCGCCTTGCCGAGGAAACCAGTATCCGCCCCAAGCCTCTGGTCGAAATCGGCGGCATGCCGATCCTCTGGCACATCATGAACATCTATGCCCATCACGGGCTCGATGATTTCATCATCTGCGCCGGCTACAAGGGCTATATGATCAAGGAATATTTCGTAAACCTTGTTCTCCACCATAGCGACATCACCGTCGACCTCGGCGCCAACAGCATCAACTATCACGGCGGCAAACGACCGAACTGGCGCGTGACCGTGGTCGATACCGGCATTCATTCGATGACCGGCGGCCGCATCGGCCGCGTTCGCGACCATCTGACACCCGGCGAACCCTTCTGCATGACCTATGGCGACGGCGTCGGCGATATCGACATTGCCGCCGAAGTCGCCTTCCATCGCAGCCATGGCCTGAAGGCGACGATGTGCGCGGTCACTCCGCCCGGCCGTTACGGCGCCACGAATATCGAGGGACAATACATCACCTCGTTCATCGAAAAGCCGAGGGGCGACGGCCAGCGCATCAATGGCGGCTTCTTCGTGCTCGACCCGTCGGTGGTCGATCTCATCCCGGGCGACGACACGATCTGGGAAGGTGGGCCGCTGGAGTGGCTCGCCGCCAACAACCAGCTCGCCGCCTTCAAGCATGACGGCTTCTGGCAGCCGATGGATACGCTTCGCGAGCGCAACCACCTGGAAGAACTCTGGAATTCCGGAAAGGCGCCGTGGAAACTATGGGCCTGACGGACTTCTGGAACGGGCGGCGGGTTTTCCTGACCGGACATACCGGCTTCAAGGGATCGTGGCTTTCCCTGTGGCTGGAGCGGCTCGGCGCTGAGGTTTCCGCGGTGTCGCTGGTGCCCGAGACCGAACCATCGCTCTACCGCAAGCTCGCTCCCTGGGACGATCGCGGCCATCACATCGTCGATATCCGCGACGCCGAGGCGCTTCTCAATCTCTCCAGGCGTTTCGAGCCGGAGATCGTCATCCATATGGCGGCGCAGGCGCTGGTGCGGCGCTCCTACGAGAACCCGGCCGAGACCTTTTCGACCAACGTCATGGGAACGGCAAATGTTCTCGACGCAGTCAGACAGACGCCCTCGGTCAAGACCGTGCTGGTCATCACCTCGGACAAGGTCTACGCCAACAACGGCAGCGGCATACCCTTCGTCGAGACCGATACGCTCGGCGGCAAAGATCCCTACAGCAATTCCAAGGCCTGCACCGAACTCGTGTGCCAGAGTTACCGTGACAGCTTCTTCAAACGCCGCGATCTCAAGCTCGCCACGGTCCGCGCCGGCAATGTCATCGGCGGCGGCGACTGGTCGAAGGACCGGCTGATCCCGGATTTCATCCGCGCCTTCGAAGGCGGAGAGCCGATCATGCTGCGCTATCCCGCGGCGATCCGCCCCTGGCAGCATGTGCTGGAGCCGCTTGGCGGTTATCTCAGCTTCGCAGAAGTGCTGACGCAGCAACGCGGCAGGGATCTGCCGGATGCGCTGAATTTCGGTCCGCATCCCGAAAGCTTCGCCACCGTTTCCGAACTCGCCGAGGCGCTCGGACGGGCGCATCGCGTCGAAGACGTGTGGCGGCTTGCGCCGGGCGAACATCTACCCGAAGCGCCGGCGCTGACGCTGAGCTCAGCCTTGGCGCTAGACACCATCGGCTGGCGCCCGCGCCTCAGCCTGCAACAGACCATCGACTGGACTGCCGCCTGGTACAAGGCCAACCGTGAGGGCGAAGACATGCGCGCCTTCTCGCTCGGCCAGATCGCGGCATATGAGGAAGCAGTATCATGACAGCGCACAATTGCCGGTTTTGCGATGCCCCGCTGAAGCATCGCTTCGTCGACCTCGGCTCGACGCCGCTCGCCAACGCATATCTGACGGAAGAGCAGCTCAAGCAGGCGGAGCCATCCTATCCGCTGCGCGCCTTCGTCTGCTCGCAGTGCTGGCTGGTGCAGGCCGATGCCTTCGTTCCGCCGGAAGACATCTTCAGCCACTATGCCTATTTCTCCTCCTACAGCGACAGCTGGGTGGAGCATGCCCGCCAGTTCACCATCATGGTGCGTCAGCGTTTCGGCCTCGACTCCACATCACAGGTGATCGAGGTGGCGAGCAATGACGGCTATCTGCTGAAGCATTTCGTCGAGGCGGGCGTGCCGGTGCTCGGCATAGAGCCGGCCGAAAACGTCGCCGAGGTCGCGCGCGGCATCGGCGTGCCGACAGAGGCGCGTTTCTTCGGCAAGGCGACGGCTGAGGATCTCGTTTCGCGCGGCCACGCAGCAGACATCGTCATCGGCAACAACGTGCTTGCCCACGTGCCCGATATTAACGACTTCGTCGGCGGGCTTTCGGCGGTGCTGAAGCCGGACGGAGTCGTCAGCGTTGAATTTCCGCATCTGCTGCGACTGATGGAAAGCATCCAGTTCGACACGGTCTATCACGAGCACTTCTACTATCTCTCGCTGCTCGCCGTCGAAAAGGTTTTCGCCGCTCACGGCTTGAAGGTGTTCGATGTCGAGGAACTGCCGACCCATGGCGGCAGCCTGCGTATCCTCGCCTGCCGCACGGCCTCGACCGCCCACGCCACCGGTGCGGGCCTTGCCAAGGTGCGGGCGGACGAAAAGGCGGCCAGCTTCGACAGGACTGACACCTACGAGGCCTTCCAGAGCCGCGTCGCGCCGATCAAGGACGGGTTGCTTTCCTTCCTCAACGAGGCCAAGCGGAACGGCAAGAGCGTCGCGGCCTATGGCGCCGCCGCCAAGGGCAATACGCTTTTGAACTTCTGCGGCGTCGGCACCGACCTCATCGACTATGTGGTTGATCGCAACCCGCACAAGCAAGGCCACTATCTGCCGGGCAGCAAACTGCCGATTTACGCGCCTGAGAAGATGGAAGAAACCAAGCCCGATTACGTGCTGATCCTGCCCTGGAATATCAAGAACGAAGTGGTATCAGGTAACAGGAAGGTTGGCAGCTGGGGCGGCCGCTTTGCCGTCGCCGTGCCTGAATTGACGGTGATCGGATGAGGTTTGCGCCGACCGCGGTTGCGGGAGCCTTCATCGTCGACGTCGAGGAACGCGCAGACGACCGCGGCATGTTTGCGCGAACCTTCTGCGCCGAAAGCTTCGCCGCGCATGGGCTCGCCTCGGTCTATCCGCAATGCAACGTCTCGCAGAACCACAAACGCGGGACTTTGCGCGGCATGCATTATCAGGCTGATCCGAAGCCGGAGGCAAAGCTCGTTCGTGCCGTGCGCGGGCGGGTATTCGACGTGGCGCTCGACCTGCGCCCGCCCTCCGACACGTATCTCAAGTGGGCCGCGGTCGAGCTCGACTGCGAAAGGCGAAACGCCTTCTACATTCCGGCAGGCTGCGCCCACGGCTTCCTCACCCTCGAGGACGATTGCGAACTCTTCTACCAGATGTCGGATGTCTATGTCGCCGAACTCGCACGGGGCGTTCGGCACGACGACCCGCTATTCGGCATCGCCTGGCCATTCGCGCCTGTCATCATCAGCGAGCGCGACGCCGCGCTCGAAAGCTATAGCCGGGGGACACACACTTGAGTGGCATCAAACTCAGCATCTGCATTCCGACCTATAATCGCGAACCTTTCCTGCGCCACTGCCTGACCTATTGCGAAAACGACTACAAGTTCGATTTCCCCTTCGAGATCGTCATCTGCGACAACGCGTCGACGGACGGCACGCAGCACGTGGTCGAGGAATTCATCGGCCGCGGCCTTCCGATCCGCTACTTCCGCCGTGATGAGAATGCCGGCGGCGGACCGAACTTCGCCAGCGCCTTTCGCCTCGGCAAGGGCGAATATCTGATCTATCTTGCTGACGACGACATACTGATCCCTGATGCGGTGGCCGAAACCGTTGCCTACCTCGACAGGAATCCCGATGTGACCGCCGCCCAGGCGCCATGGTTCCTCTACGACGAGATCGGCAAGACCGACCTCGGGCAGTTCTTCAATCTCGAACAGGATGTGAAGTTTCCGCAGGGCAGCTTCACCGAGGTCTTCAAGTTCATCTACGAACGCCACATCTTTCCGGAGATCGCGATCTACCGCGCCGACGCACTGCGCTCGGCCTGGGTCCCCCGGGAATTCTGCTTCTACCCTTTCTCGTTCCTCGCGCATTTTCTCGACCAGGGCGCCGTCAGCTTTCTCAAACGACCGTTCTACCGCTCGGTTTCCAACACGGTGATCGTCCGCGACCGGCCGCAGGCAGGCACTGACGAGGTGATGACGAGCTGGGACCGCTATCGCGCCGGACTGGAATATTTCCTTTATACCGGCGCCAAGCGCGGCGCGATTGCGCTGACCATGGAGACGCGCGCCAAGTATGAGGAGATGTGCAAGATCTTCACGCTCAATCGCATGGCCGTCGCCTTCCGCTTTTGGGCTTTGCGCAAGAACTTTCTCAAAGCATACGAGCTCTATATCAGGATCGTCTGGGGCGGCATTCTCGATCATCCCGAGATCCGGCCCTTCCGCGACCGCCTGCCACTGATGGTGGCGATCCAGACGCTCGTCGGCGAGGTAAACGGCGCCATCGGCGTCAAGACGCTGCTGCTCGCCGGCTTCACCGAGATTGCGGCGCTCGAGGGGCTAATGCGCGAACTCGGGCTGAAGCCGGGCGTGAAAGTGACGGCCGAAATCGGCGCCGATCCGATCGAGACCACGGCGGTCTTCGTTGCCGACGGCAGCGACCGCGAATATTTCGTCTCGCTCGGCTACCTGCCCGGCATCGTCCTGCATGAACACGACCTTGCCCGGCACATCATCATGTGAGCCCAAATCATGTGAGCCTCGGGCGAGTTTCTCGCGCTAGGTTTGACCGATCTCCATTTCACTCAGAAGAAGCAGCGGCATGAGCAACAGGATCTTCTACACCAAGCCATCCATCACCCAGCTCGAAACGGATTATGCGGCGGATGCCGCCGCCACCGGCTGGGGCGCGCGCTGCTACGATTATCTCAACCGCTTCGAGCGCGACTTCAAGACCTATCTCGGCAGCGGCTTTGCGATCGCCACCTCGAGCTGCACCGGCGCCATGCATATGGGGCTTGCAGCGCTCGGCGTCGGCGCCGGCGACGAAGTGATCCTTGCCGATACGAACTGGGTCGCAACCGTCTCGCCAATCGTCCATCTGGGTGCTACGCCCGTTTTCGTCGACGTGCTTGCCGATACGTGGTGCATCGACCCTCAAGAGGTCGAACGCCATATCACGCCGAAGACCAAGGCGATCATCGCCACGCATCTCTATGGCAATCTCTGCGACATGGATGCGCTGCTGGAGATCGGCAAGCGGACCGGAATTCCGGTGATCGAAGACGCCGCCGAAGCGGTCGGTTCCGTCTGGCACGGCTGTCGGGCCGGCTCGATGGGCGCCTTCGGCACCTTCTCCTTCCACGGCACCAAAACGCTGACGACAGGCGAAGGCGGCATGTTCGTCACCAATGACGCCGCCCTTTACGAAAAGGTGCTGACGCTCAGCAACCATGGCCGGGCCCGCGGCCAGACGAAGCAGTTCTGGCCGGATGCGATCGGCTTCAAATACAAGATGTCCAACATCCAGGCGGCGATCGGCTGCGCCCAGCTCGAGCGTATCGAAGAACTCGTCAACCGCAAGCGCGAAATCCTGACCTCTTATATGGTTCGGCTTTCGGCCCTGCCCGGCATCACCATGAACCCGGAATATACCGGCACGGTCAACGGTGCCTGGATGCCGACCGCCGTCTTCCATCCCTCGACCGGCATTGCCCGCGAGATGCTGCAGCAGGCGTTCGACGCCGCCAATACCGACGCACGCGTCTTCTTCTATCCGCTCTCCAGCCTCTCGATGTTCGAGGACCGGCCAGAGAACGTCAACGCCTGGAGCATTCCGGAGCGGGCGATCAACCTGCCGAGTTATCACGACATGAGCGAGGCCGATATCGACCGGGTGGCGGCGACGCTGATCAATCTTGCATCGACGCGGATCTACCACAACAGTAAGGCATTGCAGCAGTCGGCGTGAGCTTGGTCCCTCACCGCACCGGCTGATAATGGCCGCGCAGCGGCACCTTGTCATCCATCGAGATGAAGCCGTCGCGTTCGCAGACATACATCAGTGTCGGCATGCCGCCGGAGCGGAAGATCTCGTCGTAACGGCGGCGGATCTGGACGGTTTCCGTGCGGCAGTTGTACGATTCCTCCTCCTTCTTGTCCGGCTGCGCCTTGACGCCGGGAAGGCCCTTGTAGGGATAGAGGGGTTGAACGCCGGAATCGACGGATTTCGTCCAGTCGACGGCAAAAGCGGATGCCGGGGCGAGGCTCGAGACGGCGACGAGCGATATCAGAAGCATCATCAATAGCCGCATGGGAACTCTCCTGCCGGCAATAGGCCGCTCTTCCGATGTAGGAAAACCGACGACCATCATCAAGCGGCGGCAGCAGGAGACGTCCTGAAATAACTTCTGATGACGGGGTGGCCGAAGAGGCCGGCGAGGATCGCAAAACCCGCGCCGACGACGAAACCGGCAAGAAGACCGCCGATAATGCCGGCCACCAGCAGGATTTTCTTGCCCGGGCCATCGGCCTTGACAGGCGGCTCGGCCGGCGAGATGACGCGAATGTTGCTCTGGTTGAGGTTCTGCTCCTCGCTCGTCTGGCTGGAGCGCTTCAGAACCGTCTCGTAGATATCGCGCGCCGCCGTCGCCTTGCGCTGCAATTCGTTCAATTCCACCTGCTTGTCCGAGGTGCTCGCCTGCAGCGCCTTCTGCACGGCCAGCTCCTTGGCGATGCTGTCTTCGGCTGATTTGGCCTGCTCGTATTCGCCCCTTGCCGACGTGGCGAGACGCTGCAATTCGCCTCTGATTTCGCCCGATATGCTCTGCAGCGAGGAGCGGGCCGCCTGCAGGCGCGGATGACGCGTGCCCATCTGGCTTTCGAGGCTGCCGACGGCGGCAGCCTGGGTGGCATATTGCTGACGCAGGCTGACGAGCGGCGAGGTGACACCGCCTTCGGTCTGGTTGCCGGCGACGATGTCCTCGACGCGGAGATTGGCGACGGCATCGGCGCGTGCCTTTGCCTGGATGGTCTTTTCCTGCGCCGTCACCAGCAGCGTGTTCAGCGAGACGAGCCGCTGATCGGAGATCAAATTGCCCTCGGTCGCGGCCATGTCGTTGTCGGCGCGGAAGGTTTCGACGGCCTGCTCGGCCTCCAGTACCTTCCGGCGCAGATCGTCGAGGCGTCCGTCGAGTGTCGAGGAGGTATTTTCGTAGATGCCGTTCGAGGCGCTGTTTTCCTCCTCGGTGAAGGAGGTGACGACCTGGTTGGCAAGCCTTGCGGATTTTTCCGGATCATTCGTCGTCGCGGCAAGCGAGACGACATAGGTGCTGGCCTCGCGGGTGATGACAAGCGCCTTCTGCAGGGTACCGATCACGGCGGCGCCATCGGTGCGACCGCCGGTGAATTCGGGATCCTGGTCAAGCTTCATGGCCTGGACGACGCGGCGCAGCACATTGCCCGAGGTCAGGATCTGCACCTGGCTGTCGATCAGCGTCGAGATCATTTCCGGCGAGGGTCCCGAAGACTGGGCACCCGCATCGGCAAGGCCGATCTGGCGCGGATCGAAATAGAGGCTGCTGACGGCGGTGAATTTCTGTCCGATGGACGGCGCCACCGCCCCGCCGGCAACGGCGCCGAGAAGCGCCAGACCCAGCACGGTCAGCCGTCGGCTCCAGATCGCGGCGACGCTGGAGCGGAGGTCGAGAAGCGGTGCGGCGGGCGCGGGCGTTGCGTTCGACGGCGCGTCCGCGACGGGCTGTTTCAGAGGTGGAGGCGCCGGACGCTCGGATTGCCGGGTTTGCGCAACTCCTGCCGGCGGCGGCACAAAGGCAGGAGGGACGGGTTCAGGCATCGGTGGGACGAAATCGTCCGGACGGACGACAGGACTGCGCATGCGCACGCCTTCCGGCGCAGTCTGAGACGGCTCAAAACTGCGCCAGCCGGGAAGCCGGCTTACCCTGTTCCTGTCATACTGGTTCATACGCCCACTCGTGTCCCGCCCAGCGTGAAAGACTGAAGCCGAGGTGCCGAGACTTTAGAAATTCTTAGCTAACGGACCGTTAAAATAATCCGCAGCGACGCCAATGTTGCGATTTGGCGCGATTGCGAGGGGTAGCGATGAGGGCGAGACGACATCTGACAGCGCTGCTGCTTGCCGCCGCTCTCTTCCCCTCGCCGGCTCTTGCGACTGAGGCGCCCTGTTACCGCGGCGTCAATCTTTCCGGCGGCGAATATGGCGAGCGCGACGGCACCTACGGCACCAACTATACCTATCCCAGCGAAGAGACGATCCGCTATTTCGCCGAAAAGGGCC
This sequence comes from Rhizobium sp. L43, assembly GCF_002531725.1. GTDB lineage: Bacteria > Pseudomonadota > Alphaproteobacteria > Rhizobiales > Rhizobiaceae > Rhizobium. Next base: position 269,886 of record NZ_NWSQ01000002.1, read on the forward strand.
TGACGATCATCCGGTTGCCGTTCCGCTGGGAGCGGCTGCAGCCGGCGCTCGGCGGGCGGCTCGACGAGGACGAACTCAAGCGGGTCAAGGATACCGTCGACCTGATCCGAAAGCACGGCATGGCCGTGCTGCTCGACCCGCATAATTTCGGCTATTACGACAAGGTGCAGGTCGGCACGGCGCCGGCGACGAATGCCGCCTTCGGTGATTTCTGGGCAAGGCTCGCGGTCGAATTCGCCAATCAGGACGGCGTTCTCTTCGGCCTGATGAACGAGCCTTACGACATCAAGGCGACGGACTGGCTCACCGCCGCCAATGCGGCGATCCGCAGCATCCGCGCCGTCGGCGCTCGCAATCTCATTCTGGTGCCGGGTACGTCGTGGAGCGGCGCTCACAGCTGGGAGAAGGACGTGATCGGCGGCGCCAACGGCACGGTCATGCTCGGCGTGCGCGATCCGCTCGATTTCTACGCCTATGAGGTCCACCAGTATCTCGACATCGATTCCTCCGGAACCCACCCGACCTGCGAAGGTGCTGATGCCGCGGTCGAAGCGATCGCCGGCGTCACCGCCTGGCTGACGCGCAACCACAAGCGCGGCTTTCTCGGCGAATTCGGCGCCTCCGCCGACAAGGCTTGCATGAGCGGGCTGACCGAGATCTACGCGACCATGTCCGGGAACAGCGACGCCTGGCTCGGCTGGTCTTATTGGGCGGCGGGCGAATGGTGGCCGGCGGACGAGCCGTTCAACGTCCAGCCGCGCAAAGGCCCTGAGCGGCCGCAGATGCGGCTTCTGGCCGAGGCGGCAAAGGCCGATGCCGGCACGTGTTCCGCCGTCAAGCCGGTGGGGAAATGAGAATGGCGGTCAGCGACCACAAAGCTGCGACCTTTACTGTGGCCGGCAACCGGCTCGATGCCACAGGCGCGGCGTCGCGCGTCGATTACCCGGTGCTCTGGCTCGGCCTGCTTTCGGTGCTCTATAACGGCATTCTTGCCTTCATCAACCACAACATCATGCCGCTGTCGATGACGCATGTCGCCGCCAGCGAAGGCCTGATCATGGCGAGCGCCATCCTCTACATCCTGCACAAGGGGATCTACGAGACCGACCTGCCGGCCTTCCTGTTCCTGCTGTTCACGCTCGTCGTGACCATCTATGTCAGCGTGCTGAACCGCATGCTGTTCATCGACCATTTCCGCAACATCCTGATCATCTTCTGCTTCACCGGCCTCGGCGGCTGGAGCAACGAGAAAACCATGAAGCTCGCCTTTCGCTGGGCAAGCCTTGTCGTCATGATCTTCCTGATCTTCGAGATCGTCAGCGTGCCGTTCTATGTCAGCATCGTCCATCCGTCCGATTATTTCGCCAATACGCGCGGGCTGCTGCCGCTGAGCTACAACACGACGGGCCTGTTCCAGAATGCGCTCGGCTTTCCCGAGCGCTTCTCCTTCGGCATCATCGACCATCGTTCCTCCTCGATCTTCCTCGAACAGGTGTCGCTTGCCAATTTCTGCGGCGTGATCGCGGTCTATCTGATCTCGATGTGGGAAAGGCTCGGCCGCTGGGACCGGCTGCTGATGATCGGCACGGCCGTGCTGATCCTGGTGACCAACGACACCCGCACGATGCTGATCTTCTGTTTTGCCTGCATCGTCGGTTATTTCGTTTTTCCGAAGATCCCGAGGAATTTCAATCTGGCGCTGATGCCGCTGATCGTCGCTGCGGGTTTTCTCGTCTACACCTTGAAACCCAATGCGACGGGCGACAACTTCACCGGCCGCATCAACCTGACGATGAAGAAGATCATGGAACTCGATCCGCTCGCCATCCTCGGGCTCTCGGTCGACCGGGTCGCGGAATTTGCCGATAGCGGCTATGTCTACCTGATCTACGCGGCAACGATCTTCGGCGTCATCGCACTGTGGCTGTTCGTCTGCCTCTTTCCCGCCGGGCGCACGGCGGCGCAGCGGCGCTGCGCTCATTCACTTTCTCTTTTCATTTTTCTGAATATGATGATCGGGGGAACCGCCGTTTTCTCGATGAAGATCGCCGGTCTCCTTTGGTTCGTCGTCGGATATATGCGCTTCCACGACAGCCCGCGCATCCGGCAGGGTGGTCCGGCAGATGTAGAGAGTTGACCGCAGCGGCATGGTTGAGACCGAGGAGCAAGACACCGGATGCTGGTCCAGCTTCAATATCTGCGCGCCGTCGCGGCGCTGATGGTCGTCTATTTCCACGCGATATTGCAGCTTGCCAAGGTCAATCCGGCGGTCGACGCCACCGCCTTCGTCTATGGTGAAACCGGCGTCGACATCTTCTTCGTGCTCAGCGGTTTCGTGATGTGGCTGACGACGAGCGGACGGGCGATGAGCCCGGTCGATTTCGCCCGCCGGCGCATCAGGAGGATCGTGCCGCTCTATTGGCTGGCAACGCTGTTTTCGGCCATTGTGGCGCTGGTGGCCCCGTCACTGCTGAAATCGACGGTGTTCGACCTGCCGCATCTCATCGCCTCGCTGTTCTTCCTGCCATGGGCCAATCCCGCCGATCCCGGCACGATCACGCCGGTGGTCGTTCCGGGCTGGACGCTGAATTACGAGATGTTCTTCTACTTCGTGTTCGCGCTGCTGCTGCCGCTTTCGGAAGTCCGCCGCATCCCGGCGATGTTTGCCGTCTTCGCCGTCATCCTGATCGCCTGCCGGCTGCTGCCGGAAACGACGGCCAGCCGGTTCTACGGCGAACCGATCATATTGGAGTTTCTCGCCGGCGTCGTGCTTGGCTGGCTCTACGGGCAGAAGCTGCTGCTGCCGAGCCGCTGGGCCTGGGCGGCGCTCGCCCTGGGTTTTGCGTTTCTTTTCATCAACGAGGCGCTGATGCGGCCGGAAAGCCGGTTCTACGCCTGGGGGATCCCGGCGATCTTCATCGTCTACGGCGCTGTTTCCATCGATTTTTCCAGGCTGCCGGTGGTGGGATGGCTGAACTATCTCGGCGACTGCTCCTACAGCATCTATATCACCCACGCCTTCACGCTGGCTTTCCTCAGGGTCGTCGCCGACCGCCTGCCGATCGGCATGCTGCAGCAGCCGGTGCTCTTCGTGATTCTGTCGCTGGTGCTCTCGTCGATCGGCGGCGCCACTATCCATGAGATCACCACGCCCCGCCGGAAAACGGCCGTGGCGAGCCGCCCGCCGGCCTAAGTTCGGCACAGAAGGCGAGAATACGCATCCAAGCGGCGCTGACGGTACAGTTTTTTGCGCAACTTCTCCTAAGCTTCAGACTTGGCAATGACAGAACTTGCAGAAACGTGATGGTTTCTCTTGCAATTTGTCGCATGAATGAAAGCGCGCCGGCCTATTCGCGGCCCGGGCTTTGATCTAAGCACGGCGGCGGCCTTGCAGAGGGAAGAGGGAGAGACATGAAAAGCTATGTATTGACGGTATCCTGCAAATCGACGCGCGGCATCGTGGCGGCGATTTCGAGCTATCTGGCCGAGAAGGGCTGCAACATCATCGACTCCAGCCAGTTCGACGATCTCGATACCGGCAAGTTCTTCATGCGCGTCAGCTTCATTTCCGAAGAGGGTCTTTCCGGCACCGAGATCGGCGCCGATTTCGTCCCCGTCGCCGCACCCTTCGAAATGGAGTACGAATTCCACGACAGCGAGAAGCGCATGAAGGTGCTGCTGATGGTGTCGCGCTTCGGCCATTGTCTCAACGACCTGCTCTACCGCTGGAAGATCGGCGCCCTGCCGATCGACATCGTCGGCGTCGTCTCCAACCATTTCGATTATCAGAAGGTCGTGGTCAATCACGACATCCCCTTCCACCATATCCCGGTCACCAAGGCCAACAAGGTCCAGGCCGAGGCCCGGATCATGGAGGTGGCCGAGCAGACCGGCACCGAACTGATCGTGCTCGCCCGCTACATGCAGATCCTGTCGGACGAGATGTGCAGCAAGATGTCGGGCAAGATCATCAACATCCACCATTCCTTCCTGCCGAGCTTCAAGGGCGCCAACCCTTACAAGCAGGCCTATGGCCGCGGTGTCAAACTGATCGGCGCGACGGCGCATTACGTCACCGCCGATCTCGACGAAGGTCCGATCATCGAGCAGGACACGGCGCGCATCACCCATGCGCAGTCGCCCGACGACTACGTCTCGATCGGCCGCGATGTCGAAAGCCAGGTGCTGGCCCGCGCCATCCACGCCCATATCCACCACCGCACCTTCATCAACGGCAACCGCACCGTCGTCTTCCCGGCCAGCCCCGGCAGCTACGCCTCCGAACGCATGGGTTGAGCGCCGGCAAGCCCCACATCTCTTTTGCTGGCAAACGACAATCTCCCGTTGCCTGCCAGCGGCAAGTATTTGATTATCGTGTGAGGTAATCGAATCATGCTGCGGGAGGGGTGCCATGACCGACGAGGTGCTTGTTGATCGCATGGCGCTGCCGCGTCCCGACGTCACCGTCGTGGACGCGGAAGAGATCCTGCTTGCTCATTACAGCCTCTCCGGCACTCTTGTCGAACTCGGCAGCCAGCAGGACCGAAACTATCGCGTCGATAGTAATAGGGGCCGCTATGTCCTGAAGATCTGCCATGCTGCCTACGAGACCCGCGAACTCGAAGCGCAGAATGCGGCGATCCATCACCTCAAAAGCAAGCCGGATGCGCCACGCGTTCCCAATGTGATCGCCACGAATGACGGGCGCGAGATCGTCGTCCTGACCGTGCGCGGGCAAGGCTACCAGGTCCGACTGCTGGAATATCTGGAAGGCCAGGGGCTGACGGAACTGAGATATGTGGCGCCGGCTTCGGTCGCCGCACTCGGCGCGCTCTGCGCAAGGCTGGCGCAGGCGCTTGCCGATTTCAACCATCCGGGCCTCGACCGCAGCCTGCAATGGGATCTCAGGCGCGCCGGGCCGGTCGCGGTGCAGCTGCTTTCCGCCATCACCGACAGCGCCGCGCGCGACCGGATCGCCAAGACCATGGTGATGGCCGTTCGCCGCATTCAGCCCTTGGCGCCGTCGCTTCGGCTACAGGCGGTGCATCACGACGTCACCGGCGACAATGTCGTCGGCCGCCGCAATGCCCATGGCCACACCATCCCCGACGGGGTGATCGATTTCGGCGACATCATCCGCGGCTGGCTGATCGGCGACCTCGCCGTCACCTGTGCTTCGCTGCTGCATCAGGCAGAGGGCGACCCTTTTCATATCCTGCCGGCCGTTACCGCCTATCAGGCGATCTATCCGCTGACCGACGAGGAGCTGAAGGCGCTCTGGCCATTGGTCGTCGCCCGCGCGGTCATTCTTGTTGCCAGCGGCGAGCAGCAGATTTCGGTCGATCCGGATAATGACTATGTCCGCGGCAATCTCGACCGCGAATGGGCGATCTTCGATACGGCGATGTCCGTGCCCTTCGAGCTCATGGAAGCCGCGATCCTCAAGGCAGCCGGCGCCGATGTTGCCGTCCCGGAAGCATCGGCATGGCTGCCGTTGCTGCCTGACATCGACCCCGCCGGGATCGCCTATGTCGATCTTGGGGTGCGGAGCCCGCATTTTTCCGCCGGCAACTGGCTGAATGCCGACATGGACTGGCGGCTGCTTGCCCGGGCGGCAACCGAAAACGGCACGGCAGCGACGCGCTACGGCGAATACCGGCTTTCCCGCGCGAGCCTGGGAAACGCGAAGGAACTGGCGACCTGCGCCCTGCATATCGATATCTGCCTTGCCGCAGGCAGCGCAGTCGCCGCACCCTTTGCCGGCCGGATCGGCTGGAAGGACCAGCATCTGACGCTCGCCGGCGACAGCGTGACCCTGCACCTCGACGGGCTCGACCTCTCGGTCGAGGATGAAGCCGAGATTGCCGCCGGCGACCCGCTCGGCACTGTTGTCGGAGAGGCTTCGTCACTCGGCGGTCTGCGCGTCCAGCTTTGCAGCGTCGCCGGGCTCGAGCCGCCGCTCTTTGCCACACCCCGCGAGGCAGCGGCCTGGTCGGTGCTTTGCCCTTCTCCCTCGCTGCTTCTCGGCCCGGAAGCGGATGCGCCGCGGGCCGATAGCACCGAGCTGCTCGCCAGGCGACAGACGCATCTCGCCGGAGCGCAGAAGAACTATTACGGAGCGCCGCCGCAGATCGAGCGCGGCTGGCGGGAGCATTTGTTCGACGTCGAGGGCCGCGCCTATCTCGATATGGTCAACAACGTCTCCATTCTCGGCCATGGCCATCCCAAGCTCGCAGCGGCGATCGGCGCCCAATGGCTGCGGCTCAACACCAATTCACGCTTCCACTATGCCGCGATCACGGAATTTTCCGAACGCCTCGCCGCACTGGCCCCGGATGGGCTCGACACGGTCTTCCTGGTCAACAGCGGATCGGAGGCAAACGATCTGGCGCTTCGGCTGGCGCAGGCCCGTAGCGGCGCGCGCAATATGCTCTGCCTGCTCGAAGCCTATCATGGCTGGTCGGCGGCAAGCGATGCCGTCTCCACCTCGATCGCCGACAATCCGCATGCGCTGACAACCCGGCCGGACTGGGTGCATACCGTCGTGTCGCCGAACACCTACCGCGGCGACTTCCGTGGTCCCGATACGGCAGCGGATTATCTCGGCATGGCGACGCCGGTGCTGGAGGCGATCGACGCCAGCGGCGACGGCCTTGCGGGCTTCATCTGCGAATCCGTCTACGGCAATGCCGGCGGCATTCCGCTGCCGGACGGCTATCTCAGGGAAATCTACGCGCAGGTGCGCGACCGCGGCGGCCTCTGCATCGCCGATGAGGTACAGGTCGGCTATTCCAGGCTCGGACATTATTTCTGGGGCTTCGAACAGCAAGGGGTCGTGCCCGATATCATCACCATCGCCAAGGGCATGGGCAACGGCCATCCGCTCGGCGCCGTCATCACCACGCGGGAGATCGCCCAGTCGCTGGAGAAGCAGGGCTCGTTCTTTTCCTCCACCGGCGGCAGCCCGGTCAGTTGCATCGCCGGCATGACGGTACTCGACATCATCGCCGAGGAAAAGCTGCAGGAAAATGCCCGGACGGTCGGCGATCATCTGAAGGCGCGGCTTGCGGCGCTGATCGACCGCCATCCGATCGCCGGCGCCGTGCACGGCATGGGGCTCTATCTCGGCCTCGAATTCGTCCGCGACAGAACGACGCTGGAACCGGCGACGGCGGAGACGGCTGCGATCTGCGACCGGCTTCTCGAACTCGGCGTGATCATGCAGCCGACCGGCGATCACCAAAACGTGCTGAAGATCAAACCGCCGCTCTGCCTCAGCATCGAAAGCGCCGATTTCTTCGCCGACATGCTGGAAAAGGTGCTTGATGAAGGCTGGTGACACAGGGCCTTCCTGAATTAACCAAATCGGTCATTTCGAGGCGTTTCGACTTTTAATGAAACCGGCCATTGCCTGAGACGGCGAGGCTTCCTATGTCTGCCGCGGTGATCGATGAAACTTTGATTCTGTCATGCGAATTTTACGAAGAGCTGATATGTTTCTTTCTGTAAGGTCGGGCTACGGCGGAATGAATTTTTTCGGATCGTCGATATTTTGACACGTTTCGGAATATGTTTCTGACAGGCTATCGGGTAATCTCTACCAAGTTAGTAGATTACCAAAGGCAGCCATCACCGGCCCCGGGCTCTTCCGGGACCATTCAAGCGCAACGCCAACGCAAGGAACGAGACATGATAGACTTCGATATTCTCGCCGATCTGCTTGGGCGACCTGTGCTTGGCAATGACCGTCCGGGCGCCCTCTCCCGCCCGAACTGTCGAATGTGACGTTCGTCCTCCTTTCAACGGTACCAGACAAGTCAATTCGCCATGGCTGCGCATGTCGCGCGGCAGGAGTTCTATTTATGAAGAAGCAAGTTATCGAATATGCAGGCGTTCCCGTCGGGATCGTCATTCCCGACGAAGACCGGCTGAAATTCATCGCCGTGAAATTCCATGTCCACGACCTCGACGAGCAGCGTTTCCGCTCGCCGGATGAGGTGCGGCTGGCCATCCACGACCTGATGACCCGCCGTCATCCGAAGCCGCTTCATGCCTGACGGCATGCGGCCGCGATCGGCATTCACGGCTTTCACCGATGTCCGACCGGTCCCGCCAAATGGGGCCGGTCTTGTTTTTTGAGGGCAATTGCAGTCCTATCGGCGGCCTTTCCGTATAAGGACGCGCCCTTGCCCGATCTTCTCAACCTCATCACCGATATTGAAGGTGTTTCCGTCGGCCATGCGGCCGACCTCGCGCTCGGTTCCGGCGTCACCGTCATCGTCTTCGACGAACCGGCCGTCGCCTCCGGCACGGTGCTCGGCGGGGCGCCGGGCGGGCGCGACACCGGCCTGCTCGACCCGTCGATGACCGTCAGCACCGTGGATGCCTTCGTGCTGTCCGGCGGCTCTGCCTTCGGACTCGATGCCGCCGGCGGTGTGCAGGCGGGCCTGCGCGAACTCGGCCGCGGCTTTGCCGTCGGGCCGGTGCGCATACCGATCGTGCCACAGGCGATCCTGATGGACCTGCTGAATGGCGGCGACAAGGATTGGGGCCTGCATTCGCCCTATCGTGACATGGGTTATCAAGCATTGAAAGCGGCCGCCAAGGGCGCATTCGCGCTCGGCACCATAGGCGCCGGCACCGGGGCGACGACAGCCACCTTCAAGGGCGGGCTAGGCTCGGCCAGTGCCGTCAGCAGCGCCGGGCATCGCGTCGCGGCTGTTGTCGCGGTCAATGCGCTGGGCTCGGCAACGATCGGCGACGGGCCGCATTTCTGGGCGGCACCTTTCGAGCAAGAGGGCGAATTCGGCGGGCTCGGCATGCCTGGTGTGGCCGACCACCGGATGCGGCTCAAGGGCATGAATACGCCTGCGACGACGATCGGCGCCGTCGTCACCGACGCGCAGTTGACCAAGGCCGAGGCGCACCGGCTTTCGCTGGCCGGCCATGACGGCTTTGCCCGGGCGCTGCTGCCGGCGCATCTGCCGCTCGACGGCGATACCGTCTTTGCCGCATCGACGGCGAAGCATCGAAGAGACGACATGGCGAGCCTGATGGAGCTTTGCCACCTCGCCACCATCGTCATGGCGCGGGCAATCGCCCGTGGCGTCCACGCGGCAACCGCTTTGCCGGTCGAGGGCGCGCAAATGGCCTGGCGCGACCGCTACCCGAACGCCGATTGATTGGATAGGGTCAAAACCCGGACAGATCGAATATGCCGAATGGCGGAGAGACGTAAATGCAGATCCGGGCGCTGATGTATTTCGACGAGCTGGTCAGGACCAATTCCATGCGCCAGGCGGCCGAGAACCTCAATGTCGCGCCGACGGCGATCAGCCGGCAGATCGAGAACCTCGAATATCATTTCGGGGCGCCGCTGGTCGAACGCAGCGCCCGCGGCGTCAAGCTGACGGCGGCCGGCGAGCTGCTCGCTGCCCGCGCCGGCCGGACGCTGCGCGAGCTCGATCACGTACAGCAGCTGATCGAAGACCTGAAGGGCCTGCAGCGCGGCCGTGTCAGCATCTATGCCAACGGCGCCACCGTCGCCAATCTCTTGGCGCCGGCGCTTGCCGAATTCAGCCTGAAATATCCGCAGCTGCGTTTCACCGTGACGATCACCAGCGCGCGGCAGGCGGTCGATGCCGTCAACAGCGCCGAGGCGGATATTGCGGTAACGCTGTTTGCGCCGGTCATATCAGGCACCAAGGTGCGGCTGCGCTCAGAGATCGCCTATGATCTCATCGTCACGCCGCAGCATCCGGCGGCCGCCCTTGCCGAGATCCCCATCCGGAAACTCGCCGACTACCCATTGGCACTGCCGGATCAATCCTTCGGTTTCCGTCAGGCCTTCGACGCGCTGTTCGAGAAAGAGGGGCTGAGCCTCGATCCGGTCTTCGTCACCAGTTCGCTCGAAATGCTGAAGGAACTCGTGCTCAGCGGCGCTGCGGCGACGCTGCTGCCGGCGCTGACAGTCCGCCGCGAGATCGAAGCGGGGCAGCTCCTTGCCATTCCGCTTGCCGGCAAGACCGGCATCCGCACCCACGTCGATCTCTGCGTCGCCCCCGACCGGCAGCTGTCCTTCGCCGCGACGAAACTGCTCGACTTCATCGAGAGGTTCATGCGCGAGCGCGCGCACCGCCGGGGCGAGACGAAAGACTGATGCCTCCGGCTTGCATTGCCCGCGAATTTGAGGTGTAGCTTTTTCGGCTACACTGGGCACACAAAATCGTCATTGTGTGTGCACCGGTATGGTGTCACTTTATCCGCAAAAGGCCTTCGTCATCGACGCGGCCAGACAGGGAACATGATGAACAAGCTTTCGTTTGCACCTTTCGTCCGGCGGCTTTCCCTCGGCGCCGCGCTTTCGGCCGGCCTGGTGATGACGGCGATGACACCGGCGGAAGCAGCGAAGACCACCCTCAATCTCGGCATGAGCGTCGAGCCGACCGGCCTCGATCCGACGATCGCAGCACCGGTCGCGATCGGCCAGGTGACCTGGCAGAATGTGTTCGAGGGGCTGGTGACGATCGACCAGGCCGGCAAGATCCAGCCGCAGCTGGCAAAAAGCTGGGAGATTTCGCCCGATGGCTTAACCTATACGTTCAAGCTGCAGACCGGTGTCAAATTCCATGACGGCGAGGCCTTCGATGCCGCGAGCGCCAAGTTTTCGCTCGACCGCGCCCGCGGCGCGGCTTCGGTCAATCCGCAGAAGCGGTTCTTCGCCTCGATCGCCTCGATCGATACACCCGATGCCGAAACGCTCGTGCTGCATCTCTCGGCGCCGACCGGCAGCCTGATCTACTGGCTCGGCTGGCCGGCCTCGGTGATGATCGCCCCGAAGTCGGCCGCCGACGACAAGACGACGCCAGTGGGCACCGGCCCCTTCAAATTCGCCGGCTGGGCGAAAGGCGACAAGGTCGAACTCGCCAGGAATGCCGATTACTGGAACAAGGATGCGGCTGCCAAGCTCGACAAGGTGACCTTCCGCTTCATCGCCGATCCGCAGGCGCAGGCGGCGGCACTCAAATCCGGCGACCTCGATGCCTTTCCGGAATTTGCCGCACCCGAGTTGATGAGTTCCTTCGACGGCGATGCGAGGCTCGTCACCCGGATCGGCAATACCGAGCTCAAGGTCGTTGCCGGCATGAACAATGCCAAGAAGCCGTTCGACGACAAACGCGTGCGCCAGGCGCTGATGATGGCGATCGACCGCAAGACGGTGATTGACGGCGCATGGTCCGGTCTCGGCACACCGATCGGCAGCCACTATACGCCGAACGATCCGGGTTATCAGGACATGACAGGCGTGCTGCCCTATGACGTCGAAAAGGCGAAGGCGCTGCTTACCGAGGCCGGCTATCCGAACGGCTTCACCTTCACGATCAAATCGCCGCAAATGGCCTATGCGCCGCGCAGCGCTGAGGTGATGCAGGCGATGTTTGCCGAGATCGGCGTGACGATGAATATCGAGCCGACGGAATTTCCGGCGAAATGGGTCCAGGACATCATGAAGGACCGCAACTTCGACATGACGATCGTCGCCCATGCCGAACCGCTCGACATCGACATCTATGCCCGCGATCCCTATTATTTCAATTATAAGAACCCCGCTTTCAACGCGCTGATGAAGAAGGTCCAAGAGACGACCGATCCCACCGCGCAGAATGCGATCTACGGCGAAGCGCAGAAGATCCTCGCCGAGGACGTGCCGGCGCTCTACCTCTTCGTCATGCCGAAACTCGGCGTCTGGGACAGGAAGCTGAAGGGCCTGTGGGAGAACGAGCCGATCCCATCGAATGTGCTGTCGGGAGTCTCCTGGGAAGAGTGAGCGGTAGGCCGGGGCGGGATGTGATGAGGTGATGGCCTTGGAGAGATCCGACATGTATTTGGCCGATATGGCACGCAGCCCTCTCCCTCCCTCACCAGGTCAGCTCAGTCCGGGCCGACATTATTTGGTTTTGTTGGCGTATGGCATTCCTGACGCAAGCGCCTGCGCCATGAATGGTTCCTCGCGCCACCCCCACACTCCGTCATGCTCGGCCTTGAGCCGAGCATCCACACCGCATCCAGCAACAGCAGTGGCATGGATCCCAGGCTCAAGGCCTGGGATGACGGAGAGTGGGGTTGGCGTTCTCGCCAAACTCGCCGCCGGCGCGTCGGGTGCTCCGCGTGAGGGCAAAGAGGGTGTGCCGCGTTCGGTTGCCGCGGTGCTCGACCCGATATGATCACCCTCCTCACCCGCCGCTTCGCCGGTCTCATCGTCACGCTTCTCATTGTCTCGCTGCTGATCTTCGCCGTCATGGATCTTCTGCCCGGCGACCCGGCCTCGATCATGCTCGGCACCTCGGCGACGCCGGAAACGCTGGCGGCGCTGCGCCACGATCTCGGGCTCGACCAACCGCTGCTGCTGCGTTACGGGCACTGGCTGACCGGCGTGTTCTCCGGCGATCTCGGCAATTCTCTGACCTACGGCGTCCCGGTGGCCGGTTTGATCGTCGAGCGGCTGGCGGTGACGCTGCCGCTGGCGCTGATGGCGATCGGGCTTTCGGTGGCGATTGCCTTGCCGCTCGGTGTGCTGGCCGCCTCGCGCCGCGGCGGTGTCTTCGATATCATCGCCACGCTGTTTTCGCAGATCAGCGTCGCCGTGCCCGCCTTCTGGGTGGCGCTGCTGTTGATCATCCTGTTTTCGACGATGCTCGGACTGATGCCGGCCGGCGGTTTTCCGGGCTGGAGCGCCGGTATTCTGCCGGCATTGCAGGCACTTCTTATGCCCGCCGTCGCACTGGCGATGCCGCAGGCGGGCGTGCTGACGCGGGTGGCGCGCTCAGCAGTGCTCGACACAATGCATGAGGATTTTGCCCGCACGGCCGTGGCCAAAGGGCTCTCTCGTAGTGCGGTGCTGTGGCGGCATATCGTGCCGAACGCGCTGATCCCGATCCTCACGATGATCGGGCTGCAATTCACTTTTCTTGTCGCCGGCGCGGTGCTGGTGGAAAACGTCTTCAGCCTGCCCGGCCTCGGGCGGCTTGCCGTTCAGGCGCTCGCGCAGCGCGACATCATCGTCATGCAGGATGTCGTGCTGTTCTTCGCAGGCCTGGTCATCGTGGTGAATTTTATCGTCGACCTCTCCTATCTCGTCATCGATCCTCGGATGAGAAAGGCGGCCTGAGCCATGGCACCGATCGTTTCCACCGCCATCGCCAACCGCCGCCGGGTCTTTAGACTTAGCCGGCGAATGAACCTGATCTGCGGGGCTGTCATCATCGGTCTGCTGGTTAGCGTGGCACTGCTGTCGCTCGTCTGGACGCCGCTGCCGCCGGCGAAAATGCAGATCATCCACAAACTGCAGCCACCGCTTGCCTTCGGCCTGCTCGGCACCGACCAGTTGGGCCGCGACGTGCTGTCGATGCTGATGGCCGGGTGCTGGAATTCGCTGTCGATCGCCATCACCGCGGTTGCGATCGGCGGGACGCTGGGTTCGATATCAGGCATTTCGGCGGCGGCGATCCGCGGCCCCTTCGAAGCGCTGCTGATGCGCATCTGCGACGTCATCTTCGCGCTTCCGCCGATCCTGTCGGCCATGGTGCTCGGCGCTTTTCTCGGGCCGGGACGGTTCACCGCAATCACCGCGATCGCCGTCTTCATGATCCCGGTCTTTGCCCGGGTGACGCTTGCGACCTCGCTGCAGGCCTGGAGCCGCGACTACGTGACGGCTGCCCGCGCGATCGGCAATACGCGCCTGACCATTTCGCTGCGCCACGTGCTGCCGAATATCGTCAGTCAGATCATCGTCCATGGCGCCATCCAGCTGGGGCTGGCGATCCTGACCGAAGCGGGTCTCAGCTTCCTCGGGCTCGGCATGGCGCCGCCGGCGCCCACCTGGGGCCGGATGCTTGCCGATGCGCAGACCTATCTGGCGCTTGCCCCCTGGCTGGCGATCCTGCCGGGCCTTGCCATCGCGCTCACCGTCTTCGGCTTCAACATGCTCGGCGACGGTTTGCGCGATCTGCTCGACCCGCGCGAGGCTAGCCGCTGATGTCCTCCCAAGACGAAAGCCCGAAAGACCATGACCGAAACCAACCTCACCATCCGCGAACTCAGGCAGCACTTCGCCGATAAAAGCCTCTCCCCTCTGGAATACTGGCTTTCCCTCGAAGACTATATCGCCGCCTGGGAGCCTTCGATTGCGGCGCTCTACCTCTATGACCCGGAAGCGGCGCGCGCGCAGGCGAAGGCTTCGACGGAGCGCTGGGCCAAGGGAAAAACACTCGGCGCCCTCGACGGCATCCCGGCGACGCTGAAGGAACTGATCGCCACGAAGGGCCAGCCGGTACCATCAGGCACGAAGGCGATGAGCCTGATCCCGGCGGATGCCGACGCGCCGGCCGCCGCCCGGCTGCGGGAAGATGGCGCGGTGATCTTCGCCAAGACCACTTGCCCGGATTACGGCATGCTGTCCTCCGGGCTGTCGAGCTTTCATCCTCTCAGCCGCAATCCCTGGGACATCACACAGAACCCCGGCGGATCGAGTGCCGGGGCTGCGGCAGCGGCGGCGGCCGGTTACGGGCCGCTGCATATCGGCACCGATATCGGCGGCTCGGTGCGTCTTCCCGCCGGCTGGACCGGCATCTTCGGCTTCAAGCCGAGCCATGGGCGCATTCCGGCCGACCCCTATTATATCGGGCGCTGCGTCGGGCCGATGGTACGCACGGTCGAGGATGCGGCCTTTTCGATGGCGACGCTGTCACGGCCGGACTGGCGCGACGGCACCAGCTTGCCGCCGAATGATTTCAACTGGATGGATCTCGACATCGACATGTCGGGCATGAGGATCGGTCTGATGCTCGATGCCGGTTGCGGGCTTGCCGTGGAGGACGAGATCAGGGTCGCGGTCGAATCGGCGGCGAAACATTTCGAGAGGGCCGGCGCAACAATCGTATCCGTCCAGCCGGTGCTGACACGCGCGATGCTGGATGGCCTCGACACTTTCTGGCGATGCCGGCTCTGGGGCGATATCGCCGAGCTCGACGACAGCAGGCGCGATACCATCCTGCCCTATATCGGGGATTGGGCGAAGGGCGGCGCCGACATCCCAGGCGTCGATGCGGTCAGGGGCTTCAACCAGACGATCGAGATGCGCAAGAGCTGCGGACGGCTGTTCACCGAGATCGACGCCCTGCTGTCGCCGACCAATCCGATCGTCTCCTATCCGGCCGAATGGGCATCGCCGACCAACGATCCGGCTCTGCCGTTCGAGCATATCGGCTTCACGGTGCCGTGGAACATGTCGGAGCAGCCGGCCGCCTCGATCAATTGCGGCTTCTCCCGATCGGGCATGCCCATCGGCCTGCAAATCGTCGGGCCGCGCTTCGACGACATGCGGGTTCTGAGACTATCGAAAGCCTTCGAGGACTGGACGGGCGGGGTGAGATCCTGGCCGCGGCCGGTTACGGCGCCGCGCGTCTTTTCAGACGCGCAAAGGACGCTGTAAGGCTTTAAATTGCTGCATAATTTTATCCTTAAATCGATTCCGATTTAAGGAATTATGCAGTCAGCTGATCATCGGGCGGCGATAGCCTGTGGGCTGCTCGTAGAGCCAACCGATGCGCTTGACGGCGGCCTCGAAATTCTCGCGCGCCACCGTCATGCTGTGGCCGTTGGCGTGCAGAATGGTTTCCGGATCTTCGAAGACGGCGACATGGCCCTTCCAGAACACCAGGTCGCCGCGGCGGATGTCGGAGCGGTCGATCGGCTCACCGAGGCCGGCTGCCTGCATGTCGGTATCGCGGGGCGCAGCTCTGCCGGTCATCAGCATCGCCAGCTGGACGAGACCGGAGCAATCGATGCCGAGGCCGGAACGTCCGCCCCAGAGATAGGGCGTCTCCAGAAAACGGCCTGCGATGTCGACGTAATCAGCGCCATCCAGCGCGCCGATCGGCTGGACGTGCCTGGCGAAGATCGCCGTGCCGTCCTCGAGCACGACATAGCGATTGCCGCGCGCTTCCGCCTCGCCGGCGACATGGACGCGGCTTCCCATCGACAGGATGGCCTGGTGGGGCTTGCGCAGTTCCGGTTCCGGATAGAGAAAACTGCGCTGAACGGTGACGATATGGGTCGGCGCCGGCCTGCCCTCCAAGAGCGCGTCTGTAGGGACATAACCGACATAACCGTCCGAGGCGGCCTTCACCCAGCACCAGCCGTCGGCGCGATCGAAAACCGTCACATCCTCGCCGAGAAGCAGTTCGGTATCGATGCCGCGGGCAAGCTCCGGTTCGGGGCGGAGCGCCACAACCGGAACGGCGACTCGCGCCGCCGCACCTTCGACGAAGCGCAAAGCCTCGACCTTGCCTTCGAGCCCCGCTTCCGCGAGATCGGGCCGATAGGCATGCAGGCGGCGGTCAAGCATCGTCATTGGCATTCCTTTCAGATCGCCCTTCAGATCGGTAGCCGGCGGCCTTGATCGCGGACGAGATCGCCGAGTTTTTCCAGGTAAAGCGCACCGTCGACGGTGCGCTTGATAAGCACGTTGCGCCGGTCGGCCTCGTCGCGCACCCGGTCGACCAGGCCCATCTCGCCCATCGTGTCCAAGGCCCGGGTGATGACCGGCTTGGTGACTTCAAGTGTCGCGGCAAGCCCGCGCACCGTATGCGGCGGCGGCACCAGATAAATATGCAGCAGGATCGCCATCTGGCGCAACGTCAAATCGCGGTCGTCGTGGCGGACCTGATCGAGCGCCACGCCATGCCAGAGCCCCAGCGCCTGCGAGGCGGTCAGTTCGATCGGCACGGCCCCTCCGGAAGATCGTTACGCTAGCGTTCCATTTTCCGGCAGTTGCCATGGACATGCAAGGGCCGCGGGGAACTGCCGTCCGGCAAGGTGAATAAAATTTTAACGATCGGCAGCGAGGCGCAGCGCGTGAACACGCAACGCCTCAACACCTTTTGCGCATGGCCTCAGCGCAGGCTCTCGCGGATATGATGGAAGAGCGCGCGGATCGCCTGCGCCTCGCCACCGCCCGGCGAATGCGGCCGTTCGGACTGGGCCCAGCCGTAAATGTCGAAATGCGCCCAGCTCTTCGTCTTGCTGACGAAACGCTTGAGGAAGAGGGCCGCGGTGATCGCCCCCGCCATGCCGCCGGCCGGCGCGTTGGTGAGGTCGGCGAACTTGGTGCGGATATCCTTTTCATAGCCGGAATAAAGCGGCAGGCGCCAGATCGGATCGTCGGTTTCCAGGCTCGCTTCGGTCAGGTCATGCGCCAGATTGCCGTCATCGGTGAAGAAAGGCGGCAGATCCGGACCCAACGCCACGCGGGCTGCACCGGTCAGCGTCGCCATGTCGATCAACAGCTCGGGTTCTTCCTCGTCGGCATAGGCCAGCGCATCGGCCAGGATCAGGCGGCCTTCGGCGTCGGTATTGTCGATCTGCACGGTCAGGCCCTTGCGGCTGCGGTAGATGTCGCCGGGGCGGAAGGCATTGGACGAGATGGCGTTTTCGACAACGGGGACGATGACGCGCAGATCGACCTTCAGCTTGGCGTCCATGATCATCAGGGCAAGCCCCATGACATTCGCCGCGCCGCCCATATCCTTCTTCATCAGCAGCATCGAGGCGGCAGGCTTGATGTCGAGGCCACCGGTATCGAAGCAGACGCCCTTGCCGACCAGCGTCACCTTGCGATGGCCCTTCTTGCCCCAGCGCAGTTCGAGAAGCCGCGGCGCATCGGCACTGGCGCGGCCGACGGTGTGGACCAGCGGAAAGTTCTGCGTGAGCAGGTCGTCGCCCGAGATAACCGACACCTCCGCCTTGTAATGTGCGGCAAGGCCACGGAAAACGGCCTCGAGCTGGTTCGGCCCCATGTCGTTCGTCGGCGTATTGATGAGGTCGCGGGCGAGAAAGACGCCGGCGAGCTGGCGCTTGATATCGGCGGCGTCGGCATCGCGGGGGATCATCAGCGTCGCCGCCGGCGATTTTTCCGATTTGTAACGGTCGAAACGGTAGCTGCCGAGCCCGAAGCCGAGGGCAAGGCGATTGGCCGTCAGCGGCGCCGTCTCGATGTGCCAGTCGCCGGCCGGCAGCGCACGGGCGAGCCTGCCGGTGATGTAAGGCTGCTCGGATGGATTGGTGCCAAGGCCGAAAAGCGCACCGCCGAGATGGCCTTCGGCCGTCGGGATCAACAGCAGCGACCCGCTTTCGGCCTTGTAGCCCGCCCTTTGCGCCCAATCGAGCGCGATCGGATCGATCGTGCCGGTCTCGATATGGGCAGGCGTGACGGCAAAGATCGGCAGCGTCGAACCGCCCTTCGTGTTGAAAGGGGTCGGTCTCTCGATGAATTGATAGGGGGCCATGATTGTCCTTCGGCGGTCGTAAGGAATCGTTCCTTAACGGTCTGTTAGGGTTAACAGACTATTGCTGGAGCGAAGATTGCGTCAAACCTTTCCCTGTTCCGCGTTCGAGGTCAGGCGCCGACTTTCTGAATCCAGGAACGCGCCATGCCTGCCTTGCTCACCACCACATTCACCCATCGTATCCTGCAGAGTGCCGCGGCATCGCTGATCGTGCTCGCACTTGCCGGTTGCTCGACGACCAAGGACCGGATGACGACAGGCTCGGTGCCGAAGCTCACCAAGCCGGTTGAAGAGATGGACGCGACCGAGCTGCGCGCGGCGACGGACCGGCTCGGCCAGGCCTATGAAAAGAACCCGCGCGATCCCGTCAACGGCGTCAACTATGCCAATCTGCTGCGCATGAACGGGCGCGACGCGCAGGCGCTCGCCGTCATGCAGCAGGTGGCGATCTCCAACCCCAGCGACCGCAACGTGCTGGCCGCCTACGGCAAGGCGCAGGCGGCGGCCGGCCAATTCCAGCAGGCGCTCGACACGATCGGCCGCGCCCAGACACCGGACCGTCCGGACTGGAAGCTGATCTCGGCCCAGGGTGCGATCCTCGACCAAATGGGCAAGGCAAGCGATGCCAGGCAGCGCTACCGCGACGCGCTCGA
The DNA here is from genome assembly GCF_002531725.1 of Rhizobium sp. L43. GTDB lineage: Bacteria > Pseudomonadota > Alphaproteobacteria > Rhizobiales > Rhizobiaceae > Rhizobium. The sequence continues at coordinate 288,883 of NZ_NWSQ01000002.1, forward strand.
CATCCAGCCGAACGAGCCCTCCATCCTTTCCAACCTCGGCATGTCCTATGTGCTGACCGGCGATCTGCGCACGGCCGAAACCTATCTGCGTTCCGCCGCCGGCCAACCCACCGCCGACAGCCGGGTCAGGCAGAATCTTGCCCTCGTCGTCGGTCTGCAGGGACGCTTTCCGGAGGCCGAGCAGATCGCGCGGCGCGAATTGTCGCCACAGCAGGCCGACGCCAATGTCGCCTATCTCAGAAGCATGCTCTCGCAGCAGAATTCCTGGCAGAAACTCGCCGCCAAGGACAAGACGCCGGGAGCGACGGACGGCAGCAATACCAACTGACCGAATGATCCGGATTGTGTCGTCAACAGTCCGCCTTCTTACCGGGCACTCACTTAACGAGCACTCACTAACGAGCGCTCAGGCCCGAAAGAATAAGACGCAGGCCAAGGCCGCCCATGACGGCACCGGCGGCCCGGTCTATCCAGCTCTTCGCTGCGAGATAGAGCCGCCGCGGGTGGCGGGCCGAAAAGGCGAACGCCACGATCGAATACCACCCGGCTTCCACCGCAAAGACGCCGAGCGGCAGCGCAATCATCAGATCAAGCGGTACCGTCCTTGGCAGAAGCGCGGCAAAGAGGCTGGCATAGACGATGATCGTCTTCGGGTTGCTGAGCTGGGTCAGCAGCGCGGTCGTGAAGCTGCGCATCGGCGCGCGGTGACTATGGACGGCGTCGGAAACCTCGAGCGGCTGCGCGGCACCTCTCCAGATGTTGACGGCGATGTAGATGAGATAGGCACCGCCTGCGACCTTCAGCAAGATATAGAGCCATTCGAACTGTGACAGCAGTGCCGTCAGACCGGCGAGCGCCAGCACGGCAAAAACCACACCGCCGGCGCCCATGCCGAGTGCGGCCGCAAGCCCGTCCAGCCGTGACCGCGAAATGGCAATTCTGGAGACGACGACGAAGCTCGGGCCGGGGCTCATGGCACCGACCGCCAGGGCTGCCATGATGCTGATGAAAACGCCTGCAGAAGACATTGAGGAACCCTCGTTTACGATCGAAGGCTACTGCATAATTGCTTAAATCGGAATCGATTTAACGACGGCAAGCCTCAGAACTTGTCGGCCACCTGGATGCCGGCCGGACCGAGAATGACGGCGATCAGCACCGGCAGGAAGAACAGGATCATCGGCACCGTCAGTTTCGGCGGCAGGGCGGCTGCCTTCTTTTCCGCTTCGTTCATGCGCTCGTCACGCCCTTCCTGAGCGAGAACGCGCAGCGCCTGGGCGACCGGCGTGCCGTAACGATCGGCCTGGATCAGCGCCTGGGTCACCGAGCGCACCAGCTCGATCTGGGTGCGGGTGGCAAGATTTTCGAGCGCGACGCGGCGGTCCGGCAGGAAGGAGAGCTCGGCCGTGGTCAGCACCATTTCTTCGGCCAGCGCCGGCGACTGCTCGCCGAGTTCTTCCGACACGCGACGCATCGCGGCCTCGATCGAGATGCCGGATTCGACGCAGATCAGCATCAGATCCAGCGCATCCGGCCAGGTGCGCTTGATCGAGTGTTGACGCTTGCCCATGCGGTTCGAGATATAGATGTTCGGCGCGTAAAAGCCGAGATAACCGATGCCGATGACGGCAAAGAGGCGGATGGGCGTGCCCCTTTCGGCGAGATTGCCGAGGCCGAAGACCCAGAAACCGGCGAGCGCCAGGAAGAGAAAAGGCAGCAGGAAACGCGCGACAAGGAAGGTATTCAGCGCATTCTCCGAGCGGAAACCGGCGGCACGCAGCTTGTTGACGGTATTCTCGTCGACGAGCGCCTTGCGCAGGTTGAAGCGCTCGACGATCTGGCGGACCGAGCGGTTGTTCTGGCTCCTGAGCGAGGCCTTGCCGCTGCCGGGTTCGGTGTTCATGCGGGCGCGTTCGCGAGCGCGGATCTGCTCGCGCTCGGTCGAAACGGCCTTCATACGCTTGTTGAGATCGCCACGCTCGAAGAAGGGAATGGCGATCGTGTAAAACGTGGCGAAGACGGCGATCGCGACGAAGAGGGCGATCAGCGTGCTCGGATTGGTCAGGGTTGCGGCAAGATCCTGCGACATGGTGCTTCCTTCCCGCTAGATGTCAAAATTGACCATGTTGCGCATGACGAAGATGCCGATCGACATCCAGATCGCCGAGACGCCCATGATGAAATGGCCGCGCGGATCGGTGAAAAGGATCATCATGTAGTTCGGTGAGGTGAGATAGACGAGGGTCGCGACGATGAAGGGCAGGGCGCCGATGATGACGGCCGACGCCTTGGCTTCCATCGAAAGCGCCGAAACCTTCGCTTTCATCTTCCTGCGCTCGCGCAGCACCTTGGAGAGGTTGCCGATCGCTTCCGACAAATTGCCGCCGGCCTGCGACTGGATGGCGATGACGATAGCGAAGAAATTGACTTCCTGAAGCGGCATATGGAGCGTCATTCGGGCGCAGGCGTCGGGAATGCTGAGCCCCACCTGCTGCGCCTCGATCACGCGCCGGAACTCGCTTTTGACAGGCTCGGTGCCTTCGGTTGCGATCAGACGGATCGCATCGTTGAGCGGCAGACCCGATTTGATCGAGCGGGTGATGACGTCGAGCGCATTGGGGAGCTCGTTGAGGAACTTGTTCTGGCGGCGCTTGATCAGGAAGCCGACGACCCAGCGCGGCAGGCCGAGACCGGCGACGACGGCGACACCGATCATCACCATCAGAGATGCACCGACGACGAAGGCCATGAGCAGCACGACGCAGGCGAAAACGGCGCTGAAGAGATAGAATTTCCCCACCGTGATCGTCAGGCCGGCCTGCACCAGCCGGGATTTCAGCGACAGGGTCTTCTTGGTCTTTTCGTGCTGGCGCTTTTCCAGGTCCTTCAGATTGTCCTGCACCGATTTGCGGCGCTTCGACAGTTCCTGCACCCGGTCGCGCGCAACCTTGACTTTGACCCGGTCGCTTTCGGCCGATTTGACGCGGTTGATGCGGCTTGCCGATTTCTTGTCGGCCTCGATCCGTGAAAACATCAAGGCATAGGCAACCGCCGCCGCGGAGATGGCGGCGAGGACGACGATTGCCAGCACTATCGGATCGAACCCGAACATCTCGCCTATTCCTTCGTTTTCGCTTCCATCGCGTCGAGGGCAGCGGCAAGACGTTTTTCCTCGTTGAAGTAACGGGCGCGATCCCAGAAATGCGGCTTGCCGACGCCGGTCGACATGTGCCGGCCGATCAGGCGACCGCCCGCATCCTCGCCTTCGATCTCGTAACGCATCAGGTCCTGGGTGATGATGACGTCGCCTTCCATCCCGATCACCTCGGTGATCTGGGTGATGCGGCGCGAACCGTCGCGAAGACGCGCCGCCTGGATGATCACGTCCACCGAGCTGGAGATGATCTCACGCACCGTCTTTGCCGGCAGGGTGAAACCGCCCATGGCGATCATCGATTCGATACGGCTCAGGCATTCACGCGGCGTATTGGCGTGGATTGTGCCCATCGAGCCGTCGTGACCGGTGTTCATCGCCTGCAGCAGGTCGAAAACCTCCGGTCCGCGCACTTCGCCGACGATGATGCGCTCGGGACGCATACGCAGGCAGTTCTTGACGAGATCGCGCATGGTGATCTCGCCCTCGCCTTCGATATTCGGCGGGCGTGTTTCCAAACGCACGACATGCGGCTGCTGCAGCTGCAGTTCGGCCGTATCCTCACAGGTGATGACGCGTTCATCCCTGTCGATATAGTTGGTGAGGCAGTTCAGCAGCGTCGTCTTGCCCGAGCCGGTGCCGCCCGAGATGACGACGTTGCAGCGCACGCGCCCGATGACCTGCAGCACGGTCGCGCCTTCCGGGGTGATCGCGCCGAAACGGACGAGCTGATCGAGCGTCAGCTTGTCCTTCTTGAATTTGCGGATGGTGAGTGCCGGCCCATCGATCGACAGCGGCGGCGCGATGACGTTGACGCGCGAACCGTCCGGCAGGCGGGCGTCGCAGATCGGGCTCGATTCGTCGACACGGCGGCCGACCTGGCTGACGATGCGCTGGCAGATCGACAGAAGCTGCGCATTGTCGCGGAAGCGAATCTCGGATTCGATCGTCTTGCCGCCGACTTCGATGAAAGTCTGGCCGGCGCCGTTGACCATGATGTCGGCGATATCGTCGCGCGCCAGCAACGGCTCCAGCGGACCGTAGCCGAGAACGTCGTTGCAGATATCCTCGAGCAGCTCTTCCTGCTCGGAGATCGACATCGCAAAGTTCTTGATGGTGATGATGTCGTTGACGATATCGCGGATTTCCTCGCGGGCGCTTTCGCCGTCGAGCTTGGAAAGCTGCGAGAGATCGATCGTATCGATCAGCGCGGAAAAGACCTGCGCCTTGGTGTCGTAATATTCATCGGTGCGAACAGGGCGCTTGCGCTGCGGCGTCTGCATCGGCGGCGGCGTCACCTGCTGGCGTTCGGAGTCGCGCGAAGGTTCGACCAGAATGGAGGGTGGCGAGGCCGCAGGGGCAGCGGCCGGAGCCGGCGGCGGGGGAGCAATCGCCCCTCCGGCCTTTCCGGAACCTTCATTTCCGCGTTTTCCAAACATGCCGCTTAATCCAATCTGCTCTATCTTTTTGTTTTCACGCTTCCGGCAAAAGCGTTTCACGCTTTGCCTGGCAAAACCGCTGCACAGTTTTGCTGGAATTGCTCATCGTCTACTTACGCTTCAGGAGGCCCAGCAGGCCGCCCTTCTTCGCCTTCTTGATCGCGACACGGCCGGTAACGATGTGCGATATCTGCGAAAAGGTTTCCGCCGTCGGCGACTTCGGGTCGACTTCCGAGATCATCCGGCCGCTATTGGCGGCGTTGCCGAAAAGATTGATGTCGAAGGGAATGATCGCGATCGGATCGATCTCCAGCGGCTCGCAGAAATCCGACGGTGAAATCTCCGGGCGTTTCGGCATGCCGACCTGATTGAGGATGAGATGCGGCGGCCTGTCGTTCGGCCGCATCTTGCGCAGCGCATCCAGCATGTTCTTGGCATTGCGCAGGTTGGCGAGGTCGGGAACCGCCGTGATGACCACTTCGTCGACGCTCGACAGCACCGAGCGCGTCCATTCGGACCATGCGTGCGGAACATCGAGCACGGTAACGGGCGCACTGCGCTGCAGGACATCGAGCACCGGCTGGAAAGCCTGGCCGTCGAAATCATAGGCGCGGTCGAGCAGCGAGGGGGCCGCAAGCAGGGAAAGATGCTCGGAGCATTTCGTCAGCAGGCGGTCGAGGAAGACCTCGTCGAGACGATCGGGCGCGAAGACCGCCTCGGCGATGCCCATGGCCGGATCCTGGTCGAAGTCGATATTCGCCGTGCCATAGGGCAGGTCGAGATCGGCCAGGATCGTCTCGGTGGAGAAGAGATTGGAAATACCGAAGGCGCAATTGTGCGCGATGGTCGAAGCGCCGGTGCCGCCCTTCGAGCCGATGAAGGCGATGCTGCGGCCGAGCGGCTCGGCTTCCGGATCGACGAAGATCGATGCCATCGACGCCAGGATATCGGGCATGGCGACGGGCTGGACCATATATTCGGAAATGCCGTTGCGGATGAGCTCGCGATACAGCCCGATATCGTTGTAGTAACCGATAATGACGACCTTGGTCGTCGGATCGCAGACCGCGGCGAGCGGCGCGAGTTCGCCGAGGAGGTTTGCGGCATTCGCCTTGGTCTCAAGGATGATGAGGTTCGGCGTCGGGGCGCCGGAAAACATATTGGCGGCAGCGGCGATGCCGCCGCTGGTGATGCGCATGCTGACCTTCGCCACGCGCCGATCGTTGGCGCAGCGTTCCATCACCTGCTGCAGGGTCTCGCTCTCGCAGAAGGCGTGGACGGAGATCCGCGGCAGCGGCCGCATGTTTTCCAGATCCGCCATGCGCACCGCCTCTTCGGCGTGGCGAAGCTCGCTGGGATTCTTGATTTCGTATTCGATCGCGCTCATCGTCCCGTTCCGCCTCAGAAGCTGCTGTCGCTGCCGGCGACGTCTTCGATCGTCGACGTCGTCGTCCGGTATTCCTGGATCGCATTGTTGCGCCGCTGCGCGTCGATCGGGGTCATGCCGCGGGGCGCCACCAGATCCTCCGGATTGGCGATCTGGGCGGCAAGGTTGTTCTGCGAGGCGCAGCCGAAATTATAGTAGTTCTGATTGGTGAAGTCGTTCGAGATGTCTTTCGGCCACTGACCGCATTGCGTCGTGATCGCGGTGGTGCCGGTAAAGCTCAACCGGATCGGCGCCGCATCGCCGGGGCCGATCGCGGCATAGGACGTGTTGACGATTTTCGAGCTTGCGATCCCTCTCGACGCCAGCTCGGCACGGACCTGATTGCGCAGCTGGTAGGCTGCCGCCGAATTGGGCGAACCTTGCGGCGACAGCACGTATACAGGACCCGAGGCGCGCGCGATGTAATTTGCGGCAAAACCGCGGATGAGGTCGCGCTGAGCGATGGTCAGGCGGCGATCGGTGGAGGCGACGGGTATATCCACCGTCTGCTCCGCTTCGGTCACGATGATCGGGTGGCGGGCGCGGTAGTCATCCGGAATACCGCCTGTCGTCAGCTGGTCGTGCGGGCCGGCGCATCCGGAAAGGAGCACCACCGAAACGCCGGCTGCGGCCATGAGCGCCTTCGAGATTCGGAGGCGGGGTGTCGTCGATTTCATATGGGCCATCGCCTGATCTCTGTTCTCGTCCATTGCTGCCGATCCTGCCCCGCTCATTTGTAGATGAACCCGATCGAGCCGTGGAACTGCGCATCGGCGACGGGCGCCTCGCGGCGGCCATAGACCTTGTTGACACGGTTGAGGAAGAAGGTTGCGCCGTCATTCTCGGGGCTGAAATTATCGTCCGGCCGGTTGAGCTGATTGCGTGCCACCGGACGCACCAGATAGGGGGTCGCGATGATGACGAGTTCAGTTTCCTGGCGCTCGAACCCCTTCTGGCGGAAGAGGGTGCCGAGCAGCGGGATCTTCGAAACGCCGGGTGTGCCTCCCATCGTCTGGGAAACGGTGTCGCGGATCAGGCCGGCCAGTGCGATCGAGCCACCCGAGGGCAGTTCTACCGAGGTCTCCGCCGAACGGCGCTGAAAAGTGGCGCCGTTGCTGCCGGCCACCGGTTCGGAGACATTGGTCTTGATCTCCAGGCTGATGCGTCCCGATGACAGCACCACCGGCTTGAAGGCGAGATTGATACCGAAGTTGAAAGGCACGACGGTGACGTTGCCGTTGCTGTCGGTCGTCGAAAAAAGCTGCTGACCGCCGGAATTGAAGGTCGCGGCCTGGCCCGATATCGCCGTCAACGTCGGCTCGGCGAGCGTCTTGACGACCTTGGCCTGTTCCAGCGCGTTGAGGTAGGTCGAAATGTCGTATTTGCCGATCGAGCTCTTGAAGAGCGCCGCCAGGCCGCCGCCGACCGTGGATGTGGCGCTGTCAGCACTGGGGCTGCCGAGTTGGGCGACCGTCATGCCGGAAGAATTGGAAACCAGATTGTCGAAGCCGAGCTGCTTTAACACCTCGCGGCGGACCTCAGCGATCGTCACCTTCAGGGTGACCTGGTCCTCACCCTCGATCTGCAGGAGGTTGACGACCTGCGAGGACTGGCGGCCTTCGGCAAAGAGCGCCACCGAGCTGTCGCCGCCGGTGCCGGACGCGGTCTCGGTTCTGGTCGTCGCCTCGCCGCCCTTCAGGAAGACCTGCGCCAGATCGGCGGCCTGTGTGGCATCCTGCGGGGTGCGCACGGTGCCGGTCAGCACGATGTTGTCGGAGACGATTTCGACGTTGATGCTGGAGTCGGGAATGAAGCGGCGGAGATTGACTTCGAGTCCGGAAACGTCGCGCTCGATTTCGATGTCGAGATTGACGATCTCCTGCCCGCCGGCACCGAAGACGAAGATGTTCGTCTGCCCCACCTTCTTGCCGAACAGGTAGATGCGCCGCGAGGTGCGGGTCACGGCATCGGCCATGGTCGGATCGGAGACGAGGATATCATGCGCATCCTCCGGCAGATCGACGACGACCGCCTTGTTCAGCCCGAGCTTCAGCCGGCGGTGGGCATCACGGCCGGTCTGTGAGATGCGGATTAGATTGTCGGAATCGGCGCGCGCCTCGCTTGACCCTAGAAGCGGTGCGAAAGAGGCCGGCACCATACCGGACACGCCGACTGCCAGCGAGAGGCAAGCTGTCAGGAGAAGCCCGGCGCGCCGCTTTGAATTGCCCATTTGCACGTCCTCTTACTCCGCCTTCGGCGCTGCGCCGGCATCCGTAACGATGGCGCCCGATTTGATGACCTGGATGATCGCACTGCCGTTATCGCCGCTCAGCAGATAGTCGGCGGCACTGGTATCCTGCTCCTGCGCATCGGCAACCGAGCGCAGCGCCAGGGACAGCCGGTCCGCCATCTGCTGGGCGACAGCGAGAACCTTCGTTTGATCGGGCGTGAGCTCGAGCGTCGCGGTCGTGCCGACCACCGACTTCGAGCCGTCGTCCTTTTCCTGGATCTGCTGGTCGATGGCGAGGACACGGACATTGCTCAGCACGGTTTCGGTGATGAGCTTATTGGCCTCGGTGCCCTTGCGGACCATGATGACGTCGACGCGGTCGTTTGGCAGGATGAAACCGCCGGCACCTGTCGCCACCGATATCTCGGTCGCGACGGCGCGCTTGCCGGCCGGCAAGAGCGAGGAAAGGATGCGGCTGTTGGAATCGGCGATCTTTTCCGGCCGGATCGGTTCGCCTTCGAAGATCGGCAGACGCACCACGGCGCCCTGCAGATCCTTGATCGCATCCGGCTTGTCGGTTTCGGTGATGAGGCCCGGGACGACGCCGCCCTGCGGCCAGGCCATCCAATGCACCGTCTTTTCGTCCAGTCTTTCGCCGACCGCCAGATTGCCGGCGGAGACGAGGACGTTGACGGTCGGCTCCTTCTCGATCACCGACTGAACCTGGGTGACGACACCGCCACTGCCTGCCATTTGCATCGCCAGCAGGCCGGCGAGGCCGGCTGCCGTCACGGCGACAGCTAGGATTATAAGGCGGGCCGGTTTCATCGATCATTCCTCAGGGCACGATATGTTCGCCCCGCAGAATGCTCAGCAATTGGTATAATTATGGTTAATGGAACGCTTAGATTTTAAGTTAACGGGCATTTAAAATGCCGTTATTTCAGGCTTTCCAGCGCGGCGAGGAACAGCGGCGAGGAAGGGAAGGCCATGAAGCCGCCGATGGCGATGGCGATACCGTAGGGGATTTTCTTGGCCAGCAGGACCGAGTTCGGCACCGGCAGACCGATGGCGAGGATGGTGTTCGATTGCGCTCTGACCAGCAGGATCAGCAAGGTGATCAGGCCGCCGATCATAGCAACGTCGGTCATCAGGAAAACAAGGGATTCGTTCAGGCCGAACCAGAGCGCGGTGGCACTCAACAGCTTGGCATCACCGCCGCCCATCACATTGAATGCAAAGAGAGCAAAGCAGGTGCTGAAGACGATGGCGGCGCCGGCAAGATGCATGCCGATCATTTCCAGTCCCAAGCCAGAGAACGGGGCGAGGACGAGGAAAGACGCGATCAGGATCACGGAAATGCGGTTCGGGATCGTCATGGTAAACAGATCCGAGAACGCCGCCATGGCGAGGCAGAGTGGCAGTATCAGGAAAACTGCAGCTGCGATCATGCGTATATCCGATCAAGACATGATGCGAAAAGGCTCACGGCTGTTCAGCCTGTGAGCCCGCTCGGATAGTTCGGCCGGAGAAAATCCGGCCGGCATATGCGAATGCCGTCAGGCAGCAGCGATCTTAGCCGCCGCTCGCGGTGACCGAGGTGTCCATCTTGTTGCTCAAGCCGGTAAACACGTTGCCGATCTTGCCGCCAAGGCTCGTTGCGCCGGTGATGAGCGCCACGGAAATGAGGGCGGCGATCAGGCCGTATTCGATTGCGGTCGCGCCGGATTCGTCCTTCAGAAAACGGCTAAAAAGCTTGGTCATGGTAACTCCTAACTCCAGTTGATGTTCAGCACGTCCGCCAACTGTTGCCGTTGATCGGATGACTGCAACCTAGCGAATGGCCGTTTCCATCGGCTTAAGGAAAAGAGTTAACGAGATCTGAACCGAACAATAGGCCCTTGTACAGTAAGTATTTTCTTACATGCTTGCTTCAATATTTAACGATATTCCTGATATAACCGCCGCATTCATCCGAAAATAGCACAAAACTCGTTTCCAACCGATGCGTGCGCTGCCCGAGGCCGTACCAAATCGGATCATCACGCCTCATTCCGGAACACGGTATCGTGCTTAAGGCTTCATTCACCATTTTTTTCCATTCTATGCGGATATTGCGCTGTGATCGTGAAAGAGGACCAAATGTCATCGAGCGGCAAAACCATTTTCTTTGCCGGCATGATCGCCGTTTTCGGTGTTTCGGGAATTTCCGCGGCCGCAGACGATGACATGCTGCGCGTCTATATGGATCACGCGCGCGTATTGAAGCTCGACCGCCCGGTCAGCAAGGTCATCGTCGGCAATGCCAAGGTCGCCGATGCGACCGTCGCCGACGCCAAGACCATCGTGCTGACCGGACGCAGCTTCGGCACCACCAATCTGGTGCTGCTCGATGCCGATGGCAATGCGATCCTCGATGAGCGCATCCTGGTGTCGATCGACGAGGGTAACACGGTGCGGGTCTACCGGCAGACCGAACGCTCCGTGCTGTCCTGCACGCCGAACTGCGAGCAGCATGCGCAGCAGGCGGCCACCGCTGCCGCCTCGCCCTGATTGGCTTGCCTCAGTTCTTCGGCCATTCGTTAAAATCGTCGTGTCAGACTGAAACGGAAAATCAACGAACGGACCCTAGTGTGACGGACAGAGAATGTCGCTCGGGTCCAGGCTATGACGGTAATTGATCAGAAGACGGATAAGGCGCACTCCCTAGAGCATTTCCGTTTTCTACGGTTTCGCGCTCTCGCCCGCTCGCGGGATGGTGCTGCGGCGATCGAATTCGCCTTGCTCGCCATTCCCTATTTCCTGGTGATTTTCGCAATCCTCGAAACCTTCGTCGCCTTTGCTGCCGAGGAACTCGTCTCTAACGCCGTCGATACGATGAGCCGCAAGATGCGAACCGGGCAAATTACCTATAATCTCGGCCGCACGACCGATATGAACCAGGCGCAATTCCGCCAGGCTTTCTGCGACGAGATCTCGATCCTGATCCGCTGCTCGGCGAGCGAAGTCGCCACGCCGAGCAAACTCTACCTGGATGTGCAGACCTTCAGCAGCTTTTCGGCCATTCCAACGACAATCCCCAAACTTTCCACCGACAGATATGCCGACATCAACACGGCAGCCTTCAAATATGCACCGGGCGGTGCCGGCACCGTCAACATGGTCCGCGCCTATTACCGCTGGGAAATCACCGCGGACCTGGTCCGGCCTTATATCACGACGATACGTCCCTCCGACGGCTCGATGCCGAGGCAGTATCTGATCGTCGCGACCGCGGCCTTCCAGAACGAGCAGTATCCATGATGGCCTTGCGCAACCCGTTCACCAGACTGGCATTGTCGGCGCGGCGGCTCATCCGAGACCGCAAGGGCGCCGGGGCGATCGAATTCGCGATCCTCTTTCCCGTGCTCGTCATGCTCTATATCGGCGCTTTCGAGATCACCGTCGGCCTCAGCGTCAGCAAGCGCGTAACACGCGCCGCAGGTTCGATCGCCGACCTCGTCACCCAGCAGCAATCCGTCACCAAGAGCGCGCTTGCGCAGATGCCCTCGGTGGCAACCGCGATCTTCGTGCCCTACAACGCGACGTCGCTGACATTGAAGATCACCGGCATTACCGTCGACGCCGGCGCCAATGCGAAGGTGCTGTGGTCCTGGGCACAGGACGGCACGGCGCCCTATGCCAAGAACACCGCCGTGTCCGACGTGCCGTCCGATATGAAGACGGCAAACAGCTTCCTGGTTCGCACCGAGCTCAGCATCCCCTATACGATGTTCCTGTTTGCGCCGAACTTCATGCCGGATGGCATGCGCACGATCACCATCAGCCGCAGTTACTTCTACCGCCAGCGGCAGGGCGACTCGATCCCCTGCGGCGACTGCTGACAGCCCTTTCCTCTCTCCCTCGAATTTGCCAAGCCGGCCGCAGCATTATATGCCTGAGCGCCAGCTGCTTCCGATGTCCCGGAGGCCGACGATCGACTCTTTCGGGTGTTAAATGGCGCGTGTCTTTCTTTTCGTTCTGGATTCTTTCGGCGTCGGCGGAGCGCCGGATGCGGCGGCCTACGGCGACGAGGGCGCCGATACGCTCGGCCATATCGCCGAGTTCTGCGCAGCCGGCGCCGCAGACCGCGCCGGATTGCGTGAGGGGCCGCTTTCCCTGCCCAACCTGTCGGAACTCGGGCTGATGCAGATCGCGCGATCGGCCTCCGGGCGGTTTCCGGCCGGCATGCCGGTTCCCGAGAAGGTCTACGGTATTTATGGCGCCGCCAGCGAAATCTCCCGCGGCAAGGATACGCCGTCAGGCCATTGGGAGATCGCGGGAACACCCGTCAGTTTCGATTGGGGTTATTTCCCGACAGAGGGTGACGCCTTTCCGCCGGAACTGCTGGAAGCGCTGTGCAAAGAGGCCGGCGTGCCCGGCATTCTCGGCAACTGCCATGCCTCGGGAACCGAGATCATCGCTCGGCTCGGCGAGGAGCATATCCGCACCGGCAAGCCGATCTGCTACACCTCATCGGATTCGGTCTTCCAGGTCGCGGCGCACGAAGTGCATTTCGGCCTCGATCGTCTGCTCGCCTTCTGCCGTTTGGCCCGAGGGATGCTCGATCGCTACAATATCGGCCGCGTCATCGCCCGGCCCTTCGTCGGTCAGTCCGCCTCTACCTTCCAGCGCACCGGAAACCGTCGCGACTTCTCCGTGCTGCCGCCGGAGCCGACGCTGCTCGACCGGCTTATCGAAAACGGCCGGCATGTGCATGCTGTGGGAAAGATCGGCGACATCTTCGCGCATCAGGGCATATCAAGGGTCATCAAAGCGAACGGCAACGAGGCGCTGATGGATGCGACGCTTTCCACCATCGACGAGGCTGCGGACGGCGATCTCGTCTTCACCAATTTCGTCGATTTCGACATGATGTACGGCCATCGCCGCGACGTGCCGGGATATGCCGCCGCACTCGAAGCCTTCGACGCACGCCTGGGCGAAGTCCACAAGAAACTGAAGCCGGGCGATCTCGTCGTGCTCACCGCCGACCACGGCTGCGACCCGACCTGGCGCGGCACGGACCATACGCGCGAGCGTGTGCCTGTCATCGCTTATGGCCCCGGCATCCGGTCGCGTTCCATCGGCGTGCGCCGCAGCTATGCCGATATCGGCGAAAGCGTCGCGCGCCATCTCGGCATTCCGGCCGGGTCGCATGGAAGGAGTTTTCTGTGACATCGCATCTGAAGAAGGTCGAACTGCACTGCCATCTGGAGGGTGCGGCACCTCCCGCTCTGACCGAGGCGCAGGCGCGCAAATACGGCGTCGACATCAGCGGTGAGCTTCGCGGCGGCGCCTATGTCTGGCGTGATTTCGCAAGCTTCCTCGAATGTTACGACAAGGTTTCCGAGGTCTACCGGACCGAGGAGGACTATGCGCTTCTGACCGAAACCTATCTCGACGAACTCGCCGGCATCAATACGATCTACAGCGAACTGATCGTTTCGCCCGACCACGGCAAACGCATCGGGCTCGGTGCCGACGCCTATATATCAGGCGTCTGCGAGGGCATCCGGCGGGCCAGGGAAAAGAGCGGCATCGAGGCCCGGCTGATCGTCACCGGCGAGCGGCACTTCGGTCCGGAGAGTGTGATCGGCGCCGCCGAATACGCGGCCAGGGCCGGCAATCCTCTGATAACAGGCTTCAACCTTGCCGGCGAGGAGCGTATGGGTCGCGTCGCCGACTATGCGCGCGCCTTCGATATCGCCCGCGATGCCGGCCTGGGGCTGACGATCCATGCCGGCGAGGTCTGCGGCGCCTTCAGCGTTACCGATGCGCTCGATGCCGTGCGTCCCTCGCGCATCGGCCATGGCGTGCGCGCCGTCGAGGATCGCGATCTGGTGAAGCGGCTTGCCGATCTCGGCACCGTGCTCGAGGTCTGCCCGGGCTCCAATATCGCGCTCGGGGTCTTTGCCGATTTCGCCTCCCATCCGCTGCGCCGGCTGAAGGAAGCGGGCGTCAGGGTGACGATCAGCTCGGACGATCCGCCTTTCTTTCATACCTCGCTGGAGCGGGAATACGAACTTGCCGCCGGGGCTTTCGGCTTCAGCGACGCCGAGATCGATGCCATGACGCGCACGGCGATCGAGGCGGCCTTCGTCGACGAAGAGACACGCAAGACCCTGCTTGCCCGGATTTAAGGGCGAGAGGCTGGGGAAGATTGGCCTCTACTCTTGCAGTCGGGCCGATTTCCGTGAAAGAAACATTCGATAGAAAGAATGAAAGGCTTCCCCATGGACGGCGTCACGGTCATCGATCACCCGCTGGTGCAGCACAAACTCACCATCATGCGGCGCAAGGAGACATCGACGGGAAGTTTCCGGCGGCTGCTGCGCGAAATCTCCACGCTTCTCTGTTACGAGGTGACCCGCGATCTCGAACTGACGATGGAAACGATCGAGACGCCGCTGCAGACGATGGAATCGCCGATCCTCGAGGGCAAGAAGCTGGTCTTCGCCTCGATCCTGCGCGCCGGCAACGGGCTGCTCGAAGGCATGCTCGATCTCGTGCCCTCCGCCCGCGTCTCCCATATCGGCGTCTACCGCGACCACGAGACGCTGCAGCCGGTCGAATATTACTTCAAGGCGCCGGAGGATGTGGCCGAGCGCCTGATCATCGTCGTCGACCCGATGCTGGCGACCGGCAATTCGTCGATCGCGGCGATCGACAAGCTCAAGGAACGCGGCGCTCACAATATCCGCTTCCTCTGCCTGCTCGCCGCCCCGGAAGGCATCCGCAACTTCCGCGCTGCCCATCCCGATGTTCCCGTTTTCACCGCATCGATCGACAGCCATCTCAATGAGAAGGGCTATATCGTGCCCGGCCTCGGCGATGCCGGCGACCGCATGTACGGCACCAAATAGCTTCAGCCTTCCTTTACCAAATCGAAAGAGTTTAAAAGGCCCGGATGCTTCGTTCCGGGCCTTTTTGTATGGATATTAGCAACTTATCAGGATTTGAGGTTTAGCAAGCTTGAAGCATGAGGCCCTGCATGAAGCCGGGTTTAACAGGAAGGATTTCTGTTTCATGCTCGTGCGTACCGTCATATTCGCCAGCATCGCCGCGGTGCTGGCCGCACAGGCGCCTTCCTTCTTCGGAAGCACCGGCCAGCAGCCCGCCGACGCTCTTTCCGCCAATTACGTATCGCCTGAAAGCAACAAGCCCGCCGCACCCGCGCCGGTTTCCGGCAGCAACGCGATCCGTCTACAGGCGGATGCGCAGGGCCACTATACCGGCAGCTTCAAGATCAACGGCAAAACGGTGCAAGGCCTGATCGATACCGGCGCCACCTATGTGGCGCTCAACGAGACGCTTGCCCGCCGGCTCGGCTACACGGCCAACCAGCTCGATTTCCGCTATGGCGTGAACACCGCTAACGGTCAGACGAAGGCGGCGCATGTGATGCTCGACCGGGTCGAGATCGGCGGTATCCGCGTGCGCGAGGTCGAAGCCTTCGTCCTCAAGGACGATGCGCTGACGACGACGCTTGTCGGCATGAGCTTCCTGCGGAAACTCGCCTCCTATTCCGTCGCCGACGGTTCGCTCAGCCTCAAGCAGTAGGTGTCAGATAAGGCCTGTAATCACCGGTGTCGGCTCCGGCCGGTCCTCAGTGATGTGGTAATGCCCGGCAAGGGCAGCCGCCGCCTTCTCCGCCGCTGCTTCGTCGGCGGCATGAACCAGCGCGATCGGGTCGCCCGCACTGACGCGCGTGCCAAGCGGCAGGAGTTCGGAGAAGCCGACGCGGTGGTCGATCCGGTCTTTGGGATGGCGCCTGCCGCCGCCGAGATCGATGACGCTGACGCCGATGCCGCGGGCATCGCAGGCGGCAAGCCAGCCGGACCGAGCGGCCGGGATAGATTTTTCCACTGGCGCTCTGGCCAGATATCGGTCGGGGTTTTCGATGAGGTCGGGCGGGCCGCCGAGCATGGAGACCATGCGCGCGAAGACTTCAGCCGCCCTCCCCGATGACAAGGCCTGACGCGCCATCCCGTCAGCTTCCTCAGACGAGGCGGCAATGGCTGATTTCACCAGCATTTCGGCGGCGAAGGCAAGAACGACGGTCGCAAGCCGTGTATCCGCCTTCCCACCCGCCAGGAAATCCAGACAGTTGCGCATTTCGACAGCGTTGCCGGCACTATCGGCGAGCGGCTGGTTCATGTCGGTGATCAGCGCCGAGGTCTTTACGCCTGCTCCATTGGCCACTTCGACCAGCGACCGTGCCAGGATCTCGGCCTGGGCGCGGTCGGCCATAAAGGCGCCGTTGCCGACCTTGACGTCGAGCACCAGCGTCTGAAGCCCGGCCGCGAGTTTCTTCGAGAGGATGGAAGCAGTGATGAGGGGAATGGAATCGACGGTGGCGGTCACATCCCGCACGGCATAAAGCCTGCCGTCGGCAGGCGCCAAGGTGCCGGTCTGGCCGATGATGGCGCATCCCGCCTCTTTTACGACCTTGTGGAACAGATCGGCATCCGGGGTAATCATATAGCCTGGAATGGATTCGAGCTTATCCAGCGTTCCGCCGGTATGGCCGAGGCCGCGCCCCGATATCATCGGCACGGCGAGGCCGCAGGCGGCAGCGATCGGCGCCAGCATCAGCGAAACATTGTCGCCGACGCCGCCTGTCGAATGTTTGTCGGCGATCGGGCGGTCGATGTCAGCCCATTGCAGCCGATCGCCGGAGTCGGCCATGGCAAGCGTCAAGGCGACGGTTTCCTGGCGCGACATGCCCTTGAACCAGACGGCCATGGCGAATGCGCCGATCTGGCCCTCCGACAATTGGCCGGCAGCGAGTGCCGCGATGAAAGAGTTGATATCGGCGGGGCCTAGTTCCTCCCCATCGCGTTTACGCCGGATGATCTCCTGCGGAATCATCTCAATAGCTCGACGCCGCAGCAGATGCCGGCTGCGCTCCGCCGAGAACCGCCAGGATATCGTCGAGCAGGCCGGAGGCGCCGAAACGGAAGGTCGACGGCATCGCCCAGTCAGGCGCCATGATGGTTTCGGCAAGGCTCAGATAAAGTGCGGCATCAGCCACCGAGCCGATGCCGCCGGCCGGCTTGAAGCCGACCTTGCGTCCACTTTCGCGAATGGCGCGGATCATGATGTCGGCGGCTTCGAGCGTGGCGTTGACGGCGACCTTGCCGGTGGAGGTCTTGATGAAATCCGCGCCTGCCTCGATGGCGAGTTCGGAGGCGCGGCGGATCAACGCCGCATCCTTCAACTCGCCGGTCTCGATGATGACCTTCAGCAGGACCGGGCCGGTGCATTCGGCGCGCACCGCCCTGACCATGTCGGTCACCGCCTTCTCATTGCCTGATATGAGCTTGCGGTAAGGGATGACCAGATCGATGTCGTCGGCGCCGTCGGCAATCGCCTCGCGCGTTTCGGCGGCAACATCGGCCACTTCCATATCGCCGGAGGGGAAGTTGACGACGGTGGCGATGCGCACGGCATGGCCGGTGCCGAGGATATTGCGGGCCTGAGCGACGAAGCGCGGCCAGATGCAGATCGCAGCGCTGTTGCCGTAGGGCGTCTGTGCACGGGCGCAGAGCGCCTCGATCTGCGCCTCGGTGCAATCATCCTTCAAATTGGTGAGGTCGAGAAGGGAAAGGGCGACAGCTGCCGTCTCCCGGATGGAATGGCTATTCATCTTCGTTTCCTCTGGAGCATGATGCCGAAAAGTGTGAGCGGTTTTCAGCATCATGCTCTAACTATATAATTTAGAACAGGATTCAGATTTTAGGCCGACCCGGCCTAAAATCATCCTGTTCCAGCCGCAATCATCTCTTTCAATATGGCGGCGAGACGGGCGCCGCCGATAGGCGCCATGTCCTTGGTTTCATCATGGCTGAGCTCATTGCCGGTCATGCCTGCGCCATAGTTGGTGATAACCGAGGCGGCGGCAACCCTCAGGCCCAGCATTCTTGCGATGATGACCTCGGGCACCGTCGACATGCCGACGGCATCGGCGCCAAGGATGCGCGCCATGCGGATTTCGGCCGGCGTTTCAAAGCTCGGACCGGAGAACCACATATAGACGCCCTGCGCCAGCTCGATCTTGAGCTTCGCCGCCGCCCTCTGCATCGCCGCGGCGAGGCCGGCATCATAGGCATTGGTCATACCAACGAAACGGTGGTCGCTTTCCTCGCCGATCAGCGGGTTCATGCCGGAATAGTTGATGTGATCGGCAATCCGCATCACCGAACCGGGCGGCAGGTCGTCGCGCAGCGATCCGGCCGAATTGGTCAGGATCAGCGCTTCGACGCCGAGCGCCTTCAACACCTCGATCGGCAGGCGCATGGCGTTGGCATCGCCCTTTTCGTAATAATGCACCCGGCCGGAGAGCATCGCCACGGGTTCGCCGCCGAGACGGCCGGCGACAACTTCGCCCGCATGGCCGGAAACGGCACTGACGGGAAAGCCCGGCAGATCCTTGTAGGGAACACGGACGGCGCCTTCCAGCTCTCCGACGAGCGAGCCGAGGCCGGAGCCGAGCACGATGCCGTGGCGCGGCTTGATGCCGCCGAGCAGTGCGGCGAGCAGGCTGACCGTCGCCTTCATCCGAGTTCCGTCTCGAAGCTGAAGGGAAGGAGCTCTTCCATCGTCATGGTCTTCTTTACGCCCGCCTCATCGCAGAGGTAGATCTTCGTGTCCTTGGAAGCGAATTCGGAGATCTTCTGGCGGCAGCCGCCGCAGGGCGGGCAGAGCGGCAGTTTCTCCGCAATGACGGCCATTTCGACGATCTTCCTGGCGCCGCCCATGATCATGGCGCTGATCGCCGTCGGCTCGGCGCACCATCCTTGCGGAAAGGAAAGGTTCTCGATGTTGGCGCCGGTATAGACCCTGCCGTCCTCGGCGCGGATCGCCGCGCCGACGGGGAATTTCGAATAGGGCGCATGGGCAAAGGCCATGGCGCCGCGTGCGGCCTCGAACAGATCGTGAGACATATCAACGCTCCTTCGTATAGGGCACGCCGCCGGCCTTCGGCGGGATCGCGACGCCGATGAAGCCGGCAAGCAGGATGCAGGTGAGGATATAGGGCAGCGCCTGGAAGACCTGAACCGGCACTTCGCCGATCAGCGGCACTTGCTTGCCCTGCATGAAGTTCGCCAGCGCATCGAGGAAGCCGAAGAGCAGGCAGGCAAACATCACAGGCACCGGCTTCCACTTGGCGAAGACGAGGGCGGCGAGCGCGATATAACCCTTGCCGGCCGACATGTCCTTGATGAAGGCAGCGGACTGGGCGATTGCCAGATAGGTACCGGCAAAGCCGCAGAGGATACCGGCGCACATGACGGCACGGTAGCGCAGCCAGGCGACCGAAATGCCGGCCGTATCGACCGCGCCCGGATTTTCGCCGACAGCGCGCAGCCTGAGGCCGAAGCGCGTGCGGTACAGAACCCACCAGGAGAAGGGCACGGCGAGGAAGGCGAGATAGGTGAGGATATTGTTGCCCGATATGACGTTGGCGTAGAGCGGGCCGACGATCGGTATGTCGCGGGCGACATCGGCGCCCGGCAGGATGATCGGTGCGAAGCGCGCATCCGCCGGCAGCTGCGGCGAGCGCCCGCCCTGGCCGAACCAGGCCTGACCGAGCACGATGGTGATGCCGGCGATGAAGAAATTGATCGCCACACCCGAGATGATCTGGTTGCCGCGATTGGTGATCGAGGCAAAGCCATGCACGAGGCTGAGCGCCACGGAGCAGACCACGCCGGCGCCAAGGCCTGCCCAGGCCGAGCCCGTGAGATAGGCCACACAGGCGGCGGCGAAGGCCGAGCCAAGCATCTTGCCTTCGAGACCGATATCGAAGATGCCGGCGCGTTCGGAAAACAGGCCGGCAAGTGCGGTGAAGATCAGCGGAATGGAGAGCCGGATCGTCGAGCTCAGAACGCTGATGAAAATTTCATAATATTCCATCGTCCGCTCCTCAGGCTCGCTTGAACTGCTGGTAGATGTGCACCATTGCCGGGCGGAACATATATTCAAGCGCGCCGGCAAACAGAATCACCAGCCCCTGAATGACGAGGATCATCTCGCGGGTGATGTTGGGCATTTCGAAGGAGATCCAGTCACCGCCCTGATAGAGGACGCCGAAAAGGATCGCAGCGAAGATAATGCCGAGCGGATGGTTTCGTCCCATCAGCGACACGGCGATGCCGACGAAGCCCGCGCCACCGACGAACTCCACCTGCAGACGGGCCGACGAGCCCATGACCGGATTGAGCGCCATCATGCCGGCGAGCGCGCCAGAGAGCAGCATGGCGATGATGATGGTGCGCGCATGGGGCGTGCCGGCATAGTCGGCGGCTGTCGGGCTCATGCCCAGCGTGCGCATATCAAAGCCGAGCTTGCTGCGCCACACCAGCACCCAGACGAACCAGGCGGCGAACAGCGCGATGATGAAGGAGACGTTGAACGGGGCAGCGCCCAGTTTGGCTCCGAACATCGTCATGACCCAGCCGAGCTTCGGAAGCTGTCCGCCTTCGAGGAAGGTGCGGGTTTCCGGCGCCATTTTGCCCGGCACGATCAGCACATGCACCAGCAGATAGACCATGAGGGCAGCTGCGATGTAATTGAACATGATCGTCGTGATGACGATATGGCTGCCGCGCTTGGCCTGCAGGAACGCAGGAATGAAGGCCCAGGCGGCACCGAACAGGCCGGCGCCGATAACGGCGATCGGCATCGTCACGTACCACGGCACGTAACGATCGAGCGCCAGCGCCACCAGCGCACAGCCAAGCCCGCCAATATAGGCCTGACCTTCCGAGCCGATGTTGAAGAGGCCGGCATGGATGGCGACGGCGACAGACAGGCCGGTGAAGATGAAACTGGTCGCGTAATAGAGCGTGAAGCCTATGCCTTCGCCGCTGCCGAAGGCGCCTTCGATCAGCAGCGAGAGGGCGGCAAGCGGGCTTTCGCCGATCAGCCAGACGACGAAGCCCGAGATCAGGAAAGCGACGACCAAGTTCAAAAGCGGGATCAGACCGTAATTGATCCAGTTTGGTAGCGGAACGGAAGCAGTGCTCATAAAGGCCTCACGCGGCAATGCCGGCCATCATCAGGCCGAGGGTCTGTTCACCGGCATCGGGCGTCTTCTCGCCGACGACGTGGCCGGCGAACATGACAAGGATACGGTCTGAAAGGGAGCGGATTTCATCGAGTTCCACGGAGACGAGCAGGATCGCCTTGCCGGCGTCGCGCATTTCGATGATCCGGCGGTGGATGAATTCGATGGCGCCGATATCGACGCCGCGGGTCGGCTGGCCGATGATCAGCATCTTCGGATCGCGTTCGATTTCGCGGGCGACAACGATCTTCTGCTGGTTGCCGCCGGAGAAATTCGCCGTTTTCAGCCGCGGGTTCGGCGGGCGGATGTCGTATTTTTCGATCTTCTCCATCGCATCCTTGCGGATCGCTTCAAGATCGAGCAACGGGCCGCGGCTGTAGCCCGGGCGGCGATGGTAGCCGAGCACCGAATTTTCATATTCCTCGAACTTCAGAACCAGCCCCATATGGTGGCGGTCCTCGGGAATATGGGCAAGGCCGAGTTCGCGCAGGCGGGCGGGATCTGCCTTGTCGATCGTCTGGCCGTCGAGAAGGATTTCGCCGGAGGCGGGCTTGCGGATGCCGGCAATCGCCTCCAGCAATTCGGACTGGCCGTTGCCGGCGACACCGGCAATGCCGACGATCTCGCCGGCGCGCACGTCGAAGGAGACATTGTCGACCATGGTGACGCCGCGATTGTCCTTGACGGTGAGATTGCGGACGGAGAGCACCGCGGCGCCCGGGTTGGCTTCACCCTTCTGCACGCGCAGCAGCACCCGGCGGCCGACCATTAGCTCGGCAAGCTCCTCCACCGTCGTTTCCGCCGTCTTGCGGGTCGCGACCATTTCGCCGCGGCGCATGACCGATACCGTGTCGGTGATCGCCATGATCTCGCGCAGCTTGTGGGTGATGAGGATGATCGTCTTGCCCTGGTCACGCAGCACCTTGAGGATGCGGAAAAGGTGATCGGCTTCAGCAGGCGTCAACACGCCTGTGGGCTCGTCGAGGATCAGGATCTCGGCGCCGCGATACATGGCTTTCAGAATTTCGACGCGCTGCTGCAGGCCGACCGGAAGCTCTTCGATCAGCGCGTCCGGATCGACCTCGAGGCCGTATTCCGTTTCCAGCCGCTTGAGTTCGGCACGGGCCGAGGCCACGCCTCTCGCCAGCAGCATGCCGCCTTCGGCGCCGAGCATGATGTTCTCGAGCACGGTGAAATTATCGACCAGCATGAAATGCTGGTGCACCATGCCGATGCCGGTGGCGATCGCCGCCTGGCTGTCACGGATGGTGACCGGATTGCCGTTGACGCGGATCTCGCCGCTGTCGGCATGGTAAAAACCATAGATGATCGACATCAGCGTCGATTTGCCGGCGCCGTTTTCGCCGATGATGCCGTGGATCGTCCCCTTGGCAACGGTAAGGTTGATGTCCTTGTTGGCATGGACGGCACCGAATTTCTTATCGATGCCGACAAGCTCGATAGCGGGCTTATCTGTCACGGCAGGCTCCAAATAAGAAAAGGGCGTATGGCGAAAATCCCCTCCGCCATACGCCCGATCTCAATCGTCGATTACATCAGGGCGCGGATCACTTCGGGCAAGCATTGTCCGAGGTGTAATCGTGAACCTTGATGGTTCCTGCGATGATGTCGGCCTTGGCCTTGTCGACGGCGGCCTGCATTTCCGGCGTGATCAGCGACTTGTTGTTGTCGTCGATCGCAGCACCGACACCATCTTCCTTGACGCCGAGCGCCTGGACGCCACCGGTGAACTTGTCGTTCTTGGTGTCGCTATAGGCGTTGTAGACGGCGAGGTCGACGCGCTTGACCATCGAGGTCAGGACCGAACCCGGATGCAGATGGTTCTGGTTGGAATCGACGCCGATCGACAGCTTCTTGTTGTCGGCGGCGGTCTGCAGAACGCCGAGGCCGGTGGCGCCGGCTGCCGCGTAAATGACGTCGGCGCCCTGGTCGATCTGGTTCTTGGTGAGTTCGCCGCCGCGAACCGGGTCATTCCAGGCTGCACCCGTGGTGCCGGTCATGTTCTGGAAAACTTCGACATCGGCCTTGGCAGCGCGCGCACCCTGCTCGTAACCGCATTCGAACTTGCGGATCAGCGGAATATCCATGCCGCCGACGAAGCCGACCTTACCGGTCTTGGATGCCATGCCGGCGAGAATGCCGACGAGGTAGGAGCCTTCTTCTTCCTTGTAGACCACCGAGCGGACGTTCGGCTTGTCGACGACGGAGTCGACGATGATGAACTTGGTATCCGGGAATTCGGCCGCGACCTTCTCGATCGCCGAAGTCCAGGCGAAGGATACGGCAACCACCGGATTGAAACCGCGGCTTGCGAAGTTGCGGATGGCCTGTTCGCCCTGTGTGTCGCCCGTCGGCTCGAAGTCGCGATAGGCGATGCCGGTCTCGGCCTTGAATTTTTCGGCGCCGTTATAGGCCGCTTCGTTGAAAGACTTATCGAACTTCCCGCCGGTGCCGTAAACCAGCGCCGGCTTGACATCGGCGGCAAGCGCCGTCGTCGACATGGCAGCCACGGCAAGGAGAGTGAGAAGGGATTTTTTCATTGTGCAGCCCTGTTGTTGCTATTCGTTAGGGGTCCTCCCGCAAGCCCTTTTCGGACATGTCTGCGGAACCACCGACCTCCCCCCGGAGGCCTGGCTGCGCGCATCCTTGCATGGCTCACGGAAAAATTCACCAGAAATTTTTCAGGCGGTAAAGATTTGCAGGGATTGCCGAAAATCCATTCCCCGGGGCTGATTTTTAGACATTTCCGCCGCCGGGATGCAAAATTTCCAGCCAATCCGACGGCCTGTCGGGCTTATGGAAACACCGGCGGCCGATCGGATCCCGGCCGGGCCGCGGCGGCAAAACCCGCTTCCCTATGCGATAAAGCGACCCCTATGCCGTGAAACGACCGGCCACCGGCGGCTTCTTATAGCCGATCATCCAGAGAAGCAGCGCGATCACCAGGAAAACCGCAAAGGCCGGCTGGAGCATCAGCCATTGGAAGATGAAGGTGTAGAAACGTGGATGGATATAATAGGAAAGGGAGGATTGCAGCGAGGTCAGGGTTGTCGGGCTGACATCCTGCCAGGCATCGGAGATCGGCGTCATCACCACGGCGGAGGCCGCAACCGATTGGATCGAATCGATGGTCCCGGCAATAACGGCCGCCGCAAGCGCGACAAGACTCGCCAGACGCAACAGGAAACGCATCAATTCCTCCGACGCTTCGATATGCCGGACAATCCCGGCCGGCCGCGCCATTCTCCACCCTGAGAATTACATAGTCATCGCTGAGGTGAAGCACAATGGACGGGCGGAGGCGAGTTTTATCGGAAGAAGTCAAAAAACTGTTAGATTTCGGTTGATCGACAAAAATTCATCGGTATATATCGCGCCGTTCCGACGATTTGCTCCTCTCCGGGCGCGAACGCCAAAAAAGGACAGGTGGCCGAGTGGTTTAAGGCGCACGCCTGGAACGCGTGTGTACGTGAAAGCGTACCGTGGGTTCGAATCCCACCCTGTCCGCCATGATGCATTTTCGCATCACATGTCTCCTCACGATCCGAAGTCGTTTGGCAAAGCCGTTTCGCATCGAAATGCGAACGTCAATTTCCGCATCCATGCGATCGATTGGGAGAAGCCGTTCCTCTCCGGCACTGGCCGGCGCAGCCTTGTGGGCATCCGTGCCATCTTATGCCGGGAACGAAGGCCGCAACGAACGACACCGTGGTTTATCCTTGCTTGTCCGGTATTTTACCGTACAATTAAACAAGGAGACAAAATTATGCCACAGCAAACTACCCGCACGACCCGACTGGAAGCGCGCATCAGTCCCGAAGCATTGGCAATCGTCAAGCGCGCCGCCGAGATGGAGGGCCGCAGCCTGAGCGATTTCGTCGTCTCGGCGGCACAGGATGCGGCGCGGCGAACGATCGAGGAAACCCAGCTTATCCGTCTGTCGATCGAAGGCCAGGCGCGTTTTGTCGATATGCTGCTCGACCCGCCGGAGCCGACCGATGCCCTGAAACGCGCCAGGGCGGCCCATGACGCCTTGATCTTGAAGGCGCGGTGACGGTGCAATTTACGATCGAAGCCTTGAACTCCGGTCATGACCGCAGGAATTTCGCCTGCGGTATTTTCGTGCTGGACCGGTATTTGAGGGAACAGGCGGGGCAGGATATCAAACGCCGCGCGGCGCTTTGCTACGTCGCCTGTCCGGAAGGTTCCGCCCGTATCGCCGGATATTATACAATTTCGGCCGGGGACGTGGCGTTGAAAGATATTCCAGACGACAAGGCCCGCCGCCTTCCGCCTTATCCGGTCATCCCCGTTGCCCGTGTCGGACGGCTGGCGATCGACAAGGACTTTCAAGGCCGAAGGCTCGGCGCAGCCCTGCTATGGGACGCGGCCAGTCGTGCCCTGCGTTCGGAATTGGGCGTTTTTGCGCTGGCCGTTGATGCGAAAGACGAACAAGCCGCCGCATTCTATCGCCATTTCGGATTCATCGCTTTCGAAGCGAAACCGTTGCAGCTTTTCCTTCCGCTGGCGACTGTGGCGAAATCGCTCTGACTTTCATCAGGCTGGTGCTGTAGCGGCGTTGGTCGCCGTTGCGACGAGAGGAGCTGCGATCGTCCAGCTTGATCGAGAGATATTTGCGCTGCGCCTCGCGGACGATTTTCTTCCAGGCCGCGCCGAACTCGACATTCTGTAGAGAGCGGGATTAATGCAACGTCGCTCAGCAGGGTTTGGTTTCCGCTGGTTTTTGGCGGGTTCTGCGGCGCTTAATTCCGGACGGCTTCAGGACATCGTGATGCATAGTCCGTCTTAAAATGGGTGTGTCTTTGGCCTATGCTGACCTGCACGAACATTTAGGCGAAAGCTGCAAAGTCGGTGGACAAGGATGATGCTCCGGGGGAAATCGCGCGCATTCGGCGACGATTAACCGATCTGAATGAAGAACGGATGGAGCTTGAGCGCGAGTTAGAAGCCCTTGAGCAACAGCTGATCTCCGATAGTTCCGCCGAAGTCCAGAGGCAGTCTTTTGCCGATGCCCCTGTTACCAGCAGTTCGCCGTCGGCGGACAAAATTGACCTGTTCCGGCGTCTGTTCGCTGGGCGTCCCGATGTCTTTCCGGTTCGATGGGAAAACAAAAAGGATGGACGCTCCGGGTATTCGCCGGCCTGTTCCAACGAGTGGACGAAAGGGATCTGCGGCAAGCCGAAAGTCAAATGTGGGGAATGCCTGCATCAGGCTTTCATCTCCCCTTCCGCAGACATTATCGAAAAGCATCTTCGCGGCGGCAACGCCCACTCGGGCGACTTTGTTGCCGGGGTGTATCCCTTGCTGCAGGACGAAACATGCTGGTTCCTCGCGGCTGACTTCGACAAGGAGAGCTGGGCGGATGACACCAGAGCATTGCTGGCCACCTGTCGTGTCAAAGGAATTCCGGCAGCCCTTGAACGGTCGAGATCGGGGAACGGCGGCCATGTCTGGATATTCTTCTCTGAGCCTGTTCCGGCCAGGATCGCCCGGCAACTCGGCGCGGCCCTGATCACCGAGACGATGGAGAACCGTCCCGAGATCGGCTTCACGTCTTATGATCGTTTCTTTCCCAATCAGGACACGATGCCGCTTGGCGGCTTCGGTAATCTGATCGCGCTCCCCTTACAAAGGAAAGCTCGCGAGAACGGCAACAGCGTTTTTGTCGACGACGACTTGCGACCCTACGATGACCAGTGGGCATACCTGTCGTCTTTGCCCAGGCTATCAGCGGACACAGTCTTCAGAATCGCCGACGAAGCTGAATTGTCGGGACGGGTCTTGGGCGTCCGGATGCCGGTCGATGACGAACATGCTGACGAGCCGTGGAAGATGTTGCCGTCACGCCGCAGCGAGACCCCGCGAATAGGCGCGACGATACCGCAAAGCATAAGCGTCGTGGTCGCGGATCAGATGTACATTGACAGGACGGCGCTTCCGCCGGCCCTGATAGCGCAGTTCGTGCGTCTGGCGGCATTCCAGAACCCGGAATTCTATCGCGCGCAGGCCATGCGCCTGCCGACATTCGGCAAGCCGCGAATCATCTCATGTGCCGAGCTTCATTCGCAGCATATCGCATTGCCGCGAGGTTGTTTCAACGAGGCAATTGAACTCATCAAGGACCACGGCGCGACCGCCAATTTGGAGGATCATCGCGAAAATGGAAGCGCTCTACCTGCCGACGTTTCGTGCCGAGGGGAATTGCGCCTGCCGCAATCGCGGGCCTTTGACGCTCTTGTCGCCCATGACAATGGTGTGCTCGCAGCGACGACAGCCTTTGGCAAGACCGTCGTCGCAGCCGCCCTCATTGCCCATAGGAATCGCAACGCGTTGATTCTCGTTCATCGCCGGGAACTCCTTACGCAATGGGTGGAGCGCCTGAGTTCCTTTCTGACCATTGACCCAAAACAGATCGGCATTATCGGGGGTGGAAAAAGAAGGCCGACGGGCGTTATCGATGTCGCGCTGATCCAGAGTTTGGTCCGCAATGGAGAGGTCGCCGATATCGTCGGCGATTACGGCCATCTGATTGTCGATGAATGTCACCATCTGTCCGCTGCAAGCTTTGAGCTTGTCGCTCGGCGATCCAAAGCCCGATACGTCGTTGGCTTGTCTGCGACCGTTGCCCGAAAGGACGGGCATCATCCCATCATCTTCATGCAATGCGGCCCCGTTCGCCATCGGGTGGATGCAAGAGTTCAAGCTGCCGAGCGCGGCATTCGTCATCGTGCCCGCGACCGTTCGACAAAGTTTGAGTTGCCGGCGTCTCTGGCCTCGATCGAACGACCGTCAATGCCCGCAATCTATGCGGCCCTTGCTCAGGACCACGGCCGAAATGGCCTTATATTCGACGACGTACTGAAAGCGCTTGAAGCTAAGCGTTCGCCCATCGTCCTCACAGAGCGGAAGGACCACCTCGATTATCTTCACGATAGATTCTCGCCTTTCGTGAAAAATCTCGTGGTGCTACGTGGCGGCATGTCGGCGAAAGACCGCAAGCAAGCCCAGACGGCATTGAATGTCCCTGACGATGTAGAACGCCTGATCCTTGCGACGGGCCGCTATATCGGTGAAGGATTCGACGATGCTCGGCTCGACACATTGTTCTTGACGATGCCGATCGCCTGGAAGGGGACTTTGGCGCAGTATGTCGGCCGTCTTCATCGCCAGCACGATGGCAAGAGAGACGTCCTGGTCGTTGATTATGTCGATAACGCTGTTCCCGTTCTGGCCCGGATGGCCGCGAAGCGGCGAGTGGGTTATCGCGCGCTGGGCTACGTGATCGAATAGAGGCGCCCGCCGGAAGCGGAGCGCCCTTGGCCTGATCAGCGGGACCAGGAGAGCTTGTGCTCGCCTTTGTCGCCCTGGACGAGGGAGACGCGGTGCGATCGAAGCCCCAGGAAAGAAACTATAAGGCTCCAACTTGCGGGACAGAACCCGAAACTTTTTCTAACGGGGCCGCCCGGCTGCTGAATTGCCTGCCAAGAACGATCCAACGTGATCACCGTTATGGATAGCTATCGGAATATTTCCGAGATCTCGTTTGTCGCTGAGACGGCACCCCCTCGGAGCCCGCCTTCGGAAATCTGGAATTTGCGAGCCAGAACAATCGAAACATAGCATATTCCAAATGTCGACGCGGATTGAGAAATCACCATCACCACCAAAGCGATCAGGTTTAGTTTTCCACCCTGAAAGACACTATCGGCTTCGTATGACATCGATGCCGCTGCCGTTATCAATATGAAGGCAGCAACGAAGGGAAGAACAAGACCGGCAAACAGGCGCAGAAAGGTCGGAACTAAACCATATCGTCCCCTGCTCAAAGCATCGGCAAGCCCGCTCTTCGAACCCGCAATTCCGGCAGTGGGCCAAGTTCCGACAAGGGCAAGGAGCAGCGGATAGACGATTGCAATCACCGCAAGGCATAGGAGCAGGAATACGTCCCTCGAAAAGGACGCGGCACCCAATGCGATGGGGAGGCCGACCCCGACTCCCATCACGGCGAGCATGATGAGCAGGTTTTTCCAGATGTAGCCACCGATGCCGCCCATGCCTCCGCTGTTGAGGCCTAATACTTTCCCGTCTCCATTTAATATTGCACTCTGAACGCAATATCCAAAATAGAGAACAATAAAATACCGCGTCGAACTACTGCCGCCTCGACCGCTGTAATCCTCAAAAGCGACGACCGCGCAACCGATTGCAACAAAAACACACGCAAAAGACAGATTACGTCTTATAAAGGAAATCGTTTCACCTAGCATTGCACCCCTGCCATCCCTCGCCTCTGGATCGAAGATATCGTCATTAAAAGATCACGCTGTCAAACGCCCGAGTCTATTCCACCAAGTTTGTGCAGGGAAGGCGAACCCGTAAGGTGACGACTCTCGCAAGATTCCTGATTTTTTACCATGCGGCTTCACCGTGTCTTTGCACGTTTGGGTTTAGGTTCTGCCAAACCAAAAAACAGAGGTAAAACAGATGGAAGAACTTTCGGTAAAGTCGAAGATCATCAAATCCGTCTATTTCAGCCAGGACGACGGGCGGCTCAGGATTTGTTTCAAGAATGGCGAGGAGCGTCTGTTTGCGGGCGTTCCCTCCTCGGAAGTCCATGCGATGACGGCAGCGCCGTCTCCCGGCCACTATTACCTCGACCGGATCAGAACCCGGTTTCGCAGACTGGCGGCCTGAAAAGCCGAGGGATGCAGCCGGCCGACGATGCAGGATGCACTGGATCGGAACAGGTCCGGTGGATATTAACCGGCCGTTAGCCATCGATGACATCTTGGTTGGATCGCACCGGCCGGAACGCGGCAACGTGTCGGCGCTGCCGGCTTGTTCAAGGTCGGCCAGCCGGGAGGCTTGGCGGCGGACCCCAGCCAGGAAGCCGAGCCTCCCCGTCACAAGGTGTTTGTGGAGCATGATGCCGAAACGCCCGAGCGGCTTTCAGGCGCCAGCAAGCTCCCTTGTCTGACCGACATGGGATGGTACCGGGGCCGGTCACCCCTGAATTAGCGCATTGGGGCTAATCCTGTGAAAAACCCGAATTATCGAATCCGGACTCGACAATGCTTTATTAGCATGCTTGCATAAAGCTATCGGATAGGACCCGGGGGGTGATAATGTTCGAGAATCTGCTGGAGATGCAGGAGCGTGGCGTGCGGGACCGCGCGCGCGGCCGCAGCCTGGACGACAATCCGATGTCGAAACCGGATGTCCTGCCGATTGCCGATTTCCAGGAATGGTACTCGATGTTCGACGCCTGGCGATTCGGCTGGTCGATCGAGGATGCGATGGCGGGACATGGCAATGCGCCACGGGAGGGCGGCGCCTCGTCGCGGACCTACACCAGAACGGTCTGATCGATCCTGTCTTCGGCGCCGAAGAATTTCAGATAGCGCTCGACCTCTGCCGGTTCGCCGGTCGCCTTCTGCGGATTGTCGGAGAGCTTCACCGCCGGGCGGCCGTTGGCGTCGCTGACCTTGCAGACGATGGAGATCGGGTTGAGGCCGGAAATTTCGGTCGGCGCGCAGCCGGAAAAATCGTTGGTCAGGTTGGTGCCCCAGCCGAAGCTCATGCGCACGCGGCCTTCGAAATGCCGGTAGGTATCGATGATGGCGTCGACATCGAGGCCGTCGGAGAAAATCAGCAGCTTCTGGCGCGGATCGCGACCCATCTTCTTCCACCAATCGATAATCTTTTCACCGCCTTCGATCGGCGGGGCACTGTCCGGACGGAAGCCGGTCCAGTCGGCGACCCATTCCGGCGCGTCGCGCAGGAAAGCAGCAGTACCGAAAGCATCCGGCAGGACGATCAGCAGGTTGCCGCCATAGAGCTTGTTCCAGTCGCGCAGGATCTTGTAGGGCGCATTGCGCAGCTGCTCGTCGGTTTGCGCAAGGGCGGCAGCCACCATCGGCAGCTCGTGGGCATTGGTGCCGACGGCTTCGAGATCGGAATCCATCGCCAGCAATACGTTGCTGGTGCCGGTAAAGGCCGGGCCGATGCCTTCCTTCAGCGCCTCGACGCACCAGCGCTGCCAGAGGAAACTGTGACGGCGGCGGGTGCCGAAATCGGAGATGCGCAAGCCCGGCAGTTCCTTCAGCCGTTCGACCTTCGACCACATCTTCGCCTTGGCGCGGGCATAGAGCACATCGAGGGTGAAGGGACCGAGCGCCTTCATCGCCGAGCGCGACCTGAGCTCGTTGACGATGGCAAGCGCCGGGATCTCCCACATGGTGGTTTCCTTCCACGGCCCGTGGAAATCCAGTACATATTGCCCGTCCTTCTTCGACAGCTCGTATTCGGGAAGCTGGAAGTTGGAAAGCCAGGCGAGGAATTCCGGCTCGAAGATCTGGGCGCGGCCGTAGAAGCTGTTACCCGCCAGCCAGATCATCTCCTTCTTGGAGAGTTTCAGCGTGCGGGCGTGATCGAGCTGTTCGCGCAATTCGCCTTCGTCGATCTCATCGGCGAGGCGCACGCGCTTGGTGCGGTTGATGAGGGTAAAGGACGCGTTCACGTCGGGATAGAGCTTCCAGATCATCTGCAGCATCAGCAGCTTGTAGAAGTCGGTATCGATCAGGCTGCGGACGATCGGATCGAGCTTCCAAGCGTGATTGTAGACGCGTCTTGCGATATCGGTCCTGGCCATGAGATTCCTGCCCCTGTCCACTCCGGTCAGGTGCTGCCAAGTTCCCGAGTGCTGCCAAGTGCGGGGCCGGCACACGAAACCGGCTCGTGCGCCTTCTTATCGAAAAATCGGCAGAGAAAGTCCAGACAAATCAATAAACATCCCGCCGCGGTACGGCGGCGGGATGCGGGAAATCATCTGCCGACGCTCATTCCGACGCTCATTGCGCCGGCGCGGCAGGTTGAGCCGGGGTTGCAGGCGTGACGCCGGAGGCGGCCGGGGCGGTATTCTCAGTCTCTGTGGGAACCGCAGTGCCGTTCTGGAGCGTTGGCGCAGGCGCCGCATCAGGCCGCTGCGACTGTAGCTGCTGGCCGGGCTGCTGTGGCGCCACCTCATTTGCTTCGCGCTTACCCCAGATCTCAACCGGTATCCAGACCACGAAAGCGAGCACCAGTGCGGCAAGCAGCACCAGCAGGACGCGATAACCCGTCCGCCCCTGCCTTGCCTTCACCGGCGGGATCTGCTCTTCGCGATGAAGCTTGCCGTCGGACTTTTCCCAGCGTGTTTCCGTCTGATGCGCCATCATCGTCTCCTTCCGCTGCCTTGACGGGCCGATCCGGCCCCAAAGAATTCCGCAGAAGAAACGGGTGGGTGTCGGGAAGGTTCCCCCGGGGTTTTGGAGCCTTTCCGGATTAGATTGCAGCATTCTGTTGGCTCAAACGGAGTCGGATGGTCGACCGGCCGGCGCGCGTCGTAGCCCAGCTCTACGGCCAAGCCGGCCGGTCGATCAGCCGGCCCGTTTCAGCCAACCCTCCCGCAGATTTGCCTGGCAAATCTGCAAGACTTAAAATCGCCGGACGCGCTAGTCGCTTCGCATGGCGAAGCGGTGCGGCCGGTGGGCCGGGCATCTTTGCGTCAGGGCAAAGATGCCCGGCAGAATGCTTCAATCTAA
Source organism: Rhizobium sp. L43 (assembly GCF_002531725.1). Lineage (GTDB taxonomy): Bacteria > Pseudomonadota > Alphaproteobacteria > Rhizobiales > Rhizobiaceae > Rhizobium. Next base: position 321,870 of record NZ_NWSQ01000002.1, read on the forward strand.
CCCGGAAAGGCTCTAGTAGCCGACGGCGCGGTCGACCACGAATTGCAGCGGCTCGCCGCGCTCGAAACGGGCGATCTGCGCCTCGACATGACGGAATAGCGCGTTTTCTTCAGAGACTGCCGCGTCGTGCGGCGTGATGAAGACGTTCTCCAATTCCCACAACGGGTTGTCGGGACCAAGCGGCTCCACCTCGAAGACATCGAGGGAAGCACCGCCCAGCGTACCGCTGCGGATGGCGGAAACGATATCGGCCTCGACCTGGCTCTTGCCGCGGCCGGCATTGATGAAGACCGGCATTCCGAGCGCGCCGTTGCTGCGGAGCTTTTTGAATAGCCCGCTATCATAGAATCCCGTCGTCTCCGGCGTCAGCGGCAGCAGGCCGACGAGGATGTCGGTCTTGCCGAGGAAGCTGTCCAACCCGCCGGCATCGAAGGTTTCGACGCCGTCGATGTCTTTGCGGGTGCGCGACCAGCCGATGACGTTGAAACCCATTACCTTCAGCTTGGCGACCGCATCCAGCCCGAGAACACCGAGACCCATGACGCCGACCGTGACCTCCGCCGCTTCCGGCGCGGTCAGCTTGGCCCACTCACGCCGCCGCTGATGGCTGTCATGGGCATATTGCCCGCGCAGATGCAGCAGGCATTGCATGACCACCCATTCGCTCATGCGGGTCGTCAGGCTGCGGTCGACGAAACGCACGATCGGGATCTCGGGCAGGCCGTCCATGCCGATAATATGGTCGACGCCGGCGCCGCCCGAGAAAATCGCCTTGAGGTTCGGCGCCCGCGCGAAAAGGTCGGCGTCCGGCTTCCAGACAAGCGCGTATTCGAGACGGCTGAGATCACGCTTCCCGTTGGCGGGATCGGCGAGATTGACGCTGCCGCGATCGGCAAAGGCCGTCTTCAAAACGCGGGCGACGCCTTCGGGATTGAACTTGATATCGACGAGAACGGGAGGAGGTGTGGGCATGATCAACTTTACTGCTGCACGGCGGGCGTCGGCACCGCCTCGATGTTGAAGGCGGCGGCCATCAGCGCCCTGGTGTAATCGTCCTTCGGCGCACGGAAGATTTCCGCGGACGGTCCTTGTTCCACCACCTTGCCGAAACGCATGACGATGACGTCGTTGGCGAGCGCCTTCACCACCTTCAGGTCGTGGCTGATAAAGAGATAAGCGAGATCGTGCTTCTGCTGCAGATCGCGCAGCAGATCGACCACCTGGGCCTGCACGCTCATATCAAGCGCGGAGGTCGGCTCGTCGAGCATGACGAAGCGCGGCTTCAGCACCATGGCCCGGGCAATGGCGATGCGCTGGCGCTGGCCGCCGGAGAACTCGTGCGGATAACGCCAGCGGGTCATGGGATCGAGACCCACCTCCTCCAGCGCCCAGCAGACGCGCTGGTCGCGCTGTTCCGATGTCAGTGCGCGCTCATGCACCTTCAACCCTTCGGCGACGATATCGCCGACCGACATGCGCGGACTGAGCGATCCATAAGGATCCTGGAAGACCACCTGCAGCTGGTTGCGCAGCGGCCGCATCTCGCTGAACGAATAGCCGGCTATATCCTTGCCGACAAAGGCGATCCGCCCTTGCGAAGAGATCAGCCGGGTGAGCGCCAGGCCGAGCGTGGTCTTGCCGGAACCGGATTCGCCGACGACGCCGAGCGTCTGGCCGGCGCGCAGCGAAAGATCGATGCCGTCGACCGCCTTGACGTGATCGACGACTCGACGCATCAGCCCAGCCTTGATCGGGAACCAGACGCGAATGTCAGAACCTTCCATCACCACCGGCTTCGACGGATCGGCAAGCGGCGGCTCGCCGCGCGGTTCGGAGGCGAGGAGGTGGCGGGTGTATTCGTGCTTCGGGTTGGCGAAGACGTCCTCGACCGTTCCGGTTTCGACGATCCTGCCCTTGGTCATGACGCAGACGCGATCGGCGAATTTGCGCACGATGCCGAGATCATGGGTGATGAACAGCATCGACATGCCGTGTACGGCCTTCAACTGCCGCAGCAATTCGAGGATCTGCGCCTGCACGGTGACGTCGAGTGCGGTGGTCGGCTCGTCGGCGATCAGCAGTTCCGGCCGGTTGGCGAGCGCCATGGCGATCATGACGCGCTGGCGCTGGCCGCCGGAGAGTTCGTGCGGATAGGCCTTCAACCGCTTTCCCGGTTCGCGGATGCCGACCTGATTCAGCAATTCCAGCACACGCTGACGCGCCGGCTCACCGGTGAGGCCCTGGTGCAGGGCCAGGATCTCGGCGATCTGCTTCTCGATCGTATGAAGCGGATTGAGCGAGGTCATCGGCTCCTGGAAGATCATGGTGATGTCGTTGCCGCGCACCTCGCGCAACGCCCGCTCCGACGCCTTCAACAGGTCCTTGCCCTTGAACAGGATTTCGCCGGAGGGATGGCTTGCCGAGGGATAAGGCAGAAGCCGCAGGATCGAATTGGCTGAGACCGATTTGCCGGAGCCGGACTCGCCGACAAGCGCCACGACCTCGCCCTTGGCGATATCGAAGGAGATATGATCGACGGCCAGCGAGGTGGCGCCGCCCTGGTGAAAGGCCACCGAGAGATCGCGAACGGAGAGCAGCGTTTCTGTCATGTCACTCATTGAAACGTCTTCCTCGGATCGAAGGCATCACGCACGGCTTCGCCGATGAAGATCAGCAGCGACAGCATGATCGACATGGCGAAGAAGGCCGTCAGGCCCAGCCATGGCGCCTGCAGGTTGCTCTTGCCCTGGGCGATCATCTCGCCGAGCGAAGGGGAGCCCGGCGGCATGCCGAAGCCCAAGAAATCGAGCGAGGTCAGCGTGGTGATCGAGCCGGAGAGGATGAAGGGCAGGAAGGTGAGCGTCGCGACCATGGCATTCGGCAGCAGGTGGCGCCACATGATAGTGCGGTTGTTGACCCCGAGTGCGCGGGCGGCGCGGACATATTCGAAATTGCGGGCGCGCAGGAATTCGGCGCGCACGACGCCGACGAAGCCGACCCAGGAGAAGAGCAGCATGATGCCGAGCAGCACGAAGAAGCCGGGCGGCAGCAGTGCGGCGATGATCAGCAGGATGTAAAGCACCGGCATCGACGACCAGATCTCGATGAAGCGCTGCAACAGCAGATCGGTCCAGCCGCCGAAATAGCCCTGCACCGCGCCTGCCGTCACACCGATGATTGCCGAGCAGATGGTCAGCACCAGGCCGAAGAGCACGGATATGCGGAAACCGTAGATGACGCGGGCCAGCACGTCGCGCGCCTGGTCGTCGGTGCCGAGCCAGTTGAGATTGCCGAGGGTGCAATCCGGATCATTCACGCCTTGCGGATAACCGGCGCAGCGCTCCTCCTTCGACATCAGCCAGAAGGGGGCGGTGGGGGCCGAATGCGGAATGTTGGAATTGACCGAGCGGTAGGAATAGCGGATCGGCGGCCAGATCATCCAGCCATTGGCATTGATCTCGTCTGCTATCACCGAGGAACGGTAGTCGGTCTCGGCCAGGAAGCCGCCAAACTTATCCTCGGGATAGTCGACAAGGACAGGAAATAGGATCTCGCCCTTGTAGGAGGCGACGATCGGCCGGTCGTTGGCGAGAAACTCGGCAAACAGGCTGAGGACGAACAACAGCAGGAACAGCCACAGCGCCCAGTAACCGCGGCCGTTCGCCCGGAAATTCTGCCAGCGGCGGATGTTGGTCGGCGACAGCAGGCCCTTGCGGGGCGGCTTGACGGGTGTTGCGACAGCAGGATCTGCGGAGGCGTCCATCAGACATCCCTCCGCTCGAAATCGATGCGCGGATCGATCCAGGTGTAGATCAGGTCGGAAACCAGGCTGACGACGAGGCCGAGCAGCGAGAAGATGTAGAGCGTGGCGAAGACGATCGGATAATCCCGGTTGATGACCGAGAGATAGCCGAGACGACCGAGGCCATCCAGCGAGAAGATGTTTTCGATCAGCAGCGAGCCGGTGAAGAAAGCGGAAATGAAGGCGCCGGGAAAACCGGCGATGATGATCAGCATGGCGTTGCGGAAGACATGACCGTAGAGGACCTGCCGCTGGTTGAGGCCCTTGGCGCGGGCGGTGACGACATATTGCTTCTTGATCTCCTCGATGAAGGAGTTCTTGGTCAAAAGCGTCGTCGTCGCGAAGGCGGAGAGCGAAAGCGAGATCAGCGGCAAGGTGAGGTGCCAGAAATAGTCGAGCGGCTTCTGCCACCAGGCCAGCTGGTCGAAATTGTCCGAAACCAGGCCGCGCAGCGGAAACCAGTCGTAGAAGGAGCCGCCGGCGAAAAGCACGATCAGGAGAATGCCGAAGAGGAAGCTCGGGACGGCGTAGCCGACGACGATGACGCCCGACGTCCAGACATCGAAGGTCGATCCATCCTTGACCGCCTTGCGGATGCCGAGCGGGATGGAAATGGCATAGGAGAAGATCAGGATCCAGATGCCGAGCGAGATCGACACCGGCAGCTTCTCCTTGACGAGTTCGAGCACGGAGGTGTTGCGGAAGAAGCTCTCGCCGAAATCGAAGCGGATGTAATTCCACATCATCTCGCCAAAACGGGTCAGTGGCGGCTTGTCGAAGCCGAATTGCTTTTCGAGCTTGGCGATCAGTTCCGGATCGAGCCCCTGGGCACCGCGATATCTGGAGCCTTCGTCGCTGCTGCCGCCGCCGAGAAGATCACCACCGCCGGACAGGCGCTGGTCGGCACTGTCGGCCTGGCCGGTCAATTGGGCGATCACCTGCTCGACGGGGCCGCCGGGGGCGAACTGAATGACAGTGAAGGAAATCGCCATGATGCCGACGATGGTCGGGATCATCAAAAGCAGGCGGCGAAGGATATAAGCGCCCATCAGCCTTCAGCCTCCGGGAATGTTTTTCTCGTGTGCCCGCCGTCCAGTCCAATGCCGCTCAATCCGCCAGCCTTTCCTTGCCGGCGCTGCCGGCTTGTGGTGATTCGCTTGTGCCATTTGGAGCCGAGGGCTCCTCTATTGCAAGCCCGCTCATTTTGCCGAGGTGGACCACCATGCATCGGGGAAGCCAAGGCTGTAGGCCGGAAACTCGGCCGGATGCGTGACCGTGTTCCAGTAGGCGATGTTATAGGTATTACGGTAGAACAGCGGGATGACGTAGTGATTTGCTAGCAATACGCGGTCCATGGCTTTGATTGCTGCAACCTGTTCATCACGGTTCGGCGCGAAGATAATCATGCGAATGAGCTCATCGACGGCCGGGTTGGCAATGCCAGCGTAATTGCGAGAGCCCTGTTGATTGACAGAGCCGGATCCCCAATAGTCGGCTTGCTCGTTGCCCGGATTCATGGTCTCCGCCCAGACATTCCAGATCATATCATAGTCGAAGCTGCGTTCGCGGTTGACAGCTTGCGAGGCATCGACCGTCCGAACCCGCGCATCTATGCCGATTTTCTTGAGATTGCTGGCATAGGGCACCGCCCAGCGCTCCAACATCGGGCTCGACAACAGGATCTCGAAACTCATCGGCTGGCCGGTCTTGCTGTTGACCATGCGATTGCCCTTCAGCTCCCAGCCAGCGTCTTTCAGCAGCGCGATCGCCTTGCGGAGGTTGTCACGGCTCTTCTGCGGATCGCCGCCGACCGGATTGGTATAGGGTGTGGTGAAAATTTCTGCCGGCACCTTGTCCTTCATGCCCTGCAGAATTTCCAGTTCTCTCCCCTGCGGCAAGCCGGAAGAGGCAAGTTCCGTATTCCAGAAATAGCTGTCGATGCGTTTGTAGCTGTTGAAAGCAACGGTGCGGTTCAGTTCCTCGAAGTCGAACCCGTAGTTTAGGGCCTCGCGGACCCTGATATCCTTGAACAGGTCACGCCGCATGTTGGGCACGAGCGCTTGCAGGATGCCGGTGGAACGCAGCGGGTTGGCCACCTCCTCCTTCTTGACCCGTCCTTCCTTCACCGCGGGAAAATCATATCCCGTCGCCCAGCGGGCAGCGGTAGTTTCCTGCCAGTAGTCGCTACTGCCGGCGCGAAAGGCTTCGAACTCGACGTCCCGATCGCCGAAATAGGTGTAGATGACGTTGCGGAAATTGTTCTGGCCGACATTCACATTGAGGTCCTTGCCCCAATAGTCGTCACGCAGTTCATAACGGATTGTGGCGCCGGGCGAGAAGGAAGCGATCTTGTAAGGTCCGGACCCCATCACGGGCTCCAGCGTCGTCCTGGTAATGTCGCGCGGCTTGCCGTCCGGTCCCGGCGCTTCCCACCAATGTTTCGGGACGACCATCAACTGGCCGAGAATGTTCGGCAGTTCGCGATTGTTCTTCTCATCGAAGGTGAAGGTGACGTCGCGCTCGCCGGTCTTTTCCGCTTTGACGACATGCGTGTAATAGTTGCCGGCAAGCGGGTTCAATTCCTTGGTCTTGTCCAGACTGAAGATGACATCTTCAGGGGTTACCGGCTGACCATCGGCCCATTTCGCTTCCTTCCGCAGCCGAAAGGTCGCGCTCGATACGTCATCGGGAACGGAGAGCCCTTCGGCAAGCAGGCCGTAGGAGACGAGAAGTTCGTCATCTGCCGGCTTCAGCAACGTGTCGTAAACAAGCGACAGACCGACCGCTGTCTGGCCTTTCGCAAGCAGAGGATTGAAAGTGTCGAAGGCGCCGCTAGCGGAAAGACGGAGATCTCCACTTTTCGGGGCATCGGGATTGACGTAGTCGAAATGCGCAAAGCCCGGCTTGTACTTCATCTCGCTGACGACCGAGCTTCCGATCTGAAAAGGCTGATCCTGCGCCGTTGCCGTCAATGGCGCCAGAGCAGCAGCAAGCGATAGAACCAAACCGAACTTCGACCACAATCCCGCCATTCACGCTTTCCCTTTATAATTGACGGTTCGACAATACGAAAAATACGGGCGAAAAACAGGAGAGAGTTTGGTTTTTGCCGGGCTCGCGAAATTTTGAACCATCGGCTCGCTTGAAGGCGTCGCCTCTTCGAGCCGCCTTCGCAACATGCGGCGCAACTCTGCGGCGATCCGTCACCGCCGCCTCCGATCCCCACCGGCCAAAACATCGATTCACCAAATTCGCTTTTCACGATAGGTTCGACGCAAATCACTTCGGCAGCGGTTCAAGGGAATAGTATGGCTTTCGGCTTCGCTCAGGCTTTCAGGACATTCGGCAAACTGACGCTTGCCGGCGCAATCGGTGCAAGCCTTGCCGCCGGCGACGTCGGCGCTCAGCAGAAGACGCCGAGCCCCGGCAGTGCCAAGGGGCAGTTCGGCGCCGTCAGCCTGCCGACGCAGGGACCGGCGCAGCCGATCGGTTTTTACGCAAAGGGCTGTATGAAGGGCGCGGTGGCGCTGCCGACCGATGGGCCGACCTGGGAGGCGATGCGGCTTTCGCGCAATCGCCGCTGGGGCAATCCGGCGATGATCGCGCTGCTCGAACGTCTTTCTGAGGATGGGGCCAAATATGCCGGCTGGCCGGGCCTGCTCGTCGGCGACATCGCGCAGCCGCGTGGCGGGCCGATGTTGAACGGTCACGCCTCGCACCAGATCGGCCTCGACGCCGACGTCTGGTTCACGCCGATGCCGGCGCGCCGCATGACGGCGCAGGAGCGCGAGGATCTGCCCTTCACCTCGATGCTGCAGAAGGACAAGTTCCTGACCGTCGACCCCAAGGTGTGGACGCCATCGCGGGCGCGGCTGTTGATGCTGGCGGCAAGCTATCCCGAGGTGGAGCGTATCTTCGTCAATCCGGCGATCAAGAAGAAGATGTGCGATACTTGGACGGGCGACCGCACCAATCTCGGCAAGCTCCGGCCGGAATACGGCCATGACTCGCATTTCCACATCCGCATCAAATGCCCGGCCGGCGCGGCCGGATGCACACCGCAGCCCCCTGTTGCCGCCGGCGACGGCTGCGACAAGTCGCTCGCCTGGTGGTTCACGCCGGCGCCCTGGGCGCCGCCGAAACCGCCGAAGCCCGGCGCCAAGCCGCCGAAGCCGCCGCGCGAGATGATGGTCTCCGACCTGCCGAAGGCCTGCGCCGCCGTGCTCGATGCCGCTTCCGTAGCCTCGATGCAGGCCGCCACCTATGGCGGGCCTTCGGCCGCAAGCGCCCTCACCGCCGCTCCGGCAGCGGAGCCCGCTGCCGATGCCGACGGAGAACTGCCCGATGTCGGCCCGGTTCCGAACGACAAGCCGGCGATCCAATAAGGAGCACCGGCGCCTTGTCTTTCAAATCGCAAATTCTTGGTATAGAAGCGGTCAAATCGATTGAATTGCTTGGGCGGAGGGGTTGATGGCCGGCGGTAAATGCCTTGCATTGATTGCGCATGACCAGAAGAAGGACGACATGGCGGACTTCGCCCGCGCCAACCGGGACATTCTCTCCCGCTGGAAGATCGTCGCCACCGGCACGACCGGCGGGCGGGTGCTCGACGCCGCCCCTGATCTCGACGTCACGAGGCTGAAAAGCGGACCGCTCGGCGGCGACCAGCAGATCGGCGCGCTGATTTCGACCGGCGAGGTCGGCGCCCTGATCTTCTTCGTCGACCCCTTGACGCCGATGCCGCACGATGTTGACGTCAAGGCGCTGATGCGTCTGGCGATCGTCTACGATATTCCGATGGCGCTCAACCACGCGACCGCTATAAAACTTCTTCCCACACTCGAAGCCTGATCAGCACGGAACCGGCCATGCCAAAACCGAACAACAGCACCGCTCCGCTGCCTTTCCCGATCCTGATCGGCGATATCGGCGGCACCAATGCCCGCTTCTCCATCCTGACCGATGCCTATGCCGAGCCGAAGCAGTTTCCGAACGTGCGCACGGCTGACTTCGCCACGATCGACGAAGCGATCCAGCAAGGCGTGCTCGACAAAACGGCCGTGCAGCCGCGCTCGGCGATCCTTGCCGTCGCCGGTCCGATCAACGACGACGAGATCCCGCTGACCAATTGCGACTGGGTGGTGCGGCCAAAGACGATGATCGAGGGCCTCGGCATGGAGGACGTGCTCGTCGTCAACGATTTCGAGGCGCAGGCGCTGGCCGTCGCCGCCCTTTCGGATGAGAACCGCGAACGCATCGGCGACGCCACCGGCGACATGATCGCGTCCCGCGTCGTGCTCGGACCGGGCACCGGGCTCGGCGTCGGCGGGCTGGTGCATGCCCAGCACAGCTGGATCCCGGTTCCCGGCGAAGGCGGCCATATCGATCTCGGGCCGCGCAGCAAACGCGACTATGAGATCTTCCCGCATATCGAGACGATCGAAGGCCGTGTCTCGGCCGAGCAGATCCTTTGCGGGCGCGGCCTCGTCAATCTCTACAATGCCATCTGCATCGTCGACGGCATCCCGCCGACGATGAAGGATCCGGCCGACATCACCTCGCACGCGCTTGCCGGCAGCGACAAGGCGGCGGTCGAGACCGTCTCGCTGTTTGCCACCTATCTCGGCCGCGTGGCGGGCGACATGGCGATGGTGTTCATGGCGCGCGGCGGCGTTTATCTCTCCGGCGGCATCTCGCAGAAGATCCTCCCGGCGCTGAAGAAGCCGGAATTCCGCCTCGCCTTCGAGGACAAGGCGCCGCATACGGCCCTGCTTCGCACCATTCCGACCTATGTAGTGACCCATCCCTTGGCAGCGCTGGCCGGGCTTTCCTCCTATGCCCGCATGCCGGCCAATTTCGGTGTCTCGACGGAGGGTCGCCGCTGGCGGCGTTAGGCTCGGCGCGCACGGCAAATGGAGCGTCCCCGATGCGTCCTATCCGGACGCTTGGCCGCTCTAGCCAAACCCGTCCCAACTCTTTATAGACCCCGGCAAAAGTGCGCCTCGCCTTCGCGGGCGCTTGGTCCGAGACAGGAAACCTCATTTTTGGAAGCGGCGGAAAGCAGAACGCAGAGCGTCAGCAGCGATACCGTAACCGGCATCCTGAAGCGCATCATCGCTGAAAACGGCCGCGACCATCTCTGGGGCTATGTCTTTGCGATTGTCTGCCTCATCGTGGTGGCGCTTTCGACGGCGTTTACCGCCTGGATCATGCGGGCGATCATCGACGAGGCCTTCGCCAACCGCCGCGCCGACGTCGTCTGGATCATCTGTCTTTCGATCTTCATCGCCTTCGTGCTGCGTGGTTTTGCGAGCTACGGCCAGGCGGTGGCGCTTTCCAAGGTCGGCAACAATATCGTCGCGCGGTACCAGCGCCGGCTTTATTCGCATCTGATGACGCTTTCGGTCGGCTTCTTCAGCGAGGCGCGCTCTGCCCATATCGCCGCGCAGGTGAGTCAGAATGTCAGCGGCATCCGCGACGTGCTCAACCTGACGATCACTTCGACCGTGCGCGACCTCTTGACCTTCATCTCGCTGCTCGGCGTGATGATCCTCCAGGATCCGCTGCTCAGCCTTGCCGTGTTCATCATGGCGCCGCCGCTGCTTTATGCGCTGCGCTATGTTTCCAAGCGGCTGCGCTCGGCGACCCGCGAGGCGGTGCATTTGAACAGCCATGTGCTCGGCGCCATGCAGGAGACCATCCAGGGCATCGCCATCGTCAAAGCCTTCACGATGGAAGAGGAGCTGGAGCGCAAGGTCAACAAACTCATCACCGGCGCCGAAAACCGGGCGAACCGGATTGCCCGGCTTTCCGAACGCACGTCTCCGCTGACGGAAAGTTTCGCAGGCTTTGCCGTCGCCAGCGTGCTTGCCTATGCCGCCTACCGCTCGATCTACTACAATGTGCCGCCGGGCGCCTTCTTCTCCTTTGTGACCGCCTTGCTGCTGGCCTATGATCCGGCCCGCCGGCTTGCCCGCCTGCAGGTGCAGATGGAGCGTGCCGTCGTCAATGCGCGGATGATCTACGAACTGCTCGACATGGAACCGCGCCAGCGCGACCTGCCGGATGCAAAGCCGTTGGCGGTGACGCAGGCGAGGATCGAATTCCGCAATGTGTCCTTCGCTTACGGCAATGAGAGCGTGCTCAGCGGCGTGAGCTTCATCGCCGAGGGCGGGGCCACCACCGCGCTGGTGGGTCCCTCGGGCGCCGGCAAATCCACCGTCATCAGCCTCATTCCGCGCTTCTACGATCCGCGCGAAGGCGAAATCCTGATCGACGGGCAGGATATCGCCCACATCACCAAGAAGTCGCTGCGCCAGCAGCTCGCCTATGTCTCGCAGCAGCCCTATCTGTTCGAGGGCACGATCCGCGACAATATCCGCTACGGCCGGCCGGAAGCGACCGATGCCGAGGTGGAAGAGGCGGCCCGGCTTGCCTATGCGCATGACTTCATCTCGGCACAGCCGCAGGGTTACGAGACGGCCGTCGGCGAAAACGGCGTGACGCTTTCGGGCGGCCAGCGCCAGCGGCTGTCGATTGCGCGTGCCCTGGTGCGCAATGCGCCGATCCTGCTTCTCGACGAGGCGACCTCGGCCCTCGACACCGAATCCGAGGCGGCGGTGCAGAAGGCGCTGGACGAGGCGATGACCGGACGCACCGTCGTCGTCATCGCCCACCGGCTTTCGACCGTGGTGCGCGCCGACAAGATCGTCGTCATGCAGCAGGGCCGCGTCGTCGAACAAGGCAATCACGAGACGCTTGCGAAGGTCAGCGACGGTCTTTACGCTCGCCTCAACAATCTGCAGAGGCCTTCGGCCTCCGATTCACACTGAGCTGGTGAGACTGAGATGAGCGATGCTGCGATGAAACTGGTGGTGGTCGGCGCAGCAGGGCGCATGGGGCAGACGCTGATCCGGCTCATCCATTCGATCGACGGTGTGACGCTGCATGCCGCAGTCGAGCGCGCCGGCTCGCCCTTTATCGGCAAGGATGCCGGCGAGATCGCCGGTCTCGGCCCGACCGGCGTCATTATCGGCGACGATCCGCTCAACGCCTTTCTCGATGCCGAAGGCGTGCTCGACTTCACCTCGCCTGCCGCAACCGTGGAATTCTCAGGCCTCGCCGCGCAGGCGCGCATCGTACATGTGATCGGCACGACCGGCTGTTCGGCAGAGGACAACGCGAAGATCGCCGCCGCCGCCCGCCACGCCCGCGTCGTCAAGTCGGGCAATATGAGCCTCGGGGTCAATCTGCTCAGCGTGCTCGCCGAGCAGGCGGCACGTGCGCTCGAACCTGTTGACTGGGATATCGAGATCCTGGAAATGCACCACAAGCACAAGGTGGATGCGCCTTCCGGCACCGCCCTTCTGTTCGGCGAGGCGGCAGCAAAGGGGCGCGGCATCGATCTCGCCTCGAAATCGGTCAGGGTGCGCGACGGCCATACCGGCGCCCGCGAGGCGGGCACGATCGGCTTTGCCACGCTGCGCGGCGGTTCCGTCATTGGCGAGCATTCGGTGCTTTTTGCCGGAGAAGGCGAAATCGTCACGCTGTCGCATAGTGCGGCCGACCGCTCGATCTTTGCGCGCGGCGCCATCAAGGCGGCGCTTTGGGCGCGCGACAAGAAGCCGGGTCTCTATTCCATGCTCGACGTGCTCGGGCTTTCTTCCCAATAACGATACTACGGAGGCATATTCATGAGCGGTACCCTCGTCCTCGTTCGCCACGGCCAGAGTGACTGGAACCTGAAGAATCTCTTCACCGGCTGGAAGGATCCCGATCTGACCGAACTCGGAATTCAGGAAGCCAAGGCCGGGGGTGAGGCGCTGGCCGAATACGGGATCAAATTCGACGTCGCTTACACCTCGGCGCTGGTGCGCGCGCAGCACACCTTGAAACTCGTCCTCGACAAGGTCGGCCAGCCCGACCTCCAGACGATCCGCGACCAGGCGCTGAACGAACGCGACTATGGCGATCTCTCCGGCCTCAACAAGGACGATGCGCGCGCCAAATGGGGCGAGGAACAGGTGCATGTCTGGCGCCGTTCCTATGACGTACCGCCTCCGGGCGGCGAAAGCCTGCGCGACACCGGCGCCCGCGTCTGGCCCTATTACCTCACCGAAATCCTGCCGCGCGTGCTGCGCGGTGAGAAGGTGCTGGTTGCCGCACACGGCAATTCGCTGCGCTCGCTTGTCATGGTGCTCGACAAGCTGAGCAAAGAAGGCGTGCTCGCCCTCAACCTCGCGACCGGTGTGCCGATGGTCTACAAGCTGAAGGCGGATTCCACCGTCGCCTCCAAGGAAGTGCTCGGCGACATGTCTGGCGCACACTGAATTCGGTACGGCGTGCCACTGGAATCGGCTGGCACGCCTTCCAATTGTCGGCCTCAATTCTCGATCGTGAACTGCACCCGGTCGGCAGCAAAGCGGCTGATCGAATATTGCACCGGCACGCCGTCAAGATCGGTGTTCATCGCCTTGGTGATCAACAGGATCGCGCCTGGGGTGAGTTCGAGGTCGGCCATGTCGGCGGCACTCGCATGAGCGGCCGTCACCTCGGTGGTCGCTCTGATATAGTCCGACAGGCCGAGTTCGGCGAAAGCCTTGGTGATCGATTCATGCTTCCGGTAGGCTTGACCGATCCCGGCGAAGCGGATGGCGGGAAACCAGCTCGTCGCCTTTGAAACCGGCCGCCTGTCGGCATGGCGCAGGGTTTCCAGACGGATCACCTCTTCTCCCGGCTTCAGGCCCAGCCAGCGGGCGATCTCAGCACTCGCTTCCTCCTTCGCCTCATCGAGCAGAAGGCCGCGCATCTCACGCGCCTGATCGCCGATGCCGGCGCTGAAGCGCGTACGCTTTGTGATCGGGAAATTCAGCCGCTCCTTGCGCTCGATCAGCGTGCCGCGACCTTGTACCGCGCGCACGATTCCCTCCTGCGCCAGCGCCGCCAGAGCGCTGCGGACCGTATGCCGGTTGACGCCGAATTGCTGCGCCAGGATCGTTTCCGGCGGCACCATGCCGGTTTCGTCATAGATGCCGCTGCTGATCGCCTCGCGAATCCGGTCGGCGATCTGGCGCCAGAGCGCCACGCCGGTCTGCCTTTGCACCTGTTTCAATCCCGCCATTCGCCCTGTCCTGCCATTTCAAACCGGCGACGTCACACGCTTGTCACGACATCGATTTAAGCGTAGTTGTATCTTGTATGGTTGTCTATATCAATAGACATTTTAGAGGAAGCGGCGATGATCTCAGCGGACAGGAAAGACGCTGCGTCACAGACGGCATCCGGGCGCAAACGCGCCGCCGATCTGCTGGCGCGCGCGGAACGCAGCGAACTCCAGGCGGTCTGGGATGCGTTGCCGCAAAAGCCTGCGGCGCATCCGGTGCGCGGGCCGGAGACCGGGCTGGTGATGGTGCGTGGGCGCATCGGCGGCGGCGGCGCGCCCTTCAATCTTGGCGAAGTGACGGTGACACGGGCGACCGTCCGGCTTGATTCCGGCGCGGTCGGCCATGCCCAGGCGCTCGGCACCGACCGCGAGAAGGCCCGGCTTGCGGCGGTCTTCGACGCGCTCTGGCAGGAGGAGGCGACGAAGGATTTCGTCGAACAGGCGCTGCTTTTGCCGATCGCCGGGCGGATCGCCGATGCCGAACGCCGCAAGGCCGACGAAACGGCGGCGACCCGCGTCGATTTCTTCACCATGGTGCGGGGAGACAACTGATGGGCCTGAAGACAGAAGCGCTGACCGGCGGCTTTGCCGAACCGGTTTTCCACGCCCAGAGCGTCTTCAAGATGCTGATGGACGGCATGGCCCGCCCCGGCACGATCCAGACCGTTCAGCCCGATGCCGCGCCGCCGGCGCCGCTCGGCATCGCCGCCGGCGCGATCGCGCTGACGCTTTGCGACCACGACACATCAGTCTGGCTTTCCCAGGGACTGGCGAAATCGGCCGTCCCGGAGTGGCTCGGCTTCCACACCGGTGCGCCGTTGACCACCGAAAAGGCCGAGGCACGCTTTGCCTTCACCGAGGCCGGCACCGCCCTTTCCTCCTTCAGCCTGTTTGCATCGGGCACGCAGGAATATCCCGACCGCTCGACGACCGTCGTCATCGAGCTCACCGATCTCGAGGGCGGCCGCAGGCTGGCGCTGATGGGTCCGGGCATCCAGAGCGTGACGGAGATCGCCCCCGTCGGCCTGCCGGAAACTTTCCTCAGGCTCTGGACCGAGAACCGCGCGCTCTTTCCGCGCGGCATCGACATCGTGCTGACGGTGGGCAAACATTTCCTCTGCCTGCCGCGCACCACCAAGATCACAGCAACGGAGATCTGAGCTCATGTATGTTGCCGTCAAAGGGGGCGAGGCCGCCATCGCCAATGCCCACCGGCTGCTGGCCGACCGCCGCCGCGGCGACCGATCGCTGCCGGCAATCGGCATCGACCAGATCGTGGCGCAGCTGGCGCTCGCCGTCGACCGCGTCATGGCCGAGGCTTCGCTTTTCGACCGCACGCTCGCAGCGCTTGCCGTGCGCCAATCGCGCGGCGATATGATCGAAGCGATCTTCCTGCTGCGCGCCTATCGCACGACGCTGCCGCGTTTCGGCTACTCCAAGCCGCTCGACACGGCTGATATGACGATCGAGCGCCGCATCTCGGCGACCTACAAGGATCTGCCGGGCGGACAGCTTCTCGGGCCGACCTTCGACTATACCCACCGCCTGCTCGACCCCTCGCTGCTTCAGGACGAGGCGGTCGATGAGCCCGCGCTGCGCCCAGCTGAAACCGGCCGCGTCATGCGCGTCTCCGAGATCCTCGGCGAGGAGGGCCTGATC
The DNA here is from genome assembly GCF_002531725.1 of Rhizobium sp. L43. Taxonomy (GTDB): domain Bacteria; phylum Pseudomonadota; class Alphaproteobacteria; order Rhizobiales; family Rhizobiaceae; genus Rhizobium. The sequence continues at coordinate 337,493 of NZ_NWSQ01000002.1, forward strand.
GAAGCCGACGGCGATATGCCGGAAGATCATGAGATCGGCGACCTGACCCGTGAGCCGATGGAATTCCCGATGACGCGGGATCTGCGCTTGCAGGCGCTCGCCCGCGGCGACGAGGGTTTCCTGCTGGCGCTCGGTTATTCCACCCAGCGCGGCTATGGCCGCAACCACCCCTTCACCGGCGAAATCCGCATCGGCGAGGTCGAGGTCGAATTCGACGTGCCGGAACTCGGCTTCGCCGTCTCGCTCGGCGCAATCCAGATCACCGAATGCCAGATGGTCAACCAGTTCAAGGGTTCGGCCAAGGCGCCGCCGCAGTTTACCCGCGGCTACGGCCTGGTATTCGGCCAGAGCGAGCGCAAGGCGATGGCAATGTCGCTGGTTGATCGCGCGCTTCGCGCCGAAGAGCTCGGCGAGGATATCACCGCGCCGGCCCAGGACGAGGAATTCGTCATCTCGCATTCCGACAACGTCCAGGCGACGGGCTTCGTCGAGCACCTGAAGCTTCCGCATTATGTGGACTTCCAGGCCGAACTCGATCTCGTCCGTCGCATGCGCCGCGAATTCGAAGCCGCCCGCAACGGTGGCGAAGACATGAAGGAAGCCGCCGAATGAGCGATCTGGCCAGCTACAACTTCGCCTATCTCGACGAACAGACCAAGCGGATGATCCGCCGCGCCATCCTGAAGGCGATCGCCATTCCGGGCTACCAGGTGCCTTTCGCCTCGCGCGAAATGCCGATGCCCTATGGCTGGGGCACCGGCGGGGTGCAGGTGACGGCCTCGATCATCGGACCGGATGACGTGCTCAAGGTCATCGACCAGGGCGCCGACGACACGACCAATGCCGTGTCCATCCGCGCCTTCTTCCAGAAGGTCGCCAATGTCGCGGTGACGACGCACACCAGCGAGGCGACGATCATCCAGACACGCCACCGCATCCCCGAGGAAAAGCTCGGTGCCGGCCAGGTGCTCGTCTATCAGGTGCCGATCCCGGAACCGCTGCGCTTCCTCGAACCGCGCGAGACCGAGACGCGCAAGATGCATGCGCTCGAGGAATACGGCCTCATGCATGTGAAGCTCTACGAGGATATCGCCCGAAACGGCCGCATCTCCACGACCTATGCCTATCCCGTCAAGGTGCATGGCCGCTACGTCATGGATCCCTCGCCGACACCGAAATTCGATAATCCGAAGATGCACAGGTCGGAAGCGCTGCAGCTTTTCGGCGCCGGCCGCGAAAAGCGCATCTATGCGGTGCCGCCCTATACCGATGTCGTCAGCCTGGACTTTGAAGACCATCCCTTCGAAATCCAGCGCTTCGGCAAACCCTGCGCCCTTTGCGGCGCAGAAGAGGTCTACCTCGATGAGGTCATTCTCGACGACAAGGGCGGGCGCATGTTCGTCTGCTCCGATACCGACCATTGCGAAGACCGCCGCGCACAGGAGCATGCCGGCGAAATGCTGGCCCGGGAGGCTGCAGAATGACCGACACACCGCTTCTCAAAGTCCATGACGTTTCGAAATTCTACGGCAACCGCATCGGCTGCCGGAACATCTCCTTCGAGCTCTGGCCCGGCGAAGTGCTGGCCATCGTCGGCGAGTCCGGCTCCGGCAAGACGACGCTGCTGAACTGCCTCTCCACCCGGCTGATGCCGACGACCGGCAGCGTCGAATACCACATGCGCGACGGCAGCTACCGCGATCTCTACCGCATGAACGAGGCCGAGCGGCGCTTCCTGATGCGCACTGACTGGGGTTTCGTGCACCAGAACCCGGCCGACGGCCTGCGCATGGCGGTCTCGGCCGGCGCCAATGTCGGTGAACGGCTGATGGCGATCGGCGACCGGCACTACGACAAGATCCGCGCCTCGGCGATCGACTGGCTCGAGCGCGTCGAGATCGATGCCGACCGCATCGACGACCAGCCGCGCACCTTTTCCGGCGGCATGCGCCAACGCCTGCAGATCGCCCGCAACCTCGTCACCGGCCCGCGCCTCGTCTTCATGGATGAACCCACAGGCGGCCTCGACGTCTCGGTGCAGGCGCGCCTGCTCGATCTCGTGCGCGGCCTCGTCAACGATCTCGGCCTCTCCGCCATCATCGTCACCCACGATCTCGCCGTCGCCCGCCTGCTCTCGCATCGGATGATGGTGATGAAGGACGGCTACGTCATCGAACACGGCCTCACCGACCGGGTGCTCGACGATCCCAGAGAACCTTATACGCAGTTGCTCGTCTCCTCGATCCTGCAGGTTTGAGGCCCGAAACAAGGAAGAAGACATCATGCCAACGCCCCTCGTCGTTTCCGAAGTCTCGAAGAGCTTCACCATGCATCTGCGCGACGGCATCAAACTGCCCGTCGTCTCCGATGTCGCCTTTTCGGTCGCAGCGGGCGAATGCGTCGTGCTCGGCGGCCCCTCGGGCATCGGCAAGAGCTCGCTGCTGAAGATGATCTACGGCAATTATGCCGTCGACACCGGCCAGATCCTTATCCGCCACGACGAGCGCATCGTCGATCTGGCCTCCGCTGATCCGCGCACCGTGCTCAACGTGCGGCGCCATACGCTCGGCTATGTCAGCCAGTTCCTGCGCACCGTGCCGCGCGTGGCGGCGATCGACGTGGTCGCCGAACCGCTGGTGGCGCGCGGCGAAGAAGCCGCCACGGCACGGGAAAAGGCGGGCGCCCTGCTGGCCCGGCTCAATCTGCCGGAAACACTCTGGCAGCTTCCGCCCGCCACCTTCTCCGGCGGCGAGCAGCAGCGCGTCAACATCGCCCGCGGCTTCATCACCGAGCACACGATCCTGCTTCTCGACGAACCAACAGCCTCGCTCGACGCGAAAAACCGCGCCGTCGTCGTCGGCATGATCGCGGAAAAGAAGCAGGCGGGTGTCGCCCTTCTCGGCATCTTCCACGACGAGGAGGTGCGCGAGGCGGTCGCCGACCGCATCCTCGACGTCCAGCAGTTCTCACCTGGAAAGATCGCCGCATGAGCCGCAAGCTGGGTGTCGAGCCCTATATTCACGAAACAGCCGCCGTCAGCGATTCCACCTTCGGGCGCTATACGGAGGTCTCCGAACGCTGCCGCATCAGCGAAGCCACCTTCGGCGATTATTCCTACATCATGCAGGACGGCTCGGTCTGGTGCGCGACGATCGGCAAGTTCGTCAATATCGCCGCCGCCGTGCGCATCAACGCCACCAACCATCCGACCTGGCGGGCGACGCTGCATCATTTCACCTATCGCGCCGCCGACTACTGGCCGGACGGCGACATGGAGGAGGACTTCTTCGCCTGGCGGCGCGCAAACCGGGTGACAATCGGCAACGACGTCTGGATCGGCCATGGGGCGACCATCCTGCCCGGCGTCAGCGTCGGCAACGGCGCGGTCATCGGGGCCGGCGCCGTCGTTTCGAAGGACGTCGCGCCCTATGCGATCGTCGGCGGTGTGCCGGCTAAATTGATCCGCGAGCGCTTTCCCAAAGAGGTCGGCGAGCGCATGGACAGGCTCGCCTGGTGGGACTGGGAACATGACCGTCTGCGCCTGGCGCTACAGGATTTCCGCAACCTGAGCGCGGAAGATTTTCTGTCGCGCTACGAGGGCTAGATACTGCCGCCACGGCGCCGGGATTTGTGACACGACTTACACAAATATGACATTGGAGGTTCATCAAGCGGGACTAATGCGATGCTGACAAAGGCCTGGATCGCAAGGGAAGAGCATGATGTTCGAGCTGAAGAATGTCACACGTCGGTTCGGAAAAAAGCTCGCCGTCGATGCCGTCACGCTCGACATTCCCCAGGGCCAGATGGTCGGCATCATCGGCCGCTCCGGCGCCGGCAAGTCGACGTTGCTGCGCATGATCAACCGCCTGCAGGAGCCGAGTTCCGGCTCCATTCATTTTTCCGGCATCGAGGTCTCCGGGCTTCGCGGCCGGGCGCTGCGCAACTGGCAGCGCGATTGCGCGATGATCTTCCAGCAGTTCAACCTGGTGCCGCGCCTCGATGTTCTCACCAATGTCATGCTCGGCCGCCTCAACCACCGTTCGACGCTGATGAGCCTGCTCAACATCTTCACCCGCGAGGAACGCGTGCATGCGATTGCGGCGCTGGAGCGCCTCGGCATCGAGCAGACGGCGCTGCAGGCAGCCGGCACGCTTTCCGGCGGCCAGCAGCAGCGCGTGGCGATCGCCCGCGCGCTGATGCAGAACCCGAAGATGGTGCTCGCCGACGAGCCGATCGCCTCGCTCGACCCGCTGAACGCCAAGATCGTCATGGATGCGCTGCGCGATATCAACGAACGCGAGGGCATCACCGTCATCACCAACCTCCACACGCTCGATACGGCCCGCAACTATTGTGAGCGCATCGTCGGCATGGCCGGCGGCCGCGTCGTCTTCGACGGCAAGCCCTCGGAGCTCACCGCCGAAGCGGTGAAGGCGATCTACGGGACGGATAAGGACGGCGCCGGCATCGACGAAACGATGACCTCGACCTCCATCAATATCGCTTCCGAGCGGGCAGACAATCAATCCGCCGGCATCCAACCGCTGGCGCTGGCCGGTCTTTAGAGACGGCCGCGATCGAGCGCCCGCGTCAAGGGCACACTTCTTCGTAACGGGAGACCGGAGACACCGGTCAATAGGAGAGACACATGTTGAAGAAAGCACTCTTTGCGGCAACGGCGCTCTTCGCGCTCGCCGGCGCCGGCCATGCTGCAGATCTCAAGGAATTCCGCATCGGCATCCTCGGCGGCGAAAACGAAACCGACCGCCTGCGCAATTATGCCTGCCTTGCCGACCACCTGAAGCAGGAATTCGGCTTCGAGAAGGTCTCGCTGTTCCCCGCCGCCGATTATGACGGCGTGATCCAGGGCCTGCTCGGCGGCACGCTCGACTTCGCCGAACTCGGCGCTTCCGGCTACGCAGCCGTCTACATCAAGGATCCGAAGGCTGTCACGCCGATCCTGACGACGCAGCAGAAAGACGGCTCGACGGGCTACTACTCGATCGGCCTCGCGCTGAAATCCTCCGGCATCAAGTCCATCAAGGACGCCAAGGGCAAGAAGCTCGGCTACGCCGACCCGGATTCCACCTCCGGCTACCTCGTTCCGCTGACGCAGATCCCGAAGGACACGGGCATGCCGAACGACAAGTTCTTCGCCTCGACCCAGTTCAACGGCGGCCACGAGAACAACCTGCTTGCCGCCTATGACGGCAAGGTCGATATCGCCGTCGACGATAGCTCCGGCCTCGGCGATTTCAAAGACGGCTACACCTCCGGCACCTTCCGCAAGGAAGTCGACAAGGGCGCCGTCGACCCGAACAAGCTGGTCGAAGTCTGGCGTTCGCCGCTGATTCCGAACGGCCCGCTCGTCGTTCGCAACGCTCTCGGCCAGGACTGGCAGACGAAGCTCGCAGCCTTCTTCACGGCACTGCCGGAGAAGGATCACAAGTGCTTCGCGGCTGTCGAAGGCGGCGACTACAAGGGCTACTCGCCCGTCAAGCACGACTTCTACAACGCCGTCGTTGAAGTCCGCAAAGCTGCCATCGGCGGCTGATCGGCATCGTGAATGCTTGGGCGGCCGGAAACGGTCGCCCTTTCTTTTGTAACCAGGCGAGGCGTTGATGACTGTTGCCGATACACAGCCGCACATGCAGAGCACGCAGGAGATCGGCACCGCCTGGGACCGGATGGTCGCCAAGCGCCGCTTCTACACCATCCTCGGCCTGATCATCCTCATTGCGGCTTTCGTCAATTCCGTCCGCTTCGCCGACGAGAGCAATGCCGGCCATTTCTTCGATCGCCTGCCGCATCTCTTCGACTTCCTGAGCTGGCTTATCCCCAAGGACTGGAACGACGTCTGGCGCGCGCTGTTCGACATAGCGAGCGTGAACGACAGAGGCGGCGAGGAATTCAATTTCGACAAGGGCCGCGTCTACGTCTGGGGCGCCTTCTACATTCCCGAATATTTCGAGCTGATGATCGTCACCATCAACGTGGCGCTGATCTCGACGATCATCGCCTTCATCTTTGCCGTTCCCTTGAGCTTCTTTGCCGCCCGCAACCTGACGAGTTCATGGCCGCTGCGCATCTTCACCAAGCGGCTGATGGAATTCCTGCGCGCCTTCCCCGAGATCGTCATCGCCGGTCTGTTTTCGGCGATCCTGTCGATCGGACCGGTCGCCGCCATCATTGCCATCACGCTGCATACGATCGGCGCGCTCGGTAAACTTTTCTATGAAGTGGCCGAGAATATCGACATGAAGCCCGATGAGGGCATGAAAGCCGTCGGCGCCAACTGGTGGGAGCGCGTGCGCTTCGCCGCCCTGCCGCAGGTGCTGCCGAATTTCACCTCCTACGCGCTGCTGCGCCTGGAGATCAACGTGCGCGCCTCGACCATCATCGGCGCTGTGGGCGGCGGCGGCATCGGCGAGGAACTGAAGCTTTCGATCTCGCGCGGCTTCGGCGCCAAGACGATGGCGCTCGTTCTGCTGCTGTTCGTGACGATCGTCGCCGTCGACCAGTTCTCCGCATGGCTGCGCCGCCGGCTGGTCGGCGATCATGCCTTCCTCCTGCAACATTGAGGCCGCCATGACGGTGATCGACGCCAACCGCATGCATGAGATAGAAACACGCTATCCGGAATATTTCCACCGGTCGTTCCGCCAGCGTTTCGGCGGGCTGATCATCGTCATCGCGACGCTGCTCTACAGTCTCTATGCCGTCTGGTTCTTCGACCTGCCCAAGCTTTTTGCCGAGGCCCATTGGGAGCGCGTCGGCATCTATCTCAGCCAATGGGTGAGCTACGACGTGCAGCCGGAATTCCGCATTGGGGATGACGGCTCGATCGACATCCGCTATCCGCGTTTCTCGCCGCTCGGCGACAATCCGCACCCGGACTGGCTCGTCAACAATCCCGACGGCAGTATCACCGTTTCGATCAGCGGCACCAGCCGCACCGTCACCGTCTCGAAGAGCGAGACGATCGTGACCGCGCATGGCGTCAGCGTCCCGGTCGAGCTTTCCGGCGGTGCGCCGAAAGTCGTCGGGCCGGTGCCCGGCTGGATGACGGTTTATGACGACAATGTGCTCGCCGATCTCGGCTTTGCCGGCAATGTCAGCATATCAGTCGACCGGGTGAAAATCCGCAAACGTTTCATCGGCTGGGCGAATTTCATCTTCGACACGCAATCGTCCTTCTTCGACAAGCCGGTTGGCGAGGCTATCAGCCTCATCGTCTCCGGTCCGCGCATCAAGCCCGACCAGTCCAACCTGTCGCTCGCCTTCGACGACATCTGGAACAACAGCGAATGGCAGCATGGCGACGTCTGGACCAAGCTTTTCCAGACGATCGTCATGGCGTTCCTCGGAACGCTGCTCGGCGCGCTTACCGCCTTCCCGCTCGCCTTCATGGCGGCGCGCAACATCACGCCGAACCGCTTCCTGAACCAGGTGCTGAAGCGCTTCTTCGATTTCCTGCGCTCGGTCGACATGCTGATCTGGGCGCTGTTCCTGACGCGTGCCTTCGGTCCCGGCCCGCTTGCCGGCAGCGGCGCGATCTTCCTCACCGAGATGGGCACACTCGGCAAGCTTTATTCCGAAGGGCTCGAAAACATCGACAACAAGCCACGCGAAGGCGTCAAATCGACCGGCGCTGAGACCGTGCTCGTCCATCGTTACGGCATTATGCCGCAGATCGTTCCCGTCATCGTCAGCCAGACGCTCTATCAATGGGAATCCAACGTGCGCGGCGCGACCATCATCGGGGCCGTCGGTGCGGGCGGCATCGGCCTCAAACTCTGGGAGGCCATGCGCACCAATGCCAACTGGGAAAACGTCGCTTACATGGTCATTCTGATCCTGATCGTCGTCTTCCTTTTCGACGCCGCCTCGAACGCGCTGCGCCATCGGCTGATGGGCACGAAAGCGCACTGATCCGCCGGTCAAAAGGCGATGGCGGCGCTGCCGTCATCATCATTCTGTCACGGAAATCTTTTAGCCGGGACCTGCTTGCGGTTCGCCGCCAAATCACTGCACATTGCGCTCCCCGTTTCGACGATCCCCAGGATAAAAGCCTTGCGCTACGCTCTCTATTTCTCGCCGCCGAAGGATGATCCCCTGACCGGCGCGGCCTCGCTCTGGCTCGGCCGCGATGCGTTCAGCGGTGAGACCTATACCGCGCCGGACCATGAGCGGCTCGGCCAGGCAGAGCAGTTCGAGCTGACCGCCGATCCGCGCCGCTACGGCTTTCATGCAACGATCAAGGCGCCGTTTTCGCTCGCCGCTTCGGTCACCGAGAAGGACCTCCTGACGGTTGTCGAGGAGTTTGCCGCGCGCACCCCCGCCTTCGAGATTCCCGAGTTGGTGCTCGGCCAGCTCGGCCGTTTTTTTGCCCTCGTTCCCTCTTCTCTTCATCAACCTCTTCAGGATTTCGCCGCGAAGGTGGTAAGGTCCTTCGAGCCGTTCCGCGCAGCGCTTTCTCCGGCCGATGTCGCGCGGCGCAACCCGGAGAAGCTCAGCGACAGCCAGCGCGCCAATCTGCAGCGCTGGGGTTATCCTTACGTCATGGAGGATTTCGGCTTCCACATGACGCTGAGCGGGCAAGTGCCCGAGACACGCGCCGAGGTGATGAAAGCGATTCTGACCGAGCGTTTTGCCGATTTCACCGGCCGGCCGCTTTCGATTTCCGGCCTTGCCGTCTTCGTCGAGGAGACGCGCGGCGCGCCGTTCAAAGTTCATTCCTGGCTGCCGCTTTCCGGCGCCAAAAGCTGAAAGACCTGACGAGATGAGCAAAGAGACCGTGTTTTCCAACGCCCGCATCGTTCTCGAGGATGACATCCTCGCAGGCTCGATTCTCATTCGCGACGGCAAGATCGCCGATATTTCCGAGGGGAGTTCGGTAGCCGGCGAAGATTTCGAAGGCGACTACATCATTCCCGGCCTCGTCGAGTTGCATACCGACCATCTCGAAGGCCATTACCAGCCGCGTCCCGGCATTCGCTGGAACAAGACCGCCGCAGTCCAGGCGCATGACGCCCAGATCGTCACATCGGGCATTACCACGGTGTTCGACTGCCTGCGCATGGGTGCGGACGAGGACGGCGGCTTCGAACATGGGGAAATGCGCGAGATGGCCGACGCGATCCAGTCGGCGGAGAAGGAAGGCCGACTGCGCGCCGAGCACCTGCTGCACCTGCGCTGCGAGGTCTCGGCCGACAATGTGCTCGAACATTTCGCCGATTTCGAAAATGACCACCATGTGCGGCTGGTCTCGCTGATGGATCATGCGCCCGGCCAGCGGCAGTTCCAGACGATGGATCAATATATCTTCTATTACCAGAAGAAGCGGGGGCTGAGCGACGAGGTCTTTGCCCGTTTCGTCGCCAAGCGCCAGGCGGAATCGGCGCGCAATTCGACGCCGCACCGCAACGCCATCGCCAAGGTCTGCGCCGAGCGCGGCATCACCGTGGCAAGCCATGACGATGCGACCCTCTCCCATGTCGACGAGGCGATCGACAACGGCGTGCGGCTTGCCGAATTCCCGACCAGCTTTGATGCCGCGCGGGCGTCGCACGAACACGGCATGAGCGTGCTGATGGGCGCACCGAACATCGTGCGCGGCAAATCCCACTCCGGCAACATCGCCGCCCGCGACCTTGCCGAGATGGGCGTGCTCGACGTGCTTTCCTCCGATTACGTACCGCTCAGCCTGCTGCATGCGCCGTTCATCCTCGCCGATGAAGTCGAGAGCATTACGCTGCCGAAGGCGATCGCCATGGTGACGTCGACGCCCGCCCGCACCGTCAGCCTCGACGATCGCGGCCGGATCGCCACCGGGCTGCGCGCCGATCTCGTCCGCGTTCACCGCTCGCATGGCGTGCCGGTGACACGCTCCGTCTGGCGCCAGGGACGCCGTGTCGCATGACCCCGCGCGAACCCCATGCCGCAGCCGGCGCCGAGCGCGGCGTCATGGTCGTCGTCGTCGGGCCGAGCGGCGCCGGCAAGGATACGCTGATGAACCTCGCGGCCAAGCGTTTTGCTGGCCGCGACACCGTGCACTTCGTCCGCCGCGTGATCACCCGTCACCGTGACGCCGGCGGCGAAGACCATCTTTCCGTCTCCCTCGAAGGGTTTGCCGCCATGGAGCAGTCGGGCTCCTTCGCCGTCTGGTGGGAAGCGCACGGTTTGAAATATGGCATTCCGGCCGAGGTCTCGGTGGCGCTGTCGCGCGGCCATGTCGTCGTCGCCAACGGCTCGCGCTCAGCGCTGCACCGCTTCCAGGCCGCCTTCCCGCGGCTGAAGGTCATCAACGTCACCGCCCGCCCCGAGGTGCTGGCCGGACGGCTGGAAGCGCGCGGCCGCGAAACGCATGAGGGTATCATGGCCCGCCTCGCCCGCGGGCCGCTGACGGTGCGTGGCGAATATGACGTGACGGAACTCGACAATAGCGGCTCGCTCGAAGAGGCCGAGCAGAAGATGATCGCGATCCTCGACGGGTTGCTGGCAGAGACGCACTGACCACGATCGAGAGGCAGGCATGCGCGCCGTCAAAGTGGTCGATTACGATCCGTCTTGGCCGCTGCTCTTTGCCGACATCCGCGCCGAGATCTCCACCCTGCTCGGCAACCTCGTGCTGTCCATCGATCACATCGGCAGCATGGCGGTACCCGGCCTGACCGCTAAGCCGAAGATCGACCTCGGCGTCGTCACGATCTCCGACGAGGTTCTGCCGACGGCGATCGATGCGGTGCGCGCTACAGATTTCGTCTTCCACGGCGATATTGGCGAGAAACGCTGGGCCTTCACCCGAGATCACGAAGGTTATGGATTCAGGCTCTATCTTTGCGGCCCCGACAACCATGCGCATCGGGAGCGCATCCTGTTCCGCGACTATCTCCGGGATCACCCGGAAAGAGCCCAGGCCTATGCCGACCTGAAACGCCGCCTGGCGGTGGAAGCAGGCGGCGATTGGGATTTCTACACCGGGGGAAAGACCGAGTTCGTCAGCGAGACGCTGCAGTTGGCAAGCTTGAGAACATGAAGCGGAGTGCGCAGCCGCACTCCGCGCCCGATTAATCGCCGTCGCCCCGCCCGGAAACGATCTCGCGCTTGCCGACGTGGTTGGCCGGGCCGACGAGGCCTTCCTTCTCCATGCGTTCCACCAGTGAGGCGGCCCGGTTGTAACCGATGCCGAGGCGGCGCTGGATGTAGGAAGTCGAGCACTTCTTGTCGCGCATGACGACCTTGACCGCCTGCTCATAGAGCTCGTTGCCATCCTCGGAGGCGATAGCGCCCTTGTCGAAGACGGCGCCGGCTTCTTCCTCTTCCGTCTCGTCCTCTTCATCGGCAGTGACGGTGTCGAGATATTCGGGGCGGCCCTGGGTTTTCAGATGGGCGACGACCTTTTCGACCTCCAAGTCCGAAACGAAGGGACCGTGGACGCGGGAAATCCGCCCGCCGCCCTGCATGTGCAGCATGTCGCCCTGGCCGAGCAGCTGCTCGGCGCCCTGTTCGCCGAGAATGGTGCGGCTGTCGATTTTCGAGGTCACCTGGAAGGAGATGCGGGTCGGGAAATTCGCCTTGATCGTGCCGGTGATGACGTCGACCGACGGGCGCTGGGTCGCCATGATCAGATGAATGCCGGCGGCACGCGCCATCTGCGCCAGACGCTGGATCGCACCTTCAATCTCCTTGCCGGCGACCATCATCAGGTCGGCCATCTCGTCGACGATGACGACGATATAGGGCATCGGCGCGAGATCCAGCTCCTGGCTTTCCTCGACCGGCGCACCGGTTCCCTTCTCGAAGCCGGTCTGGACCATGATGTGGATGGTCTCGCCCTTGTCGCGCGCCTGCGCCACGCGCTCGTTGTAACCGTCGATATTGCGCACGCCGAGGCGCGACATCTTGCGGTAACGCTCCTCCATCTCACGCACGGCCCATTTCAGCGCCATCACCGCCTTCTTCGGATCGGTGACGACGGGCGTTAGGAGATGCGGGATGCCGTCATAGACGGAAAGTTCGAGCATCTTCGGGTCGACCATGATCAGCCGGCACTGTTCCGGCGTCATACGATAGAGCAGCGACAGGATCATCGTGTTGATGGCGACCGATTTGCCCGAACCGGTGGTGCCGGCAACGAGCAGATGCGGCATCTTGGCAAGCTCGGCGATGACGGGCTCGCCGCCGATGGTCTTGCCGAGACCGAGCGCCAGCTTGTAGCTGCTCTTGTCGAAATCCTGGCTTTCGATCATCTCGCGGAAATAGACGGTTTCACGCGTGACATTCGGCAACTCGATGCCGATGACGTTGCGGCCTGGCACGACCGCGACGCGGGCCGAAAGCGCCGACATCGAGCGGGCGATATCGTCGGCAAGGCCGATGACGCGGGACGACTTCACGCCCGGGGCCGGCTCGAATTCATAGAGGGTGACGACGGGGCCTGGACGGACATGGATGATCTCGCCCTTGATGCCGAAATCTTCGAGCACGCTTTCCAGAAGCCCGGCATTCTGCTCCAGCGTCTCCTGCGACATGATCTCGCCGAGACGTTCTGGCGGCTCCTGCAACAGGGCGCGCGGTGGAAACTCATAGCCTGAAGCGTCGATCCTTTCGGGCCTCACTGCCAGGCGCGGCGACGGCAGAACCGCGGCGACCGGCGGCGTGCGCTGCGGCGGCGAGACCTGGGGAGCCGAGGCAATCTGGGGGGCTGGCGCGATCGGAGGCGCCTGTATTGCCTGAGGTGCCGGCACGACCGGTGCCTCGACAGCAATGCGCCTGGGTTTTTCCAGGGAAGGGCCGACCGGAGGACGTATGGCGACCTTTGCGGAGACCGCCGGCGGCGGAGCCGGGCGGGAGACGACGGGGGCGGGAGCCGGCCGGCCGGGGCGCCATTCCATGATGCGGAACAGCGACGTGATCGATTCGGGCGCGGTCTCAGCCTTCGGGAACGAGATCAGGGGCGGCGCGCGAACCGGCTCGGCCTCTTCGAAGGCCATGACTTCCCAGAAGGCGAAATCCGAAATGGAGGAAAGCTCGGCGGTGGCGCGGAAGGCCGGCGCGACGGCCTCGTCAGCCAAGGGGGGCGGCTGCAGTTCGACCATGGGTGCTGCGGAAATTTCTTCCGGCTCCGGCAGATAGATATCGAACGGCACGTCGACGGCGACCGGCTCTATCCGTATCGCCTGCTGTCCAATCTGCGAATCATCGCGAACAGGCTCATTCGGCCCGCGGCGCTTGCTGATCAGCGTTTCCGGCGTGCGGGTGAAACGGACATTCGGCGCGAGGGAAAAATTGCTCTGCCAGATCGGTGCTGCCGGCTTTTCTCCTGGATTCACCTCCGGAAGCTCCGTTTCAATCCCGCTGGAAAAGTCACCGGCGTCCGTCAAATTGGTTCTGGGAAAACGCATGCGTCCGCTACTCACTCATGCCTGACAAATTACGACCCTACCGGGATAGAAAAGGAAGGTTAATAAGTTCCTTCCCGCCGCATCGTTCCGATACGGGTCTCGGAGGTAATTTGCTGCCATTTCAACGATTTGCGCGAGGCAGAAAAATCTTTGCCCTTTTAAGGAACGCTGTTAGTGCGCCTCGTCCCAATTGCTGGCGGCGCGCGCATCGACCCTGAGCGGCACGCGCATTTCGAGCGCCGGCATGGTGGCGTTTTCCATGACCGAGACGATTGTTGGCATCGCCTTTTCGACATCCTCGTCCTCGACCTCGAAGATGAGTTCGTCATGCACCTGCAGCAGCATGCGGACGCGATCGGCAAGGCCGACGTCAACAAGCGCCGGCTCTATCTTGATCATCGCCCGGCGGATGACGTCGGCAGCCGAGCCCTGGATCGGCGCGTTGATCGCCGCACGCTCGTTAAAGGCGCGCACGGAGGGATTGGACGAGCGGATTTCGGGATAGTTGATGCGGCGACCGAAGATCGTCTCGACATAACCCTTGTCGCGCGCCATGGCCTTTCGGCTTTCCATATAGTCGCGGATGCCGGGGAAACGCTCGAAATACTTCTTGATGTAGTCGCCGGCTTCCGAACGCTCGATCGAAAGCTGATTGGCGAGGCCGAAGGCCGAGATGCCGTAGATGATGCCGAAATTGATCGCCTTGGCGCGGCGGCGCACCTCACCCGGCATGCCTTCCACCGGCACGCCGAAAATTTCCGACGCCGTCATGGCGTGGATGTCGACGCCATCTTCGAAAGCCTTGGTCAGCTGCGGGATCTCGGCGACATGGGCAAGCACGCGCAGTTCGATCTGGCTGTAGTCGGCGGAGATCAGCTTGTGGCCAGGCGTCGAGATGAAGGCGGTGCGGATCTTGCGGCCTTCTGCGGTGCGCACCGGAATGTTCTGCAGGTTCGGCTCGGAAGAGGACAGGCGCCCCGTGGTCGTCGATGCCAGCGAGTAGGAGGTGTGGACCCGCTTTGTCTCGGGGTGAACGTAACCCGGAAGCGCGTCGGTATAGGTGGATTTCAGCTTGGTGACCTGGCGCCAGTCGACGATCTTGCGCGGCAATTCGAAACCGGCGGCGGCCAGATCCTCGAGCACCTGAGCGGAGGTGGACCATTGGCCGGTCTTCGTCTTGCTGCCGCCGGCAAGGCCCATCTTGCCGAACAGGATATCGCCCAGCTGCTTCGGCGAGCCTATGTTGAAGCGCTCACCGGCCAGCACGTAGATCTCGTCCTCGAGCCTTGCTGCACCCTGGGCCAGTTCGCCGGAGAGGCGCGACAGGATCTGCCGGTCGACGGTGATGCCGCGCGCTTCCATGCGCGCCAGTACCGGCAATAGCGGCCGCTCCAGCCGTTCATAGACGCTGGTCAGCCCTGCCGCCGCCAGGCGGGGCTTCAGCACCAGCCAGAGGCGCAGTGTCACGTCGGCATCTTCGGCGGCATAGTGGGTGGCGCGGTCGATATCGACCAGATCGAAGGTGACGTTCGCCTTGCCGCTGCCCGCCACGTCCTTGTAGGGGATGGGCGTATGGCCGAGGAATTTTTCCGAGAGCGGGTCCATGCCGTGCGCGCCGGTGCCGGCGTCGAGCACGTAGGAGATCAGCATCGTGTCGTCGAAACTCCTCGTCTCGATGCCGTAGCGCTTCAACAGCAGGTAATCGTATTTCAGGTTCTGGGCGACCTTGAGAACCGATTCGTCCTCCAGCAATGCCTTCAGCCGCGGCAGGGCATCGCGCATGGGAATCTGGTTGTCGGCAAGGCCGCCGCCGAGCAGATCGCCGACGCCGTTCTTATGGACGAGCGGCACATAGGCGGCACGGATCTTCGTGCCGGTGGGATGGGCCGTATTGTCGGCGATCGCCAGCGAAAAGCCGACCAGTTCGGCCTGCATCGCATCCAGCGACGTGGTCTCGGTATCGAAAGCAACGAGGCCGGTAGCGCGCGCATCGGCGATCCAGCGGTCGAGCGTCGCCAGATCGCGGATCGTGACATAGGCCGAATGATCGAAGGGCAGCGTCGCGAAGGCCTCGGCCCGCGCCTTGGCAAGATCGGCGGGCGAAAAGGCGCCTTCGACGGCGGTCTTCGCCTTGGCACGCGGCGGCACCGGCACGGATTCGCCCGAGACGTCGGGGATGCCGCCGGCAACGGGCTCGGGTTCGGCCGCATCGAGATCCGGGCCGCGCGCCGTCTCACCCCATTCGATGCGGACGATCGCCGGTTCGATAGCGCCGGCATCGCAATCGCAGGCTTCGGCGACGCGGCGCGTCAGCGTGGTGAATTCCATCGTCTTCAGGAAGCCGATCAGCTTCGGGCCGTTCTGCGGTTCCAGCACCAGCGCGTCGAGATCGAGATCGAGTGGCACGTCGGTGCGCAGCCGCACGAGGTCGCGCGAGAGCCTGGCCATGTCGATATTGGCGAGGATCGTCTCGCGGCGCTTGACCTGCTTGATCTCGGTGGCGCGTTCGAGCAGCGTATCAAGATCGCCGTATTCCTCGAGAAGCTGGGCGGCGGTTTTCGGGCCGATGCCGGGAATGCCGGGAACATTGTCGACCGAATCGCCGGTCATTGCCTGCAGGTCGATCATCTTTTCCGGCGGCACGCCCCATTTCTCGACGACATCGGGAATGCCGATCTGCTTGTCCTTCATGCTGTCATACATATGGACATTGGGGCTGACGAGCTGCATCAGATCCTTGTCGGAGGAGACGATGGTGACATCGGCGCCAGTCGCTTCGGCCTGGCGGGCATAGGTGGCGATGATGTCGTCGGCCTCGAAGCCTTCGGTTTCGATGCAGGGCAGATTGAAGGCGCGGGTCGCCTCTCTTATGAGGCCGAATTGCGGGATGAGCTCTTCCGGCGGAGCGGAACGGTTCGCCTTATAGGCGTCGTAGAGATCCTTGCGAAACGTCTTGGCGGAATAATCGAAGATGACGGCGAGATGTGTCGGCGTCACGCCGACATCGGTGTTGCGCGCATCTCTCAACAATTTCCACAGCATGTTGCAGAAACCGGACACGGCGCCGATCGGCAGGCCGTCGGTCTTGCGGGTCAGCGGCGGCAATGCATGAAACGCCCGGAAGATGAATCCGGAACCATCGACTAGGAAGAGGTGATCGCCTTTTTTCATGCGTGCATGGATAGCGCGGGCATGGGACGAGGTCCATATGGAGTTCGGCATAAAATTCGGCGCGCGAAAAGGATTATGGCGTTCGGAGCGTCACACAGCGCCGCACGTCTTTTCGGCCGCGCAAAGGACGCTGAGCACTTGGCGTTGCTGCATAATTTTATCCTTCCATCGATTCCGATCTCAGGAATTGTGCGGCAGGGATTCCGGCTCACCAAACTGTTACCGATTTGTAACGATTGTCCTCCCTTGAAAAACCACATTCTGAGCCACAAATCGATGTCACCGGCGCTTGATTGCGTCGCGGGTCTGATTACCGGCTTGTCCCCCGCCGCATCAGGCTTGGACAAAGGCCTTATCCCCCTCTCCGGGCCTTTGTCCCCACTTTAAAGTCGCCATGGCCAACCTCCAGGCCATGGCGACTTTTGTTTTACCAGGCACTCGAAATTATCATCACGGCTCGCATGTTTAGGAGCATCGTATGCGATTTGCTGCATTGTCTCCGGCATGGTTTTGAGCCTAACTTGCAATCATGGGATTTAACCGCATGGATTCGGGAGCCTACCTTGCCAGCCAGCTGGCGAAGGGCTTTGCCCGCTCGCTGCACCAGCGCGCGGCCGGTCTCGGCTTTTCTCCGGGCCAGTTCCCCATTCTGCTGGAACTCTGGGCCGAGGACGGACTGACCCAGAAACAGCTTCTCGAGCGGGTCGATATCGAGCAGGCGACCATGGCCAATACGCTTTCGCGTATGGTCCGCGACGGGCTGATCGAACGCCGGCCGCATCCCTCCGACAAGCGGGCGCAACTGCTCTTCCTGACGCCGAAGGCCCGCGCCATGGAGGCCGAGGCGATCGAGACCGCGCGCGAGGCCGACCTTGCGCTGTTCAAAGGCTTCAGGGTTTTCGAGCGCGAGCTGACGCTCGAATATATCCGACGGCTTCTCGAAAACGCCAAGGCGCTCTGATTATTGCATAAGTCCTTAAATCGGAATCGATTTAAGGATAAAATTATGCAGCAATTCAACGTGTTACAGCGACCTTTGCGCGTCTGAAAAGACGCGCGGCGCTGTAAGATCACTCGCCGGCACGGAGTGCGTGTCGTAGTGAGGACATCCCGGTTTCGACCTTCGCGGTCAGAGCGTTTTCGTGGGCGGCAAGCTTGACGCTCGGCTCGACATCCGGCTTGCCGAGCAAATGGCCCTGCACTTGCGCGCAGCCTTCCTCGACGACGATCCGGCGCTGCATTTCGGTTTCCACGCCTTCCGTCACGACGGGCATGCCGAGGCTATGGCCAAGGCCGATGATGGCGCGCACGATCGAGCGCGCCGCCGCATCGTGTTCCAGCACGCCGGTGAAACTGCGATCGACCTTGATCTTGTCGAAAGGGAATGACCGCAGGTTGGAGAGCGAAGAGAAACCCGTGCCGAAATCATCCATGACGATGTGCACGCCGAGCTTGCGCAGCCGCAGCAGCGTCGTCATCACCCGGTCGCGATCGCGAATGAGGGCCGTCTCGGTGATCTCGAGCTCCAGCCGGTCGGGCGCAAGCCCGGTCTCGGTGAGGATCGCCTCGATCCGCTCACAGAGGTTCGGCAGCATGAATTGCACCGGCGAAAGATTGACGGCGATCATTAACGGCAGCGGCCAGCGCACGGCCTCCCTGCAGGCCTGCTGCAACACCCATTCGCCGAGCTGGACAATCGAACCGCTTTCCTCGGCAATTGGAATGAAGATATCGGGCTCGGTCAAGCCGTGGCCTGGCCGGTTCCAGCGCATCAAGGCCTCGTAACCGCCGATCTCGCCGCTCAGCGCATCGAGGATCGGCTGATAGTTGACATGGATCTGGTTGCGGGTGATCGCATGGCGCAGTTCGCTTTCGATCTGGCGGCGGTTGCGTGCGGCCTTGTCCATTTCCGCATCGAAGAAACAGACCTTGCCGCGCCCGTCATGCTTGACGCGGTAGAGCGCCGTATCGGCATTGTTGCAGAGTTCTTCGGCCGTAGCCCCATCGGCGGGATAGAGTGCAATGCCGACGCTGACGCCGACGGCGGTGGGATCGCGCGCCGTGTCCATCTCGGCCGCGAACTCGTCGAGGATCGCGGCGGCAAGCTTTTGCGCCGCCGCCGGCTGCTGGCCGGCGGGCTGGATGATGGCGAATTCGTCGCCGCCGAGGCGGGCGATCGTATCGCTTTCGTCGGCCACGCGGCGCAGGATCGAGGCGACCTTGCCGAGAATGCGGTCGCCTTCGGCATGACCGAAGATATCGTTGACGGCCTTGAAGCGATCGAGGTCGAGATAGAAGAGGGCAACCTCGCTGTTCTTGCGTTCGGCCATCTGCAGCGCCTGCCGGATGCGGGTATCGAACAGCGACCTGTTCGGCAGGTCGGTGAGCACATCGTGGTGGGCGAGATGCTCGATCATCTCCTCGGCCTGCCTACGCTCGGTGAGGTCGCGTATCGCCAGCACCTCGCAATTATGCCCCCGATAGACGATCCTGCTCGCCGTCACCTCGACGGCGATCTCCCTGCCGTTTCTGGTATTGAGCAGCGTCTCGCCGGGCCGGTTCTGCCCTGTGCCCTGAATAGCGCTCAAAACAGCCGATGGCGCCTTGCCGGCAAGATCGGCGAGCTTCCAGCCGGAAAGCCCCTGGAAGCGTTCATTGGCATCGATGATCCGGCCGGCGCGCAGGATCAACAGCCCTTCCTGCGAAGCATTCGCAAGCCCCCGCAGATCCGTCAGGTGGCTTTCGATAAAGACCACCGCGAGCGCAATCAGAATGAGCGCCGTCGCCGCCACCACGACGATCGCAGCAAGCAGGCTGGCGTCGAGCACCGTTGCCGGAACTTGCTTGCCGGGATCCGGCACGAGGGTGATGCTGGCCATCGAGATGAAGTGGAGAGCGCAGATCGCGAGAACGAAGGTGATTGACGAGGCGAGGAGCCGCTTCAGTCCCTTCAATCGGAAAAAGGCGTGAAAGGCAGCACTCGACAGCAGCGCGCCCGCAAGAACCGCGCTCAGCGTCATGACGGGGTCATAAACGATTAACGCCTGCGTTTCGATCGCCTGCATGCCGGTCAGGTGCATGGAGGCGATGCCGAACGCCATAAGCACGCCGCCGCGGATGTGCGAAAACCTGCCGCGGCTTTGCGAAGCGACGACGATCGCCGCCCACGAGACGACAACCGACAGCAGGAAGGAAAGCGCCGTCAGGCCGAGCTGGTAGCCGATCGGCATGCCGCCGTCATAGGCCAGCATCGCGATGAAATGCGTTGCCCATACGCCGGTGCCGAAAGCGAAAGCCGAGGCGCCGATCCAAAGCCTGCGCCGTCCGGCATCGCATTCCTGAGCGCGGGACAGCGGCAGCATCGCCGCCATCGCGCCGACCAGGCAGACCGCGGCCGCCACAAGCACCAATCGCCAATCGTGATCGTCCCTAATACATGCAATGACCGAAAACATCTGTCCCTCCCACAGCTGAATTCGGTCAGGTTATTTAGGTTATGCTAAATAACTGTAAATTGAATTAGAGTTCTCTTCTATATTATCCAGCAAATCTTCTGATATTTGATCTTTGCCCGGCCGGCCTTTGGCGCCGCCGATTTTTTGTTTTTCCGCCTCGCCTGCCTTTCTGGTTTGGTCTATCGTCCGGCCGAATTTCAAGAAAGGAGTCGAAAATGACCGATATCAATCAGGTGCTTGCGCGCGCGGACCAGAACCTTCCCTCGAGCCTCGACACGCTGTTCGAACTTCTGCGCATCCAGTCGATTTCCACCGATCCCGCCTACAAGGCCGAATGCCGAAAGGCTGCGGAATGGCTCGTCGCCTATCTTGAAGGGCTCGGCTTTACGGCCTCGGTGCGCGACACCCCCGGCCATCCGATGGTGGTCGCCCACCATGCCGGCGCTTCCGCCGATGCGCCGCACGTTCTCTTCTACGGCCATTACGACGTTCAGCCGGTCGATCCGATCGAGCTCTGGGACAACGATCCCTTCGAGCCGTCGATCAAGGATGTCGGCGAGGGCCGCAAGATCCTGACCGGACGCGGCACCTCCGACGATAAGGGCCAGCTGATGACCTTCGTGGAGGCTTGCCGCGCCTATAAGGAGATCAACGGCGCGCTTCCCTGCCGCGTCACCATTCTTTTCGAGGGCGAGGAGGAATCCGGCTCGCCATCCCTGAAGCCCTTCCTTGAAGCCAATGCTGCCGAGCTCAAGGCCGATTATGCGCTGGTCTGCGATACCGGCATGTGGGACCGCGACACGCCGGCGATCGCCGCAGCGCTGCGCGGCCTCGTCGGCGAGGAGGTGGTCGTCACCGCCGCCGACCGCGATCTGCATTCCGGTCTGTTCGGGGGGGCGGCGGCCAATCCGATCCATATTCTCGTCGAGGCTCTCGCCGGCCTGCATGACGAGACGGGCCGGATCACGCTTGACGGTTTCTATAACGGCGTCGAGGAAACGCCCGACAACATCAAGGCGTCCTGGGAGACGCTGGGGAAGACCGCCGAAAGCTTCCTCGGCGAAGTCGGCCTTTCCATTCCATCCGGCGAAAAGGGTCGCTCGGTGCTGGAACTGACCTGGGCGCGGCCGACCGCCGAGGTCAACGGTATCTCGGGCGGATATACCGGCGAAGGCTTCAAGACAGTCATCGCCGCCAAGGCCTCGGCCAAGGTTTCGTTCCGGCTTGTCGGCACGCAGGATCCGGCCGCCATTCGAGAGGCTTTCCGCGCCTATATCAGGTCGAAGATTCCCGCCGATTGCTCGGTCGAATTCCATGCGCATGGCGGCTCGCCGGCGATCCATCTCTCCTATGATTCACCTGTTCTGACCAAGGCGAAGACGGCGCTTTCCGACGAATGGCCGAAACCCGCCATCGTCATCGGCATGGGCGGATCGATCCCGAT
This sequence comes from Rhizobium sp. L43, assembly GCF_002531725.1. GTDB lineage: Bacteria > Pseudomonadota > Alphaproteobacteria > Rhizobiales > Rhizobiaceae > Rhizobium. The sequence goes on from NZ_NWSQ01000002.1 coordinate 358,972, forward strand.
CGTCGGGGATTTCCAGAAGATGCTCGGCATGGAATCGCTGCTCGTCGGCTTCGGCCTCAGCGATGACCGCATCCACTCGCCGAACGAGAAATACGAGCTTGTCTCCTACCACAAGGGCATCCGCTCCTGGGTGCGGATTCTTCAGGCGCTCGCCGCCTGAGGCAAACGGCGCGTCCTCAGCCAAGACGCGCGATGCAAGCGCAACAACAAAAAGGCCGGTTCAAACCGGCCTTTCGTCGTCCGCTCGCCTCAGTGCCAGTTCATCCGTGGTCAAGGAGAAAGCGGTATGGCAGTGAGACTGGCCGTGAAAGGTTAACGGGCCGTTAACGACGGCGGCGTTCAAGTCCGACGTATTTGCGATTTCATGCGGCACATCGCATCACAAAATCCCCCTCGTTCAAGCTGCGTTCATCGCGGCCGAAGTATAAGCCATTGAAAGACAAGGAAAATGGTGACGCCCTAACAAATGCGGGCGATCGCTCTATGTTATCTTCCAGATGGCATACGCCAAGAAAAAGCAGCTAAGCGCTGCCGGAAAACACGCCAACGAGGAGTGAGAAGCGTGAAAAATCTCATTGTTAAAATCGCCGCAGCCGGCCTGTTTGTGCTGGCTCCGGCTATGGCGCAAGCTGCCGAGGGCTACTCGACAACGAACGTCAACATGCGTGCGGGTCCAAGCACCCGATACCCCGCTGTCGCCGTCGTGCCTGCCGGTTCTCCCGTCGAAATCCGTGGATGCCTTTCCAACGTCAACTGGTGCGACGTCGAATTCTATGGCGGCCGCGGCTGGGTTTCCGGCCAATATGTGCAGGTCGCCTACCAGCAACGCCGTGTCTATGTCGGTCCGCAATATTACCGCCCGCTCGGCATTCCGATGATCGGCTTCAGTGTCGGTAACTATTGGGACCGCAACTACCGCGACCGCGATTTCTATCGCGACCGCGACCGCTGGAGCCGCGGCCCCGACTATTACTACCGCAACCGGGATCGGGATCGCGACTATGGGGATCGCAACCGGGATCGCGACCGGGACTGGCGCGACGACAACCGAAGGGACGACCGCAGAGACGATAATCGCAGGTCGGACCGTCGTCGGGATAATGACACCAGAGGCAACACCAGGAGCTCGGATTTCCGTGACCTGCCGCAGTTCAGGGGCGGGAAAGCCGACACCTACAACCGCCCCGACCCCCGGGCTTCGCCCTTCGTCTGCCGCCCAGGCGACCCGTCCTGTGACTGAAATATAGGAGGCGGCAGCAATGCCGCCTCTCTTCTCAAGGCCGGCTGCAAGAAAAAGCCCGGCGCTCCCATGAGGGATGCACCGGGCCTGATGTCGATCGGCGCGTGTTGAGGGGAGACGGCCGATCATGCGCGGGACGTGAGGGGTTGTCCCGCTTGTTCTTAAACAATCGCGGAGCCTATTGGTTCCGCCGATCTGACAGAAGATATTCGGCGGAGTGCCGAAAGCAGCGCGCACATGTCTGCGCGGCGCCCGTAAATCACCTTCCGCCGGCTTTCCTCCATCCTGTCGGGCCGGCAGCCGCTTTATCCAATTTTGTCGAAGCGATCATTGATACCTGCCCGGATGCCGGGCCTGTCGCAGCGCGGGCGAGCGCAAGCCGGCGCGATGCATGCATATTTATGACCGTCGCAATGAATGGCATTTATGCCGGCAAGAGGTCCCAGAAATTTCGATGTGAGGCAATTTGATGTGAGGGCAGCGTGATGCCCTTGTCTTGCGGGATTCTTTGTTGCAATTTTGTGGCGTTGCGGATCGATCTCGATCCGCTCGAGGCTGGATCATAATGACGCAAGACTACCTGGCTTTCCCAAGGCTTTTCGGCGCTCGGGCAGCCGCCACAGATGTGACCGTTTGGCACAAACACAACCCGATCCTTCCTGTCCGCCTTACCGACGGAGCGAGCCTCAACCCTTCCGGCCAGATCTGGCGGCGCTTTCATCTGGGCGAGTGGGAGTATAAGCAGGACCCGGAAACGCTCGACGATTACGAGGCCCGCCAGTTCTGAAGGCCAATGCATGTGGCCGCTTTAGCGGCGCGATCTGCTTTGCTTTCCATTATTAATACCCCGTTAAATCGCCGCAATTACAGTTCAGTCGGATGATCACGTCGCCTAAGCGCGCCGTTGTGCGAAGCCAAGCTTCGCGATCGAACATGGGGTGTGACCGGTCGGCGATGGCAGGCAGAGGCAGATCAGGCGACAGAATCGAACCGTCTTTCAGCGGCCGCCCGGCACGCGACGATGATGAGTTTTCGCTCGATGCCGACGATCGCATCGCCGGAAGCCGATCCCAGCGCCGCGGCGGCTCAAAACCGCCGCAGCAGCGTGCCGCCCCGCGGAAGCGGCGCGAGCCGCGAGAGCGCGAAGGCGGCGTTTTCGGCTTCCTGCGCCGGGCGATCTACTGGTGCGTCGTACTGTTTATCTGGGCCGGCATCGGCGTTGCCGGGCTGGTGGTCTATTATGGCTCGCGCATGCCGAGCGCCAGCACCTGGGCGATCCCGGAACGGCCGCCGAACGTCAAGATTACCGCCGTCGACGGCAGTGTCATCGCCAATCGCGGCGCCACCGGCGGCGAGGCGCTGTCGCTCGAAAACATGTCGCCCTATATTCCGGAAGCCGTCATCGCCATCGAGGATCGGCGGTTCTATTCGCATTTCGGCGTCGATCCGCTCGGCCTCGGCCGGGCTGTCGTGACCAACTTCACGGCCGGCCACATGGTGCAGGGCGGCTCGACGCTGACGCAGCAGCTTGCCAAGAACCTGTTCCTCTCCCCTGAGAGGACGCTGGAACGCAAGGTGCAGGAGGTGCTGCTGTCGCTCTGGCTGGAGCAGAAATACACCAAGGACCAGATCCTTGCGATGTATCTCAACCGGGTGTTCTTCGGATCGAACGCCTATGGCGTCGAGGCGGCCTCACGCCGATACTTTAACAAATCGGCGCGAGACGTGAACCTCGGTGAGGCCGCGGTGCTGGCCGGCCTGCTCAAGGCGCCGTCGCGGCTTTCACCGGCGCGCGACCCGGAAGCGGCCAATGCGCGCGCCCAGCTCGTGCTTGCGGCCATGCGCGAGCAGGGCTTCATCACCGATTCCGAGGTCAAGACGGCGATGTCGCAGACCCCGGCCTCGGCCAAGAGCTATTGGTCAGGGGCCGGGCACTACGTCGCCGACATGGTGATGGACGAGCTGCCGGGCCTGATCGGCGAGGTCAAGGAAGACGTCATCGTCGATACCACAATCGACAAGTCGCTGGAAAAGAAGGCCGAGCAATCGCTGGTCGACGTGCTCGACAAGGAGGGCGGCAAGCTCGACGCCTCGCAGGCGGCCCTCGTCTCGATCGACGGCACCGGTGCGATCCGGGCGCTGGTCGGCGGCAGGGACTATGCGACGAGCCAGTTCAACCGCGCCGTCAAGGCCAAACGCCAGCCGGGTTCCTCGTTCAAGCCCTTCGTCTATGCCGCCGCCCTCGAAAAAGGGCTGACGCCCTTTTCGGTGTTCAACGACGCGCCGATCCGCATCGGCGACTGGACGCCCGAGAATTACGAGAAGAAATACAATGGCGAGGTGACGCTGGCGACGGCGCTCGCCAAATCGCTGAACACGGTGGCCGCCCAGCTGGTGATGTATGATGGGCCGGATCAGGTGATCAAGCTTGCCCACCGGCTCGGCATCGAAAGCGAGCTGCAGCCGAACGCCTCGATCGCGCTCGGCACCTCGGAAGTGTCGCTGATGGAACTCACCGCCTCCTATGCCGCCTTCATGAACGGCGGCTACAAGGCGACGCCGCACGTCATCCGAAGGGTGACGACCGCCGAGGGCAAGGTTCTCTACGAAAATACCTATGACAGCCCGCCGCGAGTACTCTCCGAGCAGATCGTCACGCAGATGGATGCGATGATGATGGGCGTCATCGACAACGGCACCGGCAAGAGCGCCAAGATCCCCGGCTGGCAGGCGGCCGGAAAGACAGGCACCACGCAGAATTCCCGCGACGCACTGTTCGTCGGCTTCACCAGCAACCTCACCACTGGGGTCTGGTTCGGCAACGACGACGGCAAGCCGATGAAGAAGGTGACCGGCGGCGGCCTGCCGGCCAAGGCCTGGAAGGAATTCATGATCGCCGCCCATAAGGGTCTTTCGCCGGCGCCGCTCTTCGGCAACGGTCAGCTGATCGCCGACCCCAACAATGGCCAGCCGATGGCGCAGGCGGTCCCTGGTGATGGACAAGCGGGTAATGGACAGGCGGGCAGCGGGCAACCGATGACGGCCGAAGCGCCGCCGTCGACGATCGGCGGTATCATTTCCGGCGTCTTCGGCGGCAACGACAATGCAAACCGCTATCCGCAGGCGCCTGCCCGGCAGCAGCCGGCAACCTCCGGCAACGGTCCTGTTCCACCGGCAGACATTGCCGAAGGCAGCGAGAGCATGGTTCCGCCGGGCGATCTCGGGTCGTCGCAGACGACCTCGTCCGTCCAGCCGCGGCGCACGACGCTGCTCGATCTGATTATGGGCCAGTGAGATCTTTGCTGCATGGCCGGCGCCAGCGCGATGCCGTGAAACGCGGTCGCCCGGATTTGATTGAGCGACGCCCTTTCGCCCTGGGTTTGGATGGATGTCGTTATCTTGGAACCGCGGCACGTTTCCGGGCGACATGCATGAGAAATCGGCTGCTTTCCGGCGATGAGGCGAGCTCTTTCCCGGTGACTGTAAAAATTGAATGCAACACATTCGTTTTGCTGGATTCCGAGCCATATCTCGCCTTGCAGTCCAGAAAACCGCTCCTTATATACGCCGCATCACCGCAATCACGATTGCGTAATCTTAAGTAGACCCATCCCGTAAGGGGCTGTCAGGGAAATGCCTTCTCGGGGTTCCGACAGCTTGCTTCAAGGAGAGAATGACATGGCAAAAGTAATTGGTATCGACCTTGGAACGACGAATTCCTGCGTCGCAGTCATGGACGGCAAGGACGCGAAGGTTATCGAGAATGCGGAAGGTGCGCGTACGACCCCTTCCATGGTGGCCTTTTCCGATGATGGCGAACGCCTCGTCGGCCAGCCGGCCAAGCGCCAGGCCGTCACCAACCCGACGAACACGCTCTTTGCGGTGAAGCGCCTGATCGGCCGCCGCTACGAAGATCCGACCGTCGAGAAGGACAAGCACCTCGTTCCCTTCACCATCGTCAAGGGCGACAATGGCGACGCCTGGGTCGAAGCCAATGGCAAGGGCTACTCGCCCGCACAGATTTCCGCGATGATCCTTCAGAAGATGAAGGAAACCGCCGAATCCTATCTCGGCGAAAAGGTCGAGAAGGCCGTCATCACCGTTCCCGCCTACTTCAACGACGCGCAGCGCCAGGCAACCAAGGATGCCGGCCGTATTGCTGGTCTTGAAGTGCTGCGCATCATCAACGAGCCGACCGCTGCCGCACTCGCCTATGGCCTCGACAAGAAGGAAGGCAAGACGATTGCCGTCTACGACCTTGGCGGCGGTACCTTCGATATCTCGATCCTCGAGATCGGCGACGGTGTTTTCGAAGTGAAGTCCACCAACGGCGATACTTTCCTCGGCGGTGAAGACTTCGACATGCGTCTCGTCGAATATCTCGTCGGCGAGTTCAAGCGGGACAACGGCATCGACCTGAAGAACGACAAGCTTGCCCTGCAGCGCCTCAAGGAAGCTGCGGAGAAGGCAAAGATCGAACTTTCGTCCTCGCAGCAGACCGAAATCAACCTGCCGTTCATCACCGCCGATGCCTCCGGCCCGAAGCATCTGACGCTGAAGCTGACCCGCGCCAAGCTCGAGAGCCTGGTCGACGATCTCGTTCAGCGCACGATCGCACCGTGCAAGGCAGCCCTCAAGGATGCCGGCGTCACCGCGGCCGAAATCGACGAGGTGGTTCTCGTCGGCGGCATGAGCCGCATGCCGAAGGTCCAGGAAGTCGTCAAGCAGCTGTTCGGCAAGGAGCCGCACAAGGGCGTCAACCCGGATGAAGTCGTCGCGCTCGGCGCCGCCATCCAGGCCGGCGTTCTGCAGGGCGACGTCAAGGACGTTCTGCTGCTCGACGTGACGCCGCTGTCGCTCGGCATCGAGACGCTCGGTGGCGTCTTCACCCGCCTGATCGAACGCAACACGACGATCCCGACGAAGAAGAGCCAGACCTTCTCGACCGCCGAAGACAACCAGCAGGCCGTCACCATCCGCGTTTCCCAGGGCGAGCGTGAAATGGCTGCCGACAACAAGCTGCTCGGCCAGTTCGACCTCGTCGGTCTGCCGCCGTCGCCGCGCGGCATGCCGCAGATCGAAGTCACCTTCGACATCGACGCCAACGGCATCGTGCAGGTTTCGGCCAAGGACAAGGGCACCGGCAAGGAACAGCAGATCCGCATCCAGGCTTCCGGCGGTCTTTCCGACGCCGACATCGAAAAGATGGTCAAGGATGCCGAAGCCCATGCCACCGAGGACAAGAAGCGCCGCGAAGCCGTCGAAGCCCGGAACCAGGCCGAGAGCCTGATCCATTCGACGGAAAAGTCGCTGAAGGATTACGGCGACAAGGTTTCCGAGGCCGACCGCACCGCGATCTCGGATGCGATCGCCGCGCTGAAGACCGCTTCGGAAGCGACCGAGCCGGATGCCGACGACATCAAGGCGAAGACCCAGACGCTGATGGAAGTGTCGATGAAGCTCGGCCAGGCGATCTATGAAGCGCAGCAGGCCGAAGGCGGCGCTGCCGGCGATGCCTCCGCGGAAGGCGGCGACAATGTCGTCGATGCCGACTACGAGGAAATCAAGGACGACGACCGCAAGAAGTCCGCGTAATCCGCGACGGCGTGGTTATGCTTCAACACCTGATCCGGCTGCTCACCATGGCAGCCGGAAATCCATTTCCGGGGTTTAATCCTTAATGGCAAAAGCGGACTTTTACGAAACTCTGGGTGTAGCCAAGTCGGCGGACGAGAAAGAGCTGAAAAGCGCCTTCCGCAAACTGGCAATGAAATACCATCCGGACAAGAACCCGGATGACAAGGACGCCGAACGCAAGTTCAAGGAAATCAACGAAGCCTACGAGATGCTCAAGGACCCGCAGAAGCGGGCGGCCTATGATCGCTACGGCCATGCGGCCTTCGAGCATGGCGGCATGGGCGGCGGCGGTGGCGGCGGATTTGCCGGCGGCGGTTTCTCCGACATCTTCGAGGATATTTTCGGCGAGATGATGGGTGGCGGACGCGCGCGCCAGCGCTCGTCGGGCGGCCGCGAGCGCGGCGCCGATCTTCGCTACAATATGGAAATTACGCTGGAAGAATCTTTCTCCGGCAAGACGGCGCAGATCCGCGTTCCGACATCGATTACCTGCGACGTCTGTTCGGGTTCCGGCGCCAAGCCTGGCACACAGCCGAAGAACTGCGGCACCTGCCAGGGAACGGGGCGCGTGCGCGCGGCGCAGGGCTTCTTCTCGATCGAGCGGACCTGCCCGACCTGCCACGGCCGCGGCCAGATCATTCCCGATCCCTGCCCGAAGTGCCACGGCCAGGGCCGGGTGACGGAAGAGCGTTCGCTGTCGGTCAATATTCCCGCCGGCATCGAGGATGGTACGCGCATCCGCCTGCAGGGCGAAGGCGAAGCCGGCGCCCGTGGCGGACCGGCGGGCGACCTCTATATCTTCCTGTCGGTCAAACCGCATGAATTCTACCAGCGCGACGGAGCCGATCTCTATTGCGCCGTGCCGATCTCGATGACGACGGCCGCTCTCGGCGGAACCTTCGACGTGGCGACGCTCGACGGCACCAAGTCGCGCGTCAGCGTGCCCGAGGGCACGCAGGCCGGCAAACAGTTCCGCCTGAAGAGCAAGGGCATGCCGGTGCTGCGTTCGGCGCAGACGGGCGACCTCTACATCCAGATCCAGATCGAGACTCCGCAAAAGCTCACCAAGCGCCAGCGCGAGCTGCTGCAGGAATTCGAGCAGCTTTCCTCCAAGGAGAACAATCCCGAATCGACGGGCTTCTTTGCCCGCATGAAGGAATTCTTCGAAGGCTGATGCGATCGATCGATCCATCTCAAAAGCCGGGGACGGAAACGTCTCCGGCTTTTTTGCTTTGCCGTGTTCTCCTGGCGCTTTTGCAATTGCCCCAATTTGCGACATTCGCCGTTCGCGCCGGGCAAATTGTCCCGGATCGGCACGGTGACGGGGCGGAACATGTCTTGCGTTAACGCAGCCATATGATGCCGCTTGCAAGTTTTCCAAATGAATTCAGTCTCTGCCGTCAGTCGGGAACAACAAAACCAAGGGTATCTGCCATGGCGCCAGCCTTTTCCTCTCAGTCCGAAGATGTCGACGTTCTCGCCGGCGCCCTCTACACATGGTGCGCCGAGCGCAACATCAAGCTTCGCAGCCAGCAGGGCCTTTCCATCGCCAGCATCGCGATCGACCTCTATCATGCCGGCCACCAGACGCAGGACGATCTGCTGATGGCGCTGCACGAATGCGAGATTCATTAAAGCGCGTCGCGATCTTTCAGATTCGCTCCTTGCGCTTAACTCTTTGTTTTAACGGATGCGTCCGGTCTTGTCTTGATGTCCCCCAATTGCCGCACGGCCGCAGGTGTCCGGATATCACCCGGACCCAGCTCATGCTCTGCGTAAGGCGCGGTGGAATCAGGCGGCGGTTTCGGCCGTTTCGCCAACCATGAGGGTGAGGATGGTCTTGACCGCTTCCTTGCCCGCTGTTGAGCTCAGTCTGTCGTAGCTCAGGGCAAGCGCATAGGCATCGGCGCTGAGTTCGACCCGGCTGCCGAATTGCGATACGCCCTCGAAAAGCGCAGAGATCTCGACATCGAGAAAAACCGCGATCTGATGCAGCTTGCTGGCGGAAACGCGGTTCGCGCCTTTTTCGTATTTCTGGATCTGCTGGAAAGTCAGTCCGAGTGCTTCGCCAAGCTCGAGCTGCGAAACACGGCGAAGGGCGCGAAACTGTCTTACGTTGCGACCGACGATAATATCAACCGGATCTGGCACTTCATCGCTCTCTAATACCTAAACAGTTCGTTTACCATATCGTTTTCATCGGATAACTCAACCCTGCAGTTGCAAAATTCAACCGACTTTTTTTGGGCCTTACGTTACGTCAGCGACCTCAGGGGAATGCGGCAAAAGCCCGAATATCCGGCGCTTGGAGATGTTGATCGTGACCGCCGACGATCTCGGCCCAGCGCTGTCGGGCCATCCGCTCACAGGTTGTATTTTTAGCCGATTGGAGCGTGGCTAGGCCGCCCTTTACATCGAGAGGGTGTCGGACGCCAGGACCTCGGTCACAGGATCCGCTGGAAATACCACCCCGGTCCGACACAGGAACACGATCCCCGGCAGTCAAGCTGCCAGCCTTGCTATCAACGCCGCTTAGGCTTAGCAGTCACGCATCACGATTCCGGACATTCGATGCCGCACAAGGTTTCTCTTTCCCGTCTGAAGCTGACAGACTTCCGTAACTATGCGTCGGCGGCCCTTGCCCTTGACGGCCGGCACGCCGTGCTGACGGGAGACAACGGTGCCGGCAAGACCAATCTCATGGAGGCCGTCTCGCTGCTTTCGCCCGGCCGCGGCCTGCGCCGCGCCGCCTATGGCGACATTACCCGGGTCGGCGCATCAGGCGGTTTTTCGATCTTCGCCGCCCTCGACGGCATGGAAGGCGACGTCGAGATCGGCACCGGCATCGAAAGGGGCGAGGAAACCACCGCCCGCAGGCTGCGGATCAACGGTACAACAGCCAAAACCGCGGACGAACTGACCGAGCATCTGCGTCTTCTCTGGCTGACGCCGGCGATGGACGGCCTGTTTACCGGCGCCTCCTCCGACCGGCGCCGCTTTCTCGACCGTCTGGTGCTGTCGCTCGATCCCGCCCACGGCCGCCGCGCCAGCGATTTCGAGCGCGCCATGCGCAGCCGCAACAAATTGCTGGATGAAGGCCGCTTCGACCCCTCCTGGCTGGCCGGCATTGAGGAACAGATGGCAAGCCTCGGCATCGCCATGGCGCTCGCCCGGCAGGAAATGCTCGGCCTGCTGAGCCGGCTGATCGAGGAGACCCGCGAGAACTCGCCCTTCCCTTCGGCATCGCTGCAGCTCTCGGGCTTCATGGACGGTCAATTTTCGCGCCCCTCGGTCGACCTCGAGGATGATTACGCGGCGATGCTGGCGGAGAGCCGCTACCGCGATGCCGGCGCAGGGCGTACGCTCGAAGGGCCGCACCGGGCCGACCTCATCGTGCACCACCGCGAAAAGGCGATGGAGGCGGAGCGCTGCTCCACCGGCGAGCAGAAAGCCCTGCTTGTCGGCCTGGTGCTTGCGCATGCGCGCCTCGTCGGCAACCTCACCGGCCACGCGCCGATCCTGTTGCTCGACGAGATCGCGGCCCACCTCGACGAGGGACGTCGGGCCGCGCTGTTCGACCTCATCGATGGGCTCGGCGGCCAGGCCTTCATGACCGGGACGGATCGCGTCATGTTTTCGGCGCTGGGTGACAGGGCGCAGTTCTTTACAGTTGCCGACGGAAGAGTGTTTGAATGACGGAAGCGGCTTTTCCCGGCCTCCAGCGCCATGATAACGTCGGCGCCATGGAACCGCTCAGCCCCGACGAAATCGCCCGCTATCACCGCCACATCCTGCTTCCCGAGATCGGTGGCGCCGGTCAGCAGAGGTTGAAAGCCGCCCGGGCGTTGGTGATCGGCGCCGGCGGCCTCGGTGCGCCGGTTCTGCAATATCTGGCCGCAGCCGGGATCGGCACGCTCGGTATCGTCGATGACGACCGGGTGTCGCTGTCGAACCTGCAGCGCCAGGTGATCCATGATTCCGGTACGATCGGCGAATTGAAAACCGAGAGTGCCGCCCTCGCCATCGCCCGGCTCAATCCGCATGTCCGGCTGATGCGCTTCGAGGAACGCTTTTCCCCGGAGACCGCCCGCCGGCAATTGTCCGGCTTCGATCTCCTGATCGACGGCTCCGACAATTTCGTCACGCGGTACGCTGCCGCCGATGCGGCGGAGGAAGCACGCATTCCGCTCGTCAGCGGCGCCGTCGGGCGCTTCGATGGCTCGCTGACGGTTCTCAAACCCTATGAGAGCGCCGAGGACGGAACACCCAACCCAAGATATCGCGACCTGTTTCCGGAAGCGCCGCCCGCGGGGCTCATTCCCGCCTGCGCCGAGGCCGGCATCATCGGCGCGCTCACCGGCGTCATCGGTACGATGATGGCGATGGAGGCGATCAAACTCGTTACCGGCACCGGCGAACCGCTGATCGGACGGCTGCTGCTCTACGACGCGCTTGCGGCCCGCTTCGACACGGTCCGCTACAAAAGGCGCCGCACGCGGGAGGGGCAGACCGGATGACGATCCTCCGCCTCGACCAGAGCTTCACGCGCTGGGACGAACTGCTCGCACTGATCCTCGCCGCCTTCGCCTCGATGGATGGCAGGATCGACCCGCCATCCTCGGCGCTCAAGCTGACGGCGGTATCACTGGCGGAAAAGGCCGAGGCCGAGATCGGCCATGTCGTCATCGACGGCGAAAAGCTGATCGGCTGCCTGTTTCTGCGGCCGGAGGCCGATTGTCTCTATGTCGGCAAGCTCGCCGTTCTGCCGGAGGTGCAGGGCAAGGGTCTCGGCAAGCGGCTGCTGGCGACCGCGGAGGAAACGGCCGCAGCGCTCGGCCTTCCCGCTTTACGGCTGGAAACGCGCATCGAACTCACCGATAATCACGCCGTGTTTGCCGCCTGGGGATTTTCCAGAACCGCCGAAAAGGCACATCCCGGCTTTGCCAGGACGACCTTCGTCGAGATGCGCAAGGTCCTTGCACCGCCGGTCCGCACCGCCTGAATCAGCGCACAGCCTTCAACGGCCCGGCAGCACCCGATTCGGCGGCCTGTGGCCGTCGATGAAGGTGCGGATATTGATGATCACCTTGTCGCCCATGTCGATGCGGCCTTCGATCGTCGCCGAACTCATATGCGGCAGCAGCACGACCTTGCCCTCATTGGCAAGCTTGACGAGCTTCGGGTTGACGGCGGGCTCGTTTTCGAAAACGTCTAGCCCGGCACCGGCAATCCGGCCCTCCCTCAGAGACTTGATCAGCGCAGCTTCATCGACCACGTCCCCGCGCGCGGTGTTGACGAGATAGGCCGTCGGCTGCAGCAGCGCCAGACGACGCGCCGAGATCAGGTGGAAAGTCGCCGGCGTCGACGGGCAATTGACTGAAACGATGTCGACGCGGGCGAGCATCTGGTCGAGGCTTTCCCAATAGGTCGCCTCCAGCTCGTCCTCGACGGCCGGATTGACGCGCTTGCGGTTGTGGTAGTGGATCGACAGGCCGAACGCCTTGGCGCGGCGGGCGACCGCCGTGCCGATGCGGCCCATGCCGACGATGCCGATGCGCTTGCCATGAATGCGCCGGCCGAGCATCCAGGTGGGAGACCAGCCGGCCCATTCGCCCGGCTTGTCGGTCAGCACCCGCGCACCTTCGCCAAGCCTTCTCGGAACCGCGAGAATGAGAGCCATCGTCATGTCGGCGGTGTCCTCGGTCAGCACGTTCGGCGTGTTGGTGACGGTGATTCCCTTGCGCGCCGCCGCCTCGACATCGATGTGGTCCGTACCGTTGGAGAAGCTCGCAATCAGCTTCATCTGCGGCCCCGCCTGGTCGATCAGCGCCGCGTCGATACGATCGGTGACGGTCGGCACCAGCACCTCGGCGGTCCTGACGGCGGCGACAAGCTCGGGAACCGAACGCGGCGCGTCGTCGATGTTCAGCTCGGCGTCGAAGAGTTCCCGCATGCGGGTTTCGACGGCATCCGGCAATTTGCGGGTGATGTAGACCTTCGGTTTTTTCTTCGCTGTCATGGCTGGCTGTGGTGCCTTGTTCAGAGGTCTTTAACCAAGAAAGGGGATAACTTTTCCATTCCGGGCATTTTCTACCAGACCCGCACGCGAAGACAAACAAAACTCGTGGTGCAGCCGGGGAATGTCAATGCCCGGACAGCGAGCAGGCTGGGTCTCGCCCGCGAATTCGAGCAAACGGAAGTTTTCCATGCGCAGCAAAGTCCTGAAGTCCTGCCTCGCCGTCGCGATCGCTCTGACCACATCCCTGGCCACCCTGGAACTTGCCCATGCGCAGGCGGCCAAGGGACCGAGCGGACTGCCTTTGCCGCGTTTCGTCACGCTGAAATCCAAACGCGTCAACCTGCGCATCGGCCCGGGAACGGATTACGCGGTTTCATGGATGTACCTGAAATCCGGCCTGCCGGTGGAGATCATCCAGGAATACGACAATTGGCGCCGCATCCGCGATGCCGACGGCACCGAAGGCTGGGTCAACCAGTCGCTGCTGTCAGGCCAGCGCGCGGCGATCGCCGCTCCGTGGATGAAGACCAAGGGCAAGGGTATCTTCGTCAATCTGCGCCGCGAGGCGCAGCCCTCCGCCTCGATCGTCGCCAAGCTGGAACCCGGCGTGATGGTGACGATCGGCGAATGCAACGGCGACTGGTGCCGCGCCGAAACCGACGGCGCCTCGGGCTGGGTGGCGCAGTCGGAAATCTGGGGCGCCTATCCCGGCGAAGCCTTCAAATAAGCCCGGCCTGTTTGGCGGCCTCGGAAAGCGAGGTCATCGGGCGCGGGCCGATCTGCTGGATGACGATGCCGGCGGCGAGGCAACCGAGCTTGCCGCAATCCTCGAGAGACCGTCCCTGCGTGTAGCCATAGAGGAAGCCGGAGGCGAAGAGATCGCCGGCCCCCGTCGTATCGACGACCTCCCTAATCTTGATCGCATCGACGTAATAACGCTCGCGGCCCTTCAGAATGACGGCGCCGTTCTCGCTCATGGTCACGGCGGCGATCTTGCAATCGGTGGCGATCCTGTTCAGCGCCTCCTCGAAATCGTCGGTTTCGTAGAGCGACAGTGCTTCCTGGCGATTGGCGAAGACGATATCGACCTTGCCGGAGCGCATCAGATCGAGGAATTCGCCGCGATAGCGGCCGACGCAGAAGCTGTCGGACAGCGTCATCGACATTTCGCGGCCGTTTTCATGGGCGATGCGGGCACACTCGAGGATCGCTTCCTTGGCGCGCGGCGGATCCCAGAGATAACCTTCGAAATAGGTGACCTTGGCGTCGGCCACGACGTCGGTCTCGACATCCTCGGGACCGAGCTCGACGCAGGCGCCGAGATAGGTGTTCATCGAACGCTCGCCATCCTCGGTGACGAAGATCATCGAGCGCGCCGTCGGCGGGAAGGTGCCCTTGGGCCGGGTCTGGTAGTGAACGCCCTGGGCACGGATATCGTGCGTGAAGATGTCGCCGAGCTGATCTGCGGCGACATTGCCGAAATAGGCAGCTTTGCCGCCGAGGTTGGCCACACCAGCCGCCGTGTTGCCGGCGCTGCCGCCGGAGGCTTCGAGCGCCGGCCCCATGCGCGAATACAAGAGTTCGGCGCGCTCGGCATCGATGAGGTTCATCGCTGCCTTGGTGATCTGGTTGTCAATGAGGAACTGGTCGTCGCAACGGGCAATGATATCCACGATTGCGTTGCCGACTGTCAGAACATCGAATCTTGTCATGAAAAGGGAGGTCCCGGATTTGTGATAGCCGGGGTTCGGTCTTAGCGAAATTTCCGCGGTTTGGAAGGATAAATGGGACGGCGCTTCCATTTCTTCGCAAAAGTGCCGCCTATTCGTCATGTCCCTGTCATTTTCGAAATCTAGAAATAGTCGCAAGAAGACCGGCATGAGCAGCTTTCAGTTGCAGTCGGGCATACGAGGGATGACCCTTCCATCTTTCCGGCGCGATGCTGACCACGGATGAACTGGCAGCTTCGCGATCCGGATATCCGGCAGGGCCGGAGCGGAAAAGCGGGCTATGCCCGCTTTTTTTGTTTTCGGATGGCGCTGCTGCCGAAGCGGCCGGCGACTGCTTTTTACGGAACTATGGGGCAAATGCCGCCAACCGATAACGATGCGGCGTTGGCAGCTTTGCGCCAGAAGCGGTCATTGTGGCTGCTGCGAAACTTCTTATTCTGTGACATCGCAGAAGTTGGAAAAACAACTGTAGCCTTAATGGGGATTTTTGCGGCAAGGCTTATAGGCTGCTCGCGTCCTCCCGAACCTTCAGAATACGGTCGATAAGACCCCATTCAAGCGCTTCCTCCGCCGTCATGAAGCGGTCGCGATCCATCCCGTGCTCAAAGTCTTCGTAGGAACGTCCGCAATGCTCTGCGTAGAGCCGCGTCATGCGTTGCTTGGTCTTTAAAATTTCCTCGGCATGAATCAGCATGTCGGAAGCCTGCCCTTGAAAGCCGCCGGAGGGCTGGTGAATGAGGATACTGGCATTGGGCAATGCGGCTCTTCCGCCGGGTTCGCCTGCCATCAGCAGGAACGATCCCATTGAACGGGCCGTCCCCATGCAAAGTGTATGAACCGGCGCACGGATGAAGCGCATGGTGTCGTACATGGCCAGGCCGCTGGTCACGACGCCGCCCGGCGAATTGATATAGAGGCTGATGGGCTTTTTCGGGTTTTCCGCTTCCAGAAACAGCAGTTGCGCACAGACGAGCGCCGAAACGGTGTCGTTGACCTCGCCATTGAGGAAGATAATCCGCTCGCGCAGAAGCCGGGAATAAATATCAAAGGATCGCTCCCCCCGGCTGGACTGTTCTATGACCATAGGCACGAGTTGCATCGCTTCGCGCATCGACGACCTCCAGACTTTCAGAATTTAAGGGGGAGGCTCGCCGTGTCAGGCGGCGAGCATGAGGGGCGGGCTGTTGCTGTTTGCCGGCGCTCTTGCCATTCCATCGAATCTTGCGTCCGTCAGTTCGTGGACGATCCGAAGGCAAGTGCCGCCAGTGGCATTCGGGGTGACCGTGAACGTCACGGTGCTTTCAAGGAAAGGCGGGTTATCGTCACGCAGCTTGTAGCGAACTTCCTGGCCGGGGGTGACGGTGATCGCATCGGGATCAGCCAATGCTTCCTTCGGCAGCCACCTTTCCCGAAGTTCGGGAATGGTGACAGCACGCCAGACCTTTTGCGGCGGATCGCCCAAGTCAAACTCCAACTCGACGCCGCTATCCCAATCCTTGGTCTTCCCTTCGTTCATTGATCCATGTCCTTCAGCAAGACTTTGAGTGCTGCGATACGCTCCGGCCAATAGGCGCGGTATTTTGCGAGCCACTGGGCGATGAGAGCCAACCCATCGGGATCGACTTCGTAATTCACGAAACGCCCCTGTCGCTCTTCCCTCACGAGCTTTGCACTGCGCAGAACCGCGAGGTGCTGCGACATCGCCGGCTGGCTAATCTCCATGCCCTCGCGCAAGGCACTAGCGTTCATGCTCCCTGCCGCCAGCTTCTCAAAGATCGCACGGCGGGTCGGGTCTGCCAAAGCTCGGAAGAAGTCATTCTCGATCATGCGAACACATAAGCACGTACTTATGCGATTCGCAAGCTATTTCGAGGCAGCTTTCTGTTGCTGCGGAAATCCTAAGTTCAACGACTGACCTCTCAGCATCAAAAAATGAGAGGAATTCCTCTCGCAAAACCCTTTTGTAAGCGACCGAGTTTTGCAATCGTCTGATGTCCGCATGGGGCCGAAAGCGGTCGGCGGTGGCATTTGCTACATGATTCCGCTTCTTTTATTCCAAGCAGTTTGCGGCTGCAGCGCCGCGCGGCTTTTCAGAAACGCAGGGAACGCTGCAGCGCTTTGAGGTGCTGCGTAATTTTCTCCCCAAATCGATTCCGATTTAGAGAATTATGCAGTAGAGGTTGAATACTCCCCCCGCGCAGAGCAACCTCCCTCATGTCAGCCATCATTCTCGACGTCCTTCCCATCTTCCTCCTGATTCTCATCGGCTGGGTGATCGTCCGCAGCGGCTTGATGACATCGAATGTCGGCGATGCGCTCGGCGAATTCGTCTTCAAGATCGCAGTGCCGCTGCTGCTTTTCCGCACCATCGCCGAGGCGGATTTTCATGGCGCCTCGCCCTTCCGGCTGTGGATCGTCTATTTCTCAGGCGTCGCCATCACCTGGACGGCCGGCCATCTCGCCGCCACGCGGCTCTTTAACCGCGACGAACGGATCGGCGTGCTGGCCGGGGTTTCCTCAGCCTTCGCCAACAATGTCTTCATCGGACTGCCGCTGGTCGAGCGCACCATCGGCGATGAGGGGCTGGTGGCGCTGTCGATCCTGCTTGCCGTGCACCTGCCGGTCATGATGGTCGCCGGCACGGTGTTGATGGAGCATGCCGAACGCAAGATCGCCGGCAAAAGCGACCGCAGCATGGTGTTCGTGCTGCGCCAGATCGCCATCAATCTCGTGCGCAACCCGCTGGTGATCGGGCTTGCGGCCGGCATGGCCGTGCATCTTTCCGGTCTCACCATGCCGACGGCGGTGGCATCGGTCGTCGGGCAGATTGCCGGCATTGCCGGTCCGGCGGCGCTGATCTCGCTCGGCATGGCGCTGGAGAAATACGGCGTCTCCGGTAATGTCGGCATCGCCAGCGTCACCTCGATATGCAAGCTGCTGCTGCTGCCCGGCTGCGTGTGGGCGGCGAGCCATCTCCTAGGCCTCAGCCCCGAATGGACGGCAGCGATCGTGCTGACCTCCTCGGTACCGACGGGCGTCAACGCCTGGCTGATCGCCAACCGCTTCGGCGTCGGCCACAGCCTCGCCGCCTCGACGATCACGGTGACGACGGCGCTCGGCGCCATCACGGTTTCGCTCTGGGCCTATTTCCTCGGCGCCTGAAAGGCTCTCCGGACAATAAAAAGCCCGGCTTGCGGCCGGGCTTTTGTAATGCGTTTGTGCTGGCGCGTTACTGCGTCGCGGTCTTCGGGTCCGGCAATGGCACCGGCGAATCGGCCAGCGTGTGCAGATAGAGGATCACGTTGGCGCGATCCTGATCCTTCGCCAGACCGGCGAAGCCCATGGCAGTGCCGGGAACATCCTTCTTCGGCGCCAACAAGAACTTGTTGAGGAATTCGAAGGTCCACTTCTCGCTGCTGCCCTTGGAGAAATCCTTCATGGCAGCGGAATAGGCGAAGCCCTCATGCGAGGCGATCGGGCGATCTACGACACCAAAGAGGTTTGGACCGACCTTGTTCGGTCCCCCTTTGGTGCCGTCATGACAGGCCTGACACTTCTTGAAGACCGTTTCACCGGCCTTGGCATCGGCAGAAGCGAGCAATTGCGCGATCGGAACGGCAACAGCGGCAGGCGCAGCCTCACCACCGGCGGCCGGCGCCTCTTCGGCAACGATCGCGAAACCTTCCTTTTCCGGCGCTTCGGAATGGAAGATCCCCTCGGACGCGATGGAGACCGACATCAGAACGAAAATCGTTCCGAGCAGCGCCCCCACGGCCGTATTGACGTATGAATTCATCTGCAATGCTCCCCTTGCAGCCGGCAGACCATAAACCGGACCATCTTGAAATCGCGCGGAACCTATGTCTTTTGGTTGATCGTTGCAACTGTCTAAATGGTCTTGTGCGTGAGACTTTTTGACACTTTTCAGCCCGGAATAGAAGGCCCGAACAATGAGTGATTCAAATTTAGACGGCGCGCTCGTGCTGATCCCGGCGCGCATGGCCTCAACCCGGCTTCCGGGCAAGCCGCTCGCCGATATTTGCGGTCTGCCGATGATCGTCCAGGTGGCGATGCGCGCCAGGGAGGCAGCCATCGGCCGCGTCGTCGTCGCCGTCGACGACACCAGAGTGTTCGATGCCGTTTCTGCCGCCGGCTTCGAAGTCGTCATGACCAGCAGCGATCATCAGTCGGGTTCCGATCGGATCTTCGAAGCGCTGACGAAAGTCGATCCGGACGGGAAGGCCAAATTCATCGTCAACGTCCAGGGCGATCTGCCGACGATCGAACCGGAAACCGTGCGGGCAGCGTTGCGCCCTCTGGAAAACGAGGCGGTCGATATCGGCACGCTGACGACCGCAATCGACAATGAAGCTGATAAAACCGCGCCGCACATCGTCAAGATTGTCGGCTCGCCCATTTCCGACACCCGTCTGCACGCGCTCTACTTCACGCGCGCGACAGCCCCTTACGGCGCGGGGCCGCTCTACCACCATATCGGCCTTTATGCCTATCGGCGCACAGCACTGGAACGCTTCGTCTCGCTCGGGCCTTCGACGCTCGAACGGCGCGAATCGCTGGAGCAGCTCAGAGCGCTGGAGGCCGGCATGCGCATCGACGCCGAGATCGTTGACACGGTTCCGCTCGGTGTCGATACTCGGGCCGACCTCGAAAAAGCGCGGCGCATCCTCTCCGCAAAGTCGAACTGACGGAACCATCATGAACATCAAGACCAACAGGATCGCCTTCCAGGGCGAATTCGGCGCCAATTCAGACATGGCCAGCCGCGACATGTTTCCGACCATGGAGCCGCTGCCCTGCCAGACCTTCGAGGATGCGTTCACGGCGGTCGACAACGGCGACGCCGATATCGCGATGATCCCGATCGAGAACACGATCGCCGGGCGCGTCGCCGACATCCACCATCTGCTGCCGGACTCGCGGCTGCACATCATCGGCGAATATTTCATGCCGATCCGCTTCCAGCTGATGGTGCTGCCGGGGGTGACCAAGGACGAGATCCGCACGGTTCACAGCCATATCCACGCGCTCGGCCAGTGCCGCAAGATCGTTCGCGCCAATGGCTGGAAGCCTGTCATCGCCGGCGATACGGCAGGCGCGGCAAAGCTGGTGAAGGAAACCGGCGACCGCTCGATGGCCGCCTTGGCGCCGCGTCTTGCCGCCGATCTCTACGGGCTCGAGATCATCGCCGAAAATGTCGAGGATACCGAAAACAACGTCACCCGCTTCGTGGTGCTTTCCCGCGACGAGGAATGGGCGCAGCGGAATTCGGCGGAAGAAAAGGTCGTCACCACCTTCGTCTTCAATGTCCGCAACATTCCGGCCGCGCTCTACAAGGCGCTCGGCGGGTTCGCAACCAACAACATCAACATGACGAAGCTGGAAAGCTATCAGCTCGGCGGAAAATTCGTGGCGACGCAGTTCTACGCCGATATCGAAGGCCATCCGAACGATCCGAACGTGCGCCGGGCTTTGGAGGAACTGCGGTTCTTCTCCGAGAAAGTCCGCATCCTCGGTGTCTACAAGGGGCATGCGATGCGAGGCCTGCTTTAAGCGGGCCTTTTCATTCAGCCATTATTTATCCGGCTCACAGACGCGAAGGCGATGACCATCGGGATCGAGCACGACGAAGGTCGGGCCGAAATCCAGCTCGGTCAGCTCCTGGGCGATCGGCAAGCCGCGCTGGCGCCAGTCCTCATAGTGGTTGGCAACAGCATTTTCTCCCGCGACCATGAAGGCCACCTCGCCGCGATTACCGATGGCCGACGGCTGCGGCTCGACCTTGCTGCGCCGCCAAAGGCCGAGCGTGAAGCCGCCATCGAGCGGGAAGGCGACGAAATTCGGCGCTTCCACGGCCGGCTCGCGGTTCAGGAGGTTGCGGTAGAAACCGGCGCTTTCGGCCGGGTCCTTGACGTACAGAATGATGAGATTGGGGCTGGTCATTTCGGTTCTCCCGTTGCTGTAAAATGGGGCCGCGAGAGATCGTCTGCTGCCAATTAATGGCAGCAGAACGTGGAGGGGCGTTGCGATCGCAACGCCCGGGTTCTCGTCGGACGGAATGTCGGTAAGGATGGGCGACTAAAGCGGGAAACGGTCCTCGCACAGCGGATCGCGCCCATCGATGAAGCCGAGATCGCGTTTGCGGCAATCCGGCAGTGCCTCAAGGTCGAGGCTGGTGCGGTTTCCACTGGAAAACCGGAAAATATTCATGACCAGACACAGCAGGCCGGAGCGCGCCGACTGGCGGACATCGGCAAACGTTTCGGCCGAAATGACATCGGCAAAGGACTCGGCGGTAAAACGGTCGTTGATCAGATGAATGGTTGGAGGCGTTACCATGATCAGTACTCCTTCCTGGTGGACTGACACGGATAATAACTCCGCCTGCTGACAGTTTCTGGCAGCAGTGTTAGTTCTCGACCGGCACGTCCTGCGTCTCGCGCCATTCCTTGAGCAGCACGGTGCGGCGGCGGGGATAGCGCACCTCATGCAGCGCCATGTCGATGATGCGGTCGGTGCGGAAATGGCGGAAATCCTGGCGCAGTTCGCACCAGGCCATGAGGACGCGAACATGCTCGAAATAACCGAGCGCGAAAGGCCAGACGCGGCGCCGCGAGATGCGGCCCTGCTCGTCGCCATAATGCAATTCGAGGATACGCTCGAGGCGGATCGCCTTGCGGATCGCCGAAACGTCAGCCTTGTCCTCGTCCCGGCGTTTGGGGCCGACAAAAAGGGCTGCCGAATCGATCATCTCCCGCATATCGGCCGGCAGCACGGCGGCAATCTTGGCCAGCGCATCGGCGCCGGCGCCGGCAAGCCGCGGCTCGGCGGCGCGCGCCACCCAGCGCGAACCGAGCACCAGCGCCTCCAGCTCTTCTTCGGAAAACATCATCGGCGGCAGCATGAAGCCCGGCTTCAGCACGTAGCCGATGCCGGCTTCGCCTTCGATCATCGCGCCCTGGGCCTGCAGGCTGGCAATATCGCGATAGAGCGTGCGCAGGCTGACGCCGGTCTCCTCGGCAAGCACCGTGCCGGTCACCGGCCGCCGGTAACGCCGAAGCGTCTGAAGCAGCGTCAGCAGCCGTTCCGAGCGGGCGACCGGCATGGCGTTACTGCTTCCACTCCACCCAGTCGCGCATCAGGCGGTGGGCGATCGCCCCTTTCGGCGGCGAGGCCTTGCCTGTCGCGCTCGGACGTTCCAGCATTTCGATGGTTTCCTCGCGGGTGAACCAGCGGCAATCCTCCAGTTCCGTCTCGTCGCGGGTAATTTCGGTGGATTTGGCTTCGGCGTAACAGCCGATCATCAGCGAATGCGGCATCGGCCAGGGCTGCGAGGCGTGATAGCGGATGCGGCCGGTGCGGATGCCGGATTCCTCCAGCGTTTCTCGGCGTACGGCATTCTCGATGGTCTCGCCGGGCTCAACGAAGCCGGCAAGGCAGGAATACATGCCCGGCGCAAAATGCGGGCTGCGGCCAAGCAGGCAGAGGTCGCGGCTCTCGTCGATCGTCAGCATGATGACGACAGGGTCGGTGCGGGGGAAGATCATGTGTTCGCAGGCGGCGCAGACACGTTTGTAGCCGCCGATATGGATCTCCATCGCCGAGCCGCAGCGGCCGCAGAAGCGGTTGTCGCCATTCCACCGGATGAGGCTTGCGGCCTGGGCGAATTCGCCGAGCAGCACCTCGTCGATCAGCATTTCGCGAAACAGCGTGCGACCGTCGGAAGGCTTGTATTGGCTGGTGAGATCGTCGACGCCGATGCCGACGGGAACGGCAAGGCGCGGCTCGCCGGATTTGCGGTAACCGAGAAGCACCGTCTCGTCCCAATCCGGCTGCAATTCCTTGAGCTCGTAACGGGCAAAGAGTGGATCGAGCACCTGGCCATCATGCTTCAGCACCAGCTTATCCCCGGCGAAGGCAAAGATATGGGTGCCGTCCTTGGCCAGCGCCTTTTCGACGGAGCGTTCGTCGCGATGCTCGGAATCGCGATTGAGGTCGTTGGCGGCAAAGGCCGTGAGATTGCTGGGTTCGGGATGCGGCACATCCGAATCGAAAAGCGAATGACTCATGATGAAAGGGCTTCCCGCAGCTTCGCTATGAATTCGTCTCTTTTTCCGTCTTCGTAGGGCTCCGCACGGCCGAAGCCCCAGACGGGACCCGGCCAGTTAGCATCGCCTTCGAAGCGGGCAATGATATGAACATGAAGCTGGCGGACGACATTGCCAAGAGCCCCGACATTGATTTTTGTCGCGCCGGTGATCTCCTTCAGCGCCTTAGCGACCAACTCCGTCTCGAAGGCAAGCAGCACCTGGTCGAGCGGCGTCAGCTCGAAGATTTCCGTGATCCCAGCCCGGCGCGGCACGAGAATGAGCCAGGGCCAGCGGGCATCCCTCGACAATCTCAGATCGCAGAGACCGGTGACCATGATGCTGACGCTGTCGTTTTCCAGCCGAGGGTCGAGCGCGAAACCTTTCAAAGGGCATTCTCCTCATGTTTTCCAACGACTAGCAGTTTTTTTGCATGTTGGCTTGCTTTTGATGACGATATTGCCGATATGTGCATCCGGGAGGTTGGTGGTGGACGAGCCACTCGCCAACCGGGTCAGGTCCGGAAGGAAGCAGCCCTAACGAGCCCGGCACGGGTCATCGTGCCAGCCTCCCACCTTCTCTCCACGAAGTGCCCGACGATCCGGGCGACAAGCAGGGCGATGAGCGACACCGAGCGACAATCAAAAGATGCCGCCTCGACGGGCACCGGATACCGGGTGCTGGCTCGCAAATACCGCCCCAAGGATTTCACGGACCTGATGGTCGGCCAGGAGCCGATGGTCCGCACCCTGACCAACGCCTTCGAGACCGGCCGCATCGCGCAGGCCTATATGCTGACCGGCGTGCGCGGCGTCGGCAAGACGACGACGGCGCGCATCCTGGCGCGGGCGCTGAATTACAAGACGGCTGAGATCGACAAGCCGACGATCGACCTGCGCATACCCGGCGAGCACTGCCAGGCGATCATGGAAGGCCGGCATGTCGACGTGATCGAGATGGACGCCGCCTCCCATACCGGCATCGACGATATAAGAGAGATCATCGAGCAGGTGCGCTACCGGCCGGTTTCGGCACGCTACAAGGTCTATATTATCGACGAAGTGCACATGCTGTCGACGCAGGCCTTCAACGGCCTGCTGAAGACGCTGGAAGAGCCGCCGGAGCATGTGAAGTTCATCTTCGCCACCACTGAAATCCGCAAGGTGCCGATCACCGTGCTGTCGCGCTGCCAGCGCTTCGACCTGCGCCGGATCAGCGCGTCGGATCTCGTCGGGCTGTTTTCGACGATCGCCGCCAAGGAAGGCATCGAGGCGGAGCCGGACGCACTGGCGATGATCGCGCGCGCCGCCGAAGGCTCGGCCCGCGACGGCCTGTCGCTGCTTGATCAGGCGATCGCCCATGGCGCCGGCGCCGTGCAGACGGAAGCCGTGCGCGGCATGCTCGGCCTTGCCGACCGCGCCCGGATCGTCGATCTCTTCCAGCACGTGATCAAGGGCGATGTCGCCGCCGCCCTCGGCGAATTCCAGAACCAGTACGAGGCCGGCGCCAATCCGGTGGTGGTGCTGACCGATCTTGCCGATTTCACCCATCTGGTGACCCGGCTGAAATATGTGCCGGATGCGGCAAATGATCCCTCGCTCAGCGAAGTCGAGCGCACCAAGGCGGCGGAATTCGCCAAGGGCGTTGCGGTGACGACGCTGTCGCGCATCTGGCAGATGCTGCTGAAAGGCATTCCGGAAACGGAGGGCTCGTCGCGCACAGCCGGTGCGGCCGAAATGGTGCTGATCCGGCTTGCGCATGCAGCGCATCTGCCGGCGCCCGAGGATGCGGCGCGGCGGCTTGCCGAATTTTCCGGCGATAATGGAGGCCAGCGGCCCTCCTCCCCGCCTTCCGGCAATGGCGGCGGCGGCACGCGAGTCCCCTATCAAAGCAGTGTCGCGGCACGGGCGCCTGAGATCGCGCCGAGCAAACCGCAGCCTTCGGCGCCGGTGGCGATGCTGCGCGCCGTGCCGAGCAGCCAGCCGGAGACGATGGCTGTCGGGCGGATAGAGGCGAAACCGGCGGAAGCACCGAAGCCGCTCGTTCGGGTCAATTCGGTCAGCGATATCGTCAACCTCGCCACCGAGAAGCGCGATGCGAAGCTGAAGGCGATGGTCCGTACCTTCGTGCGCCCCGTGCGGATCGAGCCCGGCCGGCTTGACGTCAGCCTCACCGAGGGCGCGCCGACGACGCTGCTCAACGAGCTTGCCGTCAAGCTGAAGGAATGGACCGGCATCCACTGGATCGTCAGCCTCAGCCGCGACGAGGGTCAGCCGACGCTTGTCGAAGCAGAAGCCAGAACCCGGGAACAGCATGTCATCGATGCCCGCCAGGACCCCGACGTCGCGGCGATCCTGGCACATTTTCCCGGCGCAAAAATCATCGACGTGCGCGTGCGGGCGCCCGAACCGGAAGAGGAAGGCGAGGTCAAACCGCCTGATGCCGCCGAATCCGAAGAAGGTGACATCCTGCCGGGCGACGACATAGAATTTTAAAAGTTTCAACAAGGAGCGAGACGATGCGCGACATCATGGGCATGATGGGCAAAGTCAAGGAAATGCAGGCCAAGATGGAGCAGATGCAGGCGGAGATCGCCGAGCTCACCGCCGAAGGCAAGGCGGGCGGCGGCCTCGTCACCGTCGTCATCTCAGGCAAGGGCGAGCTGAAGAGCCTGAAAATCGACCCGTCGCTGTTCAAGGAAGACGATGTCGAAATCCTCGAGGACCTGATCGTCGCTGCTCACAAGGATGCGAAGGACAAGGCCGAGGCGCTCGCCGCCGAAAAGACCAAGGCGCTAACCGCCGGCCTGCCGATCCCGCCGGGTTTCAAGCTGCCGTTCTGATCGACCCGTTAAACAAAGTACCACGCCGCGCATATGCCCGGCGTCAGGGCCCGGCTTCCAGCACAGCCCGCAGCTTATAGTGAATTGGAGCAGCGAGGTATCGCGCCCGATCCATCTCGGAAAGCCGCCGGCCGAAGGTTTCCATCAGCTCCGGCATCATCACCTTCTCTCCGGAAAAGGGCTGATGCTCCACCGGCATTCCGGCCTCGGCGACGCCGCCGCTGATAACGCGGCAGTAGAGGCCGGGGCGGGCGGCGGCGGTATAGCGCTTGACGAATTTCGGGTCGGCCATCCTGGCAGCGAAGGTGGCGCAGGGCATGCGGCACGACGTGACTTCGAGGATGAGATCGCCTGATACAAAGCGGTCGCCGACGGCGGCGTCGCGGTTGTCGAGACCTGAGATCACCATGTTTTCACCGAAGGTGCCGGGCTTGTATGGACTGCCAAATTCCGCGCTCCACCAGTCGAGCGTCAGCGATCCCTCGATATAAACCGCCTGATCGACACCGCCATGGTGTTTGCGGTTGCAGATGGCATCGCCGACCAGGCCTTCGGCATCGATCATCACCGCGCCGTTGACGGCATGTTTGAAGATGCCGGTCTTGTAGCTCTTGCCGGCCAGCCTTTCCGGATTGCCGGTGCAGAGCGCCAGGATTTTCATGGGATGGCCGATCCTTCCGCGATTCCGTTTTCGTTCCATATCAGTTAAGAACGGCGCATGGCAAAACGAGTCACCGGCCCCGAAATCGAAAAACTCATCCAGCTTCTGGCGAAGGTGCCGGGCCTCGGGCCGCGCTCGGCGCGCCGGGCGGCACTGCATCTGATCAAGAAGAAGGACCAGCTGCTCGGCCCGCTGTCGAATGCGATGGGCGAGGCCTATGACAAGGTGAAGATCTGCTCGCGCTGCGGCAATGTCGATACCGTCGACCCCTGTACCGTCTGCACCGACACGCAGCGCGATCAATCCATCATCATCGTCGTCGAGGACGTCTCGGATCTCTGGGCGCTGGAGCGGGCGGGCGCGATGAACGCCGCCTATCATGTGCTCGGCGGCACGCTGTCGCCGCTCGACGGGATCGGGCCCGACGATCTCAATATTCGCGGACTGATCGACCGGATCGGCGAAGGCGGCATCCGGGAACTGATCATTGCGGTCAATGCCACCGTTGAGGGTCAGACGACGGCGCATTACATTACCGACCAGCTGCAGGGGCTTGAGGTGAAGATCACCCGGCTGGCGCATGGCGTGCCTGTCGGCGGCGAGCTCGACTATCTCGACGAGGGCACGCTTGCGGCGGCCCTTCGGGCGCGGACGGTGATATGAGGGGGGTTCGTATGCGGCACCACACCCCCCTCTGCCCTGCCGGGCCCGGGGTCGAGCCACGGGTCTCGACCCGTCCTTCGGACCCCCACAAGGGGGGAGATTGGCTGGGAGCGTCCGCTCGTCCTGATCAAAAACCACAAATGGCCGAAACCGCCTGGCGCACGATCAAAATTTGGCGAAGCCGGCACGTCTTGCCGATCTCCCCCCTTGTGGGGGAGATGCCCGGCAGGGCAGAGGGGGGTGTTCCACGGCGGCTCCGGATATTCGCACTGGCTATAACCGCTGCTCTCCTCCCCCTCCCCTCCTACGCAGCCCCCTCGAAAGCCGATGTCGAAGCACAATTCGAAACCTGGGTGCAGCGCGACCTCTGGCCCGAGGCCAAGGCGAACGGGATTTCGGAGAAGACCTTTCAGGCCGCTTTCTCCGGTGTCACGCTGAACTGGAACCTGCCCGATCTCGCCCCGCCCGGCTTCCCGCCGCCGAAGGAGCAGAAGCAGACGCAGGCGGAATTTTCTTCGCCCGGTCCCTATTTCAACGAAGACCATCTGAAGAGGCTTGCCACAACGGGGCGCGGCTTTGCCGCGCAATACGGTTCGACGCTGAAGCGCATCGAGAAGACCTATGGCGTGCCGGGCTCGATCGTGCTTGCCATCTGGGGCCGGGAGACGGGCTTCGGCGCGGCGAAGATCCCGAATTCGGCGGTCGAGGTGCTGGCAACCAAGGCTTTCATGTCGACGCGCAAGGAGATGTTCCGTACCGAACTGGTGGCCGCATTGCATATCCTCGATGGCGGCGACGTCACACCTGCCGATTTCAAGGGTTCGTCGGCGGGCGCACTTGGCCAGCCACAATTCATGCCGACCAGCTATCTGAAATATGCCGTCGATTTCGACGGCGACGGCCATCGCAACATCTGGACCTCGGTGCCGGATACGCTCGCCTCGATCGCCAATTTCCTGGTCAAAAAAGGCTGGCAGCGCGACCGCGACTGGGGCTTCGAAGTGTCGATACCGGAAGCCGTCTCCTGTGCGCAGGAGGGACCCGATCTCGCAAAGCCGCTGTCGCACTGGGCCTCGCTCGGCATCGGCCGCATCTCCGGCAAGGGTTTCCCTTCAGGCGAGATGAAGGCCGAGGGCATGATGCTGGTGCCAGCCGGCCGCGATGGGCCCGAGTTCGTCGTCACGCCGAATTTCTACATCATCAAGGAATACAATAATTCCGATCTCTACGCCCTCTATATCGGCAATCTCGCCGACCGCATCGCCTCTAATGGCGGCGCCTTTGCGGGCCAATGGGGCGATGTCGGCAAGATGCTGCGCTCGGATGTCGCCGCCGTGCAGAAGGCGCTGGAACGGCAGGGTTACGATGTCGGCGGCTCCGACGGTCTGCCGGGTTACAAGACGCGGCGGTCGATCGGCCAGTGGCAGGCCAAGAACGGCATGAAGCCGACATGTTTTCCCGAGGCGACGATGAAGGGCAAGCTGAAGTAGCCGCTTCAGAGTGCGCGCTTCAGCCCTTCATGGCTGACGACGAAACCAAGCTTCTCATAGAAACGGACCGAGTCCGTCCGCGTCTTGTCCGTTGTCAGCTGCACGAGGCCGCAGCCGCGCGCGGCGCATTGGGCGATCGCCCATTCGATCAACGCCGAGCCGAGGCCTGCACCGCGAAGGTTGCTGGCGACACGCACGCTTTCGATCTGGCCGCGCCACATGCCCGTCCGCGACAGGCCGGGAAGAAAACTCAGCTGCAGACAGC
Source organism: Rhizobium sp. L43 (assembly GCF_002531725.1). Classification (GTDB taxonomy): domain Bacteria; phylum Pseudomonadota; class Alphaproteobacteria; order Rhizobiales; family Rhizobiaceae; genus Rhizobium. Next base: position 387,624 of record NZ_NWSQ01000002.1, read on the forward strand.
CGACGACCCGATCGGAAGCGTCGGTTGCGACGGCCAGCAGCTGATTGGCGTCGGCCTCGATCGCGGCAAAGGCCGAGAGATAGCGCGGATCGACGGGGTCCGAAACGACCTCCCTGGCGCCGCCGAGATCGTCGTCGGCGAGCAGCCGGACGATGGCGGCAAGATCGGATCGGCGGGCGAGCCTGAAGCTATACATGTTTGACCTCTGCACGCCTGGTCTCAATGATGCAGATCGATCGGCGCCTTGTGGAAGACGTCGTTATCAGGCGGGATCGCCTGCCGCTCGATCATGCGGTGGACATGCGGCAGACCTTCGCCGCGATGAAGTGCGCGAATCCTGTCGATGTTTTCGGCATCGGCCTGCGTGCGCCGCTGATTGTGTCTTAGATATTCGACCCAGGTCGACGTATGGTAGGTTTCCGTCCACAGCCCGGGGTTTTCGAGATCGCGCATCAGCGCCCAGTTGCGGGCGCCGTCGCGGATGCGGATACGCCGGCGCTCGCCCATCAGCTCCATGAACTCGGCAAGGTCGTCATCTCCGATCTCGTAATCGACCTGGATGACGATCGGGCCGCTGCGCGGCGTGATGTCGAGGCTCAAGGCCGGCTCGGTAAAGCGGTTCAGCGGATCAAGGTTGAGCGAGGCGAAGGCCGGCATGGAAAAACGCAGGCCGATGGCGATGCCGAGCAGCATGACGACAGATGACATCAGCAGCGCGTCGGCGACGCCATAGCGATCGGCGGCAACGCCCCAGAGCCAGCTGCCGCCGGCGATGCCGCCGAAGGTGACGGTCTGGTAGAGCGACAGCGCCCGGCCGACCACCCAGCGCGGCGTCGACAGCTGGACGATAGTGTTGAACAGCGATAGTGCGGAGACCCAGCAGGCGCCGGAGACGAGCAGCCCGGCGGAGGTGAGGACGGCGCTTGGGCTGAAGGCGGCGATCACGGCGCTCAGCGCAAAGCCGGCAAAGGCCAGGCGGATGATCATCTCACTGGACAGCAGCTGACGGAGCCTGGCATTCATCACCGCGCCGCCGATCGCGCCGATGCCGAAGGCGCCGAGCATGAAACCATAGGTCAGCGGTCCGCCGCCGACGAGATCGAGGGCGACGATCGGCAGCAGCGCCAGAATCGAGCTGGCGCCAATGCCGAAGAGCAGTCCCCGGACGAGAACTTTTTCGAGATTGGGCGACATCGAGACATAACGCAGGCCGGCGAAGATGGCGCTGCCGAGCGCCTCCCGCGGCAGGGTCGAGACGGGCGTGCTCGGGCGCCAGCGCATCAGCGCATAGATCAGGGCGAAGTAACTCACCGTGTTGACCGCGAATGCTGCGGCGGCACCGGCTGCGGCGACGATGACGCCGCCGATCGCCGGGCCGACGCTGCGGGTGATGTTGAAGCCCATGCTGTTCAGGGTGACGGCGCCCGGCAGATCCGCGCGCGGCACCATGTCGCCGACCGAGGCCTGCCAGGAGGGATTGTTGAGCGCGGTGCCGCAGCCGATCAGGAAGGTGAAGAAGAGCAGCAGCCAGGGCGTAATCCAGCCGAGAAGGGCGGTGGCCGTTAGTAGCGCCGATACCGTCAGCATCATGCACTGTGCCGTCAGCATCACCCGGCGGCGGTCATAATTGTCCGCCAGCGCCCCCGATATCAGCGAAAACAGCATGATCGGCAGCGCCGTCGAGGTCTGCACCAGTGCCACCATGTCCTCCGAGGCGGTGATCGTCGTCATCATCCAGGCAGCACCCACCGCCTGGATCAGGCCGCCGAAATTCGAGGACAGGCTGGCGAACCAGATGGTGCGGTAGGTCTCGTGCCGCAACGGCGCCAAGGTCGAGGAAGTGTAGGCCACGATTTCTCCCGCTTTTGTTATTGCGCCGCCCCGGCAATATATGCGCAAGATCGGCACTGGTCATAGGTCTGTTCACGCGCGGCAAGCGAATTGACGGAATCGGTCGCGGACCTTGCAATTTCGGAAAAACCCGACTATATGGCTCTCAAATTCTTGATCGCTTGATGAAGAGTGGGCCGCAAGGACCCGCTCTTTTTTATTAGCGCGATCCCTAAGCAGCATGAAATTGCGAGGAGCGCACCGCTTGTCGGACATGACAAACGCAGACCACGAACTTGAGCCGCGGCTGATTACCGAAACCGGGCTCGACCAGCGTCTTGCCGATATCATCGAACCCGTCCTCGTCGGCCTGGGCTTTCGGCTTATTCGCGTCCGTATGCTGAACCAGAACGGCGCGACGATGCAGGTCATGGCCGAACGCAACGACGGCACGATGACGGTTCAGGACTGCGAAGAAGTCTCGATGGCGATTTCTCCCGTCCTCGATGTGGAAGATCCCGTCGATAAAGAGTATCATCTCGAAGTGTCTTCGCCCGGCATCGACCGTCCGATGGTGCGGAAATCCGATTTCGTCCGCTGGCAGGGCCACCTTGTGAAATGCGAGACGTCGATCTTGATCGACAATCGCAAGCGCTTCCGCGGCAAGATCGTCGAAGCAGGCGCAGATGGTTTCACGCTCGAGCGTGACCAGGTCGCTTACGGGGAAGAGCAGAAGGTCACCATTCCCTTCACGGCGCTTAGCGATGCGAAGCTCATTCTGACCGACGACCTGATCCGTGACGCGTTGCGCGCCGACAAGCTGGCGAAAGCCCAGGCCGCCAACCAGAACGAAGCGGACGACCAGGAATAACCGATCAACAGACCGCTTCAGGGACGGGAACCCTGGAGTAAAGACGGAGAAACAAGACAATGGCAGTCAGTGCGAACCGGCTCGAACTTCTGCAGATCGCAGATGCAGTGGCGCGCGAAAAGGTCATCGACCGCGAGATCGTGCTGGCCGCAATGGCCGACGCTATCCAGAAGGCGGCACGCTCCCGTTACGGCACCGAGTCCAACATCCGGGCCGATATCAATCCGAAGACCGGCGAAATCCGTCTGCAGCGCCTGCTCGAAGTCGTCGAGAAGGCCGAGGATTATTCGACGCAGATCCCGCTCGAGCTGGCCCGTGACCGTAACCCGGACGCCGCACTCGGCGATTTCATCGCCGATCCGCTGCCGCCGATGGATTTCGGCCGCATCGCCGCACAGTCCGCCAAGCAGGTGATCGTGCAGAAAGTGCGTGAAGCCGAGCGTGACCGCCAGTTCGACGAATTCAAGGATCGCACCGGCGAAATCGTCAACGGCACCGTCAAGCGCGTCGAATACGGCAACGTCATCGTCGATCTCGGCCGTGGCGAAGGCATCATCCGCCGCGACGAAATGATCCCGCGCGAAAACGTCCGCTATGGCGATCGCGTCCGTGCCTATGTTTATGACGTCCGTCGCGAGCAGCGCGGCCCGCAGATCTTCCTGTCGCGCACGCATCCGCAGTTCATGGTGAAGCTGTTCACCATGGAAGTGCCGGAAATTTACGATGGCATCATCCAGGTGAAGTCGGTTGCCCGAGATCCGGGCTCGCGCGCCAAGATCGCGGTGATCTCGAACGACAGTTCGATCGATCCGGTCGGCGCCTGCGTCGGTATGCGCGGTTCGCGCGTCCAGGCCGTCGTCGGCGAGCTCCAGGGCGAGAAGATCGACATCATTCCGTGGAGCCAGGATCCGGCGACCTTCGTCGTCAACGCCCTGCAGCCGGCCGAAGTCGCCAAGGTCGTTCTCGACGAGGATGCCGAGCGCATCGAAGTCGTCGTTCCCGACGAGCAGCTGTCGCTTGCGATCGGCCGCCGCGGCCAGAACGTCCGCTTGGCATCGCAGCTGACCGGCTGGGATATCGACATCATGACGGAGGCCGAGGAATCGGAGCGCCGTCAGAAGGAATTCAACGAGCGCACCAACCTGTTCATGGATTCGCTCGATGTCGACGAAATGGTCGGCCAGGTTCTGGCGTCCGAAGGCTTTGCCGCGGTCGAGGAACTGGCCTATGTCGATCTCGACGAAATCTCCTCGATCGACGGTTTCGACGAAGAGACGGCGCAGGAAATCCAGCAGCGTGCCCGCGAGTTCCTCGAGCGTCTCGAAGCCGAGATGGACGAGAAGCGCAAAGCGCTCGGCGTTCAGGACGAGCTGCGCGAAATCGACGGCATCACCGCCCAGATGATGGTGGCGCTCGGCGAAGACGGCATCAAGACGATCGAGGATTTTGCCGGCTGCGCCGCCGACGATCTCGTCGGCTGGACGGAACGCAAGAACGGCGAAACGAAGAAGTTCGAAGGCCTGTTCTCGAAGTTCGACGTTTCGCGCGTCGAGGCCGAGCAAATGATCGTCCAGGCCCGCCTTTCGGCCGGCTGGATTACCGAAGAGGATCTGGCGAAGGGGACCGAAGAAGAGGTCACCGAAGCTGAAGCCGAACAAGAAGCATGATGACCGCGCATGAGCCGGACGCTCTCCCTGATGAGGACGACGATCTTGCAGGTTATGACGTGAACGGACGCATGTGCATCGTGACGCGCGAAAGCGGATCGCCGGAAGAGCTGATCCGCTTCGTTGCCGCTCCCGATGGAACCATCGTCGCCGACCTGAAGCGCGAGCTTCCGGGACGCGGATGTTGGGTGAAGATCGACCGGTCGCTGGTCGACAGGGCCGTGGCGAAGAAACTCTTCGCCCGCGCGCTGAAAATGGATGTGAAGGCGGCGGACGATCTCGGCGCAAGCGTCGACCGGCTGCTCGCAGCGCAGTTGATGCAGATGATGAACATGGCGCGCAAAGCCGGCCAGTTCGTCAGCGGGTCCTCGAAAGTGGATGCCGCGGTCAGAAGCGGAGCAGCCCTTGCGGTGTTCCACGCGACCGATGCAGCGGACGACGGAGTCCGGAAAATCGACCAGGCCCGCAAGGCCTGGCACCTCGGAATGGAGACCGAGGAGGAGATACCTTCCTTCCGTCTCTTCTCGGAGAGCGAAATGGAAGGCCTGATGGGCCAGAATGCTTTTATCCATGCCGCAGTGCTTGCAGGGCAGGCGGGTGAAGGTGTAGTGAAGCGCGCAAAGATGCTCGAACAGTACCGTATTGGCGGTCAGTCCCGGGCAGCGGGCGGCGCTGGCCGGCAAAAACAATGAGGCGGTCACCGGCATCGGCCGGGCCTATTCTCATTGATCGACAGTATTTGAACGACAGGGTCTGATCTAGTCATCGCTCCCTGTCCGAAGGAACGGGAACGAATGACCGATAGTAACGACGACAAGACAATCAGCGTGACGGGCAAAAAGACGCTTACCCTGAAACCATCGGGGATGAGCCAGGGCACCGTTCGCCAGGATATGGGTCGAGGTCGCACCAAGGCGGTCGTCGTCGAGACCCGCAAGCGGCGCCCGATGCGCCCCGAAGACGAAAAGCCGATTACACCCGCCGCTCCGGTGGCCCCCGTCCGTGCTGCCGAACCGGCGCCCGCACCCGTGCAGGCACGCCCGCCGCAGCCGACGCCGGCACCGCGGGTTCAGCAGGGCAACAACAGCCAGACCAACCAGCGTCCGCAGCAGTCCCATCAGGCGCCGCGCCAGAACGATCGTCCGCGCCCGGTGGTGCTGAACCACCTGTCGCCGGAAGAGATGGACGCCCGCCGCCGCGCGCTTGCCGACGCCCAGGCGCGTGACGCCCAGGATGCGATCCGCCGCGCCGAGGAAGAAAAGCGCCGTGCCGCCGAAGAGGTTGTCCGCAAGGCAGCCGAAGCGGAAGAAGCTGCCCGCAGGGCCGCTGAAGAGGCGATCCGTCAGGCTGAGGCACCCGTCGCCGTTGCTGAACCGGCAGCCGCAGCACCGGCTCCGGCCGAAGCACGCTCCGACGCCCCGCGGCCGCAGCAACCCGCTTCGTCGGCACCTGCTGCCCGCCGGCCCGATGCGGCTGGAGCACCTGCTGCTGCCCGTCCGGCAGCCGCCGCTGCTGCCCCCGGCGCCGTTCGTGGCCGTCGCGACGAAAAGGAAGACGACGATCGTGGTGCTCCGCGCGGCGCTCCGGCCCGTGGCCGCGTCGTTCGCCCGGAACCCGCAAAGCCGGTGACGACGCGTCCGAAAACCGAAGAAGAGCGTCGTCGCGGCAAGCTGACGATCTCCACTGCCAACGTCGACGGCGACGACAATGCCCGCGGACGTTCGCTCTCGGCGATGCGCCGCCGGCAGGAGAAGTTCCGCCGCGGCCAGATGCAGGAAACCCGCGAGAAGATCTCCCGCGAGGTCGTTCTGCCTGAGACCATCACCATTCAGGAACTGTCGCAGCGCATGTCCGAACGCGCCGTCGACGTCATCAAGTACCTGATGAAGGAAGGCCAGATGATGAAGCCGGGCGACGTCATCGACGCCGACCTTGCCGAACTCATCGCCGGCGAATTCGGCCATACGGTCAGACGCGTGTCGGAGTCCGACGTCGAACTCGGCATCTTCAACGTGTCCGACGAGGATGGCGAACTGGTTTCGCGCCCGCCCGTCGTCACCATCATGGGCCATGTCGACCACGGCAAGACCTCGCTGCTCGACGCCATCCGCCATGCCAACGTGGTCTCCGGCGAAGCCGGTGGCATCACGCAGCATATCGGCGCCTATCAGGTGGAGCAGAACGGCCAGAAGATCACCTTCATCGACACCCCGGGCCATGCCGCCTTCACGGCGATGCGTGCCCGCGGTGCGCAGGCGACGGATATTGCGATCCTGGTCGTCGCAGCCGACGACAGCGTGATGCCGCAGACGATCGAATCGATCAACCATGCCAAGGCAGCCGGTGTTCCGATCATCGTTGCGATCAACAAGATCGACAAGCACGAGGCCGACCCGCAGAAGGTTCGCAACCAGCTGCTCCAGCACGAAGTCTTCGTGGAAACCATGGGCGGCGAAGTGCTTGACGTCGAGGTTTCGGCCAAAACAGGCAAGAACCTCGACAAACTGCTCGAAGCGATCCTGCTGCAGTCGGAAATTCTCGACCTCAAGGCCAATCCGAGCCGGACGGCCGAGGGCACTGTCATCGAAGCCCAGCTCGATCGTGGCCGCGGTTCGGTCGCGACCGTGCTTGTCCAGAAGGGCACGCTGCGTCCGGGCCAGATCATCGTCGCCGGCGACGTCTGGGGCCGCGTGCGCGCCCTCGTCACCGACAAGGGCGACCATGTGAAGGAAGCAGGTCCGGCGACCCCGGTCGAGGTTCTCGGCCTTTCCGGCACGCCGCAGGCGGGCGACAAGTTCGCCGTCGTCGAAAGCGAAAGCCGCGCCCGCGAAATCTCGGAATATCGTCAGCGTCTGGCCCGCGACAAGGCGGCTGCCCGCCAGTCTAGTCAGCGTGGTTCGCTGGAACAGATGATGATCCAGCACAAGAGCGCCGGCATCAAGGAGTTCCCGCTTGTCATCAAGGGTGACGTGCAGGGCTCGATCGAAGCGATTGCCGGCGCACTGGAAAAGCTCGGCACCGACGAGGTCCGTGCCCGCATCGTCCATTCGGGCGCCGGCGGCATCACCGAGTCGGATATCTCGCTCGCCGAAGCGTCGAACGCCGCCATCATCGGCTTCAACGTTCGTGCGAATACGCAGGCACGCCAGTTCGCCGAGCGCGAAGGCCTCGAAATCCGCTACTACAACATCATCTACGACCTCGTGGATGACGTGAAGGCAGCGATGTCCGGCCTCCTGTCTCCGGAACGGCGCGAGACCTTCATCGGCAATGCCGAGATCCTCGAGGTGTTCAACATCACCAAGGTCGGCAAGGTTGCAGGCTGCCGTGTCGTCGAAGGCAAGGTCGAACGCGGTGCGGGCGTCCGCCTCATCCGCAACGATGTCGTCGTTCACGAAGGCAAGCTCAAGACCCTCAAGCGCTTCAAGGACGAAGTGTCCGAAGTGCCGATGGGCCAGGAATGCGGCATGGCCTTCGAGAACTACGAAGACATGCGCGCCGGCGACGTCATCGAGTGCTTCCGCGTCGAGCATATCACGCGCACGCTCTAAACCGCTGCGCACGACATCAGCTTTCCAAAAGCCATTCGCCAGCCGGCGGATGGCTTTTGGGTACCTGCCGACTTGACCTTTTGGAACAAAAGAGTCATGGACGCTCTCCTTTGACGGGTTCGATTCCCAGCCGCATCGGCAAATAGAGATAACAATGACCAGAGCAACTTCTTCCGCGCCTTCGCAGCGCATGCTGCGCGTTGGCGAACAGGTTCGCGCCGCAATCACCCAGGTGCTGCAGCGGGGCGAAGTGCGCGACGACGTCATCGAAGCGACCGTGATCTCGATCTCGGAAGTGCGCATGTCGCCCGACCTCAAGATCGCCACCGCCTATGTGACGCCGCTCGGCGTTTCCGACCACAGCGTGGTCATCGAGGCGTTGAACCGTCATGCGCGGTATATCCGCGGCCGGCTCGGGCAGCAGCTTCGGCAGATGAAATACATGCCGGAGGTGCGCTTCCGCGACGACACCAGCTTCGACAATTACAAGAAGATCGACGAGCTGCTGCGTTCGCCCGAGGTGAGCCGCGACCTCGACGGCGATAATGACGAACAATAAACAGAAGAGACTGATGTCCAAACCACGCAAACCCAAGGGCCGGCCGATTTCCGGCTGGCTGATCCTCGACAAGCCGGTGGATTTCGGCTCGACGGAAGCCGTTTCCAAGATCAAGTGGCTCTACAAGGCTGAGAAGGCCGGTCATGCCGGCACGCTCGATCCGCTTGCTTCCGGCATGCTGCCGATCGCGCTCGGCGATGCGACGAAGACCGTTCCCTATGTGATGGACGGCCGCAAGATCTATGAATTTACGGTGAGCTGGGGCGAGCAGCGCGCCACCGACGATCTCGAGGGCGACGTGACCGAAAGCTCGGACAAGCGCCCCAGCGAACAGCAGATCCGCGATATCCTGCCTGGATATATCGGCACCATCAGCCAGGTGCCGCCGCAGTTTTCGGCCATCAAGATCTCGGGTGAACGCGCCTATGATCTGGCGCGCGAAGGCGAAGTCGTCGAAATCCCCTCGCGCGAGGTCGAGATCTTCCGGCTGACATTGCTTGCCTGCCCGGATGCCGATACCGCGCATTTCGAAGTGGAATGCGGCAAGGGCACCTATGTCAGGGCGCTGGCGCGCGATTTCGGCCGAGAGCTCGGCTGCTACGGCCATGTATCCGGGCTGCGGCGCACCTTCGTCGCCCCCTTTTCGGAAGAGGCCATGGTGCCGCTCGCAAACCTCGTGGCGCTGGAGGCGATCGAAGATATGGACGAGCGGCTGGCGGCCCTCGATGCGCTGCTGATCGACACCTGCGAGGCGCTGTCGTCCCTGCCCCATCTCGTCATCAACGACGATCAGGCGCACCGGCTGAAGATGGGCAACCCGATCCTTGTGCGTGGCCGCGATGCGCCGGTTGCCGAAAGCGAAGCCTATGCGACGGCTCGCGGCAGGCTGATTGCGATCGGCGAGATCGGCCAGGGCGAGTTTCGCCCCAAGCGGGTTTTCGGTTGAGCCTACAACGATAGCGGTTGTCAGCCGGCAGCGATGCGATATCTTCCCTATCGGGCCGCCATTGCGGCCCGAGGAGCCATGGCGGCCGATAGGGGGAAGAATATGCGCGTAACCGCGATCGCAACATTGACGTTCTTTTCGATGTTCCTGACTTTTACAGGCGCTCGATCGGCCGAGCGCTGGGCCGAACTTCCGGCCTTTCCCTCGATGCCGGTTGCCAAGACAAGCGGCATGGCCGATGTGAACGACATCAAGATGTATTACGCCGAATATGGTGAAGGCGAGCCGATCCTCTTCATTCACGGCGGACTCGGAAATGCCGAAGTCTGGGGTCATCAGGTCGCCGATTTTGCCAAGGACCACTTGGTCATCGTTGCCGATAGCCGCGGCCATGGACGTTCGACGCGCAGCCAGCAGCCCTTCGGCTACGACCTGATGACATCGGACTATGTGGCACTTCTCGACTTTCTGAAGATCGACAAGGTGACGCTTGTCGGATGGTCGGATGGCGGCATCATCGGCATCGACATGGCGATGAAACACCCGGAAAAATTGACCCGCGTCATTGCTCAGGCAGCCAACGTCACGACGGAGGGCGTCAAGGCCGACGTCCTGGACAACAAGACCTTCAACGACTACATCAACGTCGCCGGCGAGCAGTATCGGAAGCTTTCGCCGACGCCCAACGAATACGACGCCTTCGTCAAGCAGATCTCCGAAATGTGGGCGACCCAGCCGGCCTGGACGGCCGCCGATCTTGCCAAGATCTCGGTGCCGGTCACGCTTGCCATCGGCGATCATGATGAAGCCGTCAAGCTCGACCATACGGAAATGATGGCAAAGCAGATTCCGGGCGCCAAACTCGTCATCCTGAAAGATGTGAGCCATTTCGCCATGCTGCAGGATCCGGCAGCCTATGACGGGATGATCCGGGGCGCCATGGCGGGCCGTTGACGCCGGCAAGGACGACCCCTCTTTCCATCGATCCATATTTGGTTTATAGGCAGCGCCAGCATCGGGTCCGCCCGTTTGCATTCACGGCCAAAGCTGGACGGCATCCCGGCTTTTGGCGACCTTTATCTCCTCTCTTAGAAAGGATCACCCGATGTCGATCACTGCTGAGCGCAAGTCTGCGCTGATCAAGGAATACGCAACCGTTGAAGGCGATACCGGTTCTCCGGAAGTCCAGGTCGCGATCCTGACCGAACGCATCAACAACCTGACCGAACACTTCAAGGACCACAAGAAGGATAACCATTCCCGCCGTGGCCTGCTGACGATGGTTTCGAGCCGCCGCTCGCTTCTTGACTATCTCAAGAAGAAGGATGAAGGCCGCTATTCCAAGCTGATCACCAGCCTGGGTATCCGCCGCTAAGATTGTCCGGCGGGCGTTTTTCCAAGCGCCCGCCGGATCCTGTTTCGGGACACGGTTCCCGATGAAATGTTCCAGCCGCGCCCTATTTTCCAAGCGGTGGAAAGATCGGCGGACCCGGATGGGCCGGTTCTGCCAAACCAACCGTTGACCTGTCATGGGGCAGGATTGCCGGATGCTTTCGGCCAAGGCTTCTCAAGGCTTTGGCCCGGTTTCTCAGAAAACTGATGTTTTCGGGAAACTGAGGTCTCCACTGGGGACCTGGAATGAAAAGCCTCCCGTTGTCTTGCCCGTGATACGTCACATTGCCTGCGGTCGACTGTGCGCTGCGCCTTGATATCGGCGATGGCGCGTGCTCCCGCACTGAAGGACAAGTCATGTTTGATACACACACAGTCGAAATCGAGTGGGCCGGCCGCCCGCTGAAGCTCGAAACCGGCAAGATCGCCCGTCAGGCCGACGGCGCGGTTCTGGCCACCTACGGTGAAACCGTCGTTCTCGCCACCGTCGTCTCGGCCAAGGCGCCGAAGCCCGGCCAGGACTTCTTCCCGCTCACCGTCAACTACCAGGAAAAGACCTACGCAGCCGGCAAGATCCCCGGCGGCTATTTCAAGCGCGAAGGCCGCCCGAGCGAGAACGAGACCCTCGTTTCCCGCCTGATCGACCGCCCGATCCGCCCGCTCTTCCCGGAAGGCTACAAGAACGACACGCAGGTCGTCGTTACCGTCATCCAGCACGACCTTGAAAACAACCCCGATATCCTGTCGATGGTTGCCACCTCGGCGGCACTGACGCTCTCCGGCGTTCCCTTCATGGGCCCGGTCGGCGGTGCGCGCGTCGGCTACATCAACGGCGAATATGTTCTCAACCCGCATCTCGACGAGATGGAGGAATCGAGCCTCGACCTCGTCGTCGCCGGCACCTACGACGCCGTGCTGATGGTTGAATCCGAAGCCAAGGAACTCAACGAAGAGATCATGCTCGGCGCCGTGATGTTCGGCCACAAGGGCTTCCAGCCGGTTCTCGACGCGATCATCAAGCTCGCCGAAGTAGCCGCCAAGGAACCGCGCGACTTCCAGCCGGAAGACTATTCCGCTCTCGAAAACGAGATGCTCGGCCTTGCCGAGGGTGAGCTTCGGCAAGCCTACAAGATCACCCAGAAGGCCGACCGCTACGCCGCCGTCGACGCCGTCAAGGCGAAGGTGAAGGCACACTTCCTCCCCGAGGAAGGCGAAGCCAAGTACACCGCCGAGGAAGTCGGCGCGATCTTCAAGCATTTGCAGGCGAAAATCGTCCGCTGGAACATCCTCGACACCAAGAGCCGCATCGACGGCCGCGACCTCGAAACCGTTCGTCCGATCGTTTCGGAAGTCGGCCTTCTGCCGCGCACCCATGGTTCGGCGCTGTTTACCCGCGGTGAAACGCAGGCGATCGTGGTTGCCACGCTCGGCACCGGCGAAGACGAGCAATATGTCGACAGCCTGACGGGCATGTACAAGGAGCGCTTCCTGCTCCATTACAACTTCCCTCCCTACTCGGTTGGCGAAACCGGCCGCATGGGCTCCCCGGGCCGCCGCGAAATCGGCCACGGTAAGCTCGCATGGCGGGCGATCCGCCCGATGCTGCCGACGCCTGAGCAGTTCCCCTACACGCTGCGCGTCGTCTCCGAGATCACCGAGTCGAACGGTTCGTCCTCGATGGCGACCGTCTGCGGCACCTCGCTCGCTCTGATGGACGCCGGCGTTCCGCTGGCCAAGCCGGTTGCCGGTATCGCCATGGGTCTGATCCTGGAAGGCGATCGCTTCGCCGTCCTCTCCGACATTCTCGGTGACGAAGACCACCTCGGCGACATGGACTTCAAGGTCGCCGGTACCGCCGACGGCATCACCTCGCTGCAGATGGACATCAAGATCGCCGGCATCACCGAAGAGATCATGAAGGTCGCTCTCGGCCAGGCCCAGGGCGGTCGCGCCCACATTCTCGGCGAAATGGCCAAGGCCATCACCGAAAGCCGCGGCCAGCTCGGCGAATTCGCTCCGCGCATCGAAGTCATGAACATCCCGGTCGACAAGATCCGTGAAGTCATCGGCTCCGGCGGCAAGGTCATTCGCGAAATCGTCGAAAAGACCGGCGCGAAGATCAACATCGAGGACGACGGCACCGTCAAGATCGCCTCCTCCTCCGGCAAGGAGATCGAAGCGGCCCGCAAGTGGATCCACTCGATCGTTGCCGAGCCCGAGATCGGCCAGATCTACGAAGGCACTGTTGTCAAGACCGCCGACTTCGGCGCCTTCGTCAACTTCTTCGGCGCCCGCGACGGTCTCGTCCACATCTCGCAGCTTGCTTCCGAGCGTGTTGCCAAGACCCAGGACGTCGTCAAGGAAGGCGACAAGGTCTGGGTCAAGCTGCTCGGCTTCGATGAACGCGGCAAGGTTCGCCTGTCGATGAAGGTCGTCGACCAGGCCACCGGCCAGGAAATTGCGAACGAGAAGAAGAAGGAAGAAGCGGCCGAATAAGCCGCGTCTCCCAAATTTCATTCCGGGCGCGGGAATCTTCCGCGCCCTTTTTGTATCCGAAGACGAGACGAGATCCATGAGCCGCGAAACGCTGAAGACCCTGTTCCATCCCTTTGCCAGCGGCACAGTCCAGGCGCCCGGCGAGGGCGAGCGCGTGCTCTTCCTCGGCGCCGAGGCAGGCTTTGCGCTGCCGGAGGGTTTTGCCGCCTCGCTCAGTGCCGTCCAGGGCTTCCGGCCGCTCTACCGGCAGCTGCTGGCGCAGCGGATCGAAGCAAAGCCCGAGATCGACGGCGAGGACTACGATGCCGCCCTGGTGCTGTGCACCAAGCACAAGGGCGAGAACGAGGCCAATCTCGCCGCGGCAATCGCTCGCACGGAGGTCGGCGGCCTGATCGTCGTTGCCGGCGCCAAGGAAGATGGCATCCAACCGCTGCGCAAGCGCCTGGAAGGTTTCGGTCTGGCGATCGACCACATGCCGAAATATCACGGCGTCGCCTTCTGGTTCGGCCGCCCGGCCGATGCCGATGAGATCATCTCCAAGCTGGCAAAAGCGCCGGTGCGCGTCGACGGCCGTTTCAATGCCACCGCCGGCATGTTCTCGCATGATCGGATCGATGCCGGATCGGAACTGCTCGCCTCGCGCCTGCCGCAGGATTTTGCCGGCGATGTTGCGGACTTCGGCGCCGGATGGGGTTATCTCTCCGTCGAGCTGGCGCAGAAATCGCGTGGACTGACCCGCCTCGACCTCTACGAGGCCGATCACGCGGCTTTGGAGGCCGCCAGAGACAATCTGGCGGAAAATTGCCCGAACGCGCCTGCGCGCTTCTTCTGGCACGATCTGGCGGGCGAGCCGGTCAAGGACAAGTACGATCTTGTCATCATGAACCCGCCCTTCCATGAAGGGCACGCAGCCGAGCCGGCGCTCGGCCAGGCGATGATCAAGACCGCCGCATCCGCCCTGCGCGGCGGCGGCCGGCTGATGCTGGTTGCCAATCGCGGCCTGCCCTACGAGCCGGTTCTGGCGGCGAATTTCCGGGAAAGCGGCGAAACTTGCCGCAACGCCCGCTTCAAGGTTCTCTGGGCGAAGAAATAAGCTCTACGCGGCTTCGACCGATCCGGTCATTCTATCGATAGAACAAAAAGGCCGTGCGCAGCATCTGCGCACGGCCTTTGTTTTCAAGTCGGAGCAGCATTTACTCTACGTCCGCCCTGCGCAGCGTTTCCAGTGTCGGCATCGAGGTGACGTTGAAGCCGGCGTCGACGAAATGGATTTCGCCGGTGACACCGGCGGAGAGATCGGAGAGCAGGTAGAGCGCCGAGCTGCCGACCTGATCGATGGTCACGGTCTTGCGCAGCGGCGCATTGCGCTGGTTCCAGGAGAGGATCGCGCGCGCATCCGAGATGCCGGCGCCGGCGAGCGTGCGGATCGGGCCGGCCGAGATGGCGTTGACGCGGATGCCGCGCGGGCCGTAGTCGGCGGCGAGATAGCGCACCGAAGCCTCGAGCGCTGCCTTGGCGACGCCCATGACGTTGTAGTTCGGGATGACGCGGGTCGAACCGTTATAGGTCAAGGTCAGCATCGCACCGCCGTCTTCCATCAGCGGAGCGCAGCGCTTGGCGATCTCGGTGAAGGAGAAACAGGAAATGACCATGGTGCGGCTGAAATTCTCCCGCGTCGTATCGGCGTAGAGACCCTTCAGCTCGTTCTTGTCGGAAAAACCGATGGCGTGGACGATGAAATCGAGCTTGCCCCAACGCTCGCTGAGCGCGTCGACCAGGGCATCGACCGAGGCGACATCTTCGACATCGCAGGGCAGCACGAAATCCGAGTTGACCTCGGCAGCCAGCGGCTTGACGCGCTTGCCGAGCGCGTCGCCCTGATAGGTGAAGGCGAGTTCCGCACCCTGCGCGGCGAGCGCTTTTGAAATCCCCCAGGCGATCGAATGGTTGTTGGCGACGCCCATGATGAGGCCGCGCTTACCCTGCATGATTCCCGTCATTTTGTTATCCGTTATAACGCTGGAAGACCAGCGTGGCGTTGGTGCCGCCGAAGCCGAAGGAGTTGGAGAGGGCAATGTCGATCTTCGCATCGTCGATACGCTTGCGCACGATCGGCACGCCTTCGAATTCCGGATCGAGCTCGGCGATATGGGCGCTTTCGCCGATGAAGCCGTGCTGCATCATCAGCAGGGAATAGATCGATTCCTGCACGCCGGCCGCACCCAGCGAATGGCCGGTCAGCGATTTGGTCGACTGGATATGGGGGATTTTGGAGCCGAATACCTCGCGGATGGCGCCGATTTCCTTGCTGTCGCCGACCGGCGTCGACGTGCCGTGGGTATTGACGTAGTCGACGTCGCCTTTGACGGTGGCAAGCGCCTGGCGCATGCAGCGAATGGCGCCCTCGCCGGAGGGGGCGACCATGTCGTAACCGTCAGAGGTTGCGCCGTAGCCGACGATTTCGGCGTAGATCTTGGCGCCGCGGGCCTTGGCGTGCTCCAGTTCCTCGAGCACCAGCACCCCGGCACCGCCGGCGATGACGAAACCGTCGCGGTTGACGTCATAGGCGCGCGAGGCGGTATCGGGCGTATCGTTGTACTTGGAGGACATGGCGCCCATGGCGTCGAAGAGGTTGGACATCGTCCAGTCGAGATCCTCGTGGCCCCCGGCAAACATCACGTCCTGCTTGCCCCACTGGATCATCTCGGCGGCGTTGCCGATGCAATGCGCCGAGGTCGAGCAGGCCGACGAGATCGAATAGTTGACGCCGTGGATCTTGAACCAGGTGGCGAGTGTGGCCGATGCGGTCGAGGACATCGCCTTCGGCACGGCGAAGGGGCCGATGCGCTTCGGGCTGTTGTTCTTGACGGTGATCTCGGCCGCCTCGATCAGGGTGCGGGTCGACGGACCGCCGGAGCCCATGATGATGCCGGCGCGCTCATTCTGAGCGTAGTCCTTCTCTTCCAGGCCGGAATCGGAAAGTGCCTGCTTCATGGCCACATGGTTCCAGGCGCCGCCCTGCGACAGGAAGCGCATGGCGCGACGATCGACCAGTTCGGCCAGTTCCGCCGCGCCGAGCTTGGGGCTGCCCCAAACCTGGCACTTGAAGCCGTGCTCGGCGAAATCGCTGGAGAAGGAAATACCCGACTTTGCCTGCCGCAAGGATTCGGTGACTTCGGCGGCGTCGTTCCCGATCGAGGACACGACACCCAGACCCGTGACAACTACCCGTCTCATCTGATCAAACCTTTTTTGTTTCGTGAACCGCTTGAGATGCGGTTTCAGGTCGTCTTGTCTTTAGAGAGACCGACGCGAAGGTCGGCCGCCTGGTATATGGTCTCGCCGTCCGCCTTCAGCCAGCCGTCGGCCGTGCCGAGGACCAGACGGCCGCGCATGACACGCTTGAAGTCGATGCCATATTCGATCAGCTTCGTATGCGGCTTGACCATGCCCTTGAATTTCACTTCGCCGGTTGAAAGCGCCATGCCGCGGCCTTCTTCGCCGAGCCAGCCGAGGAAGAACCCGGTCAGCTGCCACATGCCGTCGAGGCCGAGGCAGCCCGGCATGATCGGATTGCCTTCGAAATGGCAGGGGAAATACCAGTCGTCGGGACGCACGTCGTATTCGGCCCTGAGATAACCCTTGTCGAAGGTCCCGCCCGTTTCGGAAATGTCGGTGATGCGGTGAACCATCAGCATGGGCGGCAGCGGAAGCTGCGCATTGCCGGGGCCGAACAACTCGCCATGGGCGCAGGCGATGAGTTCGTCGTACGAGAAGCTGGACTGTCTGGTCGTCATAAAGTTTCTTTTTCCCCCCGCGTGAAGCCGATGGATGTGAACGTGTAGTCCAAGTTCTTCAGAAAATGAAGCACGAGCAAGGCAGCTCCATTCATCGCCCCGGACCAGGCTTACGTCATTATTTGGTGGTCGAATACAGGAAGGCCAGGGCCGCGACCAGACCTATTTGCGCGAAAAGCCCGTTTTTGCCGCGTTTATCAGGCTCTTGTCCCCATTGAACTATTGAAAGGCTCCGGTGCAAAAGTTATACCGCTTGAAGAAACATGATTGCTTTATGCAGGAATAACCGGAGTTGGTCTTGATGACGGGTGCACTCCCGATCGCAATAGAGGTAAGGCTGCGCGGTGCAGGCCTGCGCCCCACCCGCCAGCGTGTCGCGCTCGGCGACCTCCTGTTTGCCAAGGGCGACCGGCATTTGACCGTCGAGGAACTGCATGAGGAGGCGGTTGCCGCCGGCGTGCCGGTTTCACTGGCAACCGTCTACAACACGCTGCACCAGTTTACCGAAGCCGGCCTCATCCGCGTTCTCGCCGTCGAGAGCGCCAGGACCTATTTCGACACCAATGTTTCCGACCATCACCATTTCTTCATCGAAGGTGAGAACGAGGTGCTCGACATTCCCGTCAGTAACCTGACGATCGGCAATCTGCCGGAGCCGCCCGACGGCATGGAGATCGCCCATGTCGACGTGGTGATCCGCCTGCGGGCAAAGCAGGGCTGACGCCACCGAGGACCACCCAGGTCTTCACATGACATCGTCGGGATGCCGGCCGGGCTTGTGCCTGTAAGTCGGGAAGGTCCAGCCGAACCACAGGGCGCCGCCGCGCACGGCAAAGGCTGCGACGACACCGCAGGCAGACGCCAGATAGAGCGGCATCCCCAGCGCATTGGCAAGCGTGAAGACGCCGGCGCCGATGAGGGCTGCGGTCACGTAGATTTCCGGCCGCAACAACACCGAAGGCTCGTTTGCCATCAGATCGCGCAATATGCCGCCGAAGGTCGCCGTCAGCGTGCCGGTGACGATCGCGATCGTCGGCGAGCCGGTGGCGGCGAGGCCCTTGGCCGCGCCGATCACGCAATAGGCGGCAAGGCCGATCGCATCCAGCCAGATCAGCAGGCGATAGCGCGATTCCAGCAGGTGGGCGGTGAAGAAGACGATGACACCCATGATGCAGCAGACGAGGATATAGGCGGGGTTCAACACCCAGAAGACCGGCACGCGGCCGAGCACGATATCGCGCACGGTGCCGCCGCCCGTTCCCGTCACCATGGCGAAAAACAGAAAACCGATCAGATCCAGCTGCTTGCGCGAGGCGGCAAGCGCGCCTGTCGCGGCAAACAGCGCAATGCCGACATAATCGAGATAGACGAGCAAGGACATGCGGCCCCCGGAACCGGCAAACAATGTCCGGACAGAAACACGGCGGCAAGGGCGGCGCAAGGCGGCGCGGCCATAAAGCTGAAGTCTTTGTTTAATGCATGTCGTTGTCCCAAAAGCGCTGCATACTTTTGGGCGACATGCATTGGGCGCCCTTATCCAAAAGAGGAAAGCCGTGAAAACGCTGCTGCTCGCCGTTCTGAATATCGTCCTGCTGCTTGTCATGTCGGTTGCCGCCTTCGGCCAGCAATCGCTGATTTCAGATCCGGAGATCTACGAGAAGAAACATTTCCAGGAGCAGTGCAAGACGGCCGAATTCGCCGACGGCTTCATCACCCGCCAGGACATCAACAATGACGGCCTGATCGATGCGGTGGTCAACGAGGGCCAGCTGACCTGCGACGGACAGAAGGGGCCGCAATGCAATGACGACGGCTGCACCTATAATTTCTATCTGCAGGTCGCCGAAGGCGGTTATTTCATGATCGCGACGGCGCAGATCTATGGCTACGACTTCGTCCAGCGCTTCGGCAATATGGTGCTGGCAATGAAGATGCATCCGCGTTTTTGCGACCGCACCGAAGGTGATCCCTGCATCGTCACGGCCCGCGTGCGCGGCACGAAATTCGTCACCATCTCGAAGAAATAACTCACCACGTATCCCGAGAGATTTCCGTGGATTCAAAGTGATAGAGCGCCTTTGCGCGTCTCTATTGCGGGTAAAGCTCCGAGGTGCGGCCGGCGAGATAGTAGCCGACCAGGCCGTACCATTCGCGGATCGCGGTCGCCATGTTCTGCGCATTGAGGTTCGGCTGGGTGAAATCGAACCCCGGCCTCACCTCGCCGTCGGTGCGATAATCGGTCGGCCACGGCACGATATCGATGCCGAGCTTGCGGAAGATGCCGACGGATCGCGGCATATGGAAACCCGAGGTGATCAGCAGGCAATGGGAGAGCCCCTGGCTTGCCAGGAATTCCTTGGTGTTGACGGCGTTTTCGAAGGTGGTGCGCGATTGCCTTTCCTCGATCAGGCGATCCTTGCCGACGCCGAAAAGCGGGAAGAAGCGCTCGGATGCCGCCGCATCGCCTTCATAGATGCCCGAGATGGAACCGTCGCCACCCGACACCAGAATGCGTGACTGCGGAAATTTCTGCGCGAGCCGCAGGGCTTCGACGAAGCGGTCGACCGCGGCGTTGAATTCTATGCCGTGACGCGCCGTATTCACCTCGTTTTCGAAGGCGCCGCCGAGCACGATCATGCATTGCAGGTTCTGCGGATCGGCGGCGGGCTTTGCGAAGCGCTGCTCGAGCTCCTGCATCAGCAGGTTGCCGGCCGTGGTGTAGAGCGTGACGAAGAGGATGAGGGCCGAACCCGCGGCGCCGAGGATACTTAAGGTCCGCCAGCGCAAAAGGCCGGCAAGCAGGGCAAGGAAGACGAGGAAAAATGCCAGCGACAGCGGCTGAGCAAAAATCCAGACAAGCTTCGAAATGACGAACAAGACCTACTCCTCGAGGATGGGCGGCGATCCTTCCTATCCGATTCGACGGTAACAGGAATGCGACGGTTCTATCTCGAGCGCTGGGCGGCCGATCGGTGCGGCGCGAGCTTCTGGTTGAAACGCCGCTGCAGCGGCCGGGGAATGAACATGGCGGCAAGCGCCAGCGCCATGGCGAAGAGGGAGACCAGCCACAGCGCAGATGCCCCGGTCAGTCGCGTCAGCACGGCGCCGGCGATGGCGCCGAGCACCATGCCGCCCCAGGGCACGATCTGGATCGTCCATTCGAGATGGCGGTCGCCGATGATCCAGCGGCCAATGCCGCGGCCGAAGCGCGACAGCGCACCTGTGACATAAGTCAGCCCGATCGGCAGGCCTTCAATATGTTCGACGGCGGCGTTTACCATGCCCATGGAGAAGACGATCATGGAGAACCGGACGAGCATCATACTCTCCACCGTCATCATCGAGGCGAGTGCCAGGACCAGGCCGACGCAGCCGAGCACCACGAAGATACGACGTTGCGAGATATGGGCGATGACGATGCCTGCCGCATTGCCGAGCACGAAGATGATGATGGCGGAGATCAGCACCGCCGCGTGATAAAGATTGCCCTCGCTCAAGGCGAGTGCGGCCCGCGTCGTATTCCCCGTCATGAAGGAAACGAAATCGCCGGTCAGCAACAGGCCGGTCGCATCGGTCATACCGGCAAGAAACGAGATCGAGCCGACCAGGGCAACCCCGGTCACGGTTCGCCGGGTGCGGATGAGATGGCGGCGTCTTGCTCTGGTCATGGGCTGATGGTCCTGAAGCCGAATCGCTGGGATTGCGGCAACAAGGATAATTCCTTTCGTTGAGGAATTGGCAAAGACGATCGGAAGGGATGGGCGGACTTGAACGGCAAGGCATTTTCGGCCATAGAGATGGCGTTGCTTCAGATCGAAGCTCCGTAAGCGTTTACGTCAATCAACGCGCAACACGCCGATCGGCGCTGCGCAATTGTCTGATCGGCATCTTACGGAGATCAAAATGCCCAAAGGCAAACTCCCCAAACGCTACAATACCATCGTCATGCCGCTCATCCTGTCGCTGCTGATGACATCTATCGTCTCGGCGATCAGCATCCTGAGAGCACAAGGCCTGACCGCGCCTGCCCTTGCGATGTGGCCGTCGGCATGGGCGCTCTCCTGGGCGATCGCCTTTCCCGTCCTGTTGTTGGTGCTGCCGGTGGTGAAGCGGGTCACGGCTGTTATCGTCGAGATGTGAGGAGCGCGAGGCGCCAAGCCGGCTGTGGGGGCGGCCTGCCGGAGTTGAGGTGTGGTGGTTAGAGCTTAGCCAAAATCAGAATCGGTCTTCCCATTGGCCGGGCGACCGGGATCCAGATTCGGCTGGACCAATCTCTTGCTGGCAAAAGCCCTGCCGGAATGTGATTTCAGGTATTTTTCGAATTCAAGGGCTTTGCGCTTGTCGGGAAAGGCGCAATACCAGAGCAAATTCCATGGTGCGAATTTGGCGGTGTGGGTGGATTTTCCGACATTGTGAGCCGCAAGGCGCTGTTTCAGATCCGCGGTAGACCCGGTATATTCCTGATCGGGAAAATCGATGCTGCGGAGAATATAGACATACCACATCAGCGCTTCAGCCCGTCGTCGCCCTTCGGGCTATGCCGGGCACTGCTTCGGCCTAACGGTTTCCCGCGGCTGCGCCACGCGAAGCCCGTAAGGGCGAAGCGTGGTGGAGCTAAGCGGGATCGAACCGCTGACCTCTTGCATGCCATGCAAGCGCTCTCCCAGCTGAGCTATAGCCCCATCAAGGTGGTCCGGTCTGGCCGGCCCTGGGATGTTCCTCAAGGCGTGTGCCCTTCGGAGTGGCGGCTTATTACTTCCGGTTTTCGGAGATAGCAAGCCTAAAAAATCCGGCCCGGAGAATTTTTTCCTCACCGGGCCGAAATGCAGTCGTCAGACTTCGTCTTCGTCGCCGGTCACGCCGATGATATCGCTCATGTCGTCGTCGTCATCGTCTTCGTCGGGTGTAAGGAAGGTATCGTCGTCGTCATCGCCTTCGATTTCGACATCGTCGTCGCCGATATCGGGGATGTCGTCGCCAGAGGCCGCGTCATCGGCATCTTCAAGCGAAACCAGTTCGACTTCGGTGTTTTCGGTATCGACTTCCGCGACCTCGTCTTCCTCGGCAACGTCGGCGATCGCCGAGGTTTCTTCGAAGAAGGACAGAGGGTAGGACTTGCCGGTATAAGGAGAGACGATCGGATCCCGGTTCAGATCATAAAACTTCTTGCCGGTTTCCGGATCGGTACGCTTGGTTCCAAGTTCCGCTTTCGCCACTATAAGCCTCGTGTGAATAGCCGAATATGAGATTCGGCAGATGCCGTTCAAGCCGGCGTTCCATCGGAATTTATAAGCCGGTCCCCTTAATCGCTGTGGCTTCCCATGTCAAAGCCAAACTTTGTCATCAGAGCGCCGGGTTTTTCCGGCAGCGGCGGATGACCACCCGGCGCGGATATGCTAACGAGCCGCAGCGGCCGCAGAAGCGGGCAAACATTGCCGTCGGAAAGGACGTCCTTGCGAAGGAAATGCTAGGCCTTTACAAGGGATTACACCACGCACGGCTGCGCCTGAGGCCTGCCGCCGCCCGCAAGTCCCCTGCCGCAGGATGGATGACATGACAACCAAGACCTTCACCATCGCCATCGACGGCCCGGCGGCGGCGGGCAAGGGTACGCTTTCGCGCCGGATCGCCGAGCGATATGGCTTTCATCATCTCGATACTGGCCTGACCTATCGCGCCACCGCCAAGGCGCTGCTCGATGCCGGCCTGTCGCTCGACGACGAGGCAGTGGCGGAAAAGATCGCCCGGGAGGTTGAACTCGCCGGACTGGATCGCGATATACTTTCGCAACACGAGATCGGCGAAGCGGCCTCGAAGATCGCCGTCATGCCGGCGGTGCGCCGGGCGCTGGTGGAAGCGCAGCGGCGGTTTTCGGGCAAGGCGCCGGGAACGGTGCTCGACGGGCGCGATATCGGCACCGTCGTCTGCCCGGATGCGCCGGTCAAATTCTATGTGACGGCGTCGCCTGAGGTGCGCGCCAGACGCCGTTTCGACGAGATCCTCGGCAAGGGGGCGACGGCGGATTTCGATGCGATTTTCGAGGACGTCAAGCGGCGCGACGAACGCGACATGGGACGAGCCGACAGCCCTTTGAAACCAGCTGATGATGCGCACTTGCTTGATACGTCGGAAATGAGTATAGAGGCCGCGTTTCAAGCTGCACAATCGATCATCGATGCGGTCTTGAGCCGAAATGCCTAAATTCAAGCGATTTTGCATGCTCTGAGCATGGATCGCTTCTTATACAGCAGCCTGAAATTCCGTCCAAGCGCCGGATTGCCTTCGTCAGAGAGGGCGGACTGGGTTCAGGCCCGTTCAACGCAAACCAACCGGCGCATACGTGTCCGCTTCCGTATTCAGGACACGCAGGAGATTTTATGTCAGTAGCTACTCCCTCCCGCGAGGATTTCGCGGCTCTTCTCGAAGAGTCCTTTGCCAAGAACGACCTGGCCGAAGGCTATGTCACCAAGGGCATCGTGACGGGCATCGAGAAGGACGTCGCCGTTGTCGACGTCGGCCTCAAGGTTGAAGGCCGCATCGCGCTCAAGGAATTCGGCGCGCGCGCCAAGGACGGCCAGCTCAAGGTTGGCGACGAAGTCGAAGTTTACGTCGAGCGTATTGAAAACGCGCTCGGTGAAGCCGTTCTGTCGCGCGAGAAGGCTCGCCGCGAAGAAAGCTGGGTCAAGCTCGAAGCCAAGTTCGAAGCTGGCGAGCGCGTCGAAGGCGTTATCTTCAACCAGGTCAAGGGTGGCTTCACTGTTGATCTCGACGGTGCGATCGCCTTCCTGCCGCGTTCTCAGGTCGATATCCGTCCGATCCGCGACGTCACGCCCCTCATGCACAACCCGCAGCCCTTCGAAATCCTCAAGATGGACAAGCGCCGCGGCAACATCGTGGTGTCTCGCCGTACGGTTCTGGAAGAGTCCCGTGCCGAGCAGCGTTCTGAAATCGTTCAGAACCTCGAAGAAGGCCAGGTTGTCGACGGCGTCGTCAAGAACATCACCGATTACGGTGCGTTCGTCGACCTCGGCGGCATCGACGGCCTGCTGCACGTCACCGACATGGCATGGCGCCGTGTGAACCATCCGTCGGAAATCCTGAACATCGGCCAGCAGGTCAAGGTTCAGATCATCCGCATCAACCAGGAAACTCACCGTATCTCGCTCGGCATGAAGCAGCTCGAGAGCGATCCGTGGGATGGCATCCAGGCCAAGTATCCGGAAGGCAAGAAGATCTCCGGTACCGTCACCAACATCACCGACTACGGTGCATTCGTCGAGCTGGAGCCCGGCATCGAAGGCCTGATCCACATCTCGGAAATGTCCTGGACCAAGAAGAACGTTCACCCCGGCAAGATCCTGTCCACGAGCCAGGAAGTCGAAGTCGTCGTTCTCGAAGTCGATCCGTCCAAGCGCCGCATCTCGCTCGGCCTCAAGCAGACGCTGGAAAATCCGTGGGCAGCATTCGCCCGCAGCCATCCGGCCGGCACTGAAGTCGAAGGCGAAGTCAAGAACAAGACCGAATTCGGCCTGTTCATCGGCCTCGACGGCGATGTCGACGGCATGGTGCACCTCTCCGACCTCGACTGGAACCGTCCGGGCGAACAGGTCATCGAGGAGTTCAACAAGGGTGACGTCGTCAAGGCCGTCGTTCTCGACGTCGATGTCGAGAAGGAACGCATCTCGCTCGGCATCAAGCAGCTCGGCAAGGATGCAGTCGGCGATGCTGCTGCTTCGGGCGACCTGCGCAAGAATGCAGTCGTTTCCTGCGAAGTGATCGCGGTCAACGACGGCGGCGTCGAAGTGAAGCTCGTCAACCACGAGGACATCACCTCCTTCATCCGCCGTGCCGACCTCGCCCGCGACCGCGACGAGCAGCGTCCTGAGCGCTTCTCGGTCGGTCAGGTGTTCGACGCCCGCGTCACCAACTTCTCCAAGAAGGACCGCAAGATCATGCTGTCCATCAAGGCTCTGGAGATTGCGGAAGAGAAGGAAGCCGTTGCCCAGTTCGGTTCGTCCGACTCGGGTGCTTCGCTCGGCGACATCCTGGGCGCAGCGCTGAAGAACCGCGGCGGCGAATAAGCCTCGCATCCGCCTATGAATTGAAGAACCCGCCGGATCGCTCCGGCGGTTTCTTCATTTTCAGGCGATCTACAGTGCTATTCCCACCCGACCATCCGCTGATACAGCGCATAGACAGGATCGGCAGCCGCGCCCGGCTGATGCGGCGTCGGCTCGGCATCGATCATCCTCGGCGTCCGGCGTTCGGGTGCCGCATTGGCTGCCTCGGCACCGGGCGTCGTATCCTCGCCGCCGGACTGGGCCTGCTGCTCGTCTTCCTGGTGCTCGTCGTGGGCCGCGCCGCCATGATGATGCTGGTGGCTCGTTTCGCCTGCCGTCTCGTTCGGCGGCGTATCCTTGGCGAACTGATAGGGCAGCTGGGTATAGGCAAGGCCGTCCGGCATGCGTGCCGCGAGCGGCACATAGGCAGCCTCGACCGTCTCTTGCATCGGCATTATTTGCGGCTCTGCGGCAATCTCCTTCGGTTGCCGGGCAGCCGGAGCTGCGATCTCGCCGTCCATCGGCGACAGGCGGGGCGCTGCCGACTGGCGAGCATCCGGCACGACGACTTCCGCCGGCTGCCGGGTCAAGGTCTCGGTCGCGTCGCTGATGACGGCTTCATCGAGGATCGTATCGATCTCCACTGCCGCTTCGACTGCGACATCCTCCAGCACGGTTTCGATGTCCTGCTCGCGGATGATGGTGGCGATCATCTCGGAGGCCTCTTCGGTCATCGAGGCGACAATGCCTGTCCAGTTCCTCGGAATGACAGGATCGCCCTTTTCCGACATCGCCCGCGGCTGGACGGCAGGCGGCTCCGCCGTCTCCCCGATGTCGTCGGCTGCGGCTGTCTCCGTCGACAGAGCCTGCCTCGCCTCGATCTCCTGCGGCGCGGATTTTTCCGAAATGACCTCTCTTGCCGTTACCGAAGCGGACTGAGGCCGATTTTCAAGCTGTGGCGTGGGATCGCCAGTTTCCGCGGCTTCTGTGATGACCGCGTCCTCGGCGGTCGCAAGCTCTGCAGCCTCGACCGGCGGATCGGCCGGCACGGGTGGTGCCTTTTCTGCCGATGGGCGCATGACGGCAGGCAGGCTGTCCTCATGCAGCTGAATCTCGGGGCGGGCTTCGGCGCGCATCGGCGAAGCGTCGTTCTGGCCATAGGAGCGCACGACGGCGCGGGCGGCGAGATCGCGATCCTTGTAGCGGACGATTTCCAGATAGGCGACGATCCGGGCGGCTTGCGGGCCTGTCGGGTTCTTCAGGGCTTCGGCGATTATCCTGAGCGGCAGGCTATGGCCTTCTCCGGTGAGCTGGCGCTCGACCTCGTCGATCCTGGCGGCCGGCAGCCCGCGGATGGCGTCGGCGAGCCGGGACGCAAAAGCAAGATTGGTCTCGTCCTCGCCGCGATCCAGCGAGATCGAGCGGCCTGCCGCGTCGATGACATCGAACAGGGCCTCGACCATGCGCTCGCGTGCAGCCAGGAGCAGAATATTGAGCTTGCCGGCAATGGCGGAGTTCAGATCGGTGGCTTCGACGGCGTTGACGGGCGCAGGCGCGATCACCGAACGGCCGAGACCGCCGGCAACGATCGCCGCGGTCTGGCCTTGGGACGAAAAGCTTGCATTGGACGCTGCACGAACAGGATTCAACATGGCATGCTCCTTTCGCAAAGGACTGTGAAAGCAGGCTCCACAAAAGGACCGCGCTCATCCGGCCCCTTGCATTCCAGCAGATCCTCCTGTCCGCATGACGCAATTCCCGCGTCATCGAATGCATAAAAATTAACGGGAATTTTAGAAAAGATGCGTTAATGAATCGCTAACGCCCACGGGCAACCCTGCCCCCGCTGCTCTCAGCAGGCAATTTAATCAGCTATGGGCGAAAATATCGGCCTCTTCCCAGCCGAGCAGGTCGAGCTTGGCGCGGGTCGGCAGGAATGCGAAACAGGCCGTCGCATGGTCGAACCGGCCGTCGCGGATCAGGCGCGCCGTCAGCTTGTCGCGCAAGGCATGGAGGTAAAGCACATCGGAGGCGGCATATTCGAGCTGGGCCGGAGACAGCGTCTCGGCGGCCCAGTCTGAGGACTGCTGCGCCTTGGAGATATCGACGTCGAGCATCTCCTTGAGATTGTCCTTGAGACCGTGGCGATCGGTATAGGTCCGGCAAAGGCGCGAGGCGATCTTGGTGCAGAAGACCGGGGTGGTGGTGACGCCGAAAGTATGGAAGAGCACGGCAATATCGAAGCGGCCGTAGTGAAAGATCTTCTGATGGGTCGGATCTTCGAGCAGCGCGACCAGATTGGGGGCCTCTTTCTGGGCGGCTGCAATGCGGATGACGTCGGCGGTGCCGTCACCCGGTGAAAGCTGGACGACGCAGAGACGGTCCCGCCGCGGCACCAGCCCGAGGGTTTCGGTGTCGATGGCAATCGCGCCGGTGTAACGGGCGGCATCGGCCGCGGAAATATCGCCTTCGTGGTAACGTATGGTGGCGGCCATGAGACTGTCTTTCCTTCGGATATTTTCCACTCGCGCTATAGCGCAAAGGCGCAAAAAGCGAAACCGCTTTCCTCTCGCTAGAGCGCCGTGCGTCCTCTCGGACGCACAAAGGACGCTCTACCTCTTTTAATCTCCGCATCGTGCTTTCCGAAAATCGATTCCGATTTTCGGGCCGATGCGGTGGCTCAGAAGGTCGGTGGCGTGTTGATCCAGAGAAGCACGGTTTCGCCGTCGTGGCGGTTGCGCCAGGAATGATAGCGGCGGCTTTCGAAATACAGTGAATCGCCCGGGCCGAGATCGAAGAACTGATCGCTGTCGAGCACCAGTTCGAGCCGGCCGGAGAGAACATGCATGAATTCCTCGCCCTCGTGGCGATAGGCGCCCTCGCTGGCGGCGCCCGGCGCCAGCACGAAACGATGGCAATCCATCATCCTGCGGCCTTCGGCGAGAAGCTGCACCGTGACACCCGGCGTCGTTTCCGGCCAGGTGCGCCATTCGCCGGTGCGGATCATTGCCGGCACCTCGCCGCTTTCCTCGCCGGAGAGGCGGGAGACGGTGGTGCCGTAATATTCGGCAAGGTCGTGCAGCGTCTTGAAGCTGACGCCCTGCGAGGTACGCTCCAGCGTCGAGAGCGTCGAAGCGGTGATGCCGATATCGCCGGCCACCTGATCAAGCGTCTTGCCGCTCGCATGGCGCAGGCTGCGCAGCTTGCGGCCGAGGCCGGTGCCCTGGCCTGCCTCGGCGCCATCGGCCGAAGGCTCCTCGCTCTCCAACGCCTCGCGGATAGCCGCGGGATTGAGACCGCGCTCGACCCGATACCAGGAGATGCGCTTCAACCGCGCCACATCATCGGCGCTGTATTGCCGATGACCGGTTTGCGAACGGCCGGGATCGAGCAGACCCTGGCTTTCCCAGAGCCGCAGCGTCGAGGCCGAAACGCCCGCCAGCCGTGCAGCCTCGGCCACCTTGTAGCGTACCGGCCCGTTCTCGTTCATCCCATATCCCCGATTCCAATCGCCCGCGAGCATTCATCAAAATGCGTGATGTTTGAAGCAAAAATGCCGCTTGTTTTCTTGCAGGAAAAATGTAGGAGTTTTCTACATGTCTTGCAGAACTTATGCAAGATAGTTCTCAAGCTTTTCAAAACAGGAGCGCATCGATGACCGCGACCAGCCTTACGGACCGGAAGAACGCAGCTATTTCCCGCGGCGTCGGCATGACGACCCAGATCTATGCGGATCGCGCAGAAAATGCCGAGATCTGGGATAAGGAAGGCCGCCGCTACATCGATTTCGCCGCCGGCATCGCCGTTCTCAACACCGGCCACCGCCATCCCCGGGTGATCGCGGCCGTCAAGGAGCAGCTCGATCACTTCACCCATACCTGCCATCAGGTGGTGCCCTATGAAAATTACGTGCATCTTGCCGAACGGCTGAACGCGCTGGTCCCCGGCGACTTCGAGAAGAAGACGATCTTCGTCACCACGGGCGCCGAAGCGGTCGAGAACGCCGTCAAGATCGCGCGGGCGGCAACCGGCCGCTCGGCCGTCATCGCCTTCGGCGGCGGTTTTCACGGCCGCACCTTCATGGGCATGGCGCTGACCGGTAAGGTCGTGCCCTACAAGGTCGGTTTCGGCGCGATGCCCGGCGATGTGTTCCACATTCCCTTCCCGGTCGAGCTGCACGGCGTCACCGCCGACCAGTCGCTCCAGGCGCTGAAGAAACTCTTCGCCGCCGATGTCGATCCGCAGCGGGTCGCGGCCATCATCATCGAGCCGGTGCAGGGCGAAGGCGGCTTTTATCCGGCACCCGCCGCCTTCATGAAAGCGCTGCGCGAACTCTGCGACCAGCACGGCATCCTGCTGATCGCCGATGAGGTGCAGACCGGTTTTGCCCGCACCGGCAAGATGTTCGCGATGGATCACCACGAGGTGGCGGCCGACCTGACGACGATGGCAAAGAGCCTTGCCGGCGGCTTTCCGCTGGCCGCCGTCACCGGCCGCGCCGAAATCATGGATGCGCCGGGACCGGGCGGGCTCGGCGGCACCTATGGCGGCAATCCGATCGGGATCGCTGCCGCTCATGCCGTGCTCGACGTCATTGCGGACGAGGACCTCTGCAACCGCGCCAACCAGCTCGGCGGGCGGCTGAAGCAGCGGCTGGAATCGCTGCGCGAGACGGTGCCGGAGATCGTCGACATCCGCGGGCCGGGCTTCATGAACGCCGTCGAATTCAACGACCGGACGAGCGGATTGCCGAGTGCCGAATTCGCCAACCGGGTGCGGCTGATCGCGCTCGACAAGGGCCTGATCCTGCTCACCTGCGGCGTCCACGGCAACGTCATCCGCTTCCTGGCACCGATCACCATCCAGGACGAGGTCCTCGGCGAGGCGCTCGACATTCTGGAAGCCTCGATGCTGGAGGCGAGCGCCGGCAAGTGATCGCACCGGAACCGCATTCAATAGCTGCCGGCAACCGGCAGTCTCATTCCCAATGAGGACATGACATGACTTTCACCACCGCCCTGACCAGACACGTTCCTTTCTCTTCTCCCCTGCTGCGCGACGCCGGCTATATCAACGGCGTCTGGACCTCAGGCGATGCCGAAAAGACCTTCGACGTGCTCAACCCGGCAACCGGCGAGCTGCTTGGCTCCCTGCCCGATATGGGCGCTGGCGAGACGCGGGCGGCGATCGATGCGGCCCATGCCGCCCAGCCGGCCTGGGCCGCCCGGCCGGCCAAGGAGCGCAGCGTCACCTTACGCAAATGGTTCGACCTGATGGTCGCCAATGCCGACGAGCTCGCCGCGATCCTGACCGCCGAAATGGGCAAGCCGTTCCCGGAAGCGCGCGGCGAAATCCTTTATGCCGCCGCCTATATCGAATGGTATGCGGAAGAGGCCAAGCGCATTTACGGCGAGACGATCCCGGCGCCATCCCAGGACAAGCGCATGATCGTTATCAAGCAGCCGGTCGGCGTCGTCGGCACGATCACGCCGTGGAATTTCCCGGCGGCGATGATCGCCCGCAAGGTCGCGCCGGCGCTTGCCGTCGGCTGCACCGTCGTGTCCAAACCCGCCGAACAGACGCCGCTGACGGCGATCGCCCTTGCCGTGCTCGCCGAACAGGCCGGTATTCCCCCGGGCGTCTTCAACGTCATCGTCGGCACCGACGGCCCGGCGATCGGCCGCGAGCTCTGCGGCAATGAAAAGGTCCGCAAGATCAGCTTCACCGGCTCGACGGAGGTCGGCCGCATCCTGATGCGGCAATGCGCCGACCAGATCAAGAAGGTGAGCCTGGAGCTCGGCGGCAACGCGCCGTTCATCGTCTTCGACGATGCCGATCTCGACGCCGCCGTCGAAGGCGCGATCGCCTCCAAATACCGCAATGCCGGCCAGACCTGCGTCTGCGCCAACCGCCTCTACGTCCAGTCGAACGTCTATGACGCCTTCGCCGCCAAGCTTGCCGCCAAGGTCGCTGCGATGTCGGTCGGCGACGGCTTCAAGGCGGGTGTCGAGATCGGGCCGCTGATCGACGAGCAGGGCCTTGCCAAGGTGGAAGACCATGTCAGCGACGCGCTTGCCAAGGGCGCCAAGGTGCTGACCGGCGGCAAGCGCATCGACGGCGCCGGCACCTTCTTCACCCCGACGGTGCTCACCGGCGTCGTGCGCGGCATGAAGGTGGCGCGCGAGGAGACCTTCGGGCCGGTGGCGCCGCTCTTCCGCTTCGAAACGGTCGAGGATGTCGTCGCCCAGGCCAACGACACCGAATTCGGCCTCGCCGCCTATTTCTATGCCGGCGACCTGAAGAAGGTCTGGCGGGTGGCGGAGGCGCTTGAGTACGGCATGATCGGCATCAACACCGGTCTGATGTCGTCCGAGACGGCGCCATTCGGCGGCATCAAGCAATCCGGCCTCGGCCGCGAGGGCTCGCGCCACGGCGCCGACGACTATCTGGAAATGAAATATCTCTGCATCGGCGGCGTCTGATCCGCCATCCGTCATCCACCATGCACCGGGCACCGGGCACCGGGCACGCGGCATTCAGCCGCGTGCCGTCAATAATGCGGCGGGCGGGTGATCGCGGGCGCGTCCAGCGACTGCTCCTCCAGCGACAGAAAACGTTCGGTCAGCCGGTCGAGCTTGGTGCGCATCTGCTCCACCGTCTTCCATTGCTCGGCAAGCTGATCGGAAAGCTCTTCGATCGTCTTTGCCTGATGGGCCAGCATTTCCTCCAGCCGGGTGATGCGGTTCGTCTCGTCGGACATCGATCCTCCTTTGCCGAAACCGGCAGAACAGATGGTTCCCCCAAAGCGGAAATAGGTCATCTCGTCAATGCTTTCGATGGCGGGGACGGCCGTGTGCAAAACTGAACCGTTTGGTTACTAAAAGACCTTGCCGCGCCTGATGTTGTGGAGTAGGGCCTTATCCATCAGGGAGGAATACTGATGGATGTAGGAAACGGCTTTCTTCATCCGGACCGGCTCTTTCCGGCCGATCCGGCAACACGGACCATCGCGCGCGACCTCTACGAGACAGTGCGCAATCTTCCGATCGTCAGCCCGCACGGGCACACCGAACCCTCCTGGTTCGCCGATGACAAGCCCTTCGAAGACGCGGCCTCGCTGCTGGTCATTCCCGATCACTACCTCTTCCGGATGCTGCACAGCGTCGGCGTCACATTGGACGAGCTCGGCGTGCCCAGGCTCGACGGCAAGCCGGTGGCCGAGGGGCGGGCGATCTGGCGGAGCTTTGCCGCGCATTACCATCTCTTCCGCGGGACGCCGTCGAGCCTCTGGGTCGATCATGCGATGTCGGCGGTGCTCGGCTGCACCGAGCCGCTGACGCCAGACAATGCCGATGCGCTCTACGACCATATCAACGCTCAGCTTGCCCGTCCCGAATTCCGCCCGCGGGCGCTGCATCAGCGATTCGGCATCGAAACGATCGCGACGACCGAGGGCGCGCTCGATCCGCTGGTCCATCACCAGAAGATGGCGGCCGACGGCTGGATCGGCAAGGTGCGCACCACCTACCGGCCGGATAGTGTCACCGATCCGGACGCCGTCGGCTTCCGCGACAATCTCGTCAAGTTCGGGGAGATCACCGGCGCCGACGTCACGCGCTGGGACGGCTTGATCGAGGCGCATCGGCGCCGGCGCGCCTTCTTCCGCCAGTTCGGCGCCACCGCGACCGATCACGGCGTGCCCACCGCCTTCACCGCAGATCTGCCGCTTGCAGAAAAACAGGCGCTGCTCGACAGGGCGCTGAAGGGACCGCTTTCGGCTGCCGACGCGGAGCTTTTCCGCGGCCAGATGATGACCGAGATGGCCGGGCTTTCGGCCGAAGACGGCATGGTGATGCAAATTCACGCCGGCTCACGACGCAATACCGACAGCGGGCTGTTTGCGACGCGCGGCCCCAATATGGGCGCCGATATCCCGACCCGCACCGATTGGGTCGGCGGCCTGAATGCGCTGCTTTCCAAGTACGGCCATGCGCCGGGGCTCAAGGTGCTGCTCTTCACCCTCGACGAGACGACCTATGCGCGCGAGATGGCGCCGATGGTCGGCCATTGGCCCTGCCTGATGATCGGCCCGCCCTGGTGGTTCCACGACAGCCCGCTCGGCATTCGCCGCTATCTCGACCAGGTGGTGGAAACGGCGGGCTTCGCCAATATGGCGGGCTTCAACGACGATACGCGGGCGCTGCTTTCGATCCCGGCGCGCCATGACGTTTGGCGCCGCGAAGTCTGCCGCTTCCTGGCGCAGCTCGCCGCCGAGCACCGGATTTCCAAGAAGGACGCCGAGATCGTCGCGCGCGAACTCTCCTATGACAATGCGAAGAAGGCCTACAAGCTGTGAGCGATAGACTACAAAACCTGACCGGCCTTGCGCCGACGGCGAAGCTTCCCGCCTATGACAGGAATGCGCTGAAGGCCGGCATCCTGCATCTCGGCCCGGGCGCTTTCTTCCGCGCCCATTTCGCACCCTTCACGGACGGCGCGCTCGCGGCCGCGGGCGGCGACTGGGGCATCGAAGTGGCAAGCCTGCGCACGCCCGATGTCGCCGACAATCTCTCCGCCCAGAACGGCCTCTATACGACGCTGATCCGCGATACCTCAGGCACGACGGCCGAGGTGGTCGGCTCGATCCTGAAGGCGCATGTGGCGCCGCGCGATCCGGCCGGCCTGCTGGCGCGGCTCGAAGACCCCGATATCCGCATCGTCAGCATGACGGTGACGGAAAAGGCCTATGGTTTCGATCCCGCAACCGGTGGCCTCGACCTGAAACACCCCGATATCGTCGCCGACCTTGCCAACCGGCATGCGCCGCGCGGCGTCATCGGTTATCTCGTCGAAGGCCTTGCCCGCCGCCGGCAGAAGGGTATCGCGCCGTTTACGCCGCTCAGCTGCGACAACCTGCCGAGCAACGGCGCCGTGCTGAAGCGCCTGGTGCTGGAATTCACCTCCCGTATAGATCCCGACCTGCATCGCTGGATCGAGGCGAATGTCCCCTTCCCGTCGACGATGGTCGACCGCATCACACCGGCCAGCACCGAAGCGACCTATGCCGATGCCGAGCGGCTGACGGGGCGCACGGATATGGCGGCGATCGAGACCGAGCCCTTTACGCAATGGGTCATCGAAGACCATTTCGCCAATGGCCGGCCGGCCTGGGAAAAGGTGCGCGGCGCGCTGATGGTCGAGGAGGTCTCGGCCTATGAGAAGATGAAGCTGCGAATGCTGAACGGCGCGCATTCGCTGCTCGCCTATCTCGGTTATATCGGCGGCTATGAATTCATCCGCGACGTGATGAACGATGCGGGCCTGGCGGCCCTTGCCTACCGCCACATGCATGCGGCCGCCAGAACGCTCGACGCTGTGCCCGGCATCGATCTCGATGCCTACGCCAAAGAATTGATAGCACGCTTTGCAAACAAGGCGATCGCCCATCGCACCTATCAGATCGCCATGGACGGCACGCAGAAACTGCCGCAGCGGCTGCTGGAGCCGGCATGCGAGGCGCTGGCGCATGGCGACCGGGCCGAGACCTATGCGATCGCCGTTGCGGCGTGGATGCGCTATGCGCTCGGCGAGCACGGCAACGGCGAACGCTTCGAGCTGCGCGACCCCCGCGCCGGCGAAATCGCCGCCCTCATCGCCGATGTTCCCCGCACCGGCCCGGCGATTTCGGCGGCGCTCTTCACCCTTCCCGGCCTTTTCCCGACGGCTTTGACGGGACATCGGGCGTGGACGCAGGATGTGTCGGACAAGCTGGAGATCCTGATCCAGGACGATCGGCTGCCGTTGTTTTGAGGCTTGGGGCCTTTCCGAGCTAGACTCTGCTTCGGCTGGGAGTGATGAGGCGAGGGTGTGCCGTGGTCGCCCCCTCTCCTCCGTCATCCCTGTGCTCGTCACAGGGATCCAGTGCGCCCAAGTCCTTGGGCGCGGAGAGCTCTATTTAGGTCGTAAGGGAGTCACTCACCGCGCAGAGGCGCGGTGGCTGGATTCCTGTGACGGGCACAGGAATGAGGGAGTTCGGGGTCGCTCTCTCTTTTCAGCCATACCGGAATTCAGGCCTTCACCCGCGCCATATCGGGATCGTAGAGCGGCGACAGCGATACCTTGCAGGGGATGCGTTCCCGCGCGACGTCAAGCTCATAGGTGCCGGAGAGGACGAAATCCTCGGTCACGCCGTCGGCATTGCGGACGTAGCCGTAGCCGATCGGCTTGCCCAGCGTATAACCGAAGCCGCCGCTCGACAGCCAGCCGACGCGCTTGCCGTCGCGATAGATCGTTTCGCGGCCGAGCAGCACCGCATCGGCATCCTCCGGAATGAAGCAGGCGAGGCGCTTCTTCACGCCGCCCGAAAGCTGCCGTTCGATCGCTTCGCGGCCACGGAAAGGAATGTTCTTGCGCATCTTCACCGCCCAGCCGAGGCCGGCTTCGACAGGCGTATGGTCGGGACCGATATCCGATCCCCAGGCGCGATAGCCCTTTTCCAGGCGGCAGCTCTCGATGGCGCGGTAGCCGGCATTGACGAGGCCGAGCTCGCCGCCTGATGCCATCAGCACGTCATAGACCGTGGTGGCATATTCGATCGGAATATGCAGCTCGTAACCAAGCTCGCCGACATAGGTGATACGCAGCGCCCGCACCGGGCAACCCGATATGCCGATGGTTCTGACCTGGCCGAAGGGGAAGGCCGCATTCGAGACGTCGCTGCCCGTCACCTTTTCCAGCACGGCGCGCGCATTCGGTCCCATCAGCGACAGCACGGAATAGGCGGATGTGACATCGACCAATTCGGCATGCATCTCCGCCGGTATATTGCGGGCGATCCAGTCGAAGTCATGGGTGGCGAAACCGGTGCCGGTGACGATGTAATATTCGTTCTCGGCGATCCGGGCGACCGTCACGTCGCATTCGATGCCGCCCTTGTCGTTCAGCATCTGCGTGTAGATGAGCGAGCCCACCGGCCTGGCGACATCGTTGGAAGCGATCCAGGAAAGGGCCGCCTCGGCATCCCTGCCCTTCAGCACGAATTTGGCAAAGGAGGTCTGGTCGAAGATGACGGCCGCCTCGCGCACCGCCTTGTGCTCGCGGCCAACGGCGTCGAACCAGTTCTGTCTGGTGTAGCTGTAGACATCCCTAGGCTCCTCGTTGGCGAAGAGATCGGCAAACCAGTTCGGCCGCTCCCAGCCGAGCTTCTCGCCGAAGCAGGCGCCTTGCGCCTTCAGCCGGTCATAGAGCGGCGACTTACGGCAGGGGCGGCCGCTCGAATGCTCCTCGAAGGGCCAGGCCATGGTGTAATGTTTGCCATAGGCTTCGAGCGTGCGGGTGCGCACCCAGTCGGTATCGAAATGCGGACGGCCGAAACGGCGGATATCCACCGGCCAGAGATCATAGGGCGGTTCGCCCTTCGTCACCCATTCGGCAAGCGCCATGCCGCCGCCGCCGGCAGAGGCGATGCCGAAGGCGTTGAAACCAGCGCCGACGAAGAAATTCTTTAGCTCTGGCGCCTCGCCGAGAATGAAGTTGCCATCGGGCGTGAAACTTTCCGGGCCGTTCAGCAACTGCTTGACGCCGACATTTTCCAGCGCCGGGACGCGGCCCAGCGCCTGTTCCATGATCTGCTCGAAATGGTCGAAATTGCTGTCCAGCAGTGTGTAATGGAAACCCTCGGGGATGCCGTCTTTCGCCCAGGGAATCGGGTTCGGCTCATAGCCGCCCATGACGATGCCGCCGACCTCCTCCTTGTAATAGGTCAGGCGATCGGGATCGCGCAGCGTCGGCAGGTTGGAGGGCACGCCGAAGGATTCGGTGATGATGTATTGATGTTCGACCGAGACCAGCGGCACGTTGACACCGAAGCGGGCGGCAAAGGCACGCGTCCATTGGCCGGCGCAGACGACAACGCGCTCGCATTCGATGCGGCCCTCGGCGGTGATGACGGCGCGGATCCGCCCCTTGTCGATTTCAAGGTCGAGAACTTCGGTATCCTCGAAGATCGAGACACCCGACATACGGGCGCCCTTCGCTAACGCCTGGGTAATGTCGGAGGGATTGGCCTGGCCGTCTGTCGGAAGGAAGGCGGCGCCGACGAGATCGTCCACCGTCATCAGCGGCCAGAGATCGAAGGCCTCCTGCGGCGTCAGCAACTGCATTTCGAGGCCGAAGGACTGGGCGGTGGTCGCCTGGCGGCGGACCTCGGTCCAGCGCTCCTCGTTGCAGGCCAGGCGCAGGCCGCCATTCATTTTCCAGCCGGTGCCGAGGCCGGTTTCCTCTTCCAGCCGTTTGTAGAGATCGACGGAATAACCGAGCAGCTGGGTGATGTTGGCGCTGGTGCGCAGCTGGCCGACCAGGCCAGCGGCATGGAAGGTGGTGCCCGAGGTGAGCTTCTTACGTTCGAGCAGCACGGTATCGGTCCAGCCGAGCTTGCCGAGATGATAGGCTGTCGAGCAGCCGATGATGCCGCCGCCGATGACCACGGCTTTCGCCGTCTTCGGTAATTGTCTCGTCATTTATCGATCCTGTTCAAAGGCCTGATAGGCGCGTTCGAAGCGCCCGAGATTTTCGGCCGTATAGGCGGAATAGTCGAAATCGATGGTGGAATGGATTTCTGAAATCATGCTCCAGAGCGTTTCGCGCAGCAGCGAGGCGCATTTCATCGCGGTATAGCGGCGGCGGAGATCATCGGTCAGCGGCCGGTCGAAATAGCTCTCCAGCATCATTTGCTCAGCCGCTTGCGAGAATTCGTTGTTGGAGGCCAATCCGCCGAGATCGAAAAGCGGCGTGTTGAAGCCGGCATAATCCCAGTCGATCAGCCAGAGCCGCTTGCCGTCATCGAGAAAGTTGGCGGCGAGCAGATCGTTGTGACCGAAGGCGATCTCGAAAGGCCCTGCCGCTTCTTCCAGCGTTTCCGCCCTGGTCATCAGCGCCGGCAGCAGCGGCAGATAGGCGCTGTCCGACTCCTTCAGACTGGCGGCGTAATCGCGGATGACGTGGAAGACCCAGAAGATCATCGCCTGACCGCGAAAATGCCGGGCGATGTCACGGTGGCAGGCACGCACCAGCGGCACGACCCGGGCCAGCATATCCGGCGTCCTGATATCCTCCGGCGAAAGCGCCCTCGCCTCGATATAGTCGAGCACCAGCACGCCCGGCGAATGGTGGATGACGGCAGGCGATATGCCTGCTGTATGGGCGGCATAACTTGCGGCAAGCTCGTTCTGCCTGTTGATGTGATGGATCGGGATATCGGTGCCGAGTCTCACCACGCAGCGCGCGACGGCATCGCTGACCAGATAGTTCCGATTGGTGATGCCGCCTGCTATCGGCGAAATGTCGATCGGGCCCTGCCAGATGCCGAGCGCATGAATCCTATCCTCAGGCGTCATGCTTATTCCCCTTCAGCCCCTTCCGAAAGGATGAGGCAGAGGAGGATCTGATGTCAAGCAGCGCTTAGATCGTCTTGCCCGAGGCATCGAAGACGTGGCAGCGGACCGGATCGAAGAAAGTCGTGACGTTGGTGCCACGCTCGACCTTCTGCTGGCCGTCAAGCGCGATGGTCAGGAGCTGGCCATCCGGCGTCGTGGTGTAAAGCATAGTGGCGCCGCCGAGATTTTCGACGAGGTCGACATTGACGGTCGAAAGCGTGATGGCGCCGCCGGCCAGTGAAAGATGCTCGGGGCGGATGCCGAAGGTGACCTCCTGGCCGGCTTCGCCGTTCAGCCGGCGCGGCAGGTGAACGGAATTGCCGCAGACATGGATGCTGGTTTCGGCCTCGCCGACCTGCTCGATGCGCGCCTTCAGGAAATTCATCTTCGGGCTGCCGATGAAGCCGGCGACGAAGCGGTTGGCCGGATTGTTGTAGAGATCCAGCGGCGCGCCGACCTGCTCGATGCGGCCGGAGTTCAACACCACGATCTTGTCTGCCATCGTCATGGCCTCGACCTGGTCGTGGGTGACGTAGATCATGGTGTTGCCGAGCTGCCGGTGCAGGCGGGAGATCTCGACGCGCATCTGCACGCGCAGTTCGGCATCGAGGTTGGACAGCGGCTCGTCGAACAGGAAGATGCGCGGCTCGCGCACGATGGCCCGGCCGATCGCGACACGCTGGCGCTGGCCGCCGGAGAGCGCCTTCGGCTTGCGCTCCAGCAGCTTCTCGATCTGCAGGATCTCGGCGGCGCGTTTGACCTTGGGCTGGATCTCGGCCTTCTTGTAACCCGCCGTCTCCAGGCCGAAGGCGAGGTTCTTGTAGACCGACATATGCGGATAGAGCGCATAGGACTGGAACACCATGGCGATGCCGCGCTTGGCCGGCGCCACCTCGTTCATGCGCTCGCTGTCGAGCAGCAGCGCGCCGCCCGAAATCTCCTCGAGGCCGGCGATCATGCGCAGAAGGGTCGATTTTCCGCAGCCGGAGGGACCGACGAAAACGACGAATTCGCCGGGATCGATCGTCAGGTCGATGCCATGGATCACATCCATCGCGCCGTAGCGCTTCTCGACCTTCTGAAGAACGACACTGGTTGCCATCTTCTCAAAACCCTCTCTTTTGCGGTTACTTCGTTCTTGCGCGCCAATCGGCGTATTTCGGACTGTCGGGACCGACCGGCAGCGGCACTTCGGCACCGCTGTCGGAAGACTGGTAGATGGCGGTCACCAGTTCCAGCGCGCGGCGGGCATCCACCGTCGTCACCGGCAGCGGCCCATGGCCGCTGAGGAAGGCGTGGAACTGGCCCATCTGGGTGGTGAAACGCGGCGCGACCGGCTGCCAGTCGGCAATCACCCGGTCGATCTTCTGCCGCACGTCGTCATTGGCAGCGATGATCTTCCAGGGATCCTTGCCGGGTGTGTAGGGCTCGTGGCTGCTTTCGAAAGTGACATTCTCGAAGTGCAGCCTCAGCCGGCTCAATTGTTCCTGCGAACCAAGCGTGCAGGACAGCGAGACAAAGGCGCCGTTTTCCATCAGCAGGCTGGCGGAGGCGCAATCCTCGACCTCGATATCGTTGACGCGGGTGGCGACACGGCCGAAGACCCTTGCCGCCGGGCCCATCAGATGCATCATCATGTCATGCAGATGCAGCGCATGGGTGACGAGCACACCGCCGAGTTCCGTCGCCCATTTGCCGCGCCAGGGCACGGCGTAATATTCCGGCTTGCGCAGCCAGAAGGTTTCGACCGAGGCCGTATAGGCTTTGCCGGCAATGCCGGCATCGATGATCCGTTTGGCCTTCTGGATACCGTCGCCGTAGCGATATTGGAAAATCGGCATCAGTACGCCCGGGGCCGCTTTTTCCGCTTCCATGATCGTATCGACGCCGGCAAGCGAGCCGGTCAGCGGTTTTTCGCAAACCACATGTTTGCCGGCGGCGAGCGCCGCGACCACCTGTTCGAGATGGATGCCGGGCGGGGTGCAGATATCGATGATGTCGATCGTCTCGTCAGCCAGCAGTTCCGCAAAGGAGGTGGTGCGGCGTTCGATGCCGAACTCGGCGCCGACCGCAGCCAGGCGCTGCTCGTTCAGGTCGCAGATCGCCACGACCTTGAACTTGTCGGAATGCGGCAGATAACCCTCGACGATATGCGAGCGGCCGATGCCGCAGCCGACGATGCCGACCGTCTTCACGCTCATGTCACTCTCTCCCATTGCCGCCGTCAACGCTTCATGCCCGTCGTGGCGATGCCCTCGATCAACAGGCGCTGGAAGAACAGGAAGAAGAAGAACACCGGCACGAGCGTCAGGGTCGACATGGCGAACAGGCCGCCCCAATCCGATGCGCTGGTGGAGTCGACGAAGGTGCGCAGGCCGAGCTGGATCGTATAGGTGTTCATGTCGTTCAGGTAGATCAGCGGACCGAAGAAATCGTCCCAAGTCCAGATGAAGGAGAAGATCGCGGCCGTCGCCAGCACCGGCAGCGACAGCGGCAGCATGATCTTCCAGTAGATGCGCCAGGCGCTGCAGCCATCCATCATCGCCGCCTCGTCGAGTTCGCGCGGGATACCGCGGAAGAATTGCACCATGAGGAAGATGAAGAAGGCGTCACTTGCCAGGAACTTCGGCACGACAAGCGGCAGGATGGTGTTCACCCAGCCGAGATCGAGGAAGAGCACATATTGCGGGATCAGCGTCACGTGGTAGGGGATCATCAACGTGCCGAGCATGATCGCGAACCAGAAGTTCCGGCCGGCAAAGCGCAGCCGCGCAAAGGCGTAGGCCGTCAGCGAACAGGCGATCACATTGCCCGTCACCACCAGCAGCGAGATGACGAGCGAATTCCAGAAGAACCGGCCGAAGCTGATATCGAGGCCATTCCAACCGCGCGCATAGGAGGAGACATCGATCGACGACGGGATCAGCGAGGTCGACGAAAAGATCTCGTTTTCCGGCCTGACCGATGCCGAAACCATCCACAACAGCGGATAGAGCATGAGAAGCGAAGCGGCGATCAGCAGGGCGTGGATGACGAGCGACGCCGGCAGGCTGCGTTTGGTGATATCGGATGGCGGCCTCGCCGCAGTGACGGAAGCGGTCATCTCAGTCATCGTAGTGCACCCAATAACGCGAGGTCAGGAAGGAGAAGGCAGTGAAGATCGCAATGATCACCACCAGGATCCAGGCGAGCGCCGAAGCATAGCCCATGCGGAAATTGCCGAAGGCTTCCTGATAGAGGTAGAGCGTGTAAAAGAGCGTCGAGTTGATCGGACCGCCCGTGCCGCCCGATATGATGAAGGCGGGCGTGAAGGCCTTGAAGGCCTCGATCGTCTGGACGACGGCGTTAAAGAAAATCACCGGCGTCAGAAGCGGAAGGGTGATCTTGTAGAATTGCCGGAATTTCGAGGCGCCGTCGAGGCTGGCGGCCTCATACATATCCTGCGGAATCTGGCGCAGGCCGGCCAGGAAAATAATCATCGGCGAGCCGAACTGCCAGACGGACAGCGCCACCAGCGTGTAAATCGAATAGCTCGGATGCGAGATCCAGCTCGGACCTTCGATGCCGAAATGCGAGAGCGCGGCATTGACGAGGCCATCGCTGG
Source organism: Rhizobium sp. L43 (assembly GCF_002531725.1). Lineage (GTDB taxonomy): Bacteria > Pseudomonadota > Alphaproteobacteria > Rhizobiales > Rhizobiaceae > Rhizobium. The sequence goes on from NZ_NWSQ01000002.1 coordinate 429,830, forward strand.
CGAAAAGCTGCCGCCAGAGCACGGCGATCGCCACGCTGCCGCCCAGCAACGAGGGGAGATAAAAGATGGCGCGATAGATCGGCAGCCCACGCAGGCCGCGATTCAAAGCCATGGCGACCAGCAAGGCGAAGGTCAGTTTGAACGGCACCGAGAAGACCACGTAGGTCAGGGTGACGTGCATGGCGGCCGAGAATTTCGGATCCGCCGTGGCGATGCGCACGTAATTCGCGGTCCCCACCCACCTCGGCGACTGCAGCATGTCGAAGTCGGTGAAGGAGAGATAGAGCGAAATCAGGGCCGGCCCGAGCGTCAGCCCGAAAAAGCCGACGAGCCATGGCAGAAGGAAGAGATAGCCGGGAGCATTGGCATTCCAGAGACGCCGGAAGCGCCCTTCGGCCACGGCCCCCTGATATCTTTCCACGGATATGGCCCCTGCGGGCGTGCGCATCGCATTGCTCATACGGGATCAGCCTCGTGCGAGAATTCGCGTGATTTCGTCGACAAGCTGCTTGCCGCCATCGGAGGGAGACAGCTGTCCGAAGGCCACTTGCTCGGCGATGTTGCGCAGAATAAGCGTGCCTTCGCCTGCGCCGGTCGGCGGCGGGGGCGGCAGCGGGCCGGCGAGATCACCGAGGCCGGCGACATAGTCGAGCGGAACCTTGCCGATTTCGTCGAGTTTGGTGGCGACGACATCACGCATTGCCTTCGATTCCGGAATGCCGCGCTCGACGTCGAGGATCACCGCGGCATCCGGATTCTTGACGAAGAAGTTGACGTAGTCGACCGCCTGATCCATCACCTTCGACTGCGCCGAGACGGAGAAGAACATCGATGGCTTGCGGTAATGGCCGCCCTTCGAGTCCGGCGTGATGCGCATGTAGTTGGTCAGGGCCAGCCTGTCCTTGACCATGGCCTGGTAGCCGACGAACTGGTTGCTGTGTGCATAATCGCAGGCAGCCTTACCAAGCGTAAGCGGGCTGGTATCGATCGTGTCTTTATACAGAGCCTGGATATCAGGTGTGACGCAAGCTCCGGCTGCGCGGAACTTAGCCCACATATCGAACCATTCAGAGGCTTCTTCAGGACCGAAAGCGATCTTCGAGTCCGCCGTATAGAGCGCCTTGCCGCGTTGGCGGAGGTAGTTTTCAAGAGCCGGTTCGACACCGCTGCCGTCGGCAAAGCCGAAGTAGCCCTTGCGCTTACCGGCCTTGGTCATCTCGGCGCCGATCTTGCCGAATTCTTCCCAGGTCGTCTTCTGCGTCGGCATATCGATGCCGGCTTCCTTGAAGGCGGCGGCGTTCAACACGGTTGCGGCCGAGTTGGCGCCGAGACTGACACCATAGAGATGGCCATCGACCTTGCCGCCTTCGATCTGCGCAGGATCGAAATCCTCGAGCTGCAGCTTCGACGGCATGTAGGATTCCAGCGGAGCGAGGGCGCCGCGCCGAGCATATTCGACGATATAGCGGTAGTCCATCTGGATGATGTCGGGAGCGTTGCGGCCGGCGACCTGGGTCGCAAGTCGTGGCCAGTAATCGGCCCATCCGAGAAACTCGCCGGTGATGGCAGTGCCGGCATTCTTCGCCTTGTAGAGTTCCGACACCTTGTTGGTGCGGTCGGCGCGCGGCTGCGAACCCCACCACAGGAGACGCAGGCGCGTTTCCTGTGCCATGGCGCTGCTTCCGAGGGCCGCGAGCGACAGAAGCGTGGCGCCTCCCGCAACGAAATTACGTCTGCTTACACGTAGAGTCATTTTTTCCTCCTCCAAAGGGAAGCGCCTCCACACGCTTCCGACCAGTTACCCTTGCATAAATAACTAATTGGTTACAAGCTACGAGCAAAGCGGCAAGCGTGTCAAGCGGTGTCGGCCAGAGCAGGGTGCCGAAAAGTGCGAGCGGCTTTCGAACGGCATCATGCTCTCACTATTCACACTGGAACAGGACCGCGCTTCTGAATTCGGTTTTTACAATTTCGCACTGAAGGCTTATGAGCGCAACAAGCGAGAGGGAGGTGGAGAGATGAACGACAGCGGCGAGCATGGGGAGAAAAAAAGATCTCGGCGCCCATCTCAGGAACGGACGGCCCAGCGCGATCCGGAGCGGACACGCGCCGCAATCCTTGAAGCGGCCACCCGGGAATTCGCCGAAAACGGCATGGGCGGGGCCCGCGTCGACGCCATCGCCGAGCGTGCCGGCACCAACAAGCGCATGCTCTACCATTATTTCGGCGACAAGGAGCAGCTCTATCTCCGCGTGCTCGAAGAAGCCTATGTCGGCATCCGCACCGCCGAGCGCGCGCTCCACATCGGCGACCGCAGCCCGGAGGAGGGCATCGGGGAACTCGCGCTCTTCACCTGGCGCTATTTTCTCCAGCACCCGGAATTCCTCAGCCTGCTCGGCACGGAAAACCTGCATCGGGCCCGGTGGCTGCGCCAATCCGTGCGGCTCAAGGAGCTGCATTCGCATCTGATCGGCGAGCTGACCGATGTGCTCGAGCAGGGAAAGAAGCAGGGCGTCTTCATCGAGACCGCCGATCCCCTGCATGTCTACCTGACGATCGCCTCGCTCGGTTATTTCTACCTTTCCAACCAGTACACGCTTTCGACGATCTTCGGCCGCGACCTGATCGAGCCGACCCATCTCAATGCCTGGGAAAAGCATATCGTCCACGTCACGCTGACCTCGATCAAGCGCTAGATGTGAGCCTTCTGCAGCCTGACCCGGAAAGGCTCTGATCCTGAAAGTCGGATTCGACTCTTGACAGCGGCGCCGCTCTTCTGCCATCAAGTAACTGTTTAGTTACCGGCTTGGGAGGGCCGGGCCAGGACGCCCGCTCCCCGCCGCAAAGATTCCAGGGAGGAAAAAAAATGGCACGCTTGGGGATCATCTTGCACGGCGTTACCGGCCGCATGGGTTACAATCAGCACCTGGTGCGTTCGATCCTCGCCTTCCGCGACCAGGGCGGCATCACGCTGCAATCGGGCGAAAAACTCGAGATCGACCCGATCATCGTCGGCCGCAACGGCGCCAAGATGGAAGAGCTGGCGAAGAAGCACGGCATCAAGCGCTGGTCGACCGATCTGAATGCCGCGCTCGCCAATCCCGACGACACGATCTTCTTCGACGCCGGCACGACGCTGATGCGCGCCGAGCTGCTGTCCAAGGCGCTCGATGCCGGCAAACATGTCTATTGCGAAAAGCCGATCTCCGACGACCTGCAGGTGGCGATCGATCTCGCCCGCAAGGCGCGGCGCTCCGGGCTCAAGCACGGCGTCGTGCAGGACAAGCTCTTCCTGCCCGGCCTGCGCAAGCTGGCGCTGCTCAAGGATTCCGGGTTCTTCGGCAAGATCCTCTCGGTGCGCGGCGAATTCGGCTACTGGGTTTTCGAAGGTGATTGGGGCGTGCCCGCCCAGCGCCCCTCCTGGAATTACCGCAAGGGCGACGGCGGCGGCATCATCCTCGATATGCTCTGCCACTGGCGCTACGTGCTCGACAATCTGTTCGGTGAAGTCAAAGCCGTTTCCTGCCTCGGCGCCACGCATATTCCGCGCCGCATCGACGAGCAGGGCAAGCCTTATGATTGCGACACCGATGACGCGGCCTATGCGACCTTCGAGCTCGACGGCGGCGCGATCGCGCAGATCAACTCCTCCTGGGCTGTGCGCGTGCGCCGTGACGACCTCGTGACCTTCCAGGTCGACGGCACGCATGGTTCGGCCGTCGCCGGCCTGACGAAATGCTGGAGCCAGCACCGCGTCAACACGCCGAAGCCGGTCTGGAACCCCGACCAGCCGCAGACGATCGACTTCTACAAGACCTGGGACGAGGTTCCGGACACGCAGGCCTTCGACAACGGTTTCAAGGCGCAGTGGGAAATGTTCATTCGCCATGTCGTCGAAGATGCGCCCTGGCCCTATGGGCTGGAAGCCGGCGCCAAGGGCGTACAGCTGGCCGAACTCGGGCTGAAATCCTGGGCCGAACGCCGCTGGCTCGATGTTCCGGCACTGGAGTTCTGAGCCGTGACGACGATCAATCTCCCCCTCGACGGCAAGATCGTCCCCTATACGCTGACCGGCACGCCGATCGAGCTGAAGAAGCGCGACGCCAAAAGCTTCCCGCGCATCGCCTTTGCCGCCGCCCATGTGGTCGCCGATCCGCTCGCCGACAACGATCCCTGGCTGACGCCGGCGATCGACTGGGAGCGCACACTTGCCTTCCGCCACCGGCTCTGGGATCTCGGCCTCGGCGTCGCCGAAGCGATGGATACGGCTCAGCGCGGCATGGGCCTCGGCTGGCCGGAAGCGCGCGACCTGATCCGCCGGGCGCTCAGCGAAGCGGCCGGCCGCAAGGATGCGCTGATCGCCTGCGGCGCCGGCACCGATCATCTGACACCGGGACCCGACGTCACGATCGATACGATCCTCAGGGCCTATGAGGAGCAGATCGAAACGGTGGAGGCGGCCGGCGGCCGCATCATCCTGATGGCCAGCCGGGCGCTTGCCGTCGCGGCAAAAGGGCCGGACGATTATGTCAGGGTCTATGACCGCATCCTTCGCCAGGTCAGGGAACCTGTCATCATCCACTGGCTGGGCGAAATGTTCGATCCGGCGCTTGAGGGATATTGGGGCAATGGCGATCACCTGAAAGCCATGGACACCTGCCTTGAGGTGATCGAAGCCAATGCCTCCAAGGTCGACGGCATCAAGATCTCGCTGCTTTCCAAGGAGAAGGAAGTGACCATGCGCCGGCAACTGCCGAAGAGCGTGCGCATGTATACCGGCGACGACTTCAACTATGCCGAACTGATCGCCGGCGACGAACAGGGTCATTCGGACGCCCTGCTCGGCATTTTCGATGCGATCGCCCCGGCAGCGTCCGCAGCACTCGACGCGCTCGGCCGCAAGAGCAATCACGAATTCTTCGACCTGCTCGAGCCGACCGTGCCGCTGTCGCGCCACATCTTCAAGGCGCCGACCCGCTTCTACAAGACAGGCGTCGTCTTCCTCGCCTATCTCAACGGCCTGCAGGATCATTTCACCATGGTCGGCGGCCAGCAGAGCACCCGCTCATTGACGCATCTGGCCGAACTCTTCCGCCTGGCCGACAAGGCGCGAGTGCTGGCCGATCCGGAACTTGCAGCGGCGCGCATGCGCCAAGTGCTTGCCGTCCACGGCGTTCACTGATCGCCAGCATGGCAATAGGAGGAGAATGACATGCAGGTCGAAGGGCTTTCGATCAATCTGGCGACGATCCGCGAGCAATGCGGCTTTGCCGAGGCCGTCGATATCTGCCTGAAACACGGCATCACCGCGATCGCGCCTTGGCGCGACCAGGTCGCCAAGGTCGGTCTCGACGAGGCGGTGCGAATCGTCAAATCGAACGGCATCAAGCTGACCGGACTTTGCCGCGGCGGCTTCTTTCCGGCGGCGAACGATGCCGACTGGCAGAAAAACCTCGACGACAACAGGCGTGCGATCGATGAGGCGGCAGCCTTCGCAGCCGATTGCCTGGTGCTCGTCGTCGGCGGCCTGCCGAGCAGCTCGAAGGATATTGTCGCGGCACGGCAGATGGTGTTCGACGGCATTGCCGCCGTGCTGCCGCATGCGCAGGCAGCCGGCGTCAAGCTCGCCATCGAGCCGCTGCATCCGATGTATGCCGCCGACCGGGCCTGCGTGAACACACTCGGCCAGGCGCTCGACATGTGCGAGCCGCTCGGCGAGGATGTCGGCGTTGCGATCGACGTCTACCATGTCTGGTGGGATCCCGACCTTGCCAACCAGATCGCCCGCGCCGGACGGATGAAACGCATCTTTGCCCACCACATCTGCGACTGGCTGGTGCCGACCAAGGACATGCTGCTCGACCGCGGCATGATGGGCGATGGCGTCATCGACCTCAAAGGCATAAGACGGATGATCGAGGCTGCCGGCTTCTTCGGCGCACAGGAGGTGGAGATCTTTTCGGCCGAGACCTGGTGGAAACGCCCGGCCGACGAGGTGATCGCCACCTGCGTCGAGCGGTTCCGGAGCTGCTGCCAGATCTGATTTCAATACTTTTCATCACGCATGCAGGAGAATTATCGATGGAGAAACGCCGTTTCGCCCTGATCGGCACGGGAAACCGCGGCACCACCATGTGGGGCAAGGATCTGCTTGCCGGCTGGCGCGAACATGTCGACCTCACAGCCATCGTCGAGAAGAATTCGCTTCGCGGCGAGCGCGCCCGCAACATGATCGGCAGCAATGCGCCGCTCTATGACAATATCGATTCCATGCTGGCCGAGCAGAAGCCGGATCTGGCCATCGTCTGCACGCCCGACCATACGCATGACGATATCATCGTGCGGGCGCTGGAGTCCGGCATCGACGTCATCACCGAAAAGCCGATGACCACCTCGATCGAGAAAATTCGCCGGATTCTTGATGCCGAAAAGCGCACCGGCCGCCGGGTCGACGTCTCCTTCAACTACCGCTATGCGCCGACGGCGGCCAAGATCAAGGAATTGCTGAATGCCGGCGAGATCGGCCGGGTGACCTCGGTCGATTTTCACTGGTATCTCAACACCAAGCACGGCGCCGATTACTTCCGCCGCTGGCATGCCTATACCGAAAATTCTGGCAGCCTGTTCGTCCACAAGGCCACCCACCATTTCGACCTGCTGAACTGGTATCTCGACAGCGATCCCGAGTCCGTCGCCGCGTTTGCCGACCTGCAGAACTACGGCCGCAAGGGCCCATTCCGCGGCCCCCGCTGCAAGCTCTGTCCGCACACGGGGGAATGCGACTACTATCTCGATCTCGAAGCCGATCCCTTCCTCGATCAGCTCTACGAGGATCCCTCTGAGATCGACGGCTACTTCCGCGACGGCTGCGTCTTCCGCGAGGATATCGACATTCCCGATACGATGGTGGTCAGCCTCCGCTACCGCAACAATGTCCACGTCTCCTATTCGCTGAATACCTTCCAACCGATCGAAGGCCATCACCTCGCCTTCAACGGCACCAAGGGGCGCATCGAGCTTCGCCAGTACGAGGCTCAGCCCTGGGAAGAGCCGAAACAGGACACGATCCAGCTGATCCGCAATTTCCCGAACGGCGGGCAAGCGGTGGAGCGCATCGTCGTTCCGCATTTCACCGGCGGCCATTACGGCGGCGACGACCGGATGCGCAACATGATCTTCAAGCCCGATATGGAAGACAGGCTCGCTCAGCGCGCCGGCACGCGCGCGGGCGCCATGTCCGTGCTCTGCGGCATTGCCGCGCTGACGAGCTCGCGCACCGGTAAAGTCGTCGATATCGCCGACCTGATGCCCGAGCTTGCCAATGACGGTTCGCCCAATTCGCTGAGGACACCACGCTGAGGCAGGCCACATGAACCCCGCGGGCGAGGAATAAACGTCAGGCGATGTTTTCCAGATTCTCTCGGCGGATCTGGTAGAGCAGCGGCCGGCCGCTCATAAAACGCTCGACCTCGTCCACCGCCATCTCGCCGAGGCGCCCGCGTTCCAGCCCGATGGCGCCGGCGATATGCGGCGTCAGGAAGACGTTGGGCAGATCGTAGAATGCGGAACCCGCGTCTGGAATCTCGGGATCGGTCACGTCGATGACTGCCTCGATGCGGCCGGTCTTCAGCTCCGAAAGCAGGGCGGCCTCATCAATGAGGATGCCGCGCGCGGTGTTGATGAGCGTTGCCCCGTCCTTCATCAGCGCCAGTCTCCGCGCATCGATCATATGCTGCGTCGACGGCAGCGACGGCGCGTGCAGGGAAATGATATCGGCTCGCCGCATCAATGCGTCGAGATCGACCTTTTCCGCTCCCAATCCGGCTGCCTCGGCGGCATCGAGCATGGGATCGAACAGCAGCAGCCTGTAGTCGAAGGGTTTCAAGAGCTCGATCACGCGCCTGCCGATGCGCGAGGCGCCGACGATGCCGAGAGTGCGGCCATAATTCCCGATCGCCTGGCGCTGCATCGGATAGGTCCGATCGCGGTTGCGGTCGGCGACGTAGAGATCGCGGAAACGAAAGGCGCGTTTGCCGGCGAAGAGGATCGCGGCGAGCGTGAATTCGGCAACCGGCACGGCATTGGCCTCGGCCGAATGGCTGACCGTTATGATGCCGGTTTCGAAGATGGCTTCGTCGATGATGCCCTTCACCGTGCCCGCCGCATGGACGATGAGGCGAAGCTGCGGTGCGGCCGCGGGAATCTCGGGCCCGACATAGGGCGCCCCCCAGCCGGTGATCAGGATTTCGGCTTCGGAGAGTAGGCGTCTTGCCCGCGCGTCGTCCAAGCGCTGCAGCGGCTCGGGGTCCAGCAGGCGGCCGATGGTGTCGAGCCGCCGTAGGACCGCATCGGGCAGGACATGTTCCGTGCGCGACGGCTCCATGGCAAGGACGATTGCCGGACGACTCATGGCATCTGTCCGGGCGCTTCGATGGCGCTGACGGTGACACCCTTTTCCCGCACCAGGGCCTCCAGCGCCGCGATATCAGGCGCTTTCGGCGGCCGCGTCCACACAGACGAGACGGCGGCGGGATCGTCGAGCGCCAGCACCGCCGTCAGCAGAATGGTCTCGCCGGCCGGAATCTGACCACGCAGCTGCGGCACGATGGTCTTGGCGACGATCACATTGGTGTTGGGCTGCGCCTTCTGCGCCAGCCCGGCGCGTTTGACCGATGAGCCGAGGTCAAGAATGCCGGTAAAATCGGCTTCGCCGATCGCATAGGCGGCGCCCTCCGAAGCCGACAGCGTGTCCTGCTCGAAGTCGCGGCGGCCGATGGCAAAGCCGCCTTCGGCAATGCGCAGCGGCCGACCCGTCCTGATCCGGTGGAGGCGGATATGCCAGGGGGCGGCGGGCACCAGCCAGGTTTCGACGCCGACATCGGGGAAGGGCGACCATTTCGAATACAGCACATCGCCCGCAAGCCTGGCCTGCTCATTGGTTTCACGCACACGGTAGTGCAGGCCGTCATCGCTGAAGGCCAGCATCGAATCGAAGGAGGCGAGGCCAAAGGCGCGTTCGTCGGATTCGACGCTGAAGCCGTAGCGGGTGGAATAAGCGAATTTCGCATATTTTTCGGTGCCGAAACGCATCTGCAGGTTTTCCTGGCCTGATGACAGCGCCACGACATCGCCGCCCGCCCGCATGATCACCATGCCGGGATGACGCTGGGAAACGACATCAGAGCTCTGCTCCGGCACCTTTTCGCTCGCCGTCCAGAATGGATGATCCTCGGCGATCGCGAGCGGCAGGAAAGCCTTGAGTGCCCAGTAGGGCGAGCCGGCGGAATTGTAGCTCTCCGACATCAGCAGGTTCGGATAGCCGAAACCGATCGACAGCACGCCGTCGCGATCGGCAATCGGCTTGTCCTTCCACCAGCGCAGATGCTGCAGGCAGAGATGTTTGATCTCGCCCCAGGGCAGAGCCTCGAGATCGGCAAAAGCCAGCGCCGACCAGAAACCGGCGCAGGCGAAACGATAGGTCAGACTGCGGCCGAAGGGGATTGTCGCTCCGTCGGCGGCAAACCAGTGGCGGAAATCCCGGGCGAAGAGGACCGCGCGCTCGCGGTAGCGTTTCGCGTAGTCATCGTCGACGAGCTTCGAATAGATCAGCCCATAGAAATGCATGGCGAAGGGAATGTAGTGGTCGATGCGGCGCACGTTGCCGTCGCGATACCAGCCGTCGCCGATATAGAAGCCTTCGAGTTCCTGCAGATATTGCCGCGTCAGGCTGCGGTCGAAATCGACGCCGAGGCGATCAAGCGCGATGTCGACGAAAATCCGGAAGAATTTCCAGTTGTTGTCGGCATAGTCGAACTGCCTGGCATGTTTGAGATAGGCGACGACATTGCCGCGGGCGCGCGGATCAAGCGGTTCCCAGATCTTTTCCGGCACCAGCGCCAGGGCAAAACCGAGGGCGGCAAGCTCGACCATCCGCTGGTCGCGGCCATTGACCGTTCCCCAATATTCGGGATGGGCGGGATCGGTGCCGTTGGCAAGACCTTCGGCAAAACGATGCCAGTGGGCGAAGTCGCCGCCCCCGGCGCCAAGCGGCGCCAATCCCCAGAGCGGGCGGGCGAAGCCTTCGAGATCGGCCGCCGCCCGGTCGAAATGGGCGGCAGCGCCGCTCAGCCTGACGCGGGCATTGCCTTTCGAGAAACAGGCAAGCAGCGGATCGAAGAGATCAAGCAGGGCGCGGCGCATATCGGCGCGGGTTTTAAGCGGATTGCCTGCGAGCGGATTGGCGCTGGCGGGATCATAGGTCATCGGCATCACTCACGGGTTTCAGCATTCGGAACGGTCCCTCCCGGAACGGGAACGACGGCCTGGCAGATGTGGCGCGCCGGCACCGTCCTGTTGCGGAAACGGGACAGCATCAGCGAAACGGCCTCGCGCCCGAGGGCGGCGCGGTCGACGCGCATGGTGGAAAGCTGCGGATTGGTCATCAGCGCACAGGGCAGATCGTCGAAGCCGACGATGGCAAAATCCTCCGGCACACGCAGACCGGCTTCGGTGACGGCTTCGAGCACGCCGACGGCAATGAAATCATTCATGCAGAAGGCAGCGGTAAAGCCGGCATTCTCGGCAAGGATCGCGGCCGTGCGTTCATGGGCCTCGTGACTGGCGCCGCCCTGCAGCGCCAAGGGCACGAAACGACCCTCGGCGCCGGGGACGGCGGCGATGGCCGCCTCGAAACCGCGGATGCGCTCCCGGATCGTATGGCGGTGCGAGCCGCTCAAATGCAGAATGCGGCGATGGCCGGCCCGCATCAAGCGCGTGGTCGCTTCATAGGCGCCGAAGAAATTAGCCGGCGAAACGCCGTCGAATTGCATCTTGGGATCGGTGCCGTTGACAAGAACGGTCGGCGTCATACTGCCCTGCAGCCAGTTGCGCAGCATCTCGTTCGGATCGATGCCGACGAGAAAGAGACCGTCAGCCGCTGCGGCCTGCATATAGTCGCGAATGGCGTCCGGGGTGGTGCGATCCTCGCGGACCATCCGGATTTCGAAGGGCATGCCGGCTTCGGCGGCTCCGGCACGCAGGCCGTCGACGATCGCTTCATAGAAGACGCTGAGACCGCCGGTGACACCGTCGCTGGCAATCAGCGCCAGTGCTCCGGCCACGGTTTCCGAAGCCGGTTTGACCGGATAGCCGTGCTCGGCCGCCACCTTCAAGATCTGACGGCGCACGGTTTCGCTGATACCAGGTTCGTTGGCGAGCACGCGCGACACCGTGGAGACGGAGACGCCGGCCAATGTGGCGATATCCGCCTGACGCGGCCGCCTGATTTTCTGATCGTTCATGGGCAAACCTTATGCAAATTACGCAAATTTGCAAGATGAACGTTATTTGTTGCAATAATTATTTTTTTGCGTACTCTTCTCGTCGAAATGCCTGCCACCGCCATTGGAGGATGGCAGCAGGCAATGGGGACAAGGAGGATATCATGCAGGTCAATCGCCGTTCATTCCTGATGGGCTCCGCGGGTGCCGCCGCCGGCCTCGCCTTCGGTGCGGGAGGCGCCTTTCCGGCCTTTGCCGAGGACGCTTCGCTGCGCGCCATGTGGTGGGGGTCCAACGACCGCGCCAAGCGCACGCTCGACGTCGCCAAGCTCTATCAATCGAAAACGCCTGGCGTCACGATCGTCGGTGAATCGCTTTCGGGCGACGGCTACTGGACGAAACTCGCAACGCAGATGGCCGGCCGGTCGGTCGCCGACGTCTTCCAGCTCGAGCCGGGAACGATCTCCGACTATTCCAAGCGCGGCGCCTGCCTGCCGCTCGATGAATTCGTCCCTTCGACGCTGAAGGTCGACAGCTTCGGCGCCGATATGCTGAAGCTGACCACCGTCGACGGCAAGCTCTATGGTGTCGGCCTCGGCCTCAACTCCTTCTCGATGTTCTTCGACACGGTCGAATTCGAAAAGGCAGGCATTCCGCTGCCGACGGCCGACCTCACCTGGGATGAGTATGCCAAGCTCGCCGTCGAACTCGCCAAGTCCTCGGGCAAGGGCGGCGGGCCCTATGCGGCGCGTTACGCCTATGTGTTCGATGCCTGGCTGCGCCAGCGCGGCAAAAGCCTCTTTTCCAAGGAAAGCGTCGGGTTCGGTTTCACGGCCGACGATGCCAGGGAATGGTTCGACTACTGGGAAAAGCTGCGCAAGGCCGGCGGCACCGTTGCTGCCGACGTGCAGACGCTCGATCAGAACACGATCGACACCAATTGCCTCGGTCTCGGAAAGTCGGTGATCGGCATGGCCTATTCCAACCAGATGATCGGCTATCAGCTGATCATCAAGAACAAACTCGGCATCACCATGCTGCCGCGCGAAAAGAAGGGCGGCCCCTCCGGCCACTACTATCGTCCGGCGCTGATCTGGAGCGTCGGTGCCACGACCAAGAACGGCGAAGCGGCCGCGAAATTCATCGACTTCTTCGTCAACGACGTCGAGGCCGGCAAGATTCTCGGCGTCGAACGCGGCGTGCCGATGTCGCCGACGGTGCGTGAAGCCATCCTGCCGCAGCTCAACCCGACGGAGCAGGAAACGGTCAAATACGTCAATCTTCTCAAGGATCAGGTCGGCGAATATCCGCCGCCGGTGCCGATGGGCGCAACCCAGTTCGACCAGCGTGTGCTGCGGCCGATCTGCGACGAACTCGCCTTCGAACGGGTTTCGCCGGCCGATGCGGCGACCCGGCTCATCGAAGAGGGTAAGGCGACGATCAAGGGATGATCGATCGCCTGACATGAGAGGAGAGGTTCGCAAAACCCCGGCGGGCCTCTCTCGTTTTCAGGCGATCAATTGCCCACGCTCTTGACCACGCGCCAGTCCGGCCGGCCGAGATCGAAGGGCCAGGCGTGCACGTCCCGGTCGTTGAAATAGACCACCTCCTGAAGGTTCGGAAAAGCGCTCTGCTTCAAGGTGGCAGTTTCGATCCACGGCCTGATATAGGCGTCACCGCCTTCATAACCGAGCTCCGCCACCCAGATGGGCTTTCCGTAGCCGGCGACGAGATCATAGCCCTGCTTCAATGCTTCCGAGAACGTCCGGTGCTCATTGCGGGCAAGCTCGTCGTAGCGCTGCAGGCCGAAGACCGAGAGCCCGACGAGATCGACATAATCGTCACCGGGATAATAGTCCTGCAAGCCCGGCTCGCCCTTCGGCGACCACATGAGTTCGGTGCCGGGCGCCTCCTGGCGGACGATATCCATCATCCGCCTATAGGCGGCGATATAGTCCTGCGGGCTCCAGCCGGACCAGGAAAACCGCCCCGACTTGTCCTCCATCTCCTGTCCCCAGCGGACGATCACCGGGCTTTTCAGCTGGGATATCATCTGCGCGATCGCACGCATATTGACATCGTAATCGCCGCGCAGGACCTTTGCGCGAAGCGCGGCCGAGGTCAGCCGCCAATCGACGTCCCAAGACCAGGGCTCCACCGTTATCAGCAGGTTGCGGCCCCTTGCCAGCGCGTAGGCATCGGCCACGCGTAGCGTCTCGAGGTCGACGTCCTCCCAGGGCAGGAACAGGGCTTCGGTCGCGACATTCGCCTGCGCGCCGAAATCGCCGTGCGGATCGTAGGCTCCGAACTTGATACCGTCGGCATGAAGGACGGGGCGCTTGTCGATGATCGCCCGCACGCTTGCCGCCGGGTTCGGGGCAATGCCGGCATATTGCACCTCGCTTCGGCCCGGCAGATCCGCGGCACACAATAGCAGCAGCGCGATCGCGGCGGTCGAGAGTTTGTTTTTCATCAGCCTGTTCATGGCTCACCCTCCTTTTCGGGCTACTTCCTGATTGAGCAGGATCTGCTTCAGGTCATGCGCCTTGGCGCTGACCGTATCCATGGGAACAAGCTTGCGAAACTCGTCATCCCCTCGTACCGATGCATGGCGGAAGACATACCAGTTGCCGTCCGGCTGGCGCCGCTGATAGATCGTATTGCCGATCTTGCGATGGCCGAAACAGGTGCTGGCGCGGGCGGCACCCTCGGCATTGGTCCAGGTGGCGCGCATGCAGAGCTGGCCGAGATCGTCGACCACCCATCGGCCTTCGGCGAAGGACTGCTTGCCCTTGTTGTCGGTCCAGGCGACGAAGCGCCGGCCCTCATCGAAGAAACGACCGCCGCCGGTGTCCCATGTCCAGGTCTTGTCACCGTAGATCCGATAGAGCTCATAGGCGCTGAGCGGCGTCGGCGCGTCCTTCCCCGCCGCCTCGGCACCCAGCGCTGCCACCGGCAGACACAGGCCGAGAGCAAGGGCTGCCCCATATAGTCTCGATCCGATACTCATTACATCCTCCTACTCGACGCTTGCCGGTTCCGCCGGCTCAGACACCCTGTTGATCCTGTGCCGTGTTTGCGAAGCCATTCCATCTGATGCGGAACTTCACCGTCCTGGTCTTGCCGCCGAGGCCGGCACCGGCGACGGCAAACTGCGATTGGCTGAAACTGATGATGGTCTGGCCGTGGGAAAGGGCTTCGAGGCTGCGCAGACCATGGCTGCCGGCCTGCATGCCGCCGGTGACGCAGATCACCAATCCCGTTGCCGTCGCCAGCCAGAGCCCGCGTGATTGCGGCAGCAGCGGCAGACCGTTTTCGATCGCATGGCGCATGACGATCAGCACCGTCAGCGACAGATAGATCGACAGGTTCATCGCGGCGAAAATATAAAAGCCCTGGGCCGATGCGGCCTCGTTGGGGATCGCCATCGCGGCGGCGCAAAGCCAGGCCAGCCCGATATAGGGCGCGACGACGCGCAGCGGCAAAGACTGCTGCTGCTGCCTTCCCTTCGGCGTGATGCGAAAGTCGACGAAGGAACCGGAGATGTGATCGCGAACGGCCGCCAGGCTGCCGGCCAGCGACCATGGCCAGCGCAGGAAGATGAAGGCGAGCCCCTCCCAACCGAACAGTTTCGCATTGTGGGGCCTGAAGGTTCTCGTCGCCCGCCAGAAGAAGGCAAACAGTGTCAGCACGATCGATATCGGCGCGAAATGCAGCAGGAAATCCGGATAGGTGACGTCGACGAAGACATGGCCCGTCAGCAAGGCGGCAACCGGCAGCAGGAACATCACCGCCATGAAGGCGGAAAACAGCGGATACCACAGCTGCGAGAACACGAATTGCAATCTCAGCCGCAAAGGCAGATGCATGACATAGCGGCGGGAATGTTGCAGCAGAATGGTGACGAGGCTACGCGACCACTGGAATTCCTGGACGACGAGATCGGCGAAATTCGCTGGGCCGTCGCCATGGGCGATGGCATCGACGGCATGCACGCCGCGCCAGCCGCCGGCATTCATCATCAGCGTCGTCGAATGGTCTTCGGCAAGTTCCGGGCCGAGGCCGCCGATCTCACGAAGCGCCGATGTGCGAACCGCATAATGCGAGCCGATGCAAAGCGGCGCCCAGCCATTGTTGTATCCGGTCTGCAGCGAACCGTGCAGGCTCGCCTCGGCATAGAGCCTGCCGCGTGCCGCCCAGCTTGCCGCTGCATTCGCATCGCAGATGCTGGGCGCTGAGACATAACCGATGCCGGGATCGGCAAAAGGACGCAGGATCTCGCGGAGATAGGTGGGCGTCGGCACATGATCGGCATCGAACTGGGCGACGAAATCGTAGCGCGCATAGCCGAAATGATCGTAGAAATAGGCGAGATTGCCTTCCTTGCACCGCGTCCGGCGCGGCCAGGTGGTGCGATGATATTCCGCTACCCCCTTTCGGGTGGAGATCAGCACGCCGTGCTCGGCGCACCAGCGTCTGGTTTCCTCCGAAGGATCCTCGTCGGCAAGCCACACATCGAAATCGACGCCGATCTGGTCGAGCATCGCCTGCAGCGTGGCGCGGACGACGGCAAAGGGTTCGGACGGCGCCTTGGTGACCACCATCGCCACCCGCCCTTCCGGCAAGCGTGCGCCCGGGCTGACTGTCCTCGCATCGAGAAAGATCAGGATGAAATAGGCCGGAACGAGCGTGATCCAGCCAAGCACGAGGCTGATGAGCACGAAGGCGGCCCAGGAAATAATATGGGCGGACTGGCACCACCAGATCCAGAAATAGCCGAGTGCGGCCAGCCAGCAGAGGATGCCGAAGCCGTAAACGGCGCGGTTCCGGCCGGCGAAGACAGGATCGAATGCCTCCGCGCCGGCGGCTTTCGCCGCTCTTAGGCCGTGGCCGGCTTGCGAAACATTGCTCACGCCCTCACCCCCAGTCCGAAGGTTGGGCCGGCGGTGCGGATGATCGTATCGATATCCGAGAGAGAGGGCGAAAAGCCGAGTTCGGCCTTTGCTCTTGCCGTGTTGGCAAAGAGGATCGGCGGATCACCGGCGCGGCGGGCGCGATAACGCACGGGGACCTCACGGCCGGTGGCGCGATGGATGGCGTCGAGAATCTCCCGCACCGAGGTGCCCCGGCCGGAGCCGAGATTGACGCTCAGCGAACCGCCGTCCGCCATCAGATGATTGACCGCGGCAAGATGCGCCTGCGCGAGATCGCTGACATGAATATAGTCGCGCACACAGGTTCCGTCCTCGGTCGCATAGTCGGTGCCGAAGACATCGAGCCATTCCAGCCTGCCGGCGGCAGCGAGAAGGGCGCGAGGGATGAGATGGGTCTCGGGTTGGTGGCGCTCGGCAAGCTCACCCTCCGGATCGGCGCCGGCCGCGTTGAAATAACGCAGCGCGGCGAAGCGGATGCCATAGGCGGCGGCAAAATCCTCGAGCGCCATCTCGAAGATCAGCTTGGTGCGCCCATAGGGGTTGACCGGCAGCTGCGGGCTTTCCTCGCGTATCGGCAGGGAGGCGGGAACGCCATAGGTGGCGCAGCTGCTCGAAAAGACGATCCGGTCGATATCCTGGTCGAGGCAGGCCTCGAGCAGTGTGAGGCTGCCGACGACGTTGTTCCGGTAATATTTCCTCGGCATCTCGACGGATTCGGCGACATAGGCATTGGCGCCACAATGGATGACGCAATCGGGCGAAAACTCTGCGAGCGTCCGGCGCAGCGTGGCGGCGTCGGCAAGCTCGGCCCGAATAAGCGGTCCCCAGCGGACGCTGTCGGCATGTCCTGTCGAGAGATTGTCGTAGGCAACCGGGACCATGCCGGCGCGCGCCAGCGTTTTGCAGATATGACTGCCTATGAAACCGGCGCCGCCGGTGACCAGAATGTAGCGGGGCATCTCATACGACCTCCGCCTTCTCTGTGCCGGCGAGCACGCCGTCGAAATAGTCGACGGTGCGGGCCAGGCCGGTTTCGAGCCCGATGCGGGGCTGCCAGCCGAGCTCGGCCATGGCCCGGGAAATATCCGGCCGCCGCTGGCGGGGGTCGTCGACGACCCGAGGCAGGTGGACGATCCGGGAACGGGAATTCGTCAGGTCCCGGACGATTTCCGCCAGGCGGCGAACGGTGAACTCGGCCGGGTTGCCGAGGTTGATCGGGCCGTTGCAGGTGCTGCCGGCGGCCGAGAACCGCAGGAAACCTTCAACGAGATCGTCGACATAGCAGAAAGAGCGGGTCTGCTCACCATCGCCATAGATCGTCAGATCAGCATTGCGCAGGGCCTGCACGATGAAATTGGAGACCACCCGCCCATCGTCCGGGCGCATGCGCGGACCGTAGGTGTTGAAGATGCGGCCGACCTTGATGTCAATGCCGTACGTCCTGTGATAGTCGAAAAACAGGGTTTCGGCGCTGCGCTTGCCTTCATCGTAACAGCCGCGCGGTCCGATCGGGTTGACATTGCCGCAATAGGATTCGTGTTGCGGGCTCTGGTTCGGGTCGCCATAGACCTCCGATGTCGACGACTGGACGACGACCGCCCCGGTCTTTCGCGCGCAATCCAGCGTATTGACGGCGCCGAGCACATTGGTCAGGAGCGTGCCGACCGGGTCGCGCTGATAATCGGGCGGAGAGGCGGGCGAGGCGAAGTTGAAGATGAGTGACGCCTCGATATCAAAGGGCCGGCGGACATCGTGCTCGACGATGTGGAAGCGGGTGTTCGAGGCGAGGTGTTCGACATTGACGCGGCGGCCGGTCGAAAAATTATCGAGACATATGACTTTATGGCCGCGCTGCAGGAGTCTTTCGCAGAGATGCGAACCGAGGAAGCCGGCCCCGCCGTTTACCAGGACGGTGCGCGGCTCCTGGGGCACCGGCATGCCTGATATTTGAGAATAGCCTTCGCTGGGAACGAAACTACGCATGACAAACTCCTTCCCATGTTTTTAGTCTTTTGATTTGTTTATGCACTGCATGTCTTACTTATATTGCCGATATCCGTATTCTGGCTTTCTCTTCATGAATAACTTTTGAGTTATTCTTCGGATAACAGAATTATTAATTAAATGATAAGACGATAACAGCCGAGGTCAACTTCAAAATTTCCAATTATCCAAAATAACTACGCATCTATTCTTCCAATTAATAGATGATTAATCATTTTCTATCGCTTTTGCACTTGCAACGAGTATCCCGACAGAACTCAAGCTTCACTCAATGAAGCTGGCGTAGAAGTCATGGGGAAGGTTGGCCGCGCTGAACTGCGCGACCGGGCTTGCATCCGGAAACGCCATATGCCAGGGGTTTTGGCCATGTTGAAAAAACAAGATGCGGCACAGCCGAAGGGCTGGCGTCTATTTTATTTTGTGATCTTCGCCGGGGGAACGACGCTTCTTGCGATCGGACCGACGGCGTGCACGCTCGTCAACGACGACATAGCCGCCGTCGCCAAAAAGAACGTCGTCGTGGCCGAGGCGCCGCGTGTTTCGAAAGCCTATGCCTATCCGGCAAATCGGCCCCAACGCGCGACTGCGGCAACGGTTCGCGTCGCCTATCACGGCTCGGCGCCTTACATCTGTTCACCAAGCGGCTTCGGACAGAAGTCGCGCTGCTTTGCGCGCCCCTCGATCTGAAGCAACAGGACCACTGCATAATTCCTTCAATCGGAATCGGTCCGCAAAATCATGCAGCTATTCAAAGGGCTACAACGTGCTTCGCGCGCCTGAAAAGAGGCGCGGCACTGTCGATCAATTGCGCCACCGGCCGGACATGTCGTCGTCGCCGGCCGGATGCTCGTTGAAGAAACGGGATGCCGCCTCCGTGCGGTTTCGCACGTTCATCTTCTTGTAGATGTTGCGAACATGAACCTTCACGGTGTTTTCGGAAAGATGCAGCTTGTCGGCGATGATCTTGTTTTGCGTGCCCTTGCAGATGAGGTCCAGGATCTGAACCTCCCGGGTGGTCAAAGCGGAGATGCTGTCGCGTCTCAGCTTCAGCGCATTGGTGCGGGCAGCATCGACCGACTTCGTCTGATAGAGCGAGGGCTCCAGCTGGGTGTTCTTGTTGGTCAGGCGATTGAGAAGCGCTGACGGAAAATGTTCGCCGCCCTTCATCAGCAGATCCACCGCGGCCATGAAGACATCGAGCCGCAGGTTGAGCGGCAGGACGCCATCGATGATCCTTGCCTCGACCAGCCGGCTGACATAGGGCTCGAGCATGTCGATCGCTTCGACGACCAGTCCGACAGAGGTTTCCGGGTGGTTTTCGCGGGCAGCCTGCAGCGCCTCATGAAGTTCCGGCGCAGGTATATGATAGAATAAGACGAGCTTCATATCGCCGGTGTCCTTTTCCAACATCGGCTTTGTGCTCGTTATGCTCGACACTTCACAGTTCGGAAATTTCTTTGCCAGTGCTTCTACCATGCATTCGGAAAACAGATCCGCCTTGGCGACCACCAGTATAGTATTTCCTGACGAACCCAACTTTCCTCCCTGGTCGGTATTCTCCATTCCTGAGCCTGTCATGAACATATACGCCTCCCCTAGCGTTACACTTTACTCAAACGTGGAGCGATGGCGGGTATTAAATAGTATGAAATGCCGGCCCCTGATGTCACCGCTTTATTTTTTAGACATTTCTTAATTATGTTAATACGGATTGAGAAGGAAGGAAATGGCCCAAAGTGATTAGTTTTAGTGGGCAAAAAACGATAATATACCAAGCTTTGGTTGTATTTTTACTGTGATTGATACTTGAAGGTTATATTTGCTCTCACTATAGATCAGCGATGCATGTAATATTTCAGTACAGATTGTTATATTTTCGGCATGCATGAAGTGTCGGATATGAGACACGCGATCGTCGAACCATGCCGCTCAACCCAGCGGCGAATGCCGAAGGTTCTGACTTCTCGCGGCACAGCGACACCCCCATCGAAGACCGCTCAACCCAGCGCCGACAGGGGCTAGCCGGACGTGGCAGATCCGCCTTAGCCCGAATTGATAGCTATCGGATCCGCAATTTTTCCAGCAATCTGTGATCGTCTCCCAAGTGGCGACGTGGAAAGGCCATGTATCGGTGTGCGTTTTTGATACACGGCCTCCATATAGGGCAACTCAACGAAAAGAATGCCTGAATACTCCTTATCCGTTCCAGGATGAAGAGCTGGATTTGTGCGGCCTTGTACTGAGTACGTACGTTCCCAATACCATCGATTTGATCCAACAAATCGCGATCAAGCTGCAGATGACTGGTATTGAATACATCTGCCGATGTTAACCGCATCGGAGCGAGCGCGAGCAAAATCCCATTTGAGATGAGAGGGATTTCGAAAAGCTGCTCCGGTTTTTTTTCTGGAGAGACTGCAATGTCTGACGCGTATAAGCCCGACCCGAAATCCCCGGGCGGCGAAATCGAAATTACGAAGGTCGGAGCGCTTGCCGACGGTTTTGCCAACAGCGCTGTCAATTCCACTGAAGTCGACGACGGTTCGACCGGTTATGTCGGCGTCGCCAATGGCGATAATCGCGACAATACCGACAACAGCGTCGACGTAGACGTCAAGACCGACATCGATGTATCTGCCAATAACGGCGACAACCGCGACAATGACTACGACTGGAGCTATGACAGCAAGTCGTACAGCGACAACGACATCGACATCAAGACGATCACGGACACCGATACTAAGACCATCACAGACACCGATACCAAAACAATTTCCGACAGCAACAATACGTCAGACAGTTTCAACAAGACGGACACCGATTTCGCCGTCATCGAGGACGTCAAGGACTTCGGCAATCTCGGCGTTGCCGGCCACGACCTCACCTTCAACCTCGGCGACGATTTCTCCTTCACACTCGACGTCGACAGCATCCTCAACAATTCGCTGAGTGGGGCAGGCAACGACAGCGGCTTCAGCGCCGTCCAGGCGAACCATCTGGCTGACCAGGATAGCGCCTGGAATATCAAGATGGAGAACGAAGGCGCCCAGAACCACCTGAATGCCAATGGCGGCACCGCCGACAGCGCAGAAGGCATGGAGATGGACGGCAGGGGCTGGGATCTCAAGGCCGGCGACGACGCCACAGGATCGAGCGCGGCCGATGCATCGGCAATCGTTGCCAATTCCGGCTTCCACCTCGAACTCGTTCAGGGCGCGAACCTCCTCAGCAACACAGTCGACTCCAGCGTCATCGGCGGCAATTCTCATATCTCCGACGTCGGCGAGGATACCGGCACCTGACACTGACCTCCAACGACCAAGACGAACTGCACCGGCCTCAGCCGGTGCAGTTTGACTGCTTGAAAACGGTTTGACGACCACACGGCTCCCGGCGGGAACCCCTTCAAGGCCGATCGTCATTTCGAATGGGAGGGCCGAACCATGCATATCGAGAAGATTTCGGAAATCATTGCGCACTTCATCGGTCTGTTCGAGATGACCACGGAAGAGATGAGGGCGCGCACCAAATATGCCGAAGGCGCAGGACCGGACGAAGACGGGCCGGCTCTGCCGGATCAGGACGCTTTTACCGCGGGCTTCTCATCCAATCTCCTGCTCAAGGACTACGATCCCGGCATCACCTACAAAAGCGGCAGTTACGATATCGAATATGGTCCGGCGCACCATTTGGGCCGCATCTTCGAAGAGAGCCTCGAGAAGCTGGCGGCGATTGCCGCAAAGGACATACCGTTACCGCATTTCGGTGAGGCGACTGATATCGTGTTGTCGGGTGAGCCGGAACTGAATGTCTTTGCCGGGCCTGGTTCGGCGATCAGCCACGTCCTCCAGGTCAACGTCCTTTACGACGACGACTATCTCGACATGACAGACGGCATCCATGCTCCCAGGGACACGGCTTTCGTCATTGAGCGGCTGGCGGAGTTCAGCACCAAGGCCGAAGTCTTCACGCCGTTTTCGGACCTCCACCGAACCGATACCTATGACGGCGCGCTGAAGATCGCCCAGGATCTCGAAAACTATATCCAGAATGCCCGGAATACTGAGGACAGCGGGGATACCGAAAATACCGAGAATACCGAGGACAGTGGAACAGCCTTGCTCAGCGCCGACGCCACGCATAGTTTCATCCGCGTCGATCCCGAGGTCAACAGCGTCTACGTCAACGGCAAGGTCGAGGCCGAGATACCCGTTCTCGATGACTTCCTGCCCGATCGCGGTCTCGCCAAGATCCCGGAGGAACCCGACGACAGCAATTCATCCGTCAATTCATCCGTCGAGCAGACCGACCCTAGCGGCAGCAGCCTCGATGTGACGGCCGGCGCGAACGTCGTCGTCAACGTCGCCTCGGTGATCAATACCGGCGTCATCGCCTCGGTCACCGCCATCATGGGCGACTACCACCAGATCGACGCGGTTTCTCAATCCTTTGTCTACAGCGACAACGACGAGATCGACTCGGCGCTGCGCTCATCGGGCCATTCGGCCGAGGAGGCGGGAACGGTCGCCAAGAATATCGCCATCTTCCAACAAAGCACCTTCGAAGCATCGAACTATGCCGAAACCGATGCTGCCGATCCGACGTTCCCGACCAGCTGGCGCGTCAGTGTCATCGACGGCAATGTCTGCTTCGTACAGTGGGTCGAGCAGTATCATTTCGTCAGCGACAACGACACGATGACGGTGACCACCTCGGGATCCGAAACCACGGTTCTGACGGGCGGCAATACCGCCATCAACCTCTCCTCCTTTTTCGGGATGGGCATGCAGTATGATCTGGTGATCATCGGCGGCAATGTGCTCGACATCAACAGCATCACACAGATCTCGCTGCTCTACGACAATGATTGGGTGCGGGCGGAAGACGGTGCCGATCCCGGCGCCGACATACAGACCGGCAACAACCTGATCTGGAATTTCGCCTCGATCCACAATGTCGGGACAGGTAGCCCGTTCGAGGCGATGCCGGACTATATGGTCGAAACCCAGAAAGCGATCGAAGATCGCGATCCCAATATGCCGGAAGGGCTGTCGTTCGATGTGAACTTCCAAGGCTATGCCGGCCTCAACGTGCTCTACATCACCGGCAATCTCTACGACATGACGATCATAAAACAGGTCAGCATCCTCGGCGATTCCGATGATGTGACCCAGGCTGCGTCGACGCTCCTCGAGAACAATCCCGGCGCAACGGTGACGATCGACACCGGCAGCAATGCGGTCGTCAATATCGCCGAAATCATCGACTATGACAGTTTTGGCCAGACCACCTATCTGGCGGGCCAGCTCTACTCGGACGCCATCCTCATTCAGGGCGGCCTGGTGGAGCACGATACGACACAGCCGCAACCGGCCGACGACAGGCTCGCCAACGAAGTCATCGCCTTCCTCGATGACGACGATCCGTCGGGCGGCGATTCCGCCGATGGTGTGATCAATGCAGGACATGACCTTTCATGGTCGTCGCATCCCGTCGACGTCATGCAAGCCATGACCGCTTGACCTTAGATATTCCAAGAGAATCACGATGAACCAGATGTCGAAACAAGTCTTTGCCGCAGGCAGCGCCCTCGATTTGAGGTCGGGCAGCATACCTTCCGCTGCTCCCTCGGAAGCGGCGACGGCCGCGCTGTGCATCTCGACAATCGACGAAGCGGTCGAGAACCTTCGCCGGCTCAGCGGCGCCACCCCTTCATCTCCATCTGCCGATCGCAGCAAGCAGACGGCCCAGATCGCAGCAAGCGCAGCTGCCGGTACGGCGCGTGCAGCTATAGTGCAGGCGCCCCTCCCGCAAATGACGGTCGTGCCGGAAGCCTCAAATGCAGAAGCAGCGCCTCCCGCCGCGGTGGCGCAGAGCCCGGCTGCAGCAAGAGCGGCGGAAGCACCCGTGCAGCCGCCGATCGAAGCGCGGGCGGCGCCCGAATTGCCGCCTGAGCTGCCGAAAGAAAAGACCGAGCTCAAATCGAGCCCGACGATGCCCTTCGGCAAGACCATCGAAGGCGAGCGTGGTCCGATCAGCGAAACCGACCGGCGGCTGCGCACCGGCGGCGGCGGAAACGGCAAGGATTCCGATCCCGGGGGCGGCGGGGGCGGGGGCGGGGGAAGCGGCGGCGGATTTCACAAGCGCAGCGAGCCTGTGAATTTCGCCGCCAGCCTCTCGCGCGGCATGGCGGCGGTCCGCCGCAATATGATTGTCGTCATGATGTTCACGATCGCCATCAACGTGCTGCTGCTGGCGATCCCGCTCTATCTCTTCCAGATATCCGACCGCGTGCTGACCAGCCGCTCCATCGATACGCTCGTCATGCTCTCGATCGCCGTGCTCGGCGCCGTGCTGCTGCAGGCCTTCATGGATACCATCAGGCGCTTCATCCTGATGCGCACCGCGGTGGAGCTCGAGGTACAGCTCGGCGCGCCGATCCTCAGCGCCGCGGCGCGGGCCTCGCTGCATGGCAGCGGCAAGGATTATCAGACGCTGCAGGATCTGCAGCTGCTGCGCGGCTTCCTGACCTCGGGCACGCTGATTGCGTTTCTTGACGCGCCGCTGATGCCGTTCTTCGTGGTCGTCGTCTATTTCGTGCATCCGCATCTCGGCATCATCATCATGACCTGCTGCGCGGTGCTGTTCATCATCGCTTATCTGAACCAGAAATTTACCGCCCGACAATTTGCCGAATCCAACGGCTATCTCAGCCGGGCGAACTTCCATCTCGATTCCATGTCGCGCAATTCGCAGATCATCAACGCGATGGCGATGATCCCCGAGGCCGTGAAGATGTGGGGCCGGGAAACGGCGGGCTCGCTGAAATCGCAAGTCGAAGCACAGGACCGCAACATCATTTTCTCCGGCATCTCGAAGGCCTGCCGGATGATCACCCAGATCACCCTGCTCGGCTGGGGCGCGCATCTGTCGCTCTCCGGCGAGCTGACCGGCGGCATGGTGATTGCGTCCTCGATCATCTCGGGACGCGCGCTGGCGCCGATCGAAGGCGCTATCGAAGGCTGGCACCAGTTCAACCGGTCGGCATCCGCCTATGGCAGGATCAAGAGCCTGCTGTTGAACTCGCCGTTGAACTTCCCGCGCCTGCGCCTCCCCAATCCGGAAGGCCGGCTCGATGTCGAGCGCATTCTGTTCGTGCCGCCGCCGCAGAAGAAGGTCATTCTCAACGGCATCTCCTTCTCGCTCAAGAAGGGGGAATCGCTGGCGGTCATCGGCAATTCCGGCTCCGGCAAGACGACGCTCGGCAAGATGCTCGTCGGCTCGATCGTCCCGACATCGGGAAATGTGCGCCTCGACCTGATGGATCTGCGCAACTGGGACCAGCGCCAGTTCGGCGAAAGCATCGGCTATCTGCCGCAGGACGTGCAGCTCTTCCCCGGAACGATCAAGGCGAATATCTGCCGCATGCGCGACGACATCGAAGATCACCAGATCTACGAGGCCGCGGTGCTGGCCGACGTACACGAGCTCATCGCCAGCTTCCCGCAGGGTTACGAAACGGTCGTGGCGGCCGACGGCGCTCCGCTTTCGGGCGGCCAGAAGCAGCGCATCGCGCTGGCCCGCGCCTTCTTCGGCAATCCCAAATTCGTCGTTCTCGACGAGCCGAATTCGAACCTCGACACACAGGGCGAGGCAGCACTTGCCAGGGCGCTGATCCACGCCAAGAAACAAGGCATCACCACCGTCACCATCACCCAGCGCCCGGCCCTTCTCCAATGCGTCGACAAGATCCTCGTCCTCAAAGAAGGCACGGTCGCCATGTTCGGGGAGCGGATCGAGGTGCTGCAGGCGCTTTCCAAGAGCAACGGCAATGGTGGTCAACAAGCACCGCGTATTCAGGGGTGAAGGAGATGGGACGGAAAAAGCAGGAGACATCAGGTCCGGCACAGCTCGAATGGTACAGCGACGTTCCGCGCTCGATCCGCATGCACAGCATCGTCGGCCTGACGGTTCTCTTCACCTCGTTCGGAGGGTTCGGCTTCTGGGCCGCAACGGCGCCGCTTGCCTCGGCCGTCATCGCCCAGGGAAGTTTCGTTGCGACCGGCAACAACAAGATCGTCCAGCATCTGGAGGGCGGCATCATCAAGGAGATGCGCGTCAGCGAAGGCGATACTGTGAGGGAAGGCGACATCCTGCTGACCCTCGATCCCACCACCTCCCGCTCGAATGAGCGGATGCTGCAGCTTCGGCGCCTGCGCCTGGAGGCCGTTGTCGCAAGGCTGCGCGCCGAAGCACAGGGTCTGCGGGAATTCCAGCTTCCCGCCATCGTGATGAAAGAGGCAAGCGACCCGGACATCGGCGCGATCATCCAGAGCCAGAACGTCGTCTTCCACAGCAAGCAGATTAAGCTCGAAGAGCAGCTCAATCTGATCGAGAAGAACATCCAATCGCTGGAATTCCGTTTCGCCGGTTATACCGGCCAAAAGGAATCCTTCGAAAGGCAGCTGTCGCTGCTGACCGAGGAACGCGATTCCAAGGCCCGGCTGGTCAAGGTCGGCTATATGCGCAAGACGGATCTGTTGGCAATCGAGCGGGCGATCGCCGATGCAATGGGCGACATTGCGCGCCTGAACGGTGAGATCAACGAGAGCGAGGCAGAGATCGCCAAATTCCGCCAGGAAGCCGTCATCGCCGTCAACTCCAACAAGCAGGCGGCACTCGATGCGCTTGAGACCGCCGAATCCGATCTGGACAGCGTGCGCGAACAGATGCACGAGGCTGCAGGCGTGCTTGAACGCACCACCATCCGTTCGCCGGTGTCGGGAACGGTCGTACGCTCCTATTTTCATACTGCCGGCGGGGTGATCACAACCGGCAAGCCGATCATGGAAATCCTGCCGGCGCATGTGCCGCTGATCCTGGAAGCGCAGGTGCTGCGCACCTCGATCGATCAGCTGCGCGAAGGGGAAATGGCATCGATCCGGCTGACGGCGCTCAACCGGCGCACGACGCCGGTTCTGCAGGGCAAGGTCTTCTACGTCTCCGCCGATTCGATCGAGGAGAATGCGGGGCTCTCGGTCAAGGATGTCTATATCGTGCGCGTCGAAATACCGGATTCCGAGATTGCGCGGGTGCATAATTTCCATCCCGTTCCCGGCATGCCGGCCGAAGTGCTGATCCAGACGTCGGAACGCACCTTCTTCGAATATATAAGCAAACCAATCACCGACAGCATGTCCCGGGCTTTCAAGGAACGCTGACCGCGGGCGGTCCGCTCAATATCAGCGCTTGGCCGTTGTTCTGATATGGTATCGGCATGTATCATCCCTTTCGGGATGGATCGTCCCCTTCGGGGAAGAAAGGGTCTGGCATGGCGGCGATGTCCGATGTCCTGCTGCGGGTCGGCCGCTTGAATTATGTCTGGACGAACACCGAAAGCCTGCTGATCTATATCATCGCCCATCTTCTCCGGGTCGAAAAAGAGGCGGCGATCGTCGTCTTCCTGACGCTCAACACGACGCGCGCCCGCATCGATCTCATTGAACGGCTTGCCAAGCTCGCTTCGACCCCGCCTTCCGACCGGAAGGCGATCCTTTCCGCCATGTCGCGGCTGAAAAAGGAATCCAGGATCCGCAACAAATACAATCACTGCATCTATTCCTTCGACGAGAAGGGAGAGATCTCGAGCACGCAGCTGATGCGGCTGGTCGAGGACGATAAGGAGATCCGCTACGGCAAGATCGAGCAGATGGATGCACGCGAGATCGATCTTCTGGAGAAGTCGATCGCCGAAATCGTCGCCATCAGCCAGACGCTCTGGGCCTTCATCCATGCGAGCCCGCAGATCTCCGGTGGGCTTTGATCTAATCCGTATGGAGGGCGCGCTGCCATACCCGCCGCACACTTTCGGGTGATAGGAATGGACGCGCGGTGCCGATGCGACACCTTGTGCGCTATGTCTTTGAAAAGATGCTTTATCTTAACCAAAAACCGATTCCGATTTTGGGTTATTTGCCGGCTCAAGACTAATCCTATTTAAGCCCTGCAAATCATCCGGACGGTTTATTTGAAGATCGGTGTTTGCCATTAGAATGAAAGGCTCCCGAGTGACGTATGGGGTATTGGGGGGGCGGCCATGCGCATAGATATCATCGACACCATTGCCGGGTTCGAGGCGGTCCGCGACAACTGGGATCAGGTCTTCATGGAGGATCCCGATGCGCAGCATTTCCTCTCCTGGATCTGGCTGAAGAACTATCTCTCCCGCCGGCGCCGCTGGTTCATCCTCGCCCTTCGCGAACGCGATCCCGACGCGCCCTATGTTGCTTTTTTTCCCCTGCGCCTCATCACGCATCTGAACGAGAAGACCGGGCTCTTCTACGACGAGATCATGATGGCCGGGAATTTTGCGGCCGATTATACCGGCTTCATCGTCAGGCCGGATTACGAGCATCACGCCATTGCCGGCTTTGCTTCGTTTATCAAACATCAGAACTGGACCGACCTGAAGCTCGAATATTTCAGCGGCCCTGCCGGGCGGCGCGAGAAGATGATCGAGGCGCTGCGGCGCCCGGAGGTGATGTTTCGCGACAGCGCGCCGAAGAACAGCGAGAACATCGACAATACGGTCTGCCCCATCGTCCCCCTGCCGGCGAGCTTCGACGACTATCTCGAACAGCGGATGAGCAGCCAGACGCGCCAGAAGCTCCGCCGGTTCCTGCGCAAGGTCGAAGGCGACGATATCTTCCGGATCACCACGGCGACGCCCGAGACCATCCATCGAGACCTGGACATCCTCTTCAATCTCTGGCGAACCAAATGGAGTGCTATCAAAGGCGCGGAGCGGACCGAGCGGCTGATCATCACCACGCGCGAAATGCTGATGGACTGCTTCAACAGCGGCAATCTCGACGTGCCGGTCTTATGGCATGGCGACCAGCCGCTCGGCGCGCTGGCCAACATCGTCGATCGGCAGAAGAAGGCGATCCTCTTTTACATCACCGGCCGCGACGAGACCTGGAAGACGCCGTCTCCCGGTCTCATCCTGCATGGTTACTGCATCCGGCGGGCGATCGAGGACGGCTTCAAGACCTATGACTTCCTGCGCGGAAACGAGCCCTATAAATATATGTTCGGGGTGGAGGAAAGGCGGATCAGCTGCACCCTGTTCCGCACCCGCAGCGGCCAGAACCTGCATGGCGTGCTCAACCCGCGCAGCATTCGTTTCGTCTACGAACAGGCGCTCGACATGTACCGGAACGGCGCCCGTGGGAAAGCGGAGATTGCCTTCAACCAGGTCCTGCAATCTGCCCCCGGCCATACCGGCGCGGAATTCGGGCTCGCCAATCTGCTGTTCGACCGAGGCAAGCTGACGGAGGCACTGGCTGCCTACAAGGCTCTCACCGAACGAGCGCCCGATCCGACACCGATAGAGATGCGGCTTGGCGACACACAGCTTGCCCTGCATCAATACGACCAGGCCGCCGAGACTTTCCGCCGGGTCGTCGAGACCGGGCCACATCTCATCCAGGCGCATTACAAGCGAGGCATCGCCCTTGCTGCCGGCAAACGGCTGGCCGAAGCGGAGACGGTCTTTGCTGCGATCCAGGGCGTGCATTCGGACGATCCGGCCGCACTCGACTATGTCGCCAAGGCGAGTGCCGCGCTCGAACGAATCCGTTTGAGTGCGGAGCCTGCACCTCGTAAGGTGGACGTCGTGGCGGAGAGTATCGCCCGCTGGAGCCGGGGGCGGCAGCTCAGCGAGCGACGCCGGCCGCGTCTGCATTGACGCGGTTTTGCCATGGTGCGGAAATGCAGTGCGGCGGTTCCAGGCCGCGCGGTCGCCATGGTCTTTGATTTTGAGCTGAGATCGTTGTTAAAACAAGCACGAGCCTATTTTTGCAACTCCTCAGTGAGAACTCATGCAGACCGATGCAGATGGCGCCGAAAGAGAACGGCTTCTCGCCATTCTCGATTTCTGGCACAAAATCGAGTTCTTCATTCCTTACGATCTCTCCAGCCGTGTTGTCGCGGCTGCCGGCCGAACTGTGTTCTGGCTGCATGCCAAGACACTCGAGGATGACGGCGCGGCACTCAGCCGCCCGGCGATCCCCGAGGAGAAGCAGATCACGGGTTTTACCCTGTTCCTCGGCGTTTTCAGCAAATCGGAAATTGCCGACATCCGCAGGCATTTCGACAGCGTTGCCGGCGATATATCAGAATATGAGGATGCCGAACGCGGCGACCTCGACGGCGATACCTGCTTTGCCAGCCTGCAGCTCTCCCCCTTGGGGCAGCCGATGTTCGAAACGTTTTCCGTTTCGACGCTGCCATGGGCTCTGGGGCGGGTGCGCAAATCCGGCCTCTCCTCGCTCAGCCACGAGGCATTTGCCGGCAGCAAGCAGCAACTGTCGGAACTGCTTCAAAATTTTCGGGCGCAGCGGCAGCTGAGATCTTCATCTTCCGAGGACACGGACGATCAACCGATCGATGCCGGCGAAATCCTGACGCTGCATGAATTGCTCTGCGATTGGGCCGGCTTTGCCTCGCGTCAGGAAAAGCCCATCGCCGCCGTCGAAATACGCTACCGAGACAGGGCGGAAAAACCGGAAGTCCTCTCCCTGCCGCCACCGCAGGAGAACAATGCGCCCGATGCCGACGACGAGGAGGACGAGAGTGCAAACATCGAAGAAGAGATCGGTATCCTGAACAGCTTCTTCATCGAGGACATCGAGCAGGCGATAATGGGGGTCAAACGCGGCGATATCCCCAAGCCGCTCAGGCAATATCTCACGCCGCTCGCGCAGGAGAAGCGGATCGACCTCTACTCCGAGGACGGACGCCGGGCGATCGTTCGGGCCTTGCATCCAGGCAATCTCAACCGCGGACGTTGGCTCAGCGAACCTCACCACGCGATGAGCCTCATGCAGCAGTTTGCAATCAATACGGCGATCGGCGACCTTTCGGAAACAGGACTATCCTCGGTCAACGGCCCGCCGGGGACGGGAAAGACGACCCTGCTTCGCGACATGTTCGCTGATAATATCGTTCGGCGCGCCCGGGTGCTCTCCTCCTTGAAGACGGCGCGCGATGCCTTTGGCGGTTCGGCGCGCCGCGTCGCTTTCGCCGACCGGAGCACGAGCTCCATATCGGCGCTGATTCCGGCGCTTGCCGGTTTCGAAATGGTCGTCGCCTCCTCCAACAATGCCGCCGTGGAGAATATCTCGCGTGACCTTCCCAAGCGGAGCGCGATCGCGAACACGTGTTCATTCCAATATCTGCAGACGGTCGCGAACAAGATCGCTTGCCAGAAGGACAATGGTGCCACCATCAAGCTCTCCGACGGCGACCGCCCATGGGGGCTGGTCGCCTGTGCGCTCGGCAATTCCCGGAACCGCCGGGCCTTCAAGGAACGTTTCGCCTTCATGGAAATCACCGACCGGCCGAAGCCCGGCTGGTCCGGCCCTGATAAGCCGCAGACCATTTGGGAATGGCTGAAAAGCTATGATGGACCGACCTTTGCCGAAGCCTCGGCGGCTTTTCATGCCGCCGACGGCGCGGTTCGCGACAAGATCGGCCAATGTGCACGCTATGCCGATCTCCATGACGAAATCGCCCAGGTTTCGCAGGATGCCTTCTGCCGCGAGGCGGTTGAAGGGGTCAGGGCAGCCGAAAGCGAATTTCGGCAAGCGCAGGACAGATGCAACATGGTCCAAGCCGAAATACTTCGTATCAGGGAAGGCTTGTCGCATCTGAAGGAGGAGGAGCAGCTGCTCGACCGCAGCGCTCCTGCGTGGTGGGAAAGAGTGTTGCCCAACGCTCCTGCCCGGCAGCATCGGCAAGATGTCGGCGCCAATGCACGCGGGCAGCTGGAATTGCGCAAGGCACTGGCGGAATGCGAGCGCCGTCTTGCAAAAACGCATGGACCTGCGCGGACACCAGCGGGCCGAACGGGCGCTCAGATCGCAACGGGAAATCTGGTCCCGGAGGAGAGAAGAATTCGATCGTCTCGGGACGATTCTCGATCATCCCACCCTCCCCGGGCGTCTCGCCGATCTCGAGACCGATCAGTTCCAGATTGACGGTCTGTGGCACAAAGACGAACTGGCAGATCTGCGTTCGGCATTGCTGGCAACGGCATTGACGCTGCATGAAGCGTGGCTGGCGGATGTCGGCAAGAAGGGCGGAGGTTTTGGCGGAAACATCGTCGCCATCAACAAACTGCTTTCCAACAACGGTCCCGCCGACAGCCGGCACATTGCCTTGATCTGGCAGAGCCTTTTCATGATCGTTCCGATCGTGTCGACGACCTTTGCCTCCTTTGCCCGGCAGTTCCGCGGTCTCGAAGCCGGATCGATCGGCTGGGTCTTCATCGATGAAGCCGGTCAGGCGGTGCCGCAAGCGGCCGTCGGCGCCCTGTTGCGTGCGCGCCGCGTCATGGTGATCGGCGATCCCCAGCAGATCGAACCGGTCTTCACGCTGCCCAGCGCGCTGATCACCGCCACCTCGGCGCTCTCGCCCCACACGGCGACAGGACAATATTCGCCGAACAGAGTGTCGGTGCAGATGCTGGCCGATGCCGCCAACCGCTATGGAACGACCGTTCAGGGCGAGGAGGCGGACGGGCTCTGGATCGGCAGCCCCCTCAGGGTACATCGTCGCTGCATCGACCCGATGTTCAGCCTTGCCAATCAGATCGCCTATCAAAACAAAATGGTCTTCGGGCTGGAAGAGCGCCGGCCGGCCGGTGACGCTCCACCGTTTTATGGCGACAGTACCTGGATCGACGTCAGGGGAAGGGTGTCAGGCAAACAAGCCGTTCCGGAACAAACGGGTTTCATCGTCGGTCTCCTGACTGCCACTTATCGCCGGGACGGCGCATTGCCGGATCTCTATATCATTTCGCCGTTCAAAGAGATCAAGAATGGTCTGAGGCAGGCTCTGGTCCATGCAGCATGGGGCGATTGGAACGGAAATACGCGTTCGACTCCACCGAAACTGTCGAAATGGCTGCAGGAACGGATCGGCACGGTGCATACTTTCCAGGGCAAGGAGGAAGACATCGTTTTCATGGTGCTCGGCGCCGATACCGACCATCGCGGAGCGGCGAGCTGGGCCGCCTCGAAGCCAAACCTCTTGAACGTCGCCCTCACCCGCGCCAAGCGGCGGTTCTATATTGTCGGCGATCGCAGCCTCTGGGAAGGCCTGCCTTACTTCCGGGAGACGGCCGGCGCCTTGGATACAATGCAAGCAGCAGACTTCCTGGCCCGGAACGGATTGAGCTGAAGGATCGGATCTGCGCGCTGAAGCCTTGGCTTCATTCCTTCAGGAATCAAAAAAGCCCGCACGAGGCGGGCTTTTTGAGATAATGAAGGAATTTGGTTTCGTTGGCAGGATTTGTGGTTTTCTGTCCCGGCGCGTCGGCTTCGCCTTCTTGCGCGCCCCTGAAGAGG
>NZ_NWSQ01000033.1 GCF_002531725.1 Rhizobium sp. L43
GCTTCCGTGATCGTGTCGTTGCCATCGCCGCGGGCATAGACATAAGTGTCGTTTCCATCTCCGCCATTCAAGGCGTCGTTACCCCGCCGGCCAATGAGCCTGTCGGCTGTGTTGAAGCCCGCTATGTTGTCGTTACCGGCAGTGCCCGCCTGATCGAGCAGCCTAGTGCGAATGTCAGAGCGGCTCCACACGGTGCCGTCGGCGAAGACCACCTGGTCGATGCCTTGGCTGAACCAGTCGTCGACGGTATCCTTCACCAGCACCGAACCAGCGTCACCGGCACCCGCTGCGCTTTCGGCGATAATAAAGGTGACGTCATTGCCGTTGCTTGCCAGGGTAACGTCGGACGGGTTCAGATCGATGAGCCTCAGCATATCGGCGGTGCCTTTGTTGGCAGCCTCCGTGATCGTATCGTTGCCGTCACCGCGGGCATAGACGTAAGTGTCATTGCCGTTCAGTCCAAAGAGACTGTCATCGCCTCTGCCACCTGACAGCGTGTCGTTTCCGCCGCTGCCTGTCAGACTATCGTTGCCATCACGACCTGCCATAAGGGCAGCGACACTAGTGCTCAGCGACTCTCCATCATTCGTTCCCTCGACAATCGAATTCAGGTCGAATGCTTCGACTATGAAGGAGCGATCAATGTCATCGAATAGCTCTACGACCTGCGATGCCAGCGACGGCATTTCATCTTTAAATACAGACAGAAGCGCGAGCGCGCTGGAGTCTGAGCCCAAGCTATGGGATCTGAACATCTCAACTAGTTGAAGTGCGAAGCTTCTGACATCCCCGCAAATGTGCTGGTTCAGCGGGTTGATGAAAATATGTTTGAACGGTGCGAGTGAACCCAGGTCTGCTCCGAGCCCTTCCCGCGCGATGACAGACCAAGCAGATTGAGCGAGGAAGTGAGCAGTATAATAATCCTTCAACTCCGAGAACGATTTCATCAGCGCCGTCGCGTTCTGGGAGGTTGGTTCTCCAACCATAATGGATCCGGGGGCTATGAAATTGCCCGCGATGCGATAGTCTTGGCCCATCATTTTTTGCAGAAGGGCCAGTGCCGGAGCGGGAATGGAGGGAAGTTCGTCTTCCTCGTCGCTTGGCGAAAGGAAGATTTGGGTCCCACCCCGTCCACCTGAAGAGGTGAACGTTGCTGTTGGGTTCAGTATCATTCCTTTAAGACCAAGGCCGTTCGCGAACGAGCCTGGTGCCAAAGCCAGATTGTTCTCTTCCAACCAATCATGAAGCTTTCCAGGATCTATGTTTTCCGGTGAGAACACGTATCCCTTAGGTATCGGTGGACTGGAGGAGTTTCCGTATCCATCCCCGAGATAATCGGCCAGTTTGTCGGGATCGTAGGCAAAATAAACAAGGAGATTGTCGATTTCCTCCATCCACTGAACGTTCTCGACGTCCGCCCAATTGAAGAGAAGATGGTCCATCCCGCCGAGGAATTCGCTGAAGTTGCCACTGCGGGCGACCTCGATCAAAGCTTGGGCCTCGGCCTTGAGCGAACTATCCTGCGTCATCGCGACCCACAAGCCGGGGACGTCGCCGTAGCCGGCAAGCTTCGGCAGATCATACACGTCAGCGCTGTATGCGAAGTTCTCTGGCACAATGTAGCTGCTTTGAAACTGCGAAAGTGCAAATACAATTTCGGCGGATTGTGTTACGGCACCATCGTTCCAGGTGACGTGGCTTGTGCTGAGAACCCTGTTGCCACTTAACATTGCTCCGGAAGGAGAAGCCTCAAGACTAAGGGACCTGACACCGTAGTCCGTCAGGGAGTGAAGCTCGTCGGACGACGACGAACCATCGCCGTTTGCATCTTTCCATATCTGCAAGGAATGGAACGCGGCATCGTTTGCATCGATGACATTGTCGCCATTGCTATCGAGGAGACGCAACTCCTGATATCCAAAGGAGGTCTGGGAACCAAACAACTCGGCGATATCATCAATGCGCCCGTTTCCGTTTTCGTCCAAGACCAACAGCCCGTCATCTGGTCCAACCCAACCAGTCCGTTCAGCGAAGCCATCGCCGTCAAGGTCGAAGTAGGCCGTTGAGGCACCAAGGCTTGTGAGTTCGATACCGTCCCCGTCCAGATCAATGACAAGAGGTTCGCAGGAAGGCGGATTGAACAGCAAGGAGAGAGCCGTATACCACCCAGGCAGATCATTGGGATCGAGTAGCCCAAGGTCCGTTAGAATCTTATGGAGCAACTGCGCGCCGTTGGAAATCGCATCGATAACGCCACCGACTGCCCAGGCGGCTGCTACAACGGCTGCGGCGGCCACAGAAAACTCGCCTGCAATAGCAACCGTGGTCGTTATTGCCACAGCGCTCAGAGCCGCCGAAACGCCATAGTTGGCGATGACCCCTACCAAATCGCTCCAGTCCCCGGTCTGTATACCGGTTTTGATGGCGTCATAAGACAGATTGAGGAATTCCACTGTGTCGCCCAGAAGCCCGCCGCCCAGCCCAACAAGCTTACTATCGAGAATTGCTGCCATCCGGTCGATAGTAGCCTGGTCAAGATGAGACAGATCGCCGGGCAGTCTGTCGGAAACACCCGCCAACAGATTCGAGAAATTCGAAATGTCTGCCATCGCCTTGTCGAACTGGTTGGCATCGAGGTATCCATCCTCCGATACCGCAAAGTTCGTGATGTAATACGACAAGAATTCCTTTATACTTACATCGCTGCCGAGGTTATTCTTGACCTCAAAATTCGCGACAATACTGATCTGCGTTATAGCCTTGTTAGCCTCAATCTGCCCACTCAGATCATTTTGATACCCCCCCGATTCGCTGAGACCGAGTTGCACCGTCGAAATGCGGGAGATTGCTATATTATATTGATCAATTGTGAGATGGCCGGCGTCATGCGCATGGTTTATTAAAGAAGTGACCGCATCCAGCCGTGCCTGCAAATTGTGATCCACCCCGACATCCGTCAACGTCCTATCCAGCCCGGTAATGTAGGCTTCCAATGAGGTGTCAGTTACTGTCCAACTGTCATATGCGCTGGCAAGATTAGCCGCATACTCAGTCGTGCCCATCACGCCCAGGGTCTGTCCTTCAATAGTGACAAGTCCTTGACTCAACTGTCTTGCAAAGAAATGGAGTTTGTACACTTTAGCGAGCTGCGTTTGGGGGCTAGCGCTCGAATCTAAAATCGTATCGATCTCTAAGATTAGAAATTGGGTGTAACCTGGATGGCTACCTATGTGCAGCGAACTCCCGAAACCGCTCTCATAGTAAATATTTTTTCCATCCACGCCTGTGAGTGCCCGCACATAGGCCGCGTCTTGGGGATCGCTGAAAAGTGCGATCTCGTTGCCAGCCATATCCATTGTGAAATTAGTTTCGGCAAGCAACGATGCCAGCCGTTCGGCAATCGTCGGGTCAAGCAACAATTCCACGGGAAAGATATGATGTATTTGGAATGCAAAAGGCACTGCCATTTATCTGTCCCCCTCAGAGAGCCCCAATTAGTCTGCTTTGACGACGCGGCAGGCACGAAAACCAAAGACCCTACCCATTTTTGCCGCTCGCAGAGCCTGCGTAAGACGGTCGCTCAGGAAAAACATGCGGATCAACGGTGGACTCACCCACAGGTCAGGCCCCTCTAACGCGGCCGGGCTGACGACCACATCGTCGTCGTGCAGGTTGGGTGGCATCCTCATACGTCCACTGCCGAGCACCCTTACGAGCGGCGAGTGCTCGCGCAGGAACGTATCCTTGCGCTCCCCGATGTTGAGACAAAAATACTCGCCTTCGACCGGCGTCTTGCGGTCATGCTGCAAAAGCTTGATTGGATAGAGCGAGGAATGGCCGAGATCGAATTGCCGCAGCACATCCGCGCAGGCCGCCGAAACCACCACCGCACCGGCAGCAAGCACGAGATCAGCCTGCTTCTTTTCCTTCTTGTCCGGATATATGGCAAAGATCTCGGTTGGAAAATGCTCGGCAGACATCGGCTCGCCGGCTTGATTCAATTCGGCCATCTGGCCGAGGCTCATGCCCGTTGGCAACGGATCAGCGGTAAACCCCTTGATCCGCGTTGGATCCATGAAGGCGCGGCTGGCCCAGACTCGTGCGCTTTGAGACTGCGTCATAGCTGCAATAATCTCCTGCTTCAGCTCACATCCGCACCGACAAAATCCTGAATAACAGCCGGGGTAAAGCGGGATTGCTCACAAATCATGCGCACGCGAATGCGCTGCGTGACGACGCATCTCTTGATTTCAGACAGTTGTTTCCGGAAACGATACTTCAGCGCAAAGAAAATAAAACTACAAACACGCCTCCCCCACTCGCATTTGCAATTACAATCACAATTCATGATGAATTATAGTTACGATGTCAACCAGAATTTGCAACACATTGTGAAATACCACCACTCGAAGAACGGTCCGGAAATGTATTAATAGCCAAGATTTTGATAAAGTTATGATGACTAAATATATGCTCGTAGGAGCACGATTGTATTTACATCAAACAAAAACGAACTTTAACCAAGGTTAACGTGCGCGAATTTCTAAGAGCGAGAGAAGTTTAATAGACTTGTTGCCAAATTCGATCTACGGCCTGTGGAAGTTTATCTGACGTTAGATAGCGATCGCCAGCGCCGTCATCTGCCGCGTGTCGTCGGTCGCGGCGATCACGCGGGCCTGCTCGAGCTGCTGGTAGACGCCCTCGCTCGACACCTGGAAAAGCTTGATGACGCGGTCCTGGCGCAGCTGGTTGCGAAAGCCGGTGAAATCGAAACGGGTCAGCAGATTTTCGACATTGAAGGTGGCGAGGCGAAGCGACATGGCAGGAGTCCGGTTGCGGACCGTACCTTATCCGGCAATTGCCGCAGGAAAAGGTGGCGGACGCAAGAAATATGCGAATAACCACCCGCTTGCATCCCGGACGCAGTGAGCTGTGTGTCAGCTCGACGAGCGGTGGCAGCGGTTAGAACAGTCATGTAATGTCTTCTGTATTGCTTATGAATTCTGGATGTTCTGGAGTCGCGAAAATCATGACCCCCAAAGAGAAAGAGATCCTGGAAGCGCTGGCGTGGATGTGCGAGCAATACCTCAGCCGCGGCAATGGCTTTCTGGACCACAAAGCGATGCACGCCGGCGAGCTAGCGATCGAAGTCCTTGCCTCCTACGGTTTCGTTAAGTCGGATATTCAAGGTGACAGCTGGACTGAAGAAGGCCTGCTTCTTCTTGAAGGTTCGTAAGGCTTAAAGCCGCCAGCCGGCGCGGATGACGGCGTGCACGGTTTCACCGGCCTCGACGACGACGCGGCTATAGGCGCGCAGCGTCTGGCCGTTGCCGAGCGTGAGTTTGACGGCGTAGCGCTCGCCCTCGAAAAGCACGGATTCGACAATCGCGGGAGCCCCCTCGCCGCCGATGATCACATCCTCCGGTCGCACCAGGATATCGACGCCGTCGGTATTGGCGGCCTGGAGCGCATCCTCAAGCTCGTCCCACTCCAGCTGGCGTTCGCCGCCCATGACAGGCAGCGTCAGGATCGCGCCGCGTCCGATCAGCCCGCCGACGATGCGCCCTTCCGGCCGGGCGTAGATTTCGGCCGGCGACGCCACCTGCAGCAGCCGGCCCTCCGACATGACGGCGACGTCGGTTGCCAGCGCCATCGCCTCGCTCTGGTCGTGGGTGACGTAGATCATCGCAGCACCCGAGCGCTGGTGGAACTCGCGGAACGTCTCCTCCATCTCCTGCTTCAGGTGCCGGTCGAGATTGGCAAGCGGCTCGTCGAGCAGCACGACGTCGGGCGAGGTCACCAGGCAGCGCGCGAGCGCCACGCGCTGGCGCTGGCCGCCGGAGAGATCGGTCGGCCGCCGCTCGGCGTAATCGGCAAGCCGGACGGTGCCAAGCGCATCGCGCACCTTCGCCCGGTAGGTCTCGCCTGATATGCCGCGCACTTTCAGGGGATAGCCGACATTGTCGGCGACGCTCATATGCGGCCACAGCGCATAGGACTGGAAAACCATCGCCATGTTGCGCTTCTCAGGCGGCAGCGACTGAGATGCGTCGGCCAGCAGCCGCTCGCCGAGATGGATCGAGCCATCGGTCGGCGTCTCGAAACCGGCGATCATCCGCAGCACCGTCGTCTTGCCGCAGCCGGAAGGACCGAGCAGCGCCAGGAAGCCGCCCTCACGCACATCGAGCGAAAAATCGCTGACGGCGGCCCGCCCGGTGCCGAAATCCTTGGCCACCCGGTTGAGGATCAGTTGCGCCATGGGACCACCCCTTTCGGCAGGCGTTTGGCGAGACACTCGAGCAACAGCATCATGACGACGACCATGAGGACGACAAGCACCGAGAGCGCCGAGGCAAGATCCGAGCTACCGCTGTCGTCGAGATTGTAGATGGCGACACCGAGCGTCTGGGTGCCGGCCGACCAGAGCAGTGCCGAGATCGTCAGCTCGTTGCAGGCGATCAGGAAGACGAGGATGACGGAAGCGCCGGCGGCCGGCGCAATCAGCGGCACAATGATATCGAAAAGCCGGCGGAAGAAGCCGGCGCCGGAAAGCCGTGCGGCCTCTTCCAGCGCCGGATCGAGCTGATGGAAGGCGCTGACCACGGGCTTCAGGCTGACGGCGAAGAAGGAGGAGAAATAGGCGATCAGGATGATCCAGATCGTGCCGTAGAGCGAGACGTTGAGGAGCGGGATCGGCGCGGCAAAGACGAGGATGAAGGACACCGCCATGACGATGCCGGGCAGCGAATAAGGTATTTCGATCAGGCTGGAGACGATGCGCGACAGCGCGTCCCTGCGCCGCGTCAGGGCATAGGCCGCAAGCACCGTCATCATGAGGAGACCAACGGCGGTGGCGCTGGCGAGCGACAGCGAATTGACGAAGGCCGTGCGCGTGACCGCCTGCCGGAACAGGATCTCCTGAAAGGCATGCAGCGACATGGTCTTGAAGGTGAGCGGCACACCATAGGCCGGCACCAGCGCGCCGGCAACCAGCGCAAAGAAGGGTGCAGCCAGCATGAAGAACAGGATGACCCAGAGCAGCGGTGTGAACAGCAGGCGCCAGGCGCCGAGTTCGAAGGCGGCACTCGCGCCCGACAGGCCGATGACGCGGTAATCGCGGCCGCGCAGCGCCCGGTCCTGGATCATCAGCCCGACGACCGAGATGATGGCGATGATCGCCGAGAGCACGGCGACATCGCCGAAGGTGCGGCTGGTGAAGGCTGAGAATTTGGTGAAGATCAAGGTCGGCAGCGTGAAGATCGAGGCGGGAATGCCGAGAATGGCGGGAATGCCGAAATTGCCGGTGCAGGAGACGAAGGAGATCGCCGCCCCGGCGATGATGCCGGGCAGCGACAAGGGCAGGATGATATCGCTGAACACCCGCAGACTGGAAGCGCCGGACAGCCGCGCCGCCTC
Source organism: Rhizobium sp. L43 (assembly GCF_002531725.1). Lineage (GTDB taxonomy): Bacteria > Pseudomonadota > Alphaproteobacteria > Rhizobiales > Rhizobiaceae > Rhizobium. The sequence goes on from NZ_NWSQ01000033.1 coordinate 7,417, forward strand.
GACGCCGTCGCGCGGCAGCGTCATCAGCCCGGCCCGGAGCGCGAGGTAGACCAGCGGCGCATGCTGCACGCCATAGAGCAGCGCAATGCCGCCCACCGAATAGAGCGGCTGCGGCGAGCCGAGCGGCGGGGCAAGCGAGAGCGCCTTCAACAGCGGGCTTGATGGACCCGACATATGCACCCAGGCAAGCGCCGTCACCTGCGGCGGGATCATCATCGGCAGCACGAAGAAGAAGCTGAGCGGCCCCTTGCCGCGAATATCGGTCAGCGTCAGCAGGAAGGCGAAGAGGCAGCCGATGAAAAGCGAGATGATCGTGCCCAGAATTGATGTGACGACAGTGTAATAGGTCGCCGCCCAGAGCGACGGCGCGCTCAGCACATCGATCACGCCGCCATTGGCAAAGGCTGATATCCCGACCATGGCAAGGCGGGCGAGCGGCAGCACGCTGAGGATCAGGACTGTGATGACGACAAAAGGAAACAGCCAGGCAGGCTGGCTGTTTCCGGTTCTGACATATCCGTGCATGAAAGGATCAGTTCGAACCGTAGATGCCCGAGAAGGTCTTGAGGTCCTGATCGGCATTCTTCAATGCTTCGGCCGCCTTGATCGGCAGCATCTTGATGGTATCGCGCGCCGGAAAACCTTCCGGAACCTTCATGTCGTTGCGGGCCGGGATATAGCCGAGCTTCAGGAAGCCCTCCTGGCCTTTCTCGGAGAGCACGTAATCGACGAATTTCTTGGCGGCTTCGGCGTTCTTGCTGCTGGCAAGGATACCGACCGGCTCGGTGACGGCGGAGACGCCTTCGCTCGGGAAGACGAACTCGACGGGAGCGCCCTTGGCCTTCTCGCGGATCGGCAGGTAATCGACGACCACGCCATAGGCCTTTTCGCCCGAGGCGACCGACTTCAGCACGGCGCCGTTGCCGCCGGCAGCGATTGCGCCGTTTTCAGCGAGCGACTTGTAGAAATCCCAGCCGAGGCCGGGAACGGCGGCGAGCGTCTGGGCGTGAATAAGGGCCGCACCCGAGGCAAGCGGGCTCGGCATGGTGACGAGGCCCTTGGCCTCCGGCTTGGTCAGGTCCTTCCAGCTCGTCGGCTTCATCGCCGCCGAGGTGTTGTACATGATGCCTGTCGTGATCAGCTTGGTCGAGTAATAATAGCCGTCGGCGTCATAGAGGGCGGCGTCGTACTGAGCAGCCTCCGGTGACTTGTAGGCGAGCAGCTTGCCGTCTTCCTTGAGGCGCTCCAGCGTCACCACGTCGGCGATCAGGAGGATGTCGGCGACCGGGTTGCCGGCCTGGATCTCGGCCTGCAGCTTGGCGACGATCTTCGGCGTGCCGTCGCGTACCCAGTCGACCTTGATATCGGGATTGGCGGCCATGAACCCATCGACCGTCGCCTGCGCGTCTTCATTCGGCTGGCTGGTGTAGAGAACGAGGTTTGCGGCGGAAGCCGGAATGGCAAAAAGGCTCGCAGCGACAAGTGCTGCGGCGGAAACGATCGTTTTCATGGGAAGGATCCTCGATTTCGATACCCCTCCCTTATTAGGGGTCCTTTACAGCGATGTGACAGCGGGCCGCTGCCGCCGGGCCTGGATTCAGCGCGCTCCTTTATGGCTTGTCGCACTGTCGACAATGGGTTGATCACGCCTCCAATTTCTGGAATCGCTATGGGTACGCCGGCCTGCACAAGCGCAAGCGGCTCACGCAGGCGTGAACACCCTGCCATTTGCCATTGTGCCGCTTCGCGGTACGTCAATCACGTTTCGATGAAGGAGGAGTTTCAATGGAATATCGTTCGCTTGGCCGTTCCGGCCTGAAGATTTCGACTTTGACCATGGGCACGATGACCTTCGGCGGCGTCGGCTGGGCGAAGACCGTCGGCGACCTCGGCGTTTCCGAGGCCCGCAAGATGATCGATATGTGCATCGATGCCGGCATCAACCTGCTCGACACCGCCAATGCCTATTCATCAGGCGAATGCGAAAACATCATCGGCGAGGTGCTCGGCGGCAAGCGGCCGCAAGGCGTGCTGCTCGCCACCAAAGCCCGCTTCAGCATGGGCGATGGCCCGAACGACCAGGGCCTGTCGCGCTACCACCTGATCCGCGAATGCGAGGCGAGCCTCAAACGCCTCAAGACTGATGTCATCGACCTCTATCAGGTGCATGAATGGGACGGCCAGACGCCGCTCGAAGAGACGATGGAAGCCCTCGACACCCTGATCAAACAGGGCAAAGTGCGGTATGTCGGCTGCTCGAACTATTCCGGCTGGCACATTATGAAGGCGCTTGGCATCGCCAACGAGCACAGGTACCAGCGCTTCGTCAGCCAGCAAATCCACTATACGTTGGAAGCCCGCGACGCAGAATACGAGCTGCTGCCGATCGCAATCGACCAGGGCCTCGGCGTGCTGGTCTGGAGCCCGCTTGCCGGCGGCCTGCTCTCCGGCAAGCACCGCCGCAACCAGGCGGCCCCGGAGGGCACGCGCCAGTTCGCCGGCTGGACCGAACCGCCGATCCGCGACGAGAACCGCCTGTGGAACATCGTCGAGACGCTGGTGGCAATCGGCGCGGAGCGCGGCGTCTCCGCCGCTCAAGTGGCACTTGCGTGGCTGATCGGCCGCAAGGCGGTGACCTCGGTCATCATCGGCGGGCGCACCGAAGCCCAGTTCCGCGACAACATCGCCGCCGCTGAGCTGAAGCTCACGGACGAGGAGCGCAAGCGCCTCGACGCCGTCAGCCTGCCGCCGGTGATCTATCCCTACTGGCACCAGCTGAATACGGTTAGCGACAGACTTGGCGAAGCCGATCTCGAGCTTTTCGGCCCGCACATCCAGCAATAACGCACCGCGACATTGCACGGCGAAAGACAGACGTCACAAAAGATGCACTTTCGCCGTGTTACTTTGCGACCCCGCTCAACCCGCGAGGTTCGTCATGCTGAAGAATTACAAGGTCCTGAAGGGTACGGCGAGCGCACTCGCCCTCGACGACGACAACGATCCCCATATCGAGATCCGCATCGAGGCGAACGGTGTCAGCTACCGCATCGCGCTCAACGTCCGCTCCAAGGAATCGCCGCACGACCTGCTCTACGCCAACATCGTCGATTTCAAGCACGGGGCGCTGACCGAGGCGCTGGAAGCCCTGCCGATGGGCCTGACCGACATCCGCAAGGACCATCCGGAGCTGGCGATCGATTATGTTCGCGGCGGGCTGATCGAGCGCGAGGACATGAATGTCGCGCCCTTCCAACTGTCCGGCCCGAAGAATGATCTCCGCGATTTCATCGAGCCGATCGTCCAGGAAGGCATTGCCGATACCGACGTGCATTTTTACGCCTTCGGGGAGGCTTGGGGGCCCGAGCACGAGAAGCCGGACCAGTATTTCCGTTTTGAGCCGGGCAACGGCATCCACGACATCCACATGAACCAGGGCGACGGCGGCAGCTTCAAGGCCACCAACGGACCGAACCAGGATGGCGCCCTGCTCGTTCATTTCAACGATACCGACGAATGGGCGGCGATCTTCCTCTGCTTCCAGTCGCAGAACTGGAACACCGATGCGGCGACCGGCCATCCGGTTTCCGAAAACCGCGGCGGCCAGGGCCGCGGCGAAGGCACCCGCCGGCCGCAGCCGGTCGTCGCCTCGTCGCTGCGCATCATCGCCGCGCTGATCAACCCGGTGAACGGCGCAGGCGGCGTGGAAGCCGAAACGGTCACGCTCATCAACCGCTCCGACATGGAGACATCGCTCAACGGCTGGAAACTGGAGGACGAAAACGGCCGGACCCAGACGCTGTCGGGAACGCTTGCGGCGGGCGAGCTGCACACCATAGCGCTCGATGCCGCCGCCGGCGGCCCACAGCTTGCCAACAGAGGCGGCGACATCATCCTGCGCAATGCCGACGGCGCCGTGGCCGACCGGGTCGGCTACGGCAAGAGCGAGACGGCAAACGAGGGCTGGACGACGATCTTTTGATGGGCGTTCTTTCTGGCTGACTGCAACCTGAAACGCTTATAGGAGTGACGGAGGGCAAGCGGCGCGCTCCTCTCTTCTCCCCTCGGGGAGAAGAGAATCGTGGCAGCGTCCCGCTTGCCACCTAACCCTGCTCAGCTATCAATCTCCGCCGAAATCAGCGCGCCCAACCGACCGATGCCGTCCTCGATCATCTGTTCGTTGGCGCAGGAGAAACTGACGCGGAAGGTGTTGACGCCGGAACCGTCGGCGAAGAAGGCCTTGCCGGGCACGAAGGCAACCTTGGCGGTTTCGAGCGATTTGGCGAGCAGCTTGGCGCCGTCCATGCCCTCGGGCAGCGTGATCCAGATGAACATGCCGCCTTCCGGCTTCGTCCAGCTCGTGCCCTCGGGCATATATTTCTCGAGCGCCGCCAGCATGCAGTCGCGCCGATGGCTGTAGGCCGCCTTGATCTTGGCGACCTGCGCATCGAAGCCGCGCTCGGCGACATCCGATATCGCCATCTGGTTGATCGTCGAGGAATGCAGGTCGGCCGCCTGCTTCATCAGCACCAGCTTGCGGATGACGGATGCATTGGCGACGATGAAGCCGACACGAAGGCCGGGCGCCAGGGTCTTCGAGAAGCTGCCGCAATAGATCGTGCGCGTATCGTTGATATGGCCCTTCTCGGCAATCTCGAGCGCCAGGATCGGCGGGATGGGATCGCCGTCATACCGCAGCGACTGGTAGGCTGCATCCTCGATGAGGGCGATATCCAGCTCCTCGGCAAGCGCCAGTACCTTTTTGCGGCCGGCGAGGTCGACCGTTTCGCCTGTGGGATTGGAGAAATCGGCGGAGAGATAGGCGAACTTTACCTTGCCGCCGGCAGCGGAAGCGGCCGCACGATAAGACTCTGGCGTCCGGTTGCCGTTCGGCGTCAGCTGGTCATAAGCCGGTTCATAGGCGTTGAAAGCCTGCAGCGCGCCGAGATAGGTCGGCCATGTCACCAGCGCGGTATCACCAGGCGACAGGAACAGCTTGCCGAGATAATCCAGCCCTTGCTGTGAGCCTGATACAATGAAGACATTGTCGAGTTCGCAGGGAATGCCGAGATCGACCATCTGCCTGACCAGCCATTCGCGCAGCGGCTTGTAGCCTTCGCTGACGGAATATTGCAGCGCCGAATTGACGGCGGCGCCGGAGAAGATATCGGCGTAGGCCCGCTGGAATTCCTCAGCCGGAAACAACGCCGGATCCGGAATGCCGCCGGCAAAGGAAATGATATCGGGCCGGTCGAGAAGCTTCAGCAGCTCGCGGATTTCGGATGCGCGCATACGCGACGAGCGCGACGCAAACATCGTGTCCCAGTTCAGCATGGGGTTTCCTCATATTTTTCTATTCCCCCAGCAGACCATGCCGGGTAATTTATGTCAACAATACTGACCTATTTTCTTGTCATGGTGACACGCTCAACCCGAATTTGCTGCTCGACGTCGGTCACCTCAAGCGATTATTCCTCTGATCAAAGCCGAAACCGGCTGATTCAGACCTTTCCAAAACCAGCCCGGCGGCAGTAGTGTCGCCGCCACTATTCAATGTACTATCAAGGTGCCAGCAATGACCGTGACGTCGGCCTCTCCTGAAATCAAAATCGAACTCCACAAGTCTCCCGTCTCCGACGCTGACCGCATCCAAGCTCTGGAGACGCCCGGCTTCGGCAAGGTCTTCACGGATCATATGGTCCTGGCACGATGGACTGCCGACAAGGGCTGGCACGATGCGAAGGTTACACCGAGGCGCCCTCTGGAGCTCGATCCTGCGAGCGCCGTGCTGCACTACGCTCAGGAAATCTTCGAGGGCATGAAAGCCTACAAGGCGGATGATGGCCGGATTCTGCTCTTTCGGCCTGAAGAGAACGCCCGCCGCTTCGCGCAGTCGGCGACCCGCATGGCAATGCCTCCCGTGCCCGAAGGACTCTTCCTGAAGGCGGTCGAAGAACTGGTCCGCGTTGACAAGGCCTGGATTCCATCAGGCGACGCCAGCCTCTACCTTCGCCCCTTCATGTTCGCCAACGAGGCGTTCCTCGGCGTTCGTCCGGCGCAGGAATATATCTTCTGCATCATCGCCTCTCCGGTCGGCGCCTACTTCAAAGGCGGCGCGAAGGCGGTCTCCCTATGGGTCGAGACCGAATACACCCGCGCAGCCGCCGGCGGCACCGGTGCTGCAAAATGCGGCGGAAACTACGCAGCCAGCCTCGTGGCGCAAGCGGAAGCCGCGAAGAAGGATTGCGATCAGGTCGTCTTCCTGGATGCAGCAGAGCATCGCTGGGTCGAGGAACTCGGCGGCATGAACGTCTTCTTCGTCATGAATGACGGATCGGTGGTCACCCCGCCTCTGGGCGGCACGATCCTGCCGGGTATCACCCGGGCCTCGGTAATCACGCTCGCTGGAGAAAAGGGCTTGCGCGTCGAGCAGCGTCCCTACTCCTTCGCGGAATGGCAGGCCGATGCTGCCAGTGGCAAGCTCGTCGAAGCCTTCGCTTGCGGCACTGCCGCGGTCCTGGCGGGCATCGGCCTGGTTCGACATGCCGGTGGCGAGTTTCTGGTCGGAGACGGACAGACCGGCAAATTGACCAGCGAACTGCGCCAGCAGCTCGTCAGTCTGCAGAAAGGCGTAACGAACGATGAGCGTGGCTGGACGCGCCTTATCCCGGCCTGAACCACGGACGCTCCACGCGAAGGCGGCGTCAACACCGACATGGTGGGCGCCGCTTTCCGCGTCGCCCGCAAAAGCCGCCGGGGCCGGCAACATGCACACCGCAAGATGCGTGGAGGTGCCCCTCGGCGCGACGCTTGCCCGCCTTGCCGCCGAAATATCGACAGCCCACAAACTCGCCACCGCCGACACGATCATCTATGCGACGGCCGAGCCACAATGCCGATATCCTGACATGCGATGCCCATTTCAAGGGCCTCGAGCGCGTCCTCTACATCGATAAAAAAGACTGACCTTCATGTGACCCAAGTGCTCGACGGCGGCGGTTAACGCTTCTATCACAGTGGAGGGAATGGTAATCTGGCATCAGGGACAGCTGAAAGCCGGCATGGACGGGCGGCAGCAAATTCAATGGCGAAAATGACGATCTCGCTTCCGGATAATCTGGCGGATTACGTCGCGCGCCGTGTCGCAAGCGGCAGATACGAGAGTGCCAGCACATATCTGACGGAACTCATCCTGAAGGACCAGGATCATCGCAAGCTTGATGACGACGAAATACGTGAGATTCTGAGGCTGGCTGAGGAGAGCGGCATCAGCGACCGGCGCATTGCCGACATCCTGTTGGAAACGAAGGCGAAACTGCGTGACAACCACCTATAGGCTGACCCGAACCGCGGACGCCGTGCTGTCAGGCATTGACGAATATGCCAGCCTGCATTTCGGCGAGGCGCAGGCGGATGCCTATCTTCTCGATTGGGACAGGATTTTCGTGCTTCTTTCGCGCGTGCCCTCCATGGGAGACGAGTGCGACGAACTCGGCGCCGGCCTTCGCCGCCTCCTCCACATGCGCCATGTTGCTTTCTACCGCGAAATACCGGACGGCATCCTCGTCATCGACATCATCGGCGCCGACCGGCTTCCCGAAAGACATCTCCAATCCAACCGACGTCCCCGAACGGCCGACCCGCATGCCTCGTGACACGACCTCCGCCTTTTACGCGGAAAACGCCGAGACATATGCCAATCGGGCGCGCAGCCTGCCCAAGCAACAGCTCGAAGCCTTCCTCGCCGGTCTTGCGCCGGGTGGCGTAATCCTCGAACTTGGCTGCGGCGGCGGGCAGGACAGCGCCTACATGCTGTCGCAAGGTTTCGACGTGACGCCGACCGATGGCTCGGCCGAGCTGGCAAGACAGGCGGAACGGTTGATCGGCAGGCCGGTCAGGGTCATGCTATTCCAAGAGCTCGACGCCGACAGCGCCTTCGACGGCATCTGGGCGCATGCGAGCCTTCTCCACGTCCCGAGGCCTGAACTGCCCGACGTCTTCTCCCGCATCCGCCGCGCCTTGCGGCCCGGCGGCCTCCTTCACGCAAGCTTCAAAGCGGGAGATGCGGAGGGCCATGACGGCTTCGGGCGTTACTACAACTATCCCTCCGCCGAATGGCTGTCTAAGCTTTTGACGAAAGGCGGCTGGCGGAATATCGCCATACGCCAATATGACGGCGGCGGATATGATGGCAAGCCGACCCCCTGGCTCACCATCGACGCGCAACGATAAAGGCCGGAGCTTTCGCGCCGGCGGGACATCACGTCTATTTTCTCACTCCGGCGCCCCAACGCGAGAAGGCAGACGTCGCAATTCTCTGATTTCATCGAGGAGGCGATCGACAATCCAGTGCCGTTGCGGCGGTATCGCATCGATCAGCCCGATGAATGCATTCTCAATCACATCCCCCTTGAACCATTCCAGGACGAGATCGCGCTTTTCCCGCGCGACATCCTGCCAAAAACCGTTGCCCCGGTAGAGGCTTTGAAGATCGGCACCGGCAAGCTGAATGAAAGCGTTCGGCGTCGGCTGTTTCAGCCATAGATCAAGGCATGCCTCGAACTGCAGATCGAGTCTTGCCAGCGCCACGATCCAGTCCCAAGCCGACGCATCGAAATCAGGATCCAGCAGTCTCTTATAGGCCCACGCCGAGTAGAAAAAATTCGCGACAGCTGTCTGTTTGGCTATCGGCCATTGCTGCCAGTCGCACAATAAAAGCTTGGAAGCGATGATCGGCGGCTCGAAACCATACGAGGATGGGCTGAGGACGGCACAATGCAGGATACGCGGCAGGAAATGCTTGAAATCATCGGCCGAGCCGACCGTCGTTATCGCACTTGCCGCATACTCGGCCAGCTCCGCCGCCTGGATCTCGCACAAAGGCGCGGACTTGAGTGCGGTAAGAATTTTCTCGGCGTCGCGCAACGGCGAAGCGTCCAGGGACGACGGGAAGGGATATTCCAGGAATGCGGGATAGAGGGTTCCAAGACCATCTTCCAGGTCCTTCTTTGCCGACCGCATGATCGCTTCAAACACGCCAGATCCAATATCAGCTTCGACAACAGACGCACCAATAGCAAAGGAGGCCGGAGCTTTCACTCCGACCTCCCGTTTTATTTCACCGGAACCGCTTAGTTCACGCTCTTGTCGACCAGCTTGTTCTTGCCGATCCAGGGCATCATGGCGCGGAGCTTCGTGCCGACTTCCTCGATCTGGTGGCTGTCGTTCAGGCGGCGGATGCCCTTGAAGCGTGCGCCGCCGGCGCGGTATTCCTGCATCCAGTCGGAAGTGAACTTGCCGGTCTGGATGTCCTTGAGGACGCGCTTCATCTCGGCCTTGGTCTCGGCGGTGATGATGCGCGGACCGGAGACATATTCACCCCACTCGGCGGTGTTCGAGATCGAGTAGTTCATGTTGGCGATGCCGCCTTCATAGATCAGGTCGACGATCAGCTTCACTTCATGCAGGCACTCGAAATAGGCCATTTCGGGAGCGTAACCGGCTTCGGTGAGCGTTTCGAACCCGGCGCGGATGAGCTCGACGAGACCGCCGCAGAGAACGACCTGTTCGCCGAAGAGGTCGGTTTCGCACTCTTCGCGGAAGTTGGTTTCGATGATGCCCGAACGGCCGCCGCCGACGCCGCAGGCGTAGGAGAGAGCGAGTTCAAGCGCATTGCCGGAAGCGTTCTGGTGAACGGCAACGAGGCAGGGAACGCCGCCGCCCTTCTGGTATTCGCCGCGAACCGTGTGGCCCGGGCCTTTCGGGGCGATCATGACGACGTCGACGGTCGCCTTCGGCTCGATGAGGCCGAAGTGAACGTTGAGGCCGTGTGCGAAGGCAATCGCAGCGCCGTCACGGATGTTCGGAGCGATATCGGCCTTGTAGATGTCGGCCTGCAGCTCGTCCGGGGTTGCCATCATCATCAGGTCCGCCCAGCCGGCGGCGTCCGCAACCGTCTTGACCTGGAAGCCGTCGGCTTCGGCCTTCTTGATCGTGGGCGAGCCGGCCTTCAGCGCGATGACGACGTTGCCGGCGCCGCTGTCCTTGAGGTTCAGCGCATGGGCACGGCCCTGCGAGCCGTAACCGATGATAGCGACCTTCTTGGCCTTGATGAGGTTGAGATCGGCATCCCGATCGTAATAGACGCGCATTTGAAGTTCCTTCCCTTTTGCTTGTCTTGTTGACTGTCATGAAAGCGGGTCAGCCGAGAACCGGCATCTCCGCCAGAACCTTGTCCGTGCCATAGAGCCGGAGGAAGGCGGTGACCGCCCTCTCCGCCTGGCGTGCGGTATCCTTGAGCCCGGGTTCGCCGAGCAGCATGCGCACATGCAGGTCGGAAACAACAAGGCCGTAAAGCGTATGATAAGCCTCGTCGGCATCGGAAAAACGCAGCAGCCCTGCCCTCTTTCCGGCATCGATCAGCGCCATGGCCCGCCGGTCGATCTGGCGGCGGCCGCGTTCGAGCAGCAGCTTGCCGAGCTTCGAGCCGTCGCGGTTGGACTGGCCGATCGCCAGCCGGTTCAGCGCCAGCGAGACGTCGCCGGCCAGAACCTCCAGCAGGTCACGCGCGAAAATGACGACATGGTCGTGCAGGCTCGCCGCCGTCAACCGCTCGCCGTTGCGCTCGAAAGTCCGCACCTTGCTCGCCTGGTAGGCAATCATCGCCGACAGCAGCCCGTCGCGATCGCCGAACCACTTGTAGAGGCTTTCCTTGGAGCAATTGGCGGCGCGCGCCACACCCGAAGTCGTCAGCGCCTTCTCGCCGCCATCGACAAGCAACCGCAGCGCCTGCTCCAGAACGGCGTTCTGGCGCGGCGAAAATTCGCTCGGCTCTGCGGTATCGACGGACACGGTCACGGCTCCCAGGCAAGTACCGTACGGTACGGTTCGTGAGGTTTATGCGATAAACCGGTCAGGCCGTCAAGAAGCCCCGACAGATTTTTTATACGGGAAAGCGCGGTGAGACGCCAGAATTGGATAGGCGCGCTCCGGACGATTGCATAATGTCGCGCCACGCCATCTGCCGGGAGCCTTCCATGTCGCGCCTGCCTACCCTTCTCCTGCTCGGGGCAACGCTCCTCGCCGCCTCCGGCGCCTTCGCGCGGGATAGCGACGTCTACAGCAGGATCGAGGAGCTGCACGGCGACGCCGCGGGTTTCGACCGGCCCCTGCGCCAGCTCGTCCAAGCGATGCACACAGGCGATGCCGAGGCTATCGCAGGCCTTGCCGAATATCCGCTGACCGTCAAGGCCAACGGTGAGACCTATGATGTGGAGAATGCGGAAGATTTCATCGACAATTTCGACGATCTGGTGACGCCGGAAACGCGCCGCGCCGTCGGCCGCCAGCAATACCAGGATCTCTTCGTCAACAGCGACGGTGTCATGCTGGCGAACGGCGCCGTCTGGATGGGCGCGGTCTGCGAAGACGACGCCTGCGAGCAAAGCCATTGGGCGATCATCGCGATCAACAACTGAAATCTGGCGATGAGGAAACGCCGATGAAATACCGAATAACAGCCGCAGTCATCACCGCAGCCCTCGCCATCGCCGCAAACGTACAGGCGGCCGAGACCCGCTGCGGCTGGATTGAGAACCCGACGCCCGCCAACTGGTGGCTGGAGGATGCGGAGAACACCTGGACGATCATGACCCAGGGCGACGATGCCGACGCGGTGGAAGGCATGGAACTGATCCCCGACATCTCCGAGCACGATTACGTCAAAACCAACGGCAATTACGGCTATGCCTGCGCCTGCATGAGTGTGGAAACGGATGGCAAGGATCGCATCACCCGCATCCTCTCCTTCCGCCAGCTAAAGCTCGCCAAATGCCGGGCCGACAAGGCGCTGAAATTCCCCGGCTGATGAGCCGCATCACCCGAAGACCGGATGGCGGCCGCGACCATGACTTGAACCAAGGATAATCGGTCCGCGAAGAGCCGCGCCTATGATGCCGCAGCGCAGCCGGCGGGGATCGAGACACGCTCTGCCGGCATCGCCTTGTCGATCGCATAAAGCTTCGCGAAACCCGCATCTTCGACCAGCGTCAGCCCCGACGGCATCAAGGTGCCGACATAGCGGTCGGGGATATCGGCATTGGCGACGAGGACGAAATCGAAACGTCTGCGCCAATCCGACAGATAGGGCGTGAAGCCCTTATATTCCTGCATCATTGCCGGGCATGAAAGCACGCCGATCGACAGCAGATTGCCCTCGGGAACAGCGATCTCAGACCATGCTGGCAGAACCGACAGCGGCTGCTTGCCTTTTGCGGTGAAGAGCGTCGGCACGAAAGCATGCGAGAAGGGCACGGCAAGCGTCGGTAGGTGCCAGAAGGTTTCCTCTCTCATGAAAAAATACCGGCTGGAGTAGGCAATGCTGCTCACCGTCTCGGGGTCATGCTCGAGAGGCAGAACGGCCGCACCGGCCGGCACGTTCTTGAGCACAGTTTCGACGGCAGCAACGTCCTTCTGTGCCAGCCACCAGTTCCAGCCGACCCAGCCGGTACGGCCGAAGACCGCAAGATTGATGACGAGCGAAAGCAGCAGCGCCTGCCGGCGTGTGAGATTGGCGAAGGGGCACACCATCGCCATGGCGACGAGCGCCGTCATGATCGGAAAGCGCCAGCTGATCCATCCGGTGCCGAGCATGTGGCGAGGCGAAACACTGGAGAGCAGCAGCAGGCCGCCGGCGGCGACGGCAAGGCCCGCATGAATGCGGATGTCACCCGCGCGTGCGGCACGCGTGCAGATGAGGATCAGCGGCAGAACCAGCACGACATCCACCAGCGGGACGTAGGTGGTAATAGCGGAGAGCAAATTCATGAGGATCAGCACGACGCCATCGTTCCAGGCAAGGGCAAGGCCGTTGCCACCGGCATTGGGCAAGGCTGGCGCACGGAGATAGAGCACGAGCGGCGGCAGGACGCAGGCGCCAAGCGCCAGCACCAACCGGCCGACGAGCCTGGTGAGATCCGCCTTCGATCGCAATATGTCGACGCGCCAGGAAAATTCGAGGCCGCAGACGATCGCCATATAGAAGCCAAGCGAGAAGAGGTGCATCACTGTCAGCAGCAGTGCGGCGGCAAGCCGCCAGGCAAAGACCAGGGCGGGATTTCCGCCCTGCAGCCGGAGGTCGACGCAGGCGAAGGCGAGCGCCATGCCGAGGCCGATCTGGAAGTTGATGAAGCCGCCGATCATGGTGGCGCACCAGCCGAGCGACAGCATGGCGGTCTGCCAGTGGTGCTGGCCGCCGAAAAGCGCGCGGTGCAGGCCGATCGCGCCGAGCGGCGGCAGCACGATCGCCAGGAAAAGCAAAGCCCGCGCCAGCCTGTCGGCGCCGACAAGCGGCCCCAGCCAGATGGCCAGAACATCGATCCCGACATTGGTGAAGGTGCGGTTCCAGTCGACCGCATAGATCTTAGGAAACGGTTGCTCGCCAATCCCGCCCGAAAGGAGCCAGATCCGGGCGTAATGATTGGGGTAATCGAGAATCGGCGGAAAGCGAAACAGCACCACCAAAGCCGCGGCAAACGCGACGAAAGCGACGATCGCGATGGTGGAATCCTGTCTGGCAGTCGATTCCTCAGGCTCGGCTGCGACCACAGCAGGTGTGGCGATATGGTCCATTATCCGATCCGACTGTTCTTTTGCGGCGGCTCATCGGATGCGAAGGCCGCATCCAGCGCGGCACGTTTGTCGCCGGCGCTCATCTCCGGAAAGGCCGTCGACAGCTCGGCGCGTTCGCTGCCGCGCAGGACCGTCTCGATCATGAACATCGGCCGCTTCTTGCTCTCCTGCACGAGACGGCCGAGATACTCGCCGATAATGCCGATGCAGATCAGCTGGATGGCGCTGAAGGCGCTGACGGCGGCCATGATCGACGACCAGCCGGTGACCGTCTCGCCTTCCAACCAGCGAACGAAGGTGTAGACGAGCAACGCGATGGCGACGCCGGCGCTGATCATGCCAAGCCATGTGGCTATACGCAGCGGCGTCGTCGAAAAACTGGTGATCGCATCGAGCGCAAAATTGATCATCTTGCGCAGCGGATATTTCGTCGTACCGGCAAAACGAGGGTCGCGCTCGTAGGGGAGAGCCACCTGCCTGCCGCCGATCCAGCTGACCATGCCACGGATAAAACGATCTCGCTCCGGCATCGCCAGCAGGATATCGACGACGCGCCGGCGCATCAGCCGGAAATCGCCGGCATCGCGCGGAATGGTCACGGAAGCGAGCCTGGACAGCGCACGATAGAAAAGCGAGGCGGAGGCGAGCTTGAACCAGGTTTCGCCCTGGCGGCGCGTGCGCTGACCGTAAACGACGTCGGCGCCGCGCTCGAGGATCGGCACCATCATCAAAAGCAGCTCGGGCGGATCCTGGAGATCGGCGTCGATCAGGAGCACGCGCTCGCCCCGCGACACGGAAAGACCCGCCGTCGATGCCAGCTGGTGGCCGTGATTGCGCAAAAGACGAACACCGAGCACCTGCGGCACATCAGCCGCCAGATCCGAAATGATCTCCCAGGTGCGGTCGGACGAGCCATCGTCGACAAGAATCACCTCGAAGGCATCGCCGGCGACGCTATGAGCAGCGGCGGCGGCGCGGCGGCAGAACTCGCGCAGGCCCTCTTCCTCGTTATGACAAGGCGCGACGATGGAGAGAAATGGTATTTGCGTCATGCGGACATCGGGCCTGCTGGATGTTTGACGCCAGACTAGCCACGAAATGTCAAACATCCTTTAATGATCGGATGCCCAAGGACGCGCGACGGACTATTCCGCCGCTATGACCTCGCGCGTGCCGTCGATATCGCGGGCCGGCGAGGCGCCGTAGAGGCGGCTATATTCGCGGCTGAACTGCGACGGGCTTTGATAACCGACGCGGTGGCCGGCGGTGCCCGCATCGAGGCGCTCGACGAACATCAGCCGGCGCGCCTCATGCAGGCGAAGCTGCTTCTGATACTGCACCGGCGTCATCGCCGTCACCGATTTGAAGTGGTGATGGAAGGACGACACGCTCATATTGACGCGGTCGGCAAGATCCTCGATGCGCAGCGGCCGCGCAAAATTCTCCTTCAGCCATGCGACGGCGCGCGCGATCCTGTTGCTGTGGCTGTCTGCCGTGGCGATGTTGATCAGCCGGGCGCCATGCGGTCCGGTCAGCACCCGGTAAAGGATTTCCTGCTCGATCAGCGGCGCCATGGCGGGAATGTCGCCTGGACGATCGAGCAAACGCAGCAGGCGGACGGCGGCATCCATCAGCTCCGGCGGCGCGACGTTGACCACCATTCCGCGCTGCCCGTCAGTATGGGCGGCCGGGCGCGGAATATCGATGCGGCTGAGCAGCTCCAGCAGCTTCTCGGAATCGATCGCCAGCCCCAGGCAGAGATGGGGAACCTCGGGGCTCGCCTCCGTGACCCGCCAGGCGACCGGCAGATCGAGCGAGGTCAGGAGATAGTCGCCGGTGCCGTAGCTGATCTGCTCCGTGCCGAGCTGCAGGCTCTTGGCCCCCTGCAGCACGAAGGCGAAACAGGGCCGGTAGCTGCTGTGCAAGGGATCGCTCGGCTTCGACCGGCGACTGACGTGAAGATTGCCGATCGCAGTTGAGAACTCACCATCGCCAGGTGCAAAGCGCATCGCGATGTCGACGATTTCCTGATAGGGGCTGAAAGGCAAGGTCATGCGGCAACTCTTTCTGTCAACTGGCCGACACCGTCGATACCGCCTCTATCTAGAGTGCCTTGGCCATTTCGCAAACAGGCGGGCGCCTCACTTTTGCAGGATCGTGCAAAAAGCTGAGAGGATCGCTCTAACCCTCTCCCGCCGTTCCGGGCAATAGTCCGCCATCCCTTCAACCCCTCCCAAAAAACGAAAAGGAAGGTTCCCATGCCTATTGCAAGAGGCTACGCCGCAACCGACGCTTCCAAACCGCTGACCCCGTTCACCTTCGAACGCCGCGAGCCGAATGCCGATGACGTCGTCATCGACATCAAGTTCGCCGGCATCTGCCATTCCGACATCCACACCGTCCGCAACGAATGGAAGAATGCCGTCTATCCGATCGTGCCGGGTCACGAGATCGCCGGCATCGTCTCGGCGGTCGGCTCCGCCGTCACCAAGTTCAAGGTCGGCGACCGCGTCGGCGTCGGCTGCTTCGTCGATTCCTGCATCGGCTGCGCCGAGCGCGACCTCGACCGCGAACAGTATATGCCGGGCCTCGCCGGCACCTACAATGATTTCGAGGCCGACCGTAAGACACGCACCCAGGGCGGCTATTCCGACTCGATCGTCGTCAGGGAAGGCTATGTCATGTCCATCCCGGATAATCTTCCGCTCGATGCCTCCGCACCGCTGCTCTGCGCCGGCATCACGCTCTACTCGCCGCTGCGCCACTGGAACGCCGGCCCCGGCAAGAAGGTCGCGATCGTCGGCATGGGCGGTCTCGGCCACATGGGCGTCAAGCTGGGTTCGGCCATGGGCGCGGATATCACCGTCCTCTCCCAGAGCCTTTCCAAGAAGGAAGACGGGCTGAAGCTCGGCGCCAAGGAATATTACGCTACCAACGACCCGGAAACCTTCACCAAGCTCGCCGGCACGTTCGACCTGATCATCTGCACCGTCAGCGCCGAGATCGATTGGAACGCCTATCTCGGCCTCGTGAAGGTGGATGGCGCCTTCGTCGTGGTCGGCGTTCCCGAAAACCCGATCCCGGTTCACGCCTTCTCGCTGGTCCCCGGCCGCAAGAGTATCTCCGGCTCGATGATCGGCTCGATCAAGGAAACCCAGGAAATGCTCGACTTCTGCGGCGAACACAACATCGTCTCCGAGATCGAGAAGATCAACATCCAGCAGGTCAACGAAGCCTATGAACGCGTCCTGAAAAGCGACGTCCGCTACCGCTTCGTCATCGACATCGCCTCGCTGGCTGCCTGAGGAACGAGGGGCGGCTCCTTCGGGAGCCGCCTTTTTTGACGATGAGCCGGCCCCCATCGGCTCTCCTGCGGACACGCGATGGCTGGATCCCGTACCGGCTTGCCGTGGGACACCCCCCTCTGCCCTGCCGGGCATCTCCCCCACAAGGAGGGAGATCGGATGGCCGCAATGGCATCCCCAAACAACTGCCCGTCGCATGAACCGTGAATTTAGGGCCGGACATGGCTTCTTGCCGATCTCCACCCTTGTGGGGGAGATGTCCGGCAGGACAGAGGGGGTGCCACACGGCACACCGTCTCCATCCTGATTCTCGCGCTCCTGCGCCAGGCATCCAGTACACTCGCGACCAACCGCGCCTCTCAACCACTCCCCCGCAGCCGCAGCAGATATTCGACCGGGTTGAACGGATCAGGCCCCGAACGCCGGCGGACGCGTGGCTGGCCGGCCATCGGGGCATAATGATCGAAAGCGGTTTCCATAGTCCCCGCCCCGCTTGTCAGCCCCGGCAATTGCTGCTGGATGCTTTGGACCATCTGAGACGCCATGGTGCCTTCGAGCCGGGCGACGCCATCGGCAATCACCGAATCCGTCGTCGTCGCGGCGGATTTTGCAAGCAAGGTGAGCACGCCGCTCAAACTTTCTGCCGGCGTTTCGAGATGAAAACGGTCGACCGGCTCGCAGAGGACGGTCCCCGCAGCCGATAGCGCCGTTGCCAGCACCCATGGCGTCAGTTGCCGGAAATCGGCGGCGGTGCTTGCGGGCGAACTATGCCGGGCCGCCGTCATCGCCACGTGGCAATCGATGACCTGCCAGCCTGAAATGCCCTGCTTCAGCGTTTCGAACACGGTTTCCTCGACCGCCCGGTAAAAGGCAACGGGCATCTGCCCGACATCCACCTCGAGCGCGAAGCTGTTGCCCGTCCCGGGCGGACGCGACTCGACGCGCAGGCCGATGGTCGCGAGAAAGGGATTGGGCTCCTTGAAGAGGATCTGCAGGCCGGCCCCGGTTCCGACAGGCCTCTCGACCAGGATGACCGTGCTTTCCTCGAAGCCTGCCTCAAGGCCGAAATCCGTCAGCAGGGTCGATTGGACAACCTCCTTCTGCACCTCGCCGTAGAGCGAAACGAAGACCTCCTCTGCATTCTCATTGCGGCGCAGATTGATCAGGGGATCCTGTTCGGCCATCTGGTTCAGCGCCAGCCAGAGCGCCGCCTTGTCGGAATGCCGCCGGGCAAGGACGCGGGTTTCGAGTGTCGGCGGCGCGAAATGAACCCGCCCGCTCACGGGATCGCCGCCGACCGCATCGCCGATGCGGGCGCCGGTGAGGCCGCTGACGCACGCGATCTGCCCGGCGCGCAGGCTCTCGGCCGCATGACGGCGGCCGGCCTCGAAGATCTGGATCGCGGTTATTCTTTCCGGACCTTTCGGCAGATCCAGATATTGCCGGAGCCGCACCGTGCCCGATGCCAGGGAAAGATAGCATAGCTTTTCCCCGCCCCAGCCGCGCTCGATCTTGAAGATTTTTCCGGCAATCGGCCCGTCCGGATCGAGCTGCCGGTCAGGCAATAGCGTCGCGATGGCCGAGGTCAACGCAGGCATACCGGCACCGGTCATGGCCGCTCCTGCGAAGACGGGATGCACCAGGCCGCTTGCCATCTGATCGGCGAGGCAGTCTCGGAGCCTGTCCGCGGTGAGCCGATCGGGCGCGAGCACGTAGTCGTCAAGCAACGCCTCGTCGTTTTCCCCGAGCGCCTCGCAGAGCGGCGAAAAAAGTGGCTCGCATTCCGGATGGAGCGCCGCCACCCGGGCAAGCTTGCTGCCGGCATCGATGACGGACGACATGGCGATGGGACGAACCGGCAATTGCGCGGCAAGCGCCGCCAGCACCTCCGGATAGCGGGCGCCGAGACGATCGACCTTGTTGACGAAAAAGATGAAGGGAACACCGAGTCGCCGCAACGCCCGCACCAGCACGCGCGTCTGCGCCTGCACACCTTCGACCGCCGAAACGACGACGACCGCGGCGTCGAGCAATCCGAGCACCCGCTCGACCTCGGCGATGAAATCGGGATGTCCGGGCGTATCGATCAGATTGACGGTCCTGTCGCCGATCTTAAACGACACCAGCGCAGCCCGGATCGTCATGCCGCGCTGCCGTTCGAGTTCGAGATTGTCCGTCTGTGTATTGCCGGTATCGACGCTGCCGAGCTTGTCGATGACACCGGCGTTAAAAAGCAGTCTTTCGGTAAGGCTAGTCTTGCCTGCATCCACATGGGCGAGGATGCCCAGATTCAAAGTGCGCATGAACCACCAACTTCTCAGAATTTCGGATGTGATTTTCGTGAGAAGTGAATCGGCGCATTGGGACCTCTACCTGGTGACAGGACAGCTGGATGCGAAACTCCCGGTGGTTGAGAGACGCAGGCGGGATGCTAAGGGTGGGTGTGGAGATATGTCAAGCTTGGGCGTATCGCCCGGCCGCCGTATGGCGAAAGCCAGCTCACGCCTCATCTGTGGCTGAAATCTAGCGCGGAGACGTCACCCCACTCGCCCTCATCCCTGTGCTTGCACAGGGATCCAGCAAGCCCAAGTCCTTGGGCGCGGAAGGCTCCCTTGTCTGTGGAGAGTCATTCACGGCGCAGACGCGCCGTGACTGGATTCCTGTGACAAGCACAGAAATGACGGAGAGGGTGTGCCATGGTCCCTTCTGCCTTGCCGCCCGGGGCCGTGGGGCCTTAGGAGGCCCACATGGTATGCCCTTGCGCCATTTCGGTTCTCGAGCTTGACCCGAAAAGAGCCTACCCCTCCTCCCGCATCGTCTCCCGCTGGGTGATCAGCCGGGCGCTGTGCTGGCCGCTGAGATAGATCCACAGCCAGCTCCAGGCGACGGAGAAACGCGAGCGGGTGCCGATCAGGAAATAGATATGGGCAAGGCCCCAGATCCACCAAGCGATCCAGCCCTTCAGCTTGATCCGGCCGAAATCGATGATCGCGGCACTCTGGCCGATCGTCGCCAGGCTCCCCTGGTGCCGGTAGCGGAAGGGTGCGGGCGTTGGCTTGCCGGACAGGCGGGCATGGATGACCTTGGCGACGTAGCCGCCCTGTTGCTTGGCCGCCGGTGCGATGCCCGGCACCGGCTTGCCATCCTCGCGCATGACCGATGCGGTGTCGCCGATGACGAAGACATCGGGCAGGCCGGGCGCGCTCAGATCTTTTTCGACGACGACGCGCCCTGCGCGGTCGGCGGGCACGCCAAGCCAGCGCGCCGCCGGCGAGGCGGTGACGCCAGCGGCCCAGACGATCGTCCGGCTGGCAACGAAGGTTTCGCCGATCTTCACGCCGTCCGCATTGCAGTCCGTCACCGGTTTGCCGAGATGGATTTCGACCCCGAGTTTCTCCAGCGCCTTCTGAGCATAGGCCGAAAGTTCCTCCGCGAAGGTCGGCAGCACGCGCGGGCCGGCCTCGGCCAGCACGACGCGGGTCTTGCGCGTGTCGATGTTGCGGAATTCCTTGGGCAGCGTGAAATGCGCGAGCTCGGCGATGATGCCGGCAAGCTCGACGCCGGTCGGCCCGGCCCCGACGATGGTGAAGGTCAAAAGCGCATCGCGCACCGCAGGATCGCACTCCATCTCCGCCTTTTCGAAGGCGAGCAGCACGCGCCGGCGGATCGTCGTCGCGTCCTCCAGCGTCTTCAGGCCCGGCGCCACCGGCTCCCATTCGTCATGTCCGAAATAAGCATGCGTCGCCCCGGTCGCCAGCACCAGCGTATCGTAACCAAGAGTCATGCCGTTGCGTAAGGAAACGGTCTTCTCGCCACTGTCGACGCCGGTGACCTCGCCGAGCAGCACCGTCACATCGGGCCGGTCGGCATAGAGGCGGCGGATCGGCCAGGCGATCTCCGAGGTGGAGAGAATGGTCGTCGCCACCTGATAGAGCAGCGGCTGGAAAAGATGATGATTGCGCCGGTCGACGAGCGTGATCTTCACACCCGCCCCCTTCAACCCGTTGACGAGTTGCAGCCCGCCGAAACCGCCGCCGACAACGACGACATGATGGTCGCTCATGACATACCCCTTTGCGCCATTTTGCTCAAAGCCAATGTGGCCCTCGGCGCAATGGTTGCAACCGCCGTTTCGGCATGTCTCCCCTGCGCCGATCGCAGTCGATGGCGCTGAGATTATCGGCTATTGCTGCGATCCAGCGCCGCGAAGTTTGTGGAGCGGAAGTCAGGCAGAGTTATATCTGCCCAGACCGAACCTCGGCCGAGATGTGACAGACATGCCGTTCGAACGGGTCGCAAGACGGTCGTCGGCCTGCAACCGGTTCGCAGCGACATATGCGTAACGCGCCAATCAATAGGGACCGACGCACTGGCGACGGGGTCCGTAATAGGGCTGGAAGGTATTATCGAACGCCCTGTACGACCGATAACGCGAATAGCACCATCTCTCGTGGCTGCCGCCGCCTCCATAATAGGCAGACGACGCATAGGCTCGATAGGGCCGGCCATAATAGCGATAAGGCGAGCCATAATAACGGTAAGGCGAACCGTAATAGCGGTAGGGCGAGCCGTAATAGCCATAGGGCGAACCGTAATACGAGCCGTAGTAGGGCTGTGCCAATGCGCCGCCAATGATGGTGCCGACGGCTAGACCACCCAAGGCCCAGCCCCAGTCCGCTCCACGGTTATGGCGATAACCCCTGTAATAACCGCCTCGGTAATGGCCGCCACCCCAGTGGCCGCCTCGGCCACGCCATTGCACCTGCTCTATCTGCTGCTGTGCTTCGATCCTGGGTGGGTTGATAGCCGGAAACGCCTGAGCCGGCGTGACGCTAGGGACACCTATGATCAAGCATAACGCGGCGACGCTTAGCTTTCTCATGACTGTTCTCCTCTACACTCCAAGTGGAGGAGACATCTCCCCCCTCTTGAACCAAAGGTGAACGCATTATTTCGAAAAACGTTCCGTATCGAGACAAATTAATCCCTACCGATGGCGAGAATTATCGGCTCCTAGAGCAATCTGTCACGCCCTTCAAATGACGCTACCGGGCGTAGCCCACGGGTATCGCCATTCCATGTTTTAATTCTTCCATCGAGATCGACGCCGAGACGTCGAAGAGTTCCAACTTGCGCACGATCTGCTTATAGATCACGTCGTAATGCTCGACACGCGGCAGCACGATCTTCAGGATGTAATCGTGGTTGCCGGTCAGCCGGTGCGCCTCGACGATCTCGGGAATGTCGCTTATGATCCTGCGGAAAGTTTCCGTCCATTCGTCGGAATGATGCGCCGTCTTGACGAGGGCGAAGACCGTCGTCGGCACGCCCATCCGCTCCCGGTCGAGCACGACGATGCGCCGGGCGATATGGCCACTCTCCTCCAGCCGCTGGATGCGCCGCGAGCAGGCCGAGACCGAAAGCGCCACGCGCTCGGCAAGATCCGTCACGGATATGCCGGCATCCTTCTGCAGCATGTCCAGAATACGTCTGTCGCGATCATCCAGCATGTGTGTGAAGTCAACCTCGCGCCTTTGTTTTGCATAATATTACCAAATCGCGCAAAATTGTAGCACACTCCTCGCATGAGGGACAAACAACGCAAACACGCCGCGCCGGGAATGCGGCATCATTTTCGAAGTTCAAGCATGGGAGCATGAAGAGATGGAAACGATCGGCCTGATCGGCGGCATGAGTTTCGAAAGTTCGGCGGTCTATTACCGCCTCGTCAACGAGATGGTGCGTGCTCGCAGGGGCGGCCTCGCCTCGGCCGAGCTCATCCTGCATTCGGTCAATTTCGAGGAGATCGTCGCCCTTCAGAAGGCCGGCGACTGGGATATGGCCGCCCGTCGCCTCGCCGACGTGGCTCTGCGCCTGCAGGTAGGCGGCGCCGGCTGCGTGCTCATCTGCACCAACACCATGCATCTGATCGCCGACGAGGTTGCGAAGAAGATCTCCGTGCCGTTGATCCATATCATCGACGAGACGGCAAAATCGCTGCATGCCGCCGGCAGCAAACGCCCGCTGCTGCTTGCGACCCGCTACACCATGGAGCACGGTTTCTACGCCGACCGCATGAAGAGCCTCGGTCTCGACATCATGGTGCCTGATGCAGCCGACCGCACCACCGTGCACGACATCATCTTCAACGAGCTCTGCGCCGGCAGAGTGCACAACAGCTCGCGCGAAAAGCTGATCGCTATCATCGACCGCGCCATGGATCACGGCGCCGACAGCATCATCCTCGGCTGCACCGAGATCTGCCTGATCCTCGACCCCGCCCGCCTGCCGCTGCCGGGCTTCGATACCACCGCCATCCATGCTCGGGCGGCGGTCGATTTCGCGCTCGGCGCCGAGGAAGTGGTGGAAGAGGAAGCGGCCTGAATCGGATCGACAATTTAGTTGACGCAGTCAACTAAATACAGGACAAAGGTCTTCACGGAGACTTTTTTCAGTTTGTTGACACAGTCGGCCAACCCTTCTTTCGTCATGCTCGGGCTTGTCCCGAGCATCTGCTTCCGGTCGATAGGGCAGCAGCTCCTCGGCACAAGGCCGAGGATGACGCTGGCGAGGAGCGGGCCTTGTCAGCAATCCGGCGAGATCTCCCTTGGAGATCATCATGTCCGACATCGCCCTCATCGAAACCGCCCGCGATTTCAACCGCTTCTACACGAATTTCCTCGGCCTCCTGAACAAGGCCTATCTCGACTCGCCCTTCACGCTGACCGATGCCCGCATCCTCTTCGAGATCGGCTCGCATGACGGCGTCAGCGCCGTGAGCCTCGTCCGCGACCTCCATCTCGACCCTGCCTATCTCAGCCGCATCCTCAAGCGCTTTCGCGCCGAGGGACTGGTCGAGACCAGTCCCGATCCGGCCGACCTGCGCAGCCAGGTCATCATTGTCACCGATCGGGGACGAGAGCAGTTCGAGGAACTCGGCCGGCGCGCCAACGCCCAGATCGCCGCCCGTTTCGATGGCCTGGCGGCCGGCGAGCCGGAGGCGGCGGTGCGCGCCATGGGCACGATCCGCGCCCTGCTCGACCCGGCGGCCAAACCGGCACCGGCCGTCATCCGCGCCCATCGCGCCGGTGATATCGGCTGGATCGTTCAGAGCCAGGGCCGCTTCTATGCCGAGGAATACGGCTGGGATCTGCGCTTCGAGGCGCTGGTCGCCGAGGTCGCCGGAAAATTCCTCGCCAATTTCGATCCTGCCCTTGAATATTGCTGGATCGCCGAGCGCGGCGGCATCAATGTCGGCTCGGTCCTCGTCACCAATGGCGGCGAGGGCATCGCCAAGCTGCGGCTGCTTTATGTCGACAAATCCGCCCGCGGCCTCGGGCTCGGCAAGCTGCTGGTCGACGAATGCATCCGCTTCTCCAGGCAGAAGGGCTACCGCGAGCTCTCGCTCTGGACCAACGACATGCTGGAGACTGCCCGCGCCATCTACGTCAAAACAGGCTTCCGCCTTGTCTCCGAGGAGAGACATCGGATGTTCGGTCCCGAGGCCAACGGCCAAAACTGGGTTCTGACCTTGTAACCTCGCCTTCCGGCTTGCCGCGTCGCAAAATTTCGCTTGATTTGGAAACGATCATTTCCTAATTAGGCGGACATGAATGCAACGACCCTCGACCATCAGGAGAAGACCCGGGGCCGCGGCCGTCCGAGGGAATTCGATGCGGAGGCCGCCCTCGATGCGGCCCTCCGCGTCTTTTCCGAGCGCGGCTACAACGCCGCCTCGATCAGCGAACTTACCGAAGCTATGGGGCTTGCTGCCGGCAGCGTCTACAAGGCCTTCGGCGACAAGCGCGGCATCTTCCTTGCCGCCTTCGATCGCTACCGCGCGGTACGCCGCGGCTTGCTCGACGCCAGGCTCGCCGGCGCCGAGACCGGCCGCGACAAGCTCCATGCGCTGATCACCTTCTTTGCCTCCTCCTCGCACGGGCAGATCGGCAGGCAGGGCTGCCTCGTTGTCGGCAGCGCCGGCGATCTCGCGCTCTTCGACGAAGAGGCGGCCGCGCGCGTCGCCACCGCCTTCACGGCCGACGAGACGCTTCTCGTCGACCTCATCCGCCTCGGCCAGTCGGACGGCTCGATTTCGGCGGATATCGATGTGCCGGCGGCAGCACTTGCTCTTCTCTGCCTGACCAAGGGCATGCGCGTAATCGGCAAGACGGGCCGCAGCGGCGAGCAAATGGCGGCGGCGGCCGAGGCCGCGATGAAACTGGTGACATGATGTTCCCCCGGGGAAATGCCGTGCATTTCTCCGGCGGGAAACGGGTGGCCGGCGGCAGAACGATTTGCGACTAATTTTTCGATCATACCGGAGTTTCTGATGAGCATTTCAGCCACCACGCCGGACAAGGCCATTCCACGGGCGCTATCTCCCTGGCTCACCTTCCTTTTCGCCGCCGCCTGCGGGCTGGTGGCCGCCAATCTCTACTACGGCCAGCCTCTCGCCGGCTTGATCAGCGCCGATCTCGGCTTCACGCCCGCCGCAACCGGCCTGATCGTCACGCTGACGCAGATCGGCTACGGCCTCGGCCTGCTGCTGATCGTGCCGCTCGGCGACCTCACGGAGAACCGTCGCCTGGTGTTGATGCTGATATCGGTCTCCGCCGTCGCGCTGATCGGCGCAGCGCTCTCTTCGACACCCACGGCCTTCCTCGTCGCCTCGCTCTGCATTGGCCTCTCTTCGGTCGCAGTCCAGGTTCTGGTTCCCTTCGCCGCCAACATGGCACCCGATGCAACACGCGGCCAGGTCGTCGGCAATGTCATGAGCGGCCTGCTCTGCGGCATCATGCTCGCCCGCCCCTTCGCAAGCTTCGTCGCCGAGGCGTCCTCCTGGCACACGGTCTATTACATCACCGCAGTGCTGATGATCGTGCTCGCCGTCGTCCTGCGCGCCAACCTGCCGGTTCGCCGGCCGAAGACGAAGCTGCGCTACGGCGAGCTGCTCGCTTCGATGGGCCACCTGGCGCTGACGTCACGCGTGCTGCAGCGCCGGGCCCTTTATCAGGCCGGCATGTTCGGCGCCTTCAGCCTGTTCTGGACGACGACGCCGCTGCTGCTCGCCAGCCCGGCTTTCGGCTTGACGCAGAACGGCATCGCCCTCTTCGCGCTTGCCGGTGCCGCCGGCGCCGTCGCTTCGCCGATCGCCGGCCGGCTCGCCGACCGCGGCATGACGAAGATCGCCTCGACGATCGCCATGCTCCTCGGCATGGCCTCCTTCCTGATCGGCCATTTCGCCGGCGACGGCTCGCTCACCGCGCTGATCCTTCTGACCGTGGCCGCGATCATGCTCGATTTCGGGGTCACGACCAATCTCGTCTGCGGCCAGCGCGCCATCTATGGCTTGAACCCGGAACACCGCAGCCGCCTGAACGGCCTCTTCATGGCCACCTTCTTTGCCGGCGGCGCGCTCGGCTCGGCGCTTGGCGGCTGGGCCTATGCGACCGGCGGCTGGACGATGGCGGCCTGGATTGGCTTCTGCTTCCCGGCCTTGGCCTTCCTGCTGTTCCTGACGGAAGGACGCGGCAAGCAGGAAGGTAAAATCTGAGACCGATATAAAAAACTCAATGCCGGCTTATAAATGCGGACATACGGTGAGCAGGCACGCACCCGCTTATCGGTGCAGATTTGGTTTTTTCCTTATCAACGGCCCTAGCCGTCGGCGGAATCGAAACGCGAGCGGGCGGCGCGCACGGCATCGTGGTTGGCTTCCGCCCAATTCAGAAGCTGCGACAGCGGCTGATAGAGCGAGCGGCCGAGATCGGTCATCGAATATTCGACGCTCGGCGGCTTGGTCGGGAAGACTTCGCGATTGACATAACCGTCCCTCTGCAGGTCGCGCAATGTCTGCGTCAGCATGCGCTGCGAGATATCGGGAAGCAAGCGCCGCAGCTCGCCGAACCGACAGGGCTTGGCCGCCAGAACCTCGAGCAGCAGCGTCGACCATTTGCCGCCGATATGCTGCATCATGTCCCTGACCGGGCAATTGGAAAAATCGAGCCCGGCGAGATCGATCTCACGCCGCATCCCCCGGCATCCTGTTCTTGAGGCTGAGGACCTCACCGCTCATCTGCTGGTTCCCTTTTGGTAACGTAGAGCCGAAAAACTGCCTCCTTTACACCGTGAAGTCAATTCCTATTTTAGTGCTACTCTCTTTTTGAGACCACATGAAAACGGAAAAGGAAGCGACTTATGAGCGAAACCATCCTGGTCACCGGTGCTGCCGGACAGCTCGGCCAGCGTGTCATCCATCACCTCATCGAGACCTACAAGGTCGCCTCCGGCAACATCGTCGCGGCGACGCGCAGCCCGGAAAAGCTCGCCGAGCTCGCAAGCAAGGGCGTCGTCACCCGCAAGGCCGATTTCGATGACGTGGCCGGACTGGAGAAGGCTTTCGCCGGTGTCGACCGGCTGCTGATCATCAGCACCGACGCGCTGGATACCCCCGGCAAACGCCTCACCCAGCACAAGGCGGCCGTCGCTGCCGCCACCAAGGCGGGCGTCAAGCACATCGCCTATACCTCGATGCCGGCGCCCGACGATTCGCTCGTCACCTTCGCACCCGACCACCTCGGCAGCGAAAACGCCATCAAGGCGAGCGGCGTCGCCTACACGATCATCCGTGACGCCTGGTATCACGACAACTATCTGCACGGCATGCCACACAATCTCCAGGGCGGCAAATGGTACAGCGCCACGGGCGACGGCAAGATCTCGACCATTTCGCGCAACGACTGCGCGCTGGCGATCGCCGCGGCCCTTGCCTCCGGCACCTCCGATAGCGCCACCTATACGCTGACCGGCGCGCAACGGCTGACCAACAGGCAGATCGCCGCCATCGTCTCGGATGTCGCCGGCAAGCCGCTCGAAGTGGTCGACGTCAATGACGAACAGCTCGGCCAGGGCATCCGCGGCGCCGGCCTTCCCGGTTTCGTCGCCGACATGCTGGTGTCGGCCGACGCCAACACCCGCGCCGGCAAGTTCGACATCGTCACCGAAGACTTCACCAAGCTGACCGGCAAGCAGCCGCAGCCGCTGAAGGATTTCTTCGTGGAGCATAAGGCTGCTTTGACGGCGACAGGCAATGCCGGAGGCCATTGAGCCTTTATGCTGCATCCCTGCGCGAGTCGCAGGGATGCAGCGAACTCCGATTCTGGATCCCTAATCACGTCAGATGAGGCACTCACGGCGCCGACGCGCCGCAGGGTCGCCCTTCAGAATTGCGAAACGAAGCCAGGCGGTTTCTCCCTAAGATCAAGCCCGTATTCAAGCTCGGCACGCATCCAGAGCACACCGCTTTCATAGGGATCGTCAGACATTGTCTCAGTTCGCGCGTCGGCGACATTGCCGTCAGGCCAGTTCTTGACGCACGCGACGTTCTCGCGTTTCCGCTCATTCCGGTCGATCGCACACCATTCTCGTTGTTCGTCGAACGGAACCCAAGCGAGACCGTCCCGGAAACAGGTGATGGCTCGATATTTCGGCTCGATGACAATGTTTCCGGCGGCGTCCGCAATCCCCCAGAGCAAGGTTCCGTTCGAATTCCTGGAGACGCGCTGTCCGCCATCTGGTTCGCAACGCAACTTTGATCGCCGATCTTCCAGGCGGCGCGGCTCGGAGACTTCGCGTCCTGATGCGTCGATCCAAAATTTCCGTCCATCCTTCGAGACCGCATAGGCGCCGGAATCGGACTGCATCTCATCGAACTGGGGAGCGAGGGCCATCACACCGTTGCTGTCCAGTATTCCCCATTTGCCCTCAACCTTGACGCCGGCATAGCCATCGATGAAACCAGATTGGGTCTGAAATGACGGCGGATCGACAAGCAGTTTGCCGTCCTGCTTCAGAAATCCCCATTTTCCATTGTACCGAACCGATATGGGGAATTCGCAAGTCAAGTATGTGTCGTCAAAGAGATACGGAACCGTCGGCCTTTCGTCCGCTCCGACGACCTGAATGCGGCCGCCGTTGTGCATGAGTTTGATACCCGAAGGACATACCGCCAGCGTCTTCCCGTCCTCCGGGTTCGGGACCAGATTCCCGGCTCGATTGAGCCCAATCCACCGGCCATCGGCCAATACCCTTGCCACCTCACCGGAATAACCGGGCAGTCTCGCATCGTCAAACAGACGCCCGCCAAGCAACCGTCCCGCCTCGTCAAGAACGCCCACTTTCTGGTCTTCGGCCACACGGTAAAAACCGTTTCGATAGCCCTGGATTCTAAATTGCTGTGGGGAGAGAATAGTTTGACCGTCCCGGCCGATCACGCCGCATTGGGTGGCGTCGGCCCGGTCACGTTGGCTGGACCGGCCTCGGTGTCCGTCCGACCCGCCATAACAGACAATTGCTCTTCCTCCGCTGAGTTCACCAACTGTTTCGAAGCGAGGCTCGATCTTCCAGGTCCCGTCGGGAGCAAGCAATCCGTATCGTTTATCTCCCGGTTGAGCCGCCCAGACGAAAGTGCCAAATTCGAATTCTTTAATGGCCAGCTCGTCCTTCAGGATCTTCCCCGAAGGCAGATCTATGAGCAGATAGTGCCGGTTGTCTCTTTGGAGAAAAAGTTCCCGGGCCGTAAAGCGTAAAAGGCCATAGGATTCCGACGCGATCGCCTTGCCGGGACGAACGAGCGCCGCCCCGGCACTGAATGGAATGGCACGCGCATAGTTCGGCGACAGCAGAAACTTTCCCGTTCTATCGATAATTCCTGCCTTGTCACCGACCACCACTTCGGCGTGGCCCTTGCGAAATCCCCGGGCAAGATCGAACATCGGGGCAATCACCATCTCGCCACTCGAATCGATATAGCCGAATTTGCCCTCGGAGCGCACGGCAGCCAGCCCCTCCGAGAAAGGAAGCGCAACTTCGAACTTGCGATCGATCCGCGGTTCTAGCATCGCTCTGTCGATATAGCCGCAAAGAGCATAGACGCCGCCGCACCTTTCCACCCATCTTTCCGGCCGGGGATCGGCGACGCCTGTTCCAACGGAGCAGAGCAAACACGCCCATGCCGCGGTGATAAACATAAGTTGACGAGCAATAACTCTCATCCTAGCGCCCCGATTGAAGAAACTAGGAGATGCTCGTGTGTTGGAAATATGGCCGCTTCGCAGGTCGGATGTCACGAGCACAGGAATCCTGCACCGTCATTCGGGCACGGGAAACCCTTGCAGGGCAAGATAGTCGCCGCCAATACGCAAAAAGGAACCGACCTTCCTCAAACCTACTGCCCGCAAGCCCTGCAGAACCGCCGCACCGTTTCCGCCATACCATATTCCAGCGCATCGGCGGTCAGTCCGTGGCCGATCGAAACCTCGGCCAGATCAGGAATGCGCTTCACCAGTGTGGGCAGGTTCGCCACCGTCAGATCATGACCGGCATTGACGGCGAGGCCGATCGCCAGGGCCGCGTCCGCCGTCCGTCCGAGCGCTTCAAGGATCGGGGCAGCCCGCTCCGGCGCGTCGTAACAGCCGCCATAGGGGCCGGTGTAGAGTTCAATCCGGTCGGCGCCGACCGCCTTGGCGATCTCGACGGCTTCGGTGTCGCCATCGCCATCGGCAAACAGTGAGACCCGGCATCCCATCCTCTTCAGCCGCGCGACGGCATCGGTCAGGAACGCGCGGTGCCTGCGGAAATCCCAGCCGTGATCGGAGGTCGCCTGGGCGGGATCGTCGGGCACCAGCGTCACCTGCTCAGGGGCCGCGCCGGCGCAGAGCTCGAAGAATTCCTCTGTAGGGTAGCCCTCGATGTTGAATTCGGCCGCGGGGAATTCATCGTCGATCAGATTGCGGATCACAGGCAGGTCGGAGAAGCGGATGTGCCGCTGGTCGGGACGCGGATGCACCGTCAATCCGCTGGCGCCGGAAGCAAGGGCCACACGTCCGAGCGCTTCGACGCTCGGCCAGGGCAGATCGCGCCGGTTGCGCAGCATGGCGATGGCGTTGAGGTTTACGGAGAGCTTGGCGGGCATGGCTGGCATCCATCGGTCACGGAAATAAGAGGCCCTGCTTTTAAGGCAAGTGCCGTGCGATGGCCAACGAGATTCGCAGATGGATGCGATGCAGATCGCTGATGGGCCAGGGCATTCACCCCGCCCGTACCGCAAATAGTAATTCCCGTCGCCTTTGAAGATGACCGGCAGATACCGCAGCGCAGCAGATGTTTTGCTGCAACACACCCGGCAACCGGCGCAAAATATGCCGTCACGTTGCTATCCCATTTAAAAGAGATTATTTTTAGCACTTATAAAAAAGATCGTTCACGCATAACGTGGACATTGTATCGCGTAAACGTAGGCCGCGTACTGCTTCTTTCCCATGATAAGAATGCCTAGAGGAAAACCCCACTCGCCGCGCCCGGGAAGCAACTGGCAAATCCGCATGAGGTGCAACACGATGCCCTAGGAGGGTTCATGCCAGACGTTTCCAAACGCCTGTTTGCTACCGCCGGTATTGCGTCGGAGGCCCGGTCGAAATACCGGTTTCTGCCTTCGGCCGCGCTGCCGCCGGATCTGCCAGACGGTCCCGTGCCCATTGCCGACATGGCCAACGCATTTGGCGTTACGCACAGGACACTGCATTTTTACGAAGAAAAACGGTTGATTTCGGCCAATCGCATCGGCCTGATGCGGGTCTACGGACAAGACGACGTGATGCGCATGGCGGTTATCACCGTCTGCCGCGAGACAGGCATGCCGATCGCCGTCATCCAGGAACTGATGGACGAGCTTCGCAAGGCCGATTCGCAGGAAAGAGCCGAGGGGATGTTCCGCGAGGCCCTGCAGGTGCGCAAGCGCGAGCTGACAGCCGAAATGTCGACGCTGCACCGCCAGCTCCAGCAGGTCGGCGACCTCCTGGATTTCGACGACAGCATCGAAGAGCCGCCGTTGAACGACAATCGGGACAGCGCCAGCCTGACCCCGCAGGAGCGGCGTTGCCTGGAACTGATGGCGGAAGGTTACTCCACCCAGCGCATCGCCCGGGCGCTCGACCTTAAGCATGACGAGACTAGGGATCTCGAAGCCGGAATCATCTTGAAATTCCGCGCCAACAACCGCTTCCAGGCCATCGCCAAGGCGGTTCTGCTCGGCATCGTGCAGGCCTGAACACCCCTCCGACGGCCGCCACCGTCGCCTCCCCCGCCAATCATCAACGGACGATCGTCAGCGTCTCCGCCGCGCGTGTGATCGCGGTATAGAGCCAGCGCTCCCGCGTGTCACGAAACGCCCAGCTCTCGTCAAACAGCACAACGTCGTTCCATTGTGAACCCTGCGCCTTGTGAACGGTGAGCGCATAGCCATAGTCAAACTCGTCGTAGCGCTTGCGGGTGTTCCAGGGGATCTCGCCTTCGACATCCTCGAAGGCCTGTTTCAGGAGCTTGATCTTGGCGGCTCCCCGGTCCATGTCGTCGTCCTCGGGACGGACCAGCAGATTGATGCCGGGCTTCGTCGTTTCCTTGGACGAAGTCATCACCTGCCAGAGCGAGCCGTTGAGCAGGCCCTTGGCCGGATCGTTGCGCAGGCAGACGAGCTTGTCGCCGGTCTGCGGATAATCGGCGTTGAAACCTTTCAGCTCGCGCAGGCGCTGATTGTAGCGGCGCCGCGTCCGGTTGGTGCCGACGAGCACTTGGTCGGCCTTCATCACCAGATCCTGCGTCACCTCGTTCTTCGAGATCACCTTGGCCGTGCCGTAATCGCCATACGTCACCTCATTGCCTTCGCGCACCTGCATGGCAAGCTTGATGATCGGATTGTCGCGCGCCTGGCGGTGAATGTCGGTAAGCAGGTAATCCGGGTCCTGATTCGTGAAGTAACCGCCGCCGCTGACCGGCGGCAGCTGGCCGGGATCGCCGAGTACCAGGATCGGCGTGCCGAAGCTCATCAGGTCCTTGCCGAGCGCCTCGTCCACCATCGAGCATTCATCGACGATGATCAGCGCCGCCTTGGCGACCGGGCTCTGCCGGTTGATCGAAAACATCGGCGCGATCGAAGTCTTGCCGGTTTCCTCGTCCTCCACCGCCTCTTCGCCGCGTGGCCGGTAGATCAGTGAATGGATCGTCCTGGCGTTGGAGGCGCCGCGTGAGCGCAGCACCTGCGCGGCCTTGCCGGTGAAGGCGGCAAACAGCACGTCGCCGTCGACATTCTCGGCGAAATGCTTGGCAAGCGTCGTCTTTCCCGTTCCGGCATAGCCGAACAGGCGAAAGAGCGGCGAGCGCCCTTCATTCAGCCATTTCGAAACAGCCTTGAGGGCTTCGTCTTGTTGCGGCGCAAATTGCATGATTGCACGACTTGGCAGGATTCGCGGGCGTTAGGCAAGGCGGAAACTGATGTGGCAGGGCCGATGACGGCAAGATCCCGGCCGAACCGTTCGGCTGGGCAATCATAGCTCCCACCGCCGGTCCATGCCGCTCGTGCCCATCGATGGGTCTTGCGCGATGGCATCGCTCAAAAAGTCCAGAACCGTTTTGACGCGCAACGGCATGTTGCGTCGTGAGGGATAGACGACAGTGATCGGCAGGCGGCTCGGCTGAAAATCCGCCATGACAGGGATCAGCCGGCCGGCGGCGATATCGGGCACGGCGAGGATATGGGAGAGCACCGCCAGGCCAGCGCCGGCGAGGGCTGCCCTGTGAATGGCGACGGCGTTGCAGGCGGTCAGCCGCGGCGAGATCCTGACGGAGATGTCTTCCGAGCCGTTGGAAAACGACCATGTGCAGGCGTCGCCCGCCCTGTTGTAACAGAGGCATTCATGGTCCCTGATGTCCCTCGGCTGGCGCGGCGCCGCCTTGCGCGCGAGGTAGGCGGGAGAGGCGACAAGGAAAGCGGTCGTCCAGCCGATCCGCCGGCAGACGAGGCTGCTGTCGGCGACCGGGCCGAGGCGCACTTCGAGGTCCAGGCGCTCCTCGATCATATCGGAGCTCTGCTCCCTGAACAGCAGTTCCACCGAGAGTTTCGGATGCACGGCGAGAAGATCACCGAGCCGCTCGCTGAGATAGAGACCGAACGGCGCCGGAACGCTGAGCCTGACTTTTCCGGAAGCCGTGGCGCCGCCCGATCCGGCGGCATCGCCGAGTTCCTCCACCGCTTCGAGTATCCGGAGCGCCATCGGCAGCATCCGTTCCCCCTCCGCCGTCAGCGACAGACCGCTCGTCGTGCGATGCAGGAGGCGGGTGTTGAAGTGGCCTTCGAGGCCCGCGACCTGCCGCGAGACCGCCGGCTGCGTCACATCGAGATCATGCGCCGCCGCCGAAAACGAGCCCGTCTCCACGACGCGCAGGAAGGTCCGCAATGCCGAAACGATATCCATCCCCCACCCCTCATACTTTTGCGCATAGGCTTTATGCAGCCAGACTAGGCCGGAATGGCTTTACAGTCCAGAAATTAAGGATATCTTTTATCCATAAGGATATTTTGTATCCTTAATTAGAGGAGAGATGATATGAGCCAGCGATTGAACTACGCCCAGCAGTCCCCCGAGCTTTTCAAGAAGTTCATGGAATTCAGCATGGCGCTGAAGAGCAGCGTGATCGACGAAAAGCTGCAGGCCCTCATCGAGATCCGCGCTTCACAGATCAACGGATGCGGCTTTTGCCTCGACATGCATGTGAAGCAGGCGAAGATCTTCGGCGAGAGCGAATTGCGGCTCCACCATGTCGCCATCTGGCGGGAATCGAACCTGTTCGTTCCCCGTGAGCGCGCCGCCCTTGCCTGGACCGAAGTCCTGACAAAGCTGCCCGAAGGCGGCATTCCCGATGAGATCTACGAACGGGTTCGCGGCCAGCTTTCCGAAAAGGAAATCTCCGACCTGACCTTCGTCGTCATGGCCATCAACGCCTGGAACCGCGTCAATGTTGGCTTCAAGACCGTTCCCGGTTCAGCCGACAAGGTCTACGGCCTCGACAAGGCTGGCCTGAACTAATCCTCGCAATTCTTTGAGAAGATTCAACTTTGACGTTGCCGCACCCCGGCAGCGAACGGAGATCTGTCATGAAAATCGTTATCATCGGCGGAACCGGCCTCATCGGTTCGAAGACTGTCGAACGCCTGCGCAAGCGCGGCCATGAAGTGATTGCCGCATCGCCGAATACCGGCGTCAACACCATCACCGGAGAAGGATTGGCAGAGGCGCTCGCAGGCGCCGAAGTCGTACTCGATCTGGCCAATTCGCCCTCCTTCGAGGACAAGGCCGTGCTCGAATTCTTCGAAACCTCGGGCCGCAATCTTCTCGCCGCCGAAAAAGTCGCCGGCGTGAAGCGCCACATCGCGCTCTCCGTCGTCGGCACCGAGCGCCTGCAGGAAAGCGGCTATTTCCGTGGCAAGCTTGCCCAGGAAAAGCTGATCAAGCAGTCCAGCATCCCCTACACCATCGTGCATTCGACGCAGTTCATGGAATTCCTGAACGGCATCGCCCAATCCGGCACCGTCGGCCAGACGGTCCACCTGTCGCCGGCCTATGTGCAGCCGATCGCCTCGGACGACGTCGCCGACGCCATGGCTGAGGTGGCGCTCGCACCGCCTGCCAACGCGACGGTCGAGATATCAGGCCCGGAACGGGCCCGCCTCAGCGAACTCGTGGCCCGCTATCTGAAGGCCATGAAAGACCCGAGGACCGTCGAGGCCGATGCCGAGGCGAGATATTTCGGCGCAAGGCTGAACGACCAGTCGCTCGTTTCCGACGACAATCCGCGGCTCGGTTCGATCACCTTCGAAGAGTGGTTCGCAAACTCCGCCCAGCCGAAGTGATTTCACTTGCCCTCAGGACACGGCCGCTCGGGCGCGTCCTCTCCACTCCAGCAACACGGAGATTCCCCATGATCAGAAAATCAATCCTCACCGCCGCTCTCGCCCTTCTGGCGGTCACCGGCGCCAGCGCCCACGACAGCAGCAAGTCTGCAAAGGTAACGCTCGTCTATCAGCACGAACTTCCGAACGTGCCCGGCAAAAGCATCAAGGGCGTACTGGTCGAATACGGTCCCGGCGGCTTCTCCGAAGGCCACACCCATCCGGACTCGGCTTTCATCTACGCCACCGTGCTCGAAGGGTCGATCCGCAGCCAGGTCAATGACGGCCCGGTCAAGGTCTATAAGGCAGGAGAGAGCTTTTCCGAAATGCCGGGCGACCGTCATGGCGTCAGCGCCAATGGCAGCGAGACCAAGCCTGCCCGCCTGCTCGCCGTCTTCGTGGTCGACACCGCCCAGAAAGAGCTGACCTCCCCGCTGCAGAACTGACGATTGCCAATGGCCTCAGCGCGAAGCTTCGCTGCTTGCGCGGGCGGCCGACATGCTGAATCATGTGCCGCCCGCCCCTTCCCGGAGACAGAGAGAGATGATCTACGACGCGCTCTTCGGCAAGCCGCTGATTTCCCTCATAACAGTCGGCTTCGCCGGCATCGTCGTCTGGCATTTGCTTTCCCGCCAGCGGCCGACGACGCGGCTGGTGGTGCAGATCCTCTTCTTTGGCCTTATGACGCTGATCCTCGTCGGCAGCGGCATCGAACCCCACCGGTTTCAGGGATATCAATCGGAAGATCCGCAGGCCCTGCTCGTCGTTCTCGCGAAATCGCTCTGGTGGGTCCACCTGGCATGGGCCGTCATCGGTTTCATCCGGCTCTATCTGGTGCTGGAGGGCAGTCCGCAGGAAGCCCGCCTGCTGCAGGATCTCGTCATCGGCGTCGTCTATATCGGCATGGCGCTCTCGATCCTGGCCTTCGTCTTCGGCGTGCCGATCGGAACACTCGTTGCGACCTCGGGCGTTGTCGCCATCATCCTCGGCCTGGCACTACAGAATACGCTCGCAGACGTCTTCTCCGGCATCGCGCTGACCCTCGGCCGGCCCTATGTCATCGGCGACTGGATCCTTCTCAGCGACGGCACGGAGGGACGCGTCGTCGAAAGCAACTGGCGCGCGACACATATCCTGACCAGCGCCAACAATGTCGTCGTTCTGCCGAACAGCTTTCTGGCAAAGCTCGGCCTGACGAATATCAGCCGGCCGGACGAGAGCCATCTTCTGACCCTCACCATCCGCATCGCCCCAACGCGGATGCCGGCATCGGTTCGGCGCGTCATGGTAACGGCACTTGCGAGCTGCAATACGATCGTGCGCGATCCGCCGCCGGTCGTCGCCTTGAAGGGTCTGGACGCCACGGCGCTGGAGGTCGAGCTGCAGTTTCGGGTGACGAGCCCCAGCCAGCGCGTGCCGGCGCGAAACGAGGTGCTCGATCTCGTCTATCGCCATTGCAAATCAGCCGGCCTGCTTATCGCCGTTCCACCCTCGGCGAGAATCCTGACCGCCGATCTGCCGACGGAAGAAAACGCACAGCCACCGAGCGTGACGCCACTTGCGCTGATCGAAGCCATTCCGGTCTTTGCGACGCTGACATCAGATGAAAAGCAGAAGCTCGCCGAGACCACCGCCGTTCGCCAGTTCCACAAGGGCGATGTGATCGTGCGGGAGGGCGAAATGCTGCCCTCCCTGATGATGGTGCGCGCCGGCATCATCGTGGCGCGGCACGAAGGCGAAGAGCGCGGGCGGTTCGCGCCGGGCGATTTCTTCGGCGAGACCGGGCTGCTCGCCGGCTTGCAGGAAGTCTGCGCCCTGGAGGCCCTGACCCCGGTGACGGTCTATGAAATCGACCAGGAGGCTTTCGCGCCGCTGCTCACCAAACGCCCCGCCCTGGCCGAGGAAATCGCCGAAGCCCTCGCCGGCCGCGCCGAGCGCTTCCGCGACGGCGCCGCCCTGCCCCCGGAACACGCCCACAACGCGCGCGCCATCCTGAAAACCATCAGGACCATCTTCAGGGCGTAGAAATCCGCAAGCCGTTTCAGCCGGCGCGTTTGAGGACCCATTGGAACGTGCTTTGCCAAATGTCGGCCGGGACCTCCTCCGACAAGGTGCCGACGAGATCTGCAAGCCGGACGCGCCGCAGCGTATTCCGCCAAGCCTCGTCGGCTTCCCACATGACGCGCGCGACCGCGCAAGGCTTGCTGTCGCAATATCCCGCTGGCCGGCATGGATTGTTCTCACGGATATTCGTGCAGGTGAAGCTGCGCGCCTTTCCCTCGACCGCTTCGACGATGTCGAGGAAATTGATCTCCGACGGAGATCTCGCAAGCCTGTAGCCGCCAGTCGGGCCGAGCGTGGTCTCGACGAGCGAGGCCTGCGAGAGGCTTTGCAGCGCCTTGGAGAGATATTCCTTCGGCAGGCCATGAAGCTCAGCGAGCGCCTTGGTGGAGAGATACCTGCCCTCAGGCAGGCCCGCGAGAATGGCGCAGCAGTGCAGCGCCCACTCGACCTGGCTTTTCAGGATCATTCAGCAACTCGTGTCATGGCCGGCTCAGCGGCCGGAATTAAGGATATATGATATCCACAAAGCGGCGTGATGTAAATGACCGGCGAAAGCGGAGCTCGTCCTCTCCCCATCATCAGCACGCACGCGCCACCCGCCCTCGTGGTTCGCCTCACCATGAGGGCTGATCGGTGTGCTTGCCGCAACGCACCATTGCCGCGACAAAACTTTCGCTCCGTCGGGAATAAAATCGCCTCCTCCCGTGTCTCATCTCAGGTATCGCAGCATTGCGTTGCCCAACCTGAGGAGAGACATCATGACATCCGTGAAATTCCTGTCCGTCGTAGCGGCAGCCGCCCTTGCCGCGACCGCTGCTTTCGCCGCCCCTCCCGTCAAGGAAGTCGAATCCGCCAAGGGCAAGGTGCTCGCCGGCGAAAACGACATGACCCTCTACACCTTCAAAAAGGATGCCAAGGGCGTTTCCAACTGCAACGACGATTGCGCCAAGAACTGGCCGCCGCTGATGGCGGCTTCCGATGCCAAGGCCGATGGTGCATATTCGATCATCGACCGCAAGGATGGCACAAAGCAATGGGCCAAGGACGGCATGCCGCTCTATTATTGGGTCAAGGACAAGAAGGCAGGCGACATCACCGGCGACGGCGTCGGCGGCAATTGGGATCTCGCCAAACCCTGATCACAAGCGAGTTGCCGGCGTGAAGACACCCGCACCCGAAAGTTTCGAGGGCCAGATCCTGGCCCTCCTGCCCTCGCTCAGGCGCTATTCGCGCAGCCTGACGCGTTCGGATGCCGATGGCGAGGATCTGCTCCAGGATTGCGTCGAAAAGGTGCTGGCGCGCCGCGGCCAATGGCGCGGCCTCAACCTGCGCGGCTGGGTCCTGACCATCATGACCAATCTCTACCGCAATGGCCGGCGCGGCAAGGCGCGCGACGGCCTCGTCGAGCTCGTCGCCGCCGAGGATATCGCCGCACCCGAACCGCCGGCCGATCCGCTGGAGCGCGCGCGGCTCGACAACGCGCTGAACAGCCTTTCGGAAGAGCACCGCGCCGTGCTGATGCTCGTGGTCGTCGAGGGATATACCTATGGCGAAGTCGCCACGGTACTCGATATTCCGATCGGCACCGTCATGTCCCGCCTGTCGCGCGCCCGCCAGCGCGTCGCCGAGCGGCTGAAGGCCGACAACGTCATTACGCTTCGGAGACCGAAATGAACGAAGCCAACCCGATCGTCACCGAAGCCGATCTCCACGCCTATGCCGACGGCCAGCTGGGGGAAACGGCGCGCACCCGCATCGAGGCTTACCTTGCCGACAATCCCGACGAGGCGGCGATGGTCGCGAAATGGCAGACGCAGAACACCGGCATCCGGTCGCTGTTCTCAGGATATGAGAAGGCAAAGGACACCGATCCCTTGCTCGTTATGCCCCGGCGCACGGTGTCATCAGAACGCAAACGCTGGGCGATCGCCGCCTCGGCCCTCGTCGTCTTCGCGCTCGGCGCCGTCAGCGGCCATTATGGCCCAGCACTTCTGGAAAAGCCGGAGCTGCAGCTTGCCAGCTCCGAAACTCTGCCGAAACAGGCTGAGACGGCGTTTACGGTCTACGCCGCCGAGGTTCGCCATCCCGTCGAGGTCTTCGCCAACGAGGAGGTCCACCTCGCCACCTGGCTCGGCAAGCGCCTGGCAATAGAGAATCTCAAGATCCCGAACCTGCAGCCGCTTGGCTTCAAGCTCGTCGGCGGCCGCTTGGTGCCGGTCGACGGCAGGCCGGGAGCGATGTTCATGTACGAGAACCAGGCCGGCGAGCGCCTGACCGTCTTGGTCGGCCGCAATAAGGAAAACCGCACCACCAGCTTCCGCTTCGCCTCCTCAGGCAATCTCGAAACCTTCTACTGGATCGACGGCGAGCTCGGTTATGCCGTCACCGGCGAAATCTCCCGGGAGACGCTGCGTGGTGTGGCCGAGGAATGCTACAGGCAGTTCCCATCCTAGAGGTTTAGAGCCTTTCTGGGTTAGATTGCAGCATTCTGTTGGCTCAAACGGAGTCGGGTGGTCGACCGGCCGGCGCGCGTCGTAGCCCAGCTTTACGGCCAAGCCGGCCGGTCGATCAGCCGGCCCGTTTCAGCCAACCCGAAGGGCCGGGCATCTTTCCGCCAGGATCAAAGGCGATCGGCTCGGACGTACCAAGAGGTATGCCCATCGCCAATCGCCTTTGCCCTGACGAAAACCTGCTCCGGCAGAATGCTGCAATCTAACCCGGAAAGGCTCTAAAGCAGCGGATCGTTGGCAAGCTCGATCGGATGCCCATGCGGCGTCGCTTCGGCCGCCCGCTGCCAGCTCTTCTGCAGATCGAGGATGGCGGAGGCATCCGCCACGCCGTGACTGACGAGCAGGTCCGAAAGCGCCTCCACCCAGCAGTCGAAATAATCGCTGCCGTCTTCGGCCCGGCCGGGCCTGTGCAACGCGGTCGAAAGCGCCGCAGCCCATTCGCTCCAGGTGAAGACACCCTTCTCGTGCAGATGCACGGTTATGGCGAAGACTTCGGCAGCCCAGGGTTCCGGGAAGACGGGGTCGCCCTCCGGCGACTTCGGCAGATCAGGTGATTGCGAGAGCTGCGATGGCGTTTCACACAGGCTCAAGATAGCTCTCCCACGCATCGATAGAGACCGTCAGCGACGAGTCCGCGCCCTCGCCCCAGATTTCGCCGCCGTCGAAGACGACGGTATAGAGCCATTGCGGGTTCTCGCCCTTGCCATGCGCATTGTCGTCAGGGAAAACGAAAGAGCCCTGTACCGCCTCGACCACGCCCATCTTAGCGCGCGCATAACGCGGCAGCCGCGTATGGGTCGCGGGATTGAAATTCCTCGTCTTCACGCGCTCGCCGGCCGCAAAGAGCGGCGCGGCCTCGACAGGACGATCGCAAGGCCCGCCTTTCGCCAGAACCGCCGGCACCATCTCCGCCTTCAGCACCCGCTTCGGCGCCGTCCCATCTTGCAGCTTCCGCCCGGACAACAGCTCCTCGCGCGTCGCAAAGCCGTGCCGTTCCAGCAGCGTGTCGATGCCGCGGATCCAGATCTCGTAATAGCTGGCGGCGAGGTAATCGGCCGGCGGAATGTTCTCGCGCGCATGCCGGCTCTCATCGATCGTCCAGGCGCCGAAAGCGCCGCAGGAAAGCGTGATGCCGAGCGCCCGCTTTTCCCATTCGGCATGGAAACAGGGCTCGTCCTTTTCGGGCGCGACAGGCCCGAAACCCATCTGGCCACCGAGATCATGCGGTCCGTTCATGGCAGAGCCTCCGGGCTGCCGGCAGCCGAGACCTTCGAGCTGCCTGCAACGGCCGTGCCGATCATCGCATCGCGGCTGACGAGACCGGCAAGTGCGACCTCGTCCATGCCTTCCGTGCCTGTCGGCCGCTCGGGAATGACGAGATAGCGCAACTCCGCCGTCGAATCCCAGACGCGGATCTTCTTGTCCTCCGGCAGCGTCAGCCCGAATTCGGCCAGCACGCCGCGCGGATCGATGACGGCGCGCGAACGATAGGCGGGCGCCTTGTACCAGACCGGCGGCAGGCCGAGCACCGACCAGGGATAACAGGAGCAGAGCGTGCAGACGATGAGGTTATGGGTCTCTGATGTATTGAAGACGGCGCGCATATGCTCGCCCTGCCGGCCGGTATAACCGAGGCTTGATATCGCCGCCGTCGCATCGCGCTTCAGCCACTCGGCGAAATCGGCGTCGCTCCAGGCTTTGGCAACGACATGCGCGCCGTTTCTCGGCCCCACCTTCGTCTCATAGGTCTCGACGATCGCATCGATCGCCGCCGGATCGATCAGCCCCTTCTCGGTCAGCAGCGTTTCCAGCGCCTTCACGCCCGCCTGCATGTCGGAATAGTGATTATCGCGGTGATGTTCGTCGTCGTGGTCATGATCGTGCAAGGCAATGTCCTCCTGGTACGGCGGCCTGAAGGGAAAGGCAGAGTTCGCGGCTTGCTCCCTCTTCTCCCCGGTGGGGAGAAGGTGGCCCGAAGGGTCGGATGAGGGGGCCGCACGGCACGTCCGTAATGGTTGCCCTTCGCTTACGCTTCGTGCACTCGCGGCTTCGCCGCTCGCCCCCTCATCTGCCTGCCGGCATCTTCTCCCCGCCGGGGGAGAAGGGGGAATGAGGCGAGCCCCGTTCTCCTTCGAAGCATTCCTCCCTCTTTTTATCACACACAACGCGCCCGCCAAGCCCTCCTATCCCCTTCAAACTTTTCCGCTAATCTCCTGCCATGAACATCCTGATTCTCGGCGCTACCGGCTTCATAGGCTCCGTCGTCGCGGTCCGGCTCGTGGCCGACGGCTACGTCGTGACCGGCCTCGGCCGGAATCCCGGGCGAGCGCGCTTGAAGCAGCCTGCAATCGGCTGGCGCCAGGCCGATCTCTCACGCATGACGAAGCCCGAGGACTGGGACGATCTTCTCCAAGGCCAGCACGCCGTCGTCAATTGCGCCGGCGCTTTGCAGGACGGTCTGTCGGACGATCTGGCGGCCACGCAGGCCGAGGCGATGCTGGCGCTTTACACCGCCGCCAAACGCTCATTGCGCCCTCTGATCGTGCAGATATCCGCAAGGACGGCAGGCCCGGCAGGCGACCTGCCCTTTCTCGCCACCAAGCGGCGGGCCGACGAAGCACTGGCGGCAAGCGGCCTGCCTCATCTCATACTGCGCCCCGCCCTCGTTCTCGGCCGCAATGCCCATGGCGGCTCGTCGCTCTTGCGCGCACTTGCCGCCTTCCCCCTGGCGCTGCCGCTCGTCCATGCCGAAAGCCCGGTCGAAACACTTTCCGTGGACGACGTGGCGGAAGCCGTGTCGCGGGCGGTCGCAGGCGATCTCCGCGGGGATATTGTTCTTGCCGCCGACGAGATGTTGACGCTCGCCGATCTCGTCCGCCTTCATCGGCAATGGCTAGGCCTGCCGCCTGCCCGCGTGTTTGCTCTTGCCCCGTGGCTTGCAAAGCCCGTGACGCGCTTGGCCGATATGGCGGGCCTGCTCGGCTGGCGTTCGCCGCTGCGCTCAACGGCAATGACCGTCATGTCGGAGGGCATACGAAGCGTCAGAGGAGAAAGCGGGCTTGCCGCCACATCGGCGGCGGCAACGCTCGCAGCCAACCCTTCCGGCGTGCAGGATCTCTGGTTTGCCCGCCTCTATCTCCTGAAACCGCTCGTCATATCGGGCCTCTCCGCCTTCTGGCTGCTCTCCGGCCTGTTTCCGCTGCTGTCGCTGGAGAAGACATCCGCCCACTTCCTGCCGTTCATGCCGGAGGCGGCGGCAACGATGACGACGCTTGCGACCTGCCTCATCGACATCGCGCTCGGCGCCGCCGTGCTTGTCCGTCCCCTGGCGAAACGCGCCCTTCTCGGCATGCTTGGCGTGTCGCTCGCCTATCTCGCCGGCGCCAGCCTGCTCGAACCCGTGCTCTGGCTCGATCCGCTTGGGGTCCTCGTCAAGGTGCAGCCGTCGATCCTGCTGACCCTCACAGCCCTTGCCACCCTGGACGAACGCTGATGCTTGAGGAATCGCTGCTGCTCGCCCATGTTATCGGCGCGACCGTGCTCTTCGGCACCGGCGCCGGCATCGCCTTCTTCATGGTC
This sequence comes from Rhizobium sp. L43, assembly GCF_002531725.1. Classification (GTDB taxonomy): domain Bacteria; phylum Pseudomonadota; class Alphaproteobacteria; order Rhizobiales; family Rhizobiaceae; genus Rhizobium. The sequence continues at coordinate 51,288 of NZ_NWSQ01000033.1, forward strand.
ATGGCACATCGCACCCGTGATCCCGTCCTGATCGCCCATGTCTCCGGCACCGTCGTCATTGCCGATACGGTCTTCACCGCGACCGCAGCCATTCTCCAGCCGGTGACCGGCACGCTGCTGGCGCGATCGATCGGCTGGGATCTTTGGGAAGGCTGGATTGCCCTGTCGCTGCTGCTTTATGTCGTGACCGGCTTGTTCTGGCTGCCGGTCGTCTGGATCCAGATCCGGCTGCGCGATCTTGCCCGCGCCGCAACAATGTCGGGAAGCGCTCTGCCGCCCGCCTATTTCAGCCTCTACCGCATCTGGTTCGCCTGCGGCTTTCCAGCCTTCTCAGCTGTCGTCTGCATTCTCTGGCTGATGCTGACGAAACCGGCGATCGCTCTATTTTAGCATCGGCCAGAGGCTCGCCACCAGAAGCACCGCCATGCTGATATTGAACCATTTCAGCCGCGCAGGATCGGAAAGCCATTCCCGCAGCGCCGAACCGAAACCTGCCCAGGTCGAAACGCTCGGCACATTGACGGCCGCGAAGGCCAGGCCGACGATGAGCACGCTGACGAGATAGAGCTCCGGATTGGTATAGGTCGCCATCGCGGTGACCGCCATCACCCAGGCTTTCGGGTTGATCCACTGGAAGGCGGCCGCTGAAAAGAACGACATCGGCTCGACGCCGCTCTTGCCGTCGCTGAGCGAACGCGAGGAAGCGATCTTCCAGGCGATCCAGACGAGATAGGCGCCGCCCGCAAATTTCAGCGCCGTATAGACTACAGGCACCGTGTGCAGCAGCGCGCCGAGCCCAAGGCCGACGCCTATCAGCAGCGAGAAAAAGCCGACGCCGATGCCGAACATATACGGGATCGTCCTGCGGAAGCCGAAATTCACGCCCGAGGCGAAGAGCATCATATTGTTCGGCCCCGGCGTGATCGATGTCGTGAAGGCGAAGAGAACGAGGGCGAGAAACGTATCCAGCGGCATGAAACCTCCCGGGACCGGCCATCCTTCGTAGCCGGTTTCATTTAGGTCAATGTAGCTGTCCTAAATTGCTGATGCCATGACATCATTGTCATGGTGACAGGATTACTTGAAAGATAAGAATTGACGGCAATCTCCACCAAAATGGAAAAGATCATGCAAGACGACCCGATCCCGACAATCACCTTCCCGAACGGCGCGCAAGTGCCGGCGCTCGGCCAGGGAACCTGGGCCATGGGCGAAGATGCCGGCCATGCGCGCGCCGAAATCCAAAGCCTCAGAACCGGCATCGATCTCGGCATGACGCTGATCGACACCGCCGAAATGTACGGCGACGGCGGCGCCGAGGAGATCGTCGGCCAGGCGATCAGCGGACGGCGCGACGAGGTCTTCATCGTCAGCAAGGTCTATCCCTGGAACGCCAGCCTGAAAGGCACGATCGAGGCCTGCGAGCGCAGTCTCGAACGGCTCCGCACCGATCGCATCGATCTCCATCTATTGCACTGGCGCGGCAACTATCCGCTCGCCGAGACTGTCGCCGCCTTCGAAATCCTGAAGGCATCCGGCAAGATCGGCGCCTGGGGCGTCTCCAACTTCGACACCGACGACATGGAAGAACTACTCAGGGTACCAGACGGCGCGAATGTCGCCGCCAACCAGGTGCTCTACAATCTCTCCCGCCGCGGCATCGAATTCGATCTGCTGCCGTGGTGCCAGAGCCGCAAGATTCCCGTCATGGCCTATTCGCCGATCGAGCAGGGAAACATCCTGCATCATCCCGAGCTGATCCGCATCGCCAAGGCCTACCAGGCAACGCCGGCGCAGCTGGCGCTGGCTTTCCTGCTCGAACGCGACGGCGTCATTGTCATCCCGAAAACCTCGAATGCCGCACGCGCAGCGGAAAACCGCGACTGTGTCTCGCTTGATATCACCGACGAGGACTGGGATGCGCTGGACGCCGCCTTCCCGCCGCCGGCAAGAAAAAAGCCGCTGGAGATGCTTTGATCGCCAGCGGGTTAGACTGTTCACGCCTATCCGGTAATATGCCGCGACCTCTCGGTTCCCTCTTCTCCCCACTGGGGAGAAGAGACTTTGCGGCAGCCTCTCCGTTCCTCACTCACCGAACAGCCCTGGCACAAGGCCGAGGATGACGCCGAGCAAGGGGCGATGCCAGCTCACATCCCCTGCCCGCCGCGGTTCATCGCGGCGATACCGGTGCGGCAGACCTCGATGAGGCCGAGCGGCTTCATGATCGCCACGAACTGGTCGATCTTCGACGACTTGCCTGTTATCTCCAGGATGAAGTGGTCGATCGTGGCATCCACCACCTTGGCGTGGAAAGCATCGGCGAGGCGCAGCGTCTCGGCGCGCATGTCGCCCTCACCGATCACCTTGACCAGCGCCACTTCGCGCTCGATCGGCCGTTCCTGGCCGAGTTCGCGGGCGCGCACCGTCAGATCGACGACGCGATGCACCGGCACGATGCGCTCGAGCTGCGCCTTGATCTGCTCCAGCACCTGCGGCGTGCCGCGGGTCACGATGGTGATACGGGAAAGATGCGCCTGATGTTCGGTCTCGGAAACCGTCAGGCTCTCGATATTGTAGCCGCGGCCGGAAAACAGGCCGATAACCCGGGCAAGGACGCCGGGCTCGTTGTCGACGAGAACCGAAAGCGTGTGGCTTTCGACCGCCGCCGTCTCCGGCGAGATGAAATAGGCAGAGCCGGTGGGCTGTAGATGTGCGTTCATGGTCCTGAGTTTCCTCTACTCTACCTAGTTATCAGACGAGCGCGCGGCCCTTGGCGTCGATTGCATTGGCGACCGCTTCGTCGGTCGCCTCGTCAGGCAGCAGCATTTCGTTGTGGGCCTTGCCCGAGGGGATCATCGGGAAGCAATTGGCGAGATTGGCGACGCGGCAATCGAAGATGACCGGCTTTCTGACCTCGATCATCTCCAGAATGGTGTCGTCGAGCTGATCCGGCTTTTCGCAACGCAGGCCGACGGCGCCATAGGCTTCCGCCAGCTTGACGAAATCGGGCATCGCCTCGGTATAGGAGTTCGACAGGCGGTTGCCGTGCAGCAGCTGCTGCCACTGGCGCACCATGCCCATATACTGGTTGTTCATGATGAAGATCTTGATCGGCGCATCGTGCTGGATCGCCGCCGACATTTCCTGGATGCACATCTGGATCGAGGCGTCGCCGGCAATGTCGATGACGAGGCTATCGGGATGGGCGATCTGCACGCCGAGTGCGGCCGGCAGGCCGTAACCCATCGTGCCCAAGCCGCCCGAGGTCATCCAGCGGTTCGGCTGCTCGAACTCGAAGAACTGCGCCGCCCACATCTGGTGCTGGCCGACCTCGGTGGTGATGTAGGTGTCGCGGTCCTTGGTGTGGGCGAAGAGCCGCTCCAGCGCATATTGCGGCATGATGACGTCATTGCTCTTCGTATAGGCGAAGGAGTTGCGCGCCCGCCAGCGGGCGATATCGGTCCACCAGTCGTCGAGCCGGCCCTTTTCCGGCTTCTTCGGCAGCGCCCGCCACAGTCGGACCATGTCTTCAAGCACATGGCCGACATCGCCGCGGATGCCGATATCGACCCGGACGTTCTTATTGATCGAGGACGGATCGATATCGATATGGATCTTCTTCGAGTTCGGCGAAAAGGCATTGAGACGGCCGGTGATGCGGTCGTCGAAACGGGCGCCGATGCAGACCATAACGTCGCAGTCGTGCATCGCCATGTTGGCCTCGTAGGAGCCATGCATGCCGAGCATCTTCAGCCAGTTCTTGCCGGAAGCCGGATAGGCGCCGAGGCCCATCAGCGTCGAGGTGATCGGGAAACCGGTGAGCTCGACCAGCTCGCGCAGCAGCTTGGAAGCCTCGGGGCCGGAATTGATGACGCCGCCGCCGGAGTAGATGACCGGACGGCGCGCAGTCGCCATCAGTTCGATCGCTGCATGGATCTGGTTGAGATCACCCTGGATCTTCGGCTGGTAGCTCTTCTGGATCGCGTAATCGGCGGGCGGCGTATAGGTGCCGGTCGCAAACTGCACGTCTTTCGGAATATCGACGACGACAGGCCCCGGACGGCCGGACTGGGCGATACGGAAGGCCTCATGAATGATGGCGGCGAGCTGGTTGACATCCTTGACCAGCCAGTTGTGCTTGGTGCAGGGCCGGGTGATGCCGACCGTATCGCATTCCTGGAAGGCGTCGGAGCCGATCAGTGGGGTCGGAACCTGACCGGTCAGGCAGACGAGCGGAATCGAATCCATCAGCGCGTCCTGCAGCGGCGTGACCGCATTGGTCGCGCCCGGGCCCGAGGTCACCAGCATGACGCCGACCTTGCCGGTGGAGCGGGCATAACCTTCGGCAGCATGGCCTGCCCCCTGCTCGTGGCGGACGAGGATGTGCTTGACGTCGTCCTGCTGGAAGATCTCGTCATAGATCGGCAGGACCGCGCCGCCGGGATAGCCGAAGATATGTTCGACGCCATTGTCCTTCAGCGCCTTGAGAACGATCTCCGCTCCCGTCATCCGATTGCCTGCCGCCTGATTGTCCGTGCTCATCTGTCTGTTCCGTTTATGCTGGGATTTGCGTTTGTGGCCGGAAGCCCGAATTTCGGGCATAAAAAAAGGCCCCGGAGGAGCCTGTCATCTAGCGCATGGGTGGCTACCGCCGGATGGTTACACCATCCTGCCCATGCGCTTTCCCACCACGATAAGAGCCGTTGCGATTTTCATGGTCGGAAGTGATAGACAGAAAATTTCGCAGCGTCAACGCATGCCGCAATAAAAAACTGCCCCAGCCTCGCGCACCCGAAAATCGATAGGATGAAGGATTTGTTAAAGGATCGACTTTATTCTTCTACGCTACCGCATGGAGTAGCCCTTTGCTCAACAACGACTTGCGCACGTCTGGCAAGGCAGGCGAGCATGATCGCCGCGATGGCCATGCGCCGGGAAATCGCTTTCTCGGCCGCGTCGTTGCATGCAGCGGCTCCAGGGCGACGATTGCCGCCGTCGCCGAACAGGGCGGCACGGATCTCACCGAACTCTGGTCCGTCGGCCGGCTGATTTCGATCAGCGTCGGCCGCAACCGCGTCGTCGCCCTCGTCTATCAGATGAATACCGGCAGCCATGCCTGGGGCGAAGGCGAGGACAATACTTTCAAGATCGAGACCGAGCTTCTCGGCGAGGTCCGCGTCGATGAGGACGGCACCGAGGAATTCTCGACCGGCATCTCGCGTTATCCCTATCTCGGCGCCATCGCCCACCGCATCCGCGCCGCCGACCTGATCCGCATCTACGATGCCGGCGAGGGCACGACAGCCGTCATCGGCAAGCTGACGCAGGACGAAAGCATCGATGCGGCGATCCATATCCCCTCGATGCTCTCCAAGCATTTCGCCGTCGTCGGCTCCACCGGCGTCGGCAAATCGACGGCCGTGTCGCTGCTGCTGCACAAGGCGATCGCGGCGAACCCGAAGCTGCGCGTGCTGATCCTCGATCCGCACAACGAATTCGCCGCCGCCTTTCCCAAGCATGCCGTCACCATCGATACCGATACGCTCGACCTGCCCTTCTGGCTGATGCGGCTAGAGGAATTCGCCGAAGTCGTCTTCCGCGGCCGCCCGCCGGTGCCCGAAGAACTCGACATGCTGCGCGATATCCTGCCGGAGGCCAAGCGAGCCTTCCGCGGCAGCGACAATTCGCTGGTGCGCCGCACGACGGAAAAGAGCTCGATCACTGCCGATACGCCGGTTCCCTACCGCATGGCCGATCTGCTGGCGCTGATCGACGAGCGCATCGGCCGCCTGGAAGGCCGCTCTGAAAAACCCTTCCTGCGCTCGCTGAAGATGCGCCTCATCGCCGCGATCAACGATCCGCGCTATCATTTCATGTTCTCCAACAACACGATCAGCGACACGATCACCGACACAATCGCACAGATCTTCCGCGTCCCCGGCGATGGCAGACCGATCTGCACCTTCCAGCTTGCCGGCATCCCCTCCGAAGTCGTCAACTCGGTCGCCTCGGTGCTCTGCCGTATGGCCTTCGAAGTGGCGCTGTGGAGCGAGGGTGCGATCCACATGCTGGTCGTCTGCGAAGAAGCCCACCGTTACATCCCCTCCGATCCCAGCCTCGGCTTCGTGCCGACGCGCCAGGCGATCGCCCGCATCGCCAAGGAGGGTCGCAAATACGGCGTCTCGCTCGGCATCATCACGCAACGGCCGGGTGAGCTCGACCAGACAATCCTGTCGCAGTGTTCGACTCTGTTTGCCATGCGCCTTGCCAATGACCGCGACCAGGAAATCATCCGCTCGGCCATCCCGAACTCGTCGATCTCGACGACGAGCTTCATCTCCTCGATCGGCAACGGTGAGGCGATCGCCTTCGGCGAAGCGATCAGCGTGCCGATGCGCATGCGCTTTTCCCGCGTCGACGAGAGCCTGCTGCCGAAGGCGAGCAGCGCCAACAACAAACACAGCGAGGAAGATCCGGATACGGTCGATCTGCGCAAGATCGTCACCCGCATGCGGGCGGTAACCGTCGGACCCGACATCTCGAATTTCCAGCAGAGCTACGCGTCGTCCGTCACTGGCTCCGACGAGGCTGATGCCGCCGACGAAGATCTGGACGCAAAGCCCTACGTGCCGCCTGCACCGTCGTCCGCGTCGCTCGAATCCTACCGGCGCGAACTTCTGCCACAGACACCGCGGCTCGATCCCACCGTCTCGCCCTCGATCGATCCCCGGCTGGATGCGCTGCGCCGCGAGATGCGCCGCGAGGAGCCTGTCTTTCCCCGGCCGGCACCGCCGACGGACCAGCCTGCGATCACCCGCCGCGAGCCCGGCACGTCGCTGCGCGAAAGCATCCTGAAAAAACCGCTGAGCAGCCTCTACAACAAGGATTGAGCCTTCCGCTCGCCCTCGAGCGTGATCAGAGGCTCGACCGCGTCGAACACACGCCGCCGGTCCATCGGCCCGAGCGGCAACAACGGCCGCGGGAGTTCTGCCTGGCCCAGCGAAAGACGATCGACCAGGGCATAGACCACGCGAAGGCTTCCGAACTCCTTGAACGTTTTCCAGAGCGGCTGCAGGAGAGCATCGAGCCGCTGCGTCGCGCCGCTGTCGCCTGAAATCGCAGCCTTGGTCAGGGCAACGGCGACGCGCGGAAACAAGCCGCCGATGACGCTGTACCAGGCGTCGGCGCCTGCAAGCAGCGCTTCGGCCGCCCCCCAGTCGCCGCTATAGCCGATTGCAAGCTTGGTCCTGTCACGCAATGCCGCCAGCTCGCCGGCGAGATCGCCGTCGACAGGCAGAGGCATCTTTACCGCCTTGATCGTCTCGATGTCGGACAGGCGCTGCAGAAGTTCCCGGCCGAAGGTGAAGTGGGTCGTGCCGGGATTGTTATAGATACAAAGCGGCAGCTTCGCCGCCCCGGTGACCGCGAGGAAATGTTCGTAGGCTTCCTCCTGGGTCAGCGGCGTGTAGGAGACGGGCGCCAGCAGAAGCGCATCGGCACCAGCGGCCTCGGCGTCCCTCGCAAGGTTCTGGGCCTGGTCTGTCCTCAGAGCCCCGACGCCGACGACGAGGGGAATACGACCGTGAACGCACTCGACCGCGGCCTCGACGGCTCGCCGCCGCTCCTCGCGTGTGAGAAAGGCGTAGATCCCGGTGCTGCCAAGAAGGCCTATCGACGCGACACCTGCGTCGCAGAGGCGTTCCAGCAGGCGACTGAGGGCTTCCGTGTCGACCCGGCCGTCTCTATCGGCGGGTGTGGGCGGAAAGGCCGAAAGACCACGAAACGGAGAAACTGAAGACATGGTTTGATCCTGACATTCGGTCAGTGGGAAAAGAGCAGGCGCGATCCGGCGCCGGCAAAGAAGACGGCGAGACTTCCCTCGATCCACCGCCGCGCACGCGCATAGCCGCGCACCATCGGCGCCGTAGAGAACAGCACGGCATAGCCGGCAAATATCGAAATCCCGAGAAGCACGCAGCCGCCGAACGCCGTGACGGCCATCTCGGGCGAAGCGCCGGGCTTGAGGCCGAGCGACATGATCGCGACCCAGGCCAGAACCGCCTTCGGATTGCCGAGATGCATCAGAACGCCGCGGCGGTAGAGCGTGCCGAGTTGCGCGTCAGGCCGGACGAGTTCACCTGCCGGCCTGTCCGGGGCGGCAGCCGAGCGGGCCGCCCTCCAGGCGAGCCAGAGGAGGTAAAGCCCGCCAACGATCTTGAGCAGCAGCAGCGCATGGGCATAGCGGACCAGCAGCGTCGAAATGCCGGTGACCGCGATCAGGCCCCAGCATGTCGACATCGTGATCACCCCGGCGGCGAGAACCAAGGCCGGTCGCCGCCCTTGCCGCATCGCCACATTCATGATGGCCATGTTGCTTGGTCCGGGACTGCCTGCAGCGATTGCGTAGGCGATGTAGACGACGAGAAGATCCTGCATTTGCGTGTTTCCAGAGGTTTGCGCCCGTGGACGGCACACCCGAAGACGAAGAATACGCCATCGGGCGAGCCGCCAATCCGCTTCCTTTTCCTCGAAAATTGGTCCATCATGAAGCGCCATTTTTGAATAATCTCTATAGACCATTTTGCGATGTCCAAACGGCGCAGCACCATCGAAATACCCTCGCTGAACGCGATCGACCAAACGGCCAATGTCGGCCGCCAGCTTGCGCAGGCCCTGCGGAAAGCCATCGCCCGCGGCGAACTGAGGCCAGGCGAACGCCTTCCTTCGACGCGCAGCCTTGCGACTTCCCTGAAGATCGCGCGCGGCACTGTCGTCGAGGTGTTCGATCAGTTGAGCGCCGAAGGCTATCTCGAAGCGCGGGTCGGAGCCGGAACCCGTGTTGCCGCTCATCTCCTGGATGCGACGCCGGCCCTTCCGCCGGCGCCGACAGTGCCGCCGGTCGCCGATGCTGTCGATCTGCCCTCCCCGGCTGTCAGGCTGATCGCCATCGCCCGTGCGCTCACCCCGCACCCGCCGGTTCCCTTTGCCATCGCCGTTCCGGCTTCCGGTATTGCACCCGACGACAACTGGCGCCGTCTCGGCAATCGCGTGCGCGCCTCGAGACAGGCCGCTCCTTCGGGTTACCACGACCCGATGGGTCTGCCCGAGCTCAGGCTTGCCATTGCCGATCACGTCCGCCGCGCGCGAGCCGTCCATTGCGAGCCGGAACAGGTCATCGTCACATCGGGCACCCAGCAAGGCCTCTATATGGCGGGCCGGGTGCTTCTGTCGCGTGACGATCCGGTATGGGCCGAGGACCCGGCCTATCCCGGCCTGACGGCAGTGCTCGACGATCTCGGCGTACGGACGCACCGCTTGCCTGTCGATGCACAGGGCATGAACGTGGAACGCGGCCTCGAACTCTGTCCCCAGGCGCGCGCCGCATTCGTCACGCCTTCGCATCAATATCCGATCGGCATGCCGCTCAGCATGGCCAGGCGCAATGCCTTGATCGCCTGGGCAGACCAGAATCGCGCCTGGATCGTCGAGGACGATTACGACAGCGAGCTGCGTTATGCCGGACACCCGTTTCCCTCGATGCAAGGGTTGCGTCCGGCACGCGTCATCTATCTCGGCACCTTCAGCAAGGTGCTCTTTCCCTCCCTGCGCCTCGGCTACATCATCGCTCCTGCGCCGCTCGCAGAAGCCTTTGCCGGCGCCCGCGCCATTCTCGACCGGCATTCGCCGATCACAGAACAGCATGTTCTGGCGGCCTATATGCGGGAAGGTTACTTCGAAGCGCATATCCGGCGCATCCGCGGCCTCTATGCCGAGCGCCGCGCTGCCCTGCTCGCAGCACTCGAACGGGCCTTGCCTGAGAGCTGCCACGTTCAGCCGAGCGACCAGGGCATGCATATTCTTCTGTGGCTGCCCGAGGAGGTCGACGACGTGCAAATCGCAGCACGCGCCCTCTCGGCCGGCCTCGCCGTGCGGGCGATCTCCCCGATGTATGCCGCGCAGCCGGCGCGCCCCGGCCTGATGCTGGGCTTCGGCGGATTTCTGCCGGAACAGCTGCAGGCAGCGATCGGCGCACTCGTCAAACTGCTGAGCCTGCAGATATCAGGAGCGGAAGGCCAGCGCCGGCCTGATGCCTAAACCGTCAGCCGTTCCCAGCTATCGTCCATCTGGTTGCGAAACCAGGTCATTTGCCGCTTGGCATATTGCCGCGTCGCCGCAGCACCCTTCTCCAGCACCTCGTCGCGCTCCATCTCGCCCTTCAGCATCGCCGCGATCTGCGACACGCCGATTGCCTTCATGACAGGCGCCTCGGCCGGCAGGGCGAGCGCCAGCAGCGCTCTCACCTCATCTTCCGCGCCTTGCTGCAGCATCTTTTCGAAACGCCCGTTGATGCGCTGATGCAGCACCGCCCGGTCCGGCAGCACGACGATCTTGCGGGCCTCGGCAGCGTCGATCACCATGGGTCCCGACCGCCCCTGGAAATCGGCGATCGACCGGCCCGTCGCCTTCACCACTTCAAGCGCCCGGACAATCCGCTGCCCGTCCTGGCGGTTGAGACTTGCCGCCATGGCGGGGTCGGCCTCGGCGAGTTCGGCGTAGAACTCCTCCGGTCCTTCCTTCAGCAGCCTCCTCCTCAGTTCCTCCCGCAGCGCCTCCGGTATCTCGGGCATATCGGAGAGACCACCGGTCAGCGCCTTGAAATAAAGCCCCGTGCCGCCGACAAAGACCGGCAGCCTGCCTGCGGCCCTGAGCATCGGCAGCAGCGCCGAGACATCGCGCAGCCAGGCGCCGGTGGAATAGGCCGTCCCCGCCGGCACGTGGCCGTAGAGGTGGTGTGGCACGCCCTGCATTTCCTCTTCCGACGGACGCGCGGTCAGCACCCGCAGCGTGTCGTAGACCTGCATGCTGTCGGCGTTGACGACCGCGCCCTCATGGCGCTTGGCCAATTCGACGGCGAGCGCGGACTTGCCGCTGGCGGTCGGCCCGGTTATCAGGATCGCATTCACTGTGCTCAGAAGGTTTTCCATCATGGCCCTCGTTGCCACGCTTGTTGCCAATCCGTCAAATCCCGTGCTGACACCCAAGATCGCCGAACAGGCGGCCGAGGCGGTCAAGGCTTCCGGCCTCTACTGGCTGGCCGACGGCATCGCCTGCGATATCGCATTGCGCGACGGCACGGATGCGCAAGCGGCCGAGGCCAATATCCTCGCCGTCATAGCAAGCGCGCCGATCGACCTTGTCATCCAGGAGCAGGAGACCCGCCGCAAGAAACTGCTGATCGCCGACATGGATTCGACGATGATCGGCCAGGAGTGCATCGACGAACTCGCCGCCGAGGTCGGCCTGAAGGAAAAGGTCGCGACCATTACCGCCCGCGCCATGAATGGTGAGATCGCCTTCGAGCCTGCCCTGCGCGAGCGTGTCGCCCTGCTGAAGGGCCTGCCGCTATCGGTCGTCGACGAAGTGATCGCCAAGCGCATCACGCTGACTGCGGGCGGCCCGGAGCTGATCGCCACCATGAAGTCGAAAGGCCACTACACCGCCCTCGTCTCCGGCGGCTTCACCGTCTTCACCAGCCGCATCGCCGCCACCCTCGGCTTTGATGAGAACCGCGCCAACACGCTGCTCGAAGACGGCGGCATTCTCTCCGGCTTCGTCGCCGAACCGATCCTCGGCAAGCAGGCGAAGGTCGATGCGCTGAACGAAATTTCGGCTCGCCTCGGCATTTCGCCGGAAGAAGCGATCGCCGTCGGCGACGGCGCCAACGACCTCGGCATGCTTCACCTCGCCGGCTCCGGCGTCGCCCTCCACGCCAAACCCGCCGTTGCCGCCGAGGCTGCGATGCGCATCAACCATGGTGATCTCACAGCGCTGCTCTACATCCAGGGCTACCGGAAGACGGATTTCGTGACGGCCTGAAGACCGACGAGGCACACTGTCTCCACCCTCATTCCCCCTCGAGCAAAGCCCGAGGAAGGGAATGAGGGAGAGTTGGAGACCAACGGCGGCTAACTCACTACCGCCGCAACTCCCTTATTCCATCGGAACCGCCACAAACCGCAGATCGCCATTCGCCGATGCGATCATCAGCTGGGCGTTGCGGCGGCCTTCCTGTTTCAGCGCCTGCACCTTGGCGGCGACCGCATCCGGCGACTTCATGAACTCCTGCGCCACCTCGACGATCACGTCGCCGGGCTTCAGCCCCTTTTCGGCCGAGGCCGAGCCGGGCGTCACCTCTGTCACGACGACACCGTCGACGCTCTCGGCGATGCCGAAAGCCTTGCGCGTCTCGGCGCTCAGAAGCGACAGCGACAGCCCGAGCACGTTCTTCGGCGTCGCCGCATCCGGCGCCACCTGGCCCTTGTGCTGGTCGGGTGCATCAGGTGCGGGCTGGGCCTGATCGCCACTGTCGGGCTGATCCATGTCGTTGTTCTCGCCGGGATCCGGCGTGATCACGCCGTCATCCTGCGTGCCATCGGGCGCCGCGTCGCCGGATGCAGCAGCCTGATCGCTGTCCTCGAGCCGGCCGAGCTTCACCTTGACGGTCTGCTCCTTGCCGTCGCGCAGCACCACCACGTCGACTTCCTTGCCGACCGTGCTTTCCGCCACGACGCGCGGCAGGTCGCGCATTTCGCTGACGGTCTTGCCGTCGAATTTCAAAATGACGTCGCCCGCCTTGATCGAGCCGTCGTCGACGGGGCCGCCCTTGATGACACCGGCGACCAGCGCGCCCTTTGCAGTGTCGAGCCCGAGGCTGTCGGCGATATCGTCGGTTACCGGCTGGATGCGCACGCCGAGCCAGCCGCGCCGCGTCTCGCCATATTCGCGCAGCTGGTCGACGACGCCGGAAGCAAGTTCCGACGGCACCGAGAAGCCGATGCCGATCGAGCCGCCGCTCGGCGAAATGATCGCCGTGTTGATGCCGATCACCTCACCCTTCATGTTGAAGAGCGGGCCGCCTGAGTTGCCCTTGTTGATCGCCGCATCCGTCTGGATGAAGTTGTCGTAGGGGCCGGCATTGATGTTGCGGCCGCGCCCGGAAATGATGCCGACCGTCACCGAACCGCCGAAGCCGAACGGATTGCCGATGGCCATCACCCAGTCGCCGATGCGCATCGTGCTGGAATCCCCGAATTTCACCGATTTCAGCGGCGCCTTCGGTTCGACCTTCAGCACCGAAAGATCGGTCTTCGTATCCGTGCCGATCAGCTTCGCCTTCAGCTTCGAACCATTGGCGAAATTGATCTCGATATCGTCGGCGCCTTCGATCACGTGGTTGTTGGTGACGATATAGCCGGTGGGATCGATGACGAAGCCGGAGCCGAGCGAGCTGACATTGTGGTTGCCGCCCTTGTTGCCCTGCTGCTTGTTGAAGAAATCGTTGAAGAATTCCTGGAACGGCGAGCCGTCGGGCGCGCGCGGCGCCGGGCCTGCGCCCTCATCGTCCTTCACATTCTGCGAGGTCGAGATGTTGACCACGGCGTCGAGCAGCCCCTCGGCGAGATCGGCGACCGAAGCCGGACCGTTGTTGGGCGCGACAGCCTGGATCGGGGCGCTCTGCTGTGGTGCGGCGGGTGCGGGCGGTGTGGGTGCGGGAGCAGCCGGCTCAGGCGTAGCCGGAGCGGGTGCAACAACCCCGGGAGCGGTCGTCTGAGGCGCGGTTTGTGCAAAGGCAATCCCATTCATGCCGGCATGCGCAAGAATTGCAGCGCTGGCCATAAGCGCGAGCGTTCGTCTGAAGGGCGAGCGATTCGTGGGGGCCATCAAGCTTCCTCATAAGGGGTAAATGCGCACATTGAGCACCAGCATAAGGCGGAATGATGGAGGGCGAAATCACCTTTTCGCGAAATCCCCGTGCAATGTGACGTGGCCTCGCAAAAGCCGGATCATCTCAACCATCCCACGAAAAAAAGGGCATCCCACGAAAAAGGGCCGGCACTCGGGCCGGCCCTTCCATGATTGTCGGGATGCATCCCTTGCCGTCAGTTCGCCGGCTGGGCGGGTGCTGCCGGAACAGCCGCAGCCGGTGCGGCCGGATTTGCGGGCGACGGCTGCAGGGTGCCGGCGGCATTGTCGAAATAGCGGAAGAATTCCGAATTCGGCGAAAGCACCAGTGTCGTATCCTGCGACGAGAGAGCGGAGGAGTAGGCCGCCATCGAGCGATAGAACTCGAAGAAGGCGGGATCCTTGCTGAAGACTTCGGCGAAGACGCGGTTGCGTTCCGCGTCACCCTGGCCTCGAAGGATCTCCGCATCGCGTTGCGCACCTGCGGTCAGCTCCACGACCTGACGGTCGGCGACGGCGCGCCGCCGCTGGCCTTCCTCATTGCCCTCGGCACGGATGCGCTCGGCTTCGGCGAGGCGTTCCGAACGCATGGCATTGTAGGTGTTGGGCGCAACCTCCGGCGACAGGTCGGTGCGGCGGATGCGAACGTCATCGATATGCAGACCGAGATTTTCGGCATCTGTGCGCAGATCGTCGCGAATCTCCAGCATCATCGCGACACGTTCTTCCGAAAGCGCCGCATTGTAGTCACGCAGGCCGTAGACGCGGCGAAGCGATGAGTCGAGCTGCGCTCTCAACCGCGCTTCCGCGGCCTCGCGGTCGCCCGATACCGTCTCGCGGAAACGGCGAACATCCGAGATGTTGTAGATCACGAAAGCATCGACGTCGAAGGTCTGGCCGTCCTGGACCTGAACGCGGATATTGTCGAGATCGAGCCTCAGCGCCTGCTTTTCGACCAGCTGAACGCGGTCGGCATCCATGAAGCCGAAAGGCAGTTTGAAATAGATGCCGGGCTCGGTCTTGACCGACTGGATCTGGCCGAAGCGGACGACGATGGCCTGCTCGCGTGCATTCACCACGAAGATGGAAGAATAGAGCCCGACCAGCACGATGGCGAGGATGAGGAGAATGATGGGAAGTCTGTTCGACGTCATGGATCAACCTCCCTGCTGCGCGGGCTTGCCGAGCTCATTGAGCGGCAGATAGGGCAACACGCCCTGCTTCTCGTCGATGATGACCTTCTTCGAGTTTTTCAGCACCTGCTCCATCGTTTCGAGGTACAACCGCTTGCGGGTCACATCAGGCGCCTTGAAATATTCGTCGTTGATCGCCGTGAAGCGCTGCGCCTCACCTTCCGCTTCCTTCACGACACGGTCCTTGTAGGCGGCTGCATCTTCGCGGATTCGCGCCGCATCGCCGCGCGCCTGGCCGAGCTTCTGGTTGGTGTAGCGATTGGCCTCTTCGATCGTGCTGTCGCGGTCGCGGCCGGCACGCTGCACTTCTTCGAAGGCATCGGCGACTTCCCGCGGCGGCGCCACGTTCTGGATCGTCACGCCGGTGACGGTCACGCCTGCGCCGTAGCGGTTCATCGTGTCCTGCAGGATGTTGAGCACATCCACTTCGATCGGCTGGCGATTGCTGCGGAAGGCGTCCTGCGCCGGACGCCGCCCGACGATTTCGCGCATGGCGCTGTCGGAAACCTGCTGCAGGGTCTCTGCCGGATTTTCGACGTTGAAGAGGTAGGCCTTCGGATCACTGACCGTGTAGAAGACGGCGAACTGCACATTGATGACGCTCTTGTCGCTTGAAAGCATCAGGCCGTTCGAAGACGATGCCGAGGTCGCCCCGATATTCAGCTGTTGCACGGTCACCTTGACCGTCTCGACGCTTTCCATCGGCCAGAAATGGAAATGCAGGCCGGGCATCGAGATCTCTTCCTTCGGTTTGCCGAATCGCAGTTCGACGCCCCGCTCATCCGGCTGGACCACGTAGACGCACTGGATCAGCCAGAAGACGGCAACGATCGCCGCGACGATCACCGCCACGCCGCCGTTGAAACCGCCGGGAACGATATTGCGCAGCTGGTCCTGGCCGCGCCGGATAATGTCTTCCAAGTCGGGCGGTCCGCCCTTGCCGCCGCCGCGCGGGCGGTTCGGCCCCTGGCCCCATGGTCCCTGATTATTATTACCGCCGCCGCCGCCCCAAGGGCCGCCGCCGCCATTCTGATTGCTCCAGGGCATCAAAACCTCGTTGTTCGTTTAAGTCTTCCACACATCCGGAACCGTGGGGGCTGACCGGTGGATGCGTTGGTGACCGTTATAGGTATCGCCGCATCGGCTTTCAACGCAACGTGAGAAACTTGGTCAATTTAATTGGAAAATAGTTCATTTTCAGGCGTGGCGACGTTCATAGACGACGAAACGCGTGGGATAGGTGTCCTGCTCGCCGGCCGGAACCACGATAGGCTCCCCTGCCCGCCAGATGCCGGGATCGATCGCCGGGAACGAAGCGTCCCCATCGAGATCGGCTTCGACATGCGTGATGCACATCCGGTCGGCAAGGCCGATCGCCTGCGTATAGACCTGGCCGCCGCCGATAATGCAGATCTCGTCGACGCCGGTTTCCAGCGCCAGCCTTTCAGCCGCCGTCATCGCCTCTGGCAGCGAAAGCGCCATCTGCACATCCGGGTGGTCTATCGTCGTCTGCCTGGAAATGACGACGTTCGGCCGCCCCGGCAGCGGCTTGCCGATCGAATCGTAGGTTTTGCGGCCCATCACGACAGGCTTGCCCAATGTCAGCGCCTTGAAGCGCTTGAGATCGCTCGAAAGCCGCCAGGGCATGTCGCCGTCGCGGCCGATGATGCCGTTGCGGGCAACGGCGGCGATGATGGTCCTGTGGATGTCGGCCATGAAATGTCCCGGATCAGATGGCGATCGGCGCCTTGATGCTGGCATCGGCTTCGTAGCCGATCAGCTCGAAATCGTCGAAGGTGAAGCCGAAAATGTCCTTCACATCCGGGTTGATGCGCATGAAGGGCAGCGGCTTCGGCCGGCGTGCCAGCTGCAGCTTCGCCTGGTCGAAATGGTTGTGATAGAGGTGGGCATCGCCGAGCGTGTGGACGAAATCGCCAGGCTTCAACCCGGTTACCTCAGCCACCATCATCGTCAATAACGCATAGGAGGCGATGTTGAACGGCACGCCGAGGAAGATATCGGCCGAGCGCTGATAGAGTTGGCAGGAAAGCTTGCCGTCGGCCACGTAGAACTGGAACAGGCAATGGCAGGGCGGCAGCGCCATCTCATCCACTTCGGCCGGATTCCAGGCCGAGACGATATGGCGGCGCGAATTCGGGTTGTTGATGATGCCCTTGACGAGATTGGCGATCTGGTCGATATGGCCGCCGTCCGGCGCCGGCCAGGAACGCCACTGGGCGCCGTAGACCGGCCCGAGATCGCCGTTTTCGTCGGCCCATTCATCCCAGATCGAAACGCCGTTCTCCTTGAGATAACGGATATTCGTCTCACCCTTCAGGAACCATAAAAGCTCGTGAATAATCGAGCGCAGATGCAGCTTTTTCGTGGTGAGAACGGGAAAGCCTTCTTGGAGGTCGAAGCGCATCTGATAGCCGAAGACCGAGCGTGTGCCGGTGCCGGTGCGGTCGCCCCGGTCGGAGCCCTTTTCCATCACATGGGCGAGGAGATCGAGATATTGCTTCATGTCGCGCTGATTCCGTTTCGGCTAATTTAAGCCTCCAGCCGCAGGAAACCAATCACCGGCAGGCATTTTCCCAATGTTTCTGATGCTGCGCATAACGCTTTTATGACGTTTGCCCTTTCCTTGGGCTGAGGAAACCACTATATCAGCCTTGCCGGCTTTCGGGCCGGCTATGGCGATAAATGAGCGGTGTAATAAACCTATTGGACCCGGGGGCGGTACCCGGCGCCTCCACCAAAAACCGGCGGCCTTGAGGGCCGGCTTTTGATGGGGGCGAAACAGGATCGACAAGGGTGTAAAGATCGTCTTTTTGCTCGGCATTGTACCGCCGTTATCGGGCTAAAATTGTAGTTGCAAACGACAACTATGCGGAAGCTCGTCTCGCTGCTTAATCGCGGTGTGACACTTCAATCAAAGTCCTAGTGGTTCGCACCTCTAGGCGGGGTCCGAAGGCACCTGGCAACAGAAGCCTTCACCTTCTCCCTGCCGCCGAAATCATGTATGCTGCTGAAAAACGTGACTCGGCTCCGGTCTTTCCCAAGGCGCCCGGACGTGGCATATAACCGTGTGAAAAGACTTCCGAACCGACGAAAGACAGGAAAAGCATGGGGCAGGATCATATCCGCTACGACATTCTGGCACAGGATGCACTTCGCGGCGTCATCCGCAAGGTTTTGGCGGAAGTCGGAGCGACGGGCCGTCTGCCCGGCGATCATCACTTCTTCATCACCTTCCTCACGGGTGCTGCCGGCGTGCGTATCTCCCAGCACCTGAAGTCGAAATATCCCGAGCAGATGACCATCGTCATCCAGCATCAGTTCTGGGACCTGAAGATTACCGAAACGCATTTCGAGATCGGCCTTTCCTTCTCCGACGTTCCGGAAAAGCTGGTCATCCCGTTCAATGCGATCCGCGGCTTTTACGATCCCTCCGTCAACTTCGAGCTCGAATTCGACGTGCCGCTCGCCGACGGCGAGGAGCTGCCGTCCGGTGAAATCACTGCCTACCCCGTCGATGCGGCCGGAAAGCCCGATGACGCAGCGGGCGCCAAACCCGCTGACGGCGAAGAGAAGAAGCCGGGCTCGGTCGTCTCGCTCGACTCCTTCCGCAAGAAGCAGTGATTTGAAGGGAGGCCAAGCCTCCCTTTTTCATGAGGAAGATAGGCACTGCATGAGCGCCGAAATCGTCAATCTGCGCCAGTTCCGCAAAAAGCAGGCCCGCTCCGAAAAGGAGAAGCAGGCCGAGCAGAACCGCATTTCCTTCGGCCGCACCAAGGCTGAAAAGCAGCTGACCCGCAGCCTGAACGACAAGGCCGACAAGGCCCACCGCGACGGCCGGATCGAGACGGATGACGACGGCGCGTGAAGGTTTCACCTACCGCTTGAAGAGCCGAAATGGATTCTGCGATCAACCACTTGCACGGTCGCCTTGAATCGATCTTCGAACCCGATCGAAACGCGAAACAATCCTTCATGATCCGCAAGCATTCGGCGACACTGCACGGCCATCGCACCAGTTTCTCGCTGGAGGATGAGTTCTGGGACGAGTTGAAGACGATCGCCGCAAGCCGTTCGATGCCGCTTGCCGCCCTGATTTCCGAAATCGACGACCGCCGTCCTGCCGACAGCAACCTGTCCTCGGCCCTGCGGCTCCATGTCCTTGCCTGGACAAAGGCCGGCGGCCGGCCCGTGGCGGCCGCCTGATTATTGCGCCTGAACACCCGGCAGCTGGTCGAAATTGAGTTGGCCCGGCTGGGCCTGCTCGGCGCGCCGCGCCGCCTCTGCCTCCGCTGCGGCTTTGGCTTGCGCTTCCGCCTTCGCCTTGGATTCCGCTTCGGCCGCGGCCTTTTGTTCGGCCGCCGCCTGCGCCAATGCGCGCAGCCGCTCTTCCTCCGCCTGTCGTTGCTGCTCGATTTCGGCCGCCTTGACGCGCTCGGCGTCGTTGAACCGGTAGAGCGACGCCTCGCGGCGCAGCCGCTGCTTTTCGAGCACGATCGCCTGCAGCCGTTCGACGCGCCGGCGCTCGCGCTCGAAGGCGCGCAGCGACAGATAGCTGGTGATATCGGTCACATCCATCGTCTTGCCGGGCGACGGCAGCATACCGGAAAAATTCAGCCTGAGCGCCGGTTCAGCGCCGGAAAGCACCTCCGTGCCCGGATTGAGCCCGACGCCCAGCGTGGCGCTGATCCGTTCCTCCGGCAGCGCGATCTGTGCATCGGCGGTGATGCGGGCGAGATCGTTGGCGACGGTGACATTCTGCACGCGCAGTGTCCCGTCGCTGACATTGAACGGGATGCCGAGCGGCGGCAGCTTCGCCTCGCCGTTGCTGAGCAGCGTCTCGACGATCGGATGCACCTTGCCGGCATTGATCTGCTCCTGCATCGTATCGGTCGCGGCAAGCAGCGGCGGAAGGATGGCAAGGTTCAGCCCGCGTATGCTGGTATCGCCGAGCCTCAACTCACCCGAACCGTTGAGTGAGCTGGCGATTTCGCCGATCGTCTTGCCCGAAGCCTCCATCGACAGCGACAAGCCGAACTTGCCGTTGGCAATCGGCGCGCCGTCGCGCAGCCAGACGACGCCGGCAAGATCGGAATCGGCAAGCGCGAGCTTCGTCTGCAGGAAACCGGTGCCGTCGGCATTGGTGAACAGCAGATTGCCGGAGAGCTTTCCGCCGTCCCAGTTGCCGGCCATGTCGTTGAGCTGCAGCTCGTCGCCCTTGTAGGCGACGTTGCTGGTGAAATCGGACACCGCCGTTTCCGGCAGGCCGGGCCAGAACTGCTTGGCCGTCAGTTTCACGTTGACGTCGAGATCCTTGAAGACCGGCAGCCCGAGCGGCGCCGTCGTCAGCGCGCCACTGGCGGGATCGACGATCTGGCCGAACACCGCCTCGCCAAGCCAGCCGGCATCCGCCTTGGAGAGCGTCAACTCGCCGCTGGCGGTCGTCTTCGCTGCCTTCCGGTCGAAGCTCAGCGCGCCTGAAAAATCGTTGTCGGCCGCATGGCCCTTGAGATCGGAAAAGACGATCTTGTCGCTATCGACGCGGGCAGTGACCTGCAGGCCGAACGGCAGGCCGGTTCCTGTCTGCGGCAGGGCGATCCCGTTCATGATGAGATAGGGGTCGATATCGGCACTGTCGAGCGAAAGCGCGATCTTGCCGTTCATGAAACTCTCGGGCCGGACATCGACCTTGCCATTGGCGGTGAACGAGGTCCGGTCGGTGGCAAAGGTCAGCGCCGCATCGGCGGGATCGTTGTCCGATGCCTTTACCTTCAGCGTCAGGCGGCCGTTGGCGCCGACATCGACCGGCAGCGGGTCGAGCCCGGCCTGGCCGAACAGGATTGACGGTACGGCATTTTCGAGCGTCGCCTCGAGGCTCGTGGTACCGTTGCCGGTCAGCGCCAGGAGGTCGGACATGCGGTAGTCGAGATTGACGCGGCTGCCGTTCGACACGCCGGCGAGCGTCACTGTCAATGCATTGCCCTCGTCGCCGCCGAGCGTCAACGCGCCGCGCAGCGCCGTATTGCCGTACCAACCGGCATTGCGCACCAGCCGGTCGAGCACCGGATGATGCGGCAGGTGCTCGCGCAGCATGGTGAAAAAACCGCCGGGATCGGCCGATTTGAAGGTGATCTCACCCGCGCCCTTGTAGTCGAGCAGCGAGCCTTCCGCCCTGCCCGTGGCCGTCAGTTCGGCGCCTGCGATATTCTTGATCGACAGCCGGTCGACGGCCAGCGCCCCGTCGGCGATGGTAAAGGTGGTCTCGACATTCTCGGCATCGACGCCGAAAGCGGTGAATTTGTCTGCCTTGAGCTGGGCGGCGATCTTGTGGTCGAGCACGTTGTCGCCGGCATCCTGGCCGGTCATCAGCCCGCTCAGCGCCTGCAGCGCGTCGAGATCGAGCGTATCGCCGTTCAGTGCCACCGACAGCGTCGGCGTCTGGCCGGAGACCGCCTGCCGCTCCAGCCGGCCCTTCAGCGTCGCCGGTCCGATGGCGATCTCGAGATTTTCGAAACGCTGTAATTCATGCGTCAGGCTGACATTGGCGGAAAAGCCCGCCTGCCGCAATTGCCGGATGGCCGGATCGACCGAGCCGGCCAGCCAGGAGGCAAGCCCCGTCGGCTGGCTGGAGGCCACCACGAGCTGACCGTTGAACGAGGGCTCGCCCTGCAGCAGCAGCTTGCCCTTGCCTTCCACCTGCGTGCGCCCCGGCAGCGTCCCGGTGGCGCTGTCGATCATCCAGCCGGTACCGGCCGGCTCCAACTCCAGCTGCACGTCGCGCAGCGTCGTATCGCCGGCGACGATCGCCGGCAGCTTGACGCTCGCCTTGCCCGGCACCTGCGGGATCGGCACCTGCCGGATGACATCGATCAGAGAACTCAGCCGCTGGCGCGCCGAAACCGCCGGATCGCGCGTCGTCTTGCCAGCCGCGCCCTGATTGCCGAGGCGATTGACGTCGATCTGCTGCCCGTCGGCGGTCAACAGGAATTCCGGCGCATTGCCGGTATCGAGCGTCGCCTCTCCCGTTATGACATAGGGATCGTCCGTCGGGCCGATCTCCATCCGGTATTCGGGAATGCGGATGCGCTCGTTGGTAAGCTCGAAGCGACCCTTGACGCGCGGCGGCTGTTCGTTCTTGTTGGCCGGCTTGGCGCTGTTGCGGATCTCGATCGCCGCCGAAAGCTGGCCCTGATAGTTCGGCTTGCTGTCGACGAGCTTCAGTTCGCCGTCGAGATCGACGCTGACAGGGTGCTTGTCCGGCGAAAGCTTCGTGCGCATGCGCAGCACGCCCTTCTCGTCCGGCTGGCTGCTGGAGATCGAGAAGCTGCCGTGTTCGCCGTCGAGCGCAGCATCGCCTTCGATGCGCCAGGGACCGGCCAGCGACTTGGCCGACATTTCCGCGTTGAGGCCGGTGATGCGGCGCAAGCGGCCCGACTGGTCGTCGATGAACTCGACTTCGCCGCCATTGACATGCACGTTTTCGAGAACGACGGTTTTCGCCGGTATTTCCGCGCGGCTGCCGCGCATCCAATCGAGCGTGCCATCCTTGAGCAATCTCAGGCGCACCTTCGGATTGACGACCCGCATGTCGAAGATCAGCGCCTCGCCCGACAGGAAGGGCGCGAGCTCCGCATCCATGGAGAATTGCTCGACCTTGACGATCGGCGTGCCGTCCGCCTCCTGGCCGACGCGCACGTCGTGCAGCGTCACCGACGGAAACGGCAGCAGGCGCGCATCCACCGTGCCGTAGACGGTGACTTTCTTGCCGATGATGCGGCTCGCCTGATCCTCGAAATTCTTGCGGAAATCCGTCCAGTCGATGAACAGCGGCGCAAGCAGCGCCATAAACAGCACTACGACGATCACTCCCCCCAGAAAGACGAGGAACCGGCCTACCAATGCAAGGAGTCTCCATTCGGGATTGCGTTGCCGACACCAGAACATGATGCCGAAAAATGTGCGCGGTTTTCGGACGACATCATGCTCTAACTCTTTAATTGAGAACAGGATTCGGATTTACGCCCGATCGACCTAAATCCGAATCCTGTTCTAGCGCTATTCATGCCGGGGGCAAGGCCCAACTTCATGAGATATTCCGCTTTCAGCCATGGTGGAAAATCTTGCCGGGATTGAAGATATCGTCCGGATCGAGCGCCTGTTTCACCTGTCGCATCAGATCCACTGTACCGCCGAGCTCCTGTTCCAGGAACGCCATCTTGCCCTGCCCGACCCCATGTTCGCCGGTGCATGTTCCATCCATGTCGAGCGCCCGGCGATTGAGCCGCTGCACGAAGCTCTCGGCCTTGGCAATGTCCTCGGCGCTTTTGTCGTCGAACAGCAGCAGCACATGGAAATTCCCGTCGCCGGCATGGCCGACGATCGGGCCGAGCAACCCATGCGCCTCGATATCCGCCTGCGTTTCGGAAACGCAATCGGCAAGCCTCGATATCGGAACACACACATCGGTCGAAAGTGCGGCAAGCCCAGGCGCCAGCCCCCGGGCGGCCCAATAGGCGTCGTGGCGCGCCTTCCAGAGCCTCGTCCGCTCCTCGGCATTGGCGGTCCAGAGGAATTCGCCCCCGCCGCATTCCGCTGCAATCTCGGCAAAGGCTGCCGACTGCAGCGGCACCGTCTCGTCGGTGCCGTGGAATTCGAGGAAGAGCGTCGGGCTTTCGGCATAGGAAAGCTTGGAATAGGAATTGCAGGCCCGCATCTGCACCGTATCGAGCAGTTCGATACGCGCCACCGGAATGCCCATCTGGATCGTCATGATGACCGCGTCGCAGGCGGCCTTGATGCTCGGAAAGGCGCAGGCCCCGCCGGCGATCTTCTGGGGGATCGCTTGCAGGCGCAGCGTCACCGAGGTCAGGATGCCGAGCGTGCCCTCGGCGCCGACGAAGAGCCGCGTCAGGTCGTAGCCGGCCGAGGATTTGCGGGCGCGCCGGGCCGTGCGGATCTCCTCGCCATTGGCGGTGACGGCGGTGACGCCAAGCACATTGTCCTTCATCGTCCCATAGCGCACGGCATTGGTGCCGGAGGCCCGCGTCGAGGCCATGCCGCCGATCGAGGCGTTGGCGCCGGGATCGATCGGGAAGAACAGGCCGGTATCGCGCAGATGGATGTTCAGCGCCTCGCGCGTGACGCCCGGCTCGACGGTGCAGTCGAGATCTTCCGGATTGACCTCGAGCACCCGGTTCATGCGGCTGAAATCGATGGCAATACCGCCATTCGGCGCGTTGACCTGGCCCTCCAGCGAGGTGCCGACACCGAAGCCGATCACCGGCACCTTGTGGGCAGCGCAGGCCTTGACCGCTGCCTTGACGTCCTCGGCGCTCTCGGCAAAGAGCACCCCGTCCGGCAGCTGCGGCGGGATGTAGGTGGTCGTATGAGCATGCTGTTCGCGGAAGGACTGGCCGGTCTGGAAGCGCTCGCCGAAGCTCTGCTTGAGAATGCCGAGCACGGCAGCTATCCCCGCCTCGTTGCGTGTGCCGGCCTTCGCGTCCTTCAGCGCCATCCCTTTGATCTCCCTGCCATTCCGCAGACACCACATCATGTCCCGCAGGCTACAGCGCCGCGCGCCCTTCAGACGCGTAAGGACGCTGTAGAACTTTAAAATTGCTGGATAATTTCATCCTTAAATCGATTCCGATTTCAGGAATTATGCAGCAGGCTGGGTATGCGGCAAGTCAAAGCGGCTGTCCAGTTAAGATTGGCAGAAGATTTCATTCCCCCTTTGTTGTAAGCCGGTCGCTATACACAGCTCCGCCGCCCCCGGAACCTCAGACGATGGGTGGGTTGAGCCGCGCAAAACCCTCCTGCCGCCGATAGGGGAAATAGGGATAGGGCGCCGTGACCGTGCTGACGGCGTCGAGCCTCTCGATCTCATCCTTCGACAGGCTCCAGCCGATCGCGCCGAGGTTCTGCCTCAGCTGCTCCTCGTTGCGGGCGCCGATGATGACGCTCGATACCGTCGGCCGACCGAGCAGCCAGTTGATGGCGATCTGCGGCACCGTCCGGCCGGTCTCGGCTGCGATGGCGTCCAGCACCTCGACAATGTCGAACAGCTTCTCATCGTCGACAGGCGGGCCATATTGCGCCGTCTGGTGCAGCCGGCTTGCCTCGGGCAGCGGCTGGCCGCGGCGGATCTTGCCGGTCAGCCGTCCCCAGGCAAGCGGGCTCCAGACGAGGGCGCCGACACCCTGGTCGGCGCCGAGCGGCATCAGTTCCCATTCGTAATCACGCCCCGCCAGCGAATAATAGATCTGATGGGCGACATAACGCGTATAGCCCCGGTGCTCGGCCGCGGCGAGCGACTTCATCAGCTCCCAGCCGGCAAAATTGGAAACGCCGACATAGCGGATCTTGCCTGCCGCAACGAGCCTGTCCAGCGTCGACAGCACTTCTTCCACCGGCGTCGAGGCATCGAAGGCATGAAGCTGCAAG
Source organism: Rhizobium sp. L43 (assembly GCF_002531725.1). Classification (GTDB taxonomy): domain Bacteria; phylum Pseudomonadota; class Alphaproteobacteria; order Rhizobiales; family Rhizobiaceae; genus Rhizobium. The sequence continues at coordinate 76,685 of NZ_NWSQ01000033.1, forward strand.
AGGTCGATATAGTCGGTCCCGAGCCGGCGCAAGGCAGCCTCGGTCGCGCGGATCAGCCGCGCCCGCGACGTTCCCCAATCATCAGGACCTTCGCCCATCGGCAGCGCCGTCTTCGTCGAGATCAGTACGGCATCGCGCCGGCCGCGGATCGCCTGGCCGAGCACCTCTTCGGAAGCGCCGCCCGAATAGACGTCGGCCGTATCGAACAGATTGACACCCGCTTCCAGGCAGATATCGACCAGCCGCCGCGCCTCTTCGGCATCGGTATTGCCCCACGCGCCAAACAGCGGGCCGCTGCCGCCGAACGTTCCCGCGCCGAAGCTTAAAACCGGCACCCTGAGGCCGGATGCGCCGAGATTTCTGTATTCCATGGATCTGTCTCCTTCGCTTTCCCATGAGATAGACCTTGATCGCTTGGTGATATAGATTGCCTGTCAGCATTTCATCTGTGACCTGAATTCATCATGGGCCGTCAGGACATCAACCGCTCCGGCGAAATGGAAGTCTTCGTCAGCGTCGTCGAGCGCGGCGGCTTTTCGGCTGCCGCAAGCGCCCGGCGTATGACGCCGTCGGCGGTCAGCAAACTCGTCGCCCGGCTGGAGACGCGCCTCGGCGCCCGCCTCGTCAATCGCTCGACCCGCAGGTTGCAGCTGACGCCGGAAGGCTGCGCTTTCTATGAGCGCAGCATCGCCATCCTGGCCGATATCGCCGAGGCCGAACGCCAGGCCTCGACAGGCGAGGAAGCCGCCGGCCGCATCCGCATCAACACCAGCGGCTCCTTCGGCAACCATGTGCTGGCCCCGCTCGTGCCGGCCTTCATGGCGCTTCATCCCGCCGTGACGCTCGATATTTCTCATACCGACAGGATCGTCGACCTGATGGAGGAACGCGCCGACGTCGCGATCCGCGCAGGCCCGTTGAAGAGTTCCAGGCTGATCGCCCGCAAGCTCGGCGCCACCGGCAAGATCATCGTCGCGTCGGCGGATTATCTCAAACGTCACGGCGAACCGCTGGCGGTGGCCGATCTCCGCCGCCATTGCCGCATCGGCTTTTCCTATGCCCGCGCCGTCGAAGGCTGGCCGCTGCGCGAGGGCGGCGAAACGGTGACGATCCCGATCACCCCTGGCGTACAGGTGGCAGACGGCGAAGCCATGCGGCATCTCACACTATCCGGCGCCGGCCTGGCCCGCCTTGCCGCCTTCACCGTGCGCGCCGACATCGATGCCGGCCGCCTCGTGCCGGTGCTCGAACAAGCCAATCCCGGCGATCGCGAGGAGTTCCACGCCGTCTATATGGGCCAGGGCGGTCCGCTGCCGGCGCGCGTGCGCGCCCTGCTCGATTTTCTCGTCAGCCACGTGCGCCTCTAATAGATACAATGGCTTAAAGCGGCCGTTTGAATCATATTCGCATTCCCGGGCGCTGCGGCATCGGATTTCGCAATTGACCGTGCGCCTCGCACCCCCCTATAAAAAACCCGCGCCGGCCCCTGCAGCCGGCCTCTCCTAGTCATACCGGAGCTTCCTCTGATCTTCAGCCTCAGGGCTTGGCACCGGCCAGGAAAGATACGGGGATCATGTCATTCAGCGACGCCCGCCGCCTGCTGCGCGATGCCGGCCTGCCGAAATGGGCGCTGCTGCTGGCGCTTTCCACAGCTCTCGTCGTCCTCCTCGAACTTTTCGCCCTGCCCGCCTCGCTGCTGATCGGGCCGATGGCCGCGGCTATCCTGCTGGCGCTGACGGCCGGCAAGGGAAAGCTTCGCATTCCTATCTGGCCGCTGCAATTCGGCCAGATCCTCGTCGGCCTGATGATGGCGCGCACCATCGCTCCCGATATTCTCGGCACGATGGCGAAGGACGCGCCGCTCTTCCTGCTGTTCATCTTCGCGGTCATCGCTATCGCCACCGGCCTCGGCTGGCTGCTGACACGCTGGCAGGTGCTGCCGGGAACGACCGCCGTCTGGGGGTCTTCGCCGGGCGGCGCTTCCGCCATGGTCATCATGTCGGAGGCCTATGGCGCCGATGCCCGCCTCGTCGCCTTCATGCAATATCTGCGCGTCGTCTTCGTCGCTGTCGGCGCCTCGGTGATCTCGCGCCTTTGGGTGGCGGCCGACGGCACCGAGCCGCCGCCGCTCATCCTCTTCCCCGAAGTAGACCGGCCGGCCTTTACGGCGACGATGGCCTTTGCGGCCATTTGTGCCTATGGCGTCCGGCGCCTGCGCATCCAGGGCGGCACGATCATCGTGCCGCTCTTCCTCGGCGCCGTCCTGCAAGGCGCCGGCCTCTTGAAGATAGAGCTGCCGATGTGGCTGCTCGCCATCGCCTATGCGCTCGTCGGCTGGAGCATCGGCCTGCGTTTCACCCGCTCGATCCTCAAGCACGTGGCGCGCGCCCTGCCGCGGGTGTCTGCCTGCATCGTGCTGCTGATGGCACTCTGCGGCTGCATGGCGGCAGCACTGCATGTCTTCGCCGGCATCGATCCGCTGACGGCCTATCTCGCCACCAGCCCCGGCGGCGCCGATTCCGTCGCCATCATCGCCGCCTCCAGCGATGTCGACGTGCCCTTCGTGATGGCAATGCAGACCGGCCGCTTTCTTGTCATTCTGCTGATCGGCCCGACGCTCGCCCGCTTCATCGCCCGCCGCTCCGGCCTTGCGGAGAACCCGGCCTAAAGCGCGGCGCGTCCTGCCTTGTGCGCCAGCGCTGCCCACTGGCCGGGCGTCATGCCGTAGGCCTTCTTGAAATGCCGGTTGAGGTGGCTCTGATCGGCAAAGCCGGCGGCCGCCGCCGCGTCCGAAATCCCCTCGCCCGCGCCGATCATCGCGCGTGCCTGCTGCAGCCGCCGCATCAGGAGGTAGCGATGCGGGCTGGTGGCGAAGGCCGCCCGGAAATGCCGCGATAGCGCGAAACGGTCGAGCCCGGTCACCGCTTCCAACTCGCCTGAACGCACCGCCCGGGTCGCATGCGCCTCGAGATAATCCCGCGCCGCCCGTGCATGCCGCCAGGCGACAAGGCCGAGCGGCCGGCGCGGCATACGCGCATGCCGTGACAGCCCGCCCGTCACCCGCGACAGGAAATCGTCGACGAAAAGTTCGTCCAGTTCGCGGTCGAGTTCGCCGAGTGCTGCCAGCAGCACGCCTGCTAGTGCCGGATCACCGATCACCGGTTCGTCGACGAAAGGCAGGCCGACTCCATCCGCCTCCAGGCATTCGAGAAGCAGCGACGGCTCCAGATAGAGCATGCGGTATTGCAGCCCGTCCTCCGTCCCCGCCCCGCCGTCATGCTCCTCGTCGGGATGCAGCACGATCACCTGCCCCGGCAGGCTGAAGCGCCGCTCGCCGCGATAACGGAAGGTTTGCACACCCTTCAGCGTCACACCGAGTGCATAGGTATCGTGCCGGTGCGGCTCGAAGGCATTGCCTGAGAACTGCGCCTCGATGCGCTCGATGCCGGGAAAGGCCGGCGCGGCCAGGATGGCGTTGCCGGATGCTCCCGCGCACAAACGTTCAAGACCTTCGAAGGCCTGCGGATGTAGATCCTGGCTCAACGCGCCCGAGACTCCGATAGCTAAATGAAAGACCGTCTGATGTTTGATACCAAAATTGCCGTCGTCCTGCGAAACAATCTTGCCGGCTGGCAGAAACTGAACGTCACCGCCTTCCTGATGACCGGCGTCGCCGGCGGACACCCCGAAATTATCGGCGAGCCCTACAAGGACCGTGCCGGCAACCTCTACAATCCGTTATCGATCCAGCCGATCATTGTGCTCTCCGCCGACGAGGCGACGATGTCAGCCATCCACCGTCGCGCGCTGGAGCGCGATGTCACCGCTTCTCTCTTCATCGAGGAGATGTTTACGACCGGCCACGATGCGGCCAACCGCGCCGTCTTCGCCGAGTTCGCGCCCGAGGACGCGAAAGTGGTCGGCATCGCGCTGCGCGCCGAAAAGAAAATCGTCGACAAGATCACCAAGGGCGCGACGATGCAGCACTGATCAGATGGCGTATCGCCGATCGCCTTGCCCTGTCCACAGCCGAAGAGAGCAACTCACTCATCGACGATCTTGAGTTGAAATCTTTCGGAAAGCGTGAAAAGTCCCTCCATCGGCGACGGAGGAATCAATGACGGAAGCGGAGTTGGCTGGTCTAACGATCCTGGCGTGTTCGGTGGGAGGGGCTCTCGGCGCAAGGAATGCCAAGGCTGAAGCCTGGAAAGGCTTCGTCATCATCGCCGTGTCGATGATCGTGACGATGGTCATGTTCACATTGCTGAACGTCGACAACGACGTCGTCGTCAGCCTCGCCAGTATCGTCATCGCGGGCGTCGTCGGCGCGATCTTGAAAATGTCGCCGCGTCAGACTTCTCTCGTAATCATCGGCGGCTTGTTGTTTGCGGTAGTCGCCGCCGTTCTCATCAGCCTCATCGGCTGACTGCCGTTAAATCGAGCGCCTTGACGCTCGGATCCCATTTCGATGGGTGGCCGGGCAAAATGACCCGGCCTTCCCTATCAAATTGATCAGCCCTGCGTGATCGGCGCGATCTGGATCTCGACGCGGCGGTTCTGCGCGCGGCCGGCCTCGCTCGCATTCGAGGCGACCGGCTGCGACGGGCCGAAGCCGACCGCGGAGACGCGGCGCTGGTCGATTCCCTGACCGCCGAGATAATCGGCAACCGAAAGCGCGCGGCGCTGCGACAGATCCTGATTGTGCTGCAGGCTGCCGGTCGAATCCGTATGGCCGTTGACGTCGATCAGCGTGCGATTGAATTTGCGCAGCACGATCGCCACCGAATTCAGCGTCGGATAGAAGCCCGGCTTCACCGCATCCTGGTCGACGTCGAAGGTGATGTTCGACGGCATGTTGAGGATGATGTTGTCGCCGTTGCGGGTCACCGAAATGCCGGTGCCTTCGAGCTGGGCGCGAAGCTCGGATTCCTGCTGATCCATGTAATTGCCGATCGCACCACCGGCGAGTGCGCCGACGCCGGCGCCGATCAGCGCTGCATTGCGCTTGCCGTGGCCGCCGCCGCCGACAGCCACGCCGACGAGAGCACCGCCGAGGGCGCCAAGCGCCGCACCGCCCGCCGTATTGGAAACCTTCTGTTCACCGGTATAGGGATCGGTCGTCGTGCAGGCGCTGAGATAGCTTGCTGCAACAGCCAGAAGTACGAATTTCTTGATCATGGACAGGACAGTCTCCGTTCAAAACTGATGCGAGCAAATGGCAAGGATTGCGGCAAGAAAATGAAGATGCACTCTTGATAGGGGAATTTCAGGCGCCGAAACAGAAGCCATGTTGCGGGAATGCTCAGATATCACCAGTTTTAGCAATAGATGGGTCATGGGCTGCATCTGATATCGCCGGATGGAACGCCGGTGGCCGACCCCGTCCTTCGAGGCCCCTACGGGGCACCTCAGAGTATGTGAAGCTTTCGAATCTAATGCGTTTCAGGCCGTTGGTTGGCCGATGCCATCGCGCGTC
>NZ_NWSQ01000034.1 GCF_002531725.1 Rhizobium sp. L43
CAGCATCTGGCCGGCATGAAGGATTCGAAGGTGATCGTCGCCATCAACAAGGACGAGGAGGCGCCGATCTTCCAGGTCGCCGACTACGGACTGGTCGCCGATCTGTTCGAAGCCCTGCCGGAATTGCAAAAGGCGCTCTGACGATACCTTTCTGGCTTCGAGCCACTTGCATGACATCTGCCCAGTTCCAAGGTTGACATGAACTCAGCCCTCGACATAGTCTTTGCGGCATTCACCAGGGGGGTCCCGGCAAGGGGCTGAGATACTGCTGGACAATACGGCTTTGCCTGTTGTGGCGCAGTGACCCGTTGAACCTGATCCAGTTCATACTGGCGTAGGGACGGTGCAAGCGCTCGAAGGCTTCGGATTCCCGCGTGGATTCCATGCCGGCGTCTTTTCATCATTCCGGCTGATTGACTGGGTCTCCAATTGCAACTTGGAGCCTCAAACCATGACCATTGCCGCAAAGAACCTCACCCCGACCGTCACCACCGGCCCGCTGCCGGCGTCGCGGAAAATCTACATCCCCGGAGATATGCACTCCGATATCCGCGTGCCGATGCGCGAAATCAGCGTCCATCCGACATCGGGCGAGCCGCCTGTCGTCGTCTATGATTCCTCCGGCCCCTATACGGTCGAGGGCGCCGAGATTCACATCGAGCAGGGCCTGTCGCAGCTTCGTCGCGGCTGGGTGCTCGCGCGCGGCGATGTCGAGGCCTATGAAGGCCGTCATGTGCGTCCCGAAGACAACGGCTTTGTCAGCGGCGAACGGCTGACACCGGAATTTCCGGCCAAGCGCCAGCCGCTGCGGGGCAGGGACGGTAAGGCCGTGACCCAACTCGCCTATGCACGCGCCGGCATCATCACTCCGGAAATGGAGTTCATCGCCATCCGCGAAAATCTCGGCCGCAAAGCGAAAGCCGAAGCTTTGGTTCGCGATGGCGAGAGCTTCGGCGCCCATATTCCCGATCATGTGACCCCGGAATTCGTCCGCCAGCAGGTCGCGGCCGGCCGCGCGATCATTCCCGCCAATATCAACCACCCGGAAAGCGAGCCGATGATCATCGGCCGGAATTTCCTGGTGAAGATCAATGCCAATATCGGCAATTCCGCCGTGACCTCCTCCATGGCGGAGGAAGTCGAGAAGATGGTCTGGGCGGCGCGCTGGGGCGCCGATACCGTCATGGATCTCTCGACCGGCCGCAACATTCACAACATCCGCGAATGGATCATCCGCAATTCGCCGCTGCCGATCGGTACGGTGCCGCTCTATCAGGCACTGGAGAAGGTCGGCGGCATCGCCGAGGATCTCACCTGGGAAGTCTATCGCGACACGCTGATCGAGCAGGCGGAGCAGGGCGTCGATTACTTCACCATTCATGCCGGCGTGCGGCTGCATTACATCCCGCTCACTGTCAACCGCGTCACCGGCATCGTTTCGCGTGGCGGCTCTATCATGGCGAAGTGGTGTCTCCATCATCATCGCGAGAGCTTCCTCTACGAGCGTTTCGAGGAAATCTGCGATATCTGCCGCGCCTATGACGTCTCTTTCTCACTTGGCGACGGCCTGCGCCCCGGCTCGATCGCCGACGCCAACGACGCCGCGCAGTTTGCCGAACTGGAGACGCTCGGCGAGCTGACGAAGATCGCCTGGGCGAAAGACTGCCAGGTGATGATCGAGGGACCCGGTCATGTGCCGATGCACAAGATCAAGGAGAACATGGACAAGCAACTGGCCGTCTGCGGTGAGGCGCCCTTCTACACGCTGGGGCCGCTGACGACCGATATCGCCCCAGGCTACGATCACATCACCTCGGGCATCGGCGCGGCAATGATCGGCTGGTTCGGCACCGCCATGCTCTGCTACGTTACCCCGAAGGAGCACCTCGGCCTGCCCGACCGCAACGATGTCAAAACCGGCGTCATCACCTACAAGATCGCCGCGCATGCGGCCGACCTTGCCAAGGGGCACCCGGCCGCTCAATTGCGCGACGATGCACTCTCGCGCGCCCGCTTCGAATTCCGCTGGGAGGACCAGTTCAACCTCTCGCTCGATCCCGACACCGCCCGCAGTTTCCATGACGAAACCTTGCCGAAGGAAGCCCATAAGGTCGCGCATTTCTGCTCGATGTGCGGCCCGAAATTCTGTTCCATGCGGATTTCCCACGACATCCGCGCCGAGGCGCAGAAGGAAGGATTGGAAGCGATGGCGGCGAAATATCGGGAGGGCGGCGACCTCTACATGCCGATCGACGGCGCCGCACATCCGGCCGAGTAACATGCGCGTCCTCGTCAAAGGGGCCGGCGTCGCCGGCCTCACCGTCGCTCACGAACTGCTTCGGCGCGGTGCTGAGGTCACGATCTCAAATCCCAGCCAAAATTTCCGCGAGGCCGCCTCCTGGCTCGCCGGCGGCATGCTGGCGCCATGGTGTGAACGGGAAAGCGCCGATGAAGCCGTGCTCGAGCGCGGCCGGGATTCCGCCGACCGCTGGGAAGCGATCCTGCCGGGCAAGGTCGTCCGCAACGGAACGCTTGTCGTCGCGCCGAACCGCGATCAAAACGAGCTGAAGCGATTCGCCAGCCGCACCACTGGCTATCGCTGGGTTGAGGAACGCGAAATCGCTACCCTCGAACCCTCCCTTGCCGGTCGTTTCCGGCACAGCCTGTTCTTTCCGCAGGAAGCCCACCTCGATCCCCGCGAAGTATTGCTATCGCTGAAGAGTGATCTGTCGGCCAAGGGCGTCATCTTCGTCGATGCGATCGCGGATGACGGCGAATTCGCCGAAATCGTCGATTGCACAGGGGTAGCCCGCCTCGGCCAAAGCCCGGATTTGCGGGGTGTGCGGGGCGAAATGCTCTATCTGCAGACGGAGGAGGTCACGCTTGCGCGGCCCGTCCGCCTGCTGCATCCGCGTTTTCCCGTCTATATCGTGCCGCGTGGCGAAGGCCTGTTCATGGTCGGCGCGACAATGATCGAGACGGAATTCCAGGGGCCGATCACCGCTCGCTCGTTGATGGAGCTGCTGAATGCTGCCTACGCGCTGCATCCCGCTTTTGCCGATGCCGCCATCGTCGAAACCGGCGCCGGTATACGCCCTGCCTTTCCAGACAATTTTCCGCGGGTGACGCGGGAGAGCAATGTCATCATTCTCAACGGCCTTTATCGCCACGGTTTTCTGCTGGCACCGACCATGGCTGCCGAAGCCGCGGATCTGGTCTTTTCCGCACAGACGAAACAAGGGAGCCCCCGATGCGCCTGATCATAAACGGCGAACCCGAGACAATCGCCGCAACCACGCTTTCGCAGCTTCTGGCTGCGCTCGACTATGAGGGCGCGTGGCTGGCAACCGCCGTCAACGGCGAACTCGTCCATCGCGAGGATCGTGACGATCACCTCCTGAACGACAATGACAGGATCGAGATTCTGACCCCGATGCAGGGAGGCTGACCCGTGCTTGATCTCTACGGAACCCAGATTGGGTCACGCCTTCTACTCGGCACAGCGCGTTACCCTTCGCCAGCCGTCATGGCCGAGGCTGTCAAACGATCCAGGACGGAGATCGTCACCGTGTCGTTGCGCCGGGAAACGGCCGGCGGGCGCAATGGCGGCGCATTTTTCGATATGATCCGGGCGCTCGGCATCCGCGTTCTTCCCAATACCGCCGGCTGCCATGGTGTATCCGAGGCCGTGCTGACGGCGAAGATGGCGCGCGAGGTGTTTCAGACCAACTGGATCAAGCTGGAGGTGATCGGCAATCACGATACGCTGCAGCCTGACGTTTTCGCGCTTGTGGAGGCGGCCCGCATTCTCGCCAGCGACGGCTTTGAGGTCTTTCCCTATACGACCGACGATCTGGTCGTGGCCGAGCGGCTGTTGGAGGCCGGATGCAAGGTGCTGATGCCCTGGTGCGCGCCGATCGGCACCGCGGCGGGCCCGCTCAATCTTTCCGCCCTTCGATCCATGCGTGCGCATTTTCCCGACGTGCCGCTGATCGTCGATGCCGGCATCGGCCGGCCGTCGCACGCAACGACCGTGATGGAGTTGGGATTCGATGCGGTCCTTCTCAACACCGCCGTTGCCGGCGCGGGTGACCCCGCCGCAATGGCGGAAGCCTTCGTTGGGGCGATTGAGGCCGGCCGACAGGCATTCGGCGCCGGCATGCTGGAACCGCGCGACATGGCGGTTCCGTCGACACCCGTGATTGGAAAGGCGGTTTTCGCATGAAGCTCGATCCCTTCTATCTGATCGTCGACAGCGCCGCCTGGATCGAAAGGCTGGTTCCGCTTGGTGTCAAACTCGTGCAACTGCGCATCAAGGAACGGCCGCTACCGGACATACGCACAGACATCCGGCGGGCAAAAGCAGTCTGTGCGGCGCATGAGTGCCAGTTGATCGTCAACGACTATTGGCAGATCGCCATCGAGGAAGGCTGTGATTTCATCCATCTCGGCCAGGAGGATCTGGCGACGGCCGATCTTGCCGCCATCCGGGAAGCCGGCCTGAAGCTGGGACTTTCCACGCATGACGAGGCGGAATTGGCAATCGCGCTTGCGGCGCGTCCGCACTATCTCGCGCTCGGTCCGATCTATCCCACCATTCTCAAGGCCATGCCCTGGGCGCCGCAAGGTCTTGGCCGTCTGCGCGAGTGGAAGAGCCGCATCGGTCCGCTGCCGCTTGTCGCCATCGGCGGGCTGACAGTGGAGCGCATTGCCGGCGTGTTCGAAAATGGGGCCGATAGTGCGGCTGTCGTGACCGACATCACGCGCAATCCCGATCCCGAACAACGGACGCTGGCGTGGATTGCGGCAACCCGGTCATTTCACCAGGGCCGTTGAAGAGGAACTATCCCGACAACTCCGCTGTTTCACGCGAGGTATTTCGCTAGCGGCAGGAGGTTGCATATTCTGGACCGCCAACTGGTCGAACATCGCTCGGCCGAATTTGAAAATGGGACCGGTGGCGCAGGGAACCAGTGCGCGCACTACGATCTACTCCCGGGCTTCTGGTCCATCCCCCTTCCGAGGCCTCGCCCCAGAATGGCAATGCCCACATTGGTCAGCGTCGGATGGTTGAAAAACAACCACCGCTTTGTCCGCAAATGGCGCAAAGCGAGAGACGCGCATCGAACCACTTGTCTCAAACATCCTGAGCCGGACACATCATAGCCAGCAACGACATAGCTGTGATGGCATTGTATGAGGTGCGTCGCCGTTGTACTATGCAGCCTGACGGTTGCGCAAAGTGCTCGATGTATAGCCGGGGCCAAAGTCCGGTCGCGCGCTTCAACCCGATGAATAAGTGGCCGCGGATCATGGAACTTATCGTCGCCCTTGGCCTGATTGTCTTCAAGGTCGCGTTTCTGATTGCGATCCTGCTGCTGCTGCCGTTGCCGCTAACCTGGCTGGAACGTAAGATCGCCGGGCACATCCAGCAGCGGATGGGGCCGATGCGCGTCGGGTGGCACGGGCTGCTGCAGCCGGTGGCGGACGGAATAAAGCTCTTAACCAAAGAGGACCACATCCCGGCCGAGGCCGATCGCTTCCTGTTCAAACTGGCGCCAATCCTGGCGCTCACTCCGCCCTTTGTGGTGTTCGTCGCGATCCCCTTCGGCGAAAGCATCTCGGTCCTCGGCGCCGAAATCACGCTCTACGTCTCCAACATGAATGTGGCGTTACTCTTCGTCTTTGCGGTGATCGGGATCGAGGTCTATGGCGTCATCTTCGGTGGCTGGGCCGCTAACAGCAAATACGCGGTCCTCGGCAGCCTCAGGACCTGCGCGCAGATGATCAGCTACGAGATTCCGATGGGGTTCGCGGTGATCGGGGTGGTCATGTTGGCGCAATCCATGAGCCTGCTCGACATCGTGCAGGCCCAAACCGATGTTTGGAACATCGTCTACCAACCGGTCGGCTTCTTCGTGTTCTTCGTCGCCGGATTGGCCGAAGCGCAGCGTATTCCCTTCGACCTTTCGGAAGCGGAAGGCGATCTGGGGGCCGGCTTTCATACCGAATACAGCGGTATCCGCTTTGCGTTTTTCATGGTCAGCGAATACGCCATCGTGTTGCTGGTGTCGGTCCTGGTGGTGATCCTGTTTTTCGGCGGCTGGAACGGTTTCCTAATCCCGTTGCCACCGCTCCTCTGGTTCGTGCTCAAGGTCGCATTCTTCGTCTATGTGTTTATCTGGTTCCGTTTCACTTTCCCCCGCTACCGCTACGACCAACTGATGGCGATCGGATGGAAAGTCTTGCTTCCTCTGTCGATGGCGAACATAATTATAACCGGTGTACTTTTAGGGGCCGTAGCGGCCCCGTAGCGAGGCGGCGATGTCGCGCGCGCAGGACAGAATTGGAACATGGATTGGCTGGACGTTCTTCGCCGATCTTGCGAGCGCGTTGGCTCTGACCTTCGGCTACATGTTCTCCAGAACCGTCACCATGCAGTATCCGGACAAGGAAAAATGGCTGCCCTACTCGCGCTATCGCGGGCATCACTTCCTGACGCGTGATGAAGAGGGCGAGATCAAGTGCGTGGCCTGCGAACTCTGCGCGCGGATCTGTCCCTGCGACTGTATCGAAGTCGTCCCCTACGAGGACGAGAAGGGCAACCGGCACCCGGCTAAATTCGAGATCGACACGGCTCGCTGCCTTTTCTGCGGGCTGTGCGAGGACGCCTGCCCAGCCGATGCAATCGCGCTTGGCCAGCAGTACGAATTTTCGAGTTTTTCCTCGCGTGACCTGGTGATCGGGCGCGACGACCTGCTCGCCAAGCCGGGCAAGGCGACAACCGGCGGCGGCGTGGTTGCCGCGCGCCTGAATACAAAGAAGGACGTGCTCGTCGAGACGAAAGAGACGAAGGGTTACAACTGGTGGCGGAATATCCGGCGAACGTGAACGCGCGCATCCGTCAAGCCGGAGCGCGCAGACAGGAGGCTCAGATGCTTGTCGGCGAAATCATGAAGAACAAGGGTGCAGGTGTCATCGCGGTCGCTCCCGATCAGACGATGGTGGAAGTCTTGAGGCTGTTTCGCGACAACAATATCGGCTTCGTCGTCGTCAGCCAATCGAACGACGAATACCTGGGTTCGCTATCGGAGCGGGATTGCTGCAATGCGGTGGCGGAATATGGGGCCGAGGCGGCGATGATGCGGGTCGCGGATGTCATGAACCGCAATGTGGCGACCTGTTCGACACGGGATTTGCTACCCGTCGCGATGGGGATCATGACCCAGCGGCGTACGCGTCATGTGCTGGTCATGGATGGAGGCGACGTTGTCGGCGTGGTCAGTATCGGCGACGTGGTTAAACACAGGCTCGACGAAGCGCAGCGCACAGAGCAGGATCTGCAGGATTACATCTGCGGGACCAGGTATCACTGACGTCGCCAGCTTGATGTGGAGACGCTGGGGCAGGGCGGCTTTGCCGTGCCCCGACCCCAAATCGTCAGACCCCACGCCAGATCCGGCTCGTGCGGTCGACCTCAAGAGCGGCATGCACCTTCTGGACCTTGACCGGGCATGGGTATTCGCCCCGCCGCATCAGGCTGTTGAGACGCAAGGCTCTATAGTTTTCCGGAACGAAGACGAGGCCCTTGGGAAACCGCCTGTCGACCTTGAGCTGCGCCGTCAGTTCGCCCTGGGCGGAACGCACCTTGACCTGATCGCCATCCGAAAGGCCAAGCTGTGCGGTATCCTGCGCGCTCATCGCGACATAGGGATCATTGGCGACCGTGTTTAAGATGTCCGACCGTTCGGAAAGATATCCGTTGTGGAACAGGCAGTTGCCGGTGATCAGCATGAGCCGGTCGGCTGCTGTCGGGACAGGCGGTGGCGCAAAAAACACGTCGGCCGGTGGCGCTGGCACTGCCTTGGTGAATGCGCCGTCGGCGCCAAGCGCGTCCTGAGTCAACCCCTGATAGGCCGGAACCAGCCGGGCAATCTCGTCGAAAATTTCGCCTTGCGTCGACGGCCGCAGTGCCTGGTTGCGAAGCGCTGCGACGAAGTCGAAGATCGCCAGATTGCTCCGCGCCTCGAAGGCGGGTTCGCGGAATTTGCGGACCGTCTGGGTCCGGCCCTCGTTGTTGGTGAACGTGCCGGTTTCCTCGCCGTAACCTGCCGCAGGCAGAACGACCTCGGCAAGGCCCGCCGTATCCGTGAGGAAGGCGTCCTGCACGACCAGGAGATCGGCGGCGCCAAGCGCGCGCGTCACGAAATCCCTGTCGGGATAGGCGATCAGGGGGTCGGTTCCGGCGATATAGAGCGCGCCCATCCGCCCGCCGACGCAGAGCTCCAGAATGGCGTCGAGATCCGCGCCGGGTTCAGACGGGATTTCGGCGCCCCAGTTCCGCGCAAGAGTTGTGCGCGCAACATCGTCGGCGACCGCCCGCAGCCCCGGCAGAGCCACCGGCAGAACTCCCATATCCCAGGCGCCCATCTGGTTGGCACGGTCGAAGAGGAACTGCATCGCCGGGCCCTTGCCGAGCAGGCGGAGAACGTGCAGCAGGTTGTTGATCTGCTGTAGCGTCGCGCGCGCTTCGGGTGATCTCAAGAGGTCAACGCTGACAAGCACGGTGACGCTGCTGCCTTCCTTGAGCGCCGCGGCCAGACGATCCGGCCCTTCAATGCCGGTGCTCGCCGCCGGCTTGCCAATTATCGCGCCGATGCCCGCAAGAACGTCGCCCGGCAAAGCCTGACCAACTGCCATCACGAGACTGGCCACCACTGTCGCAAGGCTCGCCGCTTCTCCGCCGGGCAGCACGCGAACCACCACGCTGGCATCGGCGTCCAGACGGGATGGCCGCGCCGAGAGCATGAGCAATCCGGTCTGCCGCCGCCGCACGCCATCCCGCAGCAGATATTCGGTGACCGGGTTCTCCTCGGTGACGTTGCCGCCGACGACGAGCACGCAGTCGTTGCCGATCACTTCTTCCAGCGGTGCGCGGCTGTTAAAGGCTGCCAGTAGCGGGCCGAGCGTATCGAAGGGCGTGGACCAGCGTGACGAGCAATCAATGTTGTTGGTCCGGAATGCCGTCCGCATCAGCTTCTGGAACTGGTAGAGCACCTCGTTGGGCAGGCGAGGCGAGGCCAGCCCGCCAGCAACCTTGCCCTCGACGGCCGATAACCGCCGGCGCAGATAGTCCCCAGCCTCATCCCAGGAAACCGGAACCAGGGCGCCATCACGACGGATCATCGGTCGCTTGATCCGGTCCCGGCTCGCGACGAAATCGAGGCCGAACCGTCCCCGAACGCAGAGCGTTTCGCGGTTGACTCCCTCATCCCACTTCGAGCGCACCCGCATGAACTCGCCCTTACGTGTGCCCACCGTCAGCTGGCAACCGGTGCCACAATGCGGGCAGACCGTGTCGGTCTCTACGAGATCCCAGGGGCGCGCCTTGTAGCGGTAGGGGAAGCTCATCAGCGCGCCGACCGGGCAGACCTCGACGCAATTGCCGCATTGGTCGCAACTCGCCAGACTGCCCTCGAAGCCGGTGACGGCGGTATCCATGCCTTTTTCGACGGTGCCCAGCGCCACCGCACCGACGACCTCCTCACACATCCGGACGCAGCGCTGGCACTGGATGCAGCGGTTGACGTTCATGATGATGACCGGGCTCAGACGAATGTCCTCGGAGTGGAACACACGTTTGTCATCGCGGAATTGGCTTTCGCGGGGGCCGTAGGCCATCACCATGTTCTGAAGCTCGCATTCGCCGCCCTTGTCGCAGATCGGGCAGTCGAGGGGGTGGTTGGCGAGTAGCATGTCGAGCATGGAAGAGCGCGTTTCCTCGATCAGAGGCGTGTTCGTCCGCACGACCATGCCATCGGTGGCCGCAGTGGCACAGGACGGCTGCAACCGCCGCACGCCCTCGATCTCCACCAGGCACATGCGGCACGAAGCCAGCGGCGGCAGCCGCTTCAGATAGCAGAAGGTCGGGATATCGACGCCCAAACGCTGGGCGGCCTGCAGCACTGTCGAGCCAGCCTCAACTTCCAGCGTTTGTCCATCAATCGTAATGCTAACCATACTTCCTCGCAGTCCTGTCGCAGCGCCCGCCGTCAGTGAAAGGGACACCTGCGGTCCTCGATATGGGCAACGAACTCATTGCGAAAATGGCCGAGTGCCGCCCGCAACCCCATCGCCGCCCCGTCACCCAAGGCACAAAACGTATTGCCGAAAATGCCTTTGCAGAGCATATCCAGCTGCTCCAGATCGCCGGCAGCACCTTCGCCGGCCTCGATCCGGCGCAGGACCTTGACGACCCAGTTCAATCCTTCCCGGCATGGCGTGCACTTGCCGCAGGACTCATGATGGAAGAATTCGATGATCCGGGTGGCGACCTTGACCATGCAGGTCGAGTCGTCGATCACGATAACGCCAGCCGAACCGAGCATCGAGCCGGCGGCAGCCAGCGAGTCGAAATCCATCCTCACCTCCAGCCCGTGCTCCGGTATAACAGGCGCTGAGACCCCGCCGGGGATCACCGCCTTGATTCTGCGTCCCGGCAGCGCGCCGCCGGCGTGGTTCTCGACCAGTTCGCGCAGCGGTATGCCCATCGGCAACTCATAGAGGCCGGGTTTGCGCACCTGCCCACTGAGGCAGTAGAGCTTCGGGCCGGGGCTCTTGTCCGGGCCGATGCCCCGAAACCAGTCCGACCCCCGTATGACGATATGCGGCACGCAAGCGAGCGTCTCGACATTGTTGATCACGGTCGGGCTGGCGTAGAGCCCGGCCACGGCCGGAAATGGTGGCTTCAATCGCGGTTGCGCCCGCTTGCCCTCGAGCGACTCGAGCATCGCAGTCTCCTCGCCGCAGATATAGGCGCCGGCGCCGCAGTGGATGTGTACGGCGAAATTGAAATCCGAGCCCAGAATGCGCTTTCCGAGATAGCCCTTTGCGTGGGCCTCGGCGATCGCCTGCTTCAGACGACGGATCGCCGTCACATATTCTCCGCGAATATAGACATAGGCGGTTTCGGCCCCGATCGCGTATGCACTTACCGCCAGCCCCTCGATCAGTTGATGCGGGTCGTGCTCCATGATGATCCGGTCCTTGAACGTGCCCGGCTCGCCCTCATCGGCGTTGCAGCACAGATATGTCGGCTTGCCGGTGCGCTTCGGCACGAAACCCCATTTCATACCCGTTGGGAATCCGGCACCGCCGCGACCGCGCAGGTTGGACCGTTTGACGAGGTCGATAACCTCGTCAGGCGTGTGCTCGCGCAGCGCCTTCGCCAGCGCCTGGTAGCCGCCGCCAGCCTCGTAAGTCGACACCAAATGACCGTCCGCCACATCGACATTTTTGAGAAGAACCGGCTCGAACATGGCGCTATCCCCCCGGCAGCCGTGCAGAGGTGGGCTCGACGCTCGCGGCTCCCGCTGTCGCCCGCAGGCTGTCCAACAATCCGTTTATCCGCGCCACATCAAGGTGGGCGTGGTAATCGTCGCCGACTTGCATCACCGGAGCCATCTCGCAGGCGCCGAGGCATTCGACGGTCGAAAGCGTGAACAGCCCGTCCGGGGTGGTGTCGCCTTTCCTGATCCCCAGCACCGTTTCCAGATGGTTCAGCAGGTCCTCTGATCCGCACAGCATGCAGGAAACATTGTCACAGAGTTGCAGGTGGAACATCCCCACCGGCTCGGTGTGGAAGAGGGTGTAGAAAGTCGCCAGCTCGTAGACCCAGATCCGCTCGACGCCGAGAATGTCGGCGACCTCTTCCAACACCGGCCCAGGCAGATGGCCATGTTCTTCCTGCGCGATCAGCAGTGCGGGCATGATCGCGGAGCGCTGGTCGGGATAGCGCGCCGCCGCCTCTTCGATCTTTTCGCGCATGGTCATCGCATTCAAATCCTTGCTACTTGTCCACCTCCGCCATCACAGGGTCGAGGCTGCCGAGCACGGCGATCATGTCCGCCAGATAGCGGGCGTTGGTGACCCCGAAGAGGGCCTGAAGATTGACGAACGAGGGTGCCCGCACCTTCATGCGGAACGGTTTTGGCGACCCGTCGCTGATGATGTAGAAGCCAAGCTCGCCCTTTGGCGCCTCGATCGCCGAATAGACCTCGCCCTTCGGCACCTTGAAGCCGTAGGCCGACAGGTCGAAATGCTGGATCAGCGTCTCCATCGAGCAGTGCACCCGATCCTTGTTGAGCGGGAAGGCGATTGTCGGATTGTCGATCTGGAACGGACCCTCAGGCATCTGGTCGATGCATTGTTCGATGATCCTCATGCTTTCGCGCATCTCGTCGACGCGGCATCGCCAGCGTGCATAGCAATCGCCCTCGTTACGGGTGATGACGTTGAAATCGAGCCGGTCGTAGATCTCGTAGGGCTCATCGCGCCGGATGTCCCAGTCGACACCGGAAGCACGCAGGTTCGGGCCGCTGAGGCCGAGATCGACCGCATCCTCGGCGGAGATAACGCCTATCCCCTTCGTGCGATTGAGAAACACCCGGTTATCTTCGAGCAGTCGCTCATAGTCGCGGATACGGTTCGGGAAGATGTCGCAAAACTCCCGGATCTTGGGGAAGAACCCGTCAGGCAGATCCTCGCGCACCCCGCCGACCCGGCAGAAGGACGTGTGCATGCGCGCACCGGTGATCATTTCCAGGAGGTCCATGATCATTTCGCGCTCACGCATGACGTAAAGCAGCGCGGTCATGGCGCCGAGATCCATCGGCAGCGCGCCGGTGATCAGGAGGTGACCGGAGATCCGCGCCAGTTCGGCCATCATCACGCGGATATATTGTGCCCGGATCGGCGCTTCTATGCCGAGGAGTTTCTCCACCGCCAGCGCGAAGGCCAGGTTGTTCGAGGGCGGACAGAGATAGTCGAGCCGGTCCGTCAGCGGGAAAATCTGGGTATAGGTGAAGCTCTCCGCAAGTTTCTCGGTGCCGCGATGGAGGTAGCCGATATGCGGATCGACGCGGCCGACGAACTCGCCGTCCAATTCGAGGACGAGCCGAAGAACCCCATGGGTGCTGGGGTGCTGCGGACCGAGGTTGAGAAGCACTTCCCTGGTATTGAGCGCTTCACCCTCGGGCCTGTTGAGCTCGGTGACTTCAGTCATCTCAACGTTCCGGCGTAGGACGGCCTCCCTTACGGAATGTCCCTGGTGGCAAGGTCGGGCTGCGTTGGCGGCGGACCTTCGGCACCGAAGGGGTTCAACTTGTCCTTATAGCCCCTGAGAGGGAAATCCTTGCGCTGGGGAAAGCCCTCGAAGCCTTCCCACATGTAGATCCGGCGCAGATCGGGATGTCCCTCGAACCGGATGCCATACATGTCCCAGGCCTCACGCTCATGCCAGTTGGCGGTGCGCCAGACTCCCGTGACCGAAGGCACTTCAGGAGGATCGCCAAGCCGGCACTTGATGCGGACCCGCCACCTGTTGGGCAGCGAATAAAGATGGTAGACCGCCTCGAACCGCGGCATTTCGGGATAGTGATCAACCCCGCAAATGTCCGAGAGGAAATTGAATTGCAGCGCCGGATGCTCTTTCAGGAACCGGCAGAAGTCGACGATCCTCTCGGGCGGAACGGCAAAGGCGTCGATACCGTGCGCAGTGCCGAGGTCCTCGATTGTTTCTCCGAAGCGCTCCATGATCGGAGCGCGATTGAGGGACGGCTCCGCACTCATGACGCTATAACCCGATCCAGAGGTGTGCCGGCGAGTGCCCGGGATCTCTTGATCTTTTCTTGAAGCAGGAGGAAGCCGTGCATCAGCGCCTCGGGCCGGGGCGGACAGCCAGGCACATGCACATCGACGGGCACGAAGGTTTCCGATCCCTGCACCACGGCATAGGTGTTGTAGACCCCACCCGAAATAGCGCAGGTGCCCATGGCGATCACCCAGCGCGGTTCCGGCATCTGGTCATAGAGCCGCCGCACGACGGGCGCGAATTTCCGGGTCACGGTGCCGGCGATGATCATGACGTCGGATTGTCTCGGCGAAGGGCGGAACACCACGCCGAACCGGTCGAGATCGTAGCGGGCGCAACCGGCAGAGATCATCTCGATGGCGCAGCAGGCAATGCCGAAGGTCTCCGGCCACAGCGCCGACCTCCGGCTCCAACTGATGATGCTGTCGGCCGTGGTGAACAGCACGCTGTCGCGGATCGCGTTGTTTACGCCTCCCATTCCAGCACTCCTTTCAGCCAGGCGTAGGCGAAGCCTACGATAAGCAGCACCATGAAGACGAACATCTCGATATAGCCGACCAGCCCGATCTCTTTGAGGACGACGGCCCAGGGAAAGAGGAACATCGCTTCGACATCGAAAACGACCAGCAGGATCGCGAGGATGAAGAACGGCACCCTGAAGCGGCCCGCCGCCGCCTCGCCCGCTGCGTCCATGCCGCATTCATAGGGCATGTTCTTGGCGGGGTAGGGATTGGATGGGCGCAGCAGCGAGGAAACGAACAACGTCACCCCCACCACCAGAACGACTCCGGCGACCATGAAAAGAACCGGCAAGAATTCCATTGCAGTCATATCACTGCACCGGTTGCCCACTGACCTCATCGCGAACCGGTAAATCGGTCACGCCACGGGGCGACTTGGGCAATCCTTCCTCCGTCTTCAAGTCTATTCCGTCGGTGTGATCATTGCAAATCCAATCGCTCACCCGCCAAAGACCGAATCTTGGGCAAGCTTCAGAAACCACGACGGAAACAGGCCGATGCCGATGGTGCCGGCGGCGGTGACGGCCAGCGTGGCGCACACCAGAGGCGTCAGAGCCGGGGCGAACGCCCCCTTCGGCTCGCGCATGTACATCACCATGACGATGCGGATGTAGAAATAGGCGGCGACGGCGCTGAGCAGCACTGCGATTACCGCCAGCATGACGAAACCACGCTCGACGAGGGCGACCAGCACGTAGAACTTGGCGAAGAACCCGGCCGTCGGCGGAATGCCGGCCAGCGAGAAGAGATAGAGCAGCATCAGAAGCGCCAGCCCCGGATGTGACTTGGCGAAACCCGCATAGTCTTCGATGACCTCGCCCGAGACATCGCCGTTCCGCATCATGATGACGGCGGCGAAAATGCCGAGATTCGTGAAAGCGTAGATCAGTAGGTAAAGCATCACGCTGGCGATCCCATCGGCACCGCCGGCCGCCACGCCGAAAATCGCGAAGCCGGCATGGGCGATGCTGGAATAGGCCAGGAGACGCTTGAAATTATCCTGGACCAGCGCCACGAAGCTGCCGAGCGCCATCGTCACCACCGCAATGACGGCGACGATGATCCAGACGTTCGAGGCTGCGACCAGAGGGTTGAGGAACACCCGCAGGATCACCGCGAACCCAGCCGCCTTGGGGCCAACCGACATGAAGGCGGTGATCGTCGTCGGCGCGCCTTCATAGACGTCCGGCAGCCACATATGGAAGGGAACAGCGCCGACCTTGAAGACCAGCCCCGCGACGATGAAGACCACCGCCAGCAGCAATCCGGGATCGAGCGGATCGCCGGTCACCGCCGCAGCCATCCCGTCCAGTTGCGTCGTGCCGGTAAGCCCGTAGATCAGCGAAACGCCGTAAAGGAAAATCCCGGTCGAGACCGCGCCAAGGATCACGTATTTCAGTGCTGCTTCGTTCGACCGCCGCTCACGCCGCAGGAAGCCGGTCAGCACATAGGTGCAAATCACCATCAGTTCGATGCCCACATAGATCGACAGGAGATCGGTCGCCGAGGCCATGATCATCATGCCCGAAAGCGCGAAGAGCAGCAGGACATAGTATTCGCTGCTCCCGATCCCTTCGATATCGGCATATTTTCGCGAAAGGAGGAATGTCAGAACGGTGGCTAAATAGAAAACGAACTTGAAGAAGACCGCGAAACGGTCGGCGATGAACATGCCCGTGTAGGCCGGCCGCACCTCGCTCGCCAGCATGAGTGTCGCCAAGGCGGCAATCAACACGACCGCGACCGACGCCCCGACAAGGAAATGTTCCTGTCCCTTTCGCACAAACTGTCCCAGGATCAGCAGGATGCAGGCGCCGGTGATCACAACGATCTCGGGCAGGCTCGCCAGGGCCGACTGGAAAAGCATGGCGGCGGTCATTGGCCGCTCCCCCTGCTGTGCACGTGCTCCAGCAGTTGCTTCACCGAGGCATCGATGATGTTGAGAAAGGGTTTCGGATAGAGCCCAACCCAGAGTACGAAGACGGCCAGCGGCAGGATCGCAGCCATCTCACGGGCGTTCACGTCGCGTATCTTCAACCGGGCGCCGACGCTGGCCGGGCCAAGCGCGACTTTCCCATACATGCCAAGCAGATAGGCAGCCCCGAGCAATGCGCCCAAAACGGCGGCCGAGCCGGCGACCAGGTTGGCCGCAAACCCGCCTGACAGCACCAGCAACTCGCCCACGAACGAATTCGTTCCCGGCAGCGCCATCGACGACAGGGTAAACAGTGCCAGAAACGTGGTGTAGATCGGCGCCACCTTCATCAACCCGCCATAGTCGGCGATGCTGCGGGTATGGGTCCGCTCGTAAATCAGCCCGACCAACA
This sequence comes from Rhizobium sp. L43, assembly GCF_002531725.1. Classification (GTDB taxonomy): domain Bacteria; phylum Pseudomonadota; class Alphaproteobacteria; order Rhizobiales; family Rhizobiaceae; genus Rhizobium. The sequence goes on from NZ_NWSQ01000034.1 coordinate 16,500, forward strand.
GGAACAGGGCGCCTGTCGTCACGCCATGATTGAACATCTGCAAGATACCGCCCTCGAGCCCGCGGAGGTTCAGTGCAAAAATCCCCAGCGTCACGAAGCCCATGTGGCTGATGCTGGAATAGGCCACCAGCTTCTTCAGATCGTCCTGCGCCAGCGCGAGCAACCCGCCATAAACGATCGCAAGCACCGAAAGCGTCAGCATCAGCGTCGAATAATACATCGATGCCTCCGGCAGCATCGGCAGCGAGAACCGCAGGAATCCGTAGGCGCCCATCTTCAGGAGCACTCCGGCGAGGATAATGCTGCCTGCCGTCGGCGCCTGCACATGGGCGTCCGGCAGCCAGGTATGGACCGGCACCATCGGCACCTTGACCGCAAAAGCGATCAGGAAGGCGAAGAACAGCCAGGACTGGATCCGGAACGGCAAGTCCTGCTCTGTCAAGGCGAGGATATCGAAGGTCCTGCCACCGTAGAAATAAAGCACGATGACACCGATCAGGAACAGGAGGCTGCCCGCCAGCGTGTAGAGGAAAAACTTGATCGCCGCATAGACCCGACCCTCGCCGCCCCAGACGCCGATGATGAGGTACATCGGGATCAGCATCGCCTCCCAAAAGACGTAGAAGAGGAACAGATCGAGCGCGCAGAAGACCCCGAGCATCAGCGCCTGCATGGAGAGCAGGCATATCATGAATTCCTTCACCTTGCGGTCGATCGCGACCCAGGAGGCGAGCACGCAGATCGACCCCAACAGTGCGGTCAGGAACACGAAGAGCGCGCTGATTCCGTCGATGCCGAGCGCATAATTGATCCCGAGCGCAGGTACCCACGGGCGCGTCTCGGTGAACTGCATGGCATGGGTCGTGGTGTCGAAGCCGACCAGCATGGCGATGCAGAGAGCAAGGTCGAGGACGGTGAAAGAGAGCGCAGTCCACCGAGCCGCATCGTCACCGCGCAGGAACATCAGAACCGCAGCACCGGCGACGGGTGTGAATATGATGAAGCTGAGGAGCGGGAAGCCCATGGCACTCCTCTACCGCCACGCCACGACGAAGACGACGATGGCTGCGATCAGACCGACGACCATCGCCAGCACGTGATGGGTCACGACACCCGTCTGGAGCCGCCTGAGCCGCCCGCCGCCATGCAGGATCGCGTGGGCAATGCCATTCACGACGGCATCGACGCCGGCAAGATCGAGCCGGAGTCCTGCCCGCGCCGCGCCGTGCAGCAAGGGCAGCGCCGCAGTCTCGGAGACGTTGCTCACCGCCTGCTCATAGCGCGCCAGCGGCCTTTCGGCGAGCCACATGAAGGCCCGCGCACCCTTGCGATAAAACCAGTCGGTGTCGAGGCTGATCGTCTTCTCGGGATCGAGCGCCCAGAGGAACAGCACGAACCCCAGGGCGGTGAACATCAGCAGCCCGAGGCTCTCCATGACATGCAGGCCCGTATAGGGTTCGAAATCCACCGGATAGGGCAGAAGCGCATAAAGCGGCTGCGGGAACACCCCGATCGCAATGCAGAGCACCGCCGCCATGCCCATGGCAATCAGCATGTTGCGCGGTGGCTCGCGCGCCTCCAGTTTCCGGTCCGTCCCGAAGAACATGTAATAGGGAAGCTTGAGGCCAGTGTGCAGGAACGTCCCGGACGATGCCATCGTCAGCGCCAGCACCACCAGCGCGCGGTGATCCGCTCCTGCAGCCGCTATCACCATCGATTTGGTGACGAAACCCGAGAAGAACGGGAACGCCGAGATCGCGAAGGCGCCGACCATGTAAAGCGCGACGGTCAGTGGCATGGTCTTGTAAAGCCCGCCGAGCTCGGTGAGCTTGCGTCGGCCGGTGACGTAGATGACGGCCCCGGCACCCATGAACAGCAGCGCCTTGTAGAGGATATGCGCGAAAGCGTGGCTGGCCGCTCCGTTTAACGCCATCTCGGTCCCGATGCCGATACCCGCGATCATATAGCCCACTTGGCTGACGATGTGATAGGCGAGAAGCCGTCGGCAATCGTTCTCCAGCACCGCGTAGATGACGCCGTAGAGCGCCATGATGGTGCCAAGCCAGACCAGGAGCTCGGTCCCCGGAAACGCCCGCGCCAGCACATAGACGGCGGTCTTGGTGGTAAACGCGCTCATGAACACCGCCCCGGTGACGGTCGCCTCCGGATAGGCATCGGTCAGCCAGGCATTGAGCGGCGGCACGGCCGCGTTGAGGATGAAGCCGGAAAGGATCAGGTAGTCGCCGACCCCCATTCCCCCGTTGGTGAGGCCCCCGGTGATCGGGCCGAAAAGCAGTGAACCGGTGGCGAGCCCGTGGGAAACGATGCCGCCGAGCAGGACGACGCCGCCGGCGATATGGACCATGAGATAGCGGAAGCCGGCCCGGATCGCCGGCCCATCACGCTGCGCGAAGACCAGATAGGCGGAAGCGAATGCCATGCCCTCCCAGAACAGGTAGAGGGTCAGGTAGTCACCGGCAAACACCACGCCTAGCGCGCTGCCGACATAGACGAATGCCGCTACGTGCTGGCCGGCATCCGTCAGGTGCAGCGCGTAGACCATGCCGATCAGCGCCATGATGGTGAAAACGGTGGCGAAGACGATGCTGAGCTTGTCTACCTTCGCGATCAGGATCTCCTGTCCGATGAACCGCGCTTCACCATAGCTGCCCGGCTCCATCGCAAGCACGGCAAGGATCGCCAGCGCAGGGATCAGAAGCAGATAGGCCTTGCGGACCGACCCGCTGAGGAACGGGATCGGCAGGGCGCCGGGAATAAAGAGCAGAGCCGGATGGATGAAGTCAGTCATAATAGTCCTCGCGCCGCATCAGCCGGACCCGATGGCCGAGAAACTTGGAAACGAAGATAAGCAGGACGCAGGAGACGAAGCCGTAGACGGCCGACCAGCCCGGCAGGCTGTCCCACAGATATTCGGCGTGTTCGCGAGACACCAGAAAGTCGGCGACGACGATCAGGACGAGCACGAGGTAGAATAGTCGGCGGCGCGGCCTCGCATATTGCTCGTCACCAAAGAAGTCGACGACACGCTTGATCATCGGATCACTCCGTCTGCCAGGGTGAGAAAATAGCCCGGGAAAATGCCCATCAGCACCGACAGGATTGCCGTCGCGACCAGCGGAATCGTGACCAACGGAATTTCACGGACCGTCGTCCGGCTCTCCTGCCTCTCAGCCTGGAAGAAGGCGGCATAGCTGATCGGCAGGAAATAGGCGGCGTTCAGGATCGAGCTCACCAGGAGCACCACCAGGAACACGGTCTCTCTCGCCGCCACGGCGCCCTCCGCCAGATACCACTTGCTGACGAAGCCCGCGGTTGGCGGTATCCCGATCATACTGAGCGAGGCGACGAAGAATGCCCCCATGGTCCAGGGCAGCCTGCGGCCGATACCGGCCATGTCGCTGATGTTACGCTTACCGGACGCGCAATAGATCGACCCGGCGCAGAAAAACAGCGTGATCTTGGAGAATGCGTGCGCCGCGATGTGGATGATCCCGCCAACCATCGCCACTGGCGACAACAGAACCGCGCCCAGCACGATGTAGGAGAGCTGGCTAACCGTCGAATAGGCAAGCCTGGCCTTCAGGTCGTCCCGCGTCAGGGCGTATACCGACGCCATCAGGATCGTGAACGAAGCCAGATAGGCCGTGGCGATGCCGAGGCCCAGCCCGCCCACTAGCCCCGTGCCGAAGACATGGAACACCACCCGCAGGACGCAGAACACGCCCATCTTGACCACTGCCACTGCATGCAAAAGCGCGCTGACCGGTGTCGGCGCGACCATCGCGGCGGGCAGCCAGGCGTGCATCGGCATCACAGCAGCCTTGGCGAAGCCGAAAAGATAGCAGAAATAGACGACCGTCAGCAGCGCCGCGGAGGCATCGCTCCCGGCCAGCAGTCCCCACGCGACAAAGTCGAGCGACCCCGCAATATGGTAGGTCAGCGCCAGTGCGGCGAGCAGCGCGCTTTTCGAGGCGCCCATCAGATAGACGAGATACTTGTGGCTGCCCCTCCATCCCTCTTCGTCCTCGTGGTGGTAGACGAGGGGATAGGTAACGAGGCTGAGCACTTCGTAGAAGATCACCAACGTAAACAGGTTGGCGGCGAAGGCGCCCCCGGCGGCGGCCGCAAGACTGCTGGCGAAGCAGGCGAAGAACCGGGTCTGCGCATGCTCGTTCAAATGCCGCATGTAGCCGATCGAATAGATCGCCGCCACGATCCACAGCAGCGACGAGACGGTGGCAAACACCATGCCGAGCGCATCGACCCGGAAAGCAAAGTCAATCCCCGGCAGAATCTCGAACAGACGCAATTCGACCGTCCCGCCCGCCAGCACCGTGGGTGCCATCGACACGACAATCGCGAACATGACGATCGCGGCCAACGGCGAGACCAGATCGCGAAGTCTTTCGCGGTTGTTCAAAAGGAGAACTGCAAGGGCCGCCAGACCGGCGACGGTGATGGCAAGCAACGGCCGGATGGATACAACCGGGTCCAAAGCCGCTATCCTTTCATCACCGTCACGTCGTCGACCTTGAGGGTGGACTTGTTCCTCACGAGGGCGACCAGGATACCGAGGGCGACGGCAACCTCTGCCGCGGTGATTGCGATGACGAAGATCGCGAAGATCTGCCCACGGAAATCGGCGTGGTAACGCCCGAAAGCGATGAAATTGATGTTGACCGAGTTGAGCAGCAGCTCCAGCGACATCAGGACGACGAGAATATTGCGCCTGAGCAGCACGCCCGCCGCTCCGATCACGAACAGGACCACACCGAGCACAATATACCACCAGAGCGGAACCATCACCCCTGCTCCTTCCGCGCCAGCATGATGGCGCCGACCAAGGCCGCCAGCAGGATTACGGAGGCGGTTTCAAACGGCAGGAGATAGTCGGCGAAAAGGGCTGTGCCAAGCTGCCTGACGTCATCGCCGCCGCCCATCGTGACGGGCTCCATGACCGAAAAGCGGTCGCTCCAGAGCACCAGCACGAGCATCTCGACCCCGAGCAGAACGAGAAGTACGAGAGCCGGGAGGTTTCCGCCCGGCAAGAACCGCTGCAACACCGCTTCGCGCACATCGATCATCATGATCACGAACAGGAACAGGACCATGATCGCGCCGACATAAACGAAGATCTGGATGACCGCGAGCAACGGTGCCTCGAGCAAGACGAAGATTGCCGAGACCTGCAGGAAACACGCCATCAGCGCCAATGCGCTGTGAACCGGATTGCGCGCCAGGACCATCGTCAGGGCCGTGATCACGGATACCGTAGCGAACAGAAGAAAGAACCCCTGATCCATCGACGCCGACCCTCCGGCGCGAACTGTCACTCGGCGCGAGATGGCCGGATTTGAGATTGCGCCGCAACTTCAGATGCCTTCGCAAATTGTGCCCTAGTATCGGATTTTTCACAAGATTATTGTCATCGCCGGAGCAAAAGCAGCCCAGTCCGGATGTGGCGAGATGCGCGTTGGGATCGCCGTGGCTGGTGAAGAAACTTCTGCCTTATCTTTTGGTAAATCTGGCGTATATTTGAATGTATGAATATTGATCGGGTGACCGTGCGGCCCCGGAGGTATTGCCGAGAGGCAATCCGTATTTTCGCTTTGGCATTGATCTGGGGTTCAGCATTCCTGTTTTCCGTCGCCCCGACAGCGGGCTCGGAACGCGTCGCTTTACTGCTGCGATTGAATGGCGCCGTCAGCCCGGCGTCCGCCGACTATGTGATACGCGGCATCCAGCTTGCCAACGATCGTAAAGTGGCGTTGATCGTCCTGCAAATGGATACGCCCGGCGGTCTCGATACGTCGATGCGGGACATCGTTCGCGCAATCCTTGCCTCATCTGTGCCGGTCGCGAGCTACGTGGCTCCGAGCGGCGCCCGCGCGGCCAGTGCCGGCACTTACATCCTCTATGCCAGTCATATCGCCGCCATGGCGCCGGGTACTAATCTGGGCGCCGCAACGCCCATTGCTCTCGGCGGGAGCGGACAAGACAACGGCCAGAACGGCGACAGCAAGGAGCGACAGTCGCGCAACGCTGCAGAGGCAAAGGCAGTGAACGACGCTGCTGCCTATCTTCGGGGGTTGGCCGAGTTGCGTAATCGCAACGCCGACTGGGCGGAAAAGGCGGTACGCGACGCAGCCAGCCTCTCATCAACTGCGGCCGAACGCGAAAAAGTCATCGATTTCGTCGCGTTCACCGTCGACGAGCTGATGGCGAAAGCCAACGGTCGCACGGTACGGGCAGGAGGAGCGGACATCCGGCTTGATACGACTGATCTCGCTGTCCAGAGCATCGAGCCTGACTGGAGAACACGCCTGCTTTCGGTTATCGCCGACCCGAATGTCGCACTCATTCTGATGGTCATCGGCATTTACGGCCTGATATTCGAGTTTCTTACGCCCGGAGCGGTTATCCCGGGAATGGTCGGCGGCATATGCCTGCTGCTCGGTCTCTACGCCCTGGCAATGCTGCCGGTCAGCTATGCCGGCGTCGGCCTCATCGTGCTTGCGGTTGCTCTCTTGGTCGCGGAGGCGCATGCACCGACATTCGGGGTTCTCGGCCTCGGCGGTGCGGTCGCCCTCGTTCTGGGCGCAACCATCCTCTTCGATACGGATGTGCCCGATCTGAAAGTGAGCCGACAGGTCCTAGTTGGTATCGGTGTTTCAGCCCTTGCCTTCAGCCTCATCGTCGTTCGCCTTGCATTCGGCGCGCGCCGGCGTGCCGTGGTGACCGGTGCGGAGCAGATGATCGGCATCTCAGGGAAAGTCTCCAGTTGGACGGGCACGACCGGCTACGTTGTCGCGCATGGAGAGCGCTGGAGCGCCGCCTCCGCCGAACCGCTCACGGACGGAGACGACGTGACGGTCATTGCCAGAGATGGGCTAACCCTCGAGGTCACCCGTGATCCCCGCAAAAATCGAGGACCTCAAGAAAGCAAGGAGAAGCTGAGATGACCATGATTGGAGGTTTCATCTTCTATATCGTCGCAGTCGTCCTGTTGCTGATCATCCTGGCGAGCGCAATCAAGATCCTGCGCGAGTATCAGCGGGCGGTCGTCTTTACGCTTGGCCGATTTACCGGCGTGAAAGGCCCCGGATTGATCCTGCTTGTTCCCTACGTACAGCAAATGGTGCGGGTCGACCTGCGCACGCGCGTGCTCGACGTCCCCAGCCAGGACGTCATCTCCCATGACAACGTTTCGGTTCGAGTCAGCGCGGTGATTTACTTCAGGGTCATCGATCCGGAGAAGTCAGTGATTCAGGTCGAGGATTTCATGGCAGCCACGAGCCAGCTTGCCCAAACGACGTTGCGCTCGGTGCTCGGCAAGCACGATCTCGACGAGATGCTCGCGGAACGCGACAGGCTCAACGAAGACATCCAGAGAATGCTCGACGTCCAAACAGATGCGTGGGGCATCAAAGTGGCCAATGTTGAGATCAAGCATGTTGACATCAACGAGTCGATGATCCGTGCGATTGCCAGGCAAGCTGAGGCAGAACGCGAGCGACGTGCAAAAATCATAAACGCCGAGGGCGAGCAGCAAGCCGCGGCAAAGCTGGTGGAGGCGGCTGAAATGCTGGCCAGGCAACCGTTGTCAATGCAACTGCGCTACTTGAGCACGCTGAACGTTATTGCCGGGGAAAACAGTTCGACGATCATATTCCCTTTCCCCATGGAACTCATTCATCTCCTGGACGGCAAGGCCGACAAGCCAACTGAATGAGCAACGGCATGTCCGGCGCTTTGATAATAAATTCGAAGAGTTACAGGAGCTGAAATACGATTTCACTTTGTTCCAGAAAATAAAATAGCGTCATCATATCCGTAACCTTTTTCCGGCGCCAGTGACCGCGAGCACTCGCTCTGAAGGGCGCGATTGCCAGCTGCGAAGACGCCAGCACGCGGACGAGGCAAGGATCAGCGAGAAGTTCCGGGGGCTAACCACCCCTACCACGCCCAAAGGCCGGCACTGAAGCCACGCTTGTGCGCCCGGGAACGGTTCGATTGATTGTTCAGGCGCAGCCCACCGCTAAAGCGAATGTCAGGGTCTGTATCGGCCCCGGGATATCCGTAATGAGCGATTGGCTCAGACTCGGCGCCGCGATCTGTCGCTGCCTGGCTGAGTGAGAACATTATGGACTTTTAAAAGTAGTCCCATGAATAACTTGGTTGCCAGTCGGTAAACATTCGCTGAATGCCCGGATCAATCCAGTTCCGGGCATCCATTGTCAAAGTAACCTTGGCCGTCAGGCTGCCTCGCGGAAACCGATAATGGCCTTGATCTCGAGGAATTCACCGATCGCCATCGGACCCCATTCACGTCCGTTGCCGGACTGCTTATAGCCGCCGAAGGGCGCAGCCAGATCAAGATTAACATTGTTCAAATAGACTTGGCCGGCACGCAGGCGACGCGCAATAGCTTCCGCCGCATCCCGCTCACCCTGAACATAGCCAGCTAGGCCGTAGGTCGTGTCGTTCGCGATTTTAACGGCATCTTCTTCGTCGGAGTAAGCAATGATGACGAGGACTGGTCCGAAGATCTCTTCACGCGCGATCGTCATGTCGTTGCGCACGTCAGCGAAGACCGTAGGCCGGACGTAAAAGCCAGTGTCGAGTCCATCGGGACGGCCAAGCCCTCCAGTCACAAGCGTGGCGCCTTCATCGAGCCCCGACTGGATCAGACGTTGGATTTTGTTCCACTGCGCTTCTGAAGCTACAGGCCCCATCTTCGAGTTGGAGGAGGGATGGCCGACGGACCAGGTTTCGGCGGCGGCCTTTGCGTAGCGGATTGCTTCGGCAACCTGATCGATATGGACCAGCATCCGAGACGGGGCACTGCAGGACTGTCCGCTGTTCAGCATCATTTGCGCTACGCCGCCTTCGACAGCAGATGCGAGGTCGGCACTACGCAGGACGATATTGGGTGACTTTCCCCCGAGTTCCTGATGCACTCTTTTGACAGTGAGGGCACCCGTGCGAGCAACCTCGATCCCAGCCGCAGTTGAGCCGGTAAACGAGACAAGGTCCACGTCCGGGTGGCTCGTCAAAGCATTGCCGACAACGCGTCCATCACCATGCACGAGGTTGAACACCCCTTTAGGAACTCCGGCCTCATGCAGGATCTCGGCAAGGATCGTGCCTGAGAAGGGCGCGATTTCGGAGGGCTTCAATACCACGGTGCAGCCCGCAGCAAGCGCAGGCGCCACCTTTGCGGCCATCAGCATCAACGGCCAATTCCACGGCGTGATCAAAGCACAAACGCCGATCGGCTCGCGCACGACTTCGCTTGTGCCAAGAGGCTCGTCGAACCGATAGTCCGTCAGCGATGCTCGTGCGATCTGGAAATGGGCAAGGCCGGCGGTCACCTGCAATTGTTCAGAGAGCCATTGCGGCGCGCCCATTTCATCCGTTACCGCCAAGGCTAAATCGCTGGCTCGCTTCTCGTAGGCAGCAATAATCCGGTCGAAGAGCGAAATTCTCTCCGCAATCGAGGTGAGTGAATACGTTTCAAACGCCTTTCGCGCAGCTGCAACCGCATCGCCCACGTCACTCGCATCGCCCAGCGCGACTTGACCAACGACGGTCTCGTCCGCTGGGTTGATGACATCGATTACGGCTGTGCTTTTGGGCTGTACCCAGGCTCCGTCGATGTAGAACTGAAGATTGTTACGCATGAAAAAGCTCCATCATTGTTGACGGAGGCATAAGTATCTTTTGTAAACTTGGCGTCAATCAGGCACTTGAAGTCGCGCTGGTAGGGCGAAGTATACTTGACCCGGACTCGTCATTGCGGACGCGACGGCGAACCGATTTTTGAAAGCCCCGCCGCTGCTCAGCTCGCGTCACATGCGTAGCCGGATCAGCGATCTGTCCGCTGCCTTCTGCCGGTCATCCGTATTGTCGAAAGCCTCTCTCGCTGCGGTGACCTCCGGCAGTTTCACCAATGTCCACTTGTGCAGTTCTTGGAGGGGTTCACGCAACGTCTGGCCAAGTGGCGTCAGTTGATATTGCACCGCCACCGGCGAGAGTGAAATTACCTCTCTCGCTATGAGACCGTTGCGCTCGAGGCGACGGAGGCACTGAGTGAGAGCCTTCTGCGTCACGCCTTGCAGCCGGCGGCGGATGGCATTGAAGCGCTGCGGTCCCTCATCGAGAACCGCAATCACCATCATCGACCACTTGTCAGCAATCTGATCGAATAGAGCCCGGCTCGGGCATTCAGAAGAAAAGCAGAGCGGTTCCAGTTCAAGCATGATGGTTTCCTTCGATATATCTAGGCGACTTGAAGTGCCTGATTGACGCTAGGTCTACATCATATACCTGTACCTTCGGTTAACACAACGGAGTTCTACCGATGCCCAGTCCCGATACAAGTAGCCTTTTTCGACCGTTCAGCATCCGATCGCTTGACCTCAAAAATCGCATCGTGATGGCGCCTATGACCCGCCTTTTTTCGCCCGAAGGCGTGCCGGGACCGGCGAGTGCCGACTATTATCGGCGCCGAGCAGAAGGTCGCGCCGGACTTATCCTTTCTGAAGGGACGGTGATCGACCGTCCTGCCTCCCGCAATGATAGCGGGATTCCCTTCTTTCATGGCGATGCAGCGCTACAGGGATGGAAGACTGTGATTGACGCTGTCCACAGTGCTGGCGGTCGTATGGGGCCGCAGATCTGGCACACTGGAGCTACCCGGTACATCAACGGTTGGGAGCCCGATGCGCCAGTGGAAAGTCCGTCTGGTCTCGACGCGCCTGGCGACGCGCGCGGCGTGGCGATGACCGGAGAGGATATCGCCGATACTGTCGCAGCCTTCGCCAAAGCCGCAGCAGACGCCAAACGGCTTGGTTTCGACACTGTCGAAATACACGGCGCGCACGGCTATTTGATCGATCAATTCTTCTGGTCGCGCACCAATTTGCGGACGGACCGATATGGCGGGCCAACGATCAAAGAACGCTCGCGCTTTGCAGCCGAGATCGTTACTGCCGTGCGTGAAGCGGTGGGACCTAAATTCCCGATCATCATGCGCGTCAGCCAATGGAAGCAGCAGGATTTCAGCGTGCGGCTTGCTGAGACACCTGCAGAGATGGAGACTTGGCTGTTGCCTTTGGTTGAGGCAGGCGTCGATGTCCTTCACGTTTCGCAACGTCGCTTCTGGGAACCAGAATTTCCGGAGATTGACGGCGAGAATGGTCTCAATGGCGCAGGCTGGGCAAAGAAAGTGACGGGTGCCGCGACAATCGCTGTCGGATCCGTGGGACTAGACAACGACGTTACTGCCAGCGCTTTCGTCGGCAAGGGATCAACTACAGCTAGTCTCGATCGCTTAATCGATCGCATGGAACGCGACGAATTCGACCTTATTGCTGTGGGACGCGCGTTGCTCAGTGATTCGAATTGGGTCGGCAAGATAAAAGACGGCGAATTTTCGGGATTGAAAGGGTTCGACCCAACTTCCTTATCCGAGCTGGTCTGAAGAAGAAGGGTGGGCGGATGAGAGCGTTGGCTGCGTCCGTCCATTAGCATATTTGACGATATCGTCGACGTGGTGCACTGGCGTCCACCTTGCTGGCTAACGAAGTAGAGAAATTTGACGACAGCGCTCGGCTGCTTACCGTCCCAAGCCGCCGTTGCACCGGTGAATTGGATGGTTCCATAAGTCGTCTTATGCGATTTTTAGCCAATGCGACAGTTGGGCCAGTTAGAGATGCGACAGTCTCGCCTCTCGACGCGCATAGCCTCATCCACTGACCTAGTCCCGATTGGCAACCACCGGCAAACTGCCTTCGTTCGAAAGACGGGTTTCTGTCTGCCGGGCGGCGGAGACGAGGCGGCGTTTGGCGCGGATTGCATGCCATTGCTGGTCGATCAGGACCCCGATGAGGATCACGCCACCCATGACGGCGAAATTCAGCGACGATGGGATGCCCAGCAGATTCACCAGATTCTGCAGCTCCTGCAGCAGGACCGTGCCGAGCACGACGCCGACGATCGACCCTTCGCCGCCGCGGAGCGAAAAGCCGCCGAGGACGGCAGCGGCAATTGCGTAGAGCTCGTAGAACTGACCATGGCTCGCCGGTGAGATCGAGCGCGTATACATGGCGAAATAAATCGCCGAAAGCGCCGTCAGCAGCCCGCAGATGACATGGGCCGACATGATCATGCGGCCGGTACGGATACCGGAATAGCGGGCCGCCTCCTCGTTCTTCCCGATCGCATAGAGATAACGCCCGAAGACCGAGCGATGCAGCATGATCCACATGACCACGGCAATGATGACGAGCGCGATGAAGGTGCTGGGAACGCCGTAGAACCGTCCGGCGGCGAGGAATTCGAGATCCGGGAAATTTTGGCCGAAAGCAAAACCCGCCGTTCCGTCGGCCGTATAGAAGCGCGCTGCCCCGCGGTAAATCAGGAGGCCGCAAAGGGTGACGACGAAGGGCTGCAGGTTGAGCCGGGTGATCAGCCAGCCGTGGACGGCACCTATAACAGCGCCAAGCGAAAGAATGAACGGCAGCGCCAGCATCCAGGACATGTCCTGTACCGCGATGAAATCGACGAACAGCACGCCGAGAAGTGCGACCAGCGAGCCGACGGAAAGCTCGATACCGCCGGTGATGATGACAAAGGCCTGGCCGATCGACAGGATGCCGAACAGGCCGATCAGGTTGGCGGTGTTGGCCAGGTTGATCGGCAGCAGGAAGCGCGGATTGATGATGGCGACGACGATGCCGACGACGACGATCAAAAGCAGCAGTCCGAGATCTTTCTTGATCATTCGAGATCCGTTCCCCGATACTTATTATATTTGGCACGGCGCTATTTTACCCTTTTGCCGACAGCAAGCAAAAGAACGCTTTCCTGATTGAATTCGTCCTCTTCCAATATGCCGGCGATCTGGCCCTCGTGCATGACGGCGATGCGGTCGGAAACACCGATCACCTCTTCCATATCGCTTGAGATCATCAGGATCGCTACTCCCGCATCGGCAAGCGCTCGCATCAGCCCGTAAATCTCGTTCTTCGCGCCGATATCGATGCCGCGGGTCGGTTCGTCGAAGATCATCACCTTCGGGCTCATCGACAACCATTTGGCAAGCACCACCTTCTGTTGGTTCCCGCCGGAAAGAGTGCCGGTTCGTGTCGAAAGCGAGGGCGCCTTGATACCGAGGCGAACGCGCTGCTTTTCGGCCGCCGCCATCTCCTTCTCAGCGGAGAGCATGGAGCGGCTGGAGAGTTGAGGGAGATCGGCAAGGGTTATGTTCTGGGCAATCGGGAAATCGAGAAGAATGCCGTTGCGCTTGCGATCTTCCGGCACCAAGAAAATGCCGCGGGCGACAGCGTCCCGGGCAGAACGGACTGCAATTTGCTGCCCGTCCTGCAGGATGACTCCCCCGTAACTGCGATCAATGCCAAAGAGCACCCTGGCAAGCTCGGTCCGGCCGGACCCGACGAGGCCCGCAAGTCCCAGGATTTCGCCATACCGGATTTCCAGATCGACGGGACGGCTGGGATAGGCCTCGGTGCGCACGCCGCTTACCTCAAGCGCAACCGAGCCCGGCGAGCGCTGCGGCTTTGCAGTCCGGGCCGCAAGCACCCGGCCGATCATCAGCTTGACCATCTGATCGTGGCCGATGTCCCTCTTGGCGAGCGTGCCCACAAGCGCGCCGTCGCGCAGAACGACGACCCGGTCGGCTACGCGCTCAACCTCGTGGAGCCGATGCGAGATGAAAATAACACTGATGCCATCCGCCTTCAGCAATTTGATGATGCTGAGCAGCCGCTCCGTTTCGGCCAGCGGCAGGCTGGAAGTGGGTTCGTCGAAGATGACGAGCCTGGCGTTGATGGACAGCGCCTTGGCGATTTCCACCATCTGCTGCTCCGCAAGGGAAAGCGACGCCACGGGTGTGTCGGCGGAAAAATGCGCCCCTACGCGCTTCAATAGCGGCTTCACCATGTCTCGCAGCCGATCGCGATCGACGAGCTTGAAAGGTCCCGCCTTCAGCGGTTCGCGCCCTAGGAAGATATTGGCGGCGACGTCGAGATTCTCAAAGAGATTGAGTTCCTGATGCACGAAGGCGATGCCGGACGAGATGCTCGATTCCACAGTGAGGAAACGAAGTTCCGCACCGTCGAGCAGGATCGTGCCCCGGTCGGGGGCGATCACGCCGCCAAGGATCTTCATCAGCGTCGATTTTCCGGCCCCGTTCTCGCCGACGAGGCCGATGACCTCTCCCGGCATGATATCGATCGACAGGTCATCAAGCGCAACGACGCCTGGATAAGTCTTGCCGACGCCGGAAAGCGAAAGGAATGGCGTTGCGGGCGCGCCCGGTGACGGGATGTCGGAACTATGGTTCATCGCCTGTCCATGGCCGCTGATGCTGTCGGCATGAAACGCATTTCGCGGCGGCGGTGAGTACCACCGCCGCAAAGGAGGTTATTTTCCAGGATTATTTTCCAGCCAGGGCCTTCAGGTTGGCGGCATACTTGTCGACGTCATCCTTGCCGATGATCACCGTCGGAATGATGATCAAGCCATCGGCGGGAACGCCTGATTTGTCGCCCTTGAGGTAGGCGGCCATCAATTTCATGCCTTGATAGGCCCATTCGAACGGCTGCTGTACAACGGTTGCCGCGATCGTACCTTCCTTGACACCGCCGAGCGTGATCGGATCGTCATCAAAGCCGACGACAGTGATCTGGCCGAGTTTGCCGGCGTCGCGCAGCGCCTCATAGATGCGCGGCGTGTTGTAGGAATAGAAGCCGACCATGCAGGTCAGGTCGGGGCTGGCCACCAGCGCATCCTCCACGTTCTTCTTGGCGCGCGTCTGGTCGATGTCGTCACCGCGAACATCGACAAGCTCGATCTTGGTACCCTTGAGCCCTTCCTTCATCCCTTCGATGCGTTCGCGGGCGTTATCGGCGCCCAGCAGACCGACGAAGCCCATGCACTTACCGCCGTCCGGCATCGCCTTCTTGGCGATTTCGGCGGCCTGCTTGCCGGCGTCGACGTTCGAAGAACCAATATAGGCGACGCGGTTGGTCTTCGGTGCGTCGCTGTCGGTGGTGAAGAGAGCCGTCTGCGAGCCGATCTTGTTGAGGCCGTCCGTCTGGGTCTTGGGGTCGACCGCGGAGACCATGATCCCCTTGACGCCGGCGCTGACGAGATCTTCCATGAGACGCTGCTGAATGGCGACAGCCGCCTGCTCGGGGTATTTCAGCTCCATCTGGTAGTCCGGCATCTCGGCCTGCGCCTTCTTGACGCCCGCCTCTGCCGCTTTCCAGAAGTCGGACGCACCGTTGACGACGAATGCGAGTGTCGGCTTGTCGGCGGCATGCGATACCGCAGCCGGCGCCGCGCTCAGCATCAAGCCGGCGAAGAACAAGGCTGCATTGCGTTTCAGCTGTTTCATAATACACCTCCCGAGGGGCCGCAGTTGCAGGGCCCGTTTTTCCGATTGACGGCCGGTCGGATGCACGCCCCCTCCCAGGGCCGTCGCGCAGCGACGAGTGGCATTGGCTCCGATCGCTCCGTGACGGTATAGAAGAATTTTAATTAGTAAATAGTATTATCAATTCAGATCAAAACATTTCATCGCGCACGGACCAGGATGCAGTTTTATACTGGAGATGGCCAGCAATTGTGGGCATTGCAGCAAACGATGCAATTGCCAGCGCTTTCAGATAGATGATAATATTAATTACCAAATACGATAATCGAGCGCCCTCACCCATTATCCCAGCAGAGACAGTTTTCCACGCATGCAAAAAACCAAGACCCGAAAAAGGAATAAGCCTGTGGTGGACAAGCCTGCACGCGTGACGATGATGGATATCGCCGCGGCGGCCGGCTGCTCGCAGGCGGCCGTCTCCTTCGTTCTCAACGACACGCCCGGCACCCGTATTTCACAGCAGACCCGCGACCGCGTATGGGAGGCGGCGCGCGCGCTCGGCTATACCGGGGCGACTTATACGACGAAGGCGGCTTATTCGGGGCTGGACAATGTGATCGGTTTCGCCGTGGATCAACTCGCCACCAGCCCGGAAGCGATCGTTGCGATCGAAGGCGCGCGGCAAGCCTCCTGGAGCGCCGGCAATGTCCTTTTGGTAACCCAGACGCTGAGCGATCCGGTCATGGAGCCGAAGGCAATCAAGGCGTTGACGAGCGGCGGCATATCGGCGCTGATCTATATGACGATCTACACCCGCCAGGTGGAGCTTCCTGCTTATGTCAGCAAGCTCAACATCCCGACGGTGCTGCTGAATTGTTATACGGCGGACCATGCTTTCCCCGCCGTGGTGCCGAGCGAGATCGCCGGAGGGCAGAGCTCCACCCGGCATCTGATCGTGCACGGACACCATCGCATCGCGACCATCACCGGCGAAATCTGGATGCAGGCTGCGCAGGACCGGCTGACGGGATATCGCCGGGCGCTGGCGACCGCCGATATCCCCTTCGATCCGGAATTGGTCATTGAAGGCGACTGGTCCGCCGGCGCCGGCTATGCCTCCACGATGAAACTGCTTGCCCTGAAAGAGCCGCCGACCGCGATCTTCTGCCAGAACGACCGCACCGCCATCGGGTGTTACGAAGCGCTCAAGGATGCAGGGCTTCGCATTCCCCAGGACATGTCGGTGGTGGGGTATGACGACGAAGAAATTTCACGACATCTCGTCCCCCCGCTGACGACGTCGGTCCTTCCGCATCTTGCCATGGGGCAATGGGCGATCGAACATCTCAACCCGGAAAGTTCGCCCGGCAAGCGCTATCCGATTGCCAAGCTCGAATGCTCGCTGGTCAAGCGCCATTCCGTCGCCGCGCCGCGCGCCGACGCACGGCAAATCCTCGATGGTATTCATACCTCGCCATAGGCCTAAGGTTTGCGGGGGAATCACGCCCCGCCAATAAATTCGGCTGAGGTACGATGTCGAACCTCTGGCTCTGTTCACCGATGAAACCTTGCAGGGAACGTCAACTGTCGGCCGGATCCTGGACGGCGAAGGCGATGGCAACCGCACGATTGACGGCCGCCGCAAGAACGGACATGTGGGTCTCGCCGGCATAAAGCTCGAATTCGGTACGCAATCCGTCGGCAGTGCCGTTCAATCGCTCCGCCATCTCCCGCGCCAAGAGGACAGTCCGCTCCGTCTTCCTCTTCTCCAGACGTACAGGGGCATCCTCGTTCCGGTACTGAAAAGGTGCCAGCTCATCGCCTTCGTGTTCTCCGGCGGACAAATGCAGGAAGGATGCATTTCCCGGTATGACTTGGCGGTTCGCCTCATTCTTGAGGATTTCACTGTTTTCCCAATAGATGGTTGGGCTGGCCGCAATCCAATTGGCAAACAGTTCTGGGCGCTCGAACAGGCCATAGAGCGTAAAGAGGCCGCCGAAGGAATGTCCGAAGAGCGATCGGCGCTTGGGATCGAGGTTCACCGTCTCGGCAATCCGCGGCAGAAGATCGTTCTCGATGAAATCCAGCAGCTCGCCGGTTCCTCCGATGACAACCGGAGGACCGCCCTCCACGAAGGGCGGATAGGTTTTGACCGGCGGAGGCCCCAGGTCCCAGGAGCGGCGGAGCGCATCATAGGGCTCGTCGGATGGATAACCGATCGCCGCGATCACCCCCCAACCGACATTCGTCCCCGTGGGATAAGGCGCCTGCGTGACCAAGCTGGCGACCGCGAAGGGGAAAGTAGCGTTGCCGTCGGTCATCACGAGAAGCGGCCATCCTCCTGCCGGCGGCTTCTCCGCCGGAATGGAAAGGAATATGCGATAGGGCTCACCGCCCGCTGCAGGCGCCAGATCGAAAAAACACGTTCCGGGCATTGAATAGACGCTGGCAGGATTGGTCATGAGAATGTTTTCTGATGTTTGCTTTAGAAGATAGGCGAAGGAAAATGGATGCCGGTGCGGTTCGTGCCGCCTCGCCCGGCGAGGACACGAAGCTAGCAGCACAGGACGCGAGGCATCTCTTCTTATTCAATTATGACATGCGGTACGAAACGCGACAGGTTGGCGGTGATACGCGAGCGGTCTTCGCGCACGGCGAGGCCGCAGGCGCGATCGCCGACGACCCAGCTGCCGAGCACGGCGAAGCCGCCATCGCTTTCGAAAAGCGGGGCATAGGCCTGGACGATGAAGCCTTCCTCACCATAATCGCCGGGAGCGGAAACGAATTCCCGGCCATCTCTGAATATTGTGACGTTCTCGCCCTCTCGCGACAGCAGCGGTTTGCGCACGTAATCGGACAAGCTCGAGGCCGCCGGGTCGTCGGCGAAATAGCTGGGCAGCAGGTTGGGGTGATTGGGATGGCGCTGCCAGAGCAGAGGCAGAAGCCCTTTGTTGGAGAGCACGGCCTTCCAGGCGGGCTCGATGAAAACATCGCCCGAGCGTGCGAGTTCGCGGGCGAACGGCTCGCGCAGCATGAATTCCCAGGGGTATAGCTTGAAGCAGCGGTCGATCACCCGATCCTGTAGGTCGGTGTAGCGGCCTTGCGCATCGATGCCGATTTCGCGAATATCAAGAAGCTCGACGCGATGGCCGGCCTGCACCGCACAGTCCATCAGATAGACCGTCGTGCCGCGATCCTCCTCATTGTCGGTCATCACAGCGAAGTGGAAGATCGGCTCTTTAGAAAATTGCTCGAACGCCTCGACCAGGCTTTCCTGCAAGGAATTATACTGGTCCGCATCATTGGGCAGGACACCCAAAGCCATCTGGTCGGTCAGCCAGTTGAACTGGAAATAGGCCGTCTCGAACACCGAAGTCGGCGTATCGGCATTGTATTCAAGCAGCTTGACCGGGCCATTGCCGTCATAGGCAAGATCGAACCGGCCATAGAGGTGCCGGTCTCGGCGCTGCCAGGAGCGCTGCACCACATCGCGCAGATCCTCCGGAATGGCCAGCCTGTCGAGCGCTTCTTCGCTTTTGACGATATCGCCGACCAGATCCATGCACATGTCGTGCAGTTCCTGGCTCGGCTCTTCGATCCGCGTCTCGATCTCATCGAGCGTGAACGTATAGGCGGCATCGTCGAGCCAGTAAGGCTCGCCGTACATGACGTGA
This sequence comes from Rhizobium sp. L43, assembly GCF_002531725.1. GTDB lineage: Bacteria > Pseudomonadota > Alphaproteobacteria > Rhizobiales > Rhizobiaceae > Rhizobium. Next base: position 35,598 of record NZ_NWSQ01000034.1, read on the forward strand.
AACCCGAAGCCGACGGCGCGAGCCTTGTCACGCCAATCAGGACGCGCCGGAAGGGTGATGCGCTTCATGTCAGCCGCCGAAACTGAAGGATGAACGCCCCCCGAAGCCCTGACGGGCGACGGTGCGGGTGTTGACGTTGACCGGTTTGACGCTCTGGCGCGAGGGCGCCGTCACGCTGTCGTTGAGCGAGCCGCCCGAGCGAACAGTCGTCGTCACCGTCTGCCCCGAGCGATTGCGATAAATCGGCGTCGAACCATAATAATAGCCGCTTTCCTCCTGGCGCCGGCGATAATCGTAATAGTCGCCGATGTTGTTCAGTGCCGAAGACAGCATGTAGCCTGTCAGGAATGGCACGAAGAAGCTGCCGCTTGCGCCGGTATTGTTGTTAGGGACGGCATTGGCCCGCTGTTCCGTGCATTGGCCCGAGCCGTATTCGGCCTCACAGGCGGCCATGCCGTTGAAACGCGGCGCGGTGGCGAGATGGGCCCGCATGGCATCCTGATAGCCGGCCTGGCAGACCTGCCGGTCCATGCCGGATGCCACGCATTGGTCGACAGAGGTGAACATCGTGTCCGAAGGAGTCTGATCGCCGCAGCCGGACAGCGCCAGGGTCGAGGCAGCGATGGTGCCGAGGGCCAGGAAAGGTCGTTTGTGCCCGCTCTTGCGTCTGCGCATCGTTCCCTCCCCTCAATAGGTCATGCAGGCGGCATTGAGAATACCGATGACCAATGCGATACCGCCGCCCCATATGCCCGCGGCGATATTGTCGGCCGTGATCTTCTCATGCAGATCCGTCATGGTGAAATTGGCGATGTAGTAAGCGAGAATCTGCGCCAGGATGCCTATCACCGCCCAGATGATGTAGTCGACGATGCTGACCGAATTGGCAGCAGCCGAAGCCAGAGGCAGGCTGAAACCGACAAGCGCACCCAAAAATGCCGTGACGGCGGCAAGATTGCCGGCACGAATGAGTTCGACTTCTTTTTGCGGCGTCAGGAATGTGTAGATCACCGCGAAAACGACATAGGCGGCAAGACCGACGGCGAAATAACCGAGGAAGGCAGGCAGACCCGCCACGTAAACGAGCATTGAAAAAGTCCTCCGTTGAAAATTGATAGTCTGTCAGACGCGGCGAACATCGGCCGGAGCAAGTCCATAGCCGATCAGAAATTCCACCGAGCTTCCCGCCTGGCTCTGTGCGAGATCGAGGTCGCGCTCGACATTGATCAGAAGCATTTCGCGCGTCGAGCCAAGCGGGCGATAATACAGCATGCAGGTCTGGTGAATGGAGCGCTGCTCTTCACCATCGTCGACCTTTTCGACAAATTCGACCAGTTGAGCGCGCTCCGGGCCGTCGCCCCAGAAGCGGTTATAGAGGATCCCATCGGCATCGTAGGAGGGCTGGCCGATCAGGCCGTTCGGCCCGGTCCAGCGGTTCCATTCGCTCTGCCCGGCAGGCACGACGCTGTCCCAGGGCTGATAAAAGCTGATGTCGTCGACGGCATCCCCGGGCTGGCCCGACGTCGACATGACCTGAATTATCCGGTGGTCTTCATCGTAGTAACGCGACAGAACCGTCGCCGCATCGAGCGAAACCTCACCGTAGCCGGCAATGATGAAGGGGCCGCTCCGTGGCAGCGGCATAGCCGGCTCGCCGCCCAAGGCCTCGGCCTCGAGGGAGAGGAAATCGATCTCCAGGGCCCCGCCGATAGCGGCGCTCAAGGGGCCGAGTTCTTTAGGCAAGGGCGTTTCGTTCTTGTTTCCGCCGAACCATCCGATCATGATACGTCTCCCATTCGAGCCCAAGCGATGGCAGCGGGATCTAGCCGCATTCCGCTGATGTAGTAAAGGGTCTCGCCGCCCCGCATCAGCACCTCGTCCCGGCAATTGAGGTCGGTCATGCCCTGGCTCAGCAAGCCCACCAGGGTGACATTGTGCTCACGCTTGAGGCTTAAAAACACGTCGCCATAGAGCAGCGGCCTTTGCAAAGGCGGTACCGGCAGGGAAAAGGCCGTGTCGGTGGAGGCGGCAGACAGCAGCCGTGCGGCGATTTCCGAAGAGCCCGGATCACGGGCGGCACGCGACAGCAGCTCCTCGGCGAGCGAGCCCACCGCCTCGACGCGCGGCCGGAGTTGTTTGACCATCTGTGCTGTACGGTCGTCGGCGAAATAAGCCACGATGTGGGCATTCGGCGCATGATCTTCGGCAATCAGCACTGCGGCCAGGGTCTCGTCGTCATTGGCTCCGCGCGCGATGATCGCGCGCGCCTGCGCCACGCCTGCCCGCACCAGAGCGTCGGCATCGGCGAGCCGCTCGGTTCTGATATAGTCGGCATAGTCGCTGGCGGGATTTTCCGCCAGCTCCTTGGCAACCAGAACGCTCATCGGTTCGTTGGCCTGCCGTTCGGCATGCAGCAGCCGCAGCGTCTGGTATGTCTGCCCCTCTTGCCAGCCGAGAACGATGATATGGCCGGCGCGTTCGCTGTAGTCACCCAATCCGCGCATACGGTTCCTCCAGATCGTGCCGATCGTTGTCAACAATTTGCCAAGAACCGCGGTGAAGATGGCAATGCCACCGGGAAGAACGAACAGGACGGCAATGATCCGGCCAAGCCCCGATTTTGGCGCAAGATCTCCATAGCCGACAGTCGTTGCAGTCACCATATAGTAGTAAAGAAAATCGATCGGCTTACCGACAAGATCGCCTTCGCCGGCCAGCACGAACAGCAGGTAAGAAGCGATCAGATGGATCACGAGGATGAGAAAAAGGGCCGACCAAGCCAATTCGCTGAGCGAGAGATATACACGCCGCAGCAATGAAGCGATAAATGGCACGCGATTCGCCCCCGTTCCCAACGCTTAGCCTAGCGAAATTTATTTAGCGCGCCACCTTTAAGTAGCATATCGACTACCCAGATATTTTTCGGCGTTCCAACCGATGGAGGATTTTTTGGAGACCTGGAACCTCACCACTTTAACGCGCCTGTTCGCCGCCGATCCCGAGGCGTTGGGCGATGTGGATGTCGCCGTACCCGAACAGGGCGACGTCCTATGCGTCACTCTGAAGGAAAAAGGCGACCTCGACGTCTTCGTCGCGGTGAGCGGGGAGCGCGATATTCTTGTCAGCGCTGTTCTGGTGCCGTGCAAGGACGTCCCCAATCGCGAAGCCTTCGAACGTATGGTGCTGAAGACCCACAAGTTCGTGCCGCTCTCCAGCTTCGGCATCACCACGATCGACGGTGAGGAATGGTATGAATTGTTCGGCTCGCTGTCGGCACGCTCGTCCGCCGACACGGTGGTCGAAGAGGTTGCAATTCTGGCAGCCAATGCCGTCGATGCGGCGCACATGATCGAAGAATGGAAAAGCGGGGAGATTGCAGCGTGAGCACCTGGGGAAAGATTTTCACCGCCATTCGCGGCGGCATTAACGAGGCAGCCGAAGCCGCCGCCGACAACCAGTCGATGCGCATTCTCGACCAGGAAATCCGCGACGCCGAACAGTCGCTGCGCCGGGCGCGCTCGGATCTGGCTGGGATCATGGCGTCGAACAAGAGCGTCATGCGCCGACTTGAAGAAAACCGCGCCAAGGAGGTCAAGGATACCGACAGCGCCCGCGCCGCGATCTCCGCGGGCCGCACCGATCTCGCTCAAGGTCTCGCTCAGCGCATCGCCAGCAGCCGCGGCGAAGTACACCGCGACCAAGAAGAGCTCGACCGGCTGCTGCCCCGCCAGCAGCAGATGCTGCGCACGATCCAGGACACCGAAGCGCGCATCGCTCAGATGAAGCGTGAGGTGGAAAACGTCAAAGCCAACGAGTCGCTGCTGCGCGCGCAATCGGCGATTGCTCATAACCAGTCGGGCATCAACACCCGTCTCGGCAGCGCCGTCGAAAGTCTCGAACGCATCAAGAAACGCCAGGAAATCACTGCCGGCCGCATCGAAGCCGGTGCGGAACTGGCCGCGCTGGAAAATGGCGGCGATCTCGATCGTCAACTGCGCGAGGCCGGCATTGGCAGTCCGAGCCATTCGGCCGACGACATTCTTGCCCAACTGATGCTGCCGAAACATTCGGCCGAACCCGTCCTGCTGCCCGCCCCTGCTGGCAACAAAGACTGACAATTCCCCGGGGACGGCAGCCTTGGCTGCCGCCCCGGTACGCCTGCGCGCTTGTCAGCGCCAGCAGCGGGAAGAGAGCCTCCCGGTCTGCAAGCGAGAGCATGACGTCGTTTCCTAATTGACCCCGAGAAACTGCTTCAGCTCTGCCGTCTGCGGATTGGCGAAGACGTCCTCCGGCCGCCCTGCTTCGTGGACCCGGCCCTGATGCATGAAGACGACGCGGTTGCAGACGTCGCGGGCGAACTTCATCTCGTGGGTTACCATCAGCAGTGTCATGCCCTCGGCGGCAAGCTCGCGCACGACGGCCAGAACTTCGGCGACCAGTTCCGGATCGAGCGCGGAGGTAATCTCGTCGCAGAGAAGTGCGCTCGGGTGCATGGCGAGCGCACGGGCGATGGCGACGCGCTGCTGCTGGCCGCCCGAGAGCTCGTCGGGATAGGCGTCGAACCGGTGGCTGAGCCCCACCCGCTCCAGCATCTTGCGGGCGGTAGCCTCGGCTTCGGCTTTCGGGGTCTTCTTGACCACGGTCTGCGACAGCATGACGTTGCCGCCGACGGTCAGGTGCGGGAAGAGGTTGAACTGCTGAAAGATCATGCCGACCTTGAGGCGCAGTGCCTTCAGATGCACTTCGTCATCGAGGAGTTGCGCGCCGGCCACGGAGATGGAGCCGTCGGTGATGGTCTCCAGGCCGTTGATGCAGCGAAGCAGGGTCGATTTGCCCGAGCCGCTCTTGCCGATAATGGCGATGACTTCGCCGGCCTCGACATCGAGGTTGATGCCTTTCAGCACCTCGGTGGCGCCAAAGCTCTTGCGGACTTCAGTGATTTCGATGAGCGACATTGAGCTTCCTTTCCAGGATCTGGCTGCTTTTCGACAAAGGCCAGCAAAGGGCGAAGTAGATGAGGGCGACGAGCCCGTAGACGGTGAAGGGCTGGAAGGTGGCATTGGTGACCACAGTGCCGGCTTTCGACAATTCGACGAAGCCGATGATCGAGGTCAGCGCCGTACCCTTGACGGTCTGAACGGAGAAACCGACCGTGGGCGGTATGGCGACCCGCAGCGCCTGCGGCAGGATGACGTAGCGCATCTGCTGCAGCCGCCCCATGCCGAGGCTGGCGGAGGCTTCCCATTGCCCCTTGGCGACCGCTTCGACGCAGCCACGCCAGATTTCGGCGAGAAAGGCTGCACTCCACAGGGTAAGCGCCAATCCCGCGGCAAGCCAGGCCGGCACGTCGATCCCGAAAAGGCCGAGGCCGAAAAAGGCGATGAAGAGCTGCATGAGCAGCGGCGTGCCCTGGAAGAGTTCGATATAATATCTCGCGATTACCCTGAATGCCTTGCGTTTGCTGATGCGCAGGAACAGCAGGCCAAGGCCGACCGTACCGCCGCCGAGGAACGAGACGAGCGACAGCAGGATCGTCCAGCGGGTGGCGAGCAGCAGGTTGCGCAGGATGTCCCAGAGTGTGAACGTGATCATCGTGCCGCCCTCCTCGGGAAGATCAACCCGCCGACCATTGCCAGCACCTGCCGGAGCAGGATCGCCAGCACGAGATAGACTAATGTCGAGACGATGTAGGCCTCGAAGGCGCGGAAGGTTCGCGATTGGATGAAGTTGGCGGCAAAGGTCAGATCCTCGGCGGCGATCTGCGACACCACCGATGAGCCGAGCATGACGATGACGACTTGCGACGACAGCGCCGGCCAGATGCGCTGCAGCGACGGCACGAGAACGACATGGCGGAAGGTTTCGAAGCGCGTCATGGCGAGGCTCTCGCCGGCCTCGAACTGGCCTTTCGGGGTCGCCTGGATGCCCGCGCGGATGATCTCGCAGCTATAGGCGCCGAGGTTGATGACCATCGCCAGGTTGGCGGCCGTGAGTTCGGGAAGCTGGAGGCCGAGCGACGGCAGACCGAAGAAGATGAAAAAGAGCTGGATCAGGAACGGCGTGTTGCGGATCAGCTCGACATAGGTCGCAACGACAGGCTTCAGCCAGGCCGGACCGAGCGCGCGCACCCAGGCACAGAAGATGCCGAGCGCAATGCCGAGCACGCCACCGATGGCGATAAGCTCCAGGGTGATCAGTATGCCCTTGATGATCTCAGGATAATATTCAAGCAGCCAGCCAAATTCGAAATGATAGCTCAAGGAATGGTTCCCTCTTGCGGTGACGAGCATCTGTCATCCCGCGCGTGGGGCGCGGGATGACGTCCGTAAGACTGGGTCTTTAGAGATCGGACGGGAGATCGGCGCCAAGCCATTTCTGTGATATGGCGTTCAGCGATCCATCGGTCTTGGCGGTGGCGATAATGCCGTTCACCTTCTCCAGAAGAGCCGCCTGCTCCTTGTTGAGACCGATATAGCAGGGCGAGTTCTTGATGAGGAATTTCATCTCCGGGCGCTTGGGGGGATTTTTGGCGAGGATCGCAGCGGCGACGACGTTGCCGGTGGCGATGGTCTCGACCTGGCCGGAAAGGAAGGCCGAGATCGTGCCGTTATTGTCTTCGTAGCGCTTAATCGTCGCGTCGGCCGGCGCGATCTTCGTCAGTTCGAGGTCTTCCACGGCGCCGCGCGTGACGCCGATGCTCTTGCCTGCGAGATCTTCCGCCTTGGCGATCGAAAGGTCGGCCGGTGCGAACACGCCGTTGAAGAAGGGTGCGTAGGCTGCAGAGAAGTCGATTACCTTTTCGCGCTCCGCATTCTTGCCGAGGCTTGAAATGACCAGATCGACTTTGTTGGTCTGCAGATAGGGGACGCGGTTGGCGCTGGTGACCGGCACGAGTTCGGTCTTGACGCCCAGCTTTTCTGCAATGAGGTTGGCGACGTCGATGTCGTAGCCCATCGGCGCCATATCGGTGCCGACGCTGCCGAAGGGCGGGAAATCCTGCGGGACGGCGACACGCAGCGTCCCGCGCGCCGTGATGTCGGCGAGAGCATCAGCGTAGGACGCCGAGCCGAATCCGAAGGTTGCAGCCAGGGTCGCGATTGCGAAGAAGACTCGTCTTGTCAGCATGTTTCAATTGCTCCTTTGAAGTTTGTGGTTTTTGGGTCTGACAGTTGCGGATACGGTCCTGGGAGGAAGGGATAGGGAACTGCGCAGTTCCGAGAGCGGATCCGGCCGGGCGGTGAGGTCGAGGCCCATTTCCACGTCGTCTAGATGTTCGACGGAGAGCTCCGCCGCTCTGCCGAAATCGCCCGCCTGCATCGCCTGGAAGATGCGGCAATGCCCCTCGTGAGACTGTGCCGCGTGAAATTCAGATTGATAGAGCATCGAAATGAGGATCGTCCTCGCGGTGAGATCGCGGAGGATATCGACGATGATGGCGTTCCCGCTCAATTCCGCGATGCGGATGTGAAAATCGCCCATCAAATAGGTCAGGCGCTGCCGGTCGCCCGCAGCCATGGCGCTTTTTTCCTCGTTCAAATGCGCATCGAGAGCCTCGCGTCCCTCGCCTGTCAGGACGCGCATGCTGCGCAGCAATCCGGCTTCGATGACGCGCCGTGCCTCATAGACCGCGATCGCCTCTTCGGCGGACGGCTCGACGACAAACCAGCCTCGCCGCGGACTGACATGCACGATGCCGCGTGTTTCCAGGCGCATCATGGCTTCGCGAACGCGGGTGCGGGACACGCCGAAGAGCGTTGCCAGCTGGTTTTCGCTGAGCCGCGTACCGGGCCGGATCCTGGCTGAAAGAATCCCGGAAACGATCGTTTCCTCGATGGTCTTCTGCGTGGTCTCGGATGTGTGGCTATCTTGCATACAAGACAGAAAGCAAAGCGCGTGCCAAAATTCTGCGTCCGGGATTTCCAGGATGTCTCGGATTCACCCTCTGAAATTTGCACGCTGGGAATGCAGACTGAACGTAAATTGAGCGAGTGCCTGCAACGGCTGTCCAACCCGATCAGCGTCGGCCGCTCACTTAAGTGCTGGCAGTGTTCGCTTACCCTGTCCGGTTGACGTGAATGCGCTCAGCCTATGCGGCCGAAGCCGCCCAGGGATTGATCACTTCAACACCTGCCGCGTCGAAGGCGCTTGTATCGCGCGTGGCGACGACAAACCCTTTTGACGCCGCAATGGCGGCAATATAGCCATCCGGCGTGGGAAAGCCTCTGCCGGCGGCGCGAGCCTTGACGGCGAGGTCGGCATAATGCCGTGCCGCGGTGATGTCGAAGGCCAGAATACGGTTTTCGAAGAGCTCCATCAGACCGTCCAACGCCTCTGAGAGCCTTTCCTTGCGTTTCCCGGGCGGGAGCGCGCCGATACCAAACATCAGTTCGGCAATGGTGACGCTGGAAAGGAAGAGGGTCTCGGCTGCTTGCTCATCGAGCCAGAATTTCACGGCTTCGTCGGGCGCGGGTTTCATCGCCTCGGAAACGACGTTCGTATCGAGGATAATCATTCAAAGCTCATCGGCTTCGCAGGGAGCTTGCCGCGAGCATGGTCCAAAACGGCAAAGTCCTCATTCGTCAGGCCGAGGCGACGGCTCCTTTCGGCGAGCACACTGCCAAGGCGCAGCCGTGTTTCTGGACGGACGGCGGCCTCGAGGATTTCACGCATCTCCGCTTCGGCGCTGCGCCCGTGATGAGCCGCACGCACCTTGAGGGCACGGTGCGTTGCCTCGGAGAGGTTTCTGATTGTGACTGCGGGCATGATAGCAACTCTGCGTGACATGATAGCGATGCTAGCAATATAACTTATTTGCCATCACCCTTCAATGCGCGTTGCATGTACCCGTGCCGCCGGAGGCGTCGACGACGTGCGTTGATCGTCAAGGGTTTCTTTTTCGTTTAGTTGAAACTCGAGGTCTTGAGGAATTCGGCGAGCCGTTCGGTCTTCGGATGCACGAACATTTCCTTCGGATCCCCCTCCTCGCAGATAACCCCCTGGTTCATGAAGATGACGCGCGATGAAACCTCGTAGGCAAAGCGCATCTCGTGGGTGACCAGCAGCATCGTCATGCCGTCGGCGGCAAGGCCCTTGATGACCTGCAGCACTTCGCCGACCAGTTCCGGGTCCAGCGCCGAGGTCACTTCGTCGAACAGCATCAGCCTCGGCGACATGGCGATGGCGCGGGCGATGGCGACGCGCTGCTGCTGGCCGCCGGAAAGCTGTCCGGGATAATGGTCCGTGCGGGCGGCAAGACCGACCCGATCGAGCCATTTTTCGGCGATCGCACGGGCCTCCGGCTTCGTCATTTTCTTGACCTTGACGAGGCCGAGCATGACGTTTTCAGCGGCACTCATATGCGGAAAGAGATTGAACTGCTGAAACGCCATGCCGGTCAGAGCGCGCTGGCGTGCGATCTCCTTCTCGCTCTTGCGGCGGCGCGTCGCGCCTTCGGCACGGTAGCCGATCTCTTCGCCGTCGAGGCTGATCGTGCCGCCCTGGAATTCTTCCAGCATGTTGACGCAGCGCAGCAAGGTGGTCTTTCCGGAGCCGGACGAGCCGATGATGGAAATGACCTCGCCTTCCCCCACGGCGCAATCGACGCCCTTGAGGACTTCGTGGATGCCGTAAGTCTTGCGCAGACCTTTGATGTCGAGAATGGTCTTGGCCATCGGGGGAACTCCTCAGGACGGCAGGGCGGTCTTGCGCTCGACATATTTGCCGAAGTGCTCGATGCCGTAGTTGACGATGAAATAGAGACCGCCGGCCAGGAAATAGAACTGGAGGCTCATGAAATTGCGGGAGATGATCTCCTGCGTGCGCAGGAGAAGCTCGGCGACGCCGATGACCGAGAGCAGCGTCGAGGCCTTGACCATTTCGGCCGCCGTATTGACCCAGGCCGGCAGGCACTGGCGCATGGCTTGCGGCCAGAGCACCGAGGTGAAGGTCTGGGTAAAGGTCAGGCCGATCGCCTTGGCGGCTTCGGTCTGCCCCTTCGGGATCGCCTGAAGCGCTCCGCGCACGATTTCGCCGACATGCGAGGAGCAGAAGATCGCAAGGGCGAGCACGCCGGCCGAGAACGGGCCGAGATCGAGCCCGACGGCGGCGGAGACATAATAGCTTGCCAGCACCAGCACGAGCACCGGCGTGCCGCGAATGATATCGGTATAGGCGCGCACGAGGAGACGCAAAACAACGCCGCCATAGACGAGTGCCAAGCCGACGAAAACGCCGAGTACGGACCCTGCGAGGATGGCCAGCAGAGAAATCGACACGGTCACGCCGATGCCATTGATGATGACGTAGCGGGCGATCCAGAGTTGTTCGAGAAAGGTGTGTGACATCAGGTCTATCTCGGCAGAGCCAGACGGCGCTCGACGAAGCGCATCACGGCGGCGATGAGGAAACAGGTCACGACATAAAGGGCTGAGGTGACCATCCAGGTTTCGATGACGCGGAAACTCTCGACATTGATCTTGCGGGCGGCAAAGGTCAGTTCCGGCACGGCGATGGCGGCGGCGAGCGAGGTGTCCTTGAAGAGCGAGATGATCGTCGAAGACAGCGACGGCAGCACGTTGCGCAGCATCAGCGGCGCGATGATGGAGCTGCGGATCTGCATTCCCGTCAGGCCGATGGCGAGGCCGGCTTCCGTCAATCCTCTCGGAATCGACAACAGCCCGGCGCGGAACACCTCGGCCAAATAGGCGCCGGAATAGAGGGAGAGAACCAGCACGAAGCTTTTTATCTTGTCGAGGCGCAAGCCCATCTGCGGCAACGCGAAAAAGGCGAAAAGCACCAGCACAAGGATCGGCAGGTTGCGGATGACCGTGACATAGACCCGCGCCGGCACAACCGCAAAGCGGTTTTTGGACGTCAGCGCGAAGGCCACGACGAGCCCGATCGCGGCGCCGATCAGGATCGAGATCACCGCAAGGCCGAGGCTGAGCGCAAGCCCGCTTAAAAGAAAATCGAAATTGCGCCAGACGGCGGCAAAATTCAGCGTGTAACCCATGCGGGCCGCCCTTTCAGACTAACGCATCGTGCACGATGCGCAGATTCAAAATGTTACAGCGTTTTTTGCGTGTCTGAAAAGACGCGCGGCGCTGCAGCGGAGCGGGAGAACACTCCCGCTCCGCATGGCCGTTACTTGAACTCGACGGGAAAGCCGATCTGCGGCGGTGTCAGATCCTTGCCGAACCAGGTCTTGAAGGACTTGGCGTAAAAGTCGAACTCGACGCCGGTCATGGCTTCATGCAGGGCGGTGTTGACGAAGTTCAGCCAGTCCTGATCGCCGCGCTTGACCGCGCAGGCATAGGTCTGCGGGTTCCAGCCGTAGCCGGCGTCTTTGTAGCGGCCCGGGTTCTGCGTCATATACCAGGCAAGCGACGACTGGTCGGTGGCGACGGCATCGGCCCGTCCCGACTCCAGGGCCTGATAGATCAGGTCGACGGAATCATACTGATCGACGGTCGCCTCCGGCAATGCCGCATGCACCATCGCCTCGGCATAGACGTTCTGGAGAACCGAGATGGTGACGGAGGAACCGGCCGCCTTGAGAGCGGCATAATCGGCATATTTTCCGTCGCCCTTGAGCATCAGGCCGACGCCTTCGCGGTAATAAGGAATGGTGAAGGCAACCTGCTGGGCGCGTTCGCCGGTCACGGTCATGAACTGGCAGGTGATGTCGACCTTGTCGGTGGTGATGTTCGGGATACGGGCGTCGGAAGACTGGTTCACATACTCGATCTTCTCAGGATCGCCGAAGAGTGCCTTGGCGATGATGTGGCCCATGTCGACGTCGAAGCCCTGAAGCTTGTCATCGGCGCTCTTGAAGTGCCACGGCGCGTTGGTGCTGCCCGTGCCGAGGACGAGATGGCCGCGGGCCAGCACTTCATCGAGCTTGCTGCCGTCGGCCAGTGCAGGCGTGGAGAGCAGCGCGGCGGCGGCGAGCGACATCACGCCGGTGCGAAAGGAAATGGTCATGGCGTTCCCCTTATGGATGGTTCCCATTGTTCCAGTATAATGGACCTATGTCTGTTTTACTGGAATAAACGTATCAAGTGCCATCAAGGATGAATTGTCAATGGGTCATGCCGAAAAAACGCGCAGCAATGCGCGTGGCAATTTTTTTGGCAATGCAGCATTTTCCTCTCGCCTGCGAGCCGATCGCCCGGCCGCGCTCTGAGCTCTCGGTGCAAGGGAATAGGGAAGCGAGGCATTAGCCCAGGCGGCGACTGCGGGGTTTGGGGAAACCGCTTACCTCAGGCCCAAAGGGGCCTGTCTTTCGCCGGGAATTCAGAAGTCTTCCCAATCCGTGTTCAGCGCGGCAGCCGCCGGTCCACGTTGGCCGGAGGCGGGGCCTGGTTGATCCCGCCGAGCGCAGTCGATTGCTCGCGCGCCGCCTTCACGATCGCCGTGACATTGGTATGGGGAGCCGATGCGGAGATTCAAAGTGCTACAGGGTCTTTTGCGCGCTTCAAAAGACGCGCAGCGCTGTCACGATCATTCAGCCGCTTTTCAGCTGCGCCATCGTGAGCAGCGTATCGGCACTTATCGTCGCTGAGCCGGTCAGGATAGAAAGCGCCGTCGACGTGGTGCCCGTCCCGTTGGTCATGTCATACATGGCGGTGAAGCGCTTGATCAGATCGTCGACTTTGTCAGGATCCGACAGATCCTTGATATCGATGAAATTGTCGACCATCTCGGCTTGCTTGTCGACGTCCATGTTCGAGACATAACTGGACAGGTTGAAGGTCGTGGTAAAAAACTCAAACAGCGCGCTGTCGCCCAGAATATCGTAGGCGTTCGAGACCTCCGGCGCCTTGCGTTGAAAGTAGAGCGCGAGGCGCACGCCGGTGTTGCTGTCGCCCTGATCGTCTTCGAGCGTCAGGCGGACATAGGAGTCGATCGTCTCCAGCACGTCGCCGCGCTGCTGCACACTCCCTGTGGGATCGGCGGAAATATTGCCGTCCTGATCGAAATTGAACGCGCCGACGAGCTCGGCAAAACGATTGTCGTCCTGCTTGTTGACATAACTATCTTCGTCCTCGAGATCGGAAGAAAACATCTTCTTCAACTCGTCCGAGGTGACATCGTCCGGATCGAGCCCCTTCGCCTCGAGCGCGAAGCTAACCAGGCGATCGTCGGCCAGAAATTCGCTGGCCGTCGTGATCGTCGCCATCTGCTCGCGAAAATAGGTGATCTCGTCATCCGCCGCGTCGCTCGCCTCGGTCAGTTCGTCCCCTTCGAGGTAGCGGATCTTGTTCTGCTTGTAATAGGCGGCATAGTCGTCGACGACAGATTCCGACATGGCCTGCAAGGGTACGGTGACGTCGCCGTCGCTGTCGAAGTTGAATGCTTTCCGAAAGGCGACGAACCGGTCGTCGTTCAGGCTGTTGACATAGCTTTTCGAATCCGTTGGATCGCTTTCGAGAATTTTCCGGACCTCGCTTCTCGAAACCTCGGTGGAGTCTATGCCATAGGCGCGCAGCGCCATCTCCCACATCTCCGGGAGATCGTCGTTGTCGTCATCGTCATCATCGGCATTCGACACGAGGAAATCATCGATCGAGGTGACGCCGGCGATGCGCGTCGTATAGTTGTCGGTGGCATCTTCCGTGCTCGTATTGGCGACCAGCACCTGATAATTTTCGTCGAAGGCCGCCGTGGTCGTGGCGGTCTGTTCCGACGTCTGGGCGGTGTCGCCATCGGCAAGCGCGCCGTCCTCATCGAAATTGAAGGCGTCGTGCAGATCGGACAGGCCGATTGCATCGGCGATGTCGGCGCTTTTCAGCGCTGCGGAAATGAAGGTGTCGGATTCGTCGTCGGTCAGCCCGTAGGCGATCCTGAGATAGCCGACCAGCTTGTCGTCGTTCATCAGCTGATCGACGGAGGTAATGTTGCCGATTTCCGCTGCGAAATAGGTGTCGTAGGCCTCACCGGTGTCCGAAGACGCAATCGTCGACGAGGCCACCGCATAACCGCTCGTCACCAGCGAGATCTGGTCTTCCGACATCACGTCGCCGTCGGTCGATCCGTCCTCGTTGAAGTTGAAGGCCTTTGCGAGGCTGACATAGACGTCGTCGCCGAGCTGGTTGACGAAACTGTCGGGATCGTCGAGATCGCTCGTCAACACCTGCTTCAGGAAACTGCTGGACGTGTAGTCGGTGCTGAGACCGAAGGCGGTCAGCGCATAGTTCTTCAGTCTCGAACTCGACAGGAAATCATCGACGGAGGTGATCGACGAGATATTCTCTTCGAAATAATCCGTCTCGTCGGCGATGTTCTCCGCCTCGGTGTCGAAGGATTCCTCATAGGCATCGAGCAGATTGTCCCGCTGCACGTCCGATTGCGCCGTCTTCGTCTCACCGGAAAATTTGAAGGCGGCGGCGAACTCGGCATAACGGCCGTCGCTCAGGCTGTTGGCGAAGCTCGATGAATCACTGAGATCGCTTTCCAGCACCTTCTTCATGAAGGCCTTGGCATAGGTCATGTCGTCGAGCCCGTAGGCCTTCATGGCGTAGGAGTAGAGCTTATAGTCGCCCATGAATTCATCGACCGTCGTGACCTTGTCGATGTTTTCCTTGTAATAGGCGCTGTCGCGGGAAACCGTGGCCTGAGACGCCACGCTCGACAGGCTGGTGTTGAGATTTCGCGCGACTGCGAGATAGCTTACATAGGTGGAAACCAACGTCTGTTCCTCTAACCTGTTGTTTTACGCAATTCCCCGCGAAAGCGTTTCACGCTTTGCCTGGCAAAACCGCTGCACACTTTTGCGCGACATGCTCCAGGCACGACGGTGCCGCGCGAAAGCCTGCCGGCGGTCACGGGTAAACTTTTCATCTCTGAGGAAATGTCGTCGCCGATCATGGCGAGGCGCAGCCACATACATGTGGCCGAATCAATTTAATAGAACTATACGGTTCTATAATTCATTCAACGCGGAATGGGAAGCTGAAATATTTGCGACGCGCTTTTAGACTAGACGGCGCCGACACCGGCGGCAAAGATTGCAATGCAGCGCCTGAGATGCGCCAGCAGTGCTGCCCGATCGGGCCAAGCCTTGTTGCGTCCTTCCGGCGGCCCCATACCGCCAAAGATCATGTCCATCAGCATCCGGGCCCCGCTCTGCGGGTCTTCAAGCGATAACTTGCCTTCCGCCCGGCGATCGCTCAGCCAGTCGGCAAGATGCTGCCGGCTGGCAAGAATTCCTTCATGCTGCAGAATTTCGACGAGCTCGGGAAATTGCCCTGCTTCACGAAAGACGAGCTGCAGGAAGCCGGCGCGATCCGCATCCGTCTCCTCATCCATGTCGATCATGAAGATGCGCTCGAGGCTCTCGGCGATCGAGAGATCCTCCACAGGCCTGGGCAGATCGAGCATCATGCGTCGATGCGCGCCGACCACGGCGGCAAACAGCTCTTCCTTGCTCTGAAACAGTTTGTACAGCGTTTGTTTCGAGACACCCGCCTCGGCGGCAACGACGGCGGTCGTGCTTCCGGCATAACCGCATTTTACGAAAACGCGGCGAGCAATTTCGACGATATGCGTCCGCTTGTCCTCATCGCTGGAGACTTTCGGCCGGCCCCGCTTGCGCGGCTCATCTACGGGCTCGTCGACACCATCCATGATGATCTAAACCGCTTTGCCGAAGCGCATGCCGACGACCCCGGAAAACGGATTACGATTTCTGAGGGATGATTTTTTCGGTTGTCGCATTAATAATTTCGATTTAGAGAACTCATCAGTTCTGTAATGCGTTGCATCCCCACCCTCCTAGCGATGGAGCGCTTATGACGACCATTTCGGCCGCAACATCAATTTCTTCCTATTCCTATAGCAAGAATTCGACGTCAGCATCCCAGGACATCCTATCCTGTAATACGGTTTCGGCAAAAAAATCAACCGCAACCCAGCAGTCCGACGAAGACTCGACCAACAGCGCCGAGAAACTCATGGCCCAGTTGATGTCGCTGGCGATGAACGGCCTCACCGGTCAATCCGGCTCCAGCCAAGGCGAGGACGGCGGCGCTGGCCCGGACGTTGCGGAGCTGGACAGCGATGGCGACGGCTATGTCAGCAAGGCCGAGTTTGTCGCAGCCCGGCCGTCCGACGTGACGGAAGATCAAGCCGGCACGCTCTTCGACAGCTTCGACAGCGAAGGCGCCGGCTCGCTGTCGGTCGATGCGCTCACTGAGGCCATGTCCGCCCAGCAATCGGAATGTGGCGAAGGGCCATCGCCGCCAGCTGGGGATGACGAGCTTGCATCCCTGCTCTCCGATCTCGATACCGATGGCGACGGCCTCGTCAGCAAGACCGAATTCGTCGCCGGCCGGCCGGCCGATGTGACGGAAGATCAGGCCGGCACGCTTTTCGACAGCTTCGACAGCGAAGGCGCCGGCTCCCTGTCGGTCGATGCGCTGACCGAGGCCATGTCCTCCCAGTCGTCGCAACGTCCCGACGGACCGCCGCCCGCCGACGATGACCAGTCTGCATCCCTGCTCTCCGATCTCGATTCGAATGGAGACGGGCTCGTGACATTGGAAGAGTTCATGGCCGGCAAGCCGGAGGACGTCACCGAAAGCCAGGCGAGCCAGCTCTTTGATCTGCTCGACACATCGGGCACCGGTTCGTTGTCCACCCGCGCCACGGGCTGACAGTCGATAAGGAGCGTCGCCATTGCGGGTGCTGGAGAACTGCAATGCGACGATCTGAAAGCGGCCCGGCAATCGAGCCGGCAGAGCCCCGAGCCGGGCCGCTCCTGAATTGTCGAAGCGTTTGAACGGTGCGCCCGAACAGGCGCACGACAGCGCCGCGCGTCTTTCAGAGGTGTAAAGGACGCTGTAACACTTTGAATTTCTGCATAATTTATCCTTAGATCGATTCCGATTTAAGCAATTATGCAGCGGACCAGCGCGCGGATGAGCCGCAGCGCCTATCGCCATCACGGGGTTAGTCCAGACAATCAGATCATCCACCGGTGCCGGCCTTTGCCCGGCGCCAGCGATGTCGTGCGCCCGTTCTCCGGGAGCTGGAAGCCTCTCGTCACCGGCATGTTCCCAAACCTTAAAGGATCGAGCCATGAGCATTTTTGGAAGCATGAAAACCGCCGTCTCCGGCATGAGCGCCCAGGCAAACCGGCTGAGCACGGTTTCCGACAATATCGCCAACGCAAACACCACCGGCTACAAAGCCGTTTCCACGTCCTTCTCGTCGCTGGTCCTGCCGTCCTCTTCAGGCAACTATAATTCCGGCGGTGTCCAGACATCCGTGCGCCAGGCGATTTCAGAGCAGGGCGACATCTCCTATACGACCTCGGATTACGACCTGGCGATATCGGGAGACGGCTTCTTCATCGTGCAAAGCGCCGACGGCACGCCGGTCCTCACCCGGGCCGGCGACTTCTCCGTCGACAGCGACGGCAACCTGGTCAACAGCGCCGGTTTCACCCTCATGGGTTATTCCTATGATTCCGGCGTGCCGGCAGTAGTCGTAAACGGCTTCGACGGGCTGGTGCCGGTCAACGTATCCCAATCGGGATTGAGCGCGGTTGCTTCGACCAGCGCCTATTTCAGCGGTAACCTCAATTCCGAAGCAACCGTCGTCACCGACACGACGACGCTGCCGAGCGCCAACTCGTCTGGTGTCACCGACGATACGCAGAAAATGTCGCTGGTTGCCTATGACAGCCTCGGCGGCACCGTCCAGTACGACTACTATTTCACCAAGACGGGTGTAACGACGGATGCAAACGGCGCGGTCACCGGAAGCAGCTGGGAGGTCTCGGTTTACCGCAACGCCGATGCAGCGACCGGCGGCACGACGTCCTTCCCCTACTCTTCCAGTGCGGTCAGCATCGCCAGTCTCTCTTTCGACGCCGCCGGTCAGCTGACGTCTGCAACAGACACCGATATCGTCGATCCGATCACGGCAAAGACGATCACCATGGATTATTCGGATTTCACCCAGCTTGCCTCCGACTTCTCGGCGACGGGCTCTGCCGACGGTCAGGCCGCAAGTGCCGTGAGCTCGGTGTCCATCGGTACGGACGGTGTGGTGTCGGTCTCCTACGCGAATGGCGCGACCAAGGCTCTCTATCAGATCCCGCTCGCGACCGTCGCCAGCCCCGACAATCTGACGCTGCTCAGCGGCAACGTCTACAGCGCCAACGGAATGTCCGGCGTCACGGTCACCGGCTTTCCGCAGACGAACGGACTCGGCTCTATTCAGTCCGGCGCTCTCGAAAGCTCGAATGTCGATCTCGCCGGCGAACTGACGGAGATGATCGAGGCGCAGCGCAGCTATACCGCCAATTCGAAGGTGTTTCAGACCGGCTCCGATATCATGGATGTCCTCGTCAATCTGAAACGATAGAGGGGGCATCCGAATGTCGCTCACCTCCGCCTTGAACAGCGCCCAAAGTATTTTCAACAATACGGGCCAGCAAAGCAGCGTCATCTCGACCAACATCGCCAATGTCGGAAATTCCGATTATGTCAGACGGGAGGCGTCGGTTACGACGTCGCTGTCCGGCGCCCAGGTCGTCAGCATCAGCCGGGCGCAGGAAACGGCGCTGCTGGCCCAGTATCTGCAATCGAATGCCAAGGACAGTGCCCAGCAGACGCTGGTGACCGGACTCGAAAGCCTGAAGTCGCTGATGGGCGGCAATGACTACGAGACCTCGCCGAGCACCTATCTCACGGCATTTCAGCAGGCGCTGCAGACATACGCCACATCGCCGAGCAGCTCGACAGCAGCGCAATCGGCCGTGACTGCCGCGCAGGATCTTGCCAATTCGCTGAAAACCGCAAGCGACGGCGTCCAATCGATCAGAGCCGAGGCCGATGCGGATATCGCCACGCAGATGTCCTCGCTGAATACCCTGCTGTCGCAGTTCGAGACGGCAAACAATGCGGTCAAGCTGGCGACGGCGACCGGCGGGGATACGTCCTCGGCGCTCGACGAGCGTGAAAAGCTCTTGAAGCAGATCTCCTCGATCGTCGGCGTCACCACCGCCGTCCGCGACAACAACGACATGGCGCTCTACACCTCGGATGGCACCGTGCTGTTCGAGACCATACCGCGCACCGTCTCCTTCACCGCGACAACGACTTACGTCGCGGGCACGGAGGGGAATTCCATCTATGTCGACGGCGTGGCACTTGACGCCGGCGAAGGATCGACGACGAGTGCCTCGGGCAGCCTGCAGGCGCTGCTGCAGCTTCGCGACGAAATTGCGCCGACATTCCAGGCCCAGCTCGACGAGATCGGCAAATCGCTCGTCCAGGCCTTCTCCGAGACCGACGGCAGCACGAGCGCGCCCGGGCTTTTCGTCTGGACGACGGCGGCCGGCGCAACCGGGGGAACACCCGCCGCTTCCGACGACACCACCGGCATCGCCTCGACCATCTCCGTCAATCCAGCCGTCTTCACCAGCGAGGGCGGCGATGCGACGAAACTGCGCGATGGAACGATCAGCGGCATCACCGATCTCAACACCGCTGGAAACAGCGGCTTCTCGGACAATCTCGACGCCTTGTATACGGCGTTGACGCAACAGCGCTCCTTCTCTTCCGACGCCGGCCTCTCCACGACGCAAAGCCTGACGGACTATGCCAGCTCCTCCATCGGCTGGCTGGAACAATATCGCAGCGATGCGACGTCGGCCTCCGAAAACACCGCCGCGGCGCTATCGCGCTCCGACGAGGCCTATTCCAACGAAGCCGGCGTCAACCTCGACGAGGAGCTGACGCTCCTTCTCGACATCGAACAATCCTACAAGGCGGCGACAAAGATCCTGAACGTCATCGACGAGATGTTCCAGTCGCTCCTCGACATAGCGAGCTAGTCATGAAAGCCTCTTTTGTCTCATCATCGGCGATGCAGAACGTCCTGCGCCTCACCATCAGCCAGTCCCAGGCCAAGCTGCAGCAAGCCTCGACGGAGGCGACGACCGGAACCTACGCCGATACCGGCGTATCGCTTGGCGCCGGCACCGCAAAAACGATCAATCTCACCAGCGCCATCGACCAAGCCGCCTCGTTCCAGACAAGCAACGCCGTCGTCGAACTGCGCATGGACGCATCGCAGACCGCCCTTTCCAGCCTTAAGGATGCCGGCGACAGCCTGGTCTCCAACCTGAGCGCCCTCCAGGCAAGCCAGGATACGACGAGTGTCGCCGTTGCCCTGCAGACCGCGGGCGCGACGATTTCGCAACTGATCTCGACGGCGAATACGTCGGTCAACGGCGAGTTCCTGTTTGCCGGAACGAATCTCGACGGCCAGCCGCTGACCGATCAATCCTCTACGGTCACCGCTACGATCGTTTCGGCGCTCAGCGATTACGCAACCGGCCTTGGAAAAGACGTCAGCGATCTCACAGGTGATGAAATCGACACGTTCATCACCGACACGGTCGAACCGATGTTCTCCGAAAGCAGCTGGACGGACGCTTCGAGCGGCTGGTCGACCGCATCGAGCACCGACATGACCAGCAGGATCAGTGCATCGGAAACAATCACCTCGTCGACCAACGCCAATTCCGAAGGCATGCGCTATCTGGCGCTCGCCTCCGTCGTCGTCTCCGCCCTCTTCGGCCAGGATCTCAGCGCCGATGCGCAGAGCACTGTTGCGTCGAAGGCGATCGGTTACGCGGCACAGGCGACATCAGGCATCGTGACGCAGCAGAGCCAGCTCGGCCTGTCGCAGGAGCGGGTCGAAAAGGCCAATGATGCCCTCGATGCCCAGTCGACCCTGCTTCAAGGAAAACTCGTCGATCTCCAGGGCGTGGATGCCTATGAGGCGTCGACCCTCGTCAACCAACTGCAGACGCAACTGGAAACGGCCTACACGCTCGTCTCGAAACTCCAGAGCATGAGCCTGGTCAACTATCTCTGACGGATCAAAATGAAGGAGTTCAAGCGGTTGCAAATACCAGCCCTAAGAAAACAGCCCAGCACGACCTGCTCCGAAATCGTGGCGGAAGCCGCCTTCGCGCTCGCCTCCGGCATCATCGATACGATCCCTTTCATCGGCAGCAAACTGGATGAGCAACAGGCCCGGGCCTGGCCGCGGTCGGGCGTTTTCACCGACGACGGCGTCGAGATGACGGGCACGCCCCCTGAAATATTCGAGCTCTGCGAGCTGCTGGCAGGCCATATCGAGAAGGGCGCGGCTTTCGATGTCTTCGAGGTTTTCCACAAGATTGCGCGGATCGACCGGCTGATCGACTGGAGCCAGGGAGCGGTGTTGTCACCCGAGCCGCATCGGGTAACGCATTGACAGAAAAACAAAAAGATTGTCCAGAAGATAGTGCGATCGCTCCCTCGCCGCGATGGTGCCTCGGATATGCCGGCCTTGCACACCGCTTGTCCGTTGCAGCATTCTGGACTTTGCCATAGGGAGATCGAAGGCGATTGTCGAAAGTCCGCCGACAGATGGGTCTATGAAAGACCGAGTGTTTTCTTGATGTCAAAGCCGCGCGCGAAGCTGCCCTTCTCCGAAGAGACCTTGCAGGCCATGCTGGTCCGCGTGCTTCGCCCGCTGGTCAAACTCGCGCTCGCCTCCGGCTTCAACTTCACCGCTTTTTCGGTCGTCCTTCGCCGGCTTTATATCGAGGTGGCGGAGAAGGAATTCGCGCTGCCGAACAAGCAGCAGACCGATAGCCGCATCTCGCTGCTGACGGGCATCCACCGCAAGGACGTCAACCGGCTGCGCGGCGTCGTGCTCGACCCCTCCTTCCTGACCGTCGGCGTTTCGCAGACGAGCCGCATCCTTGCCCGGTGGCTTGCCGACCCGCTTTATTGCGATGCGGAGGATCGTCCGAGCGCCCTGCCCCGGACCTCCAGCGATGGCGGTCCGTCGTTCGAAAGCCTGGTGAGCGACATCACCAAGGACGTCCATCCCCGCTCGATCCTCGATGACTGGCTGGACAGAGGCGTCGTCATTGTCGATGAAAACGGCTGGGTCCGGCTCAACCTCGCCTCGATCGTCCCCAATGCCGGCGACGAAGCCCGCCGGCATTACTTTACCCGCAATCTTCGTGACCATGTGCAGGCGTCGGTCATGAACCTGATGAACGACCCGCCTCCCTATTTCGAACGCGCGGTTCATTACGACGGCATGTCGCCTGATCTGGCGGCCCGGCTCGACGAGATCGCGCGCGCGGAAGGCATGGCGCTGCTCCTCAAGCTCAACAAGATCGCCCATCAGGCCATCAAAGACGATCCCGGCGGCAACAGCCGCTGGATCTCAGGCGTCTACGTCATGACCGAGGAGCGTGGGGCGGATCTTCAGGCAGAAGCCGCGGCGACGGAGGCTGACGAATGAGCCCGTCGACGATCTCCAGAAGACAGTTTCTGCTGGGCGGAATAGCGCTTCAGGTCTTGATACCTGCAATGACAGCCGCACAGCCGACCGGCACAAGCGATCACGGCATCGGCGGGTCCGGTCTTTCCATCCAGGGCGGCGGGGAGAACGAAGATCACGGCATCGGCGGAACCGGCATCGTCGGAACGATCCAGGGTTTTGGCAGCATCATCGTCAACAATATCCACATACCGTTCAGCGCGACGACGCCGGTGGAGATCGACGGCCGGCGCGTTCCGGCGAGCGCGATGAAGATCGGTCATGTCGCCCGGGTGCTGCTGACGGGAAAGCGTGCCGCTCGCATCACGATCGTCAGCGAGGTCCAGGGCCGTATCGACCGCATGGACAAGACCGGGATAAGAATACTTTCGCAAACCGTCGACACGACCGGTTTGGCGACGAAGGATCTGCGGAAAGGCAGGCGGGTTGCCGTATTCGGCATCCGCAAACCTGACGGCACGATCATTGCCCGGCGTATCGAGCCCCGCTCCGTTTCCGATGGCGCCCATGTCCGCGGCGTC
This sequence comes from Rhizobium sp. L43, assembly GCF_002531725.1. Classification (GTDB taxonomy): domain Bacteria; phylum Pseudomonadota; class Alphaproteobacteria; order Rhizobiales; family Rhizobiaceae; genus Rhizobium. The sequence continues at coordinate 58,484 of NZ_NWSQ01000034.1, forward strand.
CCCGTCAAGAGCGGCAATCGCGTCCTGATCGGCGGCCTTTCACTTGGAAGCACGCATGGCTACCTGGCCGGCAAGCAAACGGTGGTGCGCCTCAAGGCGGTCGCCGATCGATTGATCATTACGCGCATTCAGGCCGAACCCGTGGTGCCCGGCTTGAAACGCGGCATCGTCAATGTCGAGACCTTTCGGCCCACGGACAGAGGCCAGGCCGGCTCGGGGCCAGCGGGTTCAGCGCCTTCCGGCCCGATGTCGCTGTCGCCTGATGGTCATGGCTTCGTCGATATTGGCGTACGGGATTCGAGCCGGATGACGGGCTTTCCGGGAGGACCTGGTCCGGATGGGTTCGGTTCCCGCCCGCCACACGGCCCTGGGGATGGACCGCGGCCGGATCATTCGCCTTTCGGCAGAGGCGGGCCGGGCGGAGATTTTCCGGATCCGAACAGACAAGGCCCGCCATCCGGCCCTGACGGCCGCCCCCCCGGGCCGCCGCCTCAAGGTTTTCCAGGCCCGCGCTGAAAGCACAACCAGCCACGTTGACAAATGGGAAAATTTCCCATTTTATAGTCTTGCGATTCTCGCTTGAGTTCTCTCGAGAGACTTGCCGATTGGCTAACGGGTCCGCCCCACACCCGCTAGCCAATCGTTTGATTTTCAGCCGCTTTAAAGTCGAAATGTGTTCACGAGTCATTGCGAGGGATGGCCACCCCGATGGCGCCGTCCGAACAAATCGTCACCGTCCAAAAGGAATCAGAAATTGCTTTTGCTGGAACGCGAACCGGATATTTCCATCGAAATGGACGAACCGACCGTCGTTGCAACCTGGGAAAACCGCGCGCAAATCATCGACATCATGAACAGCGCGCTCCAAATGAGCCAAGAATTCCAACGTCTTTGGGACAGCAGCGGCGAAACTGGCCGGCTCAGCCAGGACGATACCGACAGATTGGTCGAGCTGCTGCAAGAGATCAGCGACCTCAATGAAATGCTGATGCGATTGGCCTGAGAGGCGCCGCTGCCAAGCTACGATTGACGATCGCAGCCGTCCCTCGGCATTTGCCAAATCCGTCCGCCTGGATTTAGGTTGCGGCTTCCAGTGCGCGACCAGCTTCGCGTATTTCATAGGATTCGAGCGCCCGCTCGACAATCTCTCGGCTATCGAGCGGTTTTCGCGGCGGGCAAGCCGGCGAGCAAGATCACGGGAAAACTGAGTTTCGACCATGCGGATCTCCTCTGCGAGGGATATCGCCCTCCCCGCAAGCCATCCAGATGGCAGCTGGTGGGCCAAACATCGTTTCGACAATTCATCAATCACCCCAATTTTGGACGATTGTCCTCAGGCCGGAAGGATCGGCTAATCCCCCGATCTCAAAAGAATTAACCATATTTCAGCGTTCTTCCGAAATAATGCGGTACGTAGATCAGGCCTCCCGATGCGGGGAGCCCCAAGTTATTTGGAGAAAAGCCGTGGCATTTACTATTGCCCGTAGTCTGGTGGCGTTTGGTGTCGCCGTTTCAGCAGGCCTTTTCATGTCGATCGGATTGCAGCAATCCGCGTTGGAACGGCTGAAAGTCAACGGTCCGGTTTATGAGCAGGTCGTCTACGGCAAGGATCTGATCGCCGATATTCTGCCGCCGCCGCTGTTTGTGGTCGAATCCTACATGCTCTCCTTCGAGGCGAGCAAATTCCCCGAACTCACCGACGCCAATCTTGCCAAGATCGCCAATCTCAAGGCCGCCTACGACGACCGTCGCGCCTATTGGAAAACCACCCGGCTGCCGCAGACTTTGAAGGACGAGCTTGAAAACGATGTCCTCGCCAAGGGCGATGCCTTCTGGGACGTGATGAACCGTCAGATCATCCCGGCCTTGAATGCCAGGGATGAAGACAAGGCGCATGGTGCGATCGAGCAACTGCGCGTCGCCTTTCATTCGCACCAGGATGCGGTCGAGAAACTCGTTGCCAATTCCGACGCCTTCCTGAAGGGCGAGGAGCGCAATGCCGCCTCGGAAATCGTTACCTGGACGATCTATGCCGGCGCTGCGGGCTTCGGATCCTTCGGACTCCTGCTGGCGGGGCTCTACCTTCTGCGCCGCCGGGCAATCTTGCCGCTCGACGGCATGAAGGCCTATATGGGCAACCTCGCCGAAGGCGACTTTTCAACCGACGTTCCCTATGCCAACCGTTCCGACGAGATCGGCGCCATGTCCAAGGCCGTGGCGGTCTTCCGCCGCAACGCGCTCGAACGGCAGGAGGCGCAGACGCGCGAGACGGCGCGACGTGATGCGGAATTCGAGCGCGAACGCAGCCAGCTGGCCGAAAAGGCCACCGAGGAGCAGATCCGTGAAACGGTGATCAATCAGCTGACCTATGGCCTGGAACAGCTTTCGACGGGCAAGCTCGATTGCCGGATTACGACGCCCTTCGCTGCCACCTATGAGACTTTGCGCGCGAAGTTCAATGACAGTATGGACGCGCTTTCCGCCTCGATGGCCGAAATCGCCCAAACCTCCAAACAGGTGGGCAGCTCCTCCGCCGACATTACCGGTGCAACCGAGAGCCTCGCCGCGCGTACGGAACAGCAAGCCGCGATGCTCGAAGAGGCCACAACCGCGCTCAGTGAGATGAATGCCAAAGCGAAAGACGCCTCCAATCACGCCGGCAAGGCGACCGGCATGATGGCCGAGACGCGCAACAGCGCCGAACATTCGGCCGCCGTGGTTCGCGAAGCGATCGCTGCGATGGAAAGGATCGAAGGCTCGTCCTCGCAGATCGGCGACATCGTCAACGTCATCGATGAGATCGCCTTCCAGACCAACCTTCTGGCGCTCAATGCCGGGGTCGAAGCAGCCCGCGCGGGCGAAGCAGGCAAGGGTTTTGCCGTCGTGGCGCAGGAAGTGCGCGAACTCGCCATGCGCTCGGCCAACGCCGCCAAAGAGATCCGGGCGTTGATTTCCACCTCCTCGGCCCAGGTTTCCAACGGCGTGGAGCTTGTCAACCGCACCGGTAAGGCGCTTCTGGAAATCGAAGGACAGGTCGAGCAGGTCGCCGGTCTGATCGCCCGGATCGTTTCGGTGTCTTCCGAGCAGGCGGTAGCGATCGGCGAGATCAATGCCTCCGTCAACGCCCTGGATCAGGTGACGCAACACAACGCGACGATGGCCGTGGACACCGCCTCGGCCTGCCGCGCGCTCGGCACTCAAACGCAGACATTGGAAGGGGTCGTCAGGCGCTTTCAGATCGATGCGGCGGCCAGCATGTCCAGACCGCAGAAAGCTGCTTGACGTGTGATCAGCAGTCGAAACCTGTCTGCCTCTGCCCGTCCGATCACCTCATTCGTCAACAATCGCCACGACGGCAACGCAATCGCCTGATTTGACCAGCCCCGGGAAATGCCGGGCGCAGAGAACGCCGTTCATGCCGGCGCGGATCTCTTGGGGGCTTACCCCAGTCCGGCCGGTCGGATAGATACGAGCGATGACGGCATCCTCAGTGACCGCTTCACCAAGATCAACGACAGGTTCGATCAGCCCGCCCTCCTCGGCAAAAGAGAAACAGCGGCCGTCCGGCATGTCGAGCCAGGCCGTCGGAACGGTCTCGACGGCCCCCGCGACGATCCCTGCGTGACGCAGCACGTTTACAGTACCGCGCTTGGCAATCGCCGCAGTTTTGGCCGTGGCAGTACCGCCGCCGCCAAGTTCGGTCGTGATGAAGACCTTGCCCATCTCCTCGGCCGCGGTGTCGTACATGCCGACCGCATCGATCTCCAGCATCTTCATCGAATAGGGAGCGGCAAAGGCCGTCACGAATTCGAAAGCTTTTTCCTGCTGTTGCTTGTTCGGCAGGATGTGGGCTGCGCAGAATGGCAGAAAATCGAGCGTCTTGCCGCCGGAATGGAAGTCGAGAACGAGATCCGCCATCGGCAGAAGCACACGGCTGAAATAGTCGGCGATCTTCTCCGTCACCGTGCCGTCCGGCCGTCCGGGGAAGCTGCGGTTCATATTGCCCCTGTCGATCGGCGAGGTCCTGGTTCCCGCCTGGAATGCAGGATAATTCATGGCCGGCACGATGATGACAGTGCCGCTCACCTCCTCGGCTTTCAGCGTGCGGGCAAGATCGAAGAGGGCGATCGGTCCTTCATACTCGTCACCGTGATTGCCGCCGGTCAGAAGGGCCGTTGGCCCCTTGCCGTTCCGGATGACCGTTATCGGCACCATCACCGATCCCCAGGCGGAATCGTCGCGGCTGTAAGGCAGGCGCAGGAAGCCGTGCTGGACACCCTCGGCGGCGAAATTGACCGTCGCGCTGATCGGCGACGGTCGCAAGCCAATCTCTGTCATAGCAGTATCAATCCTTGACCATCAGTCTGCGCGGCACGTTCGCCAAGCACTCGACACCGCTTTCGGTGATGAGGATGCTCTCGGTCGTCTCGAAACCCATGTCGTCGAGCCATAGGCCGGTCATGAAATGGAAGGTCATGCCGGGCTTCAGCTCCGTCCGGTCGCCGGGACGCAGGCTCATGGTGCGCTCGCCCCAGTCCGGCGGATAGGAAAGGCCGATCGGATAGCCGGTGCGGTTGTCCTTGACGATCCCGTATTTCTTCAGCACCGCGAAGAAGGCGTTGGCGATATCCTCGCAGGTATTGCCGGGTCTGGCGACCGCAAGACCGGCTTCCATGCCCTCCAGTGTCGCCTTTTCGGCATCGAGAAAGGCCTGCGTCGGCTTGCCGAGGAAGACGGTGCGCGACAGCGGCAGATGATAGCGGTTATAGCAGCCGGCAATCTCGAAGAAGGTGCCCTCGCCCTTCTTCAGGGGCCGGTCGTCCCAGGTCAGGTGCGGTGCGGACGCTTCGACGCCGGACGGCAGCAGCGGCACGATCGCCGGATAATCGCCGCCGATGCCGTCGACGCCGCGGGTGCCGGCATCATAGATTTCCGCGACAAGATCGCACTTGCGCATGCCGACCTCGATCTTGTCGAAGATGCGGGCGTGCATCGCCTCGACGATACGGGCGGCATTGCGCATGTAGCCGATCTCGGTCTCGCTCTTGACCGCTCGCTGCCAGTTGACGAGGGCGGTCGCGTCGACGAAGCGCGCATTCGGCAGATGCTTCTGCAGCGCCGCAAAGGCAGCCGCCGAAAACCAGTAATTGTCCATCTCGACGCCGATCGTCAGCTTGCCGAAGCCGCGCTCGGTCAGGATGCCCGAGAGGTAGTCCATCGGGTGGCGCTCGGTCGACTGCACATAGTGATCGGGATAGCCGACGATGTTGTCGTGCTTCAGATAGGCGGTGAACTTGGCGCCATTGGCATCCTGGCCGCGGCCGAACCAGATCGGCTCGCCCTGCGGCGGCACGATCACCGCCTGGTGCACGTAAAAGGACCAGCCGTCATAGCCGGTCAGCCAGGCCATGTTCGACGGGTCGCTGACGATCAGCAGGTCTACGCCCTTCGCCTCCATGGCACGCCGTGTCTTTTCCAGCCGCGCGGCATATTCGCCGAGCGAGAATTTGAGGTTGGGCTGGGTCATGTCTCTTCCCTTCTTTTCCGGCGCCGCGCCGGTCAGCTTTCGAACGTGGTCCCGGCCTTCGCCGCACCGGCGCGGGCAAAGGCGAGGGTGGCGATGGCGGTGTCCTGGATGCCGGTCCCGGTCAGGTCCGCAATGGTGATCTGGTCGTTGCGCGTCCGCCCCGGCGCCCGGCCGGCGACGATCTGGCCGAGCTCGGCAAAGACCGCGTCGGCCGCGACCAGACCGGCGTCGATTGCGTGATGCAACTCGCCGAGACGCCGCGTCTGCTTCAGACTGTCGGCGACGTAGAGGCCGGCACCCGCGATGGCGGCCGGATCGATCTCGTTCTTGTGCTCAGCATCCGAGCCCACGGCCGTCAGATGCTGTCCGGGTTCCAGCCACCCGGCCTCGATGATCGGAGTCTCAGAGGGCGTGGTGGTGACGATGAGGTCGGCGCCGATCACCGCGCCCCTGGCGTCTGACGTTGCGGTGACGGGAAAACCGAGCTTTGCGGCCAATTCCGCTGCCACGCCTTGCGCCTTGGCAGCATCGCGCGCCCATATCCTCGCCTCGCGGATCGGCCGGACCAGCGTCAGTGCTTCGAGCTGCAGCCGCGCCTGCATGCCGGCGCCGAAGATCGCGGCCACGGATGCATTTTCCCGCGACAGATATTTCGCCGCGACAGCGCCGGCTGCTGCCGTGCGCACGTCGGTGAGATAGCCATTGTCCAGCAGCAGCGCCTGCACCAGTCCGGTTCGGCTCGACAGCAGCACCATCATACCGTTGGTGCTCAGCAGGCCGATCTTGGGGTTGTCGAAGAAGCCGGGGCTGATCTTGATCGCGAAGCCCTCGATGCCGGGCACATAGGCCGTCTTCACATCGACTTCGCCGCGATATTCCGGAATGTCGAGCCGCAGGATCGGCGGCATGGCGACAGCCTTGGTCGCAAGCGCTGCGAAGGCCTCCTCGATGCAGGCGACCGCGTCTCGGTCAAGCCTGATCACCTTCCGCAGTTCCGCTTCCGTCAGAATGATCATCCGGCTCATGGTCCCTCCTCGCCGTAGAGCGGCTGCGCCCCGTTGATCACCCGAAGGTGCTGCTCCATGTCCACATTCGCCCCGGACAGGACCGCGACGATGGGACCGCCGCCCCTGATTTTTCCGGCAAGCAGCGCGGCGATGCCGACCGCGCCCGCGCCTTCGACGATCTGGCGTTCGCAGGCATAGGCATGGCGCATACCAGCGGCGATTTCCGCTTCCGTCAGCAGGATGACCTCGTCGAGAAGGTCGCGGCACATGGCAAAGGTCACGCGATTGTCGAGGCCGATGCCGCCGCCGAGCGAGTCGGCAAGGCTCGCCACTTCCTCGACCTGCACCGGCCGTCCGGCATCGAGGCTTGCCTTCATCGCGGCACCCTTCTCCATCGTCAGGCCGATCACCTTGGTCGCCGGACTGATGCCTTTGACCGCGGCGGCAACGCCGGCCGCAAGGCCGCCGCCTGAGAGCGGCACCAGCACGGTCGCCGCCTCCGGCAAAGTGTCGATGATTTCGAGCCCCAGCGTCCCCTGCCCGGCTACGACAGCAGGATGGTCGAAGGGCGGGACCATCACCAGCCCCTCCTCGCGAACCAGCCGGTCGACCGCCTGTTGCGCCTCGTCCTGCGATGATCCGATAATGCGGACATCGGCGCCGAGACGGCGGATCTCCGAAACCTTGTTCTCGGGCACCAGCCGCGACATGCAGATGGTCGCGACAGCACCCTCCGCCTTTGCCGCATAGGCGAGAGCCCGGCCGTGATTTCCGGTCGAGGCCGCGACGACGCCACGTGAGCGCTCGGCCGGCGACAGGGAGAGCACCGCATTGGTCGCCCCACGCAGCTTGAAGCTGCCGGTCGTCTGATGATGTTCGAGCTTAAGATGGACAGGCACGCCGGCGATCTCGCCAAGCGACGCGGACTGCACCATCGGTGTGCCGATCACGCGGCCGGCAATCCGCCGCGCCGCCGCACGGATGTCCTCCAGCGAAACGGGCAAGGTGCTCACCATGACCTCAGCCTTCCCGATAAGACTTGGTCATCAACTGACCGAGTTCGGGCCGCGCCCGATCATCACCGCAAAGCCGTAGGCACGCCCAGGCCGTCGCAAGATTGCTGCTGACCACCGGCTTGCCGGTTTCCACCTCGATCCGAGCCACGACCTGGGCGGCGCGCACGGCCGTACAGGAGATAAACAGCGCGTCCGACTGCGGCGCCAGCGCCTGGCGTGCGAAGACGACGATCTCGTCCGGCGCGATCCGCGCCATCTCGCGGTCATCGGTCAGGCCGAGACAGGTGAAGCGGTCGATCGCAAAGCCAAGCTCCGCGAAATAGTCCGCCATCGGCCGGCTGGTCTCGATCGTATAGGGCGTCAGCACCGAAATCTGTCTGGCGCCCAGCGCCTTCAGGCCGGTCACGGCGGCAGCCGTCGGCGTCACGACGGGAACCCCTGGCTTGGCCGCATGGATCGCCGCCTCGATGTTCCGGTCGCCGATCACCACCGATGCGGAGGTGCAGGAATAGACGATGGCATCGAGCGCCTCGTCCGGCAGGATCAGTGCTGCGCCTTCGGTCAGCGACGGCTGCATCCTCAGGAGGTTTTCCGGTGTGACCGGATTGGCATAATGGATGCGGCTGACATAGACGCCGAGGCGATCGCTGGCGACCATGCGCTGGAAGTCGACTTCCGTCGTGTGGTCGGTCGCGAGAATGATCAGGCCGATGCGCTTTTCCAGCGGCCGGTCCTCCAGCTGCGGCAGCCGTCCGGCAGGGCTGATCTCGATCTCTACGGTCATGGTCAGTCATCCATCCTGGCGTAGCGTTCCTCGAGCCAGCGTAATCCCACCACCGAGATCAGGCTGATGACGAGGAAGAAGACGCCGACCAGCGTCATCGGCTCGCTGTAGCGGTAATTGCTGTTGGCGATGCTCTTTGCCTGGTTCATGAGTTCGAGCACGGTGATCGCCGAAAGCAGCGGCGTCTCCTTGAACATGGCGATGAAATAATTGGCGAGCGCCGGGATCATCGGCGGGATTGCCTGCGGCAGGATCACGTGGATCCAGGCCTGGCGCGTCGACAGATTGGTGGCCTTGGCCGCCTCCCATTGTCCGCGCGGCACATTCTCGATGCCGGCGCGATAGACCTCGGCCGTATAGGTCGCATAGTGAATGCCCATGCCGATGACGCCGGCGACCAGCGGCGCCAGCCGGATGCCGATATCCGGCAGCACGTAGAAGATGAAGTAGAGCTGCACCAGCAATGGCGTGCCGCGGATGAATTCCGAGACGAAAGCGACCGTCTTGGAAATGCCGGCGACCGGTGATCGTCGCGCAATGGCGAGCCCTAGTCCGACGATCATAGCGACGGCAGCGCCGAGGATGGTCGCGAGAAGAGTGATCTTGAACCCTTCGAGCAGGGTCGGCATGATCTGCCAGACGAAGTCCCAATCCCATTCCATCTGATCAGGTCCTTATGCCGTCGAGGCTGCGCGCCATCCGCCGCTCCAACCAGCGCATCGTCGCGGAGATCGCCGAGGCCATGAGAAAATAGAGGATGAGGATCGTCGCGAAGGGCACCAGCGTATTGCCGGTCTGCGCCCGCACCACCTGCGCCTGGAACGTCATATCCGTCAGCGAGATCAGCGACACGACGGCCGTGCCCTTCAGGAGTTCGATCGCATTGTTGCAGAAGGTCGGCAGCATCAGCGGCAGCGCCTGCGGCAGGATGACGTGGCGCATGCGCTGGTATCGAGAAAGGTTGAGCGCGATGCAGGCTTCCGACTGTTCCCGCCCGACGGCCTTGACGGCGCCGCGCACCACCTCCGCCGCATAGGCGCCGACATTCAGCCCGAGCGCCAGCACGCCCGCCTGCAGCGGCGTCAGGGTCAAGCCTGCGAAAGGCAGCACGAAATAGACCCAGAAGAGCTGGACGAAGATCGAGGTGCCGCGGAAGAATTCGATATAGGCCGTCGCCAGAGCCCGCACGGCAAAGAAGCGCGACAGGCGCCCGAGGCCCGCCAGGAAGGCCATCACCAGCGCCAGCGCAGACCCCATGATCGTCAGTTCGAGCGTCACCAGGGCGCCCTCAAGGATCAGTGTCAGATAGCCGGACCATACCGACATCGGCAACTCGCTTCTTAGAGTATGTCGCGCAAAGGGGTGCAGCGGTTTTGCGATAACGACATGCGTAAAAACAAGGACCTAAAGCGCGACGCGCTTTGGGAGATCGTTGGGACAATCCGGCCATGCCCATGGCATGGCCGGCTGTTCACCTCATTTACTTCGCCGCGGCGCAGAGCTTTTCGCGGTTCGTCGACATCGCCGCCTTGGCCGAGAAGCCGTAGGGCTCGATGATCTTGGCGAATTCGCCGGATTCCTTCAGCTTCTTCAGCTCGACATCGAAGGCGTCGCGCAGCGCAACGTCCTGCTTGCGGAAGGCAGCGCCATCGCAATAGACCGGCGCATTGACGACGGGTGCGACGGTTTCAAGGTTCGGATCATTCGCCTTGGCCATCAGGTCATGGATTGACAGAACCGGCAGCGAGTAGACGTCGATGCGGCCGTCCTGCAGCATCTTGATGCCGCTCTGGCCATCCGGAACGACGATGACGCGATCGCGCGGCACGCCGGCCTCGAGCGCCAGTTTCTCCTCAGTCCCGCCGCCCGGCGCGCCGATCTTGGCGTCCGGATTGTCGGCAATGTCCTTGTAGCTCGTCAGCTTCAGCGGGTTGCCCTTCTTGAGCGCGAAGGCTTCGGCATCACAGAGGATCGGTTCGGAATAGGCGACGGCGGCGCAACGCTCTGGCTTCATGAAGAGGCCTGCGGTGATCGCGTCGTGGCGGCCGGCCTGCAGGCCGGGGATCATCGCGCCATATTCCGAGATCGAGGCAACCACTTCCTTGACGCCCAGCTTTTCGAAGATGGCGCGCGCCACATCGGGTGCAGCGCCGGATACTTTGCCGTCGGCGCCGACAGCGGTGAACGGCGGCTCATTGGCAATGGCGATGCGCGCAAAGCCTTGCTCCTTCAGCTGCTCAAGCTTGTCATCGGCGGCGGATGCCGGCGCAGCGGCCGTGACCAGAAGCACTGACAGGCTGGCGGCGCTCAAAAGATATCGTGTTTTCATCGTTCCCAACTCCTCTGGCTTTCCTTGAGTTTGTTCTTGCGGGCAATGTCTGAAGTCAAACGCGGTGCCCCGCCGCAATAATCTTGCGCAGAAAGGTCTGCGTCCTCTCCTGTTTCGGATTGTGAAAGATGTCGCCCGGCTTGCCTTCCTCGACGATCTTGCCGCGATCGAAGAACAGCACGCGGTCGGCGAAATCATGGGCGAAGCCCATTTCATGGGTGACGAGCAGCATGGTCATGTCGGTCTCGGAGGCGAGCCGCCGCATGACGTTCAGCACCTCCTCGACCAGCTCCGGGTCGAGCGCCGAGGTCACCTCGTCGAACAGCATGATCTTCGGCGACAGCGCCAGTGCCCGGGCAATGGCGACGCGCTGCTTCTGTCCGCCGGAAAGCTGCGCCGGGACACTTCTCGCCTTGTCGGCCAGGCCGACCATGTCGAGAAGTTCCATTGCCCGCTTTTCGGCCTGTGGCCGCTTGATGCCCTTCGTCAGCATCGGCGCCAGCGTCACGTTGTCGAGCACGCATTTGTGCGGGAACAGATTGAAATGCTGAAAGACCATGCCGATCTTTTCGCGCATCCGATGCAGATGCCGTTCGTCGGCCGGCACCAGCCCATTGCTATCAGGCATATGATATAGCTGTTCGCCATCGACCTCGATATGGCCGCCGCTGATCGTCTCCAGCGTCATCAGAATGCGCAGGATCGTCGTCTTGCCGGAGCCCGACGGCCCGATCAGCGCCAGCTTCTCGCCCGGCATGACATTCATCGACAGGCCGTCGAGCACGGTCAGCGGGCCGTATTTCTTGACGATGTTGTCGATGCGAATGATGGGCGGAAGCATTCATGTCTCTCCCTGTTGAGACAAGCAATGTCCTAACGATGACCGCCCATCAAAATCATGTCAATTCGTAAAATAATATCATGACAATTATTCTGCGCAGGCTCAAACACAAGGCACTTGCATCAGATCGCGAGCAGCAGCTCTTCCGGACTTCCTTGCGCCAATGAGGCGACGATGCCGAGCCCGGTGCGCAGCTCGCTTTCGATCGTCGAACCAAGCGAGATGCGCACGGCCGGCGTCCAGCCCTGATCGCCGGTGCGGAACGATTTGCCGGGCGCGATCGCCACGCCGCGCAGCCTTGCCTGCGATACGAACCCATCCTCCGTATGGTTGCCGGAGAGCGGCAGCCAGACGTGCAGGCTTTGCGGATGCGCCCGATACGGCAGCCCGGCCAGCATCTCCGCCGCGATCGCGTGCCGGCTCAAAAGGGCGCGGCGCTGCCAGTTGACGAGTTCCATCGCCGTGCCGTCGCTGACCCAGCGGGTGGCGATCTCGGCCATGGCAGGCGTCGCCATCCAGTTGGAGACGAGATGCCGGTTGGCGACGGCGGCGACATAACGGTCGGGCGCGGTGAGATAGCCGATCCGCAAGCCAGGAACGGTAATTTTCGTGAAGCTCGTGACGTAGAGTGTGCGCTCCGGCGCAAACGCGGCCATCGGCGGCGCGCGGTTCTCGACCATCGGGCCGAGAATATCGTTTTCGATGATCGCGATATCATGTTTCGCAGCGACGGTGGCAAGCGCCTGCCTGCGCTCCGCACTCATCAGCGCCGCCATCGGATTGATCACCGAGGGCTGCAGGAAAATGGCCCGGATCGGTCCCTTCCGGCAGGCTTCGTCCAGCGCTTCGGGGATCATGCCCTCCTCGTCGATCGCCAGCCCTTCCAGGTGCAGACCGAGATAGCTGGAGAGCGGAACGAGCGTATGGTGGCTGATCGCTTCGGTCGCAACCGTCGAGCCGGGCGGGGCAACGCTCATCAGCGCCACCGTCATGCCCGATGTGGCGCCGTTCGTCACGCTGATGTTCAGTGGCGATACCTCCAGCCCGCAACGCGCCAGCCATTCCGTGGCAACAGCGCGGTGGCGCGGAAACACCATGTTCGGCCTGAACGAAAGGGCCGAGCTGGAAGGCAGGTTTTCCGAAAGCCAGCCGAAGGCCTGCCGCAGCCTTTCCAAATGGATCTGCTCGCAGACCGGCTTCAGGATCGACAGATCGATCACCTCGCCCAGCCGTTCCGGCAGATAGGGCGGCTCCGGCTCACGCGGCCTGGTCTGGACGAAGCTGCCACGTCCGATCTCGCCTGATATCAGCCCCCGGCGGATCAACTCGTCATAGGCGCGGCTGACCGTCTGCACCGAGAGATGCAGATCATCCGCCATCTTCCGGTGCGGCGGCAATTGTGTGCCATCGGTGAGCTTGCCGTCCGTGATCGCGTTTGCGATCTGCTCAGCAAGCGAGAGATAGGCCGGACGGCGGAGTTGCGAGGGATCGGGGCGCCACTTTGTCATGATTTTAACACTGCTGAAAATCAGTTCAATTGACAATGCAAAAATGCGCTTCCATTGTCTTTTCCCTGCGTTTGAAATGATTTCTTTCTAAAGAAAGCACCATGAAGCTCGACGCCATCGACCTGCGCATTCTCGACGCCGTCCAGCGCGACGGCCGCATCACCAAGCTGGCGCTGGCCGAAAAGGCCGGACTGTCGCCGACACCGTGCTGGATGCGGCTGCGCAAGCTCGAAAAGGCCGGGATCATCACCGGCTATCACGCGCGCGTCGCGCCGCGGCGCATCGCGCCGGTCGCCAGCGTGATGATGGAAGTGACGCTCGCCAATCATCGCCAGGCGGATTTCGAGCGCTTCGAGCGCGCCATCAGCGCAATCCCGGAGATCGTCGCCTGCTGGTCGGTCGGCGGCGGCGTCGATTACATTCTGAAGATCATCGCGCCCGATATCGACGCCTATCAGCGGTTGGTCGACGGGCTTCTCGACCGCGAACTCGGCATCGACCGCTACTTCACCTACATCGTCACCAAGACGGTGAAAGAGGAAACAGTCCTTCCGGTCTCTTCCTTCACCGCCGCCGAGGAAGACCAGACCGCACCGTAGACAATCTCTCTGCCAGGCCCCCGTCCTTTAGACCATCTCTCTCTTTTCGCATCCGCCAACAGACAATCTCTCGCCCGCTCCCGTGGAAGACTGACGTCAACCGCCACGAGGAGACTGGACATGACCGCCGTTTTTGCCCGCCCTGCCTATCATGACGCGCTGTCGCGGCTCGCCGACCGTCATCTCCTGCGCGATCTCGCCTATGTCGGCGGCCGGTGGATTGCCGGCAAATCAGGGAAAAGTTTCGAAGTCACCGATCCCGCCTCTTCGGCGACGCTGGCCTGGGTTGCAAGCCTCGGCGCCGATGAGACGGCGGTGGCGATCGATGCAGCGGCAGAGGCTTTCGCCGCCTGGCGCGCGATGCTGCCGCAGAACCGCGCGGCGATCCTGCGCAAATGGTTTGAGCTGATGCTGGCGGCCAAGGAGGATCTGGCGCTGATCATGACGCTCGAACAGGGCAAGCCGATCGCGGAATCGCGTGGCGAGATCGATTACGCCGCCTCCTTCGTCGAATGGTATGCCGAGGAAGGCAAGCGCCTGAACGCCGAGAGCGTCACCAGCCATCTTCCCGGCGCGGAAATGATCGTCCGGCGCGAGGCGCTCGGCGTCGTCGGCATCGTCACGCCCTGGAATTTCCCCTCTGCCATGCTCACCCGAAAGGCTGCCGCCGCGCTCGCCGCCGGCTGCACGGTCGTCGCCCATCCCTCCTCCGAGACGCCGCTTTCTGCCCTTGCCCTTGCCGAGCTCGGCGAGCGTGCCGGCATTCCCGCCGGCGTCTTCAACGTGGTCACCGGCAATGCCGCAACGATCGTCGGACGGATGTGCACCGACACCCGCGTGCGTGTCATGAGCTTTACCGGCTCCACCGGGATTGGACGGCTGATTGCCGCCCAGTGCGCGCCGACCCTGAAGCGGCTGGTGATGGAACTCGGCGGCCACGCCCCGCTGATCATCTTCGATGACGCCGATATATCAAAGGCGGTCGAGATCGCCGTCAACGCCAAGTTTGCCACATCAGGCCAGGATTGCCTTGCTGCCAACCGCATCTTCGTCCAGCGACGGATCGCCGATGGCTTCGTCAAGACCTTCGCCCACCGCATTGCCGAACTGAAGGTTGGTGCGGGGCTTGAGGATGGCGCCGAGATCGGGCCGCTGATGCATGAACGCGCCGTCGCCAAGGTCGAGGAGCAGGTCTCCGACGCGCTGGCGCGCGGCGCGCGGCTCGTCACCGGCGGCAAGCGCCACAAGGCCGGCCGGCTCTTCTACGAGCCGACGCTGCTGACCGATGTGCCGGCGGATGCGCTGATCATGCGCGAGGAGACTTTCGGGCCGGTGGCGGCGGTTACCACCTTCGACACGGAAGAAGAGGTCGTCGCCCGCGCCAACGATACCGAATACGGCCTCGTCGCCTATATCGTCACAGAAAACGGCGCCCGCCAGATGCGGCTTGGCCGTGCGCTGGAATACGGCATGGTGGCCGTCAACCGGGTGAAGATCACCGGCGGGCCTATTCCCTTCGGCGGCTGGAAACAGTCCGGCCTTGGCCGCGAGGGGTCACGCCACGGGCTCGAGGCCTTCACCGAGCTCAAATATCTCTGCATCGACACGGCCGCCTGAGCCGCCCCATTTCAAGAAAGAGGCTAGACATGCTCGACAGAAGCAACGAACTCACCGCCTGGGACCGCGATCACTTCTTCCACCCCTCGACCCATATGGGCGGGCATGCCCGCGGCGAGACGCCGACCCGTGTCGTTGCCGGCGGTGAAGGCGTCTACATCACCGACACGACAGGACGCAAAAGCCTCGACGCCTTTGCCGGCCTCTATTGCGTCAATGTCGGCTACGGCCGCCAGAAGATCGCCGACGCGATCGCCGAACAGGCGAAGAACCTCGCCTATTACCACGCCTATGTCGGACACGGCACGGAAGCCTCGATCACGCTGTCGAAAATGATCATCGACCGTGCCCCCACCGGCATGAGCCGCGTCTATTTCGGTCTCTCGGGCTCGGATGCCAACGAGACCAACATCAAGCTCATCTGGTACTACAACAACATTCTCGGCCGTCCGGAAAAGAAGAAGATCATCTCGCGCTGGCGCGGTTATCACGGCTCCGGCGTCATGACCGGCAGCCTCACCGGCCTGGCGCTCTTTCACAACGCTTTTGATCTGCCGCGGGCACCGGTGCTGCACACCGAAGCACCCTATTATTTCCGCCGCCCCGACCGGTCGATGAGCGAGGAGCAGTTCTCGCAATATTGCGCCGACAAGCTCGAGGAGATGATCATCGCCGAAGGCCCGGAAACGATCGCCGCCTTCATCGGCGAACCCATCCTAGGCACCGGCGGCATCGTGCCGCCGCCGAACGGCTACTGGCAGAAGATCCAGACCGTGCTCGACAAATATGACATCCTGCTCGTCGCCGATGAAGTCGTCACCGGCTTCGGCCGTCTCGGCACGATGTTCGGCTCGGATCACTACGGCATGAAGCCGGACCTGATCACCATCGCCAAGGGGCTGACCTCGGCTTACGCTCCCCTTTCCGGCACGATCGTTTCGAACAAGATGTGGCAAGTCCTGGTGCAGGGTTCCGATCAGCTGGGGGCAATCGGTCACGGCTGGACCTATTCCGCCCATCCGATCTGTGCTGCCGCAGGCATTGCCAATCTCGAACTGATCGACGAACTCGGCATTGTCGAGAATGCCGGTACGACCGGCGCTTATTTCCGCTCGGAACTGGAAAAGGCGGTCGGCGGCCACCGAAACGTCGGCGAAGTCCGCGGTGACGGGCTGATGGCGGCAATCGAATTCGTCGAGGACAGGGATGACCGCACGTTCTTCGATGCCGGCCGCAAGATCGGTCCGCAAGTCGCATCCGCACTCCTCGAACGCGGCGTCATCGGCCGCGCCATGCCGCAGGGCGACATCCTCGGCTTCGCTCCGCCGCTTTGCCTGACACGCGAGGAGGCCGACATCGTGGTCAAGGCCGCGGCGGATGCGATCGAAACCGTCTTCAAGAACATCTGAGGGAGAAGATCAGCATGACGATCCCGGAAAAGATGGCGGCCGTATTGCTCACCGGCCATGGCGGTCTGGACAAGCTCCTCTATGACAGGGACGTGCCCGTCCCGACGCCCGCCGATGGCGAGGTTCTGATCCGCGTCACGGCCTGCGGCATGAACAATACCGACGTCTGGGTCCGCCAAGGCGCCTACGGCACCGAGGACGATCCGTCGGCCGTCTCCACATGGCGCAGACAAGGCAACACGCTGACATTCCCGCGCATCCAAGGCACCGATACAGTCGGTCATATCGTCGCCGTCGGCGCCGGCGTTAATCCGGCACGCATCGGTGAACGCGTCATGGTCGACTTCTCTATCTACAACCGAGACGACGACAGCCTCGCCGACATCGACTACATGGGCCATGGCCGCGACGGCGGTTATGCCGAATACATGGCACTGCCGGCCGAGAACGCCCATTTCGTCGCAACCGATCTGACCGACGTCGAACTCGCCACCTTCTGCTGCGCCTATCTGACCGGCGAACGCATGCTGGAACGGGCAAGGCTGTCGGCCGGCGAACGCGTTCTGGTGACCGGCGCCTCGGGTGGCGTGGGCTCGGCGATCATCCAGCTCGCGCGGGCCCGCGGCGCCATCCCGATCGCGGTCGCAGGTCCTGGCAAGGAGGCGGCGATGCTCGATATCGGCGCCGAAGCGATGGTGACCCGCGGCAAGGGCGATCTGGTCGAAGCCGTCCATTCCGCCAGCCGTGGCCAGCCGATCGATGTCGTCGCCGATCTCGTCGGCGGACCGCTGTTCAACGACCTCCTGAAGATCCTGCGCCCCGAAGGCCGTTACACGACAGCCGGCGCCATCGCCGGCCCGGTCGTCCAGCTCGATTTGCGGACCATGTATCTGAAGCAGCTGGAGCTGCACGGCTCGAGCCAGGGAAGCCGCGCCGACTTTCGTCGGATCGTCGGCTATATCGAAAGCCGGAAAATCCGGCCTCTCGTCGGCGGCGTCTATCCGCTGTCGGAATTCCATCGCGCACAGACCGATTTCATGGCGAAGAACTTCGTCGGCAAATTGGTCGTGGTTTCCGACGAGAGATGATCCTTGCTTTCGCGGGCGAACCTTATCGGGTTTGCCGCGTTTCACGGCCATGGAACATCATGACGGCACCGAGCTTTCGCTGCGTCGGAATTCGCAGCAATGCAACGACATCCTTTCCGCGCCCTCATTCGAGGAGGCGGAGCGATCGTTTGCGCCAAAAGGTCGCTGATGCCAGCCTCCGCCAGCACGAAACACCTGACGTCCATCGAACTTGGAAGAATTCGGCGCGCCGTCGGCATAGCGCGCCTGATGGATACCGCGGTCAGATTGCCTGTCATCGGCGTGCGTATCGGCGCGGACTCGGTTCTCGGCCTCATTCCGGCCGTCGGCGACATTGCCGGATCTCTCATCGGTCTTTTCATCATCGATGAGGCAAGACGCCTCGGCATTCCCACCCACAAACTCGCCCGCATGGCCGTCAATCTCGGGATCGACGCCGCCGGCGGAACGGTTCCGCTGCTTGGCGATCTCTTCGACGTCTATTTCAAGTCTCATCGCCGAAACGTCGGCATCATTCTCGACCACTTTGGGATCAGCGAAGACGAGTTGAACCGGCGCATCTGACCAAGCCGACGTCCCTTTGCAACTCCCCTGTCGAGGAATTTGGACGAGGCTGTCGGCGCCGGTTCCAACCAGGCCGCGCAACCGGTGCCCTCGCCTTAAAACGATGAGCAACCTGCAGAGGTAGTACTGAACTCGAGCGCCTTCGCTTAAAGTTCGGTCAGAGCGCCGGCCGTCTTCACTGCGTGGTCAAGAACGAATTGCAGCTTGGCTGCGTGGCCGAAACCAGGCTCATCCGGCTGCCCCTTATGCACGGCATTTGCAAATCGCTGGAAGTTGGTGATAACCGGTTCGACCTCGATCTTACGCCAGATTGCCTTGTCGGCATCGGGGCCTTCACAGGCCCTGAGCGTCGAACCTTCAGGCGTATGCACCACCTCCAGCGCGCCCTTGTCTCCATGCAGGCGCAGGCGCAATTCGTTCAGATGGCCGGTTGCCCAGCGCGTTGCGTGGATGACGCCAGCGGCACCGTTTTCGAGTTCAGCCATCATCAGGAAACTGTCGTTAGCGTCGAGATCATACTCGCCGATCCGGTTCCCGGGGCTCTTGTCGAACACCTTGAGATGCGATGCGGCCGCCTTGACGTCACTTCCGGCGGCAAAAACTGCGAAGTCGAGAATATGGATACCGACATCGCCCAGCACGCCATTGGAGCCGTGCTTTGTCGACAGCCGCCAAAGCCATTGCGATTCCCTGGTCCAGTCGCCCCACGCCTTTGAGACCAGCCAGCTCTGAAGATAGGACGCTTCGAAGTGGCGGATCGCGCCGAGGCGTCCGTCCAGCACCATCTTACGCGCTGCTTGCAGCGGCGCTACATTACGATAGGTAAGGTTTACCATCGTGACCTTGCCGGACGCAGCAGCAGCGTCGGCCATCTCTTTGGCTTCGCGGTAGTTTACCGCCAGCGGCTTCTCGCAGAGGACATGCTTGCCGGCGCCGAGTATCTTCATTGTCGTGGAGTAATGCGCGCGATCCGGCGTGACATTGGTCACGGCGTCAAACTCTCCCCAGGCAAGGGCGTCATCAAGCGACGTGAAGGTAAGGGGGATACCATGCCTGAGCGCGAAGGCCCGCAGCCGGACCTCGTCCGTATCGACAGCAGCAACAATTTTTACGTCGGCGATTTCGGAAAAATTCATGGCATGGGTGTTTGCCCATCCTCCGGTTCCGAGAATGATCAAGCGCATTTTTGTCCTCATGGTCGTTTATCGAAATCGTTAGCGCCAAAACCGTCGTCTTTCACAGGCACCAGATGGTCTTGCCAAACGGAGAGCGACGACTGTCAGCGCAGTGTTTTCCTGGGCCGACCGCACGCGTGGCGTCCACGCCCAAGGAAGGTGTTTCAGCTCCTCAGCGGTAACCGGCTTCGCCGGCCTGGTGCAGTTTCGGGCCGCGTTCGACGATCGGCTCCAGTGCTTTTTC
>NZ_NWSQ01000035.1 GCF_002531725.1 Rhizobium sp. L43
ATCCCATAGGCAATTTTAAATGTGTGAATGCCATAGCCCAGCGGGGAGAAGGTGCCCGTAGGGCGGATGAGGGGGCCACACGGCACGAAGCCGACGTCAGTCTCCGATATCACCCTCCACGCCGGCCTTATGAAACCTTCTGATCCGTAAGCCGTTATCGTGCCTATGGCCGACGCTAAATTCAATCCGAACTCGGTCGACGGCACCGAACCGCACGGTGCCGGGAACTCGCCCCAGGAGACGGCATCGACGGTGGAGGTCATGCCGCCGCCAGATGTTATCGAACCCGATCCGGAGCTGACGCCCGAGGAGGCCGAGCAGACGCGCAAGCGGTATCTGCTCAAGCGTTTCTGGATCAGCGCGCGCCGTTTCTGGGGCCGCGGCGGCGACAAGCTCGCCTGGCCGTGCTCGATCGGCCTATTGACCCTGATCGGCATGAATGTCGGCTTCCAGTACGGAATCAATCTCTGGAACCGCGCGATTTTTGACGCCCTGGAGCAACACAATGCCCGCACCGTCTATGCCCTGAGCATCGTATTCCTGCCGCTGGCGCTCGGAACTGCAGCCCTTGTCACCGCACAAGTGGCTCTTCGCATGATGATCCAGCGCCGCTGGCGTTCATGGCTGACGACCACCGTCATCGCACGCTGGCTCGCGAGCGGTCGCTACTATCAGTTGAACCTCATCGGTGGTGACCACAAGAACCCCGAAGCCCGCATCGCGGAGGATTTGCGGATTGCCACCGAAGCCCCTGTCGATTTCATCTCTGGTGTCATTGCCGCCTTTCTGTCGGCCTCGACCTTCATCCTGGTGCTCTGGACGATCGGCGGCGCCCTGACCCTCACGATTGCAGATTCGACCGTCACCATTCCCGGCTTTCTTGTCATCACTGCGGTCCTCTATGCCGCGATCACATCAAGTTCTATGACGGTCATCGGCCGCCACTTCGTCCAGGTCTCCGAGGCCAAAAATCAAGCGGAAGCCGAATTTCGTTATACGCTGACGCATGTCCGGGAAAACGGCGAGAGCATTGCACTGCTCGGCGGTGAAGAGGAGGAGCGCAACGACCTCGACAAGACCTTCGCCAAAGTGCTCAGGCAGTGGGCGCTCCTAGCACGCCAGCATATGCGCACAGCCCTTGTGTCGCAGGGATCGAGTCTGTTTGCGCCAGTCGTCCCGGTTTTGCTGTGCGCTCCAAAATTTCTCGAAGGCAGCATGACGCTTGGACAGGTCATGCAGGCTGCCTCTGCCTTCGCCATCGTTCAGAGCGCGTTCGGATGGCTGGTCGATAACTACCCCCGTCTTGCCGATTGGAACGCCTGTGCCCGACGAATCGCTTCGCTGATGATGTCGCTCGATGGGCTCGAGCGCGCCGAACAGAGCAATGCGCTCGGACGCATCAAGCGCGGTGAAACCGAAGGCGATGCGATGCTCAGCCTGAACGATCTCTCCGTGTCGCTTGACGACGGCACCGCCGTGGTCAAGGAAACCCAGGTGGTGATCGACCTGGGTGAGCGGGTGCTGGTCGCCGGCGAATCCGGTTCGGGCAAGAGCACGCTGGTGCGGGCCATCGCAGGTCTTTGGCCGTGGGGCGGGGGCAGCGTCAATTTCCATGCCGACAGACGATTGTTCATGTTGCCACAACGACCCTATATCCCTTCCGGGACGCTTCGCCGCGCCGTCGCCTATCCCGGCGCCGCCGATAGCTGGACGCTCGATAAGATCAAGGCGGCTCTCGACAAGGTGGGGCTCGATTATTTGAACGACAAGATCGAGGAAGAGGCGCCCTGGGACCAGACGCTGTCGGGCGGCGAAAAGCAGCGTCTCGCCTTTGCGCGTCTGCTGCTGCACCATCCCGATATCGTCGTGCTGGATGAAGCAACGTCGGCACTCGATGAGAAGAGCCAGGAAAAGATGATGCAGATGGTGATCGATGAATTGCCTGAGGTTACCATCATCAGCGTCGCGCACCGCGCCGAGCTGGAAGCCTTCCATAGCCGCAAGATCACGCTGGAGCGGCGCGAGGGCGGCGCAAAGCTCGTCAGCGATATCGATCTTATCCCGCGCAAGCGAAAACCGAACCTGCTTGTGCGCGTTTTGAAGAACCCCTCCGTGCTGAAAGACGGCACGAGTTCGAATAAAGACAGCACGGTCCCAGAATGAAATGTCCTTCGTCGGGGCCGGAAGGACTTCGTGCGCCTGCTAGGCCCGAAGCAGACGTCGCTGCAACAGTGACCTATTGCTCATTCTGGGGCAGGTTGTCGGTGATGTCGTAGTAGTCGCCTTTGTCAGCGACAAAGGTATGCATTTTCAGTTTGGTTTCGGTCGGGCTGTCAAATGCACCCATCGCAACACTAAGCCAGTCGCGATGAGGTGGATCCCAAAACAGCGATGATCCGCATATCGCGCAAAATCCACGCCGCACCGTTTCCGAGGATTGATACCAGGTCACATTTTCGCCTCCCTGGATCCTGATCTGACGTCGAGGCACGTCGGTTGAAGCGAAAAAGTGCCCGGATTGTTTTCGACATTTGGAGCAGTGGCATGCGTCTGGCGCTCGCAGATCGCCTTCGATCTCAAAACTTACCGCACCACACAGACAGGATCCTTTATGCATAAGCGTTCCTCCAATAAGCCAAACTTGCCTCCAAGCGCGAGGATCGCGCTGGTTGCCGCGGAATTCTCGGACGCTCTACATCAATCGCCCAACGAAGCTTCCGCGCTCACCATCCGATCCAGATTGTCGATCAACCGCTTGAGCAGATCGACAAGCTGTGCCGCTTCGGCTTCGGTGAACCCGATCAATGCCTCCCTATTTCCCTGGAACAAGGCCACAATTGCCGCCGGCATGCTTTTCTGTGCAGCCTTCGTCAGCACGATGCGGCTGCTGCGCCGGTCAGCCGGGTCGCGTGTCCGCTCGATCAGGCCATCCCGCTCCATGCGGGCGAGCATCTGCGCCATCGGCGGTTGCTCTATTTTTGCAAAGCGGGCGAGGTCGCGCTGCGTGCTTGCCTTGCCGTTTTGCAGCGCGACCAGCACGGGCAACTGGCCGACACCGAAGCCGAGCGGCTTGAGGCGTGACTCGCTGAGGCGGGCGAACCCTCGCGCGGCAAGGCTGATCAGATGCCCTGGCGTCGAAAGCACGTCTTCATCCATTCCGCTTGACCCTTTGCCTGCGCTTGACCGTGAGATATATATGTACGTATGTATATTGGTGCGCGACATTCGGCAATGCCGTTCGATGCCGCCGAGCTGATCTTTCAAAACTCCACTGGGGAAACGATATGTCTGACAATAACGTTGAAATGCTCAAGCGCGTCTATGCCGGCTTCAACGCCAGAGACATCGACGCTGTCCTTGCGGTCCTTTCCGATGATGTCGCCTGGGCCAACGGCATGGATGGCGGCCACGTCAATGGTCGTGAGGCCGTGCGCGACTATTGGACCCGCCAGTGGGCCGTCATCAGCCCGCATGTCGAGCCGGTCGCATTTGCGGAAACGGAAGATGGCGCCGTCGCGGTCGAGGTGATCCAGTCGGTCTTTGATCTCGACGGCCAGCCGCTGCAGGGGCAGACCCATGGCCTGAAGGACAAGACCGTCACGCATATCTTCCGCATCGAAGGCGATAAGATTATTCGCTTCTATATCCGGGATGCCCGGTAAGCCCGGCATGCTCTGTAAGTTTGCACGAACTATGCCGGGGGTGACCGCTCCCGGCGCGTTGCTGCCGACATGTCCGGAAGGTCACCTCCGCATTTCGAGAGAATATCGAGGCCCCGCCGAAGCGCCTAGTGCGAAGCCGCCTCGCTTGTCACAGCCGTCTCTTCGCGCTTCCAGCCATGACCAACCGGGATCAGCCAGGTGGTGAAGAAGGTCAGCACCGCGACGACGACCACGCCCCAGAAGCTCCAGTGCAGCGCCGCATCGAAGACGGCGCGGATTGCCGGGTCGGCGGCGAGCGCCGAGAGCCCGGTCGGCTGGTTCAGCGCCTTATGCAGGTCCGCCGCTTTTTCGCCGCTCGCATAATGGTTGATGCCGGCGTTCAGGATGGCGCCGAGCACGGTGGCGCCGAGCGTATTGCCGAGGCTGCGGGCAAAGATGATCGAGGCGGTGGCGCTGCCGCGCATCGACCATTCGACGCTGTCCTGCACCAGCACGATGCTGGTGAGGCTGATCAGACCCATGCCGAAGCCCATGAAAAAGGAGCCGACGCCGGCAATAACAGGCGAACTCTCCGGCGTGAGGAACAACAGGAAGCAGGCGCCGAAGGGAAACATCAGGCTGCCGACGCGCAAGGTGCGGCGGATGCCGAACGCCTTGTAGAAGCGGCTGGAAAGCATCACCGCCAAAGGCCAGCCGACGACCAGCATGGTAAGCGTGAAGCCGGCAACGATGGGAGAACGGCCGAGCACGCCCTGCACATAGATCGGCAGGATTGTCGAAAGCCCGATCAGCGCCATGCCGGCGAGCAGCGTTGCCGCATTGCTGGTGGCGATCAGCCTTCGGCTCCAGAGCGGGATCGAAATGATCGGCTCCGGCGCCCGCTTCTCCTGGGCGAGAAAGAGAAGGCCCGCGACCACGAAGACGGAAAAAAGCGACAGCAGGATCCAGGCGCTGGCATCGGTTTCGGTCAGCATGATCAGCAGCGCAACGATCGAGATCGAAAACAGCACCGAGCCGAGGTAATCGATCCTTGCCTGCTTGTGCGCCACATCCTCTTTCAGGAAGATCATGAAGGCGATGATCGAGATGATGCCGATCGGCAGGTTGATCCAGAAGATCCAGGCCCAGGAGATATTGTCGACGATGATGCCGCCGGCCAGCGGCCCGACGACGGCCGAGGTCGCCCAGACGGTCGCCATCGCGCCCTGCACGCGGCCGCGTTCCTCGAGCTTGAAGAGATCGCCGATAACAGTCATCGTCACCGGCTGGATGGCGCCCGCACCCAGCCCCTGCAGCAGCCGGAACAGCACCAGCGACATCATCGACCAGGCAAACCCGCAGAGCAGAGAGCCGACGAGGAAGATCAGGATGCCGCCGATCAGCACCGGCTTGCGCCCGAAAATGTCGGAAAGCTTGCCGTAGATCACAGTGGTCGTCGACTGCGCCAAGAGGAAAGCCGAAAACACCCAGCTGTAATAGGAAAAGCCCCCGAGCTGACCGACGATGCGCGGCATCGCCGTCGCCACGATCGTCGCCTCGATCGCCACCATGAAGGTGGCAAGCATGATGGTGGCGACGATAAGCACGCGGTTCGAGCGTTGCGCTGCATTCGACATGACGATCCTCTTCGGGTGCTCCGCGGATGCCGGAAAAATCGGCAGGCTGGCTGGTGTGGGGCGGTGTGCCATGTGCGGAGTGATGGGTAGTTTTACGTCCGCAAGCGCGAGTCGTAAAGCCGTTCCCGCGGCAGCTGATATTTCGCCCGACGTGGGAGCGGCCGAAGCGAAGTCCCGGTGCCACTTCGCCCGGAGCCTTTCATTCCGTCAGGAAGTCAGGCGGCATCCGCCCTATCCTCATTGCGGGCAGGCCTCGCCGGCCGACCCGCTATCCGCGGAACCGGCGGTACAACCCGGCGTCGGCTGCAGATCGGGATTGACCCCACCGGGATTGATCGTGCTCCGGCCGCTGTTGAGATCGACGCCGCCATTGCCGGTCGTGCTGCCTGTTGTGCCGGGATCGGTCCCGACAGACCCGGTGCCCGTTGCACTGCCGCCGGCAGAACCAGTTCCGCCCGAACCGGTGCCGGTGGAACCGGCGCCTGAACTCCCCGACCCGCCAACGATCGGTGCCGCCGAAAGTCGCCCATTGGCATCCGCCCCGCCGGCCGTCTGCGCAAGCGTCGAGCCGGCAAAACCGATCGAAAGGAGGGATATCGCGATGAATTTGCAGGACATAATTTTCTCCGTCGTTTTTGTCTCAGGGAGAAAACCTGCTCTGCCGTGGCATTGTTCCTGTCGTCGGTGCGGATTCACGGTCGTTTGATCGGGGGAGAAACTTCCCTGCAAAGCTACCGGCGCCCGGCTCCCCCGGTACCGAAGCAGAAAGTACCGAGCAAATATCATTGTTGACCGGAGTGCCGAGACGGCCCTCCTGTCATTCGTCATCCATCAAATGAAACTCCCGCGCCGCCTGAGGGCAGAGAAGGCTGAACTGCTCGATCAGCGGCGGCATCCCCGAAGCGCACGAGACGTCTGAATTCTCTGGTAGTGGGAAAGTGACACTCTGCGGTTCTCCGGCAGAAGGTTCGAAGGACAGGGTGCCTTCGCTGCAATTGGCGGTGGAGCGGAAAGTGTCCTTCCCATTCTGTTTTGTGTACATCGCTACGCACTGCTTGACGGTCAGTTTGCCGCCATGGGCTGTTGTCTCCCATCCTGGGTCTCGCTTGCAATATTCCTGGAAGTCGGCCCGAGTGACCTTTCCTTCCATAACTGCAGTGCTTGAATCGATCCCGGTCTTGCTGACAAGCGTTCCATTCCATCCGGCGCAGGAGGCGAGAGGGAAGTCTTCTGCCTGAGCAGCGGACAAGCCAAATGTGCAAAGCGCGATACTTAAAAGCGATGTCCTCATAGATCCTCCTAATCGCCAACCTGCTCTCGTTCGATCGATATCGGTCGCGCTCACATAGATGAAGGGCAGCCCAGCCGCCTTGAGTGAAATAGCGCTCAAGCTGTTGAGGCTTTGCCTGCCGAATGGCCAAAGGTGGACGCAGAATTTTAAGAGAGGCTTAAAATGTGGGGTTTCAGCACGCGATGAAAGAAAAATGGTGCCGCTTGCAGGACTCGAACCTGCGACCCCATCATTACGAATAACGTGTCATCCCCAAAAACAGCGTAACGCTCCCTAACATCATTCCGGCCAAATCCGGAAAAAACATTTAGTACGCAACAAGTTAACATATAAGAATTTAACATTAGTTATCACTCTAAAACACCTCTATAATTTTCCCCCAGCTTTCCCCCGGATGTTCCGGGGAAAATTTTGAGGGGTGGAGAATGACAAAAGCGAAGAGCGCATTTACGGCAAAATGGGTCGAGGCCGTCGCAGCAACCGACAAGCGACAGGAGATTCCCGATCCGAGCCTGAAGGGGTTCTACCTCGTTGTCCAACCGCGTCCGGGCGGGGCGAAGAGCTGGGCCGTCAGATATAAGGGCCATCCGAAGTTTACGATCGGGAGCGTCGCCGCTTGGAAGCTCGCGGACGCGAGGAAAGAGGCCGGCCGAATTATGCGGGCCTACGACGAGGGCCGCGATCCGCGCGCCGAGAAGAAAGAACTGCTCTCCGATGACAATCTAATTGAAAACGTGCTCGCCCAATTTGTGAAGCGGCACGTCAAGCGCAAGAACCGCGACAGCACGGCACAGGCGCAACAGCGCTACATCGACAAGGAACTGATACCACGTTGGAAGGGGAAGCACGTTGCGGCTATCCGCCGGCGGGATATCGTCACCATGCTGGACGACGTTGTTGAAAGCGGCCGGCCTCAGGCGGCGGTACGCCTGCTAGCGCTCACGCGCAAGTTCTTCAATTGGGCCGTCGGCACCGGCTGGCTGGATGCCTCACCCTGTGCCGGCATTCCAATTCCGGCGCCGCTGGTCAAGCGCAAGCGCGTGCTTTCCGATTTCGAGTTGCGGCTGGTGTGGAAGGGTGCCGAGGCAATCGGCTGGCCGTTTGGTCCATTGGTGCAACTGCTCATGTTAACTGGGCAGCGCCGCGAGGAGGTCGCCGCCGCGAGCTGGTCGGAATTCAGTTTGACCGGCCGGGAGCCATTCTGGACCATCCCAGCGGGAAGGGCGAAGAACGGTAATGAGCAACAGGTCGCTTTGGCGCCGACGACGATCTCCATTTTGAACAACCTGCCTAGCATCCAGGGCGGGGGAGATTTTATCCTTTCGACCACCGGCGACACCAGCATTTCGGGATATTCACGGGGCAAGCGACGTCTCGACGAGAAGATCATGGAGATCGCCCGGAACGAGGCCAAGGAAAGGGGTGATCCCGAGGAGGTGAAGCTGGAGCCTTTCACGTTACATGATCTGAGGCGCACCCTTGCCACGCGGCTAGGTGACCTTGGTGTTGCACCGCATACCGTGGAGGCGATTCTCAATCACGCCCGCGTCGGCGTCGCCGCGCACTACAATCATGCACGCTATGAAAAGGAAAAGCGCGAAGCCCTGATCCTGTGGGAAAGGCATATCAGGACGATTATTGCCGCCGAGCCGGGTTCGAACGTCATTTCGTTCGGCAAGATTAGCTTGCGGGAGGCCGGCGAATAGAACCGCTTGATTGCCTTGCGATCAGGCATGTTGGTGAATCGCATCCGCAACATTTGCTTGTCAAAAAGTGAAGCGCTCACTGTATACCGCAAGTTTTACTTGCGGGTAAATAAAATTATTCAGTGTAAATACTGTTTGCATTGAGCGCAGGTGTTTGCCTTTGA
The DNA here is from genome assembly GCF_002531725.1 of Rhizobium sp. L43. Classification (GTDB taxonomy): domain Bacteria; phylum Pseudomonadota; class Alphaproteobacteria; order Rhizobiales; family Rhizobiaceae; genus Rhizobium. The sequence continues at coordinate 8,440 of NZ_NWSQ01000035.1, forward strand.
TGTTGGTTGATTTGGTTCGGTAGCGGCCTTGGAGGTCGCCTGGAGTGCCAAGCCAAGAAGTCCAACCGACAAAGGAGACACGCTCATGGGTAAGCGATATCTGACCCAGCCGCAACTCAGGGAGCGCTACGGCGGCATCAGCGATATGACGGTCTGGCGGTGGGTCAGGACCGGTCGCATTCCAGAGCCGGCGTTGTTCGGCACCAGAAATTATTTTGACGAGGCGGAGCTTGATGAGGCTGATCGCCGGGCAAAAGCCGAGTACCGGCGCGCGCAGGCAGAACCGCCGAAGCATGGACCGCCGCCTCGCAAGAACAACACCGAAACCATTAGGAAATGAGCCCCGCCGCATCGGACGCAGTAAGGGCTCGGTTGGAATAGGCATCGGAAAGTGCCCGAAAATTAATCACATCGAGTTCAACGCGCCAGACCACGGCGGTTCCGAGCAAGAGAGGAGCCGTTATGTCGCAATCGCCTTTCCACAGGCCAGCGGAGCGAAGCGTCACACAACGCGAGAAAACCCGCGAGCGTGTTCGCCGACATCGTGCAGGGAAGAAGCAGGCGGCGGCGATTGAGTTCGTCAGAACGGATGCCAGCCTATTTCTGCACCCGGATCGCTTATCTCAGAAGGCTGGGGCGCCCAAGGCTCACCTGCGCCGGATGGCGATCAAGGAACTGGTCGACAACGCCCTCGACGCTGCGGCGACGGTGACCCTGGTCGAAGTCGACATCAACACGTTCGTTATCTCGGACAATGGTCCTGGGATCGCGCGCGAGAAGGTGGTCGAGCTCTTTTCCGTCACGCGGCCGATGATGTCGACCAAGCTAATCCGGCGCCCAACCCGAGGCATGGTTGGCAACGGACTGCGCGTCGCGACTGGTGCCGCATTCGCCTCGGGCGGCAAGATTATCGTCGAGAGCCGCAAGGTCCGCCAGGAACTCGACTTCGACCGCACCACCGGCGAGACCATCGTCACCGCAACGGACGACAGCGATATCGCCACCGGGACCAGGATCACGATCCGGTTCGGCGACGCACTGCCAATTGATCCGCAGGCGACCGCCTGGGGCAATCAGGCGATCCAACTGGCGGGACCGGCAGCAAAGCCGATGCTGACACATCCGAATTGGTATTCGGCCCCGGCGTTCAAGGAACTGATCGAAGCAGCGCGCGGCACGGCGCAAGACCTCGCAAATCTGTTCGGCGTCGAGTTGTGTAACGCTTCCGGAGATCCGGTTGAGCGAGGTCAATCGGACGCGTCGGAGCGTTACATCGACCCTGAAGCACCCGCATCCGAACTCTCGCTCGACGTGCTGAACCGTCTTGCTCCGCCGCCACCGAAGCTCTTGCCGGTCCCCGAGGATTCTTTCGGCGGTGCCTACAGGATCGAAAAAGCCTTGGCAGTGATCGGTGGCGCGGTCCCTGTGATCGTCCAGGTCTGGGCCAGACAGAAAGGCCGCAACGGTGCGGACGACATCACCCTGATCGTTAATCGGACCCCGACCGTCGCCGAACTGTCGCTTTATTCAGGCGGAGATTCCTATTTCAAGGGCTGCGGTCTTTTCTGCGGACTGGGGCAGGTTCCGAAGGGTTCCTATCATCTGACCATTGCCATCACGACACCGGCCATTGCGCTGATCAGCGATGGCAAAACGCCTGACCTGACGCCGTTCCGGGCATACATCGCCGCTGCCATTGGGTCGGCATTGCGCAAGTCGCACAGGCCGATCAGGCGGGGATACACGATCAAGGACGCGTCCTATCTGGCGATGGCGGAAGCCTATCTGAAAGCCAGCGCAGGCGGCACGCTGCCCGCAAACGCAAGGCAGATCATGTACGCGGCGCGACCGGCGATATTGGAGATGACCGGCCATAGCAAACTGAACGATGTCTATTTCACCCAAACGCTGTTGCCGGCCTTCATGGAGGAAAACCCAGAGACTTCGGCGCATTGGGATGTGATCTACGATGCGCGCGGCCATCTGGTCGAGCCGCATACTGATCATTCGATACCGCTCGGCACATTGCATGTCCGTCAATATCTCCAGCGCCAACGGCGGCACGACACCGGCGCGCTGATCTCGACCGCCGGCGGCCTGCACCAGACTGCCGGTCCCGGCGACCGCTACGGCGCGGTGCTGTTCCTTGAAAAGGAAGGCTTCGAGCCGCTGTTGCGGGCAACACGGATCGCGGAGCGCTTTGATATCGCGGTCATGTCGACAAAGGGCATGTCGGTTGTCGCTGCCAGGGCGCTGGTCGACCGGCTTTCCGCACAAGGCCTTCCGATCCTGGTCGCGCACGATCTCGACATCGCCGGAATCAGGATCTTCGGCACGCTGGGATCGGACAGCACGCGCTACACATTCACCAGCACTCCGGACATTCGGCGCCTGGGCCTGAGGCTTGAACAGGCCGAAGAGATGCAGCTGCAGGCCGAGCACCAGGAGATCGAGGGCAACCACCGCAAGGTGATGAAGGGCCTTCAACGCTACGGCGCAACTCATAACGAACTGCTGTTCCTCGCCGACGGCCGGCGCGTCGAGTTGAACGCGATGTCGTCGGACCAGTTCATTGAGTGGCTTGAAGCCGGGCTCCTCGAACACGGCGTGCAGAAAGTCATCCCATCGGTCGAGATCATCGAACAGCGGGCAAGGCAGATCCTCGGCCTGCAACGAATTAAACAGCAGATCGCCGATCTGGAATGCCGCGCGCGGGAACAAGCCGCTATGGTCGACCTTCCTGCCGATCTTGCCGAGCGCATCCGCTGCGAATTCGAGCGTGATCCGTCGATCCCATGGGAGGATGCGCTTGGCCTGGCCCTCGACGGTGAGGGAGACGCGTCATGAGCTACGACGCCGTCCGATGGGCACGCAAACAGCGTCTGGGTGATCCGCTCGCCAAGAATGTTTTGGTTGCCCTTGCCGAGCACCTCAATTCCAAGACCGGGCAATGCAACCCGAAGGTTGCGACGATCTGCCGAGAGACAGACTTTTCTGAACGTGCGGTCCGCAAGGCCTTGGTCACGCTAAAGCAGGTGGGTCTAATCCGGGTCGAGGGTGGCGGTAAGGCGGGAAACAGCTACCAGCTTTTGGGCGATTTTAACCGGCACGCGGTGCCGGATAACGAAGCCCCGGAACTAAATTTAACCGGCACCAGCGCCGGTCTAACCGGCACGTCGTGCACCCCTAAACCGGCACGTGGTGCACCTCCTAATAAAGAACCGGAATCAGAACCGGAAAGAACAAGGAGTGGGTCGCGCAAGCGCGGACTCGGGCCAGACCGGGGCACGCGCATACCCGACGATTTCCAGCCGGACCTTTCCGAAGCCCAGAAGTTGGGACTTACAAGCGACGAAGCTCTGCTGGAGGCCGACGCCTTCCGCGACCACTGGCGCTCGAAGGCCGGTGCGGACGGGCGAAAACTCGACTGGCCGGCAACTTGGCGCAACTGGTGTCGCCACGAATGGAAATTTCGCCAACGGCGCATCGGGAACGGCGGGGCGCCGAAACAGCAAGACTTTGGAGGCTTCCTCAAAGGCGAGTCCGAACGAATTCATCAACAGAAAGGAGGCGTTCATGGAGAAGCCGAATTTTGGCGCCGACGAGGCATTCCGACCGGCAACCCACGCTGACCGCGTCGATGCCCTGCGTGTTCTAGCAACTGCGCTGCCGGGGCGGCAGCCGGCCGACATGCAGATCATGTTGGGTGCTTTTGAAGTTGCGTTGGAAGGCTGTTCGCGTTGGGGCCTGGCGCAGGCGACGCGCGAGATTCTGAAAGGATCGCTCGGTCACGGTTTTATGCCCAGCCCGCCTGAACTGAGGCGCGAGGTAAACCGGGTGATGGGTCCGCATGAGGCTGCTCGGCGGCGCGAGGCCGAGGCGGAGCGCCTCTACCGGTGGCCCGAAGATGACCAGCGGCGCGCCCTGCCGGCTCCGAAAGGCGATCCGAAGGCCGTCGCCAAGTGGCGCGTCAGGCGGGCCGCCCAGAAAGCGGAGGCAGCAGCGAAGTCGGCAGGCGCTCCCGTCGATCAGGCACTATTCGCTGACCGGGATGCGCGACTAAAAAGGACATCATCCGACGCGGTTTGGGAATTCATGGCGCGGCAGGACCGTCGGCACGATGCGCTTCGATCGGAGTCGGGGACCGAGACCGGCCATGATGACGGATGACCTCGCCGCCCTCGATAAGCTGATAGAAGGCGCACGACGTCACCGACGATGATTTCGCCCCCGGCAATCTGATCGAACTGCCGGTCGCCGCTCAACCCGTCGGGATTGCACTTGGAAGGGAAGCCGAGATGACAAGCTATACGCTCGCCCTCGTTAAAATATTCGGCCTTCAGGGCCAGGGTTGGTGATCGATGGGTGCCGCAGAACGTCAGCGCCGTTATCGGGACCGGCGAAAAGCCGGCCGCCGCGTGCTCCAAATTGAGATCGACGAGGTCGAACTCGCCGCAGCGCTGGAGAGGTTGCATTTTCTCAACCCCTTGGAAGCAGACGACGATGAAGCAGTCCTCAAGGCTTTCCGTGCGATGGTCGTGGTGCTCTGCCGGGGGCTGGCCGGTGACACGTAACGGCGGGCTTCGAAGCGATCTGCTACAGTCGAGAAATGACGGAATCGAGAACATGCGACATAGTGAGGTCGAAGATGATCAGCGATGCTGCGCTGCATGAAGCCGCCCATGTCTTGGCGGCCCTGGGGCATGGGATAGGTGTCCTTCATGCATCGATCGACGAGGTAATCCTGAGGCCACCCGGTGATAGTCTTGAGCGCGGACGGCACCACGGCGCGGTGGCGGCAGGATACGGAATAACCGCGCTAGCGGGCGGAGCTGCGGCGCCCGGCACCGGCCTGTCGAAGTCCGATGAGCTGCTTCTGGAGCGTGCGCTTTTCTTGGGGTCCTGGTCCGATTCTCCCGACGAGATGCGACGCGCACTTTCTGCTCTCGCCGATTCCTTCGCGCACGATCATCGTACGGAAATCGAGAGACTGGCCGGGATCCTTGAGCAGCGCCACAGCATATCGGGGATCGAGGTCGCGGAAATTATCGAAGGGTGGAGCCGTGACCGATAAGGATGGTGAACAGGAACTCGCTATGATCGCGGCGCGTGCGGCAGAAATCAAAGCCGGCCTGGACGCTGCCTACTCAGTGGAGGAGCTGCGACGGCCACTAAGCACACGGAGCGTTCATGCGCTCATCGCTGGCGCGACCGCCAGTACAGCAGCGAAGCTGAAGGCACTCTCTGCCCGCATTGAGGAACTCGAAGCCGGTGGCGTCCGCTACGCCGGCACCTGGCAGCGGGCCTTGGCTTACCAGAAAGGCACGGTCATCACGAACACTGGCAGCATGTGGGTAGCCCTTCGAGACACGAGCGAAGGCGAAAGGCCCGGTGACGCTCCCGATGCGTGGCAACTCGCGGCTAAGGCGGCTCGGCCGGTCGTGCGTGCGAAGGCGACAGGGGAACAATGATGATGACGGTCGATGACATCGAGCAGGTCGATGCGGTGCTGTGCGAGGACGGCCGGAATGTCGCATTTTACGGCCACACGTCCGACGATGATCAAACTTTCTTCTTCTCGGTCTCGTTGCCGATGACGATCGAGGAGGACGCCTTCGAGGACCTGCTGCCGGAGTGGCGTGAATTAGGCTGGCAGCATTGGATGCAGACATGAGTATTGAACGCATTGCCCAAGTCCTCTCATAGCTTGTCCTCGGTCGAGGGCGGTCGGCTTTTGGAATAGCCGGCCGCCTTTGGGTTCAATGCAAAACTCATTCACGGCTTGAGAGCCATTCGGCAATCTCGCTCGGCGTGGCGTCGAAACGCACGCCGAGAACGACCGCATTACGATATGCGTCTATCAGCATATATTGGCCTCGATTATTCGAATGCAGATAGCGCTCGCGTGATTTTCGCACGACATAACCGAGCCGTTTGGCGCGTCGCCGTGCTGTCTGCGCAGTCAGGTCTTGCTGCATGGCAATATCCTTTCACTTGGTTGAAAAGAGGTAGCAGCCGACGCCTGATCACGCTCGTCGGTTTCCTACCGTTTTTGCCTTGCGATGCCTTGCCACGCCAGTCGGACCGAGACGAACTCGCTCTCGATGCCTGTCGCCCAGGATCAGGTTGCGACGGGACTTTGGTCACGGATATGTGACGTGGCGGCACTATGTCACGTCAAGCAAAGCTTGCCAATGTCCAAAGTGCGGTCGCGAACCGGGGGGCGGGTCGAACGTTGAAAAGAGAAGCCCTCGGGACCCGCGCGCCCCTCACGTAGAGAATTTTTTTGACGCTGGCGAAACATCAGGTGGACGGTATTTCGCCGATTGCCCGAGGTCAGACATCATCTTGTTGCAACGGCGATGTAACTTGGATTTGGGATGCCCGTTGCACTTTGACCTCATTGAAATGCCAGAGCGCCAGAACCAACGTCGCCACGATGAAGAAGGCGAGCGCTGCCAGATGGATTTTGCCGATGCGGCGCGCGAAATAGGACTTGGCCTTGGCTTCGACAGCTTGGGCCATGGCCCTTCTCCGCTTGTCGTCTTCAAGGAGATGCCGGACTATACGTCCATGTGACCGATCCTGCACGCGGGACTGATCATCGTCCTTTGGCTCTGCATTCAACCCGTGAAGCACGCCGCTAAAGATCAGGATCGCCAGCAACACCCAGAGCATCAGGAAGGACATGCCAAAAAGGCGTTCGCTGATGGTGGTCATATTCATCGCAATCTCCGGGCTACTGATCAATGATCGCCCTGCCATCAAAGAGGAACTGACACATGATTAGTAATCAGTTGCCACTAACATGGGTATATTTCCCGTCCATGGATGAAGCATCCGAACAGTGCCCCGGCCGCCCGCCCCATCGCCCGACGGACATACAACGCCGTCTCGTCCAGATGCTTGCCGCCGAGGGCGTCCCGCAACGCGAAATCTGCCGCTTGCTAGCGATCGATCCGAAAACGTTAAGGAAGCGCTATCGCCGAGAGCTGGACGTCGGCGCCGCGAAGCTCGAATGCGCCCTTACTTTCCACCTCCTCCGCATCGCCGGAGGTAGAGGCGCCGTCGCGTTGAAGGCGATCCGGTTTGCATTGCAGTCACGCTTCGGATGGTCGGAATTTGCGCCACGACCGCCCGACTGAAGGCCGGATGCGCCGGACCACCTCATCTAGATCGTGAACCCATGAAATACTGTCGCGCAACCGGACAGGTTGCGTCATCGAGCTGCGTTAACGATACATTAAAAATGCAATTTGACGTAGAGCCGAATTCTGCGATGTTTGTTCCCGGCAACTGAGGGGTTGCCCGGATATAGAGTTCAATCGCTCGGCGCACCGAAGCAGTGGACTCGCGAAAGAGGTTGGGGCGGATCTTCATGAGACTACCTGTATTGCTCGCGCTGGCTGCCGGCGCTCTGTCATCGTGTGCGGCATCAAGCTCGATGCGCACAGCTCAGAACGAAATCATCATCAAGACACGGGCGGCGCCGATCTGCGGCGATACCGGTGCTATGAAGGTTGCCGCGAAACAAGCTGCGATCGAGACGATCAAAGCGGGCTATGATCGCTATATAATCGTCGGGCAGGCCGGCGCCGACACTACACGAGTTGTCCAGATGCCCGGCTCTTATTCGACCACAGGTACGGCGACAGTCTACGGGAACACCGGATATTACAGCGGGAATACGGTCTACAATCCCGGTCCGACATTCGTGACGGGTGGTCACAATCAGGATCTCGCTGTCCGCATGTTCAAGGAAGGCGAGCCGGGAAGCCAGAATGCCCTTTCCGCCAGGGACACCCTCGGGCCGAAGTGGGCGCTAATTGTCCGGGACGGCATCAACACCTGCGCGGGATAGCGGCCGGCGGGGCTTCGCGAACCTTCGCTCTTCGAAGAAGTAGGTGCTTCGGGTGGGACGTACCCAGACTAAGTGGATCTGTGAGAAGGTTTATTAGGAGGGGGCATGTCAAGCAAAAGGAAGCAGCAGAAGGCCATCAGACAGAAACGTAGTGCAGTCGCTGCTAATGAAGTGGCGTCACGAGCGCGGCGTGCCTTAGCGCTGGGGAAGCTTATTGCTGACCTTGAGCTGTTGGTTAGTCGGTCATCAGGCCTGCGGCACTATTCGTATAAGCTGCGACTATACAACGCGCGAATTGCCCTGAAGCGACTGAAGCGGTCTGCGAAAGAGCGTTTTCCGAAGGGGGAGCGCACCACATTCGTCGTGAACCCAAAAGGCTTTCAAGCGGGCGCTCCGGGGTTGATCCAACAAAAGCGGAGGTGATGTTGGTTTACCCAAAGATTGAAAGCCGGGAATCGAGGGAGGTCTTGTGACACGCATTCTATCGGCAGTGGTCCTGGTCCTGGTATCATCGTCATCGAGTGGGCTGGCCCAACAGAGCTTTTCTTGTCCGATCGGAAGGGAACCGGCATGTTTGGAGTATGGCGCTAAAGTCTGCACCAGCTTCAGTAAATGCGTCGAAGAGAGCGCCTCATGCTTCCGTCCCAGCACTTGCGACTACAACGGCTTCATGTGTGTATCGGATCATGACGACTACGTGAAAAAGGCTAAGGCGATGGCGTCTGCGTATGACGACTTTAAGGCTTGCGTTACACGGTCGTCAGACATGGAAAGTGTGCAATCGTGTATCCGATCTGACAACCTTCGCCTGCCGTAGCAATATTTCCAAGTTCGAACTTACAGGTCTAGAAGCATGAGGGGCGCCGAGCTCGACGAAGACGGCGATGTTGATGAGGAAGCTTGATTGAGTGATGATCGAAATCAGCTATGGATTGCTCTGTGCATCGTAGGCCCCTTTTGCGCCTACTACTGGTATTGGTTCATCAGGTCGATCGTCTTCTACAGTAGAAACGGCTTCAATTTCACCGAAGATTTCGGGCCAGAGGCCTACTGGGCCGATCGCGGAGGTGATGATGATCGCGTGTTGATGAAGCCAAAAGAGAAGTTCTTTATCGCCGGGCCTTCTTTCGTGGTAATAACCTCGGTTATGTTGATCTTAATAGTTTTAGGCTTGGCGGGAACTATTTAGCGTTGCCGTTTAAGTCAAAAACGGCCGCGTTATCCTGCACCTCGCGCAGCCCTTTGTAGGATGCATGTCGCAGTTTTCCGTCATGCGTCCAGGCGCGGTATTCGATCTCGGCAACCAGCTCCGGACGAATGAAGACCGCATTTCGCTTCCTTCCTGTTTCGACGGCCGGCTTGTCGATGACCAGCTTGTCCATCTGCCGCCGGAGCTCGGTGGCGGAACGTTCGTTAAAGCCGGTCCCTACTCCCCCCACATAGACGAGTTCATCGCCCTTGCGCGCGGCGAGCAGAAGCCGCCCTATTCCGCCGAACGATCCGGTCGACTTCTCATAGCCGACGATGATGAAGCCGTCGCTCTGGATGCACTTGATCTTCAGCCAGTCGCCAAGCCGACCGCTGCGATAGGTGCTGTTCCGGTGTTTGGCGATGATCCCTTCAAGGTCATGCTCGCAGGCAATGCGTAGCAGCGTGTCTCCATCCGCTTCGACCTCCTCGGATAATCGGATGGCCTCTTCTCCGCCGGCTGGCACCAGCCCCTCAAGGAGATGGCGCCGAGCGGTGAGCTCGGTTCCGGTGAGGTCATGGCCGTCGAAATAGAGGAGATCGAACACCAACAATACGGCTTCCCGAGACGTCCGCTTTCCGCCGCGTCCGCCCAGCGACTGCTGGAGCCGACCGAAATCCGAACGGCCGTGCTCATCGAACACGACGGCTTCACCGTCGAGGATCGCCGTCGAGACTGGAAGGCGTTTCGCTTCGGCCGCGATTGCAGGAAAGCGATCCGTCCAGTCATGGCCGCCGCGCGTCAGGATGCGAACTCCCGACGGCTCGATGTGGACGGCCAGGCGATAGCCATCCCACTTGATCTCAAAAACCCAATCGTCGCCCTTCGGAGGTTTGGCTTTGAGCAGCGCCAGGCAGGGCTCGACGCGCGCCGGCATCGGGTCTAGGGGAAGATTAGGCTGGGCGGGATCTCGGCGCCGTCGCGGCCGGCTGCGGAGCGGCGTGCCGGCTTCACCGAGGAGCGGCTGCGAAGGTTTGCGAGGCGGCTTTGTCATGCCCCAAGTTCATCAGCAATATCTTAAAAAGCAATTTGCCAAAATTCATTATCCGCGGCGGGAACTTTTGTAACAGCGGCGGGTTTTGCGCGAGGATGCGCTTCGGTCCCGTCTCCAGCAGCTATGGCGCATCTACCTTTCCGTCAAATTAGCCCCGCCAACCAGCGGGGCTTTTTTGATCGCCGCCAGCTGTGATCTGGGAACCTCTTCAGGCGGTTACGGGTTTTGACGACGGGCCGCACGGCTTAGTATCTTGTACTGCTGCGCCAGCACCCCCTGTTCGCAGCGTCCGTGCGGTCCACCACCAGACCCGGTCTCCTTCTAATGTCCGATAGCGTACGGGAACCGGGCGCGGCGCCCAGCGTTAAAGTATCGGGACCGCGCGCGAGAGTCCTGCACGCCCTTGCAAACCTCTCACCATTGCCCAACCGCACGCGCGGTCTCAACTTTTTTCCTCTTTCGCAATTGCCCCGTTTCGGCGGGGCTATTTTTTGTCGCGCTAAAAATTCATTATTGACTCGGCCGGTACCGAGAACATAATCAGAACATCGCTCGGGCGGAGCATTCACAAAATCATGCGGCAAGCAACCTCTATCGAGGAAAGGATGACGCATGGCCGAAACGATCGGCGAGGCAATGGATGCAGGATGGGATATCAGCGCCAGGTGCGCCTGGGGAAGGCGCGATGGACTGAAGAGTGTCCGCCAATGCCCCTGGAAACATACGCTCGATATCGTCACGCTGGTGGCGACGAGAGGTCGGGATTTTCCGCTGGCGATGTTGTCGCAGCGCATGCGCTGTCCGGTCTGCGGCAGTCGCAGGGTGGCGATTGCCTACCTGCCCAAAGCCGAGCCGCCGCGCTTGATGACGATGGGGAGAAATTGACGATGCCCCGTTTCCAATCGATAAGGGACTGGTCGCCGGGATACATACACGCCACGCCAAGTCATCTCGACATCATGGCCGAGTGCGTCGCGTGTGGCGAAACCCGGCCGTTCTCGAAAGCCTCGCTGCCGCACGGTCTACAACATGCTGAGGTGCGCGATGTCGAGAAGCGGCTGAAATGCGCATCATGCGGCGCAAAGGCGGGAAAGCTGCTGTTCGGAAATTATTTGGAGGAAGACTGATGCGCTGGCGGCCGACAGGGATGGACGACACTGCGCCTTGCCAGAATGAGGGGAAGATTCCGCATCATGAGTATTGAAGGGCACTCGACGGCGCCAGGGGCGAACGTCATCGCCGAGCACTATTGCTGCGTCGCTGGCTGCGCGAGGTGGGGAAGCCTCGGCTTTTCCCAATCGAAGACGGTCGAAACGATCTGGTGGTGCGCCGAGCATTATCCCTATTGGGGGGAGCTCAAGAGCCGGAGCAATTCCAAATGATAGCTGGATTGATCATCTGCGCATCGCTGACGGTCGTCGACGGCGACACCGTGAAATGCGATGGGCAGAACATGCGACTGCTTGGGGAGGGCGTGCCGTTCGTCTCCGGCATCGATACTCCGGAGATCGGATCGCACGCGAAGTGCTTGAAGGAACGAAGACTGGCGTTGATCGCCAAGGGCCGGCTACGTGAGCTACTGGCTGAGAAGGGCTTGCGGGTGATGTTCAGCGGCGCGGTGGACAAGACACAAACGCACCGGCCGCTCGTCAACATTTATCGCACCAACGGGGAAGAGATTGGGAAGAAGCTGCTGCTGGAAGGCTTCGCTCGCAGCTGGAGCCCTATGCAGCGCAACGATTGGTGTGGCTGATTGTCAGAGCGAGAGTGGTCGCAGTGACGCGATGATGGCGTTCGGGTCGTCTCCTTCGGCCGCGCGCTGAAGATCGATCCGGAAAACCGTGAGGCGACGCTTTCGCCGCGAGCTGGATGTCGGCGCCGCGAGGCTTCAAGCCGCTCTTGTCGGCTATCTGCTCCGCCTTGCCGCCGGCACTGACGACGTGGCGCTGAAGGCGATCGTCTTCATACTGAGGGCTCGGTTCGGATGGTCGCCGTACCTGCCGCCGCCTCGCTGATAAAGCGCGTCCAGTTCGATCCAGGCCGGTCCGAAGAGGAATTGACGACTCACCTCATCAGGTAGTGAGATGGCTTGACTGAGCGGGATGGGGGCGAGCAATGAACGAAGCACAGCGATACGTTACCGTAGGCAGGCTGATCGAAGAACAGCCCGATGATGCTGATGAACACGCCGTTCTAAGGTGGGTTGGACGGGCAACGGCAATTGCCAAGGAGATCGATTTCGTAAGCGCCGCAGAGCTGGCCGCCATCAGTTCGAGCAGCCATATATCTGGCATGACGAACACTGTTCGGAAGGCCAACGCCGTCCTCTACCGATTGCTTGGGCAGGCTGAGATGGCTGCACCAATGTCAGATCAAGGTGCGTTCATCGCAGCCGGCAGCGCGTTGGATGCTATGAGCGCAATTGGCCGTGTTCTGGTCCAGGCAACGCAACGATTGAGAATTGTTGATCCATATATGGATTCGAAGGCACTGACTGACTTCGCCATCCTTGCGAATGAGGGAATCGAGATAGAATTGTTGACGGACGAGAAGTCCGTAAAGCCCACGTTCGAACCAGCTCTGGTACGGTTCCGGCAACAGTACGGTTCCACACGCCCCGCCCATGCCCGGTTGGCGGCACCAAAATCACTGCATGATCGGCTCATCGTAGTCGATGAAAAGACCGTCTATACGGTTACCCAGTCTCTGAATGCTCTGGCAGACCGATCGCCCGCCTCGATAGTTCGGGTGGACGGAGAATCTGCTCGGCTCAAGATTGATGCATACGATCAGTTCTGGGCGTCTGCCAGACCGGTTTGACCGTGCTAGGGTGATCCTTGCCATCGGCGTTGACGACATACGTCTAATTCCATCCCGGCATTCACCGGCGATCCGTCAATTTGATAACTTGCGGTAGGCTCTGAGAGCGGCGACTATTCAGAGGGGTATTTACTGGGGGGCGGTATGGCTATCAGGTTCAGGAAATCGTTCAAACTCGCGCCGGGTCTCCGGCTCAACATGGGCAAAAAGGGCGCCAGCCTTCGGGTTGGTCCAAAGGGTGCCGGCTACACCGTCGGGACGTCGGGGCAGCGCGTCAGCGCCAGCATCCCCGGAACCGGCGTTGGCTTCACCTCAAAGGTCGGCAAACGAAAATCTGACAACCAGAACACCAACTCCAGCTTAGGTTCATGGGTTACCGGTTTGGTGGGCCTCTTCCTGATTTGCGTGTTCCTGAACTGGTTGTTCTGACAAGCTTGCAAACCTTGCACATGTGCATGATTTAGCGCCCACCTTCACACCGTGCGCTCCGGAGAAGCGATCAAGTCGCCAAGTTGGCAACTCGTTAACGGCTTTCCGGAGAGCGGCCTTCGTGGGCTCTTCGCCTGAAGCAAGTTTTTCATCAAGGGTCCGGCGGACAACGCCGGGGTCAGCGGCTTCGGCGTCTCGGATCAGGCGGGCGTCGTGGATTTCCTTGTGCGTGAGGCCGATATCTCCGGCGCTTGGCGCTTCCAAAGCGGAAGTGCTACGGCCTTGGTTGGAAGCGCGAACCTCGCCCCGCTCTTGAGCGGCGTCGTATTCGTCGGCCAGCATGCGCTTTGCCAGAGCCTCTATCTCAACGGAATCCGCTCTGGGCTCGATGCGCGGCGGCAATTAATTCATCGTGCGCGCCGTTCTTCTCGATGCCGGCTTCGGCAAGAGTAGGAAGTGAGTTAGGCGGGGTTTTTCGTACCCGCGTAAAAGGTCTTCGGTAGCCGGGCGACTGTTTCCTTTTGCGCCTGCCGCATTTGACCGGGCCGCAGCTCTCGCCTCCTACCCCCGGCAAGCCGATGACAAGACGCTGGAAAATTATGCGACCCGGGTTCGGTCGCGCGCCATCAAGCGGGCGGGCGAGGTGCTGAACGAGTTCGAGCCGCAGAAGGGTGGAGATCGGAAATCCGAGGAATTCAAAAGACCGGCGCCGGCCCTTTGAACACCCGGAAGGACGCCGCCGAGGCCGCCGGCATGTCCGAGCGGCAGGCGAAAACCGCCATCCGAGTCGCCAACGTTCCTACCGAGGAATTTGAACGGCAGGTCGAAAGCGATGACCCGTCGACGGTTACCGAACTGGCGGAGCAAGGCATACCCCTTTTGTCGAGATGTTCGCCGGGCTCCAAGGCGGCTACGATCTTCGCGCGTGGGAGAGATGGAGGCATGCGTCAGGGGTATCGCGTTCCGCAGAAGAGATCGGTGCTGCTCAGGGCGCCGGGTTTGGTCATCGGCGCTATCGCGTTCGGTGCAGCCGGCGGCTGGACCGCGAGCGACTTGATCGCTGCATGGAGCGCTCCTGGCGGCTCCGGACAATCGTGCCGGATCAAGGGCAACGTCTCCATCGACACCGGCGAGCGCATCTTCCACGTGCCGGGGCAGAAATACTACGCACAGACGAAAATCAGCCCCAAGTATGGAGAACGGTGGTTCTGCTCGGAATTTGAAGCCTGGGCGGCCGGCTGGCGGAAATCGAAATCGTGAGGCTTTGGCGTCGGACATGACGCCGAAAATGGACTTGACCGAAGATGACCTCGGCAAGCTTGCCGAAGTTTCTGGGCACCGGCAAAGAGACGTCCCTACGCGCGATGTTCGGCACGGAGCATAATTCCCCCGGCTTGCCGACGAAACGCGCTGGCGGCCCCGTCGGAGGCAAGGCGGAGCATCAAGGCCGGCTGGACAGGTTCCAGAATTCACAGAGCAGATCGAGGTATTCGCGGCGGTCGCGGGCGGCTTTGAGATTGGCCCGCTCAGAAGCAGGGAAGAACGGATCTGAAAGAGATTAATCACTGAAGTAGAGATTAGTCTCAGTAGCTTTTGACATTAGTGCAATTTTGAGTTTCACTCAGTTTGGGTTCTGAGCGGGGCTTCAATGAACAAGCTGCTTATCTGCTGCGGGGCGGCAGCTCTTTTGTCGGGCTGCGCCGACTACTTAAATCATCGCGACACCATCACGTTCGGGGCGGGGAGTGCTATGGAGGCGAATAAGGCGATCCACATTGCCCAGCCGTTCAATCCGCAATCTCAGAACACCCGAATCTATGCCGACGGCCGGCGCGTGGGCAGGGTCATGACGGAATATAATGGCGGCCCGATTCAGAGCGGCCAGCAGCCATATTCCGGAAACTGCCCATCTGAAGAAGATATCGCTGCCGACGGGTCGAGATGCGGCGGCAGAGCCGCATCGGTGCAATGAGTGTTCGGAAACCGGAAGCCAATTTTCCCCCAGATTTTCCCCCAAGGGGTGAAATTACGGTAAGCCGCACTATGTCCGGCGCCGTATTTCTTTGTATTATCTGGAGGTTTTTGGTGCCGCTTGCAGGACTCGAACCTGCGACCCCATCATTACGAATGATGTGCTCTACCACCTGAGCTAAAGCGGCATTTCACGGCCGAAGCATGCGGCCCGCGATTTGCATGGCGCTGATACAGCCATTGTCCGAAGATTTCAAGCACCCTGTCATGGCTTTGGCAAAAAAGAGGGCAGCGGCGGGAAGGTGCGCCTCAGAGCGCCAGCCGGGCGCGTGCCGCCCTGTATTCGGCCTCCAGCCGGTCGACGAGATTTGCCACCGGCTCGACCGCTTTGATGGCGCTGATGCCCTGGCCGCTGCCCCAGATGTCCTTCCAGGCCTTGGCGCCGCCGGTTGCCTGTTCGAAATCCATCTTCGAGGGATCGGCGAGCGGCAGGTTGTCGGGGTCCATGCCGGCAGCCACGATCGAGGGCTTGAGATAGTTGCCGTGTATGCCGGTGAAAAAGTTGGAATAGACGATATCGCCGGCGGCGCCTTCGACGATCGCCTGCTTGTAGGCGTCTGCGGCGCGCGCCTCTTGCGTGGCGATGAAGGGCGAGCCGATATAGGCCATGTCGGCGCCCATCGCTTCTGCGGCAAGGATGGCGCCGCCCGTGGAAATCGCGCCGGCGAGCAGCAGCGGCCCGTCGAACCATTCGCGGATTTCCTGGATCAGCGCAAAGGGCGACAGCGTGCCGGCATGGCCGCCGGCGCCGGCCGCGACCGCAATCAGCCCGTCGGCCCCCTTGCGGATCGCCGAATGGGCGTGGCGATTGTTGATAATGTCATGCAGCACGATGCCGCCATAGGAATGCACGGCGGCGTTGACCTCGGGCACGGCGCCGAGCGAGGAGATGACGATCGGCACCTTGTATTTGACGCAGAGCGACAGGTCGTGCTCCAGCCGCTTGTTCGACATGTGGACGATCTGGTTGACGGCAAAGGGAGCGGCCGGCCGCTCGGGATGGGCGGCGTCGTAGCGGGCGAGTTCCTCGGTGATCTCGGCCAGCCATTCGTCGAGCTGGCTTTCCGGCCGGGCGTTCAGCGCCGGAAAGGCGCCGACGACGCCGGCCTTGCATTGCGCCAGCGTCAGCTTGGGATGCGAGATGATGAACAGCGGCGAGCCGATGACCGGCAGTCTCAGTTTATCCCTCAGGATCGGGGGCAGGGCCATGGTTCACCACTTCCATTGACGTTTACGAAAACGTCAATCTCATAACAGAGAAGAAAAGCCGATAAAAGAGCGGCTGCCATGCCTTCGCCGATTTCACCCCGAATATATGTCTGCAATAGCTGACAAAATGAGGCCTGCAAGCGCTGAAACCTGCCGATTATCCCCGCCGATCAACCGCGCCCCGCCCCGCAAGGCTTGCGGTTTGCCGCACTTGCCGCTACCGAATTTTGATGGAGAACGGCGGGGATTGCAGTCCGATGCCGAGTTCAAGGTGAAGGACTAGACGTGAGCGGATTAGAAACGGCCATCAGAACAGCGCTCGAAAATTCCGAACGCGACAATCCGGAGGTTCGAGCGAGGATCTATCAGTCGGCCCGCCAGGCGCTTGAAGCCGGTCTCCGCAAGCAGGATATCACCGATACCGAGGTCGTCGCCCATCACCGCCATCGTCTGGAAAGCACCATCCACGCCATCGAAGGCGAGGAGCGCGACCGCCTCCACCCCCGCCAGCGGCCGCCCGAAGTGCCCGTGCCGCCTGTCGTGGAAATGCCACCTGCGGTTCACCGCGCCGAAGTCGACGATATTGACAGCCCCGCAGTGCCGGGCGAGACCCGCGCCCCCGAGGTGACCTTCGGCCGCCGCGATGAGGCGAGCCTCGACGACGTGCATGCCGGCAGTGCCGATCATCTGGCTGCCGCCCCCGTCGGCGAGGAGCGCCTTGCCCGCGGCCAGCGCGCCACCAATATGGATTTCCGCCCGGAGCGGGCGGCAGGCCGCCGCAAACCGCGCAAATTCTTTTCGCGGCTGCTCGTCTGGTGCGTGTTGCTGGCTTTCGTCGGCATCGGCGCCTGGTGGGCGCATACATCGGGCCTGCTGCTGACGGCGGCCGAACGCGACACCAGCGTCGCCAATCCGCCGGCCAGCACTCAGCCCGAGGATTTCACCGGCAATGACGACAGCGCCGGCAAATCAGCCTCCCCCACCGATCAGCCGGTGACCATCGATCCGCAGAATAGTTTCTCGGCCGATTGGATCCCCGTGTTCAAGCCTGACGACGCCGACAAGATCAAGAGCAGCCCGCGGGCGCGCACCGAAAAAATCACAGAAAATGACGGCCCCGCCATCCGGCTGATTTCCGAGAGCGGGGCTGCCGACGGAAATATCGCCATCAGCGTGCCCGCTTCGGTGCTGCAGCAGCTCGCCGGCAAATCCTCGACCATCGCGCTGACCCTGCAATCGACCAGTGACGAGCCGACCCAGGTCACCGTCGAATGCAATTTCCAGACGCTCGGCAATTGTGCCCGCCATCGCTTCAACGTCACCCGCGAAAAATCGGATGCGCTGCTGCAGGTGAAGTTCGACCGCTCGCTGGCGCCGAATGCGCCGGGCACGTTGACGATCAACAGCGATCTCGACGGCAAGGCGCGCGGCATCAACCTCTTCGCCATCCGCATCCTGCCGGGGCAATGACGCTCCGCTCAGCCCCCGTCCATTTCAGAAAGCTCTATTTCAGAAAGCCCTATTTCAAGAATCCAGGCCCTGAACCGATGATCTCTTCATCGACCGTGCCGAGCACCGTCTTGTCCTTGCCGTCATAATCCATCCTGTTCAGCATGTGACGGATGAGTTCGAGGCGCGTCCGCCGCTTGTCATTGGCGCGGATCACCGTCCAGGGTGCGAAATCCGTATGGGTTTCCTTCAGCATCCGGTTGCGCTTGTCGCTGTAGTCGCCCCATTTGGTCAGCGCCGCAATGTCCATCGACGATAGTTTCCAGACTTTCAGCGGATCGTGCCGGCGGTCGTGGAAGCGCTTCAGCTGCATCTCGCGGCCGATATCGAGATAGAATTTGAAGAAGAAGATGCCCTCATGGGCGATGATCTTTTCAAGCTGCGGCGCCTGTTTGAGAAAGTCCTCATATTGCTGCGGCGTGCAGAAGCCCATGACCGGCTCGACTCCGGCGCGGTTGTACCAGGATCGGTCGAACAGCACGAATTCGCCTGACGTCGGAAACTGCGCGACATAACGCTGGAAATACCATTGCCCCTGTTCGCGCTCGGTCGGCTTTGTCAGCGCCACGACGCGTGCAAGACGCGGGTTCATATTCTCCGAGGAGGCCGAGATCGCGCCCCCCTTGCCGGCCGCATCGCGCCCTTCGAACAGCGCCATCACCCGCTTGCCGGTCGCCTGCAGCCAGAACTGCACCTTGACGAGTTCCACCTGCAGCTTTTCCAGCTGCTCGACATAGTCTTCTTCCCTAAGTTTCTTCTTGTGGGGAAATTCGCCGGAAGCAAGCGCATGTTCCTCCACCCAATCCGGCAGAACGGGATCGTCGACATCGAAGATGCGCTTCTTTCCGCGGATCTCCAGCTCGACGGCCCTGTTTTCGACGTCCTCGTCCATAGGTTCCTCCTCAGCCTGATTGTTCTCTTCCCGCAGGCGAACATAGTTATCGTTGAAAATCAAATCTTTCACGGATGACCGGTAATTTTTCACGGGTTTCGGCTGCGGCCATTCGCTTGAGACGCGGCCGCCCGAAAACTTCTGTCATGAATTGCCGCTATCAGGCAGAGTTCAATACAAAGAAAAACGAATCGACGCCGCGAGGGCACTTGCCAGACGAAACTCCATGGAGAAAAAGCCTGTTGGCGCGCATAAGGCGCGAACGGCCGGTGCTGCTTACGGCAATCCTCAGCGCGCTGATTGCGCTTGCCGCCGGCATGAACAAATGGGCCGTGCTCGTCCTGCTGCTGGCGATGGTCCTGACCGCGCTGTTCAACGAGGCGCCGGTGATCAAGGCCGAGCCGCTCGAACCGGCGGAGATCGAGCCGGAAGCGCCGCCAAGCCGCCTGCCTGAGATCTCCGCCACGCTTTCCGGCCTCGATATCCCGGTCATGGTGCTATCGGACGACGCCTCGGTGCTCTTCCAGAACCGCGCTGCCGAAAAGGCCTTCGGCGAGATGGCGCTCGGCGCCCATATATCGGCCCGCCTGCGCTCGCCCGGTGTGCTCGACATGGTGCGCGAAACCATCGCCACCAACGCCCCGAACCAGATAGAGCATGCCGAGCGGCTGCCCTCCGAGCGCGTCTATATCGTGCGCAGCGCCCCCGTCGAATTCGCGGCCGATGACGGGCCGCGCGAGCGCTATTTCATCCTCTCCTTCCGCGATATTTCAGAGGTTCGCCGCATCGACCGCATGCGCTCGGATTTCGTCGCCAATGCCAGCCATGAGCTGCGCACGCCGCTTGCCTCGCTGCGCGGCTTCATCGAAACCATCCAGGGACCGGCAAAGAACGATCTGAAGGCGCAGGCGCGTTTCCTCGCCATCATGTTCGATCAGACGACCCGCATGAGCCGGCTGGTCGACGACCTCCTGTCGCTCTCGCGGCTGGAGCTGAAATCGCATATCGCGCCGGACGAGAAGATCGATCTGGTGCCGTTGCTCGGCCATGTCAGAGACGCGCTGGTGCCGCTGGCAAGGGATGTCGGCGTCGACATCAACCTGCATCTGCCGGATGGTAAGGTCGAGGTGCTCGGAGACCGCGACGAGCTTGTCCAGGTCTTCGAGAACCTGATGGAAAATGCCTGCAAATACGGCCAGGAGGGCGAGGTGGTCGACGTCTGGCTGAAGAACGGCACCGGCCAGCCGGTCGAGGTCAGCATCGTCGACAAGGGGCCGGGCATTCCGGCCGAACATGTGCCGCGCCTGACCGAGCGCTTCTATCGCGTCAGCATCGAGGACAGCCGCTCGAAAAAGGGCACCGGCCTCGGCCTTGCCATCGTCAAACACATCCTCACCCGCCACCGCGCCCGACTGATCGTCAAATCCGAAGTCGGCAAGGGCACCGATTTTACGGTGCGCTTTTAGCGCTGGGCGTGCCGTGTGATTTGCCGCTCACCCTCACCTTACCGGGGTCGAGCCACGGGTCTCGACCCGTCCTTCGGACCCCCGTAAAAGACGGGGAGAGGGGACGTGCCTTGCGGGAGGTTGATGGGGACGGAGAGCTTGCTGCATGGTCCCTTCGCCCCGGGAGCGGGGAGAAGGTGGCGGCAGCCGGATGAGGGCAGACCACGCGGAACGACTTTCATGAAAGAACATAAAGCAGAAAATCGCCGCCCAACCTGCCTGTTACCGATATGTGACCGGTTTTTACAACGCGAGGTAGATCCGCGGCCAAACCTTGCCATTCGCCGACACGATCGGCTAATCTAGATAAAATTTTCCATTATAAATCAATTATTTAAGCTGTCACAAATGTTTCACCTATTTGACATAAAAGGACGGTGCTTAAAGCGCTAAGAGAGTCCCGCCGATGAAAAAAGGCACTGCGAGGGCCTCTCTACAGGCCGCACTCACACAAGCCCAAATGCCGGGAGATTTCTAATGAACACCTTCAAGCTCACCGTTGCCGCGCTCGCTGCAACCGCTGCTTTCGCTGGCGCTGCCGTCGCCCGCGACCAGATTCAGGTTGCTGGCTCGTCCACCGTCCTGCCTTACGCAAAGATCGTTGCCGAATCCTTCGGCGAAACCTTCACCAACTTCAAGACGCCGGTCGTTGAATCCGGCGGCACGGGCGCTGGTCTGAAGGAATTCTGCAAGGGCGTTGGCGAAGACACCATCGACGTTGCGAACGCTTCGCGTCCGATCAACAAGAACGAAGCCGAAGCCTGCAAGGCTGCCGGCGTAACCGACATTCAGGAAGTCAAGATCGGTTATGACGGCATCGTCTTCGCCACCGACTCGTCCAACCCGGACGTTGCCTACGTTCCCGCAGATATCTACAAGGCCCTCGCAGCCCAGGTCGTCGTCGATGGCAAGCTCGTCGCCAATCCCTACAAGAAGTGGTCGGAAGTCAACCCGAAGCTTCCGGCTGTTGATATCGCTGCCTATATCCCGGGCGAAAAGCACGGCACCCGCGAAGTCTTCGAACAGAACGTTCTCGCTGCCGGCTGCAAGGCTTCGGGTGCTGTCGACGTCATCGCCAAGGAAATCTCCGACAAGGCCGCCCAGGGCAAGGCTTGCGTCGCAGTCCGCAAGGACGGCGCTGCAGTCGACATCGACGGCGACTATCCGGAAACCCTCGCACGCATCGCCGCCAACAAGACCGGCGTCGGCGTATTCGGCCTGTCCTTCTATGAAAACAACGCCGACAAGCTCAAGGTTGCCAGCGTAAACGGCATCGTTCCGTCGACGGAAACGATCGCCAACGGCACCTACCCGGTTTCCCGCCCGCTATTCTTCTACGTCAAGAAGGCACATCTCGGCGCCGTTCCCGGCCTGAAGGAATACGTCAACTTCTTCGTATCCGACCAGATGATCGGCCCTGACGGCCCGCTCGCCGAATACGGCCTGGTTGCCGCTCCGGATGCCGAGCGCGACGCGATCCGCAAGGACGTCGAAGCCGGTAAGGCCATGTAATGACTTTGCCGGCGCGGCGCCTTCAGGCCCGCGCCGGCATTGCCTTATCCCCGCGCACCGGTGTTTCCGGTGCTGCAGGGTGAATTCATTCCGCATGATTGGAAGCTGAAGGCGGCTGATGAAGCTGCCGGGCTTTGGGGGCTACGGGCCTGGGGACGTAACGAATGAGCACATCCATCATACTTTTGTGCCTTGTGGTGATCGGTGCCGCCGCCTATCTGGTCGCGCGCAGCCGGGCCACGGCGCTTGCCGGCGGCAGATCCTCGGCATTGCACTCACGGCCGGCCTATTACGGCGCCTATGCGGCGATCTGGGCGGTTCTTCCGGCCCTCATCGTCCTCTGCGTCTGGCTCTCGGTCAGCCCCGGCATCATCCAATCCTCGGTTCGCGGCGCCTTTCCTGCCGACGTCAAGGCGCAAGCCGCCGTCGAACAGGATCTCGGCTATTCCATGGTGGCGACGGTCGCCCGCGGCCTGACGATGCTGACTGCGGACGAAACCGCAGCGGTCGCCGGCGATCCGGCGGCACTCCAGGCCAAGCTCAACGAAAAGGGTGTGCCGCTTGCCGGCCAGCCCCAGCCTTACATGCTCGACGCCGCCAAAAAGCTCAATGCCATGAGCATGACGAGCCGGCTGGCCATGACGGCTGTTGTCTTCATTCTGGCTGTCGCAGGCGCCTTCTATGCGCTGCGCGCCATTGCCCCGCGCTTCCGCGCCCGCAACCGGGTCGAGCGCGTCATGCTCTGGGGCCTGCTGCTCGCCTCTTCGATCGCCATTCTGACGACGATCGGCATCGTCCTTTCGATGCTGTCGGAAGCGGCCCGCTTCTTTGCCGCCGTTCCCGCCGCCGACTTCTTCTTCGGCACGGTCTGGGATCCGCGTTTTGCCGGCGCCGGCAGCTCGTCCTTCGGCCAGTTCGGCCTGATCCCGCTGTTGCTCGGCACGCTTTATATCGGCCTGGTTGCCATGCTGGTCGCCGTGCCGGTCGGTCTCTTTGCCGCCATCTACATGGCCGAATACGCCTCGCCGAAGGTGCGCGGGGTCGCCAAGCCGCTGCTCGAAGTGCTCGCCGGCATTCCGACGATCGTCTACGGCTTCTTTGCCCTCGTCACCGTCGGCCCGTTCCTGCGCGATTTCTCGGCTCAGATCAGCGGCCTGCTCTCCGGCAGCTACACCAACTTCATTCAGGCGCAGAGCGTTCTGACCGCCGGTATCGTCATGGGCATCATGCTGATCCCCTACGTCTCCTCACTGTCGGACGATATCATCACCGCCGTGCCGCGGGCCCTGCGTGACGGTTCGCTCGGTCTCGGCGCCACCCGCTCCGAAACCATCAAGAAAGTGGTCCTGCCGGCCGCTCTTCCCGGCATCGTCGGCGCATTGCTGATGACGGCCTCGCGCGCCATCGGCGAAACCATGATCGTCGTGCTGGCCGCCGGTGTCGCCGCCCGCATCCAGATCAACCCTTTCGAGCCGATGACGACGGTGACCGTCAAAATCGTCAACCAGCTGACGGGCGACCTCGAGTTCACCTCGCCGCAGACCCTGGTTGCCTTCGCCCTTGGCATCACGCTGTTCTGCATCACGCTTTGCCTCAACATCTATGCGCTCTACATCGTGCGCAAATACCGGGAGCAGTACGAATGACGGATATTGTTTCTCCCACATCAGGCGTCACCGTCTCCAAGGCGCCTGCGCGCCGCGATATCGGCATCAAGCGCCGCTACGCCGCCGAGCGCCGGTTCCAGGCCTATGGCATCGCCGCCATCACCTTCGGTCTCGTCTTCCTGTTCATCCTGCTGTGGACGGTGATCGGCAAGGGCTACACCGCCTTCCAGCAGACGGCGATCACCCTGCCGATCGAATTCACCGAGAAGACGATCGACCCGAACAATAAGCGTGCGACCGACCCTTCGGTGCTGATCGCCGCCAACTATCCGGTTCTTCTGCGCGACGCGATCGTCAAGCAGCTGAACATCAATGCCGCAAGCCGTCCCGACGTGCGCGATGCAACCGCTATGCTCTCCAAGGGGGCGCCGATCCAGCTGCGCGATATGGTCATGTCAGACCCGTCGATCATCGGCAAAACAGTCAATGTCACGGTGCTCGCCGACGCCAATGTCGATAGCGCCAGCAAGGGCCAGATCGATCTTAAAGTCGATGAGAAGAACCGCAAGGTCAACGACAAGCAGGTTGCCTGGATGAACGAGCTGAAGGCGAGCGGCGCTCTCCACAAGCAGTTCAACACCGGCCTCTTCGTCAACGGCAATTCCAGTCGTCCGGAGGCCGCCGGCCTCGGCGTCGCCCTCATCGGTTCGCTCTACCTGATGCTGATCGTGCTCGTGCTCGCTCTGCCGATCGGTGTTGCCGCCTCGATCTATCTCGAGGAATTTGCGCCGAAGAACAAGCTGACGGATCTGATCGAGGTCAACATCAACAACCTCGCCGCCGTCCCTTCGATCGTCTACGGCCTGCTCGGTCTGTCCGTCTTCATCAACTTCATCGGCCTGCCGCGTTCGGCTTCGCTGGTCGGTGGCCTGGTGCTGACGCTGATGACCCTGCCGACCATCATCATCGCCACGCGCGCCGCCCTTCGCGCCGTGCCGCCGTCGATCCGCGCCGCAGCCCTTGGCCTCGGCGCCTCGAAGATGCAGATGGTGTTCCACCATGTTCTGCCGCTCGCCATGCCGGGCATCCTGACCGGCACGATCATCGGTCTGGCGCACGCGCTCGGCGAAACCGCGCCGCTGCTCTTGATCGGCATGGTCGCCTTCGTCGCCAACGCGCCGACCACACCGCTCGATCCCTCGACGGCCCTGCCCGTGCAGGTCTATATGTGGGCAAACGAGGCCGAACGGGCCTTCGTCGAGCGGACTTCGGGTGCCATCATCGTCCTGCTCCTGTTCCTGATCGTCATGAACATGGGCGCCATCCTCTTGCGTCGTCGCTTCGAGCGCCGCTGGTAAACGGAGTTAAACATCATGAACATGTTGACGGAAGCTGCAGTTGAAAAGGCGCTGGATCAGAAGATGAGCAACGTCCCGTATAAGATGATCGGAAAGGATGTCTCGGTTTACTACGGCGAGAAGCGCGCGCTTTTCGACGTGAACCTGAACATCCGCGAAAACACCGTAACCGCGCTGATCGGCCCTTCGGGCTGCGGCAAGTCGACCTTCCTGCGAAGCCTCAACCGCATGAACGACACGATCGACGGCTGCCGCGTCACCGGCAAGATCACCCTCGACACCGACGATATCTATGATCCCGATATCGACGTCGTCGAACTTCGCGCGCGCGTCGGCATGGTCTTCCAGAAGCCGAACCCGTTCCCGAAGACGATCTATGAAAACGTCTCTTACGGCCCGCGCATCCATGGCCTGGCCAAGTCGAAGGCCGATCTCGACCAGATCGTCGAGACCAGCCTGCAGCGCGCCGGCCTCTGGAACGAGGTCAAGGACCGCGTGCACGAATCCGGCACGGGTCTGTCGGGCGGTCAGCAGCAGCGCCTCTGCATAGCGCGTGCCGTCGCCGTCAGCCCCGAAGTCATCCTGATGGACGAGCCCTGCTCGGCGCTAGACCCGATCGCCACCGCCAAGGTCGAGGAGCTGATCCACGAACTGCGAGAGAACTACACGATCGTCATCGTCACCCAC
This sequence comes from Rhizobium sp. L43, assembly GCF_002531725.1. Lineage (GTDB taxonomy): Bacteria > Pseudomonadota > Alphaproteobacteria > Rhizobiales > Rhizobiaceae > Rhizobium. The sequence goes on from NZ_NWSQ01000035.1 coordinate 34,103, forward strand.
TCCATGCAGCAGGCCGCGCGCGTCTCGCAGCGCACCGCCATGTTCCACCTCGGTAATCTCGTCGAGGAGAACGACACCGACAAGATGTTCACCAATCCCGACGATCCGCGCACCCAGGACTACATCATGGGTCGCTTCGGCTGATTTTGGCGTCACCAAGCCTTTCCGTTATTCGAGGATAAAGCCCCATGGCATCGACACATATTTATTCTGCCTATGATGATGATCTGAAGTTCCTTTCCAGGCGGATTTCCGAAATGGGTGGCCTGGCCGAACAGATGGTCGCCGAATCCGTGCGGGCGCTGGTCAACGGCGATACCGCGCTGGCGCAGAAGGTCATCTCCGACGATGTGATCCTCGATCATGCCGAACGCGAAATCGGCGACAAGGCGATCGTCACCATCGCCCGCCGTCAGCCGATGGCTGCGGACCTGCGCGAGATCATGGGTTCGATCCGCATCGCCGCCGATCTCGAACGCGTCGGCGACCTCGGCAAGAACACCGCCAAGCGCGTTATTGCCGTGCAGAGCACCGGCGTTCCCCGCAAGCTCGCCCGCGGCCTCGAGCATCTCTCCGAGCTGGCGCTCGTCCAGCTCAAGGAAGTGCTCGACGTCTACACGACGCGCGCCGTCGACAAGGCGAACGCCATCCGCGAACGCGACAACGAGATCGACGCGATGTACACCTCGCTGTTCCGCGAGCTCCTGACCTACATGATGGAAGATCCGCGCAACATCACCAGCTGCACGCATCTTCTCTTCTGCGCCAAGAACATCGAGCGCATCGGCGACCACGCCACCAACATCGCCGAGACGATCTATTACATGGCGACCGGCGCGCAGCCGGAAGGCGATCGTCCGAAGGACGACAGTGCCAACACCGTCGGCGCGGTTACGGAATAATCGCCCGGACAGCCCGGGCCAGTCGCCCCGGACCAGTCAATTGCGTGCGCGCCCGTCCGGGCGCGCAAAGAGGTCGCAGCCAGTTTGTGAATTTGCGCAGGATGCATTGCTTAAATCACCCCCGGTTTAAGGATCATGCGCGAGGAGACCGAGACGCATGATCCCGAGAGTTGCAGTTGTTGAAGATGAGGAAGCCCTGAGCGTGCTTCTTCGCTACAATCTCGAAGCGGAAGGCTTCGAGGTCGATACCATCCTTCGTGGCGATGAAGCCGAGATGCGGCTTCAGGAGCGCACGCCCGATCTTCTTATCCTCGATTGGATGCTGCCCGGCGTATCCGGCATCGAGCTCTGCCGGCGCCTGCGCATGCGGCCGGAAACCGAGCGCCTGCCGATCATCATGCTGACGGCGCGCGGCGAAGAGAGCGAGCGCGTCCGCGGGCTGTCGACGGGGGCCGACGATTACGTCGTCAAGCCCTTCTCGACCCCCGAGCTCGTTGCCCGCGTCAAGGCGATGCTGCGCCGCGCCCGCCCCGAGGTGCTGTCGACGGTGCTGAAATGCGGCGATATCGAGCTCGACCGCGAAACCCATCGCGTCCATCGCAAGAGCCGTGAAGTCCGCCTCGGCCCCACCGAATTCCGCCTGCTGGAATTCCTGATGTCGTCGCCGGGCCGGGTCTTCTCCCGCTCGCAGCTTCTCGACGGCGTCTGGGGCCACGACATCTATGTCGACGAACGCACCGTCGACGTCCATGTCGGCCGCCTGCGCAAGGCGCTGAACTTCTCCAACATGCAGGACGTCATCCGCACCGTCCGCGGCGCCGGTTATTCGATGGAAGCCTGAGGGCTTTCATCGGAACGGCGCGCGTATGGCTGCCCCTCATCCGGCTGCCGCCACCTTCTCCCCGTAAACGGGGCGAAGGGAACACGCCGTGACCTCTCCGCTCCTCCGCACCCTTTCGTATGGCACGTACCTTCCCGCTCGCGGGACGAGGGAGACGTGTCGAGATGAAGGAAGCCGGTGCGGCATGTCCCTTCGCCCCGCGTGCGGGGAGAAGGTGGCGGCAGCCGGATGAGGGGCGGCCACCGGTGCGAACCAACAATCGCATAAAAAAACGGGCCAATCGGCCCGTTTCTCATCTCTAACGATGCTGTTCTTCTCAGCCGGCCCGCGCCGCCGCCCGGCGGCGTTCGTTGACCGGTTGGTAGGCGAGCTTCTGGTGATAGCTGCAATAGGGCGAATTGTCGGGGGATTCGCAGCCGCAGAAGTGGAAGTCGTCCTTCAGCGGATCGCCGACCGGCCACTTGCAGGTGCGTTCGGTCAGTTCCGTCAGGCCGAGGCGGCGCGAAATCGGCACGACCACGTTGCCCCTCGGCACATATTCCATTTCCTCGATCGTTTCGATCTCGATCTCTTCCTTCAGCATCGTTGCGCCCTGCTGGCGGGTAACGGTGCGGGTAGTGACGCGAGAGGCATAGTTCGGCGCGCGCGGTGCCGCTGTATTGCGCTTCGGCGTTCGCGCCGCGGCGCTGGTGCCGCCGGCCTTGGCACGGCCCGGAAGGCTCAGCCGGTGAACCTTGCCGATAACAGCGTTTCTGCTGACACCGCCAAGTTGCGCCGCGATCTGGCTGGCGCTCAGTCCTTCGGCCCAAAGCTTCTTGAGTTTCTCGACCCGCTCGTCTGTCCAGTTCATGCCCTGTCTCCACCTTTTGCGTTGGTGATGGCAGAATCCCTCACCGTTGTCTCGGGAGCTCCGAAACAAGAAACGCTTGATCAATTTTGGTGACTAGTTCCGCCGCATGCAGTCTAGTAATTGAACTTTAACCTAGTGTGAGGCTGACTCCGTGACAAGAGTCGCATGAATCCGGATGAATCGAATTCGTAGTTTTCCCCAACTTGCTGCCCCTGCGTGGCATTTCTGCAATAATGCCTGTTGAAGACTGAAAATGCGGCTGTGCACCCTTGCTGCATCCGCTAAGGGCGCAGTTTTGTTGACATTGCAGCGCGAAAAGGAAATAGTGCCAGTCGCCGCCGCAAGGCGGCATTTTTGATTTTTCGGGCCTGGTTTTCTTAGCCGGAGTCAGTCGCCCCATAACTTTAGATCGGGAGATCGCGCCATGGCTGAAGCCGCGCCGCTTTATGACACCTATTCTCGTGCCCCGCTGCGGTTCGAGCGAGGCGAGGGCGTGTGGCTGATCACCGAAAGCGGCGAGCGATATCTCGATTTCGGCGCCGGCGTCGCCGTCACCTCGGTCGGCCACAGCAATCCGCATGTGGTGGGCGCGCTGAAGGAGCAGGCCGACAAGGTCTGGCACCTCTCCAACATCTATGAGATCCCCGGCCAGGAGCGCTTGGCAAAACGGCTGACGGACGCCACCTTCGCCGACAAGGTGTTCTTCACCAATTCGGGCGCCGAGGCGCTCGAATGCGCGATCAAGACGGCGCGCCGCTATCAATATTCCAAGGGCCATCCCGAGCGCTTCCATATCATCACCTTCGAAGGCGCCTTCCACGGACGGACGCTGGCGACGATCGCTGCCGGCGGCCAGGAGAAATATCTCGAAGGTTTCGGCCCCAAGGCGCCGGGTTTTGATCAGGTGGCTTTCGGCGATATCGAAGCGGTGCGCGCCGCGATCACCGATGCCACGGCCGCAATTCTGATCGAGCCGGTGCAGGGCGAGGGCGGTGTGCGTCCTGCCACCCCCGAATTCATGAAGGCGCTTCGCCAGATCTGCGACGAACACGGCCTGCTGCTGATCCTCGACGAGGTCCAGACCGGGGTCGGCCGCACCGGCAGGCTCTTTGCCCATGAATGGTCGGGCGTCACCCCCGACATCATGGCGGTCGCCAAGGGCATCGGCGGCGGTTTCCCGCTCGGCGCCTGCCTTGCCACCGCGGAAGCCGCTTCCGGCATGAAGGCCGGTACACACGGCTCGACCTATGGCGGCAATCCGCTCGCCATGGCCGTCGGCAGCGCCGTGCTCGACATCATCCTCGCCGATGGCTTCCTCCAGCAGGTGCGCGACGTCGCACTGGTCTTCCGCCAAGGCCTCGCCTCGCTGAAGGATCGTTATCCCGACGTGATCGAGGATATCAGAGGCGAGGGACTGTTGCTCGGCGTCAAGGCCGCCATTCCCTCGGCCGAACTGCTGCAGGCGATCCGCGCCGCCCATCTGCTCGGCGTGCCCGCCGGCGACAACGTCATCCGCCTTCTTCCGCCCCTCGTCGTCACCGCCGAGGAAGCCCGCGAGGGCCTTGCCCGCATCGAGCGCGCCGCCGAGAGCATTCGCGCCGCCAAGGTTAAGAAGACGGCTTGAAGGGATTGCCGCCTTCGGGCGCAGACAGGTAAGAAGACTATGGCTCCTAAACATTTCCTCGATCTTTCGGCGGTCACCTCAGCCGATCTCAGAACCATTATGAACGATGCGCTCGCCCGCAAGCAGGCCTTCAAGGCCGGCAAGGGCGACAAGCCGCTCGCCGGCAAGATGCTGGCGATGATCTTCGAAAAACCGTCGACACGCACCCGCGTCTCCTTCGATGTCGGGATGCGCCAGCTCGGCGGCGAAACGCTGTTCCTGTCCGGCACCGAGATGCAGCTCGGCCGCGCCGAGACGATCGGCGACACCGCCAAGGTGCTGTCGCGTTATGTCGATGCGATCATGATCCGCACCACCGAGCATTCCAGGCTGGTCGAGCTTGCCGAGCATGCGACCGTGCCGGTGATCAATGCGCTGACTGACGATACCCATCCCTGCCAGATCATGGCCGATATCATGACCTTCGAAGAGCATCGCGGCCCGATCAAGGGCAAGACCATCGCCTGGACCGGCGACGGCAACAATGTGCTGCATTCGCTGGTCGAAGGGGCCGCGCGCTTCGGCTACCGCATGAACATGGCCGTGCCTCTTGGTTCGGAGCCCAAGGATCACTATCTGAACTGGGCCCGCAATGAGGGCGCCGAAATCATGCTCTGCCATGATGCCGACCGTGCGGTCGAAGGCGTCGATTGCGTGGTGACCGATACCTGGGTCTCCATGAATCAGGAACATCGGGCCCGGGGTCACAATGTCTTCCAGCCTTACCAGGTCAACGCGGCCTTGATGGCGAAGGCCGGCAATGATGCATTGTTCATGCATTGCCTGCCGGCTCATCGCGGTGAGGAAGTGACGGACGAGGTGATCGACGGCCCGCAATCCGTGGTCTTCGATGAGGCGGAAAACCGTCTTCATGCGCAGAAGTCGATTCTTGCTTGGTGCCTGGGCGCGATCTGAACCATAATCGGATGCCGCGAGTCATAGACCCGCGGCCGCGCGAGCGAAGGGCACGCTGACCCATCGCTCCGAAACTAGGAGAAAGCCATGGCAGAAGCTGCAGCCGCCCTCGGCCAGTTTGATTTCGCCGGCGATGACCATGTCGTCCCCTTCCAGGTGGAGGGGCTGGACGTGCGCGGCCGCGCCGTTCAGCTCGGCCCGATGCTCGATGCGATCCTCGAGCGCCATCATTACCCCGCACCTGTCGCCCGCCTCCTTGCCGAAGTCGTCGTCTTGACGGTGCTGCTTGGCACCTCGCTGAAATTCGACGGCAAGTTCACGGTGCAGACCAAGGGCGATGGCCCGGTCGATCTTCTCGTCGCCGATTTCTCGACGCCGGAAAATGTCCGCGCCTATGCCCGCTTTGATCAGGCGCTGCTCAACAAGGCCATCGCAGCAGGCGAAACCGAGCCGGAGCAATTGCTCGGCCGGGGCGTGCTCGCCTTCACCATCGATCAGGGCAAGTTCGGCCAGCCCTACCAGGGCATCGTCGAACTCGACGGCACCTCGCTTGAGGAGATTGCCGGCGTCTATTTCCGCCAGTCGGAACAGATCCCGACACGCGTGCGCCTGGCCGCAGCCGAACTCTTCGATCGCGACGAGGCCGGCAAGCCGCGCCATCGCTGGCGGGCAGGCGGCCTTGTCGCTCAGTTCCTGCCGGAAGCACCGGAGCGCATGCGCCGGCCGGATCTCCACGGCGGCGACGGCGACACCGGCAGCCGCCCGCATGGTGAGGACGATGCCTGGCTCGAAGCCCGTTCGCTGGTCGAGACCGTCGACGCCGATGAACTGACCGATCCGCTGGTCGGGACCGAACGGCTGCTGTTCCGCCTGTTCCACGAGCGCGGCGTCCGCGTCTACGAGCCGCGCGCCGTCTTCGACCGCTGCAGCTGCTCGCGCGATAAGATCAAGGGCGTGCTGAAGGGCTTCACCGCCGAGGAGATCGAGGCCAGCCAGGAAAACGGCGAAATCGCCGTCACCTGCGAATTCTGCTCGACCACTTATCGCTTCGAGCCGGCCGAACTTCAGCCGGCCGAATAGGGCCGGTTCGCGCGGATAGCTGCCCCAAGTCCCTTCTCCCCAGCGGGGAGAAGGTGCCGGCAGGCGGATGAGGGGGCCGCATGGCACATCCTTCACGTAAAACCTATTCCGGCACACCGACGATAACGTCATCCCCCAGCGTTTGAATACGGTCGAGACGATGTCATCGCGGCGGAAACCTGCATGGGTGTGGTTCGGAAAGACCGGCGTCGCCGGCCCCCTCATCCGCCCTACGGGCACCTTCTCCCCGCTGGGGAGAAGAGGGAATCGAGACGTTGCGGCATATCCCCTTCGCCCCGCGAGCGGGGGTCCGAAGGACGGGCCGAGACCCGTGGCTCGACCCCGGTCGGTGCCGGCAGGCGGATGAGGGGCTGGCGTCGGGGATCTTTGGGCCGAGGCGTCGTAGGCTTGTGGCGTTACACGTCAGTTCAGCACCCGCAGCAGCCCCGGGGAATCCAGCGAGAAGGCAGGGATGTCGACATCGAACATCTCGCCTTCGTCGGTTTCCATCTGATAATGGCCGAACATCAGCCCGGACGGGGTGTCGAGCGGGCAGCCGGAGGAATATTCGTAGGTGTCGCCGGGGCTGAGCCTCGGCTGTTCGCCGACGACCCCGGGGCCGGTCACTTCGTCCACCTGTCCGTTCTGGTCGGTGATGTTCCAGTAACGGTTGACCAGGCGAACGGCGATGCCGGAATTGTTGCTGATGACAATCCGGTAACCCCAGACATAGCGATCGTCTTCCGGATCGGATTGCTCCTCCAGATAAAATGGTTCGACGACGACTTCGATATCCTTTGTGAGGGCGCGATACATGCCTTGCACCTTAGACAAGATATGTTACCCGTATCTTATAAAGAGGGCCTGTCCGTCAAGGAACGGAATGTTGATCCGCGATGAAACGGTCATGATCGAAGAGTTTTCGATCGTTAAGCCTAATTCTCAGTGTTAATTTACTTCCGAACGCCGGCGCGGGCGAACTTGTTCCCCCGGCCTCACGGAGCGAGGTCCGGCGGCCGAACCCCCGCGTGAGGTCCGGCCGCCAATCCCGTTGATCAGGCCGAGACCTTGGCAAGCGCCTTGGCGAAATCCTCGATCAGGTCGTCCGTGTCCTCGATGCCGGCCGAAAGGCGCACCGTGCCGGGAGAGATGCCGAGTTCGGCGCGCGCCTCTTCCGTCAGGTTCTTGTGCGTCGTCGTTGCCGGATGGGTGATGAGGCTCTTGCTGTCGCCGAGATTGTTGGAGATCTTGACGATATCGAGCGCGTTCTGCAGCGCGAAGGCCGCTTCCTTGCCGCCCTTCAGCTCGAAGGCGACGAGGGTCGAGCCGCCGGTCATCTGCTTGGCGATGATATCGGCCTGCGGATGGTCCTTGCGGCCGGGATAGATCACCTTGGCGACCTTGCCCTGCTCGGCCAGGAAGTCGGCGATCTTCGCCGCATTCTGCGTCTGCTGGCGCACCCGCAGCGGCAGCGTCTCGATGCCCTTCAACAGCGTCCAGGCGTTGAACGGCGACATTGCCGGGCCGGTATGGCGGAAGTAATCGTGCAGGTTCTCGTCGATCCATTCCTTGTCCGCAAGCACCACACCGCCGAGGCAGCGGCCCTGGCCGTCAATATGTTTGGTGGCGGAATAGACGACGATATGGGCGCCGAGCTCCAGCGGCTTCTGGAACAGCGGCGTGGCGAAGACGTTGTCGACCACGACCTTGGCGCCGATCTGGTTGGCGAGCTTGGCGACCCCTGATATATCGATCACCTCGAGCGTCGGGTTGGTCGGGCTTTCCAGGAAGAACACCTTGGTCTTCGCCGTGATCGCCTTTTCCCAGTTTGCCAGATCCCGGCCGTCGATCAGCGTGCAGTCGATGCCGTATTTCGGCGCCAGCGTCTCGACGACCCAGCGGCAGGAACCGAACAGAGCACGCGCCGCGACGATATGATCGCCTGATTTCAGCTGGCAGAGGATCGCCGCAGTGACGGCGGCCATGCCGGAGGCGGTGGCGCGGGCGTCTTCGGCGCCTTCGAGCAGGCACATGCGCTTTTCGAACATGTCGTTGGTGGGGCTGCCGTAGCGGGCATAGATGAAGCCGTCGGTCTCGCCCTTGAAGCGGGCTTCGGCCGCTTCCGAGGTGTCGTAGACGAAGCCTTGCGTGAGATAGATTGCCTCGGAGGTCTCGCCATATTGCGAACGCAACGTTCCGCCGTGGACGAGTTGGGTTGCCGGGCGCCAGGTCTTGCTCATGCCATCACCTTCACATAACAAAAAAACCGGTCGCAAAAGCAGACCGGTTTCAACCCGGTCTTTTTAGCCACTTGTTTAACGTGGCTGCAAGCCGACCGGCCAAATCACCACGGGATAATTCTGCAATACTGCTGTTAGCTGCTTGCGTCAATTCCCCGAGTTTGGTTTTGTCGGCGGCAAATGATGGATGAGGCATGATGGCTCGTGAAACGGGAATTCTGGCGGATCGCGCAATATCGGCGCTGTTCGAAACGGAGCGTCTGATCTCCGAACGGGAGCTGGACCGCGACCAGATCCAGCCGGCAAGTCTCGACCTGCGCCTAGGCGCCAAGGCCTTTCGCGTGCGCGCCAGCTTCATGCCCGGTCCCTCGCATCTGGTGTCCGACAAGCTCGACCGGCTGAGCCTGCATGTGATCGATCTCACGGAAGGCGCGGTGCTCGAAACCGGCTGCGTCTACATCGTGCCGCTGATGGAGAGCTTAGCGCTGCCGGCCGACATGTCGGCCTCGGCCAACCCGAAGAGCTCGACCGGCCGCCTCGATATCTTCACCCGCGTCATCACCGATTACGCCCAGGAGTTCGACAAGATTCCATCAGGCTATTCCGGCCCGCTCTATCTCGAAATCAGCCCGCGCACCTTCCCGATCGTCGTGCGCCGCGGCTCCCGCCTGTCGCAGATCCGTTTCCGCGTCGGCCAGGCGCTGCTCGGCGAGCCGGAATTGTTGAAGCTGCATGAAAGCGAGACGCTGGTCGCCAGCAAGCAGCCGAACGTCTCGGGCGGCGGTATCGCGCTGTCGATCGATCTGGCCGGCGACAAGGACAGCTTGATCGGCTATCGCGGCAAACATCACACCGCCGTCGTCGATGTCGACAAGAAAGATCAGCACGACATCTATGATTTCTGGGAACCGCTCTATAGCCGCGGCCGCAACGAGCTGATCCTCGATCCCGATGAGTTCTATATCCTCGTCTCGCGCGAGGCGGTGCACGTGCCGCCGGATTATGCCGCCGAGATGACCCCCTTCGATCCGCTGGTCGGCGAATTCCGCGTCCATTATGCCGGCTTCTTCGATCCGGGCTTCGGCCATGCGCCGGCCGGCGGCCGCGGCAGCCGCGCCGTGCTCGAAGTGCGCAGCCACGAAGTGCCTTTCATCCTCGAAGACGGCCAGATCGTCGGCCGCCTAGTCTACGAGCACATGCAGGAAAAACCGATGAGCCTCTACGGCTCCGGCCTCGGCTCCAACTACCAGGCCCAGGGCCTCAAACTCTCGAAGCACTTCCGCATCTGAAACGCGACTTGACAGCCGCCTCCTTCTGTTGGAAATCTCAGCGCATCGCGGGTGTAGCTCAATGGTAGAGCAGCAGCTTCCCAAGCTGAATACGAGGGTTCGATTCCCTTCACCCGCTCCAGCCGCCCTTCTAGCGATGTCCAGTAACGTGCATCAAGGCGCTCAAAGTGCCTGAAAGCCGAAAGCCATATATGGATTTTGAGACAACCTTTCGCCTCTGAAGGGTCCAGTGAGCATTCGCGATGCGATCGTCCATATGCTGACCGTTTTGCTGAAGAAATGACAGGCGACGGCTCTGCCGGGTTGCATCATGTTGGGCAAGGGATCGAATGAGCGAAATAACAGAAATTAGGCCGACCTTATCGGACAGCTAACCTCCGTGCGGACAGCAGCCAGAAGTGCACGACCAGAGCAAAAGAAAAAAAATGGATGATGGTAAGCTTGATCCACAAAGACAGATCTTTCGAAGGATCTGCCGTTCCTAGTTCATCGGCGATGAACGTGCTTAGCTTCTCTTTCGGAAAATTTCCATATCCAGCGACATTTCTTATAACTTCCGGATCATTGTACCAGGGAAGGTTGATGAGACTGAGAAGCAGTGAAGCAGCCAACGGCATTGAAAGAAGTAGGAAAGACTTTACGCTGATGGCCAAGCGTATGGGTTCTCCGAAGCCGTCGTCGGGCTTCGCGGCTCCAAGAAATGAGGCAATTATGAATATATTGGCCAATGTGACGAACAGCGGAAAATAAAGGGACGCCCATTTGATTGGAAATTTCAGGTTCGAGTCTACAATAAATGGGATCTGATCGCCCGTATAGCGCCGGAAGATGTCTCGTATTCTCTCCATATGCTGCGGGTAGGCGGAGTAAAACTGGGTTATCGGCAAAGACGTAAGCCTAATTACATCTTCGTTGAGCCGCGTAAGATTATTGTACCGGTTCAAATCTCTGGAGTATTGCTTGTAGGCCTGAAAGTCGCCCGCCTTCCAATCCTCCTCATTCCGGTCGATGAATTTGTATTCGAGGCCCTCGTATGAGGCCCCGTTGTATGCGCCGATTCTTAGCAGCGCGCCTTCGTTCCTGAGGTTCAGCTTTTGCTGGTTTAAGTCGCTGCAAACCGGGTCAACATCCGGATTGTTGAGGTGAAACCGCAGGTCGCCCGCAGCACTATCGATATCCCGACCGAGACCGTATGGAAGCGGCGCAAACACTTTGACAAGTTCGCTTGGCGACAGCTCATATATACCTCTGCTCGACAGCCCGCGAGCATTCATCACTTGGTGGACTTGATCAAGCGTCCAGGCCGAATTTTTAAGGAGGTCGAGTTGCTCGTATAAATGCTGGTGAAAATAGCTGGTCGCAAGGCTATCGTCGCATTTCTGGAATGCTGTGGGGCTGTTGATGAATGTGGACACTTTGTCCCTGAGAAAAGCAAGATCATCCCGAATCGACTCAAAATGCAGCAGCGTGTTCTTGATTACCTCGGCGTTTCCATAAAGGCTGCCTGTGAGCGAAGGATCTCCCGCAACTCCTCCCGGTCTGCCAATGTTCCATGCGATGAAGTTGTCGATACCGGCGAGGCCAATTGAGGTTTTTTGTGCTTTTAGAACCTCATCAAGCTCTGGTCTCAACGGCCGCGCCGAAAGTGCAAGGATCATGCCGGCAAGTAGCAGCAGAATCATGGTGATGCGCGCGCTGAGATGAAGACCGGGGAGCGCCTTGAAGAAATTTACATCGCGGCCTGCGGAAATAATATCCCGCCCGGCGATGGCCGAACCGATTTGTGCTCCAATCGAAGCTCCGGAAGCAAGTCGAGCTGTCTCTGCTTCCGCTACTTGTTTCCCGAGGAGGTTCCACCGCTGATGTTTGTCAGCCGGACATCACCGCCAGCCTGAATTTTCTCGCTGCGAAGCCCGCCTGCCGTGCCGCTTATCTGGTCGGCAATAACGTCTTTGGCGGCTATAATCTCCTTCACGTCCACGCCCCAGGCAGCAAGTTGTTCGGGCGGCGCCGACTTCAGCGCCTCCTGAACTGCCTGCACATGGTTAAGGACCTGTCCGTCGTTGACAATGGCCGGATTCTCCCGAAGTTCGCTTTCGACTGCGCTCTGAAATGCGCGATCTGTCGGTTTTTTCTCGAGAAGCGACGCGGATACAAACTTGTAACTGTCAATGAGAACCGTGCGAAGCCCTTGATACGCATCCTTAATCGCATCCCCTGCAACGCCGCTTGCTGCAGCCGTCGCCCCCGCCACCAATGCACCAACAATCGCTGATACAGGATCCATTATCGCCCCCCCAAGAGAACTATTGTTCCGATCGAAGCCCCATCAAACCTAAGGTTGCCGACGAATAGGCGGATGTCAATGACAATCGGATGCATCAGTGATGCCACGCATTTCGGAAGCTTACCACATGCCGTGGTGCCGCCGTTTAGTCTAGCACCGGTCATGTAACATCGCCTTTGAGATGACAAGTTGTGACATAACAACTTTATACCCTAGCAGTGTTGCTTAGCAGTGTTGCTTTGCGGTAGCCCCCGATGTCACAAGACAGGATCGACCTAATCCCCGAAAAACCGGATCGGCTTGTACCGCCGGTGCGCGATAATCAGGCTCCGGTCGGGCTGAATGATGTAGGTTTCCTCCACCTGCCGGCCGTATTGGTCGATGAAATCATGCGGGAAGGCGGAGCCGGGGGGTGATTTGGTGAGCTTGCTGCGCGGCTGGCCGCTATAGGTGATGCTGCCGGGGATGGGTTCGAGGCCCGGTCCGCTGTAGCTGACGGTGTTGCATCCCGCGAGAGCGAGCGTGCCGATGAGGCCGATGATTGCAGGTTTCATATCCATCCCTCCCAATGCCGTGGATGGCATCACTCTACGCCTCGCCGCAGAGAGATCACGACACAAATGCCCATGCCGCTCTTCAACCCTTCGGGAAAAGTCACTGGGGACGTCGTGATCGCGCGGTCGGCGGCCACCTGTAGATATTAGGCTGAAAATCCCGTTTCACCAGTCGCACCATCCCTTCATTGCCGAAGTCGATGCCATCTGCTAGATCGGCAGCGTCGAAAAAGGCAGGATCGGTTGAGGTAAGCCCGATCCCTTCCGCTGGAGCGTCAAGAGCGCTCTCGCGAAGCTCTGCTCCGTGCCATGGCACGAGAACCCGCGACGTGATCCGCATGAAGATGCGGGATCCCGGCGGCGTGCGGAGACGGCAAAAGGCAGTCCCGGGATTTTTTTCGAACGGAGACTGTCATGCGCCTGAACCATCTCGATTTTCATGTACCCGATATCGCCGCGACGGCGGATTTCTTCATCCGCCATTTCGGCTTGACGCTGAAGGATATGCGCGGCCAGAACGGCTTGGCGATCCTGGAAGATGATGCCGGCCTCGAAATCGTCCTCAGCCACGCCATCGCAAAGTTCGGCACCGCCGATCAGGTGGAGATCGGCCGCCAGACCTATCATATCGGTTTCATCCTGCCCGAAAGGGCGGATGTCGATGCTGTTCATGCCGGGTTGGCTGCTGCCGGTACTGTGCTGTCCGGCCCGCCGGTCGCCATGCGCGGCGGCTGGCTGTTTTATTGCACGGCGCCTGGAAACATTCTGGTCGAGATTGGTTGGCGGCCGGGTTAGACGAGACCCCAAAAGGAAAGGGCGGTCCGCCGTCCGCCCCTCATCCGGCTGCCGCCACCGACCGGGGTCGAGCCACGGGTCTCGACCCCGGTCGGTTAGGGTGAGGGGCCGCCATCGGCGCGAACCAGGCAGCCCCGCCTCGTGCCGGAGATCTGCTCCTCAGAACTCCGTCCAGTCGGGATCCTGGCTCGACGGTGTACTGCTGCCGGCACCGAAGGCGTTGGCGATTTTTTGGCCGAGGGCGCGGGCCGGTGAGGCGGCGGGGCGGGCAGTGCCCTCCTTGGCGACGCGGATCGGGGCGGCCCTGACTGCCGGGCGGGGGGCGACGCGCGGTGCTGCGGCCGGCGGCCGGACCGATGCGATCGGCGCGCTGGCGGCAAAGCCGCCGGTGCCGGTCAGCCGGAACTGGCCGAGCAGGTTGTTGAGCGCCGCCGCTTCGGTGGCGAGGCCGTGGCTGGCCGCCGTCGATTGCTCGACCATCGCCGCATTCTGCTGCGTGCCCTGGTCCATGGTGTTGACGGCGGTATTGATCTCCTGCAGCCCGATCGATTGCTCGCGCGCGGCTTCGGCGATCGCGTGGACGTGCTGGTTGATCTCCTGCACCTCGGTGACGATCGCATCGAGCGCCTTGCCGGTCTCGCCGACCAGCGAGACGCCGGTCTGCACATGCGTGCCGGAATTGGTGATCAGCGACTTGATTTCCTTGGCGGCATTGGCCGAGCGCTGGGCGAGTTCGCGCACTTCCTGGGCGACGACCGCAAAGCCCTTACCGGCTTCACCGGCACGCGCCGCTTCGACCCCGGCGTTCAAGGCCAGCAGATTAGTCTGGAAGGCGATGTCGTCGATGACGCCGATGATATTGCCGATCGCGACCGAGGATTGCTCGATCTGCTGCATCGCCGCGACGGCCTTGCGGACGATCTCGCCCGATTTCTCGGCGCCGAGGCGGGTGCGGGCGACGAGCTGGCTCGCCTCCTCGGCCCGTTTGGCGGCGTCGCGCACCGTCGTGGTGATCTCTTCGAGGGCTGCCGCCGTTTCTTCGACGGAGGCCGATTGCTGTTCCGTCCGCCTGGAAAGCTCGTCCGCAGACGAGCGGATCTCGTTGGCGCCGGCGCCGATCGCCCGGGCATTGGCGCCGACCGTATTCATGGTTTCGTCGAGCTTTTCGACCGAGTTGTTGAAATCCTGGCGCAACGCATCGAGATGGGCGACGAAGGGCTCGTCGATATGCGAGGCGAGATCACCGGCGGCGAGGCGCCGCAGTCCGTCGCCGAGGGCTGCGACGGCGCGGTCGAGTTCGGAGGCTTCGCGGGTCTTCTGCGCTTCGCGTTCGCGGCGCTCGCTGTCGCTGACATTGCGGTCGGCTTCGGCGCGCGCCTCGATCTTTGCACGCTCGATCGCGTTGTCGCGGAAAATCGAGACTGCCTTTGCCATCTGGCCGACTTCGTCGCCGCGGTCGAGACCGCTGACATCGCTTGTCGTATCACCCTCGGCAAGCCGGGTCATGCGCTGGCGCAGCTGCGTCATCGGGCCGGCAATGCCGAGCTGGGCGACGATCACGCTGAAGCCGACGGCCGCGAGAACGGCGAGGCCGATCAGCACGAAACAGAAGACGATCCGCCCGTTGACCGACGCCGAGAGCGCATCGCCGCCGTCGTTGAGCAAAGCCATCATCGCGTCGTTGTTGGCGATCATCTTCGGCGTCAGCGCATTGAGCTTGGCATTGATCAGCGCGACATTCGAAAGTGCGCCGGCGCTGTCCTTGGCCTTGCTCTGTTCGATGATCTTGTTCGCCAGGCTTTCGATCTCGTCAAAGCCGGCCTGGATCTCATCGATCGCCGCCTTGCGGCTCGGCACCAGCGCCAGCGCCTGCTTCATCCGGTCACGCGCCTGCGGTAGCTTGCTCGGTGTGGCGAGCGCCGTCTGGAACGCCGGCGTATCGGGCTTCATGTCGGCAAGCAGGGTGACCTGCAGCACCGAGGCCACCGCCGATGCGCTGGCGCGCGCGCTCAGCATCGAGGCCTGGGCCTCATGATCGATGAAGGCGCTATAGGCGGCGTCCGCCCGGCGGAACTCGGAGATGACGTAAATCAGCCCGGCCATCGTGATCAGCCCGAGCAGCGCCACGACCGATATGATTTTCGTGCGGATTTTCAGATGCTTCAACATGGAAATGTCACCCGGTTGACGGGGCGCGTGGCGCGCCCGGTGCTTTTGAAATCAATTGCTGCAGAAAAAGCGCTGCTTCAATATCGTGGTTCAAGGATATGTTTGGACTGACGCGTGCATCATGCGATCGGCTGGCGGGGTCCGATGTCGTCGTCCCAAATAAAGGCGATATTCTTTAATTCCGCGCTAACACGGAGGCGGCGGATGCCCGCAATTTTTAGGGGGCTGAATTGTTATCCCCGGTAAGTTGTCACGGCTGTCCGATGGTAGTCCCTCGCCCTGAAAGCTGCCCCTCACCCTAACCTTACCGGGGGTCGAGCCACTCGTCTCGACCCCGGTCGGTGCCGGCAAGCGGAAGGGGCAACCAAAACCATGCGCTTGAGCGCGGGCATGCCGGCGTTGGATGTTTGCAAGGAGGAGCGCTGCGGCGTGTCCTTCGAGGCTTCGCCCTGCTGGCTACGCGCAGATGAGGGAGGTTGGAGGGTGCCGCGGCTTGGCGTCCGCCTTGATCGCCCTTCGTCCGGGCGCCGATAATCGTCTGAGAGGCAAGCGCTGACATTCAAGAGAGCCTCATCCTGAGGTGCCCCGCAGGGGCCTCGAAGGGCGAGGCGGGTGTGCCCGCGACTGTCGTCCGCTTGCTTCACGCCCACCCATATTCCCCGTCCCGCATGACTCTGATACATCTCGTCGACACCGCAACGCTTCCCACTGAACCCCGAGACCAAGATCACGATGACGCAATCCAAGCTGGCATCCCTGACTCTGAAAGGGTTTTTCGCATTCGGCCTGTTTTTCAGCGCGTTTTTGTCGAGTCTTGCCGCATCCGCCCAGCAGGCGGCGCCGTCGCTGCCGCTGCTCTTCGATGCCCGCGAACGTCTTGCCAGGCCCGACCTCTCCTCGCTGGTGCGGCTGCGCTTCCTGACCTCGGTCGATTTCCCGCCCTTCAATTTCACCGATCAGAACGGCAAGCTTTCCGGTTTCGACGTCGATCTCGCCCGCGAAATCTGCAGCGAGCTGGAGATTTCGGACAAGTGCCAGATCCAGGCGATCCCCTTCGCCGATTTGAAGGATGCGCTCGCCGCCTCGCAGGGCGATGCGGTTATCGCCGGTCTGGCGGTGACCCCGGAACTGCGCCGGCAATTCGTCTTCTCCCGGCCTTATCTGATGCTGCCGGCGCGCTTCGTGCGTAATCTCGCCGTGCCGCTCGACGGCAAGACGGCTGCCGCCCTTTCGAAACATCCGGTCGGGGTCGTCAGGGGGACGGTGCATGAGGCGATGCTTGCAGCCTTCTTTCCGGCGATCGAGGCGCAAGCCTTCGACACCAAGGACGCGCTGCTGGCGGCGCTGAAGGAGCGCAAGGTCGATGCCGCCTTTGCCGATGCGCTGCAGCTTTCCTTCTGGGTTTCCTCACCGGCCTCTGCCAAATGCTGCGCGCTGTTCGACGGCCCCTATCTCTCCGAGCAGTTCCTCGGCGAGGGCATGACGATCATGCTGCGGCAGAAGGACAGCGTGCTGACGGCGGCCATCGACCACGCGCTCGCCACGCTGTCGCGCAACGGCCGCCTCCAGGAAATCTATCTCAGGTATTTCCCCTACGGGCTCTATTGACATTTCAGGCGTCAGCCCTTGCGGAAGCGGGCAATCGCGCTGCGTTCGATCGCCGCGCAGGTGAGCTTGTCCAAGCCGAGCCGGTCGCGCAGCAGGCTGAGCAGCCTGAGCTCCTCCGCCTTGACCGAAAGATCGGCGGAAGCGACTTCGACGGCCAGCGCATAGGCCGTGTCGTAGAGTTTTGCCGGCAGAGTGTCGCGCACGGTTTCGAGAACGACGTCGAGACCTTCCGGGCCGGCCAGCAGCGAGGCGCAGTCGCGCGCCACCGAAATCAGCTTGTCGTCGTCGAAATCCCGGAAGACGGGCAGGAATCCGATCAGCTGGCCGATCCTTTCCATCTCCCGGTCGTTCATCGTGCTGTCGACGGCGGAGGCCATCACCATCACGTAGATCAGCGCGTCATGGGCGGAAAGCGGCTTGTTCATCTCTGATTCCTTTTTCGATCAGCCCAGAGTAGGAATTGGCAGCCGGCATTACAAGGGATCGGCTCCCTGTCAAGGCCGCCGGTTATCTCCGGCGCGGGTCGTCGCCGTAAACGCCTTTTCCCGCCTGCCTGGCGGTCTCGGCGGCCGATGCAAGCGGCGAACCCGCCGCCGCTTCCGCCCAGCCGTTTTCGATGAGCCATGCGCCGAGATCCTGCGGGCCGAGCCGGCAGCTTGCCGACATGGTCCCCTTCCATTCCGCGGTATCGAGATCGCAGCTGACGCTGCGGTTGCGCAGCAGC
Organism: Rhizobium sp. L43; assembly: GCF_002531725.1. Lineage (GTDB taxonomy): Bacteria > Pseudomonadota > Alphaproteobacteria > Rhizobiales > Rhizobiaceae > Rhizobium. The sequence continues at coordinate 52,020 of NZ_NWSQ01000035.1, forward strand.
TGGCGCAGCGCCGTCTTCGCCATCATGCCGCAGGGCCATTGCCGGCCCGCCGGCCCGCAGATTTTATCGGCGGCCGTCGGAATGACGCCGGCAAGCTGAAGCCGGCGCTCGCCGAACGAAAGAACGCCGGCATTTTCGACCGCCGGCCGTGCCAGCTCCACCGGCTTTTTCGCGGCCGGATCTGCCGCTTGCCGGGTGGCGGTTTGGGCTTGCTGATTGACATCGGCGAGTTTGGGCACCGTGCCCTCAGATGGCGCGGGGGAGGGCGGAGGCGCCGGTTCCGCCGAGCCGGCGATCCTTTCGGCTTGTTCGTCCGATATCGCGGGTTCGCTCGGCTCAGGAGCCGCAACCGCGGCGGCGCTTGCCGTCTCCTCCGTGGATAGCGTCTCGTCGCCGGCGGTGCCGCCGCGAAGCCTGGTTTCGCCGGCCAGCAGCAGGCCGGCCACCACCGCCATCCCGATGAGACCTGTAAAGACGGCGGCAGGGCGCATGGAATATCTTCCTATTGACTGGCCCAGATGATGCGGGCGATCCAATCGACATCGGAAAGCTCGAGCGTGCGGTTGGGATGGTCGGGATTGAGCGACAGCAGCTCGATCGACCGTGGACTCTGGCGCAGCAGCACCTTGGCCATCACCTCGCCCTCGCGTGTTCTGACCACGACGCGGTCGTTGCGACGCACCTGCGCCGCCGGTTCGACGATCAGCACGTCGCCGTCGCGATAGAGCGGCATCATGCTTTCGCCCTGCACCTCTAGCGCATAGACGCCTGATTTCTGCGACGGGGCTGTCGGAAATTCCACCACGTCCCAGCCCTGGCCGGCCGGAAAGCCGCCATCGTCGAAGAAGCCGCCGGCGCCGGCCTGGGCGAAGCCGAGCAACGGAATCGAGCTGCCCTGCGCCGGAACAGCGCCATCAGGCTGTTCGGCCCCTTGTCCGAAAGCCGCGGCGCCCGGCCGCAGGAAGGCAAGAAACTGCTCCATGCTCGCCCCCGTCGCGTCGAGCACCTTGGCGATCGATTCCGTCGAGGGCCAGCGCAGCCGCCCATCGGCGGAAAGCCGTTTCGACTTGTTGAAGGAGGTAGGGTCGAGACCGGCGCGCCGTGCAAGACCGGATGGCGTCAGCGCGTGCCGTTCGGCAAGCCTGTCGATCGCCCCCCAGATCTGCTCGTGTGACAGCATATGCGCCCGATCCCGGCGGCTCGTGCATGCCGCGCTTCAGGGCCGAATATTAACCGACCGTACCGGCTGAGTAAAGGCCAAAAGAGGAATAAAATCCTGCCCTTAGCCGCAGGCCGAGATCGGATGCGATTTTCCGGCCGGGCGTTCAGGCAACCATTGCCATGTTGATCTTGCCGAGCTGGATGACCGCCTGCGTGCGGCTGTCGACATCGAGTTTCAAGAGGATCGCCGAGACATGCGCCTTGATCGTCGCCTCGGAGACGCCGAGCTCGTAGGCGATCTGCTTGTTCAGCAGCCCTTCGGCAAGCATGGTCAGCACCCGGCTCTGCTGCGGCGTCAGCGTATGCAGGCGGCGGATCAGGTCGGCGACATCCGGATCCTGCTCCTGGCCGTCGCGATAGCTCTCCGGCGTGGCGATATCGCCGGCCAGCACCGTCTGGATGCTGCGGCGAATATCGTCGATGCCGGAGGATTTGGAAATGAAGCCGGAAGCGCCGAGTTCCAGCGCCCGGCGGATCGTCGTCGCATCGTCGCTGGCCGAGACGATGACGATCGGCAGGCTGGCGAATTCGGAGCGCAGCGCCATCAGGCCGGAAAAACCGCTGACGCCGGGCATGGCGAGATCGAGCAGCATCAGGTCGGCATCCGCATGGGCGCCGGCGGCCCGGCGCGCGGCAGCAAAATCGCCGGCCTCGATAATCGACTGCCGGCCTTCCATGCCGATAACAGCCTGGCGCAGCGCGTCGCGGAAAAGCGGATGATCGTCGGCAATGATGATGGTCTGTTCGTGCATCGAAAACTCCCTCCCAAGAGCCCGATCATGCCGGCACGCGACGCCGTCCCTCCGCGTTGCATGCCGGTTTGTTGGTATAAGACTATATCAGATCAGGTCTTCTGCGGAAGGGGATTGGTGTTTTCCTCGGCCTGGAACTCCTTCACCATCCCCATGAAACTCTTCATCATCCGCTCCATGATGCTGATCGAACGCTCGACCTCGGCATCGCTCGGCAGTGCCCGCTGGATGACGCCGCCTTGTTCCAGCTTCGTCACCCGCTCGGAAAGCCGGTCGAGTTCGTCCTCATAGGCCGCCCGTTCGTCGGCCGCCATCCGGCAGACGAGGGCGCCGTCCTTGTCCTGGCAGATCGACATCGCCCCGGTCTGCCGGTCGAGCCGGACGAAATGGTCGCCGCTCTTTTCCAACTGGAAGCGGCCCGCCTCGGCTTCCGCGGCTGCGGCCGCCAACGGCAGGAGAATAGCGCCAAGTGTGAGAACCAAAATCTTCATCGTCTCATCCTCCGGATTTTCTTTCTGCCAGTCCCGTTTTTCGCGCCGGGGCGTGGACATCGCCGCCTCTTTCCGGCAAAGCCCTCGTGACCCAAGGACCAGCAATCGCGAGGCCATGATGAGCGTGACACCGACCCTTTACAAGATCGTGACGGAAACGCTTTGGCAGCAAGCCAGACAAACCGGCATTTTTCATGGCGCCGGCATCGATCTCAAGGATGGCTTCATTCATTTCTCGACGGCAGACCAGGTGAAGCAGACTGCCGCCCTGCATTTTGCCGGCCAGTCCGGCCTGCTGCTGATTGCTGTTGATGGCAGCGGCTTCGGTGACAAGCTGGTGTTCGAGCCCTCGCGCGGCGGCGATCTCTTCCCGCATCTCTTCGCCGATCTGCCGCTGGCGGCTGTGCTCTGGGAGGCGGCGCTGCCGCTCGACGAAGCCGGCGCCCATGTCTTCCCGGAGCTTACGCCATGATTGATCCCTTCAAGCGTCTCGCCCGCAAGGGTCTCTTCCTGTTCGATCCGGAAACGGCGCACGGCATGTCGATCGCCGCGCTGAAATCCGGCCTCGTGCCGGCCTGTCAGATTACACCCGATCCGCGCCTGCGCCAGACCGTCGCCGGCCTTACGTTCGACAATCCGCTCGGCATGGCTGCCGGCTACGACAAGAATGCCGAGGTGCCGGAGGCGCTGCTGAAGCTCGGTTTCGGCTTTACCGAGATCGGCACGGTGACGCCGAAACCGCAATCCGGCAATCCCCGCCCGCGTATCTTCCGCCTGGTGGAGGATGAAGGCGTGATCAATCGCCTCGGCTTCAACAATGAAGGCCATGAGGCCGCCTTCGGGCGCCTGGTTGCGCTCACGGGCGGCGGCATGATCGGCGTCAATATCGGCGCCAACAAGGATAGCGAGGATCGCATCGCCGATTATGTCGCCGGGATCCGCCGCTTTTATTCCGTCGCCCGCTATTTCACCGCCAACATTTCCTCGCCGAACACGCCGGGCCTGCGCGACCTGCAGGCGCGCGAAAGCCTGGCGGCGCTGCTGTCATCCGTGCTTGCGGCGCGCGACGAGATGGCGGCGACAACAGGTCGGAAGATCCCGGTCTTCCTGAAGATCGCCCCCGATCTGACCGAGGAAGGCATGGGCGATATCGCCGCCGAGGCGCTCTCGCACGCGCTGGATGGGCTGATCGTCTCCAACACCACGCTGTCGCGCGACGGCCTTAAGGATCAGCGCCAGGCGAAGGAGGCGGGCGGCCTTTCCGGCGTGCCGCTATTCGAAAAGTCGACGGCGGTGCTTGCCCGGATGCGCAAGCGCGTCGGTCCCGATCTGCCGATCATCGGCGTTGGCGGCGTCTCCTCGGCCGAAACCGCGCTGGAAAAGATCCGGGCGGGCGCCGATCTCGTCCAGCTCTATTCCTGCATGGTCTATGAAGGCCCGGGCCTCGCCGGCGACATCGTCCGCGGCCTGTCGAAACTGCTGGACCGCGAAAAGGCCGGCTCGATCCGCGACCTGCGCGATACCAGGCTGGATTATTGGGCGGCGCGGAAGGTCTGATCGGCCTGCTGCTTGACCAGCATCGCCAGCAAGACGCCGCGGAAGAGCAAGAAGGCGTTCATCGCCAGCCACAGGCCGTGATTGCCGAAGAGCGGCACGAAGACCGCGAGCATCAGGAGATAGCCGGCAAAGGACATCAGCATCCGGTTGCGCATCTCGGCCGACCATGTCGCGCCGATGAAGACCCCGTCCATCAGGAAGGCGAGCGCGCCGGTCAGCCCGGTCACCGCCGCCCAGGGCAGATAGGTTTCGGCCGCCTGCCGGACTTCGGGCGAGGTCGTCAGCACCGAGATCAGCCAGGGTCCGGCGAGGAAGAAGAAGGCGGAACCGATCGCCGCCAGCCCGAAGGACCACAGGGTCGTAAGCTTCAGCCCGCGATCGAAGGCCGGCCGGTAGTGCGCGCCGATCGCCCGGCCGATGATCTGTTCGGCGGCATTGGCAAGCCCGTCGAGATAATAGCCCGACAGCAGGAAGAAATTCATCACCACGGCATTGGCAGCCAGCGTCACCGCGCCGAAGCCGGTGCCGATCCGCGTCATGATGGTGAAGGCGCCGATCAGCACGAAGGTGCGGATCAGGATGTCGCGGTTGAGCGCGAAAAGCTCGGCCAGCCGATGCCTGGAAAAGATCTCCGCCCATGCCGGCCGCTCTGCCTTGTTAAAGCCCCTGAACACGATGAAAAGCCCGGCGAGCGCGCCGACCGTTTCGCCGGCCATCGTTCCCCAGGCGACCCCCGCCACACCCCAATCGAGCGTCAGGCCGAGATAGATGGAAAGCAGGATGTTGATGCCGTTGATAACAGCCTGCAGCAGCAGCCCGACATTGCCCTGTCCCCGCCCGAGCACGAAGCCGAGGATGGCGTAATTGGCAAGCGCTGCGGGTGCTGCCAGCATGCGGATCGAGAAATAGGTGCTGGTCGCCTCGGCGATCGCTCCTTCCGCCCCCATCAGCGTCAAGCCCGCCGCCATCAGCAGCGGCGAAAGACAGAGCAGCGCCAGCCCGCAGCCGAGCGCCGAAATCAGCGCCCTGGAGAAGACCGCCTGCTGCTCGTGCTGGTCGCGCCGGCCGTAAGCCTGCGCCGTCAGCCCTGTCGTCGAAGCGCGCAGGAAGTTGAAGCTGCCGAGGATGAGATCGAACAGCATCGCGCCGATCGCCAGCCCCGCAAGCGCCTCCGCATTGCCCATCCGGCCGACGACGGCGGTGTTCGTCAGCCCGAGCAGCGGCGTCGTCATGAAGCCGAGCGTCATCGGAAGCGCGATCGACAGCACCAGCCGGTGCGTCACGTCGAAAGCGAGCCTGTTATCGTCGATCCTGCTATCCATGCCTGCCTCGCCGTAACAGCGCCTGCGCGTCTTTGTGAGACGGGCTAAGGACGCTGTAACATTCTGAATTGCTGCAGGCGGAATCGCCTCAGCTGGAAAGCACCATGGCCCAATAGGGCAGGTTCCGGGAAGAGGCATTATGGGCGACGGCGACGCCGAGGCCGTCATAACGGCCGAGCATGTTTTCCAGATGATGCGGCGAATTGATCCAGGCCGTCACCACGGCATCGACGCTCTGCTGGCCGGAGGCGATATTCTCGGCCGCCGGCAGCCGGACGCCGCTCGCCTTGACGCGTGCGCCGAAACTGTCGGTCATGCCGATCAGATGCGCCATCTTGCCGACGCTCGCCATGCGTTTGGCCTGGAACAGAGCGGCGGTGCTCGCCGCCGGGTCGACGATGAGCGGCGGCAGGCCGTTTTTGGCCCTGAGCTGGTTGACGAGCGGCAGCACGCGCGCCGTCTCGTCCTCGCCGTCCGAAGGCGTGCCGGCGATCCGCGGGGTGGTGGTGCAGCCGGCGATGCCGGCGGCAAGCGCAAGTCCGGAAAGGCGCAGCAGGCCGCGCCGGGAAAGATCGATGGATGTCATGTTACCGGCGGTAGCTGAAAAGACGAAGGATGACGAAGAGCGGAATGACGATCGTCGCGCCGAGGAGCAGATAGTCGCCGACGCGCCCGAGGGCGGCAAAGCCGCGGTGCCAGATTTCCAGGATGAAGTCGCGGAACCCGTAGATGATATTCCACGGCGTCAGCCCGAACACAGTCATGACGAAACCGACGACCAGCGACACCACGATGAGTTTTATCAATGTGCGGCCGATTGAATCGCCGAGGAACCTGTTCGCCTGATCGGACATACGCCATCTCCTGTTTGCCCTTGGAATAAGGTCGCGGCCTTCAGCCCGCAAGCCCTTTCCGGAATTGGCCCCTAAGCCCCTTGCGGGCTTGGCCGATTCGCTCCCTTTGTGGCTGGGCCGCTTCGCCTCTGAAATAGGACTTGAGTTTTTTTGTGACCGCCGCCAAATGCGGACGAACCAAGGTCACCTTATGCAGTCCCACCAGCTTTCCTCCGGCGACGTCATCGCCGACCGCCGCGCCGATTATGCCAGGATGCTCGAAGAGGGCGGTGAGCCGAACGCGGCCGCCGAACTGATGGAGCAGGCGCTCGAACTCGTGCCCGCCTGGGCCGCCGGCTGGTATCGCCTCGCCACCTATCGGGAAAAGGCGGGCAGGGCGGAGGCCGCGATCGAGGCCTATCGCAACACGCTTGCCCTCGATCCCGATGATATTTTCGGCGCAGCCCTCAAGCTCGCTCTTCTCGGCGATGTCGCCACGCCCGACCAGCCGCCGAGCCGCTATGTCGAGCGCCTTTTCGACGATTATGCCGATCGTTTCGAATCGGCTCTTGTCGACAAACTCGACTACAGCGTTCCCCACAAGCTCGCAGCCCTCATCGCCTCCACCGGCAGGCGTTACGAACATGCCGTCGATCTCGGCTGCGGCACCGGCCTGCTCGGCCCGGAGATCCGTGACCGTGTCGCCCACCTCGAAGGTTTCGACCTCTCGCAGAATATGCTGGCCAAGGCCGTGGAGAAACAGGTCTATGACAGTCTCGCCCAGGCCGATCTCTCGCTCGCGCCCGATCTCTCCGGGCTCTTTGCTGGTGCCGTGCGCCATCGCGCCGATCTGGTGACGGCAGCCGATGTGCTGATGTATCTCGGCAATCTCGAGAGCGTGTTTGCCATCGTCGGAGAACTCGTTGCGCCAGGCGCCGATATCGCCTTTTCCGTCGAGGATGCCGGAGACGGCGATGGCTTCCATCTCGCCCCGTCGCTGCGTTACGCCCATTCGGAAACCTATGTCAGCATGCTTCTTGCCCGCCACGGCTTCGAAATCCTTGGCACCGCCAAGTCGGTCATTCGCAAAGATGGCGGAAAACCGGTTGCGGGCATTCTGTTCCTTGCGCAGAAGCCCGCGTGAGCGAACATTTCTTGCGATGTTTTTATAGGTCAGTATTGCTTACCTATTTCGCTTGATCGCCATGACAAAAGGCTGATATTGCACTGATATCCGCAGAGAGCGCGGTGATAACACGCCGGGCCTTCCAGCTTATTTGACAGTCCAAATTTCATTGCCCTCGGCATTTCCCCGGAGGCGTTCGCGAACTCGTCTGCCGTGGAGATTGGCGACATGACACAGCTCATCAATGCTCTTGGCGGCGTCTGGAATACCAGTGCGACGCGCCACACCCCGATCGAAGACGTGCAGGGCATATTCTCCGGCAGCCTCGTCGCCGCTCTCGGCCTCTACGTGCTCGCCAGCGCCGGTCTTTTGACCGGCAGCACGGCCGGTGTGGCTTTCCTCCTGCATTATGCCTTCGGCGTCAATTTCGGCCTCGCCTTCTTCCTGCTCAACCTGCCGTTCTTCTATCTCTCGTGGAAGCGCCTCGGCATGGCCTTCACCATCAAGACCTTCATCGCCATCGGCCTGACCTCGGTGCTATCAGATGTCCAGTCGCGGTTCTTTTCCATTTCGAGCATTTATCCGGCCTGGGCGGCCCTGCTCGGCGGCCTGCTGCTCGGTTTCGGCCTGCTGGCGCTCTATCGCCACCGCGCCAGCCTCGGCGGCGTCGGCATTCTCGGTATTTACCTGCAGGAACGTTTCGGCATCCGCGCCGGCCTCGTCCAGCTCGCCATCGACCTGTGCGTGCTCGCCGCCGCCTTCTTCGTCACCACCCCGCCGGTCGTCTTCTATTCCGTGCTCGGCGCCATCGTCCTCAACCTCTTCGTCGCCATCAACCACCGCGCTGATCGCTACATCGCGCTGTAGATCTAACCTTACAAAACGGTAAGCCATTCTAAACAAATCGTAACTTGCCTGATACCAGCCCCGGCGCGACACTCCTCCCGCGCCGGATTTGATGAGGTGAGTTATGTCAGATTTGGAAAAACTTGTGAGACGCCGCATGCAGGAAGAATACGCCAAGGGCGCTTCCGCAGAGGAAATTACCAAAATCGTCCGCGACATATTCAACAGCATCGACCTCTCGGACAATGGCTCTGACGCCGTTGCCGCACGGGCCGCTGCCGATCAGGATTGATCCGATATTCGACCGACCCGAGATTTTCGGGTCGGTTACCAGGATACCATCCGTCACCGCGCCGACACCTTTGCCTGGGTCGAGCCGCGGGTCTCAACCCAGGCAAAGGTGTCCGGCAGGGCGGATGATGGGGGCTGAGAAGCCCACGTAAAAGTCGCAGCTGCGCCCTATTCCTCGCTGTTCTTGCTCCAGAAGCCACCCCACCCTCCGTCATCCTCGGGCTTGACCCGAGGATCTACGCCGGTCTCCATCGGGAGCGGGAATGGATCCCAGGCTCAAGGCCTGGGATGACGGAGAGTGGGAGCCTGTTTCTGCCAAACTCGACGTCCGCGCAGCGGATGATGCGTGACATTCCTGGTTCAACGCGGTGCTTTGTGGCTCCTCATCCACCTGCCGGCGCCTTCTCTCCGAGGGAGAAGAGGATATGCCGCGCCTTCCCGTTCCCCACCCACTCATCACATGGCACGTTCCCTCGCCCCGTTTACGGCAGGGTTGTCCGGGGGAACCAAAAACTAACCTCACGCAGCCTTCGTTGCCCGATCAATCGGATGCTGCGAGCGGAAGCCGACGGCGAGGCGGTTCCAGATGTTGATCGCGCCGATCGCCACGGTAATCTCGGTCATCTCCTTCTCGGAGAAATGTGCCTTCAGCGCCTCGTAGTCGGCATCCGGGGCGCCCGACTTGGCGATATTGGTCACCGCGTCGACCCAGCCGAGCAGGGCGCGTTCGCGGGAATCATAGACCGGCGATTCCCGCCAGACGCACATCAGATTGATCCATTGTTCGGAGAGTCCATCATGGCGGGCTTCCTTCACATGCATGTCGACGCAATAGGCGCAGCCGTTGATCTGCGAGGCGCGCAGCTTGATCAGGTGGATGAAGCGGCGCTCCAGCCCGGACGACTGGACATATTGCTCGAGGGCGGCGACCGCCTTGTAGGCATCGGGAGCGGCTTTGGCGAAGTTGAAACGGGGTTGCATGGTCTTTCTCCTGTGTGAGGGGCTCAGCGAGCCGTCTTGCGTTCATGGATTTCAAGGAAGGCGCAGCCTCTGGCTGCGATCGATCCGTCGTCGAGGGCATTCAGTTCGATGCCGAGATCGGCAATGCTGGTCTTGGCGAGTTCGGCCCGATAGACCCGTTCGGCCCGGAGCATCGCCGCGCTGATGTTGCAGGGCGTGGCGAAGAAGCGGTCGGCGACCGGGTTCGGCCCGCGCTGGCGGATTTCGGCGCAGCGGAAAGCCGGCGCCGGTCCCTCGACCGCGAGCAGGATGTCGAGCAGCGAGATCTCCTCAGCTGCCTTCGCCAGCCGATATCCGCCTTTCGGCCCCGGTACGGTATCGAGGATGCCGGCGCCCGACAGCGCCTGCAGATGCTTCAAGAGATAACTCGTCGACACACCGTGGAATTCCGCCAGCGCCGCCGCCGAAAGCACGCCGCCTGCGGTGAGGCCGGACAGCATGGCTACGCTGTGAATGGCTTGTTCGACCCCGTCGCTCATCTTCATGCAGCTGGTCTCCTCAATTCGTGGATAAAAAATATCCACGACTAAGACTGATGTCAAGAGGCGCCGTCCCTGCTTGCCTTTATGCCTCCGCCGGATAGAAGAGGGAAAAAGCCGACAGGGGAACATCATGGCATCCAACGCCTTCGCAGGCCTTCTGAATTCCAGCGCCGATCGTCACTCGCGGTTCGACGACGCCCAGGGCATCGTCGCCGGCAGCATGCTCGCCGTACTCGGCGTCTCGCTGCTCTCGGGCGCCGGACTGCTCGCCGGCGGCACCGCGGGCCTGGCCTTCCTCGCTCATTATGCGACAGGCTTCAGCTTCGGCCTGTGCTTCTTCGCCGTGAACCTGCCCTTTTATTACCTCGCTTTCCGGCGTTTGGGTCTCGCCTTCACCGTCAAGACCTTCGCCGCCATCGCCCTGACCTCGGTCCTGTCCGAATTCGTCCCGGGCTTTATCGGCATCGCGCATGTCAATCCTATCGCCGGCGCGCTGTTCGGCGGCCTCGTCATCGGCGCCGGCATGCTGGCGCTCTTCCGCCATCGCGCCAGCCTCGGCGGCATCGGCATCCTTGCCCTCTATATCCAGGATCGTCTCGGCTGGCGGGCCGGCCTCGTTCAGCTCGGCTTCGACTGCGTCATCCTGGCGCTCTCCTTCTTCGTCGCCAGCCCCTTCATCATCGCCTGCTCCGTGCTCGGTGCCGTCGTGCTCAACCTGACGATTGCCATCAACCACCGCAAGGACCGCTATATCGCAATCTAGATCCGGATGATTTCTGGCTGCTCCAGCCTGAAATCATCCGGATCTAGATCAAGGAAGCAGAGCATGATGTCGTCCGAAAACCGCTCACACTTTTCGGCATCATGCTCGTAAAGGCTCGCGGCTCTTCTTTTTCCCTGGCATTTCACTACCTTCCAGGCGTGGACCAGATCGATTCCGAAGCCCGTGCACTGCTGCCTGCCGCCTTTACCCGCTGGTTTGCGGAAAAGGGCTGGCGCCCGCGCGCCCATCAGCTGGAATTGCTTGCCCGCGCCGAGGCCGGCGAAAGCACGCTGCTGATCGCGCCGACCGGCGCCGGCAAGACGCTCGCCGGTTTCCTGCCCTCGCTCACCGATCTCACCCACCGCGGCAAAATCCCGCCCGGCTCCGCCTTCACCGGCATCCACACGCTCTATGTCTCGCCGCTGAAGGCGCTTGCCATCGATATTGAACGCAATCTGATGAAGCCGGTCGCGGAGATGGGCCTGCCGGTCACGATCGAAAACCGCACCGGCGATACGCCGAACGCCAAGCGCCAGCGCCAGAAGCTCAACCCGCCGGATATTCTGCTGACGACACCGGAGCAGGTCGCTTTGCTTCTGGCGAACCGCGAGGCCGAACGCTTCTTCAAGGACCTGAAATATATCGTCCTCGACGAGCTGCATTCGCTCGTCACCTCCAAGCGCGGCCATATGCTGTCGCTCGGCCTTGCCCGCCTGCGTCGCCTTGCCCCCGGCCTCCAGACCATCGGCCTGTCGGCCACCGTTGCCGAGCCGATGGATTTGCAGAAATGGCTGGTCGAGCAGGAGGAGGGGAAAGAACATCATGCCGGCCTCGTCGTCGTCGAAGGCGGCGCCAAGCCCGATATTTCGATCCTGTCAACCGAAGAGCGCATTCCCTGGGCCGGCCATGCCGCCCGCTATGCCATTCCCGATGTCTACAACAAGCTCCTCGAACACAAGACGACGCTGCTTTTCGTCAACACCCGCAGCCAGGCCGAAATGCTGTTCCAGGCGCTCTGGACGATCAATGACGACAATCTGCCGATTGCCCTTCACCACGGTTCGCTCGACGTCGCCCAGCGCCGCAAGGTCGAGGCGGCCATGGCCGAAAACCGGCTGCGCGCCGTCGTCGCCACCTCGACGCTCGATCTCGGCATCGACTGGGGCGATGTCGATCTCGTCATCCATGTCGGCGCGCCGAAGGGCGCCTCGCGGCTTGCCCAGCGCATCGGCCGCGCCAATCACCGCATGGACGAGCCCTCGAAGGCGATCCTCGTGCCGGCCAACCGTTTCGAGGTCATGGAGTGCCAGGCTGCCCTCGACGCCAATTATATCGGCGCCCAGGATACCCCGCCGGTCGGCCGCGGCGCGCTCGACGTGCTCGCCCAGCACGTGCTCGGCATGGCCTGCGCCGAACCTTTCGACATGCTGGAACTCTACGACGAGGTCACCAGCGCCTCGCCCTATGCCGATCTCAGCTGGGAGACCTTCGAGCGCATCGTCGATTTCGTCGCGACCGGCGGTTATGCGCTTCGGACCTATGAGCGTTACGCTCGCATCCGCAAGACCAAGGAGGGCCGCTGGCGCGTCTCCAATCCGGCCGTCGCCCAGCAATACCGCCTCAACCTCGGCACCATCGTCGAAAGCCCGATGCTGAACATCCGCATGGTCAAGCGCGGTGAAGGCGGCAGGATCGGCCGCGGCGGCGCCACGCTGGGGAAGGTCGAGGAATATTTCCTCGAGCAATTGTCGCCCGGCGATACTTTCGTCTTCTCCGGCAAGGTGCTGCGTTTCGAGGGCATCCGCGAAAACGAGTGCCTGGCCTCGCAGGCCTTTTCCCTCGATCCGAAAATCCCGTCCTATAATGGCGGCAAATTTCCGCTGTCGACCTATCTCGCCGAGCAGGTGCGGGCGATGATCGCCGATCCCGACCGCTGGCGCCGTCTGCCGGATCAGGTGCGCGACTGGCTGTCCTTACAGAACGACAAGTCGATGCTGCCGAAGCGCGACGAGCTGCTGATCGAAACCTTCCCGCGCGGCAGCCGCGGCCATATGGTCGCCTATCCCTTCGAAGGTCGTCTCGCCCACCAGACGCTCGGCATGCTGCTCACCCGCCGGCTGGAGCGGGCCGGCGCCAAGCCGCTCGGCTTCGTCGCCACCGATTATTCGCTCGCCGTCTGGGGCCTCGAGGATATGGGGCTGATGATCGGCAATGGCCGCCTCAACCTCTCCGATCTGTTCGACGAGGATATGCTCGGCGACGATCTCGAAGCCTGGCTCGACGAATCCTTCCTGTTGAAGCGCACCTTCCGCAATTGCGCCGTGATTGCGGGCTTGATCGAGCGCCGCCATCCGGGCAAGGAAAAGAGCGGCCGCCAGATCACCGTCTCCGCCGATCTGATCTATGACGTGCTGCGCAGCCACGAGCCGGATCACATCCTGTTGCAGGCAACGCGCCAGGATGCGGCGACCGGACTTTTGGATATAAGGCGTCTTGGCGATATGCTGATGCGAATCAAGGGCCACATCACCCATCGCCCGCTCGACCATATTTCCCCGCTCGCCGTGCCGGTGATGCTGGAAATCGGACGCGAGGCGGTGCCGGGCGAAGCCCATGACGCGCTGCTTGCCGAAGCGGCGGACGATCTGATCGCCGAAGCTCTGGCATGATGACTATATTGGGAATGACGACAGTGATGAACCGCCTGGCGCTGGCGCGCGACATATCGGGACTGGCCGCAATACCGGGCATCGAGACATCGGTGAACGGCATTGCCGCCGTCTGCGATCCGCTCGGCGCCCTCTATCTGCCGGATGCCGGCCTGCTCGTCGTCTCCGACCTGCATCTGGAAAAAGGTGCGGCCTTCGCCCGCCGCGGCATGATGCTGCCGCCTTACGATACGCTGGCGACCCTGACCGTGCTTGCCGCCGTCATCTCACGTTATGATCCGAAGCTCGTCGTCTCGCTCGGCGATAATTTCCACGACCGCGTCGGCTCAAAACATCTGCCGGAAAATTTTCGGGCGCTGATCGTCAATATGGCGCGCGGCCGCGAATGGATCTGGATCAACGGCAACCATGATCCCGACGGCATCGTCGATCTGCCGGGTACATCCGACGACGAGATGCATTATGCCGGCCTGACCTTCCGCCACGAGCCGAAGAACGGCTTGCAGAGCGGCGAAATATCAGGCCACCTGCACCCGTCGGCGACCGTGCGCCGCCGCGACAAATCCGTCCGCCGCCCGTGTTTCGCCACCGATGGCGCTCGCCTCCTGATGCCGGCCTTCGGCGTCATGAGCGGCGGCCTCGATCTCGGTCATCACGCGATGAAAGGCCTGTTCGACCAAGCTTCGCTGGTGGCGCATCTGCTGGGTCGCGATCGGATTTATTCGGTCCGCTACGGGAATTTGCGGGGATAGCGCTTGGCGCATCCTTAGATCAATCACACTCTCGCAATTGCTGCTGATACGTCCCTGCCATCCGCGCGAACTTCTGCGCCGTCTGCTGCAACTGCCCGTTTGAGCGCCAGTCGCCACGCTTGTATCCGGTCGGGCCGGAATAATAGGCGAGATAGAGATTATAGGCATCGTTCAGCGGAATGCCGGTCTCCACGCTGTTCTGATAGTGATACCAGCCGATGAAATCGATCGCGTCGGCGAAGTTCGTCCGCCGCGCCGTCCAATTCCCGGTCTGCGACTGGTAATGATCCCAGGTCCCGTCGAGCGCCTGCGAATAACCGTAGGCGGTCGAAGGCCGGGTCCAGGGGATGAAGCCGAACAGCTTGGTGCGCGGCGGCCGCGCATAGGGCTGGAAGCCGGATTCGGTATACATCGTCGCCATCAGGATCGGCACGGGCACGCCGTATTTCTTCTGCGTCCGCTCGGCGGCACTCTGCCAGCTGGAGAAAAGCCCGTCGCGCTCGTCGAAGACGGCGCAGATGTTTCGCGTCTGCTTCGGCGCGGTCGCGCAGCCGGCAAGCAGCGCAAGACCCACGGCGGTCAGAACGATACGAGTACGCATGACAAAACCTCTCGTTTCCGAGAGATTACTAACTCGTAAATGTTAAGGACCGGTTTTTAGTCGAATACGAACTTCCTCGGATGTTTCCTGTGCAGCCGGGAATGGCGCCGCGCTTGCGGGCGGTTCAGTCCTTGCGGAAGATCAGGCTGGCGCCCCAGCCGGTGATTACGGCGAGAGCCACGGCGGCGCAGCCGTAGAGGATCGGCTGACTGTGCGCCGCATCGGTGATCGTCTGCTCGATGCCGGTTTTGATGACGCGCAGCGGCAGCGATTCCTGGGTCACCAGATTGCCGCTCTTGAACAGATAGGCGCGCACGGTGTGGACGCCGTTCGGAATGTTCGCCGGCAGGCGCAGGCTCGCTTTGAAAAGATTGGAGGAAACGAACCGCACGCCGCTCGGGTTGCGGTCGTAGAACCCGCCGCCCTGCTGCAGCCGCCGGAAGGCATCGCGGAATTCGCCGAGATTGCTGCCATCGCCGACGAAGCCGACCGGCGTCAGTGGAATGTGATCGATACCGATCCCCTGATCGGTCAGTTCGAGCGGCGTCGTCAGGTCATCGATCATCCGCGAACTCGACATCGAATAGGAGTGCGGCACCGCCTCGAAGGTCATCGAGCGCGTATTCACCCAGATGCCGAAGACGCGCTCCTTCTTGCGCACCGTCGCATCCTGGCGCGGGCCCTCCAGCACCACGACCACATCATACTGGCCGATGGCGAGCAGCAGCTGGTCGGTGTTCGAGAGCGCCCCGAAGATCGTCAGGTCGGCGCCGTGGAAGTCCGAGGTAATGGCGATTTCGCTGGTCGACGTGCCGATTTCCAAGCCTTCGCGCACCGCTTCGGTGGACTGCCCGGGCAGCCATTGCGCTTCGGCCACCGCCGGCAGCAGGCAAAGCAAGATGATGGCGGCGGCAAGCAGGCGCATCAGTTGCCGGCTCCCATCACCACCGAATAGACGTCGGCGGGCGTCACCACCAGCGCGATCGCCAGACGCAGGCCGACGGCGAGCACCAGCAGGCCGAGCAGGGCGCGCAACTGCTCGCCGCGCAGCTTCTGGCCGACGCGCACGCCGTATTGCGCGCCGATGACACCCGCCACCATCAGGATGAAGGCGAGCACGATATCGACGGAAAAATTCGTCGCCGCCTGCACGATCGTCGTATAGGCGGTGACGAAGATGATCTGAAACAGCGAAGTGCCGACGACGACATTGGTCGGGATGCGCAGGAGATAGATCATCGCCGGCACCATGATGAAGCCGCCGCCGACACCCATGATCGAGGTCAGGATGCCGATCGCAAAACCGAGCGCAACGATCGGAATGACGCTGAGAAAGATCTTCGATTTCTTGAAGCGCACCTTGAGCGGCAGCTTGTGCACCCAGTGCTGGTGGCCGGGCTTGCGCGGCGCCGGTGGCTCGTTGCGCGCGGCGCGGCGCATGGCATTGATGCTTTCGAGCAGCATCAGCCCGCCGACGGTGCCGAGGAAGATGACATACATCAGCGAGATGATCAGATCGAGCTGGCCGATGGCGCGCAGCAGCGAGAAGATCCAGATGCCGACCGTCGCACCCGAGAGGCCGCCGATCAAAAGCACCGTGCCGAGCTTGACGTCGAGCGTGCCGCGCCGGAAATGCGTGATCGCGCCTGATATCGACGACGCCACAACCTGGTTGGCGCCGGTCGCCACCGCAACGACCGGGGGGATATTGTAGAAGATCAGCAGCGGCGTGATCAGAAAGCCGCCGCCGACGCCGAACATTCCCGACAGGAATCCGACGGCCGCCCCCATGCCGAGAATGATGAAAATGTTCACCGACAATTCTGCGATGGGCAGATAGATTGTCAAAACCGACCCCGAATGATGACCGCGCCTGCTGCGCGGTTTCCGTCACGTCCCCGTTCGAATGCGCACCATACTGTGAAATCGTTGCCAGAGGCTTTCGATCAGCCCTGATTGGCGATGGAGATCGATGGCAGAGGATTCGCCGGATGCGCGGATCGATATGTCCGGACATAATCCGGCTTTTTTCCGGTTTTGTGACAGGCGGCGGAAAAATTGGAAAAACCCTTGCGGCATAGTGCCGCCAGGACCCGAGGACTGGCCCTCACCCTAACCTACCGGTGTTGAGCCTTGCGAGACGTGGGCGGGGGACGGAGAGGTTGCCACATTTCCTCTTCTCCCCTCGGGGCTATGGCATTCACACATTTAAAATTGCCTATGGGATTGCCTTCTGATTCTCTTGTTGCAA
>NZ_NWSQ01000036.1 GCF_002531725.1 Rhizobium sp. L43
ACCATCAAGCCTGACGAATGCGCAAACTACTTCACAAACGCTGGCTATGCTTCCGTCAAAACGTGAAACGCTCTAGTCGTCACGATGTTGGAGCGACCCTATCGGCTAAGAGCAAGGCTCTCATCCGCTTGCCGGCTACAGGGAGAGGATTAGCGTGGATCGGCCTTTATCGATCTCATGCACTTGGCCGCCAGTCGAGCAGAAATCGACTCCCTCTCAGCCGTTTACGGCAATTTCTTCTGCGTCCGCTTGAGCAATCGGCCGACAGGCCCGTCACGCAGCAAGGGTCCAGCTCGGCTGGCTTGAAAGCGCAATCAGCGCGGCGGACGATTGCGGCTTACCAAAGAAATAGCCCTGGCCCTCCTCGCAACCCATCTGTGCCAGCATCCGCCACTCCGTCTCGGTCTCTATCCCCTCTGCCACGACCTTGAGCCCCAGCCCGTGGGCAAGCGAGCCGACCGTCGCGACGATCGCGAGGATCTTGGGATCGTCCGCGATCTTCCTGACGAAGGACTGGTCGATCTTCAGCTTGTCGAGAGGGAAGCCGGCCATATAGCTCAGCGACGAATAGCCGGTTCCGAAATCGTCGAGCGCGACGGCGATGCCGAGCGCTCTGAGCTCTGAGATGACCGACATGACCTGCTCGCTGCCGTCGACAAAGGCGGATTCGGTAATTTCGAGATGCAGTCGCGAGGCCGGCAGGCCGCTTGTCGCCAACGCAGCCTTGACCTCGGCAACCAGCTCCGGCCGGGAAAACTGGATCGGTGATACGTTGACGGCGAGATTGAGTCCATCAGGCCATTCGGCCGCCGCCCGGCATGCTTCGGCAAGCGCCCAGCAGCCGAGATCGCAGATGAAGCCGCTGGCTTCGGCAACGGGAATGAAGTCTGCCGGCGAAACCAGCCCGAACTCCGGATGCTTCCAGCGCAAAAGGGCTTCCGCACCGACCAGTTTGCCGGTCTTGAGATCCACCTGCGGCTGATACAACAGGAAGAATTCGCGGCGCTCGAGGGCACCGCGCATCTGCCGCTCGAGCAGCCGCGATTGATGCTGTCGCAGGGCGGCTACCGGATCGTAGGCGCTCCATCCGCTGCCGGCCACCCGCTTGGCGTCGTCGAGCGCAATTTCGGCGTTCTGAATCCAGATGTCGGCGTCGCCGTTGCGCGCCTGGCTGGTGCAGATCCCGAGCCGGGCGGCGACGTGGATCATCGAACCGCCAAGCTCGAACGGCTCTCTGAAAAGATCAAGGATGAGCTGCGCGCACCGCTCCTGACCGCACTCCTCGGACACCGGGATAACGGCCGTGAAGACATCGCCCCCCAGCCGCCCGACGAGGCTGATTGCGCCCTCCTCCTCCATCCGCGCGGAGACGGCCCTCAACACCTCGTCCCCGACATCCCGTCCCATCGCTGTATTCAGTACGGAGAAACGGTGCAACCCCAGCGCAATCACATGGCATTCGCCGTCGAGCCGATCGAGGCGACGACGGAATTCGCGCCTGTTCATCAGACCGGTCAACTCGTCGAACTCGGACAGGCGCTGAAGCTTATCTTCGTACCGCCGGCGGGCGGTCATGTCCCTGACGATCAGGCTGCCGATGAAGGATTTCGTGGCGACGATGCCGGATTCGCCGGGCCGCTCGACGGGCGAAATGGTGATCGCTGCCTCGAGATGCTTTGTCCCTCGCTCGGTTTGAAGAGAAAAACGCGCGGTGCAGGCGTGGATCGTGCCCGGCTGCGCCACATAATCCGAAGCAAGCTTGACGATGCGATGAACGAGAGAGGACGGGACCATCGCGTCAAGCGTTCTGCGCCCATCTGCCCGTGGCTCCAAAGCCAGCATCGCCGCGGCCGAGGCGCTTTCGTTGAGAATTCGGAACGCATCGTCGAAGGCGATGACGGCGTCGGCGCTGTCTGCCACGATCCTCTCGAGCAGCCGGCGCGTGTTGCGCTGCTCGGCATTGGCAAGCTCGACCAGGAACCGGCCGAAATCGACCTTCTCGTTCAACAACAGCAAGAGACCAACAAGAAGAATGATCCACGGCCGCACCGTGTGAATAATGAGAGCATGATCCTTCTGAACAAGGAAGGCCGTCACTTCGCCAGCGGCGACGATGGCAAGAGCAAGCGCCACAGCATGGGCTGCGGGCCGACTGCGCATTCCAAGGGCGAGCGCGATAACGGCTGCGGCAAAGAGAAGCTCCAGCGGCATCTGGTCGATGTCCTCGAGCAGCCGCTTCTGCAGGATCGTTTCGGAAGCGAGGATATGAAGCATTGCGCCGGGCAGCGCGCCATAGACTGGAACCGGGAAAATATCCTTCAGCTCGGTCGCATAGGCGCCGACCACCACCGACCGCCCTTCCAAGTCGCGCCTGCCGACCGTCCCCGCAAGAACATCCGACAGCGAGAATGTCGGGACGCTCGCCGGGGCGATCGAATAATCGATCGGATAGGAGCCTGCCGCCCTGTCGAATTTCGCCAGCACTGCGGCAACGCTCTGTGTCGGCTGATTGTCGAGATTATCACCGAGATCGAACCGCCTGACCGTACCGTCGCCGTCGAGGCTGACATTGGCGAGGGAAAGCCAGGCATTCTCGGCGAAATCAGAAATCGGCCGCGTCACCACCGTCTGCGAGCCGGCTTCGGCGCCGAGATACTGCTTGAAGACCGGTAGGATCACGCCGCCTCCGGCATCAGCCAGAGCCTTGGCCAGCCGACCATCCTCGGCAGAGCTCGAGGGCGTGCTGAAATCGACGTCGATAAAGATGTCGCCGGCGCCTGCCGCAGTCAGCTTGTCGATGAGCTCGGCATAAAGACTGCGCGGCCACGGCCACGTGCCGACCGCATCGAGACTGCGCTTATCGATCGCGACATAGACGATATTTCCGGACGCCGCGCGTGGCGCTGCGCTGAAGCGCCAGCTCACCAGGCCATTGTCGAGATAATTCACGAAGGGCAGGACTTGCCAAGAGAGCGGCAGGCCGATCATCATCAGGATGAACAACAGCCTGACTGGGCGCAAGCCCGACAGCCGAAAACCACGACCGCCCTTCATCAAGGACGGAAACCTTTCGCGTCGGCCGGCCGGGAAACCTCAGTCGTCATCGTTTCCCCTTGCCTTTGTCCTTGTCTTTTTTGTCCTTCTTGTCCTTTTTGTCTTTCTTATCCTGCTTGTCCTTATCCTTCCCGCTCCCGTTTCCATTGCTGGCTGCATTCATGCTGCCGTTGCTGGAGGCATTATCGGCGCCATAGTGATTGCCGTTGCGGCCCTCGCTGCCGAAGGAGCCGGAAGCACTATCTCGGCCGCCCGAGCCGGCGCTATTGGAAACGGATGAAGGCGTGCTGGATGCCTTCGAACTCTCTGTCTCGGTCTGCCCGTTGAGCGTCGTCGCGCCGACGGCAGGTACTCTCGCCACCGACGGGGCGACCGCGGTCACCACAGGCGTCGAAACGTCGCCGGAAACCGTCATCCCTTTCACGCCGTCGACGGATGCGCCCTGCCCGGGCCCGACATTCGCCCTTTGACCGCTCGCAAACGAGGTCACCTGCACCAGGCCGCGGTTGACCGAAACCTCAGCCGCAGATTTCGAGACGGAGACCCGGAAAATCGTGCCCTTCACGACGGCCGCCAGGAAAGGCGTCTGGACTGTTGTATGCGGCTTGCTGCGTTTCTCGATCTCCAGATCGAGCACGCCCGCCTGCTCAACGACCTCCGTCTTCCTCTCGCCAAAGTCCGACGTGAAGACGCCCGCGACGGTGTTGGGCTGAAACGAAATGCTTTCGACGCCGCGCACCAGCTGAACGCGTCCCCTTGGGCCGGTCGATATCCAGGCGGTGTTGGGGATGATGTCTCCCGCTCGAACCGCCACCCAGTTCCGCTTGTCGACGGTGAAATTCACCTGCTGGCTGGCCCTGGCCACTTGCCAGTCACCCTCGGCGGCATTCGCAGACCCTATCGCAAAAAAGAAAAGCACCAGAAAAAACGAAAAAACGCGAAACATATAATCTCCTAAAATACCAGCTGATGAAAACACTATCTCCTTAATTTCATTTGAATGATTCCAGAAAAACTCTCGCGAATTCGGCGATTCCCGACCTTCGCCGACGAAGTGCGGGCGCTTTAGCAAGACGGTGCCAGCCGGCGCATGCCACCGCAGGTATTCAACGCCGCACACAAGCAGCTGGAGGATGTCGCGCGGCATGAACGCTATGGGGCTTCATCGATCGGGCCATCCGGCGTTCGGGACCATCCCACCATTATGTGTCGGAAAGTGTAGCGCGACGTCACCCCACCCACCGTCATTCCTGTGCTCGTCACAGGAATCCAGTGCGCCCAAGTCCTTGGGCGCAGGAGACTTCCTTCATAGGCGTGTTCGATTCATTCACCGCGCAGACGCGCGGTGGCTGGATTCCTCTGACGAGCACAGGAATGACGGAGGAAAGGGGTGATCACGCGACACTCTCCCGGGGCAGCGCAAGATAGCGCGCCAAATGCCGGATAAGTGATACGCCACACCCACCCGCTTCCGATTGTCTTCCTGCCCGAAACTATGCCATGACCCATCCACCATCAGATGCAACGGAAAAAGGCGCGGCATGAAGAAGATCGGTTTCCTCTCGTTCGGGCACTGGACGCCCTCGCCTCAATCGCAGACGCGCTCGGCGGCCGATGCGCTGCTGCAGTCGATCGACCTTGCGGTCGCGGCCGAGGAGCTCGGCGCCGACGGAGCGTATTTTCGCGTGCATCATTTCGCCCGCCAACTGGCGGCCCCCTTCCCGCTGCTATCAGCCGTCGGCGCAAGAACCAACCGGATCGAGATCGGCACCGCCGTCATCGATATGCGCTACGAGAACCCGCTCTATATGGCCGAGGATGCCGGTGCGGCCGACCTCATCGCCGGCGGCCGGCTGCAGCTCGGCATCAGCCGCGGTTCGCCCGAGCAGGTGATCGATGGCTGGCGCCATTTCGGCTATGCCCCGCCCGAAGGTCAGAGCGAGGCCGACATGGCGCGCCATCACGCCGAAGTCTTCCTCGAAGTGCTGCGCGGCGAAGGTTTTGCCAAGCCGAACCCGCGGCCGATGTTTCCGAACCCGCCGGGCCTGCTGCGTCTCGAGCCGCATTCGGAAGGCCTGCGCGAGCGGATCTGGTGGGGCGCAAGCTCCAACGCCACCGCCGTCTGGGCCGCCAAGCTCGGCATGAACCTGCAGAGCTCGACGCTGAAGGACGACGAAACGGGAGAGCCGTTCCACGTCCAGCAGGCCGAACAGATCCGCGCTTATCGCGAAGCCTGGAAGGCAGCCGGCCATACGCGCCAGCCGCGCGTCTCGGTCAGCCGCAGCATCTTCGCGCTCACCGACGACCGCGATCGCGCCTATTTCGGCTACGGCAACGACGAGGGCGACAAGATCGGTTTCATCGACGAGAAGACCCGGGCGATCTTCGGACGCAGCTACGCCGCCGAACCTGATGCGCTGATCAAGCAACTCGCCGAAGACGAGGCGATCGCCGAGGCCGACACGCTGCTGCTCACCGTTCCCAACCAGCTCGGAGTCGCCTACAACGCCCATGTCATCGAAGCGATCCTGACCCACGTCGCCCCGGCGCTCGGCTGGCGCTGACGCTCAAACCCGCCTGTACCTCGCGCGGAATTCGCGCGGGCTGCAGCCCTCGCGTTCGTGAAAGATCCGCGAAAAATAAAACGGATCATCCAGGCCGATCATGGCGGCGACGGTTTCGATCTTTTCGTCGGTGGTTGCCAGCAGCTGTTTGGCATGGTCCATGCGCGCCCGAAGCTGGAATGCCTTGGGCGGCAATCCGGTTTCGAGCGTGAACCGCCGGCGCAACGTGGCCGGCGACATGCCGTGCTCGGCGGCGAAGGCCGCGAGATCAAGCGGCTGCATCGCCCGCCGCCGCAGCGTTTCTACGATGTCGGCCATATCAGGCCTTTCCCGGCGTCGATCGGCCGCGCCGCTGGCCTGTCCGGCGGCTGATATGACGATGCGATGCAGCATCAATGCCGCCGACGCCTGGCCGAGGTTGGTATCGTCAAGCAGATCGGTATGAAGCTTGGCAAAGAGCCGCGACAGCTCATCGAGATGATACAAGGCGACGACCGGATGTCGCTCGGCAATCAGCCTCAGCCTGACGAAGTCCCGCGTGAAGGATCCTTCGAAAAGTGCCCAGCGCTCGTCCCAGCCGCCTTCGTCGGGGCCATAGGAATGCGCGCGGCCGGGAAACAGCCAGAAGAGCGCCGGTCCCGCCAGACTGAGGCGGCCGCTGGCGGCGGTTTCCAGCCAGCCCTGCCCGCGCTCCACCAGAACGACGGCGAAACTCGGAAGTTTCCGCTCCGTCACCGCATGGCTGGCATGCTGCCTGCCGCTGCCGGTGACCGCAAGTCCGCCGGCCGCGTCAAGCGGTGATCGATAGATGGCTTCGGCGTCTTTCATGATGAGCGAAAAGTCCAGCTATGGCTTTCCTCTATGTCGGCTGCCCCTGCGGATCAGCTAAATAGCGGCAATCAAGTCAACCTAGGGAAGGCCGAAATGTCAATTGCTGCCCAGACCGTGCAGGCCCGAAAGCCGGAATTTCCCCTTGCCGCCCACGGCAGGACCTTGCCTGCCGAGCGGACGGGCTGGCTCACGCCGACCGATCCCGCCATCGGCGTCGACGCCATCCGCCGTCGCTACCAGGACGATGGCTATGTCTGGCTGAAAGGCCTTCTGCCGCGGACCGATGTCATCGATTTCCGCCGCTGGGTTTTCGAGCGCCTCGCCGAAACAGGGCTGGTCGAGCCTGCAAGCGATTTTTCGCTGGGCATCGCGTCTGCAGCCGGCTTCGACAGGAGCCTGGCGGACCGGCGCCTGATGTCGCTCGTCCGTTCCGCCGCCTATGAAGGTTTTTGCGCGCAGCCGCCGCTCGCCCGCTTCATGGACGATTTCCTGCAGGGCATCTCCTATCTGCACAAGCGCAAGATCATGCGTTTCGTCCAGCCGGGATCGCCGACGGCCACGCCGGCCCACTATGATCTCGTCTATCTCCGCGGCGGCACCAGCCGCCTGGTGACCGCCTGGATTCCGATCGGCGACATCCCCGCCGAGATGGGAGGCCTCATCTACCTCGAAGGCTCGCACGCGCTGGGCATCAAGATGGAGGCCGAGTTCCAGGCCACAAGCGGCGAGCTTTCTCCGGAAGAGCGGATCAGCGCCTATAACCGCCACATGGCCGAAGGCGGCTGGGTTTCGAAGGATCTCCCCGATTTGGCGGAGCGCTTCGACACCCGCTGGCTCGCCGCCGATTATGAGGCCGGTGACGTGGTGCTTCACTCGCCCTACATGATCCACGCTTCGACCACCAACCAGGACCGCAGCCGACGGCTGCGCCTTTCCACCGACATCAGATATCAGAATGTCGACGACGAGATCGATATCCGATGGAACAACCACTGGAGTCTCGGCGACATGCTGTAGCCCGGCTTCCCCACGCCCATTCGACAGAGCCCGGGCCATCGTCAGCCGATGCAGGCGACGGCGCGGATTTCGATGAGTTGATGCGCGAAGGCCAAACCACAACTCCAAGCCTTAACTCGATACAGGAGCGACGCGCACGGACCTTTCGCCTTGGGTGAGCGTTGATGGTCCGAGCCTTGAATCGATCTCATGACTGATCGACTTATTCATGTAGCCGAACCGCTCGAGTTGCCTGATGCCGCGCACGAACCTGAACGATATCCTGATCTTCATGGCCGTCGTCGATGCCGGAAGCTTTATCGCCGGCGGCCAGGCCATGGGCCTCTCCCGTTCGGCGGCAGGAAAAGCCGTCATCCGCCTGGAAGACAGGCTCGGCGCGCGCCTGCTCAACCGCACGACGAGGACGCTGAACCTGACAGACGAAGGGCGTGTATTCTACGAGCACGGCTTGCAGATCCTCGCATCGGTCGACGAGGCTGAAGCGAGCGTGGCGGGCCGGAGCAATACGCCACGGGGCGTTCTCAGGCTCAGCGTTCCCGATGCCTTCGGACGGCTTGTCCTGCTGCCGCTGCTTGAAAAATATCTTCGCGCCTGGCCCGACATCCAGGTGGAGATGAGCTTCACCGATCGCTTCGCCGACGTCGTCGAGGAAGGCTTCGATCTGGCGATCCGGATCGGCCCGACGGCGTCGGACACCCGGCTGATCTCGCGCGCGATCGCCACCTACAGGACACGGCTCTGCGCCTCGCCGTCCTACCTCATTGAACGCGGCGAGCCGCGTGATATCGACGATCTCGCAGCCCACGACTGCCTGATTTTCGCCAGCCGCAATCAAAGGCACGGCTGGCGTTTTCGCGGCAAAGGCGGTTCCTGGATCACGGCGCAGGGCCGCAGCCGCCTGAGGCTCGACAGCGCAGAGGCGATCCGCGGCGCCGCCCTGGCGGGGCTGGGCATCGCGCTGCTTCCCGACTTTCTTATCGCCGACGATCTCGCCGCCGGCCGTCTGCGGCAGGTCTTGCCCGACCTCGAAACCGATGAGGCCAAGATCGTCACGCACTATCCCGACAAGCGCCCGCTGGAATCGCGCGTCCGCCGCTTCATTGACCTGATGGTCGACGAGCTCGAGGGCCAGGGTCCAGGCACGCCACCGCGACGCTAGCTCTCGGCGATAGGCTTGTTGAAGCCGCGGAAGCTTTTCAGCGCCAAGGGAAAGAGCGTTGCCGCGAGATAGGCAAGCCCGGTGAGCAGCAACGCCGCCGCAAGGCCGATCGTGCTGATCAGTGCGCCGCCGACGAGGCCGCCGAAGGGGATGAGGGCAAAGCACAGGGCGGCGTTCATTGCGGTGACGCGGCCGGTCAGCGGCTTGGGGATGCGCTCGAAAATCACTGCCGACAGGATCGGATTAAGGAAGCCCGAGGCAAATCCTGCGATTGCCAGGGTGACGAAGATGAGGGTGAGCGGCGCATCCAGCGCAAGGATGAAAAAGCGCGGAAATCCGGTCAGCAGGAAGGCCACGGTAAAGACCATCAGGCGCGGCATCCGTTCTCCGATCGCAGCGGCAATCGCAGCACCTACGATCGAGGCGCCGGTGAAGGCCGCCAACATCGCCCCCAGCAATTCCGGGCCATGGCCCGAGCTCTGCGTCCAGACGGGCAGCAGCACTGCCCCATAGGCCTGGTCCAGCAGATTGGTGGTCGCCACCATGACGACGATGCTGACGAGCACCGCATCACCGCGCAGAAAGCGCCAGCCTTCCCGGAGATCGTCGAGATAAGAGGATATCCCGTCCGGCCGGGCCTCGGGAGTGCTGCGCGGCCCCGGCATGCTGGGCAACCCTGGCATGCTTCGCAGCCTGGGCATGCTTTGCAGCCCGGGGATGCCTACGCCCACGATCAGCGCGGCGGCAGCGAAGGTGACGGCATTGACGATGAGCGCCTGGCCCGGGCCGATCAGGCTGATCAGCGCACCGGCGCCGGCCGCACCCGCCGTCGAGGCCAGCCGCTCGATGGCGCCAATCAGCCCGGTCACCCGCTCAAGCGGCACATCGGCCAGTTCGGCGATATCGGGCACCATCGCCTGTTTGGCGGCATCGGATGGACCGCGCAGCACACCCATGGCAAAGACAATCGGTAGCAGGACCGGCATACCAAGCAGGCCGAGCCGGTCGAGCAACGGCACCAGCATCACCACGGCCACCGAGGCGGTGTCGCAGACGACAGCGATGCGCTTCGGGCCGACGCGGTCGATCAGCGGCCCGCCGAGCGCTTTGGCGAGGACATAGGGCAGCATCTCCATCATCGCCGTCAGCCCTGTCAGAACCGGGTTGCCCGTGGCGACCAGCACCAGCCAGGGAATGGCGATGGTCGACAGCCGCGTGCCGGAAAGCGAAAGCGTCTCGGCTGCGGCAAGCGCCAGGAAAGGCCGACCCCTTCTCATGACTCACCCTCCTCCTCGCGATGCGGGAGCCGGCCCGGATAGGGAAAGGCGTGCAGCATAATCGAGAAAGGCACCATGCCCGGAACGGTCGCCTCGCCCAAAGGCAGAGCCACCCGCATGGCTTCGAGGATGATGTCGGTCAACTGCCTGGTCAGGGCCTCGGCCTGCTCCGCCGTCATCGGGATGATGACGTCGTTGGCAGCGCTCGCCTTGCGCCATTCCGCCGGCAGCTCGGCATACTCCTCCAGCGCCTGCTGCATCTGGCCGACCTGCAGGGAGAGTACCGCCTGATTGAAGGCGAGATCGAGATCGAGCGCTTCGCCCTCGGCCTCGCTTGCCGGCACCGAGGTCAGCTCGTGACTGGCGCGCCACCAGCGGTCGCGCCGCGAAACGTGCGGCGCCTCCTCGATGAAGCCGTACTGGGCGAGCTGGCGCAGATGATAGCTGGTGGCGCCGCTGTTTAAGCCCAACCGCACTGCCAGCTGCGTCGCCGTGGCGGGTCCATCGACCCGCAGCATGCCGAGCATGCGCAACCGGACCGGATGCGCCAGCGCCTTCAACGCGGTCGGATCGGGCACCACGCGGCTGATGGTTCGGGGTGCTGTGACGGATTGAGGCTGCGGGCGCGGTGTTTTCATGCTCGAAGCGTACTATTGCAAAGATATCTTTGCAAATTTTTCTTTGTAAAGATATCGGCGCCTGCCCGCGGCTCAATCGGCCGGCAGCGTGAACACCGCACAAGGCTGGGCGATGCCGCGCAAGCTGTGCTCTCCGAGCGGCATCAGCTTCGTCGTCGTATTCGCTGCCACCGCACCCGAGATCAGCACGCTTCGGCCGAGCGGCTTGCACAGCCCTTCCAGCCGGCTGACCAGATTGACCGCGGGGCCGATGGCGGTAAAGTCCAGCCGATCGGCAGCGCCGATATTGCCCCACAGGATCTCGCCGAAATGCAGTGCTGCGCCGAAGGGCAGCGGCGCCAGCCCCTGCGCCTGGCGCACCTGGTCGAGATGGGCCATGCCGGCACGGCTGGCGGCGACCGCTCGAAGGGCGGCCTCGCAGGCCTCGCGATCCCCTCGGGCGGCGTCGCCCTCGCCCGACGCGGCCGTGACCGGAAAGATCGCCAGCACGCCGTCGCCGATGAATTTCAGCACCTCGCCGCCGAACGCGTGCACGGCGCCGGCGATACGGTCGAACCAGGCGTCCAGGGCTGATATCATCACATGAGGCTCGGTCACCTCGGAGAGTGCGGTGAAATCGCGCAGATCGGCACAGAGAAGGGCGGCGCGGATGGTCTCGCCGGTGCCGCGGGCAAGCGCGCCGGCCTGCACCCGGGCGGCGCTGCGCCGGCCGAGATAGGCTTCGAGCAGCGCGGCCCGGGCCTCCCGCGCCGCCAAAGCGGCGAGCGGCGCTGCGGCAAAACGCGCGACCTCGCAGAGCCGGCTGGCCTCGGCCGGGCTGAATGCGCTGTTCCCTGCCGCGTGGGAAGGCCCCGCCCAGCCAAGCAGCGGGGCATCCGATGCCTGATTGTCCCGCCCGATCCTGGTCTCCCACACCGAGCCGAGCCCGGCCAGCCACTCGCGCCCGGCCTCGCTTTGCGGAGCCGCAGCAAAGGCCAACGCCTCGATGACGGCTCCGGTCTCGGCCCGCCACAGCCAGGTGCGCCGCGCGATGATCGGATGCGGCACCGAAAGCGTCAGCGCACCGCCGGAAAGCGGCAGGCCGTCAGCCAGCAACCGGCGCCCGAGCTCGGCCAGAAACCGTTCGGGACCCGGCGAGGCACCGGCCTCGTCAACCAGCCAGGCAAGAGGAGATGGCAGATCCATATCGCGATGATGGCACACGCCTCAGGGCACCCGCAAGCCGACCTCCCCTGAGATAACGGCCTGCAATCCCGCCTGTTCGTGAAGACATCTCTCTCGACGCAAGGGGCGCTCCGCAAAGGACGCCCACATCCCTGTCAAAAAAGAGCTCACGGCGATGGAAAACAGAAAATAAACACTTTAAAATTGCGCGGTTTTGATTCCATTATGGAGCCATTCGTCATCGTGTGATTGAGGGGTACGATATTCTGGCCGAAAGATCCGCTGGATGGGAATGATATGGCACTGCTGACATCGATCCTTCGGCGGTGGTGCGAAAGGTATCAGGTCGAGCTGAAGGCGGAAGAGAGCAGCCGCAAGGCGAAGGAACTTATCGAATGGTATGAATTCGGCGTCAAGGATCCGATCGAGCTCGAAGAACTCATCGACGGCGAACACTGGCTCATCAGCAAGATCTGACCGAACCGGACAATTGCCGGCTTGCATGCGAAAAGGCCGGGCGAAACATCGCACCGGCCCCTCCATATTTACCTCTGAATGAAGCCCTTAGTAGTCATCACGCCAGCGGCGGTCGCGCTCCCAGCGCCGCTCATGGCGCCAGCGCGGGCCATCCCAATCCCGGTGACGCCGCTCCCAGCCCCAGCGGGGCGGACCACCGTAGAAAGCGACCGGCGGCGGGCGGCGCCAGTTTCGCCGGCATTCGCCCCAGCGCGTCAGGTGCCAGCCGCGACCGCAGGCGTAGTCGACCTTTGTGACAGTGCTCTCAACTTTGATCGTCGCGCTCGGCATCGCCTGCGCCGTGCCGATCGAAAGGCTGCCAGCGAGCAAGGCAGCCGCGATAGAAAGTGCCTTCATAACGAACTCCAATTCAATCCAGCCGTGACCACCTTAGGTCCGCCAAATTGAACTGGAGATGAACTGCGTGTTCATGTCTGCGGGAGAAAAAGAAGCGCTTTCGGACGGCCGATTGGAGCGCCGGTCGGCAATTTTCCCCACTGCGGCAAACACTTCCAGCAACCCCGCTGCCGACGGAAAACCGTTCATGTCCTGCCGTAAAAAGGGTCGGGACCTGGGTCACGCCCGGCGGCGACCTCGGTCAGCCGCCCGAGATAATGGGCCCAGCCTTCCGCATGGCCGGCGCATTGATCGGCACTCGGCAGGCCGCTATGCGTGAGCCGCAGCAGCGTTCCGCCGCCCTGCTCGATCAGGTCGATCTCGACCAGGCTGGATCCCGGCGGCACCACCTCGCTGCCGTCCCAGCCGAAGCTGTAGGCAAGGCGATGAACCGGCACCACCTCGCGAAACGAACCGCGCGCAAAGCGGGCGCCGGTGACGTTGACGAGATAGAGCCCGCCGGGCTGCGGCTCGACCTGCGCCTGCGTTCCCATCCAGCGCAGGATCTTTTCCGGGTCGGTCATCAGCGCAAACACGGCAGCCGGCGGCGCTGCGATATGCGCTTCGCGGTGAACGACGAAAGCTTCAGGCATCACGATCTCCCATGGTTGCTGCTCTGCCTCGCCTCGAGCGAAGACGGCGTATCCTGTTCCGTCCTGTTGTTCTGACGTGGATGTCCTCACCGGAGCATGTAGGCGCGCGCCCATCGTCAGCAAGAGGGATCGCCTGTCGCGATCGACGGACGCCCGCCAGCGCCCGGAGCAAAAACGCCGAAGAGAGCCTCAGGATGAGGGACCGTGGAGGATGCCGTGCCGCTAATGAGGTGCGTGGAAAACAACTGGTCGCCGCTAAATCATTTCCTCCTATTGCCAGTCCCTCACCTTCCCCCTATTGTCCCCGCCGTTCTCAGGGCGGGGTGAAAGTCCCTACCGGCGGTATGCAATTCCAGTTGCGAGCCCGCGAGCGCCTTCTTCGGAAGGGTCAGCAGATCAGGTGAGATGCCTGAGCCGACGGTCATAGTCCGGATGAAAGAGAACGTGCGTTCCTGCCGCCCTTGCGGGCTGTCGGGGACGTTCGTGATCGCCTTGGGTGATGTGTCTGTTCGCCAAAGGAGATTACCGTGACACCCACCCGTTATGCCTTTATCAAAGCCAGCTGGCACGCCGACATCGTCGACCGCGCCCTTGACGGCTTCTACCAGCTCATTCCGGCCGAGCAGGTCGATGTGTTCGATGTTCCCGGCGCATTCGAAATGCCGCTGCTGTCGCGCGACCTTGCTGCAACCGGGCGCTACGGCGCCGTTATTGCCGCCGCCTTCGTCGTCGACGGCGGAATTTACCGCCACGAATTCGTCGCCCAGGCCGTCGTCGATGGGCTGATGCGCGCCGGCATGGATACCGGCGTACCGGTGCTGTCGGTTTCGCTGACGCCGCATCAATATCAGGAAACCGAACACCATAAGCAGATCTACCGCGCGCATTTCGTCGAGAAAGGGCGCGAGGCTGCAAAGGCGGCTTTGACGATCGGCAAAACGCGCGCCGCTCTTGCCGCGTAAGGATATTCATTTCCCCGCGCCGGCTCGACGAGCCGCAGAGTGACGGACGAAGACGGCGGGAACCGGTTCCGCCGTCTCATCGGACCGGCAGATCCTGCCACCCCAGTCGGGTCCGCCATCTCAAGCGACGCCTTGCCTTGCAGCGGAATCCGCCAAAACGGTTCAATACCGACAGAATAATTGATTCGACGCCCTTGCCGCGCTGTGGTCCACTGACCGCCGACATGTATCGCCATTCTTAATGCGTCCAAACCTCAAGGAGCTGAAGATGAGCAATGCAATGCGCAGTGAAACCCCCATCGAGACCCCGAATACACGGCCCGTCGACACCAAGCTGGAAGTGATCGTCATTCCCGTTGCCGACGTCGACCGCGCCAAACGATTTTATGACGGCCTGGGCTGGCGGCTCGACGCCGACTTTGCCAATGACGCCGATTTCCGCGTGATCCAGTTTACCCCGCCGGGCTCCGGCTGCGCGATCATCTTCGGCAAGAACGTCACCGCGGCGGCACCCGGCTCCGCCCAGGGTCTCTACCTTGTTGTCTCCGATATCGAGGCCGCCCGCCGCGATCTCATCGCTCGCGGCATCGACGTGAGCGAAGTGTTCCATGACGCTGCCGGCGTCTATGCCGGCAAGGACGAACCCTATCTCTTCGGACGGCTGCGCGTCGCCGGCCGCGATCCCGAGCACCGCAGCTACCGCTCCTTCGCCTCGTTCAAGGATCCCGACGGCAACGGCTGGCTGTTCCAGGAAGTCACCACGCGACTGCCCGGACGCATCGACGCCGACGAGACGAAATTCACGACGTCAAACGAGCTTGCGTCAGCACTGCGCCGCGCGGCAATCGCCCACGGCGAACACGAGAAGCGAAACGGCGGCAAGCATGATGAAGGCTGGCCGGACTGGTACGCCGAATACATGGTCAGCGAGCAGGCCGGCAAGCAGCTGCCGTTGTAGGCAAGGCGAGGTCGTCACCACCGGCACTCACGAGCGCCTCACCCCGAAGTGCCCCTCGCGATGCTCCAACGGCGACGCGGGCGCTCTGGACGTCAAATAAAGGCAAGGAGCGTTGCCGCCTCGTGAGTCGACCTCAGCCGCCATACCACATTCGCCGCAACAGATGATCGCCGCGGACAAGCTGGTGATAGAGCGCGGCACCGGCATGGAAGACCAGCAGGCCGACCAGCAGGAAGGCGCCGAGCCCATGCGGGCCGCGCGGCGGATAGGCAGTGAAATCAGGCAGCATGGCGCCGGGCGCCCCGAAAACCGCCGGAGCCGCACCGCTGAGGATCATCATGCCGATGCCGCTGGCGACCATACCGAGAATGAAGATGTAGAAGGCGCCGTGGACAAAGCGCGAGGCGCTCCTGCCAGCGAGGCGATGCCTCCACCGGCGCAGGCTTGCGATCGAAACGCCACCACCAGACAATGCGAAGAGCTGTGAGAAGCAGGACGACGATCGCCACCGGAATGTGGAAGCGCAGCAACCCGGCCTTGGTGGCCGCATCCATGGCGTTGGCGGCCCGGAAGCCGGAGCCGAGCAGCGCCAGGATCAGAACCGCGCTCAGCCAGTGGATCGAGACCGCTATTGCGCCATAGCGATCAGGCCTGCTCTTCAACATCTCCATGTCCTTCCAGTTTGTTGCGCAGCGCCTTCATGACGGCATGCGTGGTTTTGAGATCCTCGACCTGAAGCCCTTCCGAGAGCATGTCGACCCACGGGGCCTGCAGGCGCATGGCGGTTTCATATGCCTGGTTTCCCTTGTCCGTCAGGGCGACGAGCTGCGCCCGCCGGTGATGCGGATTGGGCTGGAACACCAGAAGCCCCTCCTTCTCCAGATCGTTGACGATACGCTGAACGTTCTGGCGGTTGGCGCCCATGTCGCGCGCCAGCCATGCGACCGGCTGTGGCCGGCCTGCTGTGACGACGGTGCCGAGGACATGCCAGCGGGCGCTGGTCAGGCCGAGCCCGTCGACGAGCTTGTCGCCCGCGTTGATCATCCGGTTGTTGAGCCGGAAGAGATCCAGAATGAGGTCGGTCAAGGCTGTTCCAGCCGGGCTTCGTTGAGGCTTGGACATTTGTCACCATGTATCTATATTGACATTATGATGTCAAAGGAAATATGTATCCTTATCACCAGATTGACATCATGTAACCAAATCAGATGGAGTCGACCATGTCGCTCATGCGCCCGATGGACCCTGCCTTCCCGATCGATCGTCAAATCGCACTCGATGCGTCCGCGATCGTCCTCATCAACCTCTTCACACTCGACAAGGCCGATGAGCAGGCTTTCCTTGATGCCTGGCAGGCCGATGCAGCTTTCATGAAACGGCAGCCGGGCTTCATCTCCACCCAGCTGCATCGCGCCATCGGCGAAAGTCCTGCCTATCTCAACTACGCCGTCTGGGAATCGACCGCCGAGTTCAGGGCGGCATTCTCGCATCCGGAGTTCAGGGCGAAGCTCTCCTCCTACCCCTCCTCCGCCATCGCCTCCCCGCATCTCTTCCAGAAGGTCGCGGTTCCCGGCATCTGCGTCGCGTAGGCAAAGCGGCGGTGGGAGCATCAGGTTGGGAAGAAGAGCAAGTGCGCAACAAGGGCGTGACCATCACCTGGAGCGAACCGCTCAGCGGTCGAACATGTCCCGCCACTGCTTTTCCCCGATCAGGCAGTCGGTCGCCGGCGGGGCGGCGGCTGTCTTCTGCACCGTTGCCGGCGGGGAAAGGCCGCTGATCTCCAGCACCAGCTTGCGGCGCACGGCAACGGCGAAATCCTCGATCTTGCGGACCGGCAGCACGAAGGCGCCGGGACCGCCGATGACACAATCCTCGTAATATTTGTCGAGCCCGTTGGGCGCATCGGAAGGCCGCAGCATGATGGCAAGGCCATTGATGATCATACCGGCCTCCACCGCCTTGTCGCGGGTGGGTGTGACGGGATTGCCTGAGTTGTTCGGGCCGTCGCCGGAAACGTCGATCACCTGTCGCCTGGACTGAAAGGGACTGGAAACGATCATGCTGGCGCCTTGGGCGATCGCGGTGGAGATCGATGTGCGCCGCTGCGTGGCGATCGGCCGGGCTTCGAGCTTGTCGGCAAAAGCGATCGCGTCCCCTTCCGTCTCGATCACCTGCCAGTCGATCACCGAATCCTGGACGACATAGCCTGCCCATTCGAAATAGCTGATGGCGATGCGGCCGGTCAGACCGCCCTTCACCGCATTGATGAATTCCTTGTGCTTGAGTGCTTCGACATAACCCTCGCGCTGGATGCCGATCTCCTCGAAATCCATCGACCGCGAGGTGTCGACGGCAAGCACGAGGGTCACGTCGACCTCATCTCCCCCCGCCTGCGCTGCCGGGACGAGGCCGGAAAGACCGATAAGCACCGCAAGCGTCGTCAGCATTGGCAATCCAATCCCCGCGCCATCCAAGCCGGCAAACTCTAACACAGCTTGGCCGACGCAGGACGCCCGCCCGCACATACGGCTTCAATTTTCGGTGATGTCCGGAATGTTTCCGTGATGGCTGGAGCACCGCCCCGCCCTTCGAAGGAACTCAATGCAATGGCAACCACAAGGGGTTCTTCCAGGCCTTCAGCGCATCAAGAAAGACCTGCAATCTCGAGGGCAGGAAGCGCCGTGTGGGATAGACGGCATGTACAAAGATTTCCTCCGACGACCAGTCCGGCAGCAGGCGGATGAGTTCGCCTCTTTTAATCTGCTCGTCGCAATAGGTCGAAGGCAACAATCCGATACCGTGTCCGCGATAGGTGAAAGCGCTCACCGCATCGAAATCCCGGCTCGAGACCGACCCCGATACCTGCAGGCGAACCGATTTGCGCCCGCTGACCAGATGCCATTCCGCCTCACAGTTGCGGCCGTTCAGCAGAACGCACCGATGGTCCTTCAGGTCTTCAGGCTTTGACGGGAGCACCCTGCCCTTCAGATAGTCCGGTGTCGCGACCAGGTAGCGCACGCTCTTGCCGAGCCGCTGCGCAACGATGGTCGAATCCTTGAGTTCGCCGAAGCGGATGGCGAGATCGACATTCTCCGCGATCAGATCGAGGAACAGATTGGTGACGAAGAGATCGATCTGGATATCGGGATATTTTTTCAGGAAGGCAGAGACAAATTCGTAAAACACCTCCTGCCCGAAAATAACCGGCACGGAGATCTTCAGCAGACCTTCCGGTTTTCTCTGTGTTTGCGTGAGCACCTGCTCGGCATCGAGGATATGGGCAAGCGGCTCGCGGCATTGATCGTAATAGGCGCGGCCCTGCGCGGTCAGGCTGAGCTTGCGGGTCGTCCGCTGCAGCAGCGTCACCCCAAGCTGCTCCTCCAGCGACGTCACCTTCCGGCTCACCGTCGAGACCGGCATGCCAAGCGAATGGGCGGCGCGGCTGAAGCTGCCGTACTGCGCCACCTTCGCGAACACGGCGATATCGTTGAGATCGGCCATGGCTGATTTTTGCATAGGCGCAAAAGAGAATCCAGATATTTCCATCTAATCGAGGAATGGCGTTTTCGCCATATTCACCTTGCGAACACAGACAACCCGATGGAGGCGCGTTCGCAGCAGCCCCATCTCGAGCGACCCGTCCTTCACAAGCAAGGCCCGCTGCCCGAACCAATCTTTTGGAGATCAACATGAGTACGACCAAAACAGTCATCGTCACAGGCGCCTCCCAGGGTATCGGAGCAGGCCTCGTCAACGCCTTCATCGAGCGCGGCTATAATGTCGTCGCCACCTCACGCCAGGTCAGCGCTTCGGATGCCTTCAAGGCCTCAGACAAGCTGGCGCTGGTCGATGGCGACATCGGCGATGCCGAAACCGCAGCGCGGGTGGCAGGGGCCGCAACCGGCCGGTTCGGCTCGATCGACGGCCTCGTCAACAATGCCGGCATTTTCTTGGCCAAGCCGTTCGTCGATTTCACGATGGCAGACTTCAGGAAATTGTCCTCGACCAATCTCGAAGGCTTCATCCATCTGACCCAACTGGTCATCCGGCAGATGCTCGCGCAGAAGACCGGCGGCAGCGTCGTCAGCATCACCACGCCATTGACCGATCATCCGATCGCCGGCTTCTCCGCCTCGGTATCGATGATGACAAAGGGCGGCATCAACGCCATCTCCAAGAACCTGGCGATGGAATATGCGAACGAGAAAATTCGCTTCAA
The DNA here is from genome assembly GCF_002531725.1 of Rhizobium sp. L43. Taxonomy (GTDB): domain Bacteria; phylum Pseudomonadota; class Alphaproteobacteria; order Rhizobiales; family Rhizobiaceae; genus Rhizobium. The sequence continues at coordinate 19,349 of NZ_NWSQ01000036.1, forward strand.
TATCGTGGCTCCGGGTGTGGTGGACACGCCGCTGCATAAGGACAATCCGAAGGACTTCCTGAGGACGCTGTCGCCGATGGCAGGCATATCGAACGTCGAGGAGATCGTTGACGCAGTCGTCTTTCTCACCGAAGCGCCGCGCGTAACCGGGGAGGTGCTGCACGTCGACGGCGGCGCACATCTGGGCAAATGGTAAACCCTCAAAAAGCGTTGGCAGCCGGCGCAGAACGACGGCTGCAGGAACTGGGCATCACCCTTCCCCCGCCGCCGACCCCTTTCGGGGCCTATGTCGAAGCGACAACGACCGGCAACCTGGTCTTTTTCAGCGGCATGCTCCCCGTCGTCGGCCACGAGCCGCGCCATATCGGCCGCGTCGGCGGCACGCTGACATCGGAAGACGGCAGGAAGGCGGCCGAAACGGCGACACTCAGCGCACTCGCGGCCGCCAGGGACTATCTGGGCTCGCTGGACAGGGTCGTGAAAGTCGTCAAGCTCGGCGTCTATATCGCCACCGAAGGCGATTTCCGCGACCATCCGAAGGTTGCCGACGGAGCATCGGAAATGCTGCTTGCCGTCTTCGGCAAGGAAAAGCTCTCAGGCCGCGTCGTCCTCGGCGTCGCCAGCCTGCCGCTTGGTGTGCCGATCGAGCTTGAACTGGTCATCGAGATCCAGGATTGAGTGGAGGGGCGGACTGGCGGCGGCATCCTCCAACGCCCCTCATCCTTGTAGCCCATAGGACGAAGCCTCGAAGGACACGCTCCGGCGCTGCTTCTTGCATCCCACCGACCACCAGCACACCCGCCTCGCCCTTCCAGGCCCTTGCAGGGTACGTCAAGGCGAGGCTCTGTTGGATGCCGGTGCCGGCCAACTGATAAGCCCCAAGCGCCGGCACACCCACCTCACACCGCCACCAACAACAGCACATAAGCAATCACGCTCACCATCAGCCCGCGGAACGCGAAGGTGACGCAGCGATATTTGTTGCGGGCGATTGTGGAGAGGATGTTGGCGTTTTCGAAATATTGGTCGAAAAGGTAGCGCTCGTCGCGCCTGAGTGCCGCCTCGAAAAACATGTCGCGATGACCGGGCCATGCGCCCCAGAACAGCGAGGTCGAAGTGTCCAAGCGGCGCGGCAGCACGACGAGAATGGCCGACAGGATGGAAAAGACCGAAGCTGCGGCAAGCAGGCCCGAGAACACCATGCCGCCCGGCGTCCCGCCGATATAACGTGCCGGGCTGAAAACCGCCCTCACCTCGCTCGAGCTCACCAGGAAGGCGAGCATAAAAGTAAAGATATAGGCAGCCTTTTGATCGGAAATCTTGATCTGATCATAGAATATGTCATTGATTTTCTTGATATGGTCGAAATACTCGACGCCGACATCCATGCTCGACGGCTTGCTCAGCATAATCTCAGTCGCATTTTCAAAATCGCTCACGTGATTACTCCACCCTCAAGTGTTTCCCTGATATTACACTAAGCAAAGAAAGCAAGAACACGTGTGCAGCGCGCTTGACTTTTCTTTTCTACACCGACAAAGGGGAAGCGGGGTATGGGGTTGAGGTCATGCGGGGGCAGTCCAAACACATCTTTCGCGCAGGGGTGGCGCTGGCGCTTGCTCTGCCTGCTTTCGGGCCGCCGGCAATGGCCGATCCCGTGCAGCGCGCGACCCCGGTCGCCGGATCCGTCATCGCCCGCAAGACCGGCGAGGAAGTCCGCTTTATCGACGTATCGAACTGGCGCGTTGTCGACCTGCACCAGGATCTTTTGACCGGCGACGTGCTGCGCACCAATGCCAACGGCCAGCTTGCCATCGTCTTTTCTGACCACACACAAGTCCGCCTCGGCCGCAATTCATCGCTGCAGGTCAAGAAGATGGCGGCAAGCGGCGATACGACGCTGGAACTTCAGTCCGGAACGATCTGGGCGCGGGCGGAGCGCGGCGGGCAAGGCCTGACGGTCGAGACACCTGCGGCCGCAGCCGCCATCCGCGGCACCGACTGGACGATGACCGTCGACGGCGCCAAGACCTCGATGATCGTGCTCGAAGGCCGCGTAGCGCTCAGCAATCCGCAGGGCAGCGTCGAAGTGAACGAAGGCGAAGGGGCCGTCGCCACCATCGGCCAGGCGCCGCATAAGATCATCAGCGTCAATCCTGACGACCGCGAGCAAATGCTCTTCTATCTGGACCTGCGCGACGGCTTCGGCCTGATGCCGACCTCGCCGCTGCGGGCCGATCGCATGGCGACGGAGCGCCGCCGGCTGCTGGCTCTGCCGCCGGCTCGCCGCACGACGGAAGACTGGGTGGAACTCGCCGAGGTGCAGAGCGCCTTCGACGGCCGCCAGGCAGCGGCCGCAACGTTGCGGAACATCCGCGGGCGCAAGCTGACGGTGGCCCAGCAGGCGCGCGTGGACCTGCTCGACGCCACCATCGCCGGCTCGGAAAAGCGTTATGGCGATGCCGCCAAGCTCTTCCAGAGGGCTCTGCCGCATCTCGACCCGACACGCCGCAACATGGCGCAATATGGCGGCTATTTCGCCCGGTCGCTCGCTGATCCCGCCCATGCCGAACAGCCGCCGGCCACTGCGACGGGTCCCTACGGCGCGATCATGCAGGCCTATACGGCAGGCTTCCTGGAAAACCCGCGCGCAGCGCTCGACATCATCAGGAAAGCGGAACGACGCTATCCCGATGATGCGACCCTGCCGGCGATGCGCGCCCAGTTGGCCCAGCTCATCGACGACCGTGAGCAGATGAAGGAAGCGATCGAACGCTCGCTGGCGCTCGACCCGGATCATCCGATGGCGCTCTCCGCCCGCGCCGGCTACAAGGCGGTCTATGAAAGCGACATCAACGGCGCGCTTGCAGACCTGAACCGCGCTATCGAGCTTGCGCCCGGCTCGTCGGGCACGCTGAATTCGCTCGGCCTGCTGCAGGGTGCGCGTGACGCCAACGGCGAGGCGGAAGAAGCCTTCCTCAAAGCGATCGCACTCGATCCGCAAGATCCGGTAGCGCACGCCAATCTCGCCATCCTCTATCTCGATCAGGGGCGCATGAAGGATGCCAAGCGCGAGATCGATGCGGCGCTCGCCGCCGAGCCGGGCTTCGACATCGCCATTCTCGCCCGCGGCCGCTACTACCTGCAGATCGGCGAGCGCGACAAGGCGCTGGAAGATCTGCTCGCCGCCAGTACCGCCAACCCGGCCCATTCTCAATCGCAGCTGATGCTCGCCGCCGCCCATTATGAAAAGGGCGACCGCATCCCCTCCGAGCAGGCGCTCGACAATGCCGACCGACTGGACAACAACGATCCGGTGATCTCAGCCTTCCGCACGGCCGTCGATATCGACGACTACGACGCCGATGGTGCGATCCGCAATGCGCAGGAATTCCTGCGTCGCTCCCGCGCCCGCGGCGGCGATTACAGTGGTCTCGGCGCCAATGCGAGCGCCGGCTCGACGCTGAACAACGCCTTCCTGCTGCAAGGCCTGGATGCTTGGGGCCGCTATTATGGCGATGCCGTCTTCGATCCCTTCGAAGGCAGCGGTTATATCGATCAGTCGATCAGGGGTAGTATCTTCCCATTCGTCAACGCGACGAGCTTCAGCGACGACAATATCATCCAGAACCGGAATAATGCGTCGAGCTACTCGTCCTTCATCCAGGGCCTGCTGCTCTCTCCGCACATGCTGTCCGGCCGTTCGCGCTCGGCATCGCTGTTCGACGTACCCTTCATCGAAGGCTCGCTCGGCGGCGGCATCAACAGCGTCGACGGCCACACGCGCCGCATCGGCGAAGCCGATATCCAGGGCTATTCGAACGCGACCATCCCGATCAGTTTTTATGGCAACCTGACCTGGGAAGAGCTGGCGCTTGATCGCGACTACCGGGATTTCGGCGGCGTCCAGACTGATAATAAACTGCTGAGCGCCAACGGTTACCTGACGGCAACCGTCACGCCTGATGATCGCATAGTGGCCTTCGTCAACCATGGCAAAAACGATGGAACGCTGAACGCACAGACGCAGGGCACGACGCTGACGGATCTGTTCAATTTGGCAGGCATTCCGATCAGGACGACGGTACTGCCGGAATATATCGGCCGCAATGTTGACAACGAATTAACCAATGCCGGCGTCGGCTGGAGCCACACCTTCGCCTATGAAAACATATTGAACGGTGCACTCCTCTATTCGGAGACCAAGTCGCGAACGGCAATCTCTCTTCGGGTCGACGATGCCCTGATTTTACCGCTGCCCGACCCGGACATAATTCCTGTCCTGGACACGGCCGAGAACACCTCCTCTATGACCTACATCGGGGCTCTCAGCCATTCCATCGGCAGCGGGCCGCTGACCTGGCGGTATGGTATCGAAGGCGGCTGGATCGATACCAGCACGACCGTCTCCTCCCGCCTTTATGAACTCGTTCCTCTCGTCCCGCTCATCCCGGAAGCCATCGAAGGTCCGACCACTAGCAGCAACACCGTCAATATCGGCCGCGCCTATGTCGATGTGCTGCACGAGATCACGCCCGATCTCAAGGGCGAATACGCCTTGTTCGCCACGCGCCTGGACGGCGACGGCATCGATATCAGTCGGCTGGAGCCGCGTTTCGGCCTCGCCTGGGCGCCGGTTCAAAACCACTGGCTGCGTGCCGCCTTCATGCGCCAGAGCTTCGATAGCGGAGTGCCGACCCTTGCCCCGATCGGCATATTAGGGCTGCAAGCCAACCAGTTTTCCGCCGATCCGCAAGGCTATACGGATACGGTCGCCCTGCAATGGGATGCCGAATGGACCGACCGCTTCTTTACTTCGGTCGAGTACCAGCATCAGGAACTGCACGATTTCTCGATCGATCTGCCGCTGATCTCGCTTCCATCGGACACCAGCCTGCCGCTCTCGCGCGGTAGCATCGACCGCGCCGCCGTCACCGCCAATGTCGCGCTCGGACACGGTTTCGGTCTTTCAGCCACGTACGCCTACATGGATTCCGAAAACAAGGATCCAGGAACCTTCAACTACGGCGGCAACCTGCCCTACATCCCAAAAAACTCAGGCCAGATCGCGCTGACCTGGGTCAACGAGGCCAAGGTCAAGGCAACGGTGGCAGCCAATTATGTTGGCGAGCGCGATGGCGACGATCTCGGCACCAAACTCGACGACTACTGGAGCCTCGACGCCCACCTGATCTGGGAGCCGTTCGACAAGCGCATGGAATTCGAAGCGGCCGCCTACAACCTGCTCGACGAGGACTTCGAAATCACGCCCGGCGTGCCCGGCTGGGGCCGCGCCTTCAAGGGCACGCTCAAAGTCCGCTTCTGATGCGGGACAAGCCTCGGCAGACCAGGCAGATCACGAGCCGCCATCTCAGGCTGCTCGCGCTGTCGCTGACCACGCTGATCGCCATCTCGCTTCTGTCGCGCCTGCCCGCCTGGTCGCTGCTGGAGCTCAGAAGTTTCGATTATCTCTCGACCGTCGACGATCCCCGCCCGCCGCAAGGCGGACCGGTCATCGTGGCGATCGACGAGCCCTCGCTTGCCGATATCAACGCGCAATGGCCCTGGCCGCGCAGCCTGCATGCCGAACTCATCACCCAGCTGCGCGCCGCCGGCGCTCGCGTCATCGGCCTCGACATCATCATGGCCGAACCCTCGAACCCCGGCAATGACACAGCGATCACCAAAGCCGTCGGCCCGGATATCGTGCTCGCCGGCGACGAAACGCTGATCGAGACGCCGCAGGCCTCGCAACTGATCCGCGCGACACCGCTGCCGCAGCTCACCGAAGCGGGTGCCGTCACCGGTATCGCCTCGATCGATCTCAGCGGCGACGGCATCTTCCGGCGCATTCCGGGCTATGAGGACGGTTTTGCCGCCATGCTGGCGAAGGCGTCGGGAGCGGCCCATGCATCCTTGCCGGCCGGCCAGCTGATCCAATCCTTCGGCCCGGCCCGCAGCTATCCCACCGTTTCGTATTACCAGGCGCTCGACCCCCGGAATTTGCTGCCGCCTGACTATTTCAAGGACCGCGTCGTGCTGGTCGGCCTCAGCCTGCAGAACGCGCCAGCCATCGACAAGGGCGGCGTCGACGCCTTCGCGACCCCCTATACGGTTCACACCGGCAAGCTTGTTTCCGGTGTCGAGGTCCAGGCGACGATCTACGACAATATCCGCCGCGGCCTGTCGATCGCCGAAGCCCGCCTGCCCACGGTTGCCGCTTGCATCCTGATATCGGTGCTGCTGGCCGCCGCCACCGTCTGGCGCTCGACAGGCTGGCTGACGATCGTCACCAGCGCATCCGCCCTCCTCGCATTCGCAGCCGTCAGCTTTGCCGGCATCCGACTTGCCCATGTCTTCGTCTCGCCGCTCGGCCCCACGGTTGCGTATATCTCTGTCGTCTTCGGCCAGGCCGCCTTCGATTATGCCGAGGAGCGCCGCAACAAGCGGCAGATCATCCGCGCCTTCGCCCAATATATCTCTCCCGATCTCGTCCGCCGCCTGTCGAACGATCCCTCACAGCTGAAGCTCGGCGGCGAGCGGCGCACGCTCTCGGTGCTGTTTTCCGATGTTCGCGGCTTCACCACCATCGCCGAAACCCTGAAGGACGATCCGGAGCAGCTGACCGGCCTGATCAACCGGCTGCTGACGCCGCTCTCCGATGTGGTGATGGATCACGGCGGCACGATCGACAAATATATGGGCGATTGCATCATGGCCTTCTGGAACGCGCCGCTCGACGATCCAAACCACGCGCTCCACGCCGTGCGCGCCTCGCTCGCCATGCAGGCGGCGATATCGAGGCTGAACGGCCAGCTGGAGCGGGAGGCGGCGACACGCGGCGCCAAGCCGCACGTCTTGAAGATGGGCGTCGGCATCAACACCGGCGAATGCATCGTCGGCAACATGGGCTCGACCCGTCGTTTCGACTATTCCTGCCTCGGCGACAGCGTCAACCTCGCCTCCCGCCTCGAAGGCGCCTCGAAGAATTACGGCGTGGCCCTGCTGCTCGGCGAGGAGACCGCCAGGCTGGTCACTGAGACCTACATCGTCGTCGAACTCGACCGGATCATCGTCAAAGGCCGCACTGCGCCCTCGCCCGTCTTCACCGTCGTCCACAAGGCCGACGCGGCAGCGCTGGTTGCCCACCAGACCTTCATCGAGGCGAAATATGCCGGCGCGCTGACGCCATCCGACGAGGCCTTCGAGACGCTGGCCGCTGATATTCCCGAGCTTGCAGGCTATTACGCGATCGTGCTTGATGCACTGGCCGCCGACGGCGAGGAATGAGGGTCATGCGCAGACAGCCGCCGCTGCGCCTAGCGGCCGGCGGGCGGATTGGCCAGGATGGGATCAGGTTGGCCTACATTCCTGCTTGATCTCGCGACTCGCCGGATAGAGGTCACTTTGTATTGTCCCTCATCAGGTCTGATGCCGACTTAATTATAGGAAGCGCCGTTTGCCCGAATTCAGCTGTTGGTTTTGCGCCAAGTCCATAGAAGAAGACGATGTTAAAGCCGTGCATATCGAGATATCCAACCTCTGGTTTGTCGGAGAAAATCAACCGACCCAGACATTTTGGGCTCATTCAGGATGCGCGAAGGCAAATCTCAGTCCGATCTACAGGTTTGATCCCGATGATCTCCTCAACCCGCAATAAATAGTCGTGCTGGTTTCTGCTACAGAATGCTGATCTCCGACGATAAGGACACCTGTCGGCTCGAAGCGAACGTGCCGTCGCTATCGATTTGCTTCGGATCCAGCAGCTAGACCACAGCCACGATGACATGTGCCTGAATTTTGGCGGCAACCTCGCCACCACCATGTCTTTCTGCAATCGCGGATGCGGCATAGTCGGTCGCAGCGTCGAGTTTTGTCGGGTCCCGGGCCACGATTTCGTTGCGAAGAAGCGTTCCCTGGCAATAGGCGACGGCCGGAATGCTGGGCGAAAGTGCGCGGCTTTGTTCGGCCCTCGTTTCGATCATCACATGGGAGAAGCCCGCGCCGGTGAGCTCGGAGCGGATCAGCTCCTTGTCGTGATAGCCGTGCGGCGTGCGCGCCAGAAAGCGCGGCGGATCGTCGGGAAAAATCCTGGCGAGAGCATGCGTCACCTCATCGGCAAAGACGTTTTCCTCGATGCGATCCCACACGCTCAGCAAAAAACGGCCTCCCGATTTCAGGACCCGCCTTGCCTCGCGATAGGCCGCCGGACGGTCGGCAAAGAACATCGCGCCGAACTGGCAGCAAACGAGATCGAAGGCCGCATTTTCGAACGGCAGCGCCAGAGCATCCGCCTGGCGCCACTGGATGCGGCTGTCGGGCGCTTGCCGCAAAGCGGCGTAATCGAGCATCGGCTGGTTGAGGTCGGTGACGACATAGCTTGCGCCGGACGGCAGCCTTGGCGCCAATGCACGGGTAACGACGCCGGTGCCGGCGGCGGTTTCCAGAATGGCGCCAGGCGAAAAGGACGCCGCCCGCCCCGCAAGATCCGCAGCGTAGGGCTCGAAAATCAACGGCACCATATAGCGGTCGTAATTTTCCGGAACCGAGCCGGCAAACACCTTGTCCGTCTCCAACATTGCCAACGCCCTCCGTCCGCTGATGGCTTGCGAGACTAGCATGGAATTGCGCGTTTTGGCTCGTTTTCGAGCAGGAGACATCCGACAGCCTATGCGGCCATGCCCGATCTTGGGCCGACAGCCCCTTCAGCGACCCTGTACCCGCAGCCTCGCAACCTCAGGGGCGATGATTGTGATGAACAGTCCGGGATCGCCGAGGGCCCTCGCAGAGAGCATCGCCCCGTGAACCGAGGCCATCAGCATCTGGGCCTGCTGTTCGGGCCGCGTGTCCAGGTAGAACAGCTCCTGCTCGACTCCGGCCTGCAGCACCGAGGTAAGCCATGCCGCGAGACTCTGGAAATGGGCGCGGACGCGGGAGGCGACCTCTTCCGGCAGCATCTGCATTTCGCTGGCGAGCATCGCGCAGAGGCAGAAGGGCTGCGAGGCGTCGCGAATGCATGTGTGCCAATAGTTAACGTAGAACTGCAACTGATCGGCAGGGCTTGCGGCCTGCTCGCGCAGAGACTGCAAACCCGCCTCCGCCTGCTTCCTGTAGCGATCCACCAGGACCGAGACCAGCTCGGCCTTGGTGGGAAAATGATGGTGGATGCTTGCCTTCCTGATGCCGATCGCAAGCGAGATGTCGGCATAGCTGAAGCCGTTGTAGCCTCCCGCCACGATGAGCGACTGCGCGATGTCGAGGATTTTGTCGGACGTCGAAGCCATTGATTTCATGCCGTCGCCTACCTTCTGGTAGGCAGATTGTCAAGCCTGTCGCCGTATCGCTGCCTTCACAAGAAGGTGTGCGCGCGATGCGTTGACTCCGATATTTTGTCTACCTACTAGTAGGATGGCAAACACGAAGGAACTTGCCATGCAAACTCATTCTTCTCTCCAGTCCAACTGGCTGCGATCCTACTATTTCACCCGCGCCGCCTTCTCGCTGATCTGGATTGCCGCCGCCATCCTCTTGTCCGGGCAGCCACGCGCCGCGGCCTTTCTGCTGGTGATCTATCCCTTGTGGGATGCGCTGGCCAATCTGATCGACGCCCGGGTCAATGGCGGCCTGCAGGCCAATCCGTCTCAGACGTTGAATGTCGCCGTTAGCACGGTCACGGCGCTCGCCGTCATCATCGCGCTCAGCAATAGCATCTACGCCGTCCTCGCCGTGTTCGGAGCTTGGGCGATCCTCTCGGGCCTGTTGCAGCTCTATACCGGCGTAAGGCGCTGGCGCACCTACGGCGCCCAATGGGTCATGATCCTGAGCGGCGCGCAATCGGCCCTCGCCGGCGGCTTTATGATCAGCCAGTCGTTTGGCGCCGACGCGCCGACGATCCTCGATATCGTGCCTTATGCCGGGTTCGGCGCATTCTACTTCCTGCTGTCCTCGATCTGGCTCGTCGTCGCTGCCTATCGCAACGCACATGCATAGGCGCTGCCCGGCGGCGGCGATCTGAGATTATTGCCGCCGCCGGTCACCGCTCCGTTCCATGGTCCCGGCGCACGAGATTTGCGGGAGACGACCACTTTCTTTCGCGCTATGAAGAGTGATCACAGTTCCCGCCCATAGACCCCGAGGTCACTCCCATGGCTTTGAAAGTTCTCTTCATTGGCGGCACCGGCCAGATCTCCTATCCGTGCGTCGAGCGTGCCGTGACCGCGGGCCATCATGTCAGCGTCTATAACAGAGGCCTGAGAAGCGCTTCCTTGCCTGCCGGGGTGACCTCGATCGTCGGGGAGCTCGGATCGACCGCCTACGCCGATCTCGCCAGAGCCAATTATGATGTCGTTTGCCAGTTCATCGCCTTCACGCCGGATCAGGTGGCGCGCGACATCGAGCTGTTCTCGGGCAGTTGCGGCCAGTACATTTTCATCTCCTCGGCCTCGGTCTACGAAAAGCCGCCGCGTCACTACGTGATCACCGAGGAGACGCCGGCGATCAATCCCTACTGGCCCTACAGCCAGGCGAAGATCGCCTGCGAGGAACTGCTCAAGACGTCCGGCAATCTCGCCTGGACCATTGTCCGTCCCAGCCACACCGTTCGCACCGGCCTGCCGATCATGATGGGCGACAGCGACATCATGGCGAGGCGCATGCTCGACGGCGAGCCCACCATCGTCGCGGGCGACGGCCACACACCGTGGACACTGACCCGTTCGGTCGATTTCGCCGTACCTTTCGTCGGCCTTTTCGGCAAACAGGCAGCGCTCCGCGAGGTTTTCCACATCACCTCCGATCGCGCCTACATCTGGGACGATATCCAAAAGACGATCGCAAGATTGCTGGGCGTAGAAGCCAAGATCGTCCACATACCGACGGACACGCTGATCAGGTACAATCCGGATTGGATAGGCCCGCTTGTCGGCGACAAGGCCTGGACGGCCATCTTCGACAATTCCAAGGTCAAGCGCGTGGCGGGCGACTTCACTTGCGCCGAGAGCCTGGATGAAATCCTGGCCGAGCCGATCATGCACCTTAAGCAGCGCCTGGCCAAAAGCCGTCCACCAAGGGGTGAGCTCGACGCTCTGATCGACAGGATTTGCGCCGAGCAAAGCGCTCTTGGCTAGAGAAATTCCGAGAAAGTGCGAAGCGGTTTTCCCAGGCAAAGCGCGAAGCGATTTTGCTGGAGAATTGCTTAAAAACAAAAGGATAGAGCGGTTCGGCGCTTCCGTTAAAAGCTGAACCGCTCCAGGCATGTCCCACCCCTTCAGCTCGCCAAGGTCAGGCCGCCGTAACGGCTGACTTCATTCTCGATTTCTGCGACCAGCGTATCGAGCGCGGGATTTCGCGCCTTTCTGGCGCGGCGCACGACATAGGCCAGGGCAGGAGGTGTGGGCAGGCGGTTGGTGATGATTTCCATCTCGGGGCGCAGGTGGCGCCCGTTCAGAAGCGCCACGCCGAGGGCCGAGGTGACGGCCGAGACGATTCCGGCGGCGCTGGCGCATTCGAACACCGTCTCGAAAAGAGTGTCGCCGTCCTGCCCGATATCAAGCGCCCACTGCCGATAGAAGCATTCGTCGTCGAAAGACAGGAATGGAATGGGACCACTTAGCGGCAATGGCAAATCGGGATGCTTCACCCAGTAGAGTTGCTCCCGGAAAAGGACGATATCGGTCGGACGAACCTCATGGGCAAAGATCTGTACGAACGCAGCGTCGAGCTCTCCCCGCTCCAGCATCGCCCTGAGGACCAGACTCATTCTGACCTTGGTGCGCACGGCGACATCAGGGTGGAGACGGCGAAACCGGCCCAATATGCGGGCAAGGTCCGTGCAGGTCGTGTCCTCGGTCAGCCCCAGCGCGATGCGCCCTGCGAGCGGCGTTTTCGTCAGACTGAGAAGCGCTTCGTCATGAAGGCCAAGGATACGCTCGGCATAGTCAAGCAAGTCCTCGCCGGCGGCGGTGAACATGCCCGCGCCCGATTTGCGGCTGAGCAGGTCGCAATCGAGGCTGACTTCGAGGCGCTTGATCTTATGGCTGACGGCCGATTGCGAGAGACCGAGCGCCTCGGCGGCGCGGGTGACCCCGCCGTGACGGCGAACGGACCACAGGACCCGCAACGCGTCTATTTCCAATCGTCGGCTGTTGAATTCGGTCAAGGTGACGCCCTCGGCTCACTGTGTCGCAAAACCCATGCATGGAGCTGGCGGGCCTGACAAGTCGCCATCGACAAAACAATAATTTTGTCATGCCGCGATCGAAATTTGTCATGTGCAATGGCGCATGGCATGGCCTACGCCAAAGCAGAACCTATCGAAATGAGTATGTCATGACCGATCAAACCATCGCCCGGCCCGAGCCGCAACGACATCCTCTCCTCTGGCCTGTGCTGGCGACGCTTCTGGTGATCAGCTGGAGTTCCGGTTTCGTCGGCATCCGCTACGCCAGCGAGGAGGCGAGCGTTATCCTGGTGTTGTTCTGGCGCACGCTTTTGTCGGGACTGATACTGCTGCCCTTCGCGCTGACCATCGGGCCGAGGATGCATCTGCGCAGTGTGCTGGACCAGATGCTGTTCGGCGTGATGTCGGTCTTCCTCTATCTCGGCGGATTCGCACTCGCCATCGAGCAGCGCGTGCCGACGGGGCTGGTCGCGCTGATTTCCGACCTCTTGCCGCTGGCGATTGCGTGCCTGTCGCAACCCCTCCTGGGCGAACGGCTGACATTGCGGCAATGGCTGGGAACGGCAACCGCCGTGGCCGGCGTTCTGCTCGTTTCGCTCGAAAGCCTAAGCTTCGGCGAGGCTCCGCTCTGGGCCTACGGGCTGACGGCCGGGTCGATGCTGGTTTTCGCCCTCGCCTCCGTTCTCTATAGACGGCGGCGCGAGGAGCATATGCCTGTCCATCAGAGCCTTTGCATCCAGACCCTGACCGGCTCGGCCTTGTTTTCGTTCTGCGCCTTCATGCAGGGCAACATGATCCCGCCGATGACTGCCGATTTCGCCACCGGCATGGCATGGCTCGTGCTGATCGCGACCTTTACCGCCTATTCGGTCTATTACACCAGTCTTCGGCTGTTCCCGGTGGCGCAGGTCAGCGCCGCGATCTACCTCAGCCCGCCCGTCACCATGTTATGGGCCTGGGCCCTGTTTTCCGAGCCGCTGACGGCAACGATGTTCATCGGGCTGGCGGTGACATTGGTGGGTGTCTGGATGACCTCGCGAGCGTGAACGCTTGTGCGAATGCGATTGGCATTTGCCATTTAAGTCCGGAAACTGCCGGTGGCGTACATGTTGGTGGGCGCCCCGTGCAGCATCACCTCACGTTCGAAGATAAAACCACATTTTTCGAGAATGCGTTTCGAAGCGGCATTGGCGGAGCGAACCAACCCGATCACGCGATCCGTCTGCAGATCGTCGACGGCAAATGTCAGAGATTCCCTGACCAATTCCGTAGCATAGCCATGCCCCCAGCTTTCAGGTTGCAGATGATATGAAAGGTTGAGGCCGTCGAATTGCTTGGAAACGGTCACACCGCCGAACCCTATCAGCGTACCGTCCGCCTCGACCGCCCAACGCCCGAACCCGTGATCTTTCCAATGGGCGATGTCGCGCGCGAGCCGCGCTGCACTTTCCTCCGGCGTATCGGGCCGGGGCACCGGTCGGTGTGCGACCAATTCCGGTCGCGAAAAAAGTCGCGTCAGGAAATCGATATCCCCTTCCGCGGGAATTCTGAGGCGCAATCTGTCAGTGCGCCTCACTGCGGGCTGCAAGGTACCCTTGAATTTGCTCTCAAGCATCTTCCATCCAATTTTCAAACTCGGCAACGCGATCGATACCAGATTATTCCAGGCGGCGCGCTTCCAGCGGCGCGTCCTGCTTAAACCCCTCGAAATAGCGACCGCCATGCGAGGCAAGCTCCCGATCGGCCAAAGCCAGAAATCGGGCGCCGTCACCCGCCGTTGCCAGCCTGAACGCTACGTCGAATTCGGCTGCCAGTTGTGCGTCGAGCTTCCGCATAAGACGGGGAGCCCACTTCCCCCGGCCGGTCCATGCGCCGCGCCCGAGCAGAATGAGATCGGCGAGCTTTTGATAGAGTAGCGCAGCGATCGCCGCGACCTCTTCGGGCGGGCGCGTTCCACGCAGATCGTCGACGAGATCGGTCACCTGATAGCGCAGCATGTCATAGTTTTCGCCGGCAAGCGGCTTCGGGCCCGCCGCCAGCATGCCGGCCACATTCGCCTGGATGAGGCGCGCTCGCTCGATATCCGGCCCCAATATGCTGCCCGTCGCGACCATATTGCCCATGATGGGATAGCCGCTATCCGCGTCCTGATGGATATAATGCGCCAGCGTCTGCGGATCATGGACGAAGGCCTCGACGGGAAACCCGTCCTCCGTGAACGATTCCCGCCAGGCTCTTTCCAGCGTCGGGAATACGACGACCAGATCGATATCCGAAAAGGCGGTTCCTTCACCGCGTATGAGGGAACCGGTCACAAAAACGAAAGCGGCGCCGGCAAAGCGGCTGGCGACACAGCGACGGCCAGCGGCAAGCGCCCGCTCGGCGAGCATATGTTTTTGGATATCGTCCACGATCTCGTCCTCGAATGCGGGACACGGGCGGCAACAAAAAACCCGCTCGTCTCCGGCGGGTTGGTCTTAACAGCGATGAACGGAATTCAGTTCACGCGTCTACCACCCACCGCGGCGCGGTGGTCGTAGACATTGTCGAAACTGCAAAAATCCTGCTCATATCAAACGTTAACCTGCGACCGTGACACCGTCAAGGACCGAAGCCGGACACCGGGGACGCTTCCCCGGCATGCCGTTTTGCGTCTAAGATGAACGCCAGACTCGAAAACAGGAAGAACCGCCCATGCCCCATCCCGCCACCGTCATTCCGCGTCCCGCACCGGTTCTGCTGCCGGTCGAAGGCAGCGCCGAGCGTTTTCCGGTGCGTCGCGTCTATTGCGTCGGGCGCAACTATGCCGACCATGCGATCGAGATGGGGCATGATCCCAGCCGCGAGCCGCCCTTCTTCTTCCAGAAGAATGCCGACAACCTGCTGCCGGCAGGCAACGCCTTTCCCTATCCGCCGCTGTCATCAGACGTGCATTACGAAGTCGAATGTGTGCTGGCGCTGAAATCCGGCGGTGCGAACATTCCGGCCGCCGACGCGCTCGACTGCATTTACGGTTATGCCGTCGGCATCGATTTCACCCGTCGTGACTTGCAGGGCGAGGCCAAGAAGCTCGGCCGTCCCTGGGAAGTCGGCAAGGCATTCGAACATTCCGCCCCCGTGTCGCCAATCGTTCCGGCAAGCAGCCTCGGCCACCCCGCGCAGGCAAGGATCTGGCTGGAACAGAACGGCAAACGCGTTCAGGACGGCGATCTCAACCAGATGATCTGGAAGGTGCCGGAGATCATCGCCGAACTATCGAAGCTTTTCACCCTGGCGCCAGGCGATATCATCATGACCGGCACGCCCGCCGGTGTCGGGGCGGTTGCCAGGGGCGATCGCATCAATTGCGGCATCGACGGCATCCCCACCCTGTCGGTCGAGGTCGTCTGAGGAGAGAGCCATGCCCGTCTATGCGCTCGGCGGATCGACGCCGAAACTGCCCGCCGCCGGCCTCTATTGGATCGCGTCGGATGCCAACATTATCGGCCAGATCGAGCTCGGCGAGAATGTCGGCATCTGGTTCGGCGCCGTGCTGCGCGGCGACAACGAGAAGATCACAATCGGCGAAGGCACCAACGTCCAGGAAGGCGTGATGGCCCATACCGACATGGGCTTCCCGCTGACAACGGGCAAAGGCTGCACCATCGGCCACCACGCCATCCTTCACGGCTGCACGCTGGGCGACAATGTGCTGATCGGCATGGGCGCTACCATCCTCAACGGCGCGAAAATCGGCAACAACTGCCTCGTCGGCGCCAATGCGCTGGTCACCGAAGGCAAGGAATTCCCCGATAATTCCCTGATCGTCGGAACGCCCGCCCGCGTCGTGCGCATGCTCGACGAGGCGGCAGTCGGAGCCATCCGCCGCTCGGCGGAAAACTACGTCGCCAACTGGCAACGCTTCGCCCGCGATCTCAAACAGATCGGATGATGCTGTCATTCGGCGGGTGGCCAGTCCCGTCCTTCGAGGCCCCTGCGGGGCGTACAAGGATGAGGCTGGAGTGAGGGCAGCGGATGACAGTCGCGAACGCCTCAGCTTGCCAGACACACAGCGCATCCATCAGCCCCCAGCCGCACGGCACTCCGATTGGCCCTCATCCTGAGGCGCATAGGCCAAAGGCCGGAGCCTCGAAGGCGGGGGCGGGTGGCGAAGCCCCCTCTCCACTCACCAGACTCCCGGAATCCAGCGCCAGCGCACACGCGCCATATAGTCCGCATAGCCTTCGAGGCCCTTGCGCAGTTCGGCTTCCTCGCCGAGTGTGCGGCCGAACAGGACGACGACAAGCAGGCCGACGGGGATCAGCGCGTAGAGCGATCCAAGCGACAGCGCCATGCCGGCGCTGAGCACGATGGCGGTTGCGTATCCGGGATGGCGGATTACGGCGTAGGGTCCGGTGTCGATCACCTTGTGGTCGCGGTCGGTCTGAATGCGCACCGTCGGCTCGAAATGCCGGTTGACCGATTGCGCCCAGGTCAGGCCGAGATAACCTGATGTCATCAGGAGATAACCGATGAGGACGACCCAACCGGGCTGCGGTGCCCAGTGGAAACGCCCGTCGTCGAATGCGCCGACCGGAAGAATGGCGGCAAAGAGAATGATCGTCAGCGTCGCCACCACGGCGTCCCAGGGTTTCGTACCCTTCTGGTATCGGCTGCGCGCCGCAAAAAGCTCCGGATTCGTCCGCCAGATCCAGATGACTGCGACAACAGTCAGCACAAGGAACAGGCCGAGAAAAATCCAGCCGCGCGGCCAGTCGAGCGTGCCGGCTGGCCAGAACAACGCGGCAAACATGACCGCAATGGTGATGGCGAGCGATCCGAGCGATGGTGCCGCGGCGAATGCGTGACCGAGCCGAGTGTCTCGCTGCGTCATGATCGCGCTCCGTTCCATTACAGCGCTACGCGTCTTTAGACGCACAGAAGGACGCTGCACCTGGCGGATTTCATCGAAAAAACCGCCCTACTCGGCGGCTTCGAGAAACTGGCTGTTTCGTGAGGAAGCGGCAAGCGCCTGAACCCTGGCTTCGGCCTTGGCGATCAGCTGATAGAATTCGTCCTGCGCTTCGACATCCAGCTGGATGACGGCATTGACGTCGTCGGGCGTATCGCAAACGCAGGCGACCGCCGAAATCGGACAGATGCCGCCGGGATAACGTTTGCCGGTGCCTGTATAGGCGCGGCGGCCCCAACGCTCGGAATAGACCGTCTCTTCCCGCTGGAGATGCAGGATCGTTCCCTTGCAAGCGGTCACGATAGCTGCCTTGCCGTAAGCGAACCAATGATAGTTCAGCTTCCGGAGAATATATTTGCCGGTGATATCTTCGCCAGCCAGCTCGGCAGGGTTTTCAATCATTCTGATCATGACGGCTTCCTCAACGTCTAAACAATATCCGTCATGTCGTCGCCCGCAGCAAGTCGAAAAACGCAGCTTTTGGAGACACTTAGTCACAAAGTGTTTCCGATTCTTACACCAAACACTCGCCGAGCCACCCGTCGAGCACACAATTCTTCGTCGAATTTACCGCAACCTGCTACCGATCGTGACGAAGCTGGACTTCGATCGCCGCCTTGTCGATGACCGACCAGACCTCGACGATCTTGCCGCCGCGAAATTCGTAGATGACGTTCTCAGTGAAGGAAATCTGCCTGCCGTTCAACTCGAGGCCGAGGAACTTTCCCTTCGGCGTGCAATCGAAGCCCAACCGGCAAGCCACGTAAGGCGGGTCGGCGATCAGCATCAGCACCTTGAAATAAAGGTCTGGAATGTCATCGAAGTCCCGCTCGAGCAAGGCGACGTAACCCGACAGCCCGAGCCGCCGGCTGTTATGAACAGCATCGTCGCCGACGAACTGCCCGAGATTGGACCAGTCCTGCCTGTTCAGGCAGGCGATGTAGCCGCGATATATCTCCGCGAGTTCGGTTTTCGTCACACGATCGTCCTGGCTAGGGCTCTCAGGCAAAGATAGCGCCGGGATCTGCACTTGCCAGCGGCGAGCGCGCCGCCTCGATAGTTTCACTTCAGGAGAACTCACCTGCGCGGGGACCAGCAAGCGTCACGCGCCAACCCGTTCGCGATTGGAAATCCTGGGTGGCCAGAAATGTATAGCCGGTCATGCGCCAGGGCTTCACGCCGCCGGTCAGATTATCGAGCACATAATCGCCGCGGTCCGTCCGGGCAACGAGAACGACGTGGTTTTGATCATGCGGTCCGATGACCACGGAAAGCGCCAACCTGTTCGATGGATAACCAGCCTCGATCAGGTCCTTCATCTTCTGGAGGGCGTAGTCCTCGCAGTCGCCACGGCCGGCAACCGGCAGAGACCAGACATCCCCGTTTCCGGAAGACGAGCGATCTTCTGCCGAAACGATACGTCCGTTTACGGCATGATTGACCTTTTGAAGCAGCGCAATCGCAGCCTGCTCGTCCAACTGTTGCACCGCCACCCTGCCGCACAGCCACTTGTACTTGGCGCAGGCCCCGGCGAATCCCACCGGCGCTCCGATGCTTCGCGTCACAGGCAGAGACGATCCGGCAACTGCTTGAAAATGCGGAATAATCACCAAAAAGGCAGCAAGAGAAAGGAGACGCTTCATAGCCGATTCCCTCTGTTCGTAACGAGAGAATAACACAGTCAGTATAAAATTTATTAAAATTTTATACTTGAGAATTTAACTGTATTAGATGATTGAAACAGATTAACCATTCTTTGTTCTTCGTATTAATTCATCGTTAGTATAAATGATCTCCCAATTAACATTCGGTTAACCTTGGGAGATGAGTGAAATGATCAGCAGAGCATCGAAATTCGGCCTTGCCGTTGCTTCCCTTCTGGCAAGCAGCAGTCTGGCAACGGCCGCCCCGACGGTCGTTAACTGCAACACCGCGGTTCGCGGCACACTCGAATACAGGCTGTGCATGCCGACCAGAGCAATTCAGGCCGATAGCAAGTTCAGCCCGAACGACAGCGATCACGGCAGCCAAGGTATTGGCGGCGGCAAGAAGACATCCAACACCGGCTCGGTCGCCAGCAATGGGAATGATGGCGATGACGGTGATGGCAAGAGCGGTGGCAGCGGCGAAGGCGTTGATCAAGGCGACGACACCGGTGGAGATCAAGGCGACGACACTGGTGGAAAAGATCAAGACCCCGGCAAGGATGGCCACCACGGAAAAGATGACCACGGCGGCAAGGATCGCGATGATCACGGCGGCGGCAAGGGCGGAAAAGACCGCGACCACGGCAAGGATGGCAAGGGCCACCACGGAAAGGACGATCACGGCGGTAAGGACCGCGATGATCACGGCGGCGGCAAGGGTGGAAAAGACCGCGACCATGGCAAGGATGGCAAGGGCCACCACGGAAAGGACGATCACGGCGGCAAGGGTGGCAAGGACAAGGGTGACAACGGCGGTCCCGGCAAGAGCGACAACGACGGTCAGGGCAAGAACGACAACGGCGGCCAGGGCAAGGGCGACGACGGCGGTCCCGGCAAGAGCGACAATGGCGGCCAGGGCAAGGGCGACGACGGCGGTCCCGGCAAGAGCGACAATGGCGGCCAGGGCAAGAGCGACAACGACGGCCAGGGCAAGGGCGACAATGGCGGCCAGGGCAAGAGCGACAACGACGGCCAGGGCAAGAGCGACAACGACGGCCAGGGCAAGGGCAAGGGCGACAATGGCGGCCAGGGCAAGGGCGACAACAAGGGCTGACCTAATGCCGGCCGGGATTAAACTCGACCAGCGAAAGATTGCAAAAGATGAGGCCGGTTTCCGGCCTCATCTTTTGTCACGTTGAGTTGCCGTCGGCTCCACCGCTTTCAGGAAGATAATTTTTGCATGCATGGAATCCATTCACCGCGCGGACGCCGGTGAATGGTTTCCTGCGACAAGCGCAGCAATGAGGGAGGTGAAGCGACCTCATTCCGGCCCGCGCGTCTTACGCCGCACAGGCCTCGCACAGACCGCGGATCTCGATCGTCGTCTTTTCGGGCTTGAACTTCTGCGCGCGCACCCAGGCCATCAGGCGGTGGTCGACTTCATGATCGTGGAACTCCATCACCTGGCCGCAGCTTTCGCAGATGGCGAAGGCGACGATGCCGTGGCTGTGGCAGTCGTCGCCAGGATGGGCGCAGGCGACGAAGGAATTGATGCTTTCCAGTCGGTGCACGACGCCGTATTCGAGCAGCTTTTCCAGCGCCCGGTAGACCTGCAGCGGCGCGCGGAAACCATGGTCGCGCAGCTTGTCGAGGATGGTGTAGGCGCTGAGCGGGCCTTCGGCCTTTTCGAGCACGTCGAAAACCAGCGACTGGTTCTTGGTGAGCTGCGGTGTCGTCATGAGCCTTGTCCTTGCATGACCGCGCGGTGGCGCCGGGGAAGCAGGCTGAGAATGAAGAGGATCAGCGCCGCGACCACGATCGAGGGACCGGAGGGCGTGTCGTAGGTGAGCGAGCCGAACAGCCCGCCGACGACGGCGGCCGCCCCGATCAGCGAGGCGAGCACCGCCATGATCTCCGGCGTCGACGAAAAGCGACGTGCCGCGGCTGCCGGGATGATCAGCAGCGAGGTGATGAGCATGATGCCGACGATCTTCATAGCGATGGCGATGACGACGGCCATCAAAAGCATGAAGAACAGTCGCGCCCGCTCAGGTCTAAGCCCCTCGGCTTCGGCAAGCTCGGCATTGACGGTGGCCGCCAGGAGCGGCCGCCACAGCCAGGCCATCGCCGCGAGCACGAAGAGCCCTCCGCCCCAGATCAGCGTAATGTCGGTCGTCGAGACGGCAAGGATATCGCCGAACAGGAAGGCGATGAGATCGATCCGCACCCAGCTCATGAAGGCGACCATGACGAGACCGATCGCCAGTGTCGCGTGCGAGAGGATGCCGAGCAGCGCATCGGCCGACAGCGCCTGGCGCTTCTGCAGGAAAAGCAGCAGCACCGATACCAGGGCGGCGACGGCGAAGACGGCAAGCGTCAGGTTCAGCTCGAAGAGCAGCGACAGTGCGACGCCCAGCAGCGCCGAATGGGCGATCGTATCGCCGAAATAGGCCATGCGCCGCCAGATGATGAAGCAGCCGAGCGGCCCCGTCGTCAGCGCCAGCCCGACACCGGCAAGGATGGCGCGCACGAAGAAATCGTCAAGCATGGCGATCTCCCGCTGTATGCTCATGGGCGTGCGGATGAGCGTGGTCATGTCCAGCATTCCCGTGGTCATGTCCGGCATGCTCGTGGTCATGATCATGACTGTGGTCATGCGCATGATGGCCATCGTCGGCATGGCAATGATCGGTGACCGTGCCGTCCGCGTGCTGTACGCGCCCATCCGGCAGATGCGTATGATCGTGGTGATGGCTGTAGACGGCCAGCGTCTGCGCCGCCCGGCTGCCGAACAGGCGCACATATTCCGGGCTGCGGCTGACGGATTCGGGCGTGCCGCGGCAGCACACATGACCATTGAGGCAGATGACGGTGTCGGTCTCGGCCATGACGACGTGGAGATCGTGCGAGATCAACAGGATGCCGCAGCCGCTGGCGTTGCGGATCGACTTGATGAGATCGTAGAGGGCGATCTCGCCGGAGAAATCGACCCCCTGCACCGGCTCGTCGAGCACCAGCAGATCCGGTTTGCGGGCAATGGCGCGCGCCATCAGCGCCCGCTGGAATTCGCCGCCGGACAGGTGCTGCACCTCGGCATCGAGCATATGGTCGATGCCGGCGGCTTCGAGTGCGGCGCGCATGTCGCGCTCGGGCAGCGGGCCGGTCAGCGTCATCAGCCGGCGCACCGAAAGCGGCAGCGTCCAGTCGATCGTGAGCTTCTGCGGGACATAGCCGACCTTGAGGCCGGCCTTGCGTTCCACCCTGCCCTCGTCGGGCTTCAGCACGCCGATCGCCGCCTTGGCGCTCGTCGACTTGCCGGAGCCGTTCGGCCCGATCAGCGTGACGATCTCACCGCGCGACACGGAAAAATCGACGCCCCGCACCAGCCAGCGGCCGTTCCTGAGAACGCCGACATTTTCAAGCGAAACCAGCGGTTCGGCCCTGATACCACCGGGGGTCTTTGCGGGAGAGAGCATCAAATTTTCCGAAAGTGCTGTTGCGTCCTGCTATTGCACACGTTATAGCATAACGCAATTGATGTAATAACATAACAATTGTAATTCAAGGGAAGCATACCGATGCAACGTGCCTTGAGGTCAGCCCTCAACATGCCGGCTCTCGCAATCATGGGCGTCGCAATCCCCGCCTTGTTCTTTGCTGGAACGATACGAGCAGCCGATGCGCCTGTCGTCGTCACCTCGATCAAGCCGATCCATTCGCTGGTTTCGGCGATCATGCAGGGTGTCGGCGAACCGGAGCTGATCGTCGATGGCGCCGCCTCGCCGCACACCTACAATCTCAAGCCCTCGAACGCCCGCGCTTTGCAAAACGCCAAGGTGATCTTCTGGGTCGGCCCCGGCCTCGAAGCCTTCCTCGAAAAGCCGCTGCAGGCGCTGGGCTCGGACGCCAGCGTCGTCGAACTCGACAACGCCCCGGGGCTGACCAAGCTGCCTTTCCGCGAGGGCGGTGCTTTCGAGCCGCATGATGACGGGGATGCCGCGGAGCACGAAACTGCTTCCGCCGATGGTCACGATCATGCCCCTGATGACCATGACCACGGCGCCTTCGACACGCATCTCTGGCTCGACCCGATGAATGCCAAGGCGATGGCCACCATGATCACTACGACGCTGGTCGCCGCCGATCCCGCCAATGCACTGACCTATCAAGGCAACGCCAAGGCGCTCGACGATAGGCTGGATTCGCTCGATGCCGAGATCAGGGGCATCGTCGCTCCCGTCAAGGACAAGCCCTTCATCGTCTTCCACGATGCCTACCAGTATTTCGAGCATCGCTATGGCATCCGGGTCGCCGGCTCGATCACCGTCAGCCCGGAAACTATTCCCGGCGCCGAGCGTGTTTCGGAAATCCACAGCAAGGTCGGGCAACTCGGCGCAACTTGCGTCTTTGCCGAACCGCAGTTCGAGCCGCGCCTCGTCGATGTGGTCATCGAAGGCACGCGGGCCAGGTCAGGCGTGCTCGACCCTGAAGCCGCAACGCTCAA
The DNA here is from genome assembly GCF_002531725.1 of Rhizobium sp. L43. Classification (GTDB taxonomy): domain Bacteria; phylum Pseudomonadota; class Alphaproteobacteria; order Rhizobiales; family Rhizobiaceae; genus Rhizobium. The sequence continues at coordinate 42,628 of NZ_NWSQ01000036.1, forward strand.
GGCTGGCCCCGATCTCTACTTCACCCTCATGCGCGGCATTGCCAACAGCATGAAGGGCTGCCTCTCCGGCGCATGATCGTCATGCGCCGCGCTGCGCGTCCTGCGGGACACGCGGCGCTGTGGAGAAAGCCGAAGCGGAAAGAGGCGGACACCCCCGTTCCGCCTTTTTTCGGCGCAATGCATGTAATGATATAACATTAATAAAAAACCGATGAGGTTCCCATGGACAACAGACTTCCCGTCACCGTGCTTTCAGGCTTCCTCGGCGCCGGCAAGACGACGCTGCTCAACCATGTACTCGCCAATCGCGAGGGTCTGCGCGTCGCCGTCATCGTCAACGACATGAGCGAGGTGAATATCGATGCCAGCCTGGTGCGCGACGGTGGCGCCAATCTCTCGCGCACCGAGGAGCAGCTTGTCGAGATGACCAACGGCTGCATCTGCTGCACGCTGCGCGACGACCTTTTGAAGGAGGTGCGCGATCTCGCCACCCAGGGCAGGTTCGACTATCTGCTGATCGAATCCACCGGCATCGCCGAGCCCCTGCCCGTCGCCACCACCTTCGAATTCCGCAACGAGGACGGCCAGAGCCTTTCCGACCTCGCAAGGCTCGATACGATGGTGACGGTCGTCGATGCCGCCAATCTGCTCGCCGATTATGCCTCGGCCGATTTCCTCGCCGACCGCGGCGAGACGGCAGGCGAAGGCGACAACAGAACCATCGTCGATCTGCTGGTCGAGCAGATCGAATTCGCCGATGTCGTCGTGCTGAACAAGGTCGGCACGGCGAGCGAGACGGAACGCGACGCCGCGCGCAAGATCATCACCGGCCTCAACCCGGATGCGAGACTGATCGAAGCCGATTTCGGCAAGGTGGCGCTCAAGGAGGTGCTCGGCACCGGCCGCTTCGATATCGACAAGGCCGAGACCCATCCGCTCTGGTACAAGGAATTGCACGGCTTCCGCGATCATGTGCCGGAGACCGAGGAATACGGCATCCGCTCCTTCGTCTATCGGGAAAAGCGGCCCTTCCATCCGGCAAAGCTGCAGGCTTTCCTCGACAAGACTTGGCCGGGCGTGGTGCGCGCCAAGGGCTTCTTCTGGCTGGCGACGCGGCCGCATCACGTCGGCGAGATCAGCCAGGCGGGCGCGATCGTGCGCACCGGCAAGATGGGCCTGTGGTGGGCGGCGGTGCCGCGCGAACAATGGCCTGAGGAACCAGGCTTCCTCAGCGCCATCGGCCCCTATCTCGACCCCGTCTGGGGCGACCGCCGCCAGGAAATCGTCTTCATCGGCGCCGACCCGATGGACGAGATCTGGATCAGGAAGGAACTCGACGCCTGTCTCATCAGGACGGATGTCTTTGTACCGGAGCGCTGGCGCAACCTGCCCGACCCCTTCGCCAACTGGAACCGCCAGGCAGCATGAAGGCGACGGCAATCAAACCCTACCGCTGCTTCTGCCAGGAATGCGATCCTCTGCCGCCGATCGAGGGGCTGCATCCGCTGACGCATGAGCCGGACGCTGAGGCGCCGCGCAAGACCAAGGGATTGCTCGGCATCATCGCCGATCGGGTGATGCCGCGAGCCGGAACGACGGGAGGATAGGCGAATGGCGTCTCCCCGACAAAGCGCGCTTGGTTTTGCAGTCTCCTCCCGCCACCATACCGCGCCCATTCCGCTAAGCTGCAGAAGTCTGGCAAGAGCCTCACCTCTATCTCCCTCATCCCTGTGCTCGTCACAGGGATCCAGCGCGCCCAAGTCCTTGGGCGCGGAAGACTCTTGTCAAACCAGCATTGAGTCATTCACCGCGCAGACGCGCGGTGGCTGGATTCCTGTGACAGGCACAGGAATGAGGGAGCGTGGGGAGAGCGATGATGCCGATCGAGGCAAAGTTCTATGCCGGACGGAATGCCCAGACAAACTCTCACTAGTGGCCGGAATCTCTATGCCTTACCGAAACCGGAAAAAGGGCGGCCGAAGCCGCCCCTTTCTCATCCATCCACCGATCAACGGCCGGCAATGATGCTGGAAATAACACCGCTGGTGACGCCGATCAGCAGGTAGTCGTTGTCGGCACGGACCCAGCGATAGCCGCGCGGCGGCGGCGCCAGCCGGTAGCGGCGGTAGTCGTTGACATCGGAGAACCGCCGACGCTCGCTGGCGTTGACGCGGTATCCCTTCTTCCAATGCGGCCGTACCACAGTCTTCTCAACGATCACCCGCTTGTGCACGACAGGCGGGCGACGATAATCGTCGGCGCTGGCCTGGGAGACGACCATCGGCGAGAGAAGGAAGGAGGCGGAAAGAAGAGCTGCAAAGATCTTTTTCATGTGGAGTTCCTCAGTGTTGGGCACGCGAACAAACTAGGGCTGAAAAGATGAACCGAAACTGAAACTTAAATTAAACTTTCGTAATGGAATCCGGTGCTTTGAGGCCGGATTCTTGTATTTTAGATGAAGCTCACACATCTTGACGAACCGCCGTTTTGCCGAAGTCGGCACGTCGTCCACAGAGCGGATTCGATTTCCGGAAGGATTGAGCGCAGATTCAAAGTCGTCGAACGCTTTGCCCCCATCCGATCACGCCCTTGGCGCCGTCGGACGCCGCGAGGGCGTTCGAGACAACGCAAAAGATGATGGAGGAAACCATGCCCGGCATCAGCATGCGCTATATCGTCGACGACGTCGACGCCGCGCTGGAGTTCTACACGAGACATCTCGGCTTCACCGTCGCGCTTCACCCCGCGCCCAGCTTCGCCATCCTGACCAGGGACGGCTTTCGTCTGCTCGTCAGCGGCATGGTGGGACCGGGCGGCGCGTCCCAGGCAATGCCCGACGGGCGAACACCGGAACCGGGCGGATGGAATCGCATCCAGATCGAGGTCGCGGACCTGGCGGCGGAAGTCGCCGCGCTGCGCCAGGCGGGCGCGCGGTTTCGCAACGAAATCTTCCAGGGCATAGGCGGCAAGCAGATCCTGCTCGAAGACCCGGCCGGAAATCCGATCGAACTCTTCGAAGCGCCGAAAAGATGAGTGCCGCAGCAGCGGTCATGCTCTCCCCGCCGGTTGAATCGCAGGCGAGATCCTGATGACGGCAAGCCGGCATCGGCATCCCCAACGGCAAGAATGGCGGCTGCGCCTTGCTACCTCGGCCCGAGCGTGTAGTTTCGGACTCGCGTCAATTCAGAGGTAGGGAAAACATGTCCGAATCCGCGGGCGGGCTCTTCGACTATGTCGGGATACTAGCCGTGTTGCTTCTCGTGGCCGCCAACGGCTTCTTCGTCGCCGCCGAATTCGCGCTGGTGTCGGTAAGGCGCAGCCGTGTCACCGAACTTGCCGCGGCGGGCCGCATGAATGCCTCCGCTCTCCAGCGCGCCGTCGACAATCTCGACGCCAACCTCGCAGCCACCCAGCTCGGCATCACCATCTCCTCGCTCGCCCTCGGCTGGGTCGGCGAACCGGCGCTTGCCCACCTGATCGAGCCTCTGCTGTCCTGGCTGCCCGGACAATGGGCGACAACAGGTGCACATACCGTCGCCATCGTCATTGCCTTCGTCATCATCACGGCACTGCACATCGTGCTCGGCGAACTCGCGCCGAAAAGCCTGGCGCTTCAGCGCAGCGAAGCCACCTCGCTTGCCGTCGTGCGTCCGCTTGGGCTGTTCCTGGTGCTGTTCAAGCCGGCAATCTTTGCGCTGAACGGCATGGGCAACCTCGTGCTCAGGGGCGTGGGTCTTCGCGCCGGCACCGGCGAATCGTCGTTCCATTCGCCGCAGGAACTCAAGCTGCTGGTGGCCGAGAGCCAGGAGGCCGGCCTTCTCAACCAGGTGCAGCAGCAGCTCGTCGAGCGGGTCTTCAACATCGGCGACAGGCCGATCTCCGATATCATGACGCCGCGTCTCGATATCGAATGGTTCGACGCCGACGACAGCGAAGCCGAGATCCTGAAGACCATCCGCGAATGCAGCCACGAACAATTGCTGGTCGCCCGCGGCTCGATCGACGAACCGATCGGCATGGTGTTGAAGAAGGACCTTCTCGACCAGGTTCTCGACGGCGGCAAGGTCCGGCCGATGGCAGTCATCAAGCAGCCGCTGGTGCTGCATGAGGGCGCCTCGGTTGTGCGCGTGCTCGATAGTTTCAAGGCCTCGCCTGTCCGGCTCGCCATCGTCATCGACGAGTATGGCAGCCTGGAAGGCATCGTCACCCAGACCGATCTGCTCGAAGCCATCGCCGGCGACCTGCCGGGATCCAATGAAGAGCCCGACATCGTTGTGCGCGAAGACGGATCGCTCTTGATCGATGCGATGATGCCGGCCTTCGACGCTTTCGAACGGCTGGGGCTGCGCGACCGTCCGGATGCCGATTTCCATACGCTTGCGGGCTTTGCGCTGCACCAGCTCCAGCATATCCCCGAAGCCGGCGAAACCTTCGTCTTCGATAACTGGCGCTTCGAAGTGCTCGATATGGACGGCATGCGCATCGACAAGATGCTCGCCACTCGCATCCCCGCGGACGGGGCGGAAGCCTAGAGCAATTCCCGGTCGGATCGTACCATTCTGGCCGGAAAGACTCTATCTCACGGCCAGCGTCCAGAGCATTCCTGATATCGCGCAGGCAAGCAGCGTCGTGATAACAGACGTCCTGAACCGGAAGATCGCGATGGCGGCGGCGGCCGACAGCGCCATTGCCGCCGGCACGGCCGATTGCAGCACGGGAATATCGAGCCGCAGCCCGCCGAGCTGGACGGCCGCGACTTCGGCAAACAGCGTGTGCACGCCGAACCAGATGGCGAGGTTGAGAATAACGCCGACCACGGCCGCCGTGATCGCCGACATCGCCCCCGCCAGCGCTGCGTTGCCGCGCAGTTTTTCGATGAAGGGCGCGCCAAGGAAGATCCAGAGGAAACAGGGCACGAAGGTCACCCATGTCGTCAGGATCGCAGCAAGCGTGGCGGCGAACATCGGATCGAGCGTGCCGGAATTGCGATAGGCCCCCATGAAGCCGACGAATTGGACGACCATGATCAGCGGCCCCGGCGTCGTCTCGGCCATGCCGAGACCATCGAGCATCTCGCCGGGTTTCAGCCAGCCGAAATGCTGCACGGCTTCCTGGGCGACATAGGCAAGCACGGCATAGGCCCCGCCGAAGGTGACGACGGCCATCTGGCTGAAGAATAGGCCGATCTGGCTGAAGACGTCGCCTGGCCCCAGGGACACGTAAATCGCGGCGACGGGCACGAGCCAGAGGGCGAGCAACACTGCCGAGATGCGCAGCGACCAGGCAAGATCAGGGCGCGCATGCGCCGGTATGCCCTCGCCGAGCGCGGACTCAGCATCCGACAGTACCGCTCCGCTTCCTGCCTTGTGGCCACCGCCAGGGCTGAAGGCGGCGAGCCCGAACCGGCCGCCGAGGAAGCCCGCAAAACCGGCGGCCAGCACGATCAGCGGGAACGGCACGTGCAAGAAGAAGATGGCGATGAAGGCCGCTGCCGCAATTGCGAGCATGATGTTGTTTCTGAGGGCACGGCTGCCGATGCGGATGACGGCCTGCACGACGACGGCAAGCACCGCCGCCTTCAGCCCGAAAAACAGGCCGGCGACGATGCCGACGCTGCCATAGGCCGCGTAGATATAGCTGAGGCAAAGGATCGACAGAAATCCCGGCAGCACGAATAGCAGGCCGGCGACGACACCGCCCAGCGTGCGATGCATCAGCCAGCCGATGTAGATGGCGAGCTGCTGCGCCTCGGGTCCGGGGAGCAGCATGCAATAGTTCAGCGCATGCAGAAAACGGTGCTCGCCGATCCATCGTTTCTCGTCGACGACGATCCGGTGCATGACCGCGATCTGGCCGGCCGGGCCGCCGAAGCTCAGGGCAGCGACGCGCATCCACACCTTGACGGCCTCGCCGAAGGAGACGCCGTGGTGATGTCTCTCGCCTGCGTCTTTCCCCTGCATTTGGCCTCCCGCTTGTCCCATGAGCGGACTGTCCGTCATCTCGGTCATCTCATGCCCTCTTCTTCGGCGTGGGCCAGTTGTGGGTTTCCTCGGTCGCGTCCCGGCACCAGCGGAAGAAGGCGTCGTAGAGAAGCATTCCGGCCTCGAGTTGCTCGAGATCGTCGGAATACATCCTGGAGAGGCCGAGCGATGCGGCCAGCAGACCGGGCGCCTCCGGCGCGAGATCGAGCCTTGCGGTATCCGCCGCCCTGACGATCCGCGCCAGGCGCAGCAGCGGTTCCGATGCCAGCCCGAACTCCTCGATCATCACATCGAACGTGCAGAACTCGCCGCGATGGCTCCAGAACACCCCTTCGATATCGAAGGGCACGGCCCCGAAACGCTCGGCGACGGCCAAAACCTCCGGCGCCGGCACGAACAGGAAGACGGCGGCCGGATCGACGAAGCGCCGGATCAGCCAGGGACAGGCGATGCGGTCGATCTTCGGCCGCGCCCGCGTTACCCAGACGGTGCGTCCCTGCGCGTCGCGGCGCGGCAGCTTTTCCTCAGGCACCGCCGGTCCCGTTGCAATCCAGGCTTCGAAGCCGCCTTCGAGGCTTTCGGCGTCGATCCCGGCATGTCTGAGATAGGCGGCAACGCCATGGCTGAGTTTGGCGCCCCTCTGGCAGACCACCACGACGGCATCCGCATCGATGCTGCCGGCCCAGGAGGCAACCTCGGCATGGTCGCGCCGGATCGAGCCCGGAACCAGGCGCGGATCGAGCGCGAAGTCCTCCTCCGTACGCACGTCGATGACGGCAGGCGCACCGGGGGTCCCGATGAGGCGATTGAGCTTGTCGGGAGAAATTTCGAGAAATGACGGCATGACGCGTCCTCCGTTGATCGGGTTTAATGGACGCGATTCTTCAGCATGACGCCTCGTGGGATGATCGCAACCCCATGACAAAACCATGCGCAAACACACCCCCTCGTGTCAAGCGGGCGCTTGCATGGAAAAGGGTTGCGCAACATTCATGTCGAAGCGGAAGCGACTTCGGTGGGTGAACCAAGGCCACGGTCCGTCGGCAAGCCGGGCGGCATCGGCTGTCGATTCGGGTCGGCTGCGGCCGGGAAACCCCTGCTGGCAACCGCTTCCCGGCACCCGCATGGAACAAAATGCCCACTTCGGCATTCTTCTCTCACCGAAAGAGGAGAAAGTACCATGACGTACGACCCCAATAATGCCAACGACCCGAACCGCCCGCTGAACCCAAATCTGGACCTGCGCACCACGCCTGCCGCGCGCGCCAATAATACGTGGGTTGTCTGGGTCGCTGCATTGGCCGTGATCGCTGTCGCTGCATTCGCCTATTCGCAGTGGAGCACCCCCGGCACATCCCCGGACACGACAGCCTCCACGACCCAATCCGAGCCGGTGCCGGTCAAACCGATCGCTCCGACCGACAACAGCGCAACGCCCGCCCCGGCACCAGCAACTCCGGCTCCGGCCACGCCGCCGGCTGCCCCTGCTCAGCAGTAACCCTGCTCGGCACAAGGAACGAATACCTCCCTGGCGTGTCGGACACGACACCCTGGGGACGGTCTCTGGCGCATGATCGGGAAAACGATCTCCATTCCCAGGGTCATGCGCCGGCTTGGGCATCTTTTTTACCGCGTGGCCCTTGAACCTCTTCAGGCTAACCTTACATACCACTCATGTAATTTGTCTCCGACGGCTGACCACGGATGTACTGGCAGCCGCCGTTGAGACAGATCGAGGAAGGTCGGTGCGAATTTCGCCCGGCCTTTTTTCTTGTCCTCGCCGTCCGCCAACCTGGCTCGGCCTCTCGCGGTTCGACGCGTTCGACAAGATTTGGCTCGGGGACCTACTTGGGAATCCTGTTGTAGAAGGATTGCGGATCGTACACGCACTCATAGTCGAGCAGGCAGAGTTTGCCATCGCCGTCCTTGATCCTCGCGGTGTCGTATTTATCGCCCAGACTACATCTGGCCGGCGGATAGCGGAAACTGCGGCCGCCGAAGCCCATGCGCACGAAGACCTTCTTGTTCTGGCGGATGATCTGCGCAAGCTCGCCGCAGCTGTGATCCCTGGCCTTGACCTCCACCGCCTCGGCGGCGAGGGCTGCGGAAGGAAGCAACAGCGCGACGGCCAGAACAAGGCTTTTCATGGAAACTCCTGGACATGAGAGGATGGAGGTAGGGCATATGCGCCCCTACCGCCAGCCTTCAACACCGCGAATGATAGCCTGTAAACCGCCCGAGCGAAATTTACCGCGCAATCGATCATGCCGGAGCCCATCCATCCGTTAAAACCGACCTTTGGACGCAGGCGCCCCGCATTACCCGAGCGAAAGCGGATCGAGGCCGCTCCAGCGCCCGGGAATGATGCGTTGTATGACTGGCGCAGGATCGGGCGATACGCCAGAAACGGTGCGCTTGCCCTTCTGATCGCCGCAAAGCTTGCCATCGCGGCCACACACGTCGCCGCCCTCGACACCTCCAACTCTTTCTCGGAATACGGACCGCCCATGGCGGCCATGGCGGCACTGGTGATATTCATCCTCGGAGGTCTCTGGCTCCTCGGCGTAAAGCCGACCGACCGCGACTGAGACGCTTATCGATCCTGCCGTTCGAATATCACGGGAAATTATAGGACGATGCGGGGTCGTAGATGCAGGCGTAATCGAGAACGCATTGCTTTCCCCCGCCGTCGCGGAAACTGGCCGTGCTTCGCATGTCGCCCAGGCTGCATTGAGCCGGCGGATAACGAAAGCTGCGCCCGCCGAAACCGACGCGGACAAAGACCTTCTTGTTCTGACGGATGATCTGCGCAATCTCACCGCAGCTGTGATCCGCCGCCTTGATCTGCATCACCCCGGCGGCAAACGCAGGCAGCGGCAGAGACAAGACGACAGCGAAGATGACGCTTTTCATGGCCCCCTCCAGTGTATGAGAGGAAGATAGGGCAAGCGCATGCATGCGGCCAGTGCGAACCAAATCGCCCGCTTCCGGAATGATTTCCAGCAGGCCGGAAAATCCGGCCTGAATGCAAATACATCAATCTTATCAAGAGATTTGGTGGGTGATGTAGGGCTCGAACCTACGACCCGCTGATTAAGAGTCAGCTGCTCTACCAACTGAGCTAATCACCCGTCCGCGCTTGGCTGCGCGGTGTGACGGGGCGTATAAACAGGATCGGCAGGCTTGTCCAGCATATCGGCGAAATTTCTTTGGTTAATTGCAAAGATTTTTCGGCATCGCTGAAATGCAGCACGCAGCCCCGAAAATCAGAACCGATTTTCGGAATGATTATCCGCGGATTCAAAGTCATAGAGCGTCCTTGGCGCGGCCTATCGGACGCGCGGCGCTCTGATGAAATCAAAGGTCGAGAGTGCCGCTCGCCAATCGCACCGCCTGGCCGCCGATCCGGGCGTTGGAGATCGCCCCGCCATCGACATCGATATGCAGATGGATGAAGGAGGGCCGGCCCATCTCGACACCCTGCTCGATCATGATCGGGTGATGCCCGTCCGTCAGCCGGTCGAAATGATGGATCGCGCCGGAGAGTGCGGCTGCCGCCGAACCGGTGGCCGGGTCTTCGGCGATGCCCATGCCGCTGGCGAACATGCGCGCATGGAACTTCGCCACGTGGTTGACGCCGCCGCGGCAGTAAACATAAGCCGAGGCAAGCGCACCGTCGACGAAGGGCACGATCTTTTCCCAGAGCTGCGGATCGAATTCCACCCGTTGCGCGGCGCCGACATCGTGCACCGGAATGAGCAGGAAGGGAACGCCGGCGCTCCAGATCGACGGCACGTGATTTTCGAAGCCGATCTCGGTGACCTTCAGCGACAGCGCATCGGCCATGCCGAGCTTGTCGAGCGGCATGACGGCCTGCTGCGATTTGCGCGGCAGGTCGAATTCGGCAAAGCTCGCCTCGCCCTCCCGCAGCCGCACGGCGCAGCGCACCGGCCCGACATTTTCCTCGAGCACGGTGACGAGATCGCGGTTCGTGTCGCCATGGGTGCGTTCAGCGAGCGCAATCGCCGTGCCGACCGTCGGATGACCGGCAAAGGGCAGTTCGCGGCCGGGCGTGAAGATCCGGAGCTTCGCCGCATAGGCCGGATTGTTGGAAGGCTGCACGAAAACCGTCTCCGAGAGATTGATCTCCCGGGTGATCGCCTGCATCGCCTCCTCGCTGAGATCGTCTCCGTCGAAGATCACCGCCAGCGGGTTGCCCGCAAGCTTTCGATCGGTGAACACGTCATAGACGCTGTAGCTTCGCGCCACATCGGCCTCCTTGAATCGGTCATCGCGCCGCCAACCTGCCCGACCAAACGGCCGAGTGCAAGGCGGTAAGTCCGCTAAGAACAACGCATCCCTGGCAGGAGACGCCGGCACCCTTGGATTTATGCGTGATTGTTAATGAAAACTGCATTCGATTTTTGGAGGCGGCGGTGGATGGATGCAGGAAGCAGCGCTGGAGCGTGCCCTTCGAGGCTCCGGCCATTGGCCTGCGCACCTCAGAGTATGTGAAGCTTTCGAATCTAATGCGTTTCAGGCCGTTGGTTGGCCGATGCCATCGCGC
>NZ_NWSQ01000037.1 GCF_002531725.1 Rhizobium sp. L43
ACCCGCCTCGACCGTCGCCCGATCGTCGGTGACCGTCGCATCGACGACGATCGAAGCCGCATCGTTGGCGCCGGTGAGCGAGATCGAGACATTTGCCTCGCTTAGTGTGCCATTGCCGAGCCGTATCGCGTAGACAAAACTATCTTTGAGGATTTCACCGGCAGACAGCGTGTTGATATCCGCGCCCGAGCCCGCGATGCCGCTTCCATCACTAAGACGGTATTCGATCTTTGCATTATTGATCCTGACCCAATTGCCGAGCAGGGTCTTCTCCCAGGCAGATGTCCCATTCGTTCCGACGTCTTTCGCAAGAAGCTCATAGTCGGCGGTAATTGGATTGCCATCTCCGTCGTCGACCGAAAAGAGGGATTTGGCATTCCCGCCAAGATCGTTCGACATCACGTCAAGGGTTATGGTTTTGGTAGCCGCATTGTAAAGCTGGAGACTGAGCAGTTGGTCTTCTGTCCAGATGTAAGAGTCATCCTTCGCCTGCGGCGTATTGGAGAAAGAAGTCGTGCTGCCACCGCCGGTGCTTTGCGTACCCATCAAAATACCCCCATAACACAAAACAAGTAACCCGGGGATGATTCAAGACTATCAAACCAGAACGACACGCATGAACACGCAGCCGCGCCGGTATTATCGGCAACAATGCCAATTTTTCTTAAATTATGACCGGAATACTCCCCATCCCTAATAAAGTGTTAACACATATACTGTGAAATGAAAGACGATTTTCTTGCGATGGTAAATTTATCCAGGAATTCGCCGCGAGAGACGCCGAAGTCGCAGACCTCGATCCTGACGAGCAGTGGGGGTGGGATGGCGGCGCGCAAGCCGCTTGCGAAGCGCAGGCCCAAACTTTAGAGCCTTTCCGCTTTTCCCCGATTAGGTCAGCACCGGCTGCTCCACGCCGATCATTTCATCGGGATGTTGTCCCGGATCGGCTTTCTACAACGAAGCCAAAAGAAGGAGCTCCAAATGTCCGACGAAGCCGAAAATAATGGTACAACCGCCATCATTCCAGCTTAGAACGCGTCACCAGCCGAACAAGCAGCCACCGCGTCCGTGCTCGAAGACATGCGAAAGGAAAGACTGGACACCCCGCCCGCGCTGTTCTCCTGGCAGCTCGATCCGCAGGGAATGGCCAAGCTGATCTTTGAGATGATGACACTGCCGATGATCGTGTGGTCGACGGGCATGTCCCTGGCGTATTCCCTCTGGTTAACGTCGCTGCTTCCCGCACGCGAGACGATCGATCAGAGCGCGGATTGTGCTTAGCAAATCGATCGATGCCGTCGGGTCGCACCCCAGCCACCTCTGGAACGCTCAACTCTCCGCCCAGAATTCCGAGGATATTCGCGGAATGACGGGCGGAGGCAGAGGGCCGAGCCATGCGCAGACGCAGCAAGCGGCTGCGAGCGGCTATGCTTCAACCTGACGAAACTTAATCGTTGATATCCGGCTCGATGACCCGGGCAAGATTGCGCAGCGACTCCTGCCAGCCGAGGTAGCAGGCTTCGGGCGGGATGACGTCGGGCACGCCGGCCTGGGTGATGTCCACCTCGGTGCCGACTGAAACCTTTTTCAGCGTCACGGTGACTTCCATTTCACCCGGCAGGTTGGGGTCGTCGAACTTGTCGGTGTAGCGAACGCGTTCGCCAGGGACGAGCTCGAGAAATTCGCCGCCGAAGGCGTGGCTGTTACCCGTCGTGAAGTTGCGGAACGACATTTTGAAGGTGCCGCCGACGGCCGGCTCCAGATGATGCACGGTGCAGAGGAAGCCGTTCGGCGGAAGCCATTTGGCAAGCGCGTCGGCCTCGATGAAGGCGCGATAGACCTTGTCCGGGCTGGTCGCGAAAACACGGTGCAGGCGTATGGTGTTCGGCATGATCGTAATCCTTTGAATGAACGGAATGGACGAAGCTAGGACGGGTGTGATTTGGCCGATCCGACACCGGATCGAAGTTTTCTTCAACAAAATTGCTCAGGGCGCGCGCGCGTCGTGCTCAATTGGCCATGCAGTCGAGCGGCTCAGCCGGGCATGCCGTCGAATTGCGGGAGATCGAGCGGTCTTGCCCATTTCAGCCGGCGCCGGGTAAACATTTCGACCCCCGGCTCGATCAGCTCGGGCCGGTCAAGGCTGCCGAGCGTCACGAAGACAAGGCCGGGAAAACTTTCCAGGTTGCTGCTGAACAATCTGGCGCCGCAATCCGGGCAGAAATTGCGGTCGAGCCCCTTGCCGGAAGCGGCAATGTAATGAAACGCTTTCGGGCGGCCGGCGATCAAGGTGAAATCATCCTGCGGTATGGCGAAGAATGTCGCCGCCTCGCCGCCCGACGCCTTCTTGCAATCCAGGCAATGGCAGTTGGCGACAAAATTGGGGTCGGTACCGAATGCAAATTTCACCGCGCCGCAGGCGCACTGCCCCGTATATTTCCCGGTCATGTCAGGCGCCTTTCATCAGTTCGCGCGTCTTACGATTGGCTGCCGAGGCCGTCATGCCGCAGGCCGTCGTGGAGACGTCCCTGCGGCCCGGCCGACGAGCCGAATGAACGATTGTCTATGATTCGCCGAGCGGTCGCCGCCTAAGCCGCATCTTGTTTTTTCAACGCCTCAAGGAGCGTTCTGGCGCCCTCTTTCGACGAAGCCGGATTCTGGCCGGTGATCAGCAGACCATCCTGAACGACATGCACGCCCCAATCCGCCGTCTTCGAAAACTTTGCGCCCTGCTCTTTCAGCACGTCCTCGAGCAGATAGGGAACGACGTCGACAAGGTGCATGGCTTCTTCTTCGGAATCGGTGAACCCCGTGACAGCCCGGCCCTTGGCGATGGGCGTTCCATCCGGCGCCTTCACATTCGTCAGGATACCGGGGGCGTGGCAGACGAGCGCCACGGGTTTTCCCGCCGAAAGCATGTCCTCGATGAGCGACAGCGCATAACGGTCGTTCGTCAGGTCCCAGAGCGGGCCGTGCCCTCCGGGAAAGAATACGCTGTCATAGTCCGTCTGGTTGATTTCGGACAGCTTCACGGTGTTGGCGAGCCTAGCCGTTGCGGCCGTGTCTTGTTCAAACCGTCGCGTCGCTTCCGTCTGGAAGGCCGGCTCATTGCTCTTCGGATCGAGCGGGGGCTGACCGCCCTTCGGCGAAGCCAGCGTGATGTCGACCCCGGCATCACGGAAAACGAAGTAAGGAGCGGCAAGCTCCTCGAGCCAGAAACCCGTCTTCTTGCCGGTGTTTCCCAACTGATCATGCGATGTGAGAACCATGAGAATTTTCATTGCTCAGCTCCTTCAAAGCCGGCCGGCGGACAAACCGTCGGCACCCGGATTTACGGTGAAATACTGCCTGCAATCTCATGCTGAAACCGGAGGGGACATAGAGCGGCTGCGCCGCGAAACAAGCTCTCTCGCATGGTGTTTGCGGGAATTGCGTTAGGCAACCTCACCAAGAACCGACGTCGCGCGCACCTTAGCCTCTGTGAGATTTGAGGCTAAGGTGTATGAAGAGGAAACGACGTCGCGTAAGGCCATTCGAGGGACCTGGAAAGTGAGCAAGCCGAATTACCGGGACATCGCCCGCCATGCCGGCGTGGGAACAGCCACGGTCGAGCGGGTGCTGAACGGGCGTGGGGGCGTTCGCCCCGAACTGGTCGAGAAGGTCATATCCGCCGCACGTCGCCTGGATTACCCGCGCAAGCTTCCCGAAACCCATCGCGGCCTGCTCAGGATAGAAGTGCTGATGGTTCGCCCGGAGACGAGCTTCTACCGTCGCCTTTCACATGCTTTCGAAAGAATAGCCGCTACCCTCGACCCCCTGGTCGTCGTGCACCGCAGCTTCACCGACGAACTGAATCCGGAGGCGATCGCGCGGCGCATCCTGTCGACCGACCTTTCGCGTGCCGGCTTGATCCTTGCGGTGCCGAGCAGCCCGGTGATCAGTGCCGCAGTGGAAAAGGTAAATGCGCAAGGTCTGCCGGTCGTGCACGTCGTGACACGCGCGTCCGAGCGCGTCGGCGAATTTATCGGTATCGACAACAATGCCGCCGGCCGGACGGCCGCGCTCTACATCAGCCGAATGGCTGCCCGGACCGGGCCTGTCGTTGCAATCTGCCACCCCATTTATCAGGTGCATCGCGATCGGATCCGCGGTTTTTCAGCCTATTTTCATGAACATTCCGGCGCCTCCAGCTTCGAATGGCTGGGATTCGGCGGCGATGAGGAGCGCTCCAGCGCCGATCTCCTGTGGTCGGCCCTGGAGATGTATCCCGGCCTTGCCGGTCTCTACAATGCCGGCGGCGCCAACTCCGCCCTGATCAAGGTGCTTCGCCGGCATCCGCGCGGCCGCGACGTGTTCTTCGTCGGGCACGAGTTGACCGAATACACGCGTGCAGCCTTGCTGGATGGCATCATGGACGTGGTGCTGGATCAGGCGCCGGAAGCACAGGCGCGCCGCGCACTCGACCTCATCCTGCGCCGCATCGGTTTGACCGATATCGAGCCGGACCGGGCTCCTATTCACTTCATCACCATCACCAAGGAAGGGCTTTGATCTAATCAGATCAAAGAAGGCTTCGGCGTTCGCAAGCCCCCCTGATACTTTTGCGTCAGGGAGGAGACCCGGCGCGAGACAAGCGACACCGGATCACCCCACCAGAGATATGTGTGGGGCGCGGAGAATATGCGACGCCCGGAGGAAATGGAATGGATGATCTGAAATTCGGCAAGCGCAACAAGCGCGGCGACTGGGCGCCGGACCAGCCGGCCGAGACCGCGCCGCTTTTTGCCTTTCCGCCGCGGCTGACGGCGATCCTGAAATGGCTGCCGCACTACTTCCTTCCCTGGAACCTGATTTTTGCCCTGTCTGCGCTCGCCTACTGGACCTGGGTCATTCCGCCGGTCGATACGATGAAATCGCTGAGCCTGGGCTGGGTCGCGTGGCTCTATGCCGTCAACGCCGTCTCGGTCTTCCTGTTCTACGGCGCCTTCGAACTGCATCTCTACGTGTTGAAGCGCCAGGAAAACCGCTTCAAATACAATGGCAAATTCCCGGCCGAGCAGAAGAGCAAGGCGTTCTGGTTCGAAAGCCAGAACCTCGACAACATCCTGCGCACCTTCCTGTCCGGCGTGGTGATCTGGACCGCCATCGAGGTCGGGATGCTCTGGGCCTATGCCAATGGCTACGCGCCGTGGCTGAGCTTCGCGGAAAACCCGTGGACGCTGGCGCTCGTCGCGCTCGTAGTGCCGATCATTCACGAGTTCCACTTTTTCTGCATTCACCGGCTCATCCACACACCTCTCCTCTATAAGTGGGTGCACTCGGTCCACCATAATTCGGTGAACCCCTCGCCCTGGTCATCGCTGTCGATGCATCCTGTCGAGCATCTGCTCTATTTCGGAACGGCCTTCTACCACCTGTTCCTGCCCTCCAACCCGATCATCATGCTCTACCAGCTCCACTATGCGGGTTTCGGAGCCATTCCCGGCCATGTCGGCTTCGACAAGGTCGAGCTCGGCGAGCAGGGGCTGGTCGATAGCCACGCCTATGCACATTACCTCCACCACAAATACTTCGAGGTGAACTACGGCGACGCCCTGATCCCGCTCGATAAATGGTTCGGCACCTGGCACGACGGCTCCCCCGAAGGCGAAGCACAGATGCAGGAGCGCTACCGCAGACGGAAGGAAAGGCTTGCGGCTCGCAAGGCTCGCCTGGAAGTCGGAGGGGCGGCCGAATGACCTGGGTTTCAGCTGGCAAACTCGACGATATCGAACAGGAAGGGGCCATCCGCTTCGACCACGGCGGGCGCACCTACGCGATCTACCGCGGCCCCGACGACAGTGTTTACTGCACGGCCGGGCTCTGCACCCACGAGGCGATCCATCTCGCGGAAGGCCTGGTCATGGATTTCGAAGTGGAATGTCCAAAACATTCAGGCGCCTTCGACTATCGCACCGGCGAGGCCCTGAGGCTTCCCGCCTGCGAGAACCTGAAAACCTATAAGGCCGAAGTGGTCGATGGCGAGGTTCGCGTCGCCCTCAGTTAGGCCGCACGTATCGGATGGCCGCGATGGGCATCCGGCATGAAGCCGGGTGACCCGGCGTTTTTATGGAGAAAACATGAACGGTATCGTCATCATCGGCGCGGGCGAATCCGGCACCCGGGCGGCCTTTGCCCTGCGCGAGGCGGGTTATTCCAGGCCCGTCACACTGGTCGGAACCGAGCCTCACTTGCCTTATGAACGGCCTCCTTTGTCTAAGACCGTCAACGATGCGGTGCAGATGAAGCTGATCTGCGCGGCAGAAGCGCTGGATGCGGCCGGCATCGCCTATCTCAAAGGGGTGTCGGCCTTAAGACTGGATACCGGCGCGGCAATGGTGACCTTGAGCGATGGGCGGGCGTTGCGTTACGAAAAGCTGCTTCTCGCCACCGGCGCACGGCCGAGACGGCTCACATGCCCCGGGGCAGAGCGCGCGCTCGACTTCCGTACCCACGCCGACGCCGAAGCGATCTTCTCCAACATTGCGCCGGGCCGGAGCGTGGCGATCATCGGCGCGGGTCTGATCGGGATGGAACTCGCATCGGTCCTTCGCGGAAAGGACGTTGCGGTCAGCGTGATCGAAGCCGCGCCGAAACCTTTGGGCCGCGCCGTCCCTGCCCGTTTCGCCGAACAGCTCCATGCCAGACATGCTGCCGAAGGCGTGCGCTTCCATCTCGATCTGGGCGTTGCGGCAATCGGCGATGACGGCGTCACCCTGACCGATGGCAGCCTGGTGGCCGCCGATCTTGTCGTCGGTGCGATCGGCGTCCTGCCTGAAACAGTTCTCGCGGAAGCGGCCGGATTGGCCACGGGCAACGGAATTCTGACAGACACCTGTCTTCGCACCAGCGCACCGAATGTTTTCGCCGCAGGCGATTGCGCGGCGGTAGCCCAACCCGGCGGCGGACATATTCGTTTTGAAAGCTGGCGGAACGCCCGGACGCAGGCCGAGACCGCAGCGCGGAACATGCTCGGTGCCACCGAGAATTTTGCCGCCCTCCCCTGGTTCTGGTCCGACCAGTATGATCTCGGCCTCCAGGTGGCGGGGCTGCCGCAGCCCGCGCATCGGATCGTTCTGCGTTCGATCGCCGACGGCGAGCTTGAATTCTATCTGGATGATGGGCGTCTGGTGGCGGCGGCGGGCCTTGGCATCGGCAATAGCCTCGCCAGGGATATCAAGCTCGCCGAGATGCTGATTGCCGCAGCTATCAGCCCCGGCCCCGCGGAACTGGCCGACCCCGGCATAGGCCTCAAAACGCTTCTGAAGAGCGCGCGGGCCGCATGATGCAGAAGCTGCTGATCTTCCAGTCGCTCTGGGCCATGGAGCGCCGGCACACCGACGGGTTCGAGCGCAGTCTCGAGGAGAACATCGCCATGATCTCCGAGGCCGGGTTCGACGGCATCAGTGCGCACTATACGAACCGCCGGGATGTCGTTCGTCTGAACGACGCCATCCGGGGCACCGGCTTGAAGATCGAGGCAGTCTGCTTCCCCCGCTCTGTCGACGACCTGCGACTGCCCCTGGAACTTGCCGCGGAATTTCCGGTCAGCCACATCAACCTGCAGCCTGATATCCGCCCGCGCCGCGTCGAGGCTTGCCTGCCGCTCCTCGACGGCTGGATGCGCCTCGCTGGAGATGCCGGCATTCCGGTGTTCATCGAAACTCATCGCGACAGGATGACGACGGACCTGTTCTTCACGCTGGATCTCTTGGACCGGCGTCCCGAACTGCCGCTGTTGGCCGACCTGTCGCACTTCCTGGTCGGCCGCGAATTAGCCTTTCCCGTCGATGAAGAGAACCACGCACTGATCCGCCGCATTCTGCAGAACGCCCATGCGTTCCACGGACGGGTCGCCTCACGTGAGCAGGTGCAGATCGAGATCTCCTTTCCGCACCACCGGCCCTGGGTCAATCTCTTCCTCGAATGGTGGGAGTATGGTTTTCGCCATTGGCGAGCACGCGCCGCCGATGACGCCGCGCTGATCTTCACCTGCGAGCTGGGTCCCAAACCCTATGCGATCACCGGCAGAGACGGCAACGACCAGACGGACCGGTGGGCGGAGGCCTTGGCGCTTCGGCAGATGATCCTTGAACTGTGGGTAGCGACTGGCCTCAAGCCTGTTACGCCTTAAATCGGGGTCCGGCATCCCAAGATTCGCGAAAACCATGGTCGACCGATCCGCGCATGAGATTGCCGCCTATGGCCGCGAAAACTCCGCCGTCTGCAACAGCCGCGGACGAAACATTTTCTACAAATCAGTAGAAAGGAACGACCTGTCGCATGACGGCCTCCCGTGGTCCTGTCCTTCGGAGATTGGCGTGAGGGCGATCGATTGCTTCTTTTTATCCGTGACATAAGTGTATCTCAATGCTGCGGTTGGGGATTGTTAATCAGAAATGCCTAATGTAAATCTTAACGTGCACAAGTTGTGTGGGAGTCGAACTGCTACAATAACTGATTAGGACATTCGGCCGAGGAGAGCCTTGGACATGCGGAAAATTCGTGCGGCCCGCCCGGCCCGCGGAAAAATGGAGGCAAAAGTTTTGAGCTCGATCGATCGGCTTTTGTTCTTTGACCGCGATTTCAATCCCGTCGAGAATTTGCTGGGCAATGAGCTGCCTGCTTCCGTCAAACCAGCAGCGTCGTTTTGGGAGCATTTTACAGAATTAGACAAATCGGAAATTACCCTCGCTTTCGCTTCCATGGGCGATGGTACCCAGCCTTTGCGGATATTTGGCGATCCCAGCAGGTCTGGGTGGCGCGGACTGACGATTTACAGGATCGGAGATCTGTTTGCCGTGGTTCGGTCCGAGGAACCTATCGACGAGGAGCGGGCAACCCTTTTGCATCTCGCCACCCACGATCCACTGACTGGACTGCCGAACCGACGCCAGTTCAGCGACGACCTCACCGAGTTGTTACAGGAGACCGCAGCCTCGAACGAGACCCTGTCCCTGATGCAGCTCGACCTTGACGATTTCAAGCCCGTGAACGACACGCTCGGGCATCCGGCCGGAGACAAGCTTCTTCAATTCGCAGCAAAGCGTATTCAAGGCTGCCTCACCGCTGATGACAGAGCCTATCGACTGGCGGGTGACGAGTTCACCGTCATATCGATGGGCTCGGGGCATCCGGCCAAAGCACACCACCTGGCAGAAGCTTTGGTTGCCGCATTCAAAAAGCCCTTCACCATAGATGGCATCACGGTATTTGTTGGTACCAGCATTGGCATCTCGACCGCTCCACCGGATGGAACAAGTCCGGAGCAGCTGATGAAAGCCTCCGATCTCGCCCTCTACGCCGCGAAGAAAGAGGGACGCGGCCGGGCAAGCGCGTTTGATCCCTCAATGCTTGAATTGCTGGAGCAACGCGAACTGCTGCGCCGCAGCCTTCGCATGGCCTTGGTCCAACAGGAATTCTCCGTCGAATACCAACCCATCGCCGAGGGCGGCTGCATTGTCGGCTTCGAAGCATTGCTGAGGTGGCACCACCCTCTCCTTGGAAATATTCCCCCCGTGACATTCATTCCGATGGCTGAGGCCGATGGACTGATGCCGGAAATAGGTGCATGGGTTTTGGAGCAGGCATGCCGCGAGGCAATGAAGTGGCCGCCGAACTACCTCGTCGCCGTCAATGTGTCGGCGGCTGAATTCTTGACGAGCGGCCTCACCGATCGGATATCCCAGACGCTCGACCTGGTCGGGTTGCCGCCCGATCGTCTGGAACTCGAGATAACCGAAAGCGTGCTGCTTGAGCGGACCGTCAATAACATCGATACCTTGAATACGCTCAACGTGCTGGGGTTACGAATCTCGCTGGATGATTTCGGGACCGAATATTCTTCGCTGAGCTATCTGAAGACATTCCCTTTCGACACGATCAAAATCGACAAATACTTTATCACCGATCTCGAAAGCGATCCGAAAAGTCAGACAATCGTCCGCTGTATTGTGGACCTGGCACATGGTCTCGACATGCAGGTGACAGCCGAAGGTGTTGAAACGCCGGCTCAAGCGGAATGGCTGCGCAGCGTGGGCTGCGACAGGCTCCAAGGCTATTTGGTGAGCAGGCCGCTACCGGTCGAGGCAATCGACGAGTTCATCGCCCGGGCAGAAACATCTGTGCAGCACGCTCTGCCATAACGAACAACCGATTTTTTGCCGTGCCTTTAGCTATCGCAAGCATTAGCCTGACGCCCCGGGCAAAACTGATGGAGGGTGGATTTGGAAGAGGAAGCATCTGGCTTCGACGACCACGCATTCGTGCCGATGGTATCGCTGGAAATGAACCTTGCGATGTTCAAATCCCGATGGCAGCTTTGCGACGGGATTACCGAATATCTCTCGGAAATCCTGGGCCAAAGCCACAGCGATCCGGCTCGATATTCCAATTTCCTTTCCGTCGCAGCAAACGAGCTCGTTGAACTTGCTTTCCGTTCGACCAGAGCGCCTGGAAGGATCAGGTTCGGTCTCTATCGCAGCGCGACATTCAATCGGCTGAGAATTGCGTTTCCTCGCGAGGACGCATTTGACCGCCAGCCTGTCGCCGGGTCCGCAGAGCTGGTCACGAAGTCCGAAGAAACAGTCTTGCTCCGAGATTTGGCGACAATATTCCGCGCCGCTATCCGCATTGAAGAAGACGACGTGCACGGGATGCAAATCATCGCGGATTTCCCCTCCAGGGAGGACTTCCAATGAACCTGCTTCCCCTGCCCTTCACCGCGCATTTCGATCCGACAAATCAGGAACTTTTGCTGGCTGGCAAGATGCGGCCCGAAAGCGCCGGTGAGATTGCCGATGTCCTGAAGCTCGTGCGGCAAAGTTTGGAAAAATACAGCGGGGTCGTTTACCTCAATGTGAAACGTCTGACACACATCAACATGACGGCCTTCGCCGCCCTGTCCGATGTCCTGACGGCAAGCTGCCGGGCCAGGCCGGAACGGAGGATCGTCATCATTACGTCGAGCGTGGTGGCATGGTCGACCTCGTTGTTCGAGACCTTGGTCGCCTCCCAACCAAACTTGTCGGTCGAAGTCTACGACTCGGCATTTTATCCGGGCCAGACCTTCGTCGAGGATGAGAGTTTCATTCCCATTCTGCGCACCCAGACGAAAATGACATGGAGGCACGAACGCGAACTGCTGCCTCGCCATGGCCTGCGCAACGGCCTTGTCATCGCCGATATCTGCTGCGGAATTGGTGATTTTGCCGCCCTGGTTCAGCGGGAGTTCAAACCGGCACGCCTTGTCGCGCTGGATCATTCCGTGCGCAGCCTCGATTATGCCCGCAAGGTCGCTGCCGATTTCGATCTGCAGGGAATCGAGTACACCTATGGTGACGCCTCGCAAATGCTGCTTCGAGACAACCAATTTGACTTTGTCACCTGCCGACATTCGCTGCAGATTTTCGACCGTCCCGAGATGCTGCTGCGGGAGCTTTACCGAATCTGCAAACCAGGCGGCCGCGTCTACATCACCAACGAGAAAAATTCGCATTGCCTGGGCGAGCCACATGCTGAAACAATAAAATGGACTTACGAGGAGGTCGCCAAACTGTTCAGGCATTTCCACATGGATGTCGAAATGGGGCCGAAAAGCCGCCATCTCCTTGCCGATGCGGGGTTCGATGACATCAAGGTCGACTGCTTCATGGTGACCAACCTTGATGGGGATCCCCAGGACTTCGCAGACATCATCGAAGCTTGGGAAAATGTCTACGCCGGTGAGATGGCCGTCCGACGGGGCGACTCCGTGGATTTCATTCGCAGGTTCCGGCAGGGATTCAAGGATCACATCTTTGCCGCTCTTCACCCCAAGGGTTACGCAGGCTGGCCGATCTGGGCTGCATCCGGAAGAAAGCCGCTGTAATGGACGCGCAATTATCGAAGAGACCGGCAGGATTGGCCTCGTTTCGGGCAAAGTTCATCCTGGTCGTCGGCGGAGCCGTCCTCTTTGACCTGCTGGTCAGCGGTGGACTGGCGCTTTGGAACGTTCAGAGGCTATCGCGTGACGCGACGCTCGAGGTCGGCCAGGGTCTTGAGGCTGCGAGCCAGGAATACATCGGCACTTATGCCGATTCGACCGCAGCCCAGGTGAGCCTGCTGCTGCGGCAGGTTCATAGCGACGTCGGTACCCTGGCAGGTGTGCTCCAGGCGCAGATCGACGATCCCGAGCGGAATTCGGACGTCGGCGCGGCAATCGCTCGCACTTCTCCGGGCAGCGTCAGCCTGTCCTACGATCAGAAGGGGAAGTGGTCCCAGAACGCTCCGGGTTCTGTCTCTGTTGTGAGCGTCTGGGGGTACTTGCTCGGACAAGATCATAGACCGAGGGCCGATGTGGAGAGCGATATCCAGGCGAGCGCTGTTCTGGATCTTATTGCGCCGAGCCTGATGCAGCACGGTGCTTCAAAGCTGCAGATGTATTATATCGGCTCGAAAGCACGACCGATCTTCAGGACCGCGCCCTATACCGACCAGGCTCAGACCTTCGACCGGCTTTATCCCGGTCACAACGAGGCCGATTTCTGGGACTTCTTTTTTCCCGGACTTTATGAGTCCTGGCAGGGCTGGGCCAAGGATATGAAAACGCGTCCGGTCGCCGACGATATAACCCAGACAGCGCCCTATACCGATGCTATTACCGGCAAGCTGATCGTCAGTTTCTTCCATCCATTGTGGACAGCCGACAGGAAGGACGTTGCCGGGACGGCCGGCGCCGATATCACACTCGACCAGCTCGCACAGATTGTTGAGAATGTGAAAGTGGCCCAGTCCGGCTTTGGATTTCTGGCAATGTCCGACGGAAACGTCGTGGCGATCAACGGCACAGGAGAAAAAACCCTCGGTCTGCGTTCTGCGAGCGATGCGGGCGGAGCCGGCGCCGGCGCCTTGACCGGCCTGCAGCGCTCGCTGAAGGGAAGCTCCCAGCCTGCCATCGCCAAACTGGCTCTTGACCGAGAACAGGGCATTCAGCACCTGCTGTTGCAGCAGGACGGCAACGAGGTCCCCTATATCGTTATCGTCAAGAAACTGCCGGCGACCAATCTCTGGGTCAGTGGCCCGGTTCGGCAAGAGGCGATGTTGCTGGGGGTGGTTGTGCCCGAGCGAGAAATCGAGGCCTCGCTCTATGCGGCCCAGGCCAAGATTTCCGAGGCGACGAACCGGATCGTGCTCTACCAAATCCTAGCGATTTTGATGTCATTGCTGATCGTGACCATCGCGGTATTTGCCGCCTCGAAACGAATAACCGGCGGCATCAGTGCACTCGCAGGTGCCGCCAAACGTATTCAGGCGAAGGATTATTCGGTCAGGGTGGCCATAACAAGCAAGGATGAAGTCGGCGCGGCTGGCGAAGCATTCAATCGGATGGCCCAAGAGATCAGCTATCACACGGAAAATCTCGAACAGCTCGTCGAGGAGCGAACCGCTCAGATCGCAGATGCAAAGGAAGAGATTTCGATGCTGAATTCACAACTTCAGCGAGAAAATAGGCGTCTCGGAACAGAGCTGGCCGTCGCCGAGAGAATCCAGTTGATGGTTCTTCCGCTGCATCAGGAGCTTGAGGACTTTCAGGCGCTCGAGATCGCCGCCTATATGAGACCGGCGGAAGAAGTCGGCGGCGATTATTACGACGTTTTGAAGAGCGGAAGCCGGTTGAAGATCGGCATCGGCGACGTCACCGGACACGGGCTGGAAAGCGGCGTGTTGATGCTGATGGTTCAGTCCGTCGCCCGCGCCCTGCAGGAAGCCGGAAATACCGATGCGGTGAAATTTCTCACCAATCTGAACAGCGCCCTGTTTAAGAACATCGTCAGGACGAAAATCGATAAGCACCTCACTCTGGCGTTTCTTGACTACGACGGAAAAGAGATGATCCTGTCGGGACAACACGAGGAAGTTGTCGTCGTGCGGGCGAACGGCGAGGTCGAGCGAATAGACACCATGGATCTGGGCATTCCGATCGGGCTGGAAGCCGATATTTCCGCTTTCATCAAAACCCGTGAAATCGCGTTCGAGACGGGAGACCTCATACTCTTGCACACCGACGGCGTAACAGAAGCCGCAAACGACGCGGGAGAACTCTTCGGCATCGAACGTCTCTGCCGCGAAGCACTTCGCTTGAAGGGTCAGGATGCCGAGAAAGTCGTTTCCGGAATTGTAGCGGCATTGATGCGCTTTGTCGGATCGCAGAAGATTTACGACGACATCACCCTTCTCGCCGTGCGGCATAGGTGAGACAATGACGCCAACGGTATACGGCATGGAATCTCTGGCTGATATAAGCTTAGGCTCGGGCACTCGCCTCACCTTAAGCGACGGACCGCTTCAGCTGGGATGGAAGCACTCGGGAATGACGGCGGACTTCATAGCGGAAGTCATGGCTCTGCCGTATTCACGTTCAAAGAAAGACTACATGCAGGCGCATCATGACATCGAATATCTCAGCAACGAATTGATTGAAAATGCCGTCAAGTTTCGACAGCCTGGCGAGATCCTCATTGAAGCCGGCATATTCGACGGAGCTTTTCTGATAAGGGTGAAGAACACGATCGATGGCGTGACATCGTCCCGCTTCCAGCAACTGCTGCATCGCCTCCAATCGAAAGACCCGGGGGAACTTCTTCTTGAGCAAATCGAAACCAATGCCATATCGACAACGAGCGGTTCGGGCTTGGGATTGCTCACGCTTCTGAGCGACTACGAGGCAAAAATGGCTTGGGCGTTCGAAGAGAACAATGACCAGCGCATCATACTGACGACGACTGCAGCCGTGGCGATGCCGCCCTCCTCCAATCCGTGAGCGAAGAATGGAAATCAGCGACGAAAACTTCCGCGTATGGGCGGAAAGAAACCAGGTATATTTCGACGGCGTATTCCGGCTGGCAGGACCGGACGCCTATGCACCCATTTATTCATTGATTTCAGGCCTGCTTCATGAGGGGCACGAACAGGTGACGTTCAACCTGACCGGTCTCGAGTTTCTCAATTCCTCGGGCATAAATCTCCTGGCCAAATTGACGATCGAAGCCAGAAAGATGGGCGACCTGCTGCTCGTCATCAAAGGCACCAATCTATATCCCTGGCAAGCCAAGTCGCTGCCGAACCTCAAGAAGCTACACCCGCTTCTCGATTTGCGCCTGGCGTGATTCTCCTTCGGTCCAACCGGGACGCTTGCGTGAGGGGCATCGGCCTCCGCTGACCCGTGCGGATATCGCCTGACGCCGGCCCGGGTGATGATATGGATTTGTTAAGTACTTCCATTTGTTTAGGACCATAGTCGGATCGACATCCGGACCTCGGGCCGATGTGCAAGATGCAATCAAGGTCTAACCTCTGACACTCCAGACGCGATGCACTCACACCGCGCTTGATGAGCCGATCCGGAGGAAAATGATGCGGATAGCAACTTTGGCGTCCTTGGCCGCACTCTCGCTGGCCCTTGCAGCAAGCCCGGCAACCATTGCAGGCTTCGACATATCAGCGCTCGCAAAGGACGGCGGCAACGGCGGCGGAAATGGTGGTGGCAACGGCGGCGGCAATGGTGGTGGCAATGGCGGCGGCAATGGAAACAGCGGCAGCCACGGCAGCAGCAACCAGGGCAGTGGCTCAAGCCATCGCAACGGAGCAACGCATGGCAGCACCAAATCGTCGGGCGTGAAAGGCAAATCCACTGACGCAGGCAAAAAATCCAAGGCTGACGAGACCACGAAAGAGAAGAACCTGTCGGCGCAACTTGCGGGCCTGAACTCTCTGAAGCGGAATTACAAGGCGTTGATGCATACGTCGGACCCACGCATGACCGCCATCGCGGCCTATGCCGTGGCTTATGCCCAATACGAAATCGACAATGGAACCGAGCCCGCAGCCGATGACCCTCTGTTGGGGGACGCGGCGCTGGAGGAGGCATTGGCGTCCGCAACGAAAACCGGTCAGGTCAGCCCGGCCGTTCTTGACCAAGCCAAGACCATCCTTGGCGTGGGCGACGCGAATGGAAAGATCGATCAAATCCGCACCTCGCTGGAACAACGTCCCCCGGCAACGTCAGACGAATAGCCGCGCGTGAGGTGCAGGCGGTGCGAAGCGCCCCAGAATGGCTCCGCACTAAATTACGAGAGCATTTCCGTTTGTTTGAGTAACGGAAATGCTCTTTTTTTGCGCAATTTTGGGATCAAAGCTGCTGTAGATGTGGGCAGCAGCCCCATCCGGCTGCCGCCACCGACCGGGGTCGAGCCACGGGTCTCGACCCGTCCTTCGGACCCCCGCTCGCGGGGCGAAGGTGGTATGCCGCACCGCCTTCCCTCATCCTCAACATTGCGTTTGGCACGTCCCCTCTCCCCGTTTTTTACGGGGGTCCGAAAGACGGGACGAGACCGATGGCTCGTCCCCGGCAAGGGTTAGGGTGAGGGGCAGCTTTTGGTTCAAGCCGCCTTTTCGACCACAGGCGCGCGCATCGCCTGCGGCTTTCCGAGCAGATAACCTTGTGCCTCGTCACACTGCTCTTCTAAAAGCGTGTCGAGCTGCGCCTGGGTTTCCACGCCTTCCGCCAGCACCGGCACCTCCAGGCTGCGGCCGAGCGCCAGAATGGCCCGGACGATCGCCTTGGATTGGGCGTTGCTTTCGACCTCGGCCATGAAGCTCTTGTCGAGCTTGATCTTGTCGAAGGGGAAGGAGCGCAGCGTCTCCAGCGAGGAATAGCCGGTGCCGAAATCGTCGATGGCGATCGAGACGCCGAGCGCCTTCATCTCCCGCATGGTGCGCAGCGCCTTGTCCTTGTCGATGATAATAGAACTTTCGGTGATCTCGATTTCCAGGCGGCGCGGGTCGAGGCCGGTTTCGGCGAGGATGCCTGATATCACGGCCGCCATGTCGGCATGGCCGAGCTGGACCGGCGACAGGTTGACGGCGATCTTGTGGCCGTTGCTCCAGCTCGCCGCCTCCCGGCAGGCTTCGCGCAGCACCCATTCGCCGATCGGCAGGATCGCGCCGCATTCCTCGGCCAGGCCGATGAAATCCATGGGCGGGATATTGCCGCGCTCGGGATGGCGCCAGCGCAGCAGCACCTCGTAGCCGGTGATTTCTCCCGTCCGCACCGATTTCTGCACCTGATAGTGCAGATGAAGCTCGTTGCGATCGATTGAGGCCCAGAGATCATTGGCGAGCGCGCGGCGGTGGCGCGCGGTCTCGTCCATATCAGCCTCATAGAAGCAGACCCTCTGCAGCAGGGTGTGCTTGGCGCGGTACATGGCCAGGTCGGCATTGGCGAGAAGCCCATCGACGCTCTCGGCATCGTTCGGATAGATCGCAACGCCGAGGCTGGCGCCGGTCTTGATCTCGAAGCCGTCGACTAAGACCGTGCCGCCGAGCGCGCTTTCCAGGCGGCCGATGAAATCGTGCAACGCGCTCAAATCGTCGAAGCGCTTGGTCGCGGCGAACTCGTCGCCGCCGAAGCGGGCGATGAACTCGCCCTCCTGCCGCGCTTCGCCCAGACGCCGCGTCAGCTCGACGAGAACGATGTCGCCGGTGGCGTGCCCGTGCTGGTCGTTGACCTCCTTGAACTTGTCGAGATCGATGCCGATGACGGCGACATGGCCGCTCACCCGGTCCGCAACCATCAGTTCCTCGGACACCCGCTCGCCGAACTGCAGCCGGTTCGGCAGGCCCGTCAGCGCATCGTGCATGGCGAGGAAGGCGACCTGCTCCTCGGATTTCAGCCGGCTGGTGATGTCTTCGAAGGTGACGACCCAGCCGCCATTGGCCAGCATGTTGACATTCTGCTGGATCGACTTACCGCTCGCATATGTGTGCACCGCGCTGCCGGCGCCGGCCCGGATCAGCGCCATGTTCCTGATGTAATGCGCCTCGGCTTGGGCAGCCGCTTCCGCCGCATCCTCGGTGTTGGCGGCATAGCCGATTTCGACAATCTGCCGGTAGGGCATGCTCGGCCGCACCGAACCCTCGGGGAAGCGGAAGATATCGAGATAACGCTTGTTGCAGAGCACCAGGCGCTCGTCTCCGTCGAACATGCAGATGCCCTGCCCCATATTCTGGAGCGCCACGTCGAGATTGCGGGTCACCTCCTCGATCCGGTCGGCATCGGCCTTCTGCTTGCTGTTGTCCTTGGTGATCTTGGCAAAGCCGACCAGCGCGCCGGCTTCGTCATGGATCGCGTCGATCACGACATCGGCCCAGAAGGAGGAGCCGTCCTTGCGATAGCGCCAGCCCTGCGCCTCGAATTTGCCCTCGGTGCGGGCGGTCTCAAGCGCCCGCTGCGGCAGGCCATTCCGGCGGTCTTCCGCCGAATAGAACAGCGAGAAATCCTTGCCGACGATCTCCTCGGCGCGATAGCCCTTGGCGCGCTCGGCGCCGGCATTCCAGTTGCTAACCTTGCCGTCGGGATCGAGCATACAGATGGCGTAGTCGGTGACGCCCTGCACGAGCAGCTTGAAATTGCGCTCCGCCTTGGCGGTCTTGGCCTCCGAGCGCACGGCGAAAATGGCCGCCGCAAAACCCGCTGCCAGCAGTGAAAAGGTAACGGCGGCGATCGTCACCACCATGACCGCGGGCGAAAGCAGCGTCGCGGGATCGAGCGCCACAATGCCGGGCGTGACGGTGACACCGGCCATCGCGGTGAAATGCAGGGCGACCACACCTGATGTCAACAGAAGCGTCGGCGCGAGCCTGCCGAGAAGCGAACGCTCGCCCCTGCCCGCAAACCGGAAGGCCGCGACCGAAAAGGCGATGCCGAGAGCGACCGAGGCCGTGACGAACCCACCATCCCACGAGATATCTCCCGGGAATTCGATGGCGAGCATTCCGGAAAAATGCATCGACCCGATGCCGGCGCCGAAGAGCACGCCCGCCAGAATATTCGCCACCCATCTGCTATAGGCGATCTTGGCCGCGATCGCGCCTGTCGTCGCGACGATCGCGACCAGCAGCGAAACCAGCGTCAGGCCAACATGATAACCGACGACGACACCGGGGTCATAAGCCAGCATGGCAACGAAATGCGTCGCCCAGATCCCAAACCCGCCAGCCGCCCCCGCCGTCCCGATCCACACCCACCGGGCAGCGCCATCGGATGACATCGCCCGATCGAGCAGAACCATGGCGCAATGGCTGGCGAGAAAGCAGATCAAACCCGCGAGACCGACCAGCGTGAGATTATGCTGCTCGGTAACGCATGTCAGAACGGTGAACATGGAAGTGGCCCTCGATTTGCGGGGTCACGCTAATCAGCGGGCGCTTAAGGAAGGTTGAAGTGGGAGCGGGCGGCTGGCGGGGATATCGCGCCAATTCAGCGGGTTGTGAGATTAGGGTTTATGGTGGGTGTCTTGATATGGTGAATGGATCTTCGACTGGCGCGGCGGGCGAGGTCCGGCGAAATAGGGCTTGCCCTGCCCCACCACGACCGGGTGCAGGTAGATCCGATACTCGTCGATCAGACCAAGTTCGGTCAGGCTGTGGGCAAGCTCCGGGAAACGGCCTCGATCTCCCCAATTTCACCCAAGCACCATGGTACCGGACTTGGATGAGGGGAATCTGGGATGTCGATCTTGCTAAGAAGTTTGTCGCTACTGGTTGGAATAACGTTGGCAGTACCAGCCTTTGGAAATTGCTTAACCGCCAATGAGACCAAACAGGGCGTGCTGCTGACCAGAGAAGCGCCTTTCTATTCCGTCTTCTACAAGCCGGACGGCCCAGGTCTCACCGAACAACGGCTGATGGAGCGCGACGGTTCACTGCAGCCGGTATCGGCTGTCTATCTGCACCCCTTGCTCGTCGAAAAGAGAGTGAGTGCCAGCGGTACGCATGAGCTGAAATACGCGAATGCGATTGCGTTGGACGATCTACCAGAGAAGAAGAACTGGCAATCCGACACCACGCTTTTCATCAATGGCAAAAAATCCGATTACGGCTGGGGAGAGGAAACGATTGCATCCTGTTCCTACAAAGTTTGGGCCATTAACAGCCGTCTGAAACTGACGGAATTGCCTCCGATTATTTTCGAACAATACTATTCCCCCGAGCTTCATCTCGTTCTTCGTTCAGTAAGGTTAGGCCCCTCCAACCAGCCGCTGAGCGAGGTTCGATTTGATCGGTTCCAAATCGGCTGGGGCAACTAGGGGGACATTGTGTCCCCTCTATCATCTCAGAAAGCCCGGTCTCTAAGGCTTCTAAGCGATGATGGGCGCTCCCAGAATTGGTTTTTGGGAGTTTCCAGGAAGGCCCTCAGATCCACCCGACTTGAAGGATCGCCTTCATCGCGCTGCGGGCCACGTCGGCAGCGCCTGCCCGGCGACGGCCTCGAGCGTTTCGCGGCTGAAGCCGGCTTTGGCCTGCACCGCCATGCCGTGGAGCACGGCCATCAGGAATACCGCAAGCACCTCGGGCTTCGCCGTCTCCGGCAGGTCGCCCTCGGCTTTCGCCCGTTCGAAACGGTGACGAAGCTGCGCTTCGCACACCGTGCGCGCCTCTGTCAGGGTCTGGCGCACGGGTTCTGCCTCATCCGATCCGGCCAGTACGCCATTAATGACGAGACATCCCCTGTGATCGGCATGAGGTGCGTTGAGATCGATAGCGCCCATGGAGGATATGCGCGGCAACCTCCTGCGCCGTCGGCAGCTGCGGTAACATGTGCTATTGACAGCTTCATATCCCCCGTACAACTCTTTGCTACATGACTTCAACAAAACATTTATTGACAGAGCAACCAGGAACATTCGCAAATCCAAAATGCTATTTGCATTTTCTCGGCGGCTGCTGCGAGAAAATGACAAAAGAGCATCTTATGTCTCGCAAGATGACATTTCCTGGGCCTAAACCGCTTCGCGACTACGCTGGCAACCCCTTGGTCAACCCAACACCACTGGCCGAAACAGCGAAAATTCTATGCAAGAACCACAACTCTGGCCTCAGCGCTTTTGATACGGCAGGCACCAACCTTTTCAATGCGGTCGAAGCGGCAAACCGTCTCGAAAATGGGACTGTAGAAATTAACGGCAATGACCTCGAGCGTTTCATGATGCAAAGGTTGTGTGCTCACACGTTTTCGAACGTGGCTACGTTCCGAGGCGTGCCGTTAGGGTGTCGCGTACCGCAGGAATTGATCAGAGAGATCTTCACCCAAGAAGAGATTGCTCGTCCTTGGGGTCTGTATCTTACAATACCACCAGAGTACATCGACAAGCCGGGAGTAAATATGGAATTCGCTCCATTTTATAATCTGCCAACCGACCAAGCGATCGGATGCCGAATCTCCTTTGGAAGAGTGAGCCTAGCAGCTATTTTCGGTCCGGTTTCCCCGGGACTCCCGCTTCAATATTACAGAATGGCGGGTTTTCGCTTCTGGGTCGATGGCGCAAAATCCTTTGAAATCCGCCTCCACTGGAAAAGTGGAGCTCAATCCGATTTCATTGATCTGGATTACGATCGGACGCCGGTAACCACGAACTAGAACCTGCGAGCGCCTAATTAGCCATACCGAAATAGGCCCCAAGTTAAGTCGACCGTCTAGGTCACGCCTGATGTCTTCGCAGACCACCTACCCCCTCCAAGCACAGGACGAGGTAGCTTGAAGGATTTTTCATTCCCGTCTAGCACTGTTCAGGTGGAATGATCATTTCATCAGGCCTCTTACCGTCCTCGTAATGGCGGATAAGACCTGTCAAAGATTTTAAGGCCATTGTTCTGTGAGGCTCATCCCAGTGGCTGAGCTTTTCCACGACTGCGGCATAGACGCCCCGCGCCCACTGAAGTTCCTGAAGTAAAGGGTCTCCATCTCTTGCTCGGTGGTACCGATAGGCCAACAGTTTCGAACCAGCATTCAGTTGTGGAACGTCCTGAGCCATGAGCGTAGCGAGCCTATCCACGGGTATATTCGTCAGGATCGGCTCTGCGGACAGTTCGTAGTCGTCGGTACGTACAAACTTGAAAAGGGCGTCCAAATCGCCTGCTTCCGCTTCACTCAGCACGGACTCGGCCCGTGCTTGAAGGTCGAAAGCCGCTGCCTCTTGCGACCGAGTGTGGATATACCGGAGAATTTCTTGAAACTCATCCGTCTCGTGTGAACTGAAACCTAGGCCACCGTGGCTGTCGGAAACCGCAGGAAAGTGACCGAACTTGCTTCTTTCCAGCAGGCGCTTGTCAGCAAGCTCGTCGATATAGCGTTTGAAGAACGCCACCACCTCCTCCCTATCGGTCAGCCTTCGATCATTGACCGCCCATTGCCTGATCGCCAAGCCGGCGGAATGGAGGATTGGGCCGAGTTCCGTATGGATGCGTTGGGCGAGTTCATTGCTGAGGTCGGCTATAGCCTGTTCGGTTTCTGCTATCGGCCTGTCGTGGCTGTGCCATAGCTTGCGCCAAGATGCCTCAGTGTACTCTTTTCCGAATCCAAATTGAGACTTGATCCACAGATTCACCTGATCGCGATCGAGTACTCCGCTGTTTTCAAATCCTTTGACGAACTCATAATCTACTGGTGGAGCATCGACAGAAAGCGACGCAAAGGTGTCCGAAAAGGCTTTTGCCTTCGCCAGCAGCGGTTCTAGTGGAGTGTTTTGATTTCTGTCACTAATCGAATGGACTGCGAGAGAGATTGAAAGCCCCGGAAGTTTCCTCAGCGTTTCAGAATCAAGCAGTCCCGACCTTATCCATAAAGTTGTCGCGAGCACGACGCCCATCGTCCATACGACATGGGATTCAGGGATCTCGCTGTCGGCGATCAGGCAGTCCACGAAGACAGCGGCGTTGTGCATCGCCCAACTGAGGTTACGCAGGTTCTCAACTTTCGAACTCCGTGCAATCTCAAGCAGATCACCAACCTTATTGGTCATAAGCTCTTTCGATAGACCGTTCGGCAAATCTCTCACCGAACTCCGGATTACGCTTTCCAGATCGGCCTCGATACGGGCTCTCCTACCGACAATCTTTTCATTCTGATCCTTCCAGATCCCTCCACCGACGAGGTCTTTCAGCTTCTCCTCATCCGTCACCAACAACACATGGCGACCATGTTCAGCTACGAACGAATTGACGAGACCCATCACCTCTCCGAAGGCTTGCCTCTCCACGCGCTCCAAGTCGTCAAAAACGAAGACATAATCACGCAATCGCTTGATTGCGTTCTCGCCGAACTTCTCTAGCGCCGTCTTGGTTGCGTCCTTGACACGGAAGATTTCTCCTATGCCGATTGCAATAGTCCCAGCGATTCCACCGGCGACCGCCTCCCCCGGACAGGCGGTCTTGTAGATACGCATCTCCACGTCCTTTGCAGAGGCCGCACCGAACAGACTGACAAAAAGGAAAGGGGTATGGTGACGGCCTTCCGCGTTCATCTGCTTTATGCGGGCTGGCTCATAGACGTTCTGCAAGAAATAGGTTTTGCCGCTTCCCCAACGCCCCTCGATCAAGACGGCATGAGGAACAGACAACGTGTCGGCATCGAGATACGCATCGAGAACTTTGGTGGCGTGTTCGTTCATCGCGCATCTAGCTCCGGTGCAATTTTTGAAATGAACGTATGCCTCAAATGACAGCGCTCGTCCAAGGATTCATCGCCAAGAACATACGTGGACGCCCTCGTCAGCCGTTCACCCCGCCAACTCCACAATCGCACACCCATACCCCTCAAGCTCCAGCCTCCCCGCCACCATCTTCTCTCCATCCAGCAGATCCCGCCCGGCAGGCACCCCACCCACCGTCACCGCCTGATCCATATAATTCTGCACAAACAGCAGCCGCCGCTCGTCGTTCATCCGCATCGTCACCTCCACGCCCTCGGGCAGCCCGCCGACCAGCGGCTCGATGCCAGCGGGGGCGAACAAGCGTTCGGTGAGCGCCTCGGTCAGATCAGGTGTGAGATAGGTGCCGAGATAGACCACCTGGCCCTTACCCACCTTGCGGGAGGTCGCCATCGGCTGACCTTCGGCGTAGCGGTTGGACCAGGCGGCGATCACTTCGACGTCGGGGTCGATGGTGAGGTTTTCGTAGAAATGGCCGGCCGTCATTTCGCGGTTGCCGATCTTGAACAGGCGCTGGCGGCGGTTGCTTTCGGCCGGTTTGTTCGGCGGAATGACAAGGCCGCCGGAGCGCTCCATCACGTCGAAGAGGCCGTTGGCGCCGGGGGCGGTGAGACGGCCGAAATCTTCGACGCGCACGCCCGTCAGCTTCGAAAGCGCGGTGCCCGGCGCGGTCTCGCGGATGACGTGGTTGTCCTGGTTGCGGGTGCCGGTGCGCGCGCCGATGACGACGGTGCCGCCTGCCTCAGCGAAGGCTTCGAGCCTCGCCGTCCATTCGTCCTTCCACATCACCCAATGGGGGACATAGAAGAGCTTCAGCTTCGATAGATCGTCCTCGGGATGGATGAAGCCACAGGCGATGCCCCTGTCATAGCAATATTGGTGCAGCAGGATCGCATCGTCCTGCGGGCTTGGCAGGCCGATCGGATAGGTCTTGTGGGCCTCCTGATTGTCGAAGTCGGAGCCGGCGATGCCGACATCCATGCGCACATAGGTGCCGAGGATCTTGGGCGCCAGCGCCGTCATCTCGGTCGCGAAGCGCTTGGCCTCCTCATAGCGATGGCGGCCGATATCGTCATGGTCGATGATGCCCATCCAGTAGATCTCGGCGCCGAAATGGGCCGGCCGCCAGCGGAAGAACATCAACCCGTCGGCGCCATGGGCGACCGAGGAGAGCGCCATGCGGCGCAGCTCGCCCGGTTCCGGCGTCAGCGTGCAGAAGCCCGGCTGGCTGCCGAAGCCGGATTGCTGCTCGGGCACGATGTAATTGCCGGAAAAGCCGCGGCAGATATCGAGATGCAGTGCCTGCACCTTGGCATGGTTTCCGAGCCGCATGAACTCGTCATAGAGCATCGGATAGATGTCGTAGCCGACGAAATCGAGATCCGTGCCGAACTGGCCGCGGAAATCGATATCCCTCAGGCCGCCGAGATTGTGGAAGACGAACCAGGAAGGCTTCACATCTCGCAGGATCTCGACCTGATCATGCTGGAAACGCGCCGTCGAGAAGGCGAGGAAGCGGTGGTAATCCTGCAGATGGCCGGGGCTCGGGAAGGTCGGGCCGAACTCGATCGGCAGCACCACCTGATCGAAGCTGTCATAGGCCGTCGCCCAGAAATCGCCGCCCCAGGCGGCGTTGAGCTTTGATATCTCGCGGTATTTGCCGGCGAGGAAGGCCTGGAATTCGGTGAGCGTCGCTTGGGAAAAGCTCTCCGGCATGCTGGTGTTGAGCTCGTTGTCGGTCTGCCAGCCGACGACGAAGGGATTGCCGCGATAATGCTCGGCCATCGCCCTGGTGATGCGCTTGCTGTGTTCGCGGAAAACGGGGCTTGCCGTGTCGCAGTGCTGGCGCGAGCCGTGGCTCATTGGCCGGCCCTTGCCATCGACCCTTAGAATTTCAGGGTGTGCCGCTGTCAGCCAGCGCGGCGGGGTGGCCGTCGGCGTGCACATGATCGTGTCGATGCCGTAGCGGCCGAGCATTGATATGGCGCGGTCGAAGAGATAGAAATTGTAGGTGCCGAGCTTCGGCTCGAGAATATGCCAGGCGAATTCGGCCATTCTGACCACGTTGAAGCCGGCCTTCGCCATGCGCTCGGCGTCGCGCTCCCAGTAACTTTCGTCGACATGCTCGGGATAGTGCGGCGCACCGACGAGGAAGCGGTCGGTTTTGACGGGGTTCCATGCGGAGAGGGTCTTGTCGGACACGGTGAGGTTTCCTGTGATTATCTGTCGAGGATGGTTTTGCGGGCGCTGATCGTGCGTCCGCCATCGGATGAAAAGAGATAGAGTTCCCGGGCATCGAGCTTCAGCGCGACGTTCTGCTCGGCGGCAAAGGGCGCCACGTAACTCAGCTGCACCGTGATATTGCCGGTGCCGCTCTCCGAGGCGATGGTCCTGAGATTGCCGGCGTCGACATAGAGGATGGTTTCGCGGCCGAGATGCTCGACGAGCCTGACCTGGCCGTGGATCGCCCCGCCCTCGCCGCCATCGGCGACCATCGATATGTTCTCCGGCCGGACACCGAGCGTCAGGCTGGCGCCTTTCGGCAGCGCTGTCGCCTCCGCCAGTTCCACCGTCACCGGCACCAGGCCTGGCGCCGAGACTGTGACATTGCGGCCGGACACGCCATCGACGGTGACGCCGAGGAAGTTCATTCTGGGTGCGCCGAGGAAACCGGCGACGAAGAGATTGTCGGGGTTGCGGTAAAGCTCCAGCGGCGAGCCGACCTGCTCGATCACCCCCTGGTTCAGGACGACGATGCGGCTTGCCATGGTCATCGCCTCCACCTGGTCGTGGGTGACGTAGACCATGGTGGCGCCGAGCTCGGCATGCAGGCTGCTGAGCTCGACGCGCATCTGGGTCCGGAGCGCCGCATCGAGGTTCGACAGCGGCTCGTCGAACAGGAAGACCTCGGGCGAGCGGGTGATCGCCCGGCCGATCGCCACGCGCTGCCGCTGGCCGCCGGAAAGCTGCTTCGGCCGCTTGTCGAGCTGGTCGGTGATCCGCAGGATCTTGGCGGCGCGCGCGACAGCCGCCTCGATCTCGGCCTTCGGGCGCTTGGCCATCCTGAGGCCGAAGCCCATGTTCTCCGCCACCGTCATGTGCGGATAGAGCGCGTAGGACTGGAAGACCATGGCGATGCCGCGATCGCCCGGCTCCTGTTTGCTGACGTCGCGGCCGTTGATCAGGATCTGGCCGGAGGAAATCTGCTCCAGCCCGGCGATCGATTTCAGAAGCGTGGACTTGCCGCAGCCCGACGGGCCGACCATGACGATGAACTCGCCTTGCGCGACCGAAAGGTCGATGCCGCGCAGCGCATGATAGGCGCCGTAGTTCTTGTTGATCTCACGGAGTTCGAGACTGGTCATGTCTGGCTCTCTTCTGTTGAAACTTTGGACTGCCGATTGTTCATCCCTTCACCGCCCCCATGGTCAGGCCGGCGATGAAGTGCCGCTGCATCAGGAAGAACATCACGACGGGCGGCACGGCGACGACGATGGTGCCGGCGGAAATGAGATTCCAGGCCGAGACCCATTCGCCGCGCAGATTGGCAAGGCCGGCGGTCACCGGCTTGACGCTGTCGCTGACGGTCAGCACCACCGCCCAGAAATAGTCGTTCCAGATGAAGGTGAAGATCAGGATGGCAAGTGCCGCCAGCGCCGGCCGCACCAGCGGGATCGCCACATGCACGAGCGTCTGGAAGGGAGACGCCCCCTCGGCCCGCGCCGCCTGGAACAGTTCATCGGGCAGTGCGGCGATGAAATTGCGCATGAAGAGTGTCGCAAAACCCGTCTGGAAGGCGACGTGGAAGATGATCAGCGCCGCCGTCGTGTCGATCAGGTCGAGCCGCACCATCAGGTCGCGCACCGGGATCATCATGATCTGATGCGGCAGGAAATTGCCGCCGACGAAGAGTGCAAAGATCAGCATGTTGCCGCGAAAGCGGTAGCGCGACAGCACGTAGCCGGCGAGCGTCGAGAGCGCCAGCACGCCGATGAGAGAGGGAATGGTGATGATCAGGCTGTTGAGGAAGTAGCGGGCCATCGGCGTCTGGGTGAAGACATCGGTATAATTGTCGATCACGCCGATGCCGGTCGGCCATCCCCACAGATTGCCGCCCATGACATCCTCGGTCGTGCGGAAGGAGGTGAGGATGATGGCAATCAGCGGGCAGAGCCAGAGCAGCAGCACGATGACGACGGCGAACACATAGAGGCGGCGCTGCCAGACGGCGGCCTCGGGAATGGGACGAGGATACATCAGCCTCCCCTCTCTTCGCTGCGGATGATGTGGCTGAGATACCAGGCGATGAAGACGGCCATGATCACGAACAGCACCGAGGCGATCGCCGCGCCGTAGCCGAAGCGGTAGGAGAAGATCGACTGCTCGTACATCTGATAGGCGAGCACCGAGGACGATCCGAATGGGCCGCCTGATGTCATCACCGACACCATGTCGAAGGAGCGCAAGGCACCGACGACGGTGACGGCAATGGCGATGAAGGTCACCTGGGTCAGTTGCGGCAGCACGATATGCCAGAGCATGTTCCAGCCTCTCGCCCCGTCGACGCGGCCCGCCCCGATCAGTTCTTCGCTTAAGTTGTTGAGGCCGGCGAGATAAAGCACCATGCAGAAGGTGATCTGCGGCCAGAGTGCGGCGATGACGATCGCGAAGGTGACGAAATGCTCGTCGGAGAGAACCGCCGGCGCCACCGCTCCGAATGCCCTATAGATCAGCGCCAGCAGCCCGAATTCCGGCGTATAGACCCAGGTGAAGACGACCCCCACCGTCACCGAGGCCAGCACCAGCGGAATGAAGAACAGCGACTTCAGGAAGCGCATGCCGCGGATTTTCTGGTTGACCAGCAGCGCGATGGCAAGCCCGATCGGCGGCGCGGCCATGAACATGACAAGCCAGATCAGATTGTTCTTCAGCGACACGTAGAATTGCGGATCGTTGTATAGCTCGACGTAATTGCCGAGCCCGATCCAGACCATCGGCCCGAAACCGTCCCACTCGTGCAGGCTGATCCACACGCTCCGGACCGCCGACAGCAGAATGACGGTAGAAAACAGCAGGATCGCAGGTGCGATGAGCAAGGTCGGGGTCAGCCACCACCGCTGGCGGCGCCATAATGTCTGCATTTCAGGAGCCTCATGTTGTTCGTATGGGCTTTGCCGCCCCACAGGCCGCCGTCAAAGTCCGCCAACCCCTCCTTTCGTCATGCTCGGGCTTGTCCCGAGCATCTGCCCCCGGTCGATAGGGCAGTAGATCCTCGGCACAAGGCCGAGGATGACGTCGAGTGGAAGGCGGGCGCGGAGTGACGCCCTCGGCTGGCAAAGCCCACCACCCCCTTCTTCGTCATGCTCGGGCTTGTCCCGAGCATCTACCTCCCGTCGATAGGGCAGCAGATCCTCGGCACAAGGCCGAGGATGACGTCGAGTGAGGAGCGCGGTCCGCAGCAAGCCGCAAGCACTCTCAGATCTTATAAATCCGCTTCCGCGTCCCCTCGAGCCGCGTGAGGATGGCCTTGCGCCGGTCGGGCTTGGCCATGAACTCCTGGAAGCCGACGAGGCCGGCCTGGGCCATGTCGGGATCGCTGTCGCGGTCGTAATATTGCGACGTGCCCTGCACCGTCTTCATCGTCTCCACCGCGACATTGACGAGCGGGTCCTTACTCGGCGGCAGGTCGTGGCGCGGCGGCACATTACCGCCCGGCTCCAGATAGGCGGCCAGGTTCTCCGGCCTGTAGAAATAGGCGAGGAATTCGCGCGCGCCCTGCTTGTTCTTGGCCTTGGCGGGAATGTGGATCGAATTGACCGAGAATTCCTCGAAATGGCCGACCTTGGCGTCGAGCACCGGGAAGGTCGCGTAGCCAAGCTGCGGCAGGTCCGCTTCGGTGAAGGCCGAGCGCAGGAAGGCGCCGAGATTCATCATGCCGGCTTTCTTCTGCGCCAGAAGGGCCGCGGCCTCCTGCCAGCCGAAGGAGGTGTGGTTCGGCGTGAAGAAGCCCTTCGATATCATCGCTTCCCACTGGTCGAAAACATCGGTCAGCGACGGATCGAGATAGCTCATCTCGCCGTTCATCAGCGCCATGTGCTTGTCGAGACCATTGATGCGAAGGTTCATCTGATCGAACCAGCCGGCCGCCGGCCACAATTCCTTGGTGCCGATCGCAACCGGGGTAATGCCAGCCGCCTTGCACTTGTCGCCATAGGCCATGAATTCCTCGGCGGTCTTCGGCACGGTCAGCCCGTGCTGCTCGAACACGTCCTTGCGATAGAACATGCCCCAGAGCGTGCCGCCTGTGGGAAGGCCGTACTGCTTGCCGTCTTCGGTAACGGCGCCGGCCGTCGCCCCCAGCACATCCTTGTACTTTTCCTTCTCGAAGAGATCGGAGATGTCGTCGAACAGGCCACGCTTGACGAAGGCACGCATGCGGTTGCCGGAAAACCAGGAGCAGACATCGGGGGCGCCGGCGACGAGATAATTGCGGATCGCCGTCTTGTGGGCCTCGTGATCCATATTGTTGATGACGACATTGACGCCGGCTTCCTTGCTGAAGCCCGCGGCGATCGCCTTCAGCGCGTCGAGCGCGGCGCCATTGTTTTCGGCCGAGATCATCGTGACTTCCTGCGCCTGCGCGATCGCAGGGATCGAGAAGCTGCCGGCAACAGCCGCGGCAGAAACCAGGCCCGCGCCCTTCAGGAAGCGTCTGCGGGTGGTCGACGGAAATTGCTTCAAAAATGCCATTGAATTCCTCCCAGTTGATCGATCGACATCTCCCGACCGCCGCCTCCTCCATGAAACGACCGACCAGGTTTTCAACGCGGCGATCCACTCGGCGATTAGAGCGATAATCCGCCTGGCTGAGTTGATCCGCGGCCGAACTTATGCATAGATCTTTGCAGCCCGCAATAATTAATTTACAAAATTAAGGAATGCAAAGTGAAGCTCAAAGGCGACCAGACCACGGCGAGAGCCATGAACCGACGCCTCATTCTCAACCTCCTCAGGCGTGAGGGGCCGAGGAGCCGCGCCGACATCGCCACCGTCATCGGCTTGAGCCCGGCCGCCGTGACCTTTGTCATTGCCGACCTGCTGCAGGAAGGCATCGTCATCGAAGGACAGTCCGTGCCCGGCCCCGCCGGCCGTCGGCCGATCCCTGTCGACATCAACTACGAGCATGCACTCGCCATCGGCTTCAAGCTGATGGTGGATTCGGTGGAATGCGTGGCGACCGACCTTGCTACCAACCCGGTCGCCGCCATGCGGGTAAGCCTCGGCGGCCACGACCCCGATAAGGT
Organism: Rhizobium sp. L43; assembly: GCF_002531725.1. Classification (GTDB taxonomy): domain Bacteria; phylum Pseudomonadota; class Alphaproteobacteria; order Rhizobiales; family Rhizobiaceae; genus Rhizobium. Next base: position 30,869 of record NZ_NWSQ01000037.1, read on the forward strand.
CGCCGACCTGCTGGCGGGCACCGTGCCCGAACTGGTGAAACTCGCCGGCCGGCCGAAAGCCAGGCTCGCCGGCATCGGCATCTCCATGCCCGGCGTCATCAACCACGAGCAGACCGCCTGCGTGCGCAGCCACCGCTTCCAATGGGACAACGTCCCCCTCGCCTCGCTGGTCGCCAGCCGCGTGCATGTGCCGGTCTGGCTGGAAGACGATACCAACGCCTATGCCATCGCCCAGCAGCTCTTCGGCCTCGGCCGCCAGCACCGCAACATGGCGGTGCTGGCCGTCGGAGTCGGCATCAGCTGCGCCCTTGTCATCGACGGCAAGCTCTATCGCGGCGCAAACGGTGCGGCCGGCAAGTTCGGCCACACGCTGTTCGAAGAGAACGGCCGGCTTTGCGAATGCGGCAAGCGCGGCTGCCTGATGGCCTATCACTCGGAACTCTCGATGCTGCGCCGCTGGCGCGAGGCAACCGGCAGCAGTGAGGAACTCGGCCTGCCCGAACTCTGCGAAGCGCTCGCATCAGGCGACACCACCGCCACCGCGCTGGTCGCCGATTCCGGCCGCGGCATCGGCACCGCCCTTGCCAACCTCGTCAACATCACCGACCCCGAAGTCATCGTCGCCGGCGGCGAAGCCGTCTCGCTCGGCGATGCCTTCCTGACGCCGCTGCGCGAAGCCCTCGCCGCCCGCACCTTCCGCACCGCCCCGCCGCTGCTGCCCGACTGGGAGGATAATTCCTGGGCAAGGGGCGCGGCCGCGCTGGTGACCCAGAAGATCTTCGATTTTGAATCATCGGGCGGGGTGACGGATATTGCGACGCTGGGCGTGAGAGGCTCGACCTCGGCGGCTTGAGGCCTGCACGGCACGCGATCCGACCCACTCCGGGCTGTTCGCCCGACGGGATCGGGTATATACTTCTGGCCCGCCAAATTAGCCGGGGGAGAGCGAGATGCGCGGGCTGATAGGGGGCATATTCATCTACTTGAGTGTTCTTGCAGCGTCCGATGCCCGCCAGCTTCACGAGGCGGCCAAGAGCGGCGACGTGACCGCAATCGCGGCGGCCCTCGATCAAGGGGCCGACATCGAGGAGCAGGACAAGGGAGCCACAGCTCTGCTGCTCGCAGTCCGCAGCGGCCATACCGATGCCGCGGAATTGCTGATCAAGCGCGGAGCAAACGTGAACAAGGAATCCGGCCTCGGCCTGCCTTTGACTGCTGCCGTCCTCACCGGTTCCGCCGACCTCATGCGGTTGCTGTTGGCGCACGGCGCCGATCCCAATGCCGCCGCGAGGGGCGAACGTATGCTGCACTTCGCAGTCGCCGGCAACTGTCTCGACTGCGTCAAGCTGCTCGTGGAAGCAGGCGCAGATGTCAACGCCATCTGGGTACGGGGAGACCCAACCCGCAACCCTGCCATCATGACGGCCTATCATCTGGCCAGACACGACGATCGCGCCGAAATCGCCGACTACCTCTTGGCGCACGGTGTCATAATACAGAAGCCCCAACCGATTTCCGCGAAACTGGCAAAAGCTGATCCTGCAAAGGGCGCGGCCTTCTTTGCCGCCAACTGCGTCAGCTGCCATGGCAAACGTCCGCAGGATATACCTTCCCGCAAAGGCCCCAACCTGTGGAACGTCGTTGGGCACGACAAGGCCTCAACCAAGTTCGGCGGCTACTCCAAAACCCTGCTGGATTGGCCGGGCTCATGGACCTACGAGGACCTCAACATTTTCATCGCCGGACCGACCCTCACGACGCCCGGCGTCAACATGGACGTTCGCGGCGCGCCCGATGAAGCCGACCGCCTGAATGTGATCGCTTATCTCAGAACGCTGAGCGACGCGCCGGCTCCGCTGCCCTGAGCGGTGTGGTCTGTCGGCCACTTCCGCGGGCCGGTTGCATTTCGCGCTCACGCGACTACCTTTCATACCAGACCGCTTCCCCCCATTGGCAAACAGAAACGACCGTGAGCAAGCCATGTGCCGAAACATAAAACCTCTGTTCAATTTCGATCCGCCGGCGACGGACGAAGAGATTCACGATGCCGCGCTCCAGTTCGTGCGCAAGCTGAGCGGAGCGACCAAACCGTCGAAGCGCAATGAGGTGGCGTTCGAACGCGCCGTCAGTTCGATCGCTACTTGCGCCCGCGAACTGCTCGATTCACTGGAGACGTCTCAACCGCCTCGCGACCGCGAGGAAGTAGCGGCGAAGGCGCGCGAGAGAAGCGCGATCCGGTTCGCATAAGAAAGGTCCATGAGAGATCTTAGTCAGGTCTCTCGATACACTCGCTTACAAAAATGGGGGTTTCCAGACACATCCCTGGTTCAATCATCGACTGAAATACCGGTGCGGCCATGAGCCGACAAATGGTCAATTCAGGAAGGATGACAAGATGAAAATGATCCAGGCTATGGCGCTAGCCCTCGTTCTCGGCGGCGCGGCAGCAGCACATGCGGAACAGCCGATACAGCGCACCGACCTCATCCAGAACGATATCGACGTGCCCGGCCACGAGGTCGTCCAGGTCCGCGTCGATATCGCCCCGGGCGTTCTCGCGCCGAACCACTCGCATCCCGGCGAGGAAGTCGCCTTCGTCATCGAGGGCACGCTGGAATACCAGCTCGAAGGCAGGCAGCCCGTGATCCTCAAGCCCGGCCAATCCCTGTTCATTCCCTCCGGCACCGTCCACTCGGCGAAGAACGTCGGCAGCGGCAAGGCGTCGGAATTGGCGACCTACATCGTCCGCAAGGGCGAGACGCTCGTCGTGCCTGCCAAGTGAGACCACCTAGCGCCTCATCCCTTCTCCTCTCGGGGAGAAGGCGGCGACAGCCAGATGGGACGTAGCGGTACATTGGCTGGGAGAGCTGCCGCTTCGCGTTAAAACCATCGCCGAACCACGAGAAAAACCTACCACTTTCCCGAGTCACCCCTTTCCGCGCACCCGACCGCTGCATATTCTCTGGCCGGCGGTCGCACTCCGATTCAGGGGCTGCATCAGGGACGACAAAGGAATAATGATGCTTCGCGTATTCACTGGATTTTTCAGCCTTTTTCTATTGTCCTGTGTCTCCTGGTCTGCGCTTGCTGCGGATAATACCTGCCCGCAGAGAGAAACGATCCTCTCCTTCAGCGATATCGTTCTTGCCGACCGCGCCGCCTTGCCGCCGCTAATCGCGCGTCGGTACGGCGCGGAGGCTGCATATCTGAAGATCCGCTATGCGACGCTTCCGGACGAAGAAATCCGCAGCCTCCTGCAGACCTTGCTCGCATCGAATGTTCATAGCGCCGATGACCTTGCCTATGCTTGGCACATCCACCGGGAAGGTTACTCGGCGACGATCGCCGCGCTCGGCCAAGAAGGGTTCGATAGGCTCGTTACCACGCTTGGGCCATCGACCATTCGTGCCTTTCTGCTGAACGAAAGAACCCCTGATGCCCTGATGAAGCGGCTCGCGGATATCGCGACAGAAACGAGGAGCAGTCCAATCCTGCAACTCAGCAACACGCCAAGCTCCATTGCGACGGCCATCATCGACCAGCCGGACGAATTCAAGGAGAAGGTCGCCCTTGCCGCGGAAGCCCAAGGTTTATTTTCGGCCTCAGCCCTTGTCGCGGCCAGCGAAAGCAGCCCACAGGCATGGAACGCATTTCTGGTTCGCAACAAGGGAATACAAATCCCAAGACTGCTGACCTTCGACGCCAGCAAGATGCGGGCCATGGTCGGCAATCCGGGAATAGAGCGTCAAGATAGCTATTCGACTGGCGAGGAGAGCAGAATCCACTCGGTTCAAATGGCCTCCGCTTTCGAGCCCGAGCAGGACTTTTTGGTCAGATTGATGGACACCGCGGGGCAGTTCAGAAACCTTGAGCGCGCCGCCCGTACCCTGCTGTCGCAAATCCAGAGCGGCGCAATCAAAAGAAACGGCAGTATGGATACCGCATGGCTGTTCGCCTATCGAAGCGCTACCTATTTTCTCGGTCGGCCCCAGGTCGAGTCTTTGCTTGACATCTTGCCTTATGCCGGCCGGCGGTATGTCAGGTCTTCGGGCGCCTTCATGTTACGAGACGTCATTGACCAGCTTCTGGTGATCGAGGCATTGCAGCCTTACGTAACAGGCAAGGTGAGCGACATCCCGCTGTGGCCCGTCGGCGTGTCTGACAAGATCAAGGCCGATTGGCCGCGCTGGAGCGATCTGGCCACGAAGGTTCGCGATGGAGCTGTTTCGCCCGCCCTCGCCGCCGCCCCGGCAACGTTCGGGATGGTGTCGGAACTTCTTTTTGCCAAAGCGAACCAGCCGGCATTGCGAGCATTCGTCGAGCAGGCTCCCGCCGGCCAAACTCGCGTCTCCGTGGCCAATGATTTCGCCATCCGCCTCGACCGCGCCTGCGCCGCCTACCTCTACCACCCGACAGAGGCCGCAACGCTCCAAGGTCAACCGATCTTTAAATTCGACACGGAGTGAGCGTCGACCATGAAGACCGCCATCATATTCGACTGTGAATTTCTGTGCCTCGAAGGCTCACAGCGCAGATTTTGGTGCGCGGCCCATGATCCCGATCCCGTCATTGCGCAGATCGGAGCCGTCAAGCTCGGTCTCGAAGGCGAGTTTCCGATCCTTGGTACGTACAAATCCTATATCAGGCCCGTCGATCGCTTCGGCAAGCGGTATCCGCTCGATCCTTATTTCACCCATCTGACCGGAATCACCGAAGAGGATATCGACGCTCATGGCGTGGCGTTGGAGGATGCGCTTTCCGGTATCGACAGCTTTTCGGGCGGCGCCCGGTTTTGGTCCTGGGGTAAGGATGAGATGAACATGGTGGCCATCAGCTGCTATGTCGCAGGCATTCAGCCCTCCATCCCGGCCCGCCGGTTCGACAACGCCGTCAAGCTTCTCATCGCAGCGGGCATGCCGATCGAGGATTTGGCAAAGACGCCCAGCAACAAGCTGGCCGACTACTACAACGTCGACCATCCTCCATTGCAGGCGCATGACGGGCTCGACGATGCTCTGTCGCTATCATACACGCTGCAGCATCTGATGAAGATCGGGAAATTGCAGCCCGAGGTTTTCGATCGGCTCTGAAGGCACGAGACAAGAGGGGCTTGAAGCAGCGACCGGCCAAACGGCGGGCACTGCTTTCTTAGGGCGGGCAGCTTATTGCTGCTGTTGCGCTGGCGCCGCCGGCGGCGGCGTGCCGATCTTTTCCAGAACCTTCTTGGCCAGGGCCGGGTCGCTCTGGGCGGCGGTCAGAATCGAGGAATATTCCTCGACGGAGATGCCGTTGGAGGCTTCGACGGTGTCGACCATCTGCTTCTTGGCTTCTTCCTGCAGCTTTTGCTTGGCAGCCTCGTCCTTCGTCGCGCCGATCTTGGCCGAATATTCCTGCCTGACCTTGTCGACCTGCAGATAGGCAACGGCAAAGGCCTCGATTTTCTGATCGCTGACGGGGGCGGCCGCACCGTTGCCGCCGCTCTGTCCCTGCATCGGCGCCTGGCCTTGTGCCGGCTGCTGCTGAGCGGATGCCGGGCTGAAAGCAAGCAGGCTGAAGACCGCAGCGGTCATCGTTGCGACGGGTGTGTAACGAGTGATCATATTCGTTCCTTTTCACGTGCATGATTTGATCGGCAGCAGGACCGCCTCGGTCGATCGCTCAGCCGCTGGGGCTGGCGAGGTCGCAACGATGGAACCTTTAAGAGGGCACGGTGCGGCGGTAACGGGGCGATTTGCTGACGATTGAGCGGCGGCTTTGTGACCGTCGACGGCCGGCTGCTGGTCAGCGCGCCTTCACCCCAACGCTTGGTGCGACCGGGTCAACCACCCTATCTTGCAAACCGCCGGGCGCCAGCCACGCACAGGATGACCGCGACGGTAACGGCCAGCATGGCCCAGGTCACAGGCTCGTGCAGCAGGGTGGCGGCAAGCGCCAGGCCGAAGAACGGCTGAAGCAGCTGCAACTGGCCGACGGCGGCGATGCCGCCCTGCGACAGGCCGCGATACCAGAAGATGAAGCCGATCAGCATGGAAAACAGCGAGACATAGGCAAGGCCGAGCAGCGCCGGCGTTTCAATGCCGGAAAAGCTCGCCGGCCGATGCAAAAGCGCAACCGCGACCATCACCGGCAGCGACAGCACCAGCGCCCAGGAAATCACCTGCCAGCCGCCGAGTGTGCGCGACAGCCTGCCGCCTTCGGCATAGCCGAGGCCGCAGACGATGATCGCCGCCAGCATCAAGAGGTCGCCGATCGGTGACGCCGTCAGCCCTTGCGTCAGCGCGAAGCCCGCCACCAGCGCGCTGCCCAGGATGGAAAACAGCCAGAATGCCGGCTTCGGCCGTTCTCCGCCGCGGATCACGCCGAAGATCGCCGTTGCCAGCGGCAAGAGACCGACGAAGACAATCGAATGGGCTGACGTGACGTGCTGCAGCGCCAGCGCCGTCAGCAGGGGGAAGCCGACCACGACGCCGAGCGCGACGACGACAAGGGAGAGCAGATCGCGCCCGCTCGGCCGCTTCTCCCGGAAGGCGATCAGCAGGCTAAGCGCCAGAATGCCGGCGATCGCCGCGCGCGCCACGGTCAGGAAGACGGGATCGAACTGCATCACCGCCACGCGCGTCGCCGGCAGTGATCCGCTGAAGATCACCACCCCGATAAAACCATTGATCCATCCCGATGCCATGCGGTCCATGATGCGCTGCGCTCCTTCACTATCTGGTCCTTATCGGCCAACAGCGATGGCCATGACAGTGACAGTCTGATACAATTTTGCAAAACTGTAATGGTTCAGAAAGCAATACAGATGAACGAAGGACGCACACGCGTGGAGATGGTCGTCGCGACGATCAGGCAGCGCATCGCCGGGCGCAGCCTGACACCGGGCGCCAAGCTGCCTTCGGTCCGGGGACTGGCGGCAACGTTGAAGCTGTCGACATCGACCGTCGTCGACGCCTATGAGCGGTTGGTCGCCGAAGGCGCGATCCTGGCAAGACCGGGTTCAGGGTTTTATGTCGCCAATCAGGCAGCCCCCTTTGCGCTTGCCGAGGCCGGGCCGAGGCTCGACCGCGCCGTCGATCCGTTCTGGATATCGCGGCAATCACTGGAGGCTGACGAAACCGACCTGAAGCCCGGTTGCGGCTGGCTGCCACCCTCCTGGCTGCCGGGCGAAGGCATGCGCCGCGGGCTGAGGACGCTTGCCCGCGCCGACGGGGCAGCACTTGCCGATTACAGCTCGCCGCTCGGCTTACCGCAGCTGCGCCAGCTGATTTCGCGGCGCATGGGCGAACGGGGGATCGAAGCCTCCCCTGAGCAGATCATGCTGGCCGATTCCGGCACGCAGGCAATCGATCTGCTCTGCCGTTTCCTGCTGGAACCCGGCGACACGGTGCTGGTCGACGACCCCTGCTATTTCAATTTCCATGCGCTGCTGCGCGCCCACCGGGCAAAGATCGTCGGCGTCCCCTACACCCCGTCCGGTCCCGATATCGAGCTGTTCGCGCAAGTCGCCGCCGAAGAGCGGCCGCGGCTCTACATCACCAACTCCGCCATCCACAATCCCACAGGCGCAACGCTTTCCCCGGTGACCGCCCACCGGCTGCTGAAACTCGCCGACCAGTTCGACCTGACCATCATCGAGGACGATATCTTTGCCGATTTCGAATATACGCCGGCGCCCCGCCTTGCCGCCTTCGACGGGCTGGAGCGGGTCATCCACATCGGCAGCTTTTCGAAAACCCTGTCGGCCTCGGCCCGCTGCGGCTTCGTCGCGGCGAAACCCGAATGGATCGATGGCCTGACCGACCTCAAGATCGCCACCTCCTTCGGCGGCGGACGGCTGACGGCGGAACTGGTGCTGATCGTCTTGAGCGACGGCAGCTATCGCAAACACATGGAGACGCTGAGACACCAGCTCTCCCGGGCAATGAGCGAAGTCGCGGTCCGGCTGAAGAGCTTGGGGATAGTGCCCTGGCTGGAGCCGCAGGCCGGAATGTTCCTCTGGTGCCGCCTGCCCGACGGCATCGACGCGGCTGATGTGGCGCGGGCCGCACTGGAAAAGAGGATCGTGCTGGCGCCGGGAAACGCCTTCAGCCTGTCGCAATCGGCAACGAATTTCATGCGTTTCAATGTGTCTCAGACGCTGGATGCGCGGGTGTTCGAGGTGTTGGGGGATGCGCTGGCGGGACGAGGATAATGGAAGCCATGAAGCGTCCGTGGCGAGGCAATAGCGAACGGCTTGCACCCTCTTCTCCCCGGCGGGGAGAAGGTGGCCCGAAGGGTCGGATGAGGGGGCCGCACGGCACCCTTCACGTTGCCCTTCGCTTGCGCTCAGCGCATTCGCGGCTTTGCCGCTCACCCCCTCATCGCCTCGCTATCGCTCCGGCACTTCTCCCCGCTGGGGAGAAGAGATATGCGGCAGCGCCTCGCCCTTCTTGAAAGTATCTTTTCCGGAAATGGAGAGCGTTGTCCTTCCTTCCCCAGCGACCATCAAAACGACCGATTGACCGCCTTGTCGTTCTCCAGGCGCGTCACACAGCCTTCGAGCTTGGCAAGCAGCAGATCGAAGTCGAGCGGCTTGGTCAGATAGTCCGCCGCTCCGCCGCGCAGGCCGGCGAGTGTGTTTTCCCGGTCGGTCAGCGCCGTCAGCAGGATGAAGGGGATGTTGGAAAGCTCGGGATGATTGATCTGGATTTCTGCCAGAAGCTGGTGCCCGTCCATGACAGGCATCGAAATATCGCTGATGACGATGTCGGGCCATTTCGACAGGATCATCTCCAGCCCTTCGGCGCCGTTCGAGGCCTCGATCGTTTTATAGCCGGCTTCGTTCAACTCCTCGACAAGGAGGTTCCGAATCTCGACTTCGTCTTCCACGCACAGAACTGTAACCATAAGCTCTTCCTTAAGCTGCAACGTGTTGATCCGACAATAGAAACTCTATTGGCAGAAGAATGGTGAATGTTGTCCCCTGGCCGAGCGCGCTCGTCACCTCGACGGTGCCGCCATGCAGCTCGACGACCTGCTTGACGACGTTCAGGCCGATGCCGGTGCCGGCAATGCCCGTTGCGCTGCGGGCGCGGTAATAGGGTTGGAACAGCTTCGGCAGATCGTCCGCATCCATGCCGATGCCGCTGTCGGAGATGGCGATCTCCACGGTCTTGTCGTCGGCCCGGGCGCGAACATGAATGTCGGGCGCGTTGGGCGAATATTTGACGGCGTTAGAAATCAGGTTGGTGAAGACCTGTTCCATCGCGCTGCGGTCGAACGTCAATGTATCGGGTATGGGCGCGAGATCGAGATGGAACTGATGCGAGCGGCTGAGGTGGCGTTGCCTGTCGCAGCAGGTGGCGAGCACGGCTTTCAGATCGCCTTCGCTCCGCTTCAAGTTAATCTGCCCGGTTTCGAGCCGGCCGCTGGCGAGGATGCTTTCCATCAGATCGACCATGCGCACCACCGCGCTGCGGATCACGCCGGCTTTTTCGTGAACGTAATCGCCGCTGACATTGGTGGTCGAACGGCAGAGCCGCTGGGCAGCGGCGTCGATGATGGCGAGCGGCGTGCGAAACTCGTGCGACGCCATGGCGACGAACTGCCGCTGGAGCGCATTCACCTGGCGTTCGTGCACCAGCAGCCGGTCCAGTTCCTCTCTCTGCCTTTCGATCTCGGCCGTTCGATCGGCCACCATCTCTTCCAGATGGTTGCGGTGGTGGGTAAGCTCGGCCTGGCTGTCCAGCAGGGTCAGCGAGGTGCGATGCAGACCGCGTCCGAGCCAGAATACGACGGTGATCAGCAGCGCCAGGCAGCCAAGCCCGGCCGGCGCGATCTGTTGAAGCAGCATGAATCCCGGCAGGATGGGCGGCCATACGAGATAGCCGATCGTGCCGCCGTCATGGGACGGCACAGCGACCTGCACCCGCTCATCCGCACTTTTCGAAGGCGTGAAATGCAATCCTTCGAGCCGCGCATGATGGGCGATGTTTTCAGCAACTTTTCCATCGATGAACTTGACCGAGACGGCGATGAACTCCTGGCCCGCCTCGACCTGCATCCTGGCCGAACTCGGCAGAATGGGGCGCGCGCTGGCTATTGCCGGCCTGTTGCCGATCATGATCGTGCGAACCTCAGCCAGCTGACCAAGCGGTTCGGCGCCGGGCTTTGCAGCCCGCTCGACGAGAGTGGCGCGCATTTCTCCGGCGAGAGCGGCCATCTCTTGGCCGTCGTCGCTGCCGAGCCGGGGCGGCATGGCATCCGCGCCGTCGCGGAACGCGAACATCAGGCGATTGGTATCGTCGAAGATATAGGTCCTGTCATGTCCGAAATACCGGCTCGTCCACTGGCCGACATTATCGAGCAGCCAGTCATGGTTGCGCTGATTGGCGTAGAGGAAGGCATCATCCCATTTGGCGACGCTTTCCTGCTCCCGGGGGAGCGCTGCGATCTGCTCTTCCAGGCCTTGGCCGACAAAGTCCGCCTGCCGGCGCAACGAGAGGTCGTCGACCTTGACGGCGGCGAGCCACGCAAATCCGCACAGCAACACGGCCGCCGCGCAGGTGAGCGTCACCAAGACGAATGTGATGTGGGATGTGAGCCTGACCTTCAATACCCGCAACCTTTTGATGGCGACTGCCACTGAGAAATTGACACGCAAAGGTTGACGGATTGTGAATTATGCGCTCCCGTGCGGGTCCGCGGCAGGTCTCTCATAGGCATCGCGATCATTGAAGGAGAAGCACATGGATGCAGCATCGTCGGATACATCAGGCATCAGGATCGAACCGATCGCTGCCGCTCATATCGACAGCTTTCATCATGCGCTCGACGTGGTCGCGCGGGAGAAAAAATACCTGTCCATGCTGGAAGCAACTCCCCTGCCGCAGACGCGTGAGTTCGTGACGGGCATGATTGCAAAAGGCAATCCGCAATTCGTTGCCACCGCTCAAGGCCAGGTCGTCGGCTGGTGCGACATCAGTCGGCATTTTTTCCCGTCGCACGCCCATCGCGGAAAGCTCGGAATGGGGATCCTTCCCGCCTATCGGGGCAAGGGTCTGGGACGCATGCTCATCGAGGCGACACTGAGAGCCGCGCAGAAAAGCGGTTTTGCCAGGGTTGAACTCGATGTTTATGAGGACAACGCTCGTGCTATCGCTCTCTACGAAAAGATGGGATTTGCCCGCGAAGGCATCGTCCGGCGTGCGGCACGCATCGACGGTCGGTTCATCGATGCGATCAGCATGGCGCTTCTGTTCGACGAGCGCGGCGCGGCTGATATCGCCGAGAATTCTTGAACGAGTCCAGCTGACTCCTACCTCTCGGACGATCCTCTTTTCGACCGGGAGTTGGAACAAATGCTCTTTCACGCGATTAGTCCGATGCGAATGCGCCGCCATGCATCGGGCTCAGCGAGGAGGCAGCCATGCACATTACTCGCCGGCAATTTGCAGCGCTTGCAGCCGTAGTTTTCCTGCCGGGGATGGCACGCGCGGCAGACCAGGAGAACGCTCTCTTCTGGCGCGCCAAATCTCCCGCGAATGACCATGTGCTTTTCGGCTACGTGCGCATCCGCGCCGACACTTTTCCTGACATCGTCGCCGAGGGAAAACGCCTGGTCGATCAATCGAAGACGGTGCTGATCGACGTCAATCCCAGCCTCACCCTGTCGACCACCAAGTTCAGGAACAGTGATATCAAGCCCGTCTTTACAGGTTTGACGCCATCCGATCAGGATGAGTTCAAGACCATTTTCTCGACATCCCCGGCAAAGGGAGCGATCGAAAAGCTTTCCGGTTTCGAGGCGAGCCTGCTCCTCATCGGCGAAGGACAGCATGCCTTCGGCCCCGACGCGCCGAGCATCGGCCTGGCGCTTGCGAAGTACGGCGTATCGATCGGGCGCGATGTGAAGACGCTTGCCGCCGACGGGGAAATGCAGGCCATGCAGAAGCCATTGACGCTCGAAACGGTCAATTCCGTCGGCCCCGCCTCGATCGCCTATCTTCTCGAGCTGCGCCGCCGGATCGGACTGATCGGCGCCCATTTCGACGAGCTGTACAAGGCTCGAAAGAGCGCAGAGATCGCACGCCTCGGAGAGGAAATCACCACCAAGGTATCGTGACGCCCACCGATCTCATCGATGCGGACAAGTTGCGCGCGCTTCTGATCGAGCGGATCGCGAACCTGCCGGCAGGCACCAACGCTTTCATCATCCTGCCGATCGGGCTTTTAAACGGTCCCCACAGCATTGTCGGCGACCTCCGCTCTCGCGGCGCCGAAGTGGCGGCAATCGGCTGAACCGGGTTTTGAGCAATTCCAGGCGTCGCGGCATGATTAAGCGGGATTCTTTCGCCGGGCCACGCACCTATCGGGCGAAAGCCTCGAACGGATTGTCGTGGGTCAGGCGCACCAGGGTGCCATCATCTATGCCCCGCCGTTTCAATTCGGGCAGCAACACCGTGGAAAGATGCGTATACGGTTTGGGCGTCCCGCCCATCGGCAGCGCCGGATCGAACCAGCCGCGGTCATGGCTCAACAACAGGCGATCGCCGCAGCCCGCCTCCAGCGCCTTGATCACCAGCTCTGCTACCTCGCTGTCTCCGCCCCGGCCGACGTGGTCATATTCGATCCAGGCACCTCGCTCGGCGACGGCGACATTATAGGCGAAGTCTTTTTCTTCCTGCGTGTGGATCGAGATGAACCTGTCGGCCCTGTAGCCCTCTGCCTCGATGACATCGAGCTGATCCATAACGACCCGTCCTCTGATCGTATGACTGCCGATGACGGCGTCCGTCTGCGCCGCGGCGCGCGCGGCCGCCCGCAGGATTTTCGTCTCAAGCGCCGTCATGCCGTCATCGCCGGCGCTGAGCTTGATCCAGCCCGCCTGGAACCCGGTCTCGTCGATCTGCTCCGTCAGCTCGCGAAGCATCCACGCCTCCAGCTCCTTCTCGGAAGCATGGCGGACCCATTCGGGAATCCACGGCTCACGGTAATTGCCGGTGGGCACGACGATCGGAAAATCCGTCGCAATGGAAACCGCAAGATCGATATCCGCACGGCGTCCGACGCCGCCCGTCGAGCATTCGACCAATGCCGTCACCCCGAGCTTCTTGATCCGCTCGATCTCGGGGGCCATCAGCCGAACGACGTCTTCGATGTCTGCTTCGGCATAACCGGGCTGGTCCGGCGTCCTGAGGTCGACGAAGACGTGCTCGTGCGGGAGGATCATCCCAAGTTCGGATTTGCTCTTAGGCCCGAGCGTCGTGCGCAGATGTTTCAAAATCTCTCCTCGCGGTCACGCCGGCTTTGTGTGCAGTCCTTGACCGACACCGAAGCCTTGACACTGCCGCGAAGGTAGATCGCCACGTGACGAAATCAATCAATCACTCGATCGAAATTCCAGCACCTTGACCCTTGATGTCGACTTCCCTCTTGGCGCCCGGATTGCTAGCGAGCTGACTGTCGCTGGGGAGAGATATACCGCATCGGCTACTTTCCTTCCCTCCTTGCTTCTCCCGGCCCTTCGCATAGCTCAGGGCGTTCGGCCCTGTGATCGATCCACTGGATCGATCACACCCGCTTTGCGGGACCGGGCCTCACCCCGGCCGGCGCACCGCGCGGATCTTGCCGCTGCCGCCGCCTCCACAGAAGAAGCGGTCGGCGCCGTCGGATTCCAGGCCGGAGACGCCGGTGCCTTCGGGCATGTCCAGCCGTTCCAGCACCTCTCCGGTTTCCGGGTCGATGCGCCTGACATCGCTGTCGTCACCTTCCCAGGTGCCGTGCCAGAGCTGGCCGTCGACCCAGGTGACGCCCGTCACGACGCGGTTGGATTCGATGGTGCGCAGGATCTTGCCGGTCTCCGGATCGATCTGATGGATCTTGCGGCCGCGGTGCTGACCGACCCAGAGCGTGCCTTCGGCCCAGGCAAGACCGGAATCGCCGCCGTTGCCAGGCGCCGGTATGGTGGCAAGGATACGGCCGGTCTTCGGGTCGATCTTGTGAATGACATCCTCGGCGATCTGATAGAGGAACGCGCCGTCGAAGGCCGTCCCGGCATGGGATGCGACCTCGATGACGCGCACCACCTCGCCGCTTGCGGGATCGAGTGCATTCAGCCTGTCGCCCGAGGCGAACCAGACGTGCTCACCGTCGAAGGTGACGCCGTTGACGCGCTCGGCGCCGGGAAAAGGCCCATATTCGCGCAGGATATTCGCAGCTGATTTTTTCATCTCTTCCATCCCCATAACTCTGGCTTGCCTATAACTCGGCCGATCCTAATCGCTCGGCAACGGTCCAGGGAGTAACAAGATCGTCGGGAAAGCCGATAGCGGCGGGCTCATCCAGCGCCGCGCCCGCCCGCGCCCCAGCGATTGCACCTTGCCGTCACCGGCAAGCGAATCCAGCGCCCGCTGCACGGTGCGCGGGCTGGTTGCGAGCGCAATCGCCAAAGCCGAACTCGACCACGCCTCGCCATCGGCCAGTAACGCGAGCACCGCCCCATGCTGGCCGTCGAGAAGCGGCGCCAGTACGGCGATATCGCCGGCAGCGCGCGGCGAAAGCGTAAAGCCGCGCTTCGTTGCCGAAACCTCCGCCACCCCCCGCAGTTCAGCGCGCAGCCGACCGATCTCGACCCGCAGCCGGGCACGATGAGAGTCATCGGCGTGTTTGCCGCGGAAGGCGCGCGCAATCAGCGTGCCTCTTGCCACATCCCCCGGCCAGGCTTCGGCGAGCGTGCGGGCAAGCGCAAACAGCACCGGCCGCGTCGCCAGCGAGACGACCGTGCCGGCGTTCCACACCACATGGCGGCAAGCATCGATGACGAGCGTGCCCGAACCGAGCAGCGCTTCCACCTCGCCAAGCAGCAGCGGGCGTTCCTGCCCACGCGACATCAGCCGCGCTGCCGGGGTATCGAGCACGAGGGCAGCGGCTTCGACCTCCGCCGTCAAAGCCGGAATATCGGCCGCGCGCGCCGCACCCCTTGCGCGGTCAAGCGCCGCACGCGCCGCCTGCGTCTGCAGGCGCCGGACTGCGATGCCAGCCGCCACCAGCTCGTGGGCGGTCCGCAGCGCCGGCGGCAGCGGCGTCGGATCAAGGGCTGCGAGCGCGCGCTCGGCCTCGTCGAGGCCGCCGATCAGCACCAGCCTGCGAATGGCGACGTTGCCCGCATGGGCGGCATTGACCCTATCGCCATGCGCTTCCAGCACCCTGCGCGCCGCTTCCAGTGCCTTCGGCGGCCAGATGAGATCGCGCGAGACGAGCGCGATCTCGGCCTCGGCGACCACGCAACGCGCCCGCGCAACCGCCTCGCGCGGGCCAAAGGCGCGCGCCGCACTCTTCAGCAACACCTTGGCGCGAACGAGATCGCCGAGCTGTGCCATGGCGATGCCACGCAGCGCCAGCGCCGGCGGATCGTCGCGCAGCGCCACCCGCTTCAACGCGCCGAGTGCGTCACCCGTTGCCAGCGCCCGCGCCGCGGCTGTGATCAGCGAGTCCATTCAAATCCCGTCACACTTGTCACTCCCGCCACTCCCCTGCCCAGACGTAATCTGCTCAGGACCGGCAGCCATCCCGCGCCGGATGCTACGACGATAGACAGGCAAAGGAGAAGACCCATGACGGCACAGCTGAACGCAACACGACAGCAATGGCTGGCAGCAAGGCTCGATCTGCTCGAGGAGGAGAAGGAACTGACGCGGCGGAGCGATGCGCTGGCGCTCAAGCGCCAGCAATTGCCCCGTGTGAAGATCGACAAGGACTATCGCTTCGACACCGAAGGCGGCAGCGTCTCGCTGAACGATCTCTTCGGCGGCCGTTCCCAGCTTCTCGTCTATCACTTCATGTTCGGGCCTGATTATAGCGCGGGATGCCCCTCCTGCTCGTCCATCGCCGACGGTTTCAACGGCGTCTTCGTCCATCTCGAAAACCACGACGTCGCCTTTTGGGCGGTCTCGCGCGCGCCGCTTGCAAAACTTGAGGCATTCAAGCAGCGCATGGGCTGGAGCTTTCCCTGGGCCTCGTCCTTCGGAAGCGAGTTCAACGGCGATTTCAGCGTCTGGTTCTCCGCCGAAGAGCAGCGCGGGGGCGGCATAGAATACAACTACCGCCGCGAGCCGCCCGCTCCCGAACCGCTCGCCGGCAAGACCGTGCAGGAATGGCAGTCGCCCGGCAACGAGGGCCCGGTCGCCGAAATCGCCGCCATGACCGGCACCGATGTCGCCACCTATACCCGCGACCGGCCGGGCGTCAGCGCCTTCGAACTCGTCGACGGCGCGGTCTATCACAGCTATTCCAGCTATGCCCGCGGGCTGGATGGGCTCTGGGGCATGTACCAGTGGCTCGACCGCGCGCCCAAGGGCCGCAACGAAACCGGCATCTGGTGGCGCCACCACGACCGCTACGGCAAGGAGTGACGCCGATGCTGCTTTCCGCTCCCACCCCGGAGAGAGGCGACGGCAACGCCGCCCTCAACGCCGCAGAATGGCTCTCGCTGGCCGCCGCCGCAGACGGATCAGCCGATAAGCCGAGCAGCAGTGTAGCGAGCGTCGGCGGCCGGCTCGCATTCGCCGCCGCCCCGACATTCGCGCTCATGGCACTGCTGACGGCAGCAACCGGCAGCACCGAGGTGATGTGCATGACGACGGCTGATGCCTTCCCGATCGGGGGAATGGTGCCGATGTACCTGCTGATGGGCGGCTTCCATCTAGCGCCCTGGCTGCGGCTCATCGCCGGTTGGCAGGGTCGGAGGCGGAGGTGATGGTGGCAAGCACCGCCGCATCTCCGCCCAGCAGTCTTGCACCGCCGTCTCCGGCTTTACACCTTTACCGGCGCGGCCAAGTTCATGCTTTCACCTCGATAAAATCGATCGGCCCGCCGGGAGCATCGTCGTCGAAGACCGCGCATGAAAGCTTGCCGCCGAAGACGCAGGCGCTGTCGATGTTGGTGCGGTTTCCCGTCGTCACCGGGTTGGACAGCGACGGCGTATGGCCGTGGACCAGGTGCTTGCCCCAATAGTCGCTGGACTCACCGGGAGGGAACCGTAGCCAGAGAAGATCGCGCTTGGTCTGCCGTTCCAGCGGAAATTCCGGAACAACACCGGCATGGACAAAGATGCGATGCCGGTCGACGTGCATGAGAGGACGATCGGTAGCCCATTGCAAATGCTGAGACGGAACCCTGCCGTCATAGGACATTTCGGTCTCCAGCCCGCCGTTGCTGATCCACACGTCTCTGCTGTCGCCGTCGGCATAGGCAGCGACCATCATGTCCTCATGATTGCCTTTGAGGCAGATCCACGACCACTGGCCCGATGGACCGGCAATGATCCGATCGAGGACACTTTTACTGTCAGGCCCGCGATCGACATAGTCGCCAAGGAAGACGACCGTGCCTTCAGACGCATGAGCCTCGATCCGATCGATCATCCTGTTCAGCGGATCGATGCAGCCATGGATATCGCCGATAGCAAACGTGTAGCGCATGTCTCACTTTTAGCGCCTGTCGTGGGCAAGGTGAAGTCAGGACCACCGCGGCGGATCTCAAATACTGCCGACAGAAAATCTGACTCATTTCCCGGCACTTGCGGCGATTGCCTCGCCCTTGGCTTGAGTTCGCATATTGATCGCCGCATCGTCCACCGAGGACGCTGATCCGCGGACGAGTGCGGCATTGCTAGCCAGCCCTCTTCAACAATTGGTCGGCCAACTCGATGCAATCAACCGGCCAATATAGTTCCGGCCTTGGATGCGCGACTTTTGGGTTTCCTTCATGTGGTCGACACGACAGTATCGATTCACGCCATTGGCTGGGAATTGCACGCCCCCCATAAATCGCACCGAGCAACGCTCCTGCAATCGCTGCATTCGTATCGGTATCGCCACCATAGGAGACGGTACTCACAACGCCGTCCTCCAAGGAATTCGAATGCAGCAATTGAAAAATTGCATTCTGAAACGCGGTCAGCACCCAGCCTTGCTGATTTACGAAATCCTTTGGCGGTTCCTTTTCGGCGGTGGCGATTGCATCACGAATGCTGTGATCGACACCAAGCTCATCGGACCATTTTCTGATTGTCTGATAAACATCTTGAGGCGTCGGGCCGTCGGCAATTGCGTACGACAGCGCGCGAGCAAAGAGATTGTTGATATGCCGGCACACAAGGTTCGGATGGGTGATGATGGCGTCCTGCTCTGCCCACAACCCGACCTGTTCGGTTGGAAACTGAGATCCAAAAATGCCGAGAGGTGACACGCGCATGAGCGCGCCGTTGGCTTGGCTTTGATGGTCGGGCTCGTAGCGAATTCCATTATATACCGTCCTGCCAATGTCGAAAGGCTTGGATGCCAGCCAGTCTTCGTAGGCATGTCGGGCAGCATCCTGGACATATGCTCCTTCTGCGACAATCGACCTGGCTAAAGCCAGCGCCATCTCGGAGTCATCAGTTGGCTGACCGGCGATGGTATTCCATGCGCCGCCATCATGAATTTCGCGAACACCATTGGGATATTTTTGTCTTATTTCTTGAGGCGTCTGAAACTCCACCAACGAGCCAAGTGCATCTCCTGTAAGTTGACCGAAAATACAACCGATGGCACGAGACTTCATGGTATTGTCTATCATTTTCATTCAACCTCAGGCAAAGAGTCATGGCATCATGCAAGTGGCGCAACCTCGCTAAGCAACGATACTGACCGTCTGAGATTTCCACTAGAGCGGTTCATTGCTTATCGGAATCGAGGTGGGATTCCCAAATCAGCAGAATTGTGATTCATCCTGGGTGCTGG
>NZ_NWSQ01000038.1 GCF_002531725.1 Rhizobium sp. L43
AGTAAAAGGCCGGCAGCTCGCGCCGCCTCCCAGGGCAGTCTTCAAAACCCGTGCCATGTGGGCCGATCGAGCCGAAGCAAAGGTCTTTTTGTTGGGTTTCAGGAAGTTAGCCCGAGCCAGCACAGGAAACTGGCCAACCAACCCTAATGTCGCCGACCGGACAAAGCCGACAGACGGTGTCGTAAGGGCATCACTTGCACCGCTCGGTCGACCGCGCGGCAGGGAGACCGCGACTATCAGCAGGATCAAACGAAGCTCCGAAAACTGGAGACATTCGCACATCCCTGTAGCCAAGAGAGAAATGGTGAAGCTTTCGATCCCGCAAAACGTCGAGGGCGATCAAATCGCGAACAGTATTGAATAGGCCCGTCTTTCGCCCGAGCTTCTTTCTTGAGTGGAAGACGCCTCGCGACTTGATCATCGGGCAGTTTCCGCCCCTTCCAGGTCGCCCACGAACGGTAAGCCCGCCAGGGAACGACAAACCTTCCGCAATATTGCTCGGCCCCAAACCGCTCAGGAATGGCGCGGAAGTGTTGCGCGGCTGCCCAGCCGGCGTGGACAAAAGAAACAAAGCCGGTCGCCCGGGCTACAGGGACTCGATCAACTGACTGCGAACTGCTGAATCTTTTGTTCGCATTGAGGAATCTGCGACACCCACTCTGGCGCTTGCTCGAGTCACCAGCTTGACCGACGACGGCCGCATTCGAGGACGAGTATCATTTCGTCGAACGCTCGTTGCGTGATCGCCCTTGATGAAAAACCCTTTTGCCAGTTCCAACGCCGCGGCCGGACATGGGGCAACCATTGCCCGATTGACCCCATCTCCAACTTAAGTGGCTCAGCTCTCTTCAATGAGCCCACAGCTGGCAAGGGCAGAGACGAAATCGTGAACGTCGCATTTGGTGACGTCATACCGTTCTGATTTAAGCTCGCTCAGTATCCTTGGTAGTGTATGCTCGCCGTCCAGTTTCGAAACCAAACCGGCGACCCAAGGCGGAGGAGATTGGATGATCTTTCTTGATTTCTGGGATTCCTTCCCGATCCAGATACTCCCGTCCTCGGCTACAAACACCTGATGAGAACGCTTTAATAACGGCTTAAAGTAGTGCACGAGGGACCTCACTCGGTACGAGGGGCGACATCGCAACTGAATTTGCAGCCGGGACAGACACACCGTCGCCCTTGTTGCAGTTTGGCGACTTCTTCGCCAATGGCAGAACGCGGTGGACGGTCCGAAACATAATGCCGTTCATGCTCTTTTCCTCCTCTTCGAGCCTTTCATTGGCCCAACCCATCGCTGGCGATTTTCATCCCTTAAGGCGGCTTCGGGAGGCCCATACGGTCGTATGAAGCCCACTTCACCTTACGGTCGACTCCGCGACCAATTGCTGACAAACAAAACTCCAATCCCTCGGCATGTGGGAGATCCAAAAATCGTGCCAGCTGCGAAAAGAGCCTAGGAAAAGTTTTCCTATTTGCTCGGGGCTTAAATGCAACTGCATCAACAGCGCCCGAACAATATCGTCGCGTTTCAACAAATCGGCAGCGCCGCATGCGCGCCAATCAACCGCAGACGAGGGAGAAAACTCCGAGCAGCTCCGGCGGTGTTCTGGTACTTGCGCACCTTCAGGCAGGCCCAAGCAGGACGGGCGGTTCTGGCTCCTCGCTGTTGCAATTGATCTATAACATTGGAGAAATTCACAATGAGCAGCCGCGCATGACGAATGTCGGAAATCGATTAAATGCAGTTTGGTCGGGACCATAGCGCCGGCCGGCCTGCGAATGACACAGTGTTGCAATGTGCGACCGCGGTCCGCCGCCAAACGCGAGCGGAGGTCGGCACTTCCGCATTTCTCGATTCGATTGACGCGATGTCCATCATTTCGTCTTCTCGGCGTGCCGCAACGGGAATAAGCCGAGAACGACCTTTTGGGCCCTGCCGCCATGCACGTAGGCAGCGTTCTTCTATTCATATTCTGTTTTGGCGAATCTCGCCGGAAACGGTGGACGTGTCGACCGCAGCGGGTAATCGAGAAGCCTGCCAGTGACTGCCAAGCGTGTTACGGTTGCAGCGGAAGGCCGGCCCATGAAGACCGACCAGAGGTCTCTTCGATCGGTGGGTGCCCGGGCAAGGGCCCTTGCGGTCGATGTCTTCGGGTCGAAGAGAAGGATCTCAGGGTCATCTGGCCTCGAGCAGGGATCTATTGCGGTTATCACCTTCGTAATTTGATCGCAGATTACAGCGTCCGAAAAGCGGTTATTCTGCCACGTCAGGCCGATGCCCAAGCGATTTGTTCACCTCCGGGATGATCTTGTCTCCCCAGAGCTCGATCTGCCGCAGCATCGTCTTCTGGTCGAAATCTCCCATTTGGGTCTGGATCGCGATCTGGGTTGGTTTCAAGATATCTATCTCTTCCAGTAGCCGATCGATGACGCGATTGACGCTACCAACCGGCAGGTTCTCGCGCATCGTCTCGAAGGAGAGGTCCTGGCGCGTCGGTGTTTCATGCAGCAGATAGCCATCCAGGCTTTGCTGGCGGCGCAGAAGCAATACTTCGGAAAGCCGCCGTTGGAAGCGGGCATTATCGAGATAGCTGTTGATCTCCGCCTCCTCATCGCTGGCATAGCAGCAGCGCAGCAGTGATATCTTCGCGTCCGAAACATTCTTCCCTTTAGAAATTGCGGCTTCTTCGATGCGTTCGCGCAACACGCTCAAACTGTCCAAGCCGTCGTGGAATGCTGTGATCAACAGATTGTGTCCCTCACGATAGGCCCGCCCCATGCTGTTTCCGGACGCCGTAGCGATCCAGATTGGCAGCATTGGCCTCTGGACCGAGCGGACGGAAATCGCTGTCGGGGGTATCTTTTCGAACCGTCCGTCGTGCTCAAAGATCCTCTGATTGAGACCCTTGACAAGAATGTCCAAACATTCCGAAAAAACAGCCGGCGCCTCTTCGACATTGACGCCGAAGCGCTCGAACTCAAACTGCTGGTATCCAGAGCCGACGCCGAGCTCGAGCCGGCCGTTGGAAACGATATCGGCCAATCCAATCTCGGAGAGCAGGCGAAGCGGTTGATAGAGCGGCAACACACAGACGGCGGTGCCGAGGCGAATGATGCTCGTCAGGGCGGCGCAGTGCGCCACCATCATCAAGGGCGACGGAACCAGGCTGTAATTGTTGAAGTGATGCTCGGCAAACCATGCAGTCTGGAAGCCAGCTTGCTCTGAAAGAACTACCTGTTCGATGGAGTTGCGGATGATCTCGTCGGACGATTGATGATAACCGCGCCGCGCGGCCAGGAGGAACGTTGCAAATTCCATGATGATTCCTTTGCGGCAAATTAGCGATCGGGGTTCGCCAACTAGAAGTGGCGTGTCGGTTATCCGCTCCTCACCCCGCTCGCCGACACGGCAAACTCAGAAAGCTCGAACGCGGCCGTCTGTTTTGCTTCTCGATGAATGTAGTGCCTCGATCGGGAGCGCTTTGGGAGCATCGTGCGCCGGAGCTGCTCTCCTACGACATTGTCGGCTCCGATGGAGCCGCAGCCGGCCGTTTGGTGGATAGTCGACGATCATTGTGCAGCCTCCGCTAAATGTTTTGATGAAGTTCGCCGGCAAATGCCGCATCCCCGGCCGAGGTCCACCCGCCGTCAACGTAAAGGGTAGAGCCGGTCACGTACGATGCGTCAGACGATGCAAGGAAGAACGCTGGTCAGCGACGTCTTCCGGCCGTCCCATCCTTCCCATCGGGATGCGCCGCCTGATTGCTTTCGGATCGACGTGGCCGAGCTTTTCCATCTTCGCGACGGCAGGCGTGTGTATGTAGCCAGGCGCGACGGTGGCTGTGCGAATGCCAACCGGACCAAGTTCGGCCGCCATGCGTCGCGTCAGGATTTCCATGCCCGCTCCGAAAGCATCGTAGGCGTGGCGCGGTGCAAAGGGCAGTAATGTGTTGTTTGGTCCCAGATTTAAGATAAGGTTTCCCCGACGCATTACCTTGATCGCCTCGCGCGCGCAGGTGAAGGCGCCGGTGAGTGCGGGCTCGATCTCTGTCGGCATTTGTTCGACCTCTAACACATGATAGTTGGCCGCATTATTGACGAGGACGTCTAGCCGGCCGAAGTGCCTTCGCAATTCCTCGAACAGCGCCACCACGTTTCGACGGCGATGTCCACGGACCTCGCGATATGCTTGCCACCGAGGAAATCGGCAAGCTCTGCCGCTGCAGCGCCATCTTTGTCGGCAATTACAAGCGTCGCCGTTTTCCGCAAAGCGGCGCGCAACGGCAGCGCCTATGCAGTCCGCCCCGCCGATGACAAGCGCAATTCGCGCGGTGGAGTGCTCGGCAGGAGGGAAGAGTTCGGCTCGTGGCGTCCCGGGCACTGGCGGGTGCGCCTCGCCCGGTTGATTAGACGATCTCCAGCCACCGTCGACGGTCAGCACCGACCCGGTGATGTAACTCGCTTGCGCGCTGGCGAGAAAGCGCACCGCCCGGGCAATTTCGTCTGGACGCACCACGCGACCCATTGGCACCCGGCTGCGCACCGCGGCGAGGTCTATCTTGCCCGCGCGTTCAAGTTCCGAAACCATCGGCGTGCGTACGTACCCAGGTGCTACCGCCGCAACGCGGATGCCGCACGATGCAAACTGCCATGACAGCGATTTCGTGAACGAGATCAGGCCTGCCTTCGAGGCAGCGTAGGCGTTGCGTTTGGGATTGCCGAGCACGCCTGCCAGCGAGGCGACATTGACGATGACAGCGCCTGAGCCTATCCGTCCCGCTACTTCGCGGGCCATTGCAATGGGCCCAATCAGATTTACTGCCAAGATGCGTCGGAAGCCGTCGATAGTCGTATCAACGGTCGCAGCCATAGTAGGGCCTATGGCCGCGTTGTTGACGAGCACACCGATATGCCCGAATTGTCGTTCGATCCGATCATAAAGCGCAGGGATATCCTCCTCTCGCGAGACATCGAACTCTAGCCCAAGATGGGCGGGCCCGAGACCACGGGCCAGTTCAAGCACGCCGCTGCCAGGCAGGTCCACGGCGACGACAGTATCCCCGCCTGCGGCAAGAGTGTCCACCAGGGCATGGCCTATCCCGCCTGCAGCGCCTGTGATGATGACGATACGTCCGGCTTGTTTCATGAGATAAAAGTTCCCTGACCAACGTTGACGATCTCGAGGCATGAATCCTAATCGATCAAGCCTCACTTTCATCTTCTTGAAGGAATGCAGTCTTCCTAAATGCGTAGACGGGGTCATCGGGACATGATGCTCCGATCGGCTGCCGGCGGCCGAACTGCTCAGTCTCGGATGCCGCGGCCAAGATCTGCTCCTCGACCAGATCATAGACCACCGTCCGTTCGGCAATTCTCCAATCCCCTCCCTTTTTCAGGAACAGATCGCAATAGCGGCCGCAGATCAGGGCCTGACTTAGCGTCCCGGCCTTGTCCGGTGCGCGTTGCAGTGCGGCGAAGTAACTTTCGACGGCGGCTTTTTCCGGGCTGCTGAACTCAATCAGAATGTTCGTGATTTGATGGATGTTGCGCGGTCCCGTCTTAAAGATACCGAGGGCGAACTCGATGAAGCCCTCGGCCGAACCGGAATAGGCCCCGTGATTGTCACGTGCATCGGGCCAGTAGGAACTGCGCAGCGCCCCTTCATCGGCGCGGTCTATCCCGCGGCAATACCGATAGAGGCAGTCGCGGATCGCCTCGCGGTCGAGCAATTCGGTAATTTTTTTTTTGTGTTTCATCGCTTATCGCACATCTGATATCGGGGGCGCTTACCAATCCGGTGACGCAGCCAGCTTTCAACTGCTCGGCTGACGTAAGGAAAACCCTCTCTCTGCTTGGGCATGCATGTAAACAACTGCCCTAGAAGTAGACACCACTGGGAGAGCTGCGGGTAAGGTGTTTGGACAGCGACGGCGCCGTCATGCACCAGTTACGTTGCGTTTCAACCCCCACAATGTTGGTTGAACAAAAGGCGATCAAGCAACGCATCGGAAGTGCAATCTATCTCCAGCGCACGTTCGGGGCAGGATCGAGCGCCTCGCGATGCGAACAATTCGTCCTTCTCCTCAACATCGATTGCACCGGGGAGTATGTATCCCTCGTCGTCAAGATTGAATATTTCGGGCGCTTGGGCCCAACATCTTGCATGACCTTGGCATTTGGCAGTGTGTACTATGATGCGCATGCGGTACTCCATGTCTTTCCTCCTCTCAATTATCAGGACCAGTCCAGGATCAGATTCTCCATTCCAAACACGTGGCCACCATAGGTGATGGGCGCGGTACCATCCTTGATACGGAAGTCAGGAATGCGGGACAGCCACTCCTCCAGGGCGATGACGATCTCCTGCCGGGCAAGGTGTGATCCAAGACAACGATGGGGACCGTACGCAAAAGCGGTGTGGCGATTGTCTTCTCGTGCCAAATCGATCGTGTTCGGATGCTCGAATTCCGCCGGATCACGATTGGCAATCATTGTGGCGCAGGAAACGAAGTCCCCCTTACGGATCGGCGCGCCTTCGAAATTGATATCTTTCGTTGCCACACGGATCATCTGCACGGTCGAATAGGCGCGAAGCAATTCTTCGGCTGCGAGCACGATTCGATCCGGTTTACTCCGCAGCAATTCCTGTTCTTTGGGATTGCGCGCGAGATAGGCGAGGTCAAAGCCTATCGCCGTTGCGACCGTGTCCAGTCCGGCGACGAATAGGAGCACGCCAATACCATGGATTTCCTCGTCTCTCAACGCGCGGCCATCGACCTTTGCCTGCACGACCAAGGTCATGAAATCGTCGGTCGGTTCTTTGCGGCGCATGGCTGCGAGTTCATCGATGAACGCCAGAATCGTCCGGGCGGCTGCGGTTCGTTTGATGCCGTCGCCGTGAAGCAGGTCCCTCCCCCAGCCCACAAATGTATCGAGGCGCTCATCGGATAAGCCGAGCAAACGGAGGGAGATACTAACCGCAAAAGGAAAGGCGAAGTCGGTCAAGACGTCGCAGCTTGTGCTCGACGCGGAAATCTTGGAAATCAGCGCAATCGCCCGATCACGGACAGCCGGTTCAAGCTCCATTATCCGCTTGGGCGAAAGCAGCGGATTGAGTAGCGAGCGAAACACGCTGTGAGCCGGTGGGTCGAGTTCAAGCGGGATCAACGGCCAGTTTTCGCCAAGGGCCGACGCGAAAAGGCTCCGATGGCTGGAAAAGGTTCCGGTGTCCTGCAGCAATTTGCGTTGGTCCTGGGCGCGCGTAATGACCCAAGTACCTCGTCCATCGCGCGTATTGCAGGGAGAATAAAAGATCCGCGGCCCATTATGGAGGCAAGCGACAGCTGCGTGCGGATCCCCGTTTGGCATGCGCTCCATGCCGGGCGACGTGAACAGGCTGAAGTCCTTCACCATTTCGGGAGGGACATGTTCTGGAACCCGAATGGTAACCACTGCTTTTCTCCTGCCGTCAAAGACCCTTCGCCGAAAACGAATTTTCCTCGCAGAGGAAACGAGAAAAATCGTGGAGCGCCAGACTACCAACTTCCGCAGCGTGACGCGCCGATAACATGCGATGCAGCGATCAGATCGTCGTGCGGCTCGAAACTCACGCTGGGTTTTGGCCGAAGTCGAAATTCTTAGATGTCTCGCCCGGCTTGCCGGTCGACATCCGAATTTCACGAGGTTCCTCTCTTTCGGTGGAATGCGATCTGAGCAAAACATACATTTTGATTTCATTCGCTCCATGGCGGCCACCAAAGAATGAGTACCGGCCGACAGCTCTTGCCGCCCCGCAAGAACTTCCAAGGTTCGTGCCAATTTGATTGATTTGGCCGGCAAAAAGTTTTTTTGATTGCTTTCCCAGCTATTTAGCTTGAGCCAGAACAAAGATTGGCTGCTCAGGCCCGTGTCGCGTATCTAACAAAATCCGACATCAGGTGTCGGATACCATTTATTCAAGCGCGACTAATTTTCCGGCCACCACAGCCGGCAGTCAGAGACCTGCAGCGCGATGCATAACGATGCGCTGATGTACAGCGATGCAGTGGGATAGCTTGAGGGTGTGGTAGCTTTGAATTGCGGCATCGAGCTAAGCGGCCGAATTCCGGGGAACAGCTCGACGCGTGCAACTCCTCTGTCCTAGGATATCAGTTCTACCAGCCCCGACGACGCCACCCTGAGAGGACATCGCGGCGGCAATTTGCCGATTGGGTGTTGCCCAACAGCAATGGAATGGTGGCCTTTGCCGTCAGCCGAAACGGGAGGCGATGCCGCAGAAAGCCCGCCCAGCCGGCGGGGCGAAGATGCCGTCCGAATAAAATGCACAAGCGGCCCTGCCTCGCACGGCAAGAGCGTAGGTATGAAGACTTGATCTGGATCAAATCGCAATCCCAATGAAATTGATAGGCATCAAAGACGCGCTGGAAGAAATCGGGATAGCCGAAGTCGCAACGACCGCGTAGTCGTCTCGGCATGCCCGGCATATGCGGTTTTCGAAGGGATCAGGACATGGACGTCGCACGCAGTGAGGTTCTCGAGATTGGCACTTCCGTCGCTTGCCGTTCCTGCCAGGCGCGGCACGGCGTCGTTTGCGGCGCCTTGTCGGCTGGCCAGCTTAGCGAACTCGGCCGCCACTCGCTGCGCCGCAAGGTCGATGCGGGCTGCGAGATCATCGCACAAGGGTCGGAAAACTCTTTCTATTCGAACATCATGCGCGGCGTGGTGAAGCTCTGCAAGGTGATGCCGGACGGGCGCCAGCAGATCGTTGGCCTGCAATTCGCCCCCGATTTCGTCGGCCGGCCCTTCGTGCGTGAAAGCACGCTGTCGGCCGAGGCCGCGACCGACGCGGAGATCTGCGTGTTCCCCCGCAATTTGCTCGAACGCATGATATTGGAGACCAGGGAATTGCAGCGTAGCCTGCACGCTCAGGCGCTGATCGAGCTGGATGCCGCGCGCGAATGGATGCTGACGCTCGGCCGGCGGACCGCCGAGGAGAAGGTCGCAAGCCTGCTCCACCTCATTGCCGCCCACGCCGAGACGGCGACGGCGACGAGCACCGCCTTCGACCTGTCGCTATCGCGCGCCGAAATCGCCGATTTCCTCGGGCTGACGATCGAAACCGTCAGCCGCCAGCTGACCCGGCTGCGCAAAAGCGGCGTCATCCGCATCGAGAACATCCGGCATATCACCGTGCCCGACATGGATGCGCTCGCAAAGAAAATCAGCGGGTAATTACCACCCGCATATTGGCAGGGCCGGCTTGGCGCCAGTGTAAAGAACTGGGCCGCATTGTCGGGATGCAGACGGACGTGCCGCGCGCCGCCACATCGAGCATTCCGGCACAAAACTTTTAGTCCCGGAGCCGCCGGCTTGCAACTCGGGATAGCCGCCGGGCAGGTAGATGGCATCGCCATCGGCGGCCGGCGTCGCCAGCGAGCGGTGAGAGGAGCAAAATCTCAGCCCCGCGGCGCCGCCAGCCGAGCAACATATGCTCGTAGGCCAAAGACTACATCGCGCGCCACGGCGACCCGGGTGCCGATCGGCATCAGCCGATCGATATTGGCGGCTGCGAGCTCTTCACGCCGCGCCCTGCGATATTGGCCATCGCCGTCTGCGTGACGAAATCATCGGAGCAAGTCGCGTGCCTATGCACCGTTTGCGTTTCACCATTTTCGATGCACGGTCCGAGCCTGGCGACCCCTTTTTGTCGGGCCTCAAACATTCTTGTCCAGTTTCAGACAAGAAAAGGTGCGCGGGTAGACACACGCACGAGCAGAACCTCAAACACCGTGACCCGCGCCGGCTTCGTTTCCCGCCGCGACCGGATCGGCGGGCAGCATGCTAAAGTTCTGGTAGGCGGCAGAGACCCTGATCGAGATGCGGTCGGAAGTAGCCAACACAGCGCCCTGCCGTCAGCGCGGGACAAAGGCTTCACAATTCACCTTGCCCGCATAGGCAAGCGCTCGAATACGGCGACGAAGGCTCTGTGCTGACCGCAAGTCCAGTTCCTTCAGGTCAAATGGCATGACGCTTGCTCCCCCGGCGTGTGGGCCGAGGTCGGATTTGTTAGCCGTGACCGAGAGGCCGCACATAAATCTTCCTAGAGGAGCTTCATTGATGACCATGGAAAAGCAGGTCCCTATTGTCACCTTTCGCACGCGGGTTCGCGACGAGTCTATATCCGGTCCCAACCCCTACCGCTGGGAAGACAAGACAACCGACGACTATTTCAGCGGTAAGCGGGTAATCCTTTTTTCCCTGCCAGGCGCCTTCACCCCCACCTGCTCCACTTTCCAACTGCCCGATTTCGAAAGTCTCTATGTCGAGTTTAAGAAGAAGGGCATTGACGAAATCTACTGTCTCTCCGTCAACGATGCCTTCGTCATGAATGCTTGGGGCAAGGCCCAGGGGCTGAAAAATGTCAAGCTTATCCCGGACGGCTCGGGAGAATTCACTCGCAAAATGGGTATGCTCGTCGCCAAGGACAATCTCGGATTCGGTCTGCGCTCCTGGCGCTACGCTGCCGTGATCAATAATGGCGTCGTGGAGGAGTGGTTCGAGGAGGAAGGCTTTGGCGACAACTGCGCAACCGATCCGTATGGCGTCTCTTCACCGCAAAACATTTTGAAATGCCTCAAGACCCCAGCCTTCGCATGAGCAGAGAAGCCAACGGCCAGCAGCTACCACTTGTCGCGCACACCTGCGCCGAACGATAGGAGTTTGCTCGAACCATGAAGTCCTTTACAAGCCTTCATCAGCGTCAGCAGCAATCGCTGGTTATTACGCCCCAGCTCATCGAGTCTATTCGCATGCTGCAGCTAGCGCACACCGAACTGAATCAATTCGTGGAACAGGAAATCGAGAAGAACCCATTTCTCGACCTAGCGTCGAATGACAGCGGGGCTTCTGGCGACGTATCGCCGACTGTGGCGGATAATCAAAATATCAGCGCGCGCGAAGACCACGTTGATGGGCCGGCCAGGACGGACATGCCTGAGCTGTCGAGTCCCTGGAAATCAATCCGCGACACAGGCAACCTTTCGCCGGGGGAAAGGCCTTCTCTGGATGAGTTCGCCGCCTCGACTGAGACATTGCACGAACATGTCGCCCATCAGATCGCCCTCACCGCCTTCACACCCCAGGAGCGGCTGATTGCTGGCGCGCTTGCCGATCATCTGAATGACACTGGGTATCTGCAAGTGAACCTTCTGGAGCTAGCAGAGAGGCTAAATAGCCCTGAGGCTAGAGTGAAACTGGTTCTTGAGGCTTTGCAGCTATTTGACCCACCGGGCATTTTTGCGCGAAGTCTGAGCGAATGCCTCGAGATTCAGCTGCGCCAGCGAGACCGGTTCGACCCGGCCATGGCAGCTCTGGTCGCAAATCTCGAGTTGCTTGCGCGACGCGATTTTCGAGCACTGAAGCGACGTTGCCGGGTCGATGAAGACGATCTTCTCGATATGTTGAACGAAATCCGTGCCCTTGACCCAAAGCCTGGGAACCAGTTCCAGTCCGCAGGGTCGGAATCCATCATACCCGACGTCTTCGTCCTGCCCTCGCCGGGAGGCGGATGGCAAGTCGAACTTAATCGGGAGGTTCTGCCCAAGGTACTGATCAACCAAACCTATTTTGCGCAAGTTACTCGCCTAACCGCCCAAAGTTCGAAAGATCAGTCGTTCCTCAACGAATGCTTCCAGAACGCGAGCTGGTTGGTTCGGAGTCTCGATCAGCGCGCCACGACAATCCTCAAGGTGGCAACCGAAATCGTGCGCCACCAGGATGTCTTTCTGGAAGATGGCATTGCCCATCTTCGGCCTCTCAATCTTAAGACCATCGCTGACGCGATCGACATGCACGAGTCCACTGTAAGTCGGGTGACGTCGAACAAATATATTCTCACGCCCCGCGGCGTGTTCGAACTCAAATATTTTTTCACAGTTGCGATCCCCTCCTCACAAGGCGGTGACGCGCACTCGGCCGAAGCTGTGCGCCATCAGATTAGGGCAATTATTGCCGCAGAAACGCTCGATAATGTGCTGTCCGACGATGGCATCGTTGCGAGGCTCAAGGAAACTGGCGTCGACATTGCTCGCCGCACAGTCGCCAAATATCGCGAGGCGATGAACATCCCCTCGTCCGCGCAACGCCGGCGGGAGAAACGGTTTGTACTAGCGGCCGCGGAGGGATAACGGCCTTCGTACCATGGGTCACGCCCTTCCCACAATCCGCAAACCTGAGGCACATGTGACATCATGCTCTGGTCCTTCTCCATAGATCGATTTGATATGGGCTGGCGACCGCAGCCTCGTCACGGGGAGCTTCAAAAGTTGTGCCGGCTGCTTAAGAAATTCTAGAAAAGACTAGATGTCTGTTCCATAGCTCAAGCGCTTTGGCGGCTAAGCGGTTAATCACGAAGCTCGTGTCGAATTTTGATGTCGCGCAATCGACAAATCTGAAAGTAGTTGTCGGCTCCCATTCATTTTCCGCCGAACCGCTAAAATTTCGGTGCGGCGGCAACGAGAGCCTCAACCGGAAATGACAAACGGAGAGACGCGGGCAGACGTTCTGGAGTTGACGCGTTTTCGGGATGTCCGATGTTCGACGACGCAGGAATACAACACACGGGCCGGTGGAGCTCTTGGTCTTCCTCACCGCTTGGCACGGTGCATGCACGGTAATCCGAAATGCGCCATCGAACAGAAAGGAATCATCCCATGATCAAGCTCACAGAGAATGCCGCTGCCATCATGAACGTCGCGCTTTCCCGAGCCGAGCAGGCGGAAGGCTTTCGCATCGCGGTCGAGGCAGGTGGGTGCGCCGGCTACAAATACCTGGTGGGGCTGGAGAGCGTCCAGGGCCAGGGCGACGCGGTGATCGAAACAGATGGGGTCAAGGTGTTCGTTGACGCCGGCTCCCAAGCACACATCAAGGGCATGACGATCGACTTTGTGACGGGGCCTGAATCCTCCGGTTTTGTCTTCGACAATCCCAATGCGCAACAAAAGTGCACATGCGGCAAATCTTTCGGCTGATCACCGGGAAAGGGAGAGAGCCCATGTGGAATTATAGCGAAACGGTCATGATTTCCTTGTTCAATCAGAAGAACGACGGCATGCAGGAAAATCCCGTCATTGAGACCGGGGCAGCCGATCGTAGAGGGCCTGAATTGATCATCGGAGTCGACCCAAAGGTGGAAGCGTTTTCGGTGACACCGTCGTCCTTGCGTGGCAACCCAGCGACCGCCTCCTCGTCAGCGCTGGCCGAACTCATAACCCGAAAGCCCGCTGATAGAGCGCCTCGGACCGTCCGTCAGGAGACAGCAGGCTTTTTAGACTGTTTGCTGCCGGAGAAAAACGTCTGCTCATCCACGGATTATCCTGAGGCAGCAAAATTTCGTGGCGGACATCCGGGCAAGGATTACGAAGGTGACGCCCCATCTTCAAACAGTTCCGTGCCGATGAAGGGTGAGCGAAGAAGCGTGCGTGTCAAGAAGCTCGATTTCATGACCAAGTCGCTCACTTCGCTAGGTTTGGCTGTAGCCGGACGACACTCGTCCAAGCCGTCGAAGACGTGTCAGGGGTTTATACTGTACTGGTCGTCGAAAGCCTCGTTCCGGCAGAAGAGGACCATCAGACCGCCACAACAGAAATCTGAGGCCTTGAGAAGTTGGCAGGGTCGAACTCGATGTTGTAGCCGACAATCGCGTCGGGCAGGAGCAAAAAATCGCCGCCGCCTGCAACAGTTCAGTTCTCAGCGACAAGCTAGGCTGACGACCCACCTAGTTAAGCCGCCGCGGCGAATCCAGCCATTGGAAACGGCGCGAGCGCAAAGCGTTCCTCCCTTTCTGCTGATAGCGGCGATGCGACATTATCGACGCCAACGAGATCGCGAGACGCGCCTTCCAGCCCGCGCTGGCTGCCCGAGGCCAGAAAACAACAGCATGTACAAGACGCTGAAGCATTATCACCGCGTCCCCTCAGTCGAGATTGACCCATGAGAGCGATCTATCTCGACAATAATGCAACGACCAGGGTCGATCCTGAAGTGGTTGAAGCCATGCTGCCGTTCTTTGCGGATCAGTTTGGAAACCCTTCGTCGGCACACGCTTTTGGCTCCTCCATCCGCGAGGCGGTGAGGAAGGCGCGCCGGCAATTGCAAGCGCTGATCGGCGCCGAGTTCGATTATGAGATCGTGTTCACCTCGGGGGGGACGGAAAGCGACAATACAGCGATCATTTCGGCGCTGGAGGTGATGCCTGAGCGCACAGAGATCGTGACCTCCGCAGTCGAGCATTCAGCGGTGCTGACACTCTGCGGCCATCTGGAGAAGACGCGCGGCGTGAAGGTACACAGGATCCCAGTGGATCGGCATGGACGTCTCGATCTTGACGCCTACGAGAACGCCCTCACTCATCGCGTAGCGATTGTTTCGATCATGTGGGCGAACAACGAGACGGGAACCATTTTTCCGGTCGCTAAGCTTGCCGACATGGCCAAGAGGATCGGTGCACTTTTCCACACGGACGCGGTCCAGGCGGTCGGTAAGGTTCCAATGAACCTCCAACCTACTGCAATCGACATGCTGTCGTTGTCCGGACACAAATTCCATGGACCAAAAGGAATCGGCGCACTCTATCTTAGACGGGGCGTATCTTTCTCCTCACTGGTCAAGGGAGGTCATCAGGAGCGCGACCGACGCGCAGGGACAGAAAATACGGCCGGGATTGTAGGTTTAGGCAAGGCTGCCGAACTCGCCTTGAAATCAATGGACGACGAGACGACCCGATTAAGGTCGCTCCGAGATCGATTGGAGAACGGCATCGTCCAGCGTGTTCCAGGCGCCTTCGTAACCGGCGATCGGCTTAAGAGGTTGCCAAACACGGCGAACATCGCCTTTCAACGTGTCGAAGGCGACAGTATGCTCCTTCTTCTCAATCGCTATGGCATCGCCTGCTCTTCCGGGTCTGCCTGCTCCTCCGGTTCGCTGGAGCCGAGCCATGTCTTGAGGGCAATGGACATCCCTCATGCCGTGGCGCACGGAACAATCCGCTTCTCGTTCTCGCGCGATAACTGTGAGGAGGATGTCGACCGGGTGCTCGAAGTTTTACCTGGCATCGTTGAGAAGCTGCGGAGCCAATCCCGTTCCGGCCACGTGGCCGACACGAGCAGCCGGGTTCGTTCAGGGGAGTAGTAGCAGGCACGCTCATGAAACGGCAATTCCTTCTCACCGATACGACCTGCATTACGGCGAACCTTCACCGGCATCGTATGAATGATCAGAGAAAAGCTGGGGCTCGTTCAGTCACACAGATCGCCGGTTCACCGCCAATGCGTGTTCATGAGGGCGTCCCGCGCCACATCATCTTATTGGATCTCTCGACACCATCGGTGGATCGATTTCGACCACCAGCCTATGCCGATTCCAGTAGCAACGCGACTGCCTTGCGGGAAACCGCGTCGAACCGCGCATTCCGTATGTTGCAGTTTAAGCTACGGGAGAACGGTCTCGAGATCACCGCTCACGACAAGGGGAAATCTTATGTGCCGTTGCTCCGCTGACAGCAGTCCCATCAATGTCGAGGATATCCTCAATCGGCTGAAATGTCTCTCAGCTGCGGAGGAGTTCTTCGCAGCCCTCGGGGTCCGCTATGACCCGAAGGTTCTCGATGTCTCACGACTCCATATCATGAAGCGTATGGGCCAATACCTCGCGGCAGAGGACTTCTCCCATCTCCCTGACCAGGTAATCGCTGCTCGTGCCCGTGCCATACTGGAAAGGGCCTACTGTGATTTCGCCACCTCCGCGCCGCTCACGCACCGGGTCTTCAAGGTGCTCAGGGACCACAATCCGGACAGACCTGTCACACCCGGCCGCACCATTATCCCGTTGGACTCCTTCCTGAAGCCGTTCGAAAAGGAATGAGCACGGTTGCGACACGACAATGTCGGGAAGCCTACAATTCAGTCATATGCTAGCAACGCCGGAATTAAAGCCGTTTCAAGGGGATAGCGAATGCCAAACGGTTGGCACGAATGATGCACGCAAGCATATGTACTGACAAGCCGGCCACCCATAGAGGGAGGGAGTAAGAAACCGCCATGCACATAGTTATCTGTATCAAACAGGTACCGGACTCCGCACAAATACGAGTGCATCCGGTGACGAACACAATCATGCGTCAGGGGGTGCCAACCATCATCAACCCCTATGATCTGTTCGCCCTTGAGGAGGCACTCCAGTTGCGCGACCGCCATGGAGGCGAGGTGACCGTGCTCACCATGGGGCCGCCCATGGCAGAGGACGCGTTGCGCAAGGCGCTCACTTACGGCGCCGACCGCGCCGTACTCTTGACCGACCGTCATTTTGCCGGCTCCGACACTCTGGCAACCTCGTTTGCTCTTTCGCAAGCCATCGCGAAGATCGGAGAGGCCTTCGGTACGCCCGATATCGTCTTTACGGGCAAACAGACCATCGACGGCGATACCGCCCAGGTTGGGCCTGGCATCGCCAAGCGCCTGGACCTCCTGCAGCTCACCTACGTGGCGAAAATCGTCTCTGTCGACATCAATGGGCGCGAGATTACGGTGGAGCGCCGCTCGGAAGGGGGCACGCAGACGCTGTTGAGCAAGCTCCCTTGCCTGATTACAATGCTCGAAGGCACAAACGAAATCCGCCGCGGCTCGTTCGATGACGCGCTACGGGCCGCGCGCAGCCAGATCGTGAAGTGGAATGCGGCCGACGCTGGCATAGAGGACCTCACCAAGTGCGGCCTGCGTGGCTCGCCAACCGTCGTTAAGAGGGTCTTTGCCCCTCCTGAGCGGCCGGAAAAGG
Organism: Rhizobium sp. L43; assembly: GCF_002531725.1. GTDB lineage: Bacteria > Pseudomonadota > Alphaproteobacteria > Rhizobiales > Rhizobiaceae > Rhizobium. The sequence continues at coordinate 16,831 of NZ_NWSQ01000038.1, forward strand.
CGGAGCAGATCGATACCGCGGAAAAAACGCCGCGCGATCTCGCGGAGGAGTTGATCGCTGGGATCTTTTTGCGCCAGCCGGCGCTCGAAAGCGAACTCGCCTTTGACGGCGAAGCGTAAAGGCAAGGAGCGACGATGTTGAGCACGAATCGAGAGAGCCCTCCTCCAGCCGTTGGCCGTGCCGCCATGAAAAAAGAGCTGCCCGATCAGTTTAAGGACCATCGGCACGTTTGGGTCTTCATCGAGCTGGAGCGCGACCAGGTCCATCCCGTCTCCTTCGAGCTGCTCGGCGAAGGCCGCAAACTCGCCGACAAGCTGGGCGTCCAGCTTGCCGGCGTCGTTCTCGGACCGCCGGAAGAGGCCACGTGGTTTGCCGTCGCCGAGGCTTTTGCATATGGCGCCGACCTTGCCTACCTCATCGAGGCCCCACTGCTCGCCGACTATCGAAACGAGCCCTTCACCAAAGCATTGACGGATCTGGTTACTAACTACAAACCGGAAATCCTTCTTTTAGGGGCAACGACGCTCGGGCGCGACCTTGCCGGTTCCGTGGCGACGACCTTGTTGACAGGGCTCACGGCGGATTGCACCGAACTTGATGTGGATGCGGACGGCTCGCTTGCGGCGACCCGGCCAACTTTCGGCGGCTCCTTGCTGTGCACGATCTACACGCTCAACTGCCGGCCGCAGATGGCAACGGTTCGTCCGAGGGTCATGGCCATGCCGCCGCGCGGAAATAATAAGATCGGACGCGTCATTCGACACAAAGTGTCGATGATCGAGGAAGAGATCGTCACTAAGGTCCTCGGTTTCTTGTCTGATGGTCAGTCGGAGACGGCGAATCTCGCCTATGCGGATGTCGTGGTTGCTGGAGGCCTCGGTCTCGGCGCGATGGAGAACGTGAAGCTTATGAAGAAACTCGCGCGGACGATCGGGGCCGATTATGGCTGTTCGCGCCCCCTCGTCCAAAAGGGCTGGATGCCTGCTGATCGGCAGATCGGCCAAACTGGCAAAACTATCCGGCCGAAGCTCTACATAGCGGCCGGCATTTCCGGCGCCATCCAGCATCGCGTTGGCGTCGAGGGAGCTGATCTTATTTTAGCCATTAACACCGATCCTAACGCGCCGATTTTTGATTTCGCTCACCTTGGCGTGGTCACCGATGCGATCCGTTTACTGCCGTCATTGACGGAACTATTCACCCATCGACTGTCGCCGCACAGTCGCGATAAGCTTGCAAACTGAGGGCGCCCCATGACCGAGGAAAACTTCGACGCCATAGTTATCGGGGCCGGCATGGCCGGAAACGCAGCTGCTTACACGATGTCGAGCCGCGGCATGAAGGTGCTGCAATTGGAGCGCGGCGAGTATCCGGGCTCCAAGAATGTGCAGGGCGCCATCATGTACGCGGACATGCTGGAGAAAATCCTGCCGGACTTCCGGGATGATGCGCCACTGGAGCGGCACTTGGTCGAGCAGCGCTTCTGGATGATGGACGACTCATCCCACATCGGTATGCAATACCGGTCGGACGACTTCAACGAGTCAAGACCCAATCGCTACACGGTCATTCGCGCCCAATTCGACAAATGGTTTTCACGCAAGGTGCGCGAGGCCGGAGCTACTCTTCTATGCGAGACGACCGTGACGGAACTCGTTCGAGATCCAAAGGGCAGGGTGATTGGCGTTCGCACCGACCGCGCCGGCGACGTGATCCTTGCTGACGTGGTCGTTCTCGCAGAGGGCGTCAATGGACTGCTCGGCACGCGGGCTGGATTGCGTGACACGCCAAAGCCGGAAACTGTCGCGCTCGCCGTCAAGGAAATGCATTTCCTGGCCGAAGAGGTGATTGACCAGCGGTTCGGCCTCAAGGCCAATGAAGGCTGCGTCATCGAGGCAGTTGGCACGATCTCTCGCAACATGGCCGGGCTTGCCTTCCTCTACACCAACAAAGAATCGATCTCGATCGGGATTGGCTGCCTTGTCTCCGAATTCGCGGCAACAATGGAAAGTCCTTATGACCTGCTCGAAAAATTCAAAACCCATCCCTCGGTCAAGCCGCTGATCGCAGGATCGGAAGTCAAGGAATATGCGGCTCATCTCATTCCAGAAGGTGGTTACAAGGCAATTCCGCAGCTTTTTGGTGACGGCTGGGTCGTCGTCGGCGACGCGGCACAGCTTAATAATGCGGTGCACCGCGAGGGGTCCAACCTCGCCATGACGTCGGGGCGCATCGCCGGCGAAGCAATCGTCCAGATCAAGAACCGCAAGAAGCCGATGGTCAAGGAGCACCTCTCCCTTTACAAGTCGATGCTTGAAAATTCATTCGTCATCAAAGACTTGCGGAAGTACAAGGACATGCCTGCCCTGCTGCACACCAATTCCCGCAATTTCTTCACGACTTATCCAAAATTGCTGTCGCAGGCCGCACAGAACTTTGTGCGAGTGGACGGCACCCCGAAGATCGACAAGGAACGGGCGACCACGGCCACCTTCATCAAGGCACGCTCGCGCTGGGGGCTGTTTGGTGATGCGGTCCGCTTGGCGCGCGCGTGGCGATAAAGGAAAGATGAGATGACGGTTGCAGTGACGAACATACGCGTAGAGGACAAGCTTTACCAAAATCGATATGTGGTCGATGCCGGACGTCCGCATATTAGGGTGCGTCCACACGAGTGGCCGAGCGTAAATCTGTATGCCCTGACAGGTGTCTGTCCGGCCAAGTGCTACGAATTGAATGACCAGGGCCAAGTGGAGGTTATCGCCGACGGGTGCATGGAGTGCGGCACGTGCCGCGTACTCTGTGAGGCAAGTGGAGATATCGAGTGGAACTATCCGAGAGGCGGTTTCGGCGTTCTCTTCAAGTTCGGATAAAGGTTTGCAACTCAACGACTCAGAACCAACTGGGTTTGCAGACAGGCGCATCGGAAACTTGCAGAGGTGCGCGTTGCGGATTGGCATTAGAAATTACTATAAATACATGCAAGCAAGGGTTATAAGAAAATTAGACAACCCGAGGCTATATAATGACCCACATGCCCGCGCGATCGGTCGATGGAGTGGAGCCCCTATCTGCGCTACCTGCTGGACCCATGCGCCAAGCGGGCAGCGGAATCTACGAGATATCAAAGGTCCTAACTGCCCCCGCCCGGCTAGAGATCACGCTTGCCAACGTCGTGAACGTCCTCTCTTCCTTTCTGCAGATTCGACAGGGAGCAATCGTTGTTCTGGACGCTGGAGGTCATCCCGAGATTGCCGCAACTGGCGACATCCCCCCACCCTCTCAATCAGCCGCTCGAGGCGTTATACCGAAGGCCGTAATCGACCATATCGTGACAACCGGTATGCCCTTTATTGTAAAGGATGTTGGCAAGTCCGAATTGTTTCAGGCTGATCCGCAACCGCCTTGGAGCAGCGGCACCGTCCCGATTTCTTTTGTTGGCGTTCCGGTAAAAGCCGATAACAAAATAATTGGCACAATATCGGTCGATCGCGTCAGGAACGACGCCGCCCCCTTCCCCGCCGACGAGGACGTTCGCTTTCTGACCATGGTCGCCAATCTGGTCAGCCGGACGATCCGGCTTCATCGCTTCCTGAACCTGGAGAGTCGGCGACTTATCGGCGAACAAGAGAGACCGGAGAAGCCGATCAACACGCAAAGGGGCGCCCCGGGCCGACATCCACCCGTCAAAATCGACGGGATTGTCGGGGATAGCCCGGCTCTCCAGCAGGTGGTTGAAACAGTCTCGGTGGTGGCAAGGACGAATTCCACCGTGCTTCTGCGGGGCGAAAGCGGCACCGGCAAGGAATTTTTTGCTCAGGCGATCCATGAGCTTTCCCCTCGTAGAAACAAGCCGTTCGTCAAATTGAACTGCGCCGCGCTGCCTGAAGGCGTCCTGGAATCGGAGTTGTTTGGGCATGAAAAGGGCGCTTTCACCGGGGCCATCGCGCAGCGTGCCGGACGCTTCGAACTGGCAAATGGCGGAACGCTTCTGCTTGACGAGATTGGCGAGATTTCGCCCGCCTTTCAAGCCAAGCTGCTGCGCGTCCTGCAGGAAGGCGAGCTGGAGCGAGTGGGCGGGACCAAGACGCTTGCGGTCGACGTCCGGCTCATATGCGCCACGAATAAAAACCTCGAAATGGCTGTTGCAAACGCGGAATTCAGGGCCGACCTGTATTACCGCATCAGCGTAGTTCCAATTGTCCTGCCGCCGCTTCGAGAGCGACCCGGCGATATTCCACGCCTTGCGAAAGCTCTTCTTGACCGATTCAACAAGGAGAACGAAAGCGAGCTTACGTTTTCGCCGTCGGCGATCGAGGTGATGTCGCAATGCTATTTCCCAGGCAACGTCCGGGAACTCGAAAACTGCGTGCGAAGGACTGCTACCCTTGCACGTTCAAGCTCGATCGTTTCGTCTGATTTTGCCTGCAAGAACAGTCAGTGCCTTTCGTCGCTCCTCTGGAAAGGAACCGACGGGTCGCCCAGCGGCAATACCATCGATGGGCGTGCCCGGAGCAATGTGATGCCGGCTGCATCGCCGCGCTCGAGCGGGAACGTCGGTGCGTCGGACGAGGTGTCTTCCGTCAAGGCCTGTGATCCGAACGGTTCCGGTTGTCCCGCAATGGACTCGCGCCTCACGCAACGGGACCGGCTGATCGAGGCGATGGAAAAGGCCGGGTGGGTTCAGGCCAAGGCGGCTCGTATCCTCGGCCTTACGCCACGTCAGGTCGGCTATGCTTTACGCCAGCATCGCATCGAGGTGAAAAAGCTTTAAGCGTCCAAGTGACGTTTGGACCTTCTCGCATTTTCAATGCCTGGTTTTATGGCTTCGGCCAACTCCTTTGTCGACTGTCGAAAGCTCGACAAATCTGTGTCAGAACACGGTCGGAATCGAACAACAATAAGCAAATTATTGAAGCGAAATCCAATGCTTGGGATGGCATGGCTTTTGCGTTTTGAAACGCGACGTCAACTAGCAACGGAGCATTCAATGTCCGCACCGATGATTTCGCTTGAGAGTGTGACCAGCACGACATCCTCGGATCAATTGCTGGTGACCGCGAAACCGAGTGGCTGCACATCCTCGTCATGTGGCGTGTCCACAAAGCCGGCCGACATGGACCAGGCTATCTGGGCGAAGATCAAAAACCACCCCTGCTATTCAGAAGAAGCTCACCATTATTTCGCGCGCATGCATGTCGCGGTCGCACCAGCCTGCAATATCCAGTGCAACTATTGCAACCGTAAATATGACTGCGCCAACGAAAGCCGGCCTGGGGTAGTCTCGGAAAAGTTGACGCCAGACCAAGCGCGGCGCAAGGTCATTGCCGTCGCCAACGAAGTGCCGCAGCTTTCCGTGCTGGGTGTCGCCGGACCGGGCGATGCCTGTTACGACTGGAAGAAGACAAAGGAAACGTTCGAACGAGTCGCGGGCGAGATCCACGACATCAAGCTGTGCATCTCCACCAACGGGCTTGCGCTGCCGGATCACGTCGTCGAACTTGTCGACATGAATGTCGATCATGTGACAATCACGATCAACATGGTTGACCCTGAAATCGGCGCAAAGATCTATCCCTGGATCTTTTACCACAACCGTCGTTACACCGGCATCGAAGGCGCCAGAATCCTGCACGAGCGGCAGATGTTGGGCCTGGAGATGCTGACCGCGCGCGGCATCCTCACTAAGGTCAATTCGGTGATGATCCCTGGCGTCAACGACGAACACCTGGTCGAGGTAAACAAATGGGTCAAGGAGCGGGGGGCGTTCCTGCACAACGTCATGCCGCTTATTTCCGATCCGGCCCATGGCACCTACTACGGCTTGACCGGACAGCGCGGCCCGCGGGCGCTCGAATTGAAGGCGCTCCAGGATCGTCTCGAAGGCGGCGCAAAGCTGATGCGCCATTGTCGGCAGTGCAGGGCCGACGCCGTCGGCCTGCTTGGGGATGATCGCGGCCAGGAGTTCGCACTCGACCCGATTCCAGAAGAGATCACCTATGACGCCCATAAGCGCGAGGCCTATCGGGAAGTGGTCGCGCGCGAACGCGGCGATCACGCGACCGCCAAGAGCGAGGCAATCGAGACAGTCAAAGCAGCCGGCGACGGGTCCCTCCACGTCGCGGTCGCGACAAAGGGTGGCGGTCGCATCAACGAGCACTTCGGCCATGCGAAGGAATTCCAAGTATACGAAGCTTCGTCGAGAGGCATCACCTACGTCGGGCATCGCAGGATTGAACAGTATTGCCTCGGAGGCATGGGCGAGGAAGCCACCCTCGACGCCATCATAACTGCGCTGGAGGGCATTGACGTCGTGCTATGCGCCAAGATCGGGGAGTGCCCTAAGAATCGGCTCACGGAGGCCGGGGTTCGGGCAACGGATGCTTATTGCTATGACTACATCGAGACCGCCATCGGCACCCTCTACGCCGCCAAGTTTGGCGTCGAACCACAAGCAGCGACGGCGTGAGCGCTCTTAATCCAACATCTTCAGGAGTTTTAAAATGGCCTTCAGGATCATAGCGTCCCAATGCACCCAGTGCGGTGCCTGCGAGTTCGAATGCCCCTCCGGCGCGATCAGGTTTAAAGGAGAGATCTACGTTATCGACGCGGAAAAATGCACCGAATGCAAGGGCACCTTTGAAACGCAGCAATGCGCGGAGGTTTGTCCCGTGCCGAAGACCTGCGTCGCCGCCGCACCTGCGATTTGACCTTCAGCATGGGTCGGGGCTCCTGCGGAGAAGCCGCCTGCAATGACATCCTGCAGCTCCCAGAAGGAGGAACGCCGATGGGCCTTGGACGTGAACAGGAGGTCGAAATCCACAAGCCTCCACGATTTATACCCGGCGAGCGGGTGAGGGCCAGACTTCACGTAAAGAATGACGGCACCTATGCTGGCAAAAACATCGGCGAAAATTTGGTGCGGAAGGGCGACGAAGGCTATGTGCGCGACATCGGCACCTTTCTCCAGCAGTTTTACATCTATGCCGTCGAATGGGTCGAACATGGCACTATCGTCGGCATGCGTGCGCGTGAACTGACGAGCCTAGACAACGCCGCTGCTTGCGGCGCTGCTGAAATCGCGGGGCCCCCAACGAAGGAATAGCGACATGAAGATAATGATTCGCAGAACGAGCGCCGGCTTGTCGGCTTACGTACCAAAGAAAGATCTCGAAGAGCCGATCGTAGACGTCGAGACTGATGACTTGTGGGGCGGCACGGTCACACTCAGGAACGGCTGGAGGCTCGTCCTGCCCAAGCTATCGCGGGATACGCCTCTGCCGATCACCGTCCAAGCAAGGAAGATTCCTGACGAGGACTGATGCTGCAACGACAGACAAGAGAAACCAGCATGAACACAATCTTGACCTCGGACCGTCTCCTAATCGTTCGCAACGGTGACGCGGAAAAAAGACTTAAGCTGCTTCAGGAAGCGCTCGCTGCGGATCGGATCATTCCCTATCTCGGTCCGGATCTCCTTCGGCTGCAATCCACGGAACCACCTGTACCGGACACCCCGGAAGCCGTCTCCGCGGCACTCAACAAACGCACACTTGCTCCCTCCAGGATACGCAGCAATATGTGGTCAGTCGCGCAGTTCATTGAACAGCGACGGCATCGCCGGACGCTTCAGACCTGGATGGCAGAAATATTTGGAGCACCCGTGGCGCCGACGGCCCTCCACGACTGGCTCGCGACGTTGCCGATCTCCCTTATCGTCGACGGCTGGTACGACGGGACAATGCGTGCGGCTTTCGCGAAGACCGGTCGAACGGATGTCGTCGAGATGCAAGGCGTCACGCGTGCGAACGGCGGCGGCGACATTTGGACAAAAACTTACGATCTCTCCGGGAGAGACGTCGAACGCGTCTCAGCGCCAAAGACGGTCCTCTATGCGCCGCACGGCAGTGTTATGCCAGCCTCGAACTTTCTAGTGTCCGATTCCGATTACGTGGAAGTCCTAACCGAAATTGATATCCAGACGCCAATTCCTGAAATGGTGAAAGAACGGCGTACAGATCGCGGTTTTCTTTTCATTGGCTGCCGCTTCAACGATCAAATGCTCCGGATCTACGCTCGACAGATCATCAAGCGCTCCCACGGCCCCCACTTTGCAGTACTTGATGCGGAAGGCCTTACCAAAAACGAGCGGCGTTTCCTTGCAGCGAGCGCAATCACGGTTGTCGACCTGCCGACCGGCGAAGCCGCGGCTCTGCTTGTCCCATTTGGCATTAAGACGGATGGTGAGGAAGGCCACACGGCTTCCGGTTCGAATTTCCGTAGCGGCTAGGGTGTAGCCGCAAATAGAAAGTGCTCTGTTTCTGCTAAGTTCGAATGTCATACTGCCCAGGTTTGCTGACGTGGTGGCGATGAGCGCGCGTGATCTCTGCAGCGGATCGAGGCTCTGTCGCAGGTGATCGACGGCAAGATCGGGGACGACCGCAGATTTACTGTTCGCTCAATGCCATGCGGAGGACCGATGGTTATCAAAAAAAAACCTAAACAATTCCCACTACGCGGCAGAACCGCGGCCGGAATCGCCAAAGATAAGCCCTCGCATCGGCCACCATAATCAAGTTGTACGCTGATCGGCCGAAACGAGAGACCAAGGTTTGTCTTTAAACGCTCACCCGCACCGACTTCTCCAGGATGTCCAAACCGCGTTGGGCAGTTTGACTGTCGATAGTCAAGGGAGGAAGAAGCTTGATTACCTGGTCTTCCGCGCCGCATCGCTCTACCACCAGTCCTTGTTCGAAGGCTTGGCGGACGATTTTCTCCGCTAGTTTCCCCGTACGGCAGTCGAGCCCCAACATCATGCCTCTTCCCCGCACGGCAAGTTCAGAACGTTGGTTGCTTTGAGCAACTTCCCGAAGGCGCTCCATGAGCTGGCGTCCTGTTTCGATAACGCCCTTAGATAAGTTTTCATTTGTCCAGTATTTTTGCAAAGCAGCACTTGCCGTCACGAGTGCAAGGTTATTGCCTCTGAAAGTCCCAGTGTGTTCACCTGGCTGCCAAACGTCCAATTCGGATTTGAGCAGCAGAAGCGATAGAGGTAACCCATAACCGCTGAGGGATTTGGATAAAAGCACGATGTCTGGGGATATACCCGCAGACTCAAAACTGAAAAATTCGCCAGTTCGGCCGCAGCCAGCCTGAATGTCGTCAACAATCAGTAGGACGTCGTTCTTTCTGCAGAGCCGCTCAACTGACTGCAGCCAGTCTGTGCTTGCAGGGTTGATACCTCCCTCGCCTTGAACAGTTTCCAGAATAATAGCTGCCGGCAAGTCGACTCCGCTACTACTATCAGCAAGCACCTTATCCAAGTAGTCGGACGTATCGTTGTCGGCTCCCCAGTAGCCGTCGTAGGGCATGAAAACTGCGCCGGCAGGGGTAAGACCTGCTGCATTTCGGAAATAGCGATTGCCGGTTACGGCAAGGGCCCCCAAACTCCCTCCGTGATAGCCGTTTGTGAACGAGATTACGTTGTGCCGGCCGGTTGCCTTACGTGCGAGTTTCAAAGCAGCTTCAACAGCGTTGGCACCCGTGGGGCCGGTAAACTGAAATTTGTACGCCAGCCCGCGCGGGCGCAAAATTATATGGTCAAAATTTTTGATAAATTCTCGTTTCGCTGATGTTGCCATGTCTAACGCGTGGACGATCCGATTCGATTGCAGGTATTCCACTGCAGCATTTCGGATGTAGGGGTCGTTGTGACCGTAGTTAAGGGCACTCGCGCCGGAAAGAAAATCAATGAACTCAAAACCATTCTCGTCTTCGAGGATGGCTCCTGCCGCCTTTCTGAACACCACAGGGAAGGATCGTGAATATGACCTCACATTTGACTCGAGGGTTTCAAATTCCAGTAGCGAGTTAGAACTACTCTCTTGAGGCATGATCTTCCTCCATAAGAAACTTGCAGAGTCTCATCTGGTCGTGAACTAGTCGAACCGCTCCCGGTCTGCCTTCACTAACCCTTTACAATTGTAGGCTGGCATCCTAGCCGACAACGGCGACCCATTGCACCTACCTGCAAAGGGAGTATCGTCATAGACCGTTTCTTGGTTACAGGCTCAGCGCGTGCCGGATACACGTTTGGCTGCCGTTACTGCCGGACGGCAGCGTTGTGCCCAGTCCAACATCAGCAGTTGCGATATGACCGAAGACAGGTTCCGATGGCCGCCCCGCAACGGCCGGACGCAGGACCACACCCCGAGTTGGTCCTACAATTCGATAATTCCAAGGCTTGCTGCTTTCAAAGCCGCGACCGTTCGGCTACTGACATCCAACTTCCGCGTTATATTTTTTATGTGAAAATTTACAGTATTCTCAGAAATATCAAGTATCCGCCCTATATCCCATGAAGACTTCCCCCTTGCTACCCAGAGAATACACTCTCTTTCTCTTGGAGTAAGTTCGGGGCATTTTCCCGCAACCCGCTTCGCAAAATCCGCGACACTCAGATGGAAGTGCACAGCCGCAAATTTCAGATATGTAACCATTTTATTCTCGGGCTCGCAGGACGAGGGCCGAGCAAAGCTCATAATCGCAAAACTACCTCCGGGACCGTGCAATGGAACACTGACCCCTGACCTCAAACCGAACGCTGCAGCCTCCTCGAAAAATCGCCGTTCCAGTTCCGTTTTGATCATGTCATTGTGCGCTTCACTCCAACGGAAAGCGTCCGCCTGCTTTCGGCTCTTTTTGATGATGGGATCAATTCTGTCATAGCCCATCTTGGCATAATGATCCTGCCACTCATCAGGATAGCTGACGGCAGGCGGATTGCAGCGGACCATCTTTAGGATTTCATCGCCCGATTGACGATGATAGGCGACCCATGGGAATTCGAGAATCCGAGCAAATGAACACAACAATTCGAAAAGCTTCGGGGATCGAATTAAGCCCTGAGTTTTTTCGAGGAATTGGTAAAATTCAGCTGCATGCGCTTCTTCGATTGATTTAGGGAATTGCATGAGCGGAACCAAAAGAAAGCTGAAAGGATAGGTACCTGTCGGCTCCGCGGCCTCGACAGAATGCATTCACCCAAGTTCTGTAGCTCTGCCGCCGCATCCTTTGCCTCCAAACATCGTCACCGTCGTTACAGAGTTTTCGATGCAGAAACTCCGGCGTTACTGCCGGAAGGGCTACACAACTTGCTCTGACCACGTGTGTTGCTCTTGGACTTGATTCGAGGAGTATCAAGAGCTGTGCCAATTTAGATCCCGGAGCAATTGCCGATGTTAATCAACGATTCGACCGCTTGGGTGCACGGCTGGACATACCAAGTTTTGTCGTAAGTCGATGAAACCCGACAAAAATAGCCATTGAGCGGCCCATCACTAACAACCATGTTTGACCCATCGCCTCTCCAGTCATCCACGCAAGGGGATGGTGGTGGCGTATCCCCACGTGCTCATTTCCGAGTACGCTTACGATTTTGGGATCAGAACCGCGGATGCCATCTTCGATCCTGTAAAGAGCCGCGATACGCAGCAACGCCTCGTCGACGATAGGCGAGCCCTTCTTCGGCTTTGCCTTGATCAGCTTTCTGGCGCCATGAACCCACCAGAAAGCGAGCCTCAGCGGATTACCGCGCATGCGGTCTGGCGTAACCAGGTGAGAGTAGCCCCCGTAGGCATCGACTTGGATCGCGCCGTTGAATCCGTCTTAATTTCTGCAGCATATTCGCCGTTACGCCCAGGCCGAGCACCCCGCCGGACGGCAAAGATCCGTTCCAGCCGCGGTCGCAGCCCCAGAGATAGCTATTTTCGTCCTGCCGCGCCCCATCCAAACAATGGAGCCGTGGTCTTATCTACATAGAGCCGTCCAATTGGCCATGTCGTCTGTGACCGGGTGCTCCACTCGTGCGCTAACAACACGCGTAATCAAGGGAATCGAGACTGCGCATGCCTTACTGTGTTGCGCCTATTTGTGATCTTATTGCCACGTGACAAGCAGTGAGCAATAGTTCGAACCGGCTAGCTCTGCGTCTTCATGCTTCCAGAAATGATGTCCCTGGCAGCTGAAAGGAACGCATCCATTTGGGTTCTGGTGCCGATGCTGACGCGAATATAATTTTCCAATCCGGAATCGGGAAAGACGGCTACAAGTACGTTCTGCCTAGCCAAAGACGCTTGCCACCATTTGCCATCTTGTGCGGGGGGCACCCGAGCAAGCAAAAAGTTTGTGTGGGACGGGATCACAGAAAAGCCCAATTGAGACAAGGCAGTCGTCGTTCTGTGTCTTTCATGTTTAATATATTTGTGGTTCTCGTGGTAGTCGGCGCGGTGCGAAAGGATACTAATGCCCACCGCATGGCCGATTACGTTCATATTGAAGACATTTTGGAGGTTGCGGAGCCTCTCAATAAGCTCAGGATGACCAAAGCCAAAACCAACACGTATTCCAGCGGCTGCAAAGCCTTTCGAAAATGTTCTCAATATCAGAAGGTTTGAATGGCGATCGACGAGGCGCAGGGCATCATCGGGCGCAAAGTCGACATACGCTTCGTCCACCACTATCAATTGGTCAGATTGCGCGACGAGGCGGTCGATTTCGTCCACGGGAACGAATGTTCCGGTCGGATTGTTCGGATTGGCCAGCAGTATGAATTTTGCATCTCTTGCTGGACCAAGAAGCAGCTGCTCGATCGGCAGAGAATAAGACTCGCCCCATTCGATTTCGAGAAGTCGAGCACCCTGCAACATGGCAAGTTTGCGGTTAAAGGAAAAACCTGGCGATATCATCGCCACGCTATCTCCCGGGTCTAGGAATGCTCTGTAGATGAGCCCGAGCAGCTCAGACGAGCCATTCCCGGCGATCACCTGATCCTGGGAGAGGCCATACGCATTGGCGGCTGCGTCGCGCAAACTCAGATTGTCATCTTCGGGATACAGATAATGCCGTTCGAGGGCCGCCAGCGCACTTTGCATCACCATCATCGGCAACGGAAATGGATTCTCATTCGTGTTTAGTTTAACGCAGTTTGCATCTCGCCCCGGTTGATTGGAGGGTAGCGCATTTAGCTGTCTCGCCACCGGCGAAAGAGCCGAAAGCACGCCCTGCAGCTTTGCATCAGACATATCTTTTCTCCGTTTCAGTAAGCCGGCCGTGAGCGCGTGATCGGCTGTCTCATGCTGAAGCCAACAATAGCATCGGACGTTGGCGCGGCCCGCCTGGGGCTGCAACGACCACCGCGTAGTTAATAGCCAAGGACCGCCGCGGCCGCCTCAAGCCGCCAATGCTTAAGCCTCCGCACTCTCACAATCATGCGTCACTTTGCTCCATTCGCCTTTCGAGGAACTGTTCGATCTCAAACGCCAACGCCGCAGGGTCGTGGCCAACCGTTTCGAGATGCAACTCAGGGCTCTCAGGGCTCTCAGGGATCTCGTACGGTGAGGAAACGCCGGTGAAATTGGCTATCTTGCCAGCGAACGCCTTCCGATAAAGCCCCTTCGGATCGCGCCGCGCGCATTCTTCGAGCGGCGTGTCGACGAAGATTTCGATGAACTCCCCCTCCTCCATCAGTTCGCGAGCCATCCGGCGTTCGCCGCGGAACGGCGAGATCAAGGATACGAGCACGATCAGCCCGGCATCGGCCATCAGCTTAGCGACCTCGGCGACGCGGCGGATGTTCTCGACGCGATCAGACTGGTTGAAGCCTAGGTCGCGATTGAGCCCGTGGCGCACGTTGTCGCCGTCGAGGATGTAGGTGTGCTTACCGCGGGCATGCAGCAACCGGTCGAGCGCATTGGCGATTGTGGACTTGCCGGAGCCGGAAAGTCCGGTGAACCACAGGACGGCTGGCCGCTGGCTCTTCATCGCCGCGCGTGCGCCTTTGTCAACGCCCGTCGCCTGCCAATGCACGTTGTCGGCGCGCCTTGCCCAGCTTTGGCTACCGCTGAAAAGCTTTGTATTGAAGACCCCGGTCGGCCCATAAGCTTTGCGAAAGAACTCGGGAGGATCGACATGGTCGATGATGTCCAGCTCGTTTTCCCAGCACAGCTTCCACCGCAGCTCAGAACGCATGCAAAGACCTCCTTTGGTATTTCTTGCTGCTATTTTGAAGCACGCATTGTTTGATTGAAGCAGCGGTCACCCCGCTGCATGTCGGCTCTTCGCGCTATAGCCAGTCCGGACCGTCGAAGGTTTCGCCGTCACTCGCGTCTGAGATCAAGATTCCTAATGCATCATCATGGGAGATTGGTAAAATTAATTGTGTCAATGAAATCATCGATGCTTTGGATGATGAATATACGGGTTTCTTAGGCTTTGACGTGACCTTCCTCCTTGCCGCGTAAGACGACCGCGCAACCCCTTCAGCGGCCGAGAGCAGGGATGAGTTGGACCAGTTGACCCAACATGCGCCTCCCCGTTTACCCACCTATGCCCCGCAGAGCTGTGGCGATAATTGGTCGGCAGCTAGTCCTAACCGCCTGCGCAAAGCTCGCTTCGGCAACCAGCAACGGCGCGAGCGTTTGGTCGCGGCTTCTGATAGAACTTCATCAGGGACGGACGCACGTTCTGTTTCTTGACGCGAGCGATCTACACCTTATTCGCGATCGTCTGCAGTGGCGCTGGTAGACGCGACTTTCACAGCACCATCGCCGCTATCGCTACCGGTCTCGTCTATGCGGCTTAGTAAGCTGTAAATATCTTGCAAAATCTCTTCATCGAAAGTCCGCAACTTCACGATAGTAGCCAACAGCAGAACCGCTTTGGTTTCAGTTTCGCCCCAAAGATAAGGTGCCGCCGGGGCGATAATCTCTTCCGGAGTCGCATCCAAAACCTCACACAGATGAATCAGTCGGCTCACGGTCAAGCGGGATACTCCATTTTCGTACCGGCCGTAGACCTGCTTAGTGATGCCAAGCAAGGGCGCCAGTTTCGAGCGCGGGAGTTTTCGCTTATCGCGGGCTTCGCGAAGGCTGATGCTGATCAAGTTTTCGAGTTCGGCGCTAAGTGCAATCCGTCCGTCAAAAGGTTTTCGATAGACCGGCTTGTCTATGCCTGGATCATCGACTTGTTGCAAACCGAGTTCATTAATCCATTGCTTCAATGATGGTCCTGACATTGCTCCGACTGAGGTAAATGCGCCAGAGCTCTTTACCCGGAAAGTGATGTGCTTGGAACCACCAATGTTTGAATTTCGGTCTCATTTGGCGCAATTTTGTCCACGCGAACCTCACCCGCTTGCTATCGTTCACTCAAATATATCAGTGAGCGCAAGTACATAGATCTAGCCAACACCGAAATCGCTTCACGCAAGGATTATACAATTGCGCCAAATTGGCTATGAACACCTTCCGGGACGTCGTGTGCGGGCATGGTGGTCTTTTGTCCTGCACGTGGAGACTCTCGGCTCACGGCCAACCAATCACGGCTGCGCGTGTTGGCTGCCCTAGGCGATGCCCTCATAGTACCTCTGAAGGGCGGCAGCCATGAACAGCGAGGTTTGTCTAGCTGCGTTTCCCGTCTCGGCGACTCGACCCCTTTTCGCGGAACCTGATCCGTGATGTCGAAAGGCTATTTCCGAGCCGAATGGCACAAAGGGATCGCGCGATGAAACAGAGGCGCGGAGAGGACAGGCTTCGATTTAGTAATTGAAAAAAGCATGCGCGCCGGCAGCTCGAATACCCACATGGCATTGAGCAGGAGAACCCAATGTGGGAGTTAATCACAGACCCTACTGTCGAAGCAAAGGTATCCATCCGGCGGGGTCTCCACCGAATGGATACAAGCAAAGCGCATGCAAATAGACTTGGCGTCGCTCGTCGACGAACCGCTCGAGCATCGAGCAAGATCGACGCCAACCAACGATCGAATATTGCGCAATCGGCACGTATTGTGTTCAGACGGAAATGCGAGTGAAAAGCTAAGTTGTGAGATTGTGGGTGTCTGCACACCGACGACAGCGCGTCGGCTGCGACACCCGGCTATCACCAATACTGCAACTGGTCGGGGGCGTCATAGACAAACCCAGCTCACTTCACGGTCTCCGCTACATCACTGACCCCTGTCGCTATCGTCGTCATCGGGGATCATTCGCTGCAGGAGCCGAATAAGATCGCGCGTCGTGCCGTTCGGAAGTCTCCTGAGAACCCGAGCCAGTGTGAGACAATCCTCGGCCTCCTCCGATGTACGGCCCCAAAGATGTGGCGCAGCTTCAAAGATCATATCGATAGGCATAAAGCCAAGAATCTCACACAGATGGATCATCCGGGTAACAGTCATTTTGGAAAATGCCCGCTCGTAGCGTCCGTATACAGGGATGGACAGACCAAGCATTGGAGCAACGTCCGCACGAGACAGGCCTTGCGCTTCGCGTGTCTTTTTCAGGAACGCGCTGATCAATTCCTCCATGTGTCCCAGGGATGTAATTTTGCCGTCGAAACCTGGCTTTCGACAGATCGGCTTGTCAACCTCCGGATCGGCGGTGCTGACGAGGCCTCTCGAACTTCTGTAGCTTGTTAGATCTTCCGTCACCGCACGTCCCTGTTTTCCTGCCACTCGTTGTAGGCGTGCGCCAACTGAGCGGATTTGAACCACTTGTCATCGCCACACTACAACCGTTTTAAATACCCATTTTGGGCATTTTTTGCGTTATAGCAAATATTTGAGGGTTTAGCCAAATTGCTTCAGGAATGCATGCAAAACAGGCGCTGAGACCGGTCGCCCAGTTCCGTGAAAGATCTGTTGCTATGGCCGCACCCGCCACTGAATCATCTAGGTTAGCGTCGAATTTGAGCGAAAATTCACATTCAATGCTCAACATCTTCTAAGCCGTCATCGTTGAGGACGATAAAAAATAATCTCGAAAACCGATCCATTTCCCCGTCCCAGGATATCCCATTTGGCTAGCTGGGAAAGCTCCGCCGTGCTGGAGATCACCCAGCCAAGAACCCATATCGGTTACCGCTCCCGCAAGCGTGTAGGTTCGAAATTCCGCCTCCTTCAACCAAGCTATCGAAGGAGAGCGCTGCATATCCACCTGCTCCGACCTTTTAGTCCGCTAGCAAAAGGCGGTCGGGGACCGACTTCTCGAAGCGGTTTCCTGCCGGCCGACTAGGGCTACGGCAGCGCCGAAATCCTCGCCAAGCCGGTCGAGTCTAAGGCTTCGGCAACATCGCGCCGAAGAGCAACAGGAAGGGCTCAGTCCTCTTCTCCGCTGGGTCTATCGGCAGCGTAACCTCGTGAAGCGTCAAAAGCATTGGTTCGATCGCAATTGACGCAAAGATAACAGTCGCGTGCGATCGCGCACATTGACAGGTTGGCATGATGCAAGTGCCGACGTGCATTGTGAGCTCGACCCAATTCACTCCCAATGCTGGGTCGGCCTTCGGACGGATCGCTCGCAAGGTTGACGGCGTTCACATACTAGGCGGAGTGGCACAATCTACGACTCCCGACACACGGTGAGCACCGGAAGGCGCCTTCTGCCGCCATTGAACCATTCACTAACAATGCTCTGGTGGCACATCAATTGCTTGTAAGAGCCCAGATCTCTGCCGGCAATGGTTCCGGTCCAAGCTCCAGTGGTTACTATCGACGATGACCAACACTTTTAGATGTAAGGCCCATCTTCGCCCATGTCGTACCCTACGAACGGAGCTCGTCAGCGATCATCACGCGCGGCGGCGTGCAGCCGATCCAAAGAGCTTTGTCACGAGCCACTGCTCAGCGCGGGAGCCTCTTCGGCTTTGGATCAAGACGTCGAGAGCAATGCCATTCTGGCCGACAGCGCCGCCAGAGCCAATGTTTTTCGCACGCGATCGAAATAACCGAATTCGTCCAGATGTCATGTCGCCGCGAATGGGACTGCTTCGAGGGATTCCAGCGGGAGATCGCCTTGCCGAGTTAGGGCTCCCACTGGCACGCGGGTTCATTGGTGACGCCGGTGCCGCATGTTGGCCGCCGCACCCCGCTAAACTTAACGGCGCCCTGGAACCTGAAGAGACACAGCGAAATTGGCCTTTTGTTTGGCACCGGTTGGACTAGGCCCGATGTTCGTTTTCGTCTCAAAAGTGGAGATGCGATATGATTTCGAATCACCAAGCCGACGTCGTTGGCGATAGCGACAAGCTCATCGAGCATGCGCTGCGAGCTGCCATGGATAGTGCTCTAAGTCCGGCTGCGCCGGCTCACCTGCGTGGAGCGCTAGACGCGGCAGTGTTTCCAGGTGGCTCCCGGATGCGCCCCAAGCTCTGCTTGAAAGTCTCCTATGTGTGCGGCGAAAGACATCCTGAGCTGGCGACAAGAGCCGCGGCAGCAATTGAATTGCTACACTGTGCCTCGTTGGTGCATGACGACTTGCCTTGCTTCGATAACGCCGCGCTACGCCGCGGCAGACCGACGGTGCACCGGCTTTTCGGAGAGCCTATCGCCGTTTTGGCTGGCGATGCCTTGATTGTGATGGCTTTCAAATACCTCAGCCTGCAGGCTGCGCTAACACCTGAGTTGGGCGCGCGCATGATCGAGGTGGTTGCGGAGGCGGTCGGCCCCAGTCACGGACTGATCGCCGGACAGTCGATGGAGGCAATGACGCACGTCCCAATCGACCGCTATCACCATTACAAGACCGGCTCCCTCTTTGTCGCAGCGGCCACGTGCGGTGCCCTGGCAAGTGATGTTGATCCGGCCCCATGGTCTAAGGTGGGGGAATTGCTCGGGCATGCGTATCAGATCGCCGACGACATCGCAGATACAGTCGGTCGCGCCGAAGTGCTTGGCAAATTGCCTGCCGTGGACACGCAGCTGAAGCGGCCCAGTATCGTTCGCGGCGAAGGATTGGACAGCGCAGCCGCCAGATTTTACGCGTATCTCGAACAGATAGGTGACACCGTTCCTGCCAGCCCTCACAAACGGTCCTTCGTTAACTGGCTGAATCATGCACTTTGCAAAGGCGTGGCGGGACCGGGAAAAGCCGGGCTAATTCAACAAGCGGCGCTGGATTGCGCACCTTTATGAGCTCCGAATTCCGTTACGCATAACCTAGCTAACCGGCGGCATCATTACCGCTTCATCGTCAACAGCTGCCTCATGAACACTTCGTTCCCTGTATCGAACCCGTGGGCCAGGTGGATTAGAGGTCTAGCTTTAGCGTTAACGGTTTTTGCAACCAGCTAGGCGCCGGCCGACACGAGCGAGCGACGCCGGCATCATCCAGCTGGCGGATGCGCGGAGGGCAACAAGCGCGCCTGGCGCAACGTCGCCAGATTAGGTGAGCCGGTGCAAAAGCAGGCGACGGCCAACTGGCGGATGACGACCTCGAAATGCGCGACGACCGCTTCGGTCGATACCGTAGCCGCTGGCAGCACGCCGGCTGCCTGCCCGGCGATGTCCGCGCCCAGGCGAATGGCCTTGGCCACGTCGACGCCATCGCGGATCCCGCCGGAAGCGATAAGCTTCACCGTTGGCAGCGCCCGACGTACCGCCTGCAAACTGGCCGGTGTCGGGATCCCCCAATCGGCGAACGCCATCGCCACTGCACGGCCGGCGGCATCGCGGGCGCGCTCGCCCTCCACCGCGGCCCAACTGGTGCCGCCGGCTCCGGCGACATCAATCACCGCAACACCCGCCTCGACGAGCGCGCAGGCCACCGAGGCGGACAGGCCCGACCCCACTTCTTTGGCCACGATCGGCACGCCCACGCTACGCGCGGCGCGAGCCATCTGCTCCAGGACGCCGCGCCAGTCGCGGTCGCCATCCGGCTGTAGCGCTTCCTGCAGCGGATTGAGATGGACGATCAGCCCATCAGCCTCCAGCGCATCGACAGCCCGGCGCGCCAGATCAAGGCCGTCGGCCTCACGCAGTTGCGCGGCGCCGATATTGGCCAGCAAGGGAATGTCAGGCGCCAGGCGGCGAAGCGCGCGCGTCAGTCCCTGGGAATTGCGCGATTGCAGGCTCACGCGCTGCGAACCGACGCACATGGCGATCCCCAAGGCTTGCGCCGCCTCGCTCAGATGCCGATTGATGGCCTCGGCGCGTGGCATTCCGCCGGTCATGGAACTGATCAGCAGCGGCGCACGCATGGGCTTGCCTAACAGCGAGGTGCGCAGTCCGATCTGCGTCAGGTCCAGCTCGGGTAGTGCGCAGTGTTCGAACCGGATTTGCTCCCAGCCGGCGGCGACCGTGGCTGGCGCCGTTCGCCGATTAAGCACGAGGTCCAGATGGTCGTCCTTGCGCCGGGTCAGGGCGTCGTCGCACATGCTCGCTCGATCCGCCGTATTGGGCGTTGGCGTTGCGTCGGATCGGACCGAGGGCGCTGCGCGCACGCCGCCGCCTCCCGCGCGTTCACGCCGGCGCACGCTGGCCTCTCCCCGCAGCATCGTTGCCGTAGCGGCTGATCGAGGTCTCGTAGTACTTCGCGCGAATGGCCGCCATGGCCTCGATTAACGGTCCCCATGGCGCAGGAAAGCGTTCCTCCACCATCACTCGGTGCAGCATGCGCTCATGGCCGGCCAGCTCGTCGTTGAGGAAATCCTCCACAGGCATAGCCGGATAACGCTGCAGGAGCAGGATGGCAGCGTTGTCGGCCTCTCCCGCCGACCTATCCTTGGCGCGTCCATGCAGATCGTTCTGCAGGCGCCCTATCGTGGAGATGAGCCGCAGTACCTGGCGAAACGCCGGACGCGCGCGCAGGGTCGCCATGTCCAGCCCCCAAAGCAACGACAGGCAACAGAACACGTTCGCGTAGGCGATCGAATCGATGGAATTGTGCAAGTATTCGGCGTAAGACCAGCGTTGCGCCCCCGCCGCCTGCGCGTGTCCGGCGCGAAGCGCCGCGCAGTAGCACTGGGTATCGTTAAGAAGCTGAGTATAGTCGCGCCTATCGTAGGCGAGCGCGGCCAGGGAAGCGCGCAGCACAGCGCAGCCCTCGAACCCGGGGATCGCGCATGGGCCGCCCTGCCCCAGCGCCTGCTCCACCGCGGCCAGCTGCTCTGGCGCGATCAGGCCAAGGTCGTTGCAATCGTCGAGCCAAAACAGTAGCGCCAACTCGCGATAAAACGCCACGATCAGCTTTTCGTCCTGCGGATCCCGGCCGGTGCGGGCGCTGGTATCGTGCAGGCTCGGTTGGATACGCTGCAGGATGTACTGTCCGCCCCTAACTGCTTCCACGGCATGCTCGTCGGCGAATCCGGTTAGAGAACGCCCCCACTCCAGTACTTGCTGCAGCGCGCTTTCGGTCGGGATCATTGCGCTATTCCTCCTGCTCCCTCGGCCGGGATGCGCCGCCCCCAACGAAGAGCCAGCCACAAGCCGGCGAGTTCGATCACGCGCACGACCCGGGTCGGGCAATACAATTCCTTGCCGATCCACAGCGGCGTCTGCGGCAATTCATGCGCCTCATGGCGAGCGAGCATCCACTCCAACGCGTGCGCGACCGCCAGCGCGATGCGGGCGCGCCCTGTCGGCTCTTCGCGCCCATCCATCACGTGCAAGGCGAACAGCGCATAGGCGGTTTCCTCAAATGTTGACGCGCGACCGGCGCCCCAGCCGCCGTCGTCGCACTGCGCCTGCAACAGCGCCGCCAGCGCGCGCTCGTCGCGCCACTGGGGCACGCCTTGCGCGAGCGCAGCAATTGCATGCGCGGTGGGATACAGCCACGAAACGTGCCATTTTTCATTGTCCCATAGACCGTCCGGGTTGCGATTGGCCTCAAGGTAAGCGCTGGTGCCGGCGGTGGGCTTTCCCAACAGTCTGAACGCATGCAGGGCGTGGATGTTGGTCGACACCGAGGCATTGCGCTCGCCGGGGAAGGTAACGAACAGCCCGCCGATTTCGAAATGGCGCAACGCGTCGGCAGCCGGGTTGCGTCCTGCTAGGCGCAGGATGCACAACGCAACGGCGGTGTCGTCCGCATCGGCCGCGAAGTGCAAGGCCGGACCCAGACCGCGCACGCCCAGACAGGCATCGAGCTGCGCGACGATCACGCCTACCGCCTCGGCGAGCGCGGGATGCGAAAACAACCCGGCCAGATGCAGGGTGTACAGCGACCAGCATGGCTCGAATACGTTGATCGGCCAGACGCTAGGAACGACACCTTCGATGCCGCTACGCGCCGCGCGCGATGCGGCCTGAAGATACCTGTCGGCACGCCCGACCTGTGGCGCGCTCGCCTGTGTGAGGGCGTGCGCACGCCAGGCGGCGGTTGCCGCCGGGCTGATGCCGATGCTGCCGTCGTCGTCCAGGCATGCCGTGGTCGGCGACGTGCCCCAGGCTTCCCAGGAGTGCAACAACGGATGGCCGCTCGGCAGCGGTCCCACCGTCCCCAACTTGGCCAGGCACGCCTGCCGCAACGGCAACAGCGCCGGGTAGCGCGGAAACACCACGTCGTCCACCAAGGATGCGGCCTCGCCGGAGATCTGCGGCAGGATCAGCTCCGCGCCTACCGGCGCGTCTTCCGGCACCGCATCTGCGTAGGGATCCGGCTGGCGCTCGAGGAACCGCGTTGCAGCCTGAACTGCGTCCGCAGCGCCGGGAAGAGGATCGGCACGCTGCAATGCAAGCAACGCCGCCCACGTGGGTGCATGGCGGAACAGTGGGAAGTCAGCACTTCCCCACCCGCCATCAGCCTGTTGCTGCGCCATGAGCCACGCGTATGCGTTCTGCCGACCGGTGACGTTGCCGCGGAAGTGCAAAACGCGCGCCGTGTCGTAAACGGAGGGACTGACGCTGCCGCCATCGCGCGTCTCGTTCAGCAGGTGGCGCAATTCAGAAAGGATCTGTTCGGACAGCGCATTCATGCGGGATGTTCCCTCTGCAGGCAGTTGACGAGAAGCAGGATGGGGCGGACGCCGGGCACCGCCGCGGGCCCGTCGCGGCGAAGCGCACCTATGCTGGCGGCGGTCCGCCGGACAGCGCGGCGGACCGCGGTGGGCAACCGCTGCGATCTGCGCCGTGGAATCGGACACAATGTAGCATCTAGCGCTGCCGCCGGCGGATCGCAGCGGTACGGCGGCGCCTCCGTGCCGACCGGCGCCCATGCGCACGGCGCGTGCTTGAACAGATACCCTTTTGGCCCGCTGCACGGCCTGCGCCAACCGCTCCGCACGCGGCCGCAGTGGGGTGATGGCTTCCTCGGCCTCGGGCCATAGGCCCGGCATTGACTGGCGCGCTGCATGCAGCTCCGTGATCGGCACGCCGGTTGCATTCTTCTCCGCCACATGCTTGCCGGGGGCTTGCCCAGCGTCGTGTCATCCGCTGGCGTGTCATCCTCGACCACCTACGATCCGAAACAGGCGCGATAGCGATCCAGCGCGCGGAACAGCGTAACGCGCGGCATCCTCCGCGACGGCGCATAGCGCGACCATGCGTACGGACGCGCGCACCGGCACTCCGCCGCACGCCTGCGCGCCCAATCCGCCGAACGGGGAAACGCCAGTTCGGTCGTCGTTTAGCATGGAACCCGTCTGCATGTTGTTCATCTCCTTGTACGTGACAGAGAATGCCGCGGCGAGCGGCGAGCCGCGGTGTTGCCGGCGTCGCACCGGGCGCGCGCGCCGAGTGCAGCAATGCCGCCCATCGCCGGCGCCGCTGCCTCCTGACACGGGGCAGACGATCCCAGCTCATGAGAATCCGATGCGGATTGTCATGGACGGATGTGCGGTCGGGTAATAGCGCCGGCCATTTTCGACGCCGCTCATCAACCGCGGCCGCACCCCGGCCTCCTGCATGGTCAATGCCAAGGCGATGCTGAACTGCACCAGCTCCAGCCATACTAGATGATAGCCCATGCAGACGTGTGGGCCGGCACCGAACTGCAGCATGTCCACCGGCCGGATCGGCTCCGTGCGTTGCAGCCATCGTCCCAGACGGAACTGATCAGGCGCTTCGTGCAGCAGCGCCGAGGTCGAGAAATGCAGCAGTGGGATGCACAAATGAGTGCCCGCAGGAATGTGCCGCTGGCCGAGTTGTAATTCCTGCATCGCGCGACGCGGTACGAGCGAGGAAGCCGGATGCATTCGTAGCGTCTCCCGAAACAGTGCCTCTGCGACCGGACATTGCGCCAGGTCCTCGTGCCCGGTCGGCACCGCGCCCACGCGTTGCGCCTCTTCGACCAGGGCGTCCCACAGCTCTGGCTGCTGCGCCAGCTCAATCACCATCCAGGCCATCGTTGAGGCGGAGGTCTCGTGGCCGGCAAGCAGCAGCAAGCGGATATTGGCGACCAGGACGTCATCGGAGAGTGCGCCGTCGCTGCGATCGAAGGCGCTCACCATGTCGTTGATCAACCCGGTGCGCGCGGCGCGCGCGCGCGCGTCCCGGATGAACTGGCGCGACTGCGCGTCGATCCAATCGCGGGCGGCGCGGCCGCGCCGCAATGGCATCCCCGGCAGGTCGATCGGGGGCGCGACCATCAATTGTAGCAGTTGCCGGTACTTGCGATGCCACTCCGACAGGTCTTGGGCGGGGATGCCCATGAGACTGAAGGTGAGTTTAAGCATCAGGTTGCGGGTGTCTGGCAGGATAGCGACTTCACCGCGGTCGCGCCACGCCCTGACCTGAGCCCGAATAATTGGTTCGAACAGCTCGCCAATGCCGGCCTCGGTCAGACCCCTGGGCAGAAACGCCGCATTTATCCCATCGCGCGCCTGCCGGTGCGCGCTACCGTCCAAAGTGACCAACGTTCCGCCAAGGATGTCGGGCGCCATCTCTTCGATCAGTGCCGAGGACACTTCCTTGTGCCGGAGCAATGCGAGCGCATCCGGATCCAGGCATGTCATCAGGTGTCCGGCCGGGCCGAAATCCAGCCAGAAGTGGCTGCCTAGCGTCCTTTCGGCGCGCCGCAGCAGGCGCGGCAGATCGCAGACGATGGCGGGAAGATGCCCGACCAGGGGGAAAGCGCCAGGCATGACCGGGATGTCGTCCCGTAGCCGGTGCCAGCGGTTCAGCGGGTTGAGCAGCATGTCCATCACCAGTGCGACGTTGCGGCTGCTTCGGCGGCGTCACCGGCCGGCAGAGCCGCGCTGTTGCCACCGTCGGCGTAGGTTGGAACATGCGACAACATGCCGCCGTCGATACACAACACCTGGCCGGTGATGAACGCAGCCTCGTCGGAGAGCAGGAATGCGACCAGCGCGGCTACGTCCTCGGGGCGGCCGACGTGCGGCAGGAGCTGGTGCCGGTGTAGATGCCGTTGCATGCACTCGTCCAGCTTGGCGAAGAGGCGTTCCGTCATGATAAGACCTGGCGCAACCGCGTTGCAGCGGATCTTCGCGTGTCCATACTGCGTGGCAAGCGAGGCCGACAGCATGTTCATTGCGGCCTTCGACGCGGCGTAGGACGTCAGTGCGGTGTCGCCGCTGAGCCCTTGGCACGATGACATGTTCACGATCGCGCCACCACCGCGGGTGATCATTTGTGGGATGGCCTGCCGGCAGCAGAGGAGCGTGCCGCGCAAATTGGTCGCCATGGTCTTGTCCCAGACCGCCACGTCCAGGTCGAGGATCGCGCGGTCGTGCGGGGTCAAATGCATGGCGCTCGCATTGTTCACAAGCACGTCTACCCCACCGAAGCGCCGCTTCGCCGTTTGGAAAAGCTCTGCCACCGCCTGCGCATCTGCGATGTCCATGGCCACGGCCAGCGCTTGGCCCGCTTCGGCTGCGATCTGTGCGGTGCAGGCGATGGCAGCGGGGCCATCAATGTCGGCCACCACCACTCTTCCGCCCTCGCGTGCGATGGCGAGGGCGCATGCCTTGCCGATCCCGGCGCCGGCGCCGGTCACCACGGCCACCTTGCCTTTAAATCGTTCCATCATGTTCTCCTGGATTGCGTAGGTCTTCGCTGCATGTCGCTCAGCGTCTGCCTGAGAGGGCGTAGGGCCGGGGTTGGTGCAGTGGTTATCGCCGGCTTCGCTTTCGATCACCCGAATGGCCGCGACCGGGCACTGGCTTTCTGCTTGCCGCACGGCGGCGTGCAGCGCCTGCGGGACCGTCGCCATGCACACTTCGGCCACGCCGTCCGGTTCGCGCTGACGAAAGGCGCCCGGCAGCGTCAACACGCACTGACCAGTGGTTCCGCACAGGTCCTGGTCGACCACGACGCGAACCTCAGCCGCCGCCTGCGCGTGCAGCCGCACCGGCAGCGCGCGGAACGTCCTAAGGAACGCTGAGGGCTCCCGGGTCGGCTGCTCGGCCAAGGCCAACGTGGGGAAGCGCGCCTGGATCTGCGGCAGGCTCTCGGCCAGCTGCACCCTGGCGAGTTGCGCACCTAGGCAGAAGTGGATGCCATGGCCGAAGCTCAGCATAATCTTTCCGTCGTTCGACATGCCAGGCCTGGTGCCGTAGAACCGCACCGGATCGAATCGGTCGGGATCAGCGAAAGCGTCCGGGTCGCGATTGCCGGCCGCGATCAGCACGCGCACGTCCGCGTCCTTCGGGATCACCACGCCACGCAATTCGATGTCGCGCTGGGCGATACGCGGAATGGAGCTGAACATGGCGGGCGCCTCGCAGCGCAGTACTTCTTCCACGAATGCCTCCACCCCTGCGGCGTCTCCCTGCAGCCAGTGCCGCTCCTCGGGGTAGGCCAGCATCGCCAGCACCGCATGGTCGATAGTCGCAGCAGTGGTGGCGAAGCCGCCCAGCAACATGCCCCACAGCATGCTGATCAACTCCGCGTCCGAAAGCGTGTCGGCATCGTCGCTGTGTGCGCCGACCAGTGTCGACACGATGTCGCGGCAGGGATCGGCGCGCTTGCGCAATATGAGGTCGCCGAAATAGGCCTTCACCCTGGCGCTGGCCACGTCCGCCGCGGCGAGCTGTGGATCGCTGGCGTGCGGGCTCAGGCCTTCTAGAATGGCGCTGACGATCGCTGAGAGCTCGAAAATGTCGTCTTGGGGCATGCCGAACAATTCAGCGAAGACAAGCATGGGCAAGGCCAGTGCGAATTCCCGATGCAGGTCCACCGCCTCTCCTCGCTCCAGTGCGGGCGCCATGCCATCCAGGCGGGCTGCGACGATGCGCGCGATGCTCGGCCGCAGGTTGTCGATATGGCCCACGGTGAAATCGCGCGAAATCAGCCGGCGCAGACGCGTATGCGTCGGTGGTTCCTTCATGGCTAGCGTGGACGCCAGCAGATTGAGCGACAGGCTGCTCGCCGCACGCGGGAAATAGCGCGCCAGTTCGGATGGCGCCGGTCCCCGAAACGCATCGCCCGTGGCCTTGAACGCCCAGTAGATGTCGGCGTGGCGGCTCAACAGAAAGATGCCCGACGCCGCGCGGTGCACCGGATCGTGCTCTTGCAACCACCGCATGAACGGGTACGGGTCTTGGATGCATGCTGGCGACGCCAGCTCGGCGAAGGCGTCGTGGCATGCTGCCTTGGTTCCTTGCACGTCCATCTTGGTTACCTGTCGGGTGGCTGATCTGACCGGCGCGCGCCAGGCGCCGTCAAATGAGAAAATTGCGATACCGGGCGGCGTCCGCACCAGATCACCGGCATCTCCTCGAACCCGCCGGTGATGATCTCCTTGCGCAACTTCAGTTCTTCGGGCGCCACGGCCAGGCGCAACGCGGGAAAGCGCTGGAAGATCGAACCGAATACGGCCTTCAGTTCCAGCCTGGCCAGCGCCGCCCCGATGCAATTGTGCTGCCCGTAGGAGAACGCCAGGTGGGGATTTGCGTCGCGTCCGATGTCGAAGACTTCCGGGTCTTTGAAATGGCGCGGATCAAACGAGGTCGCCGGCAGGCCGACCAGTACTTTGCTCTCCGCGGGTATATGCACGCCTGCGATGGTCACGTCGGTCCGGGGATAGCGCATGATGCCGTCCCAGCCCGCACCAGGCGAATACATGCGCAGTATCTCCTCCACCGCCTTGTCCACCAGGGACGGATCGCGGACCAGGCGTTCGCGCTGTTGCGGATGGCGAAACATGGCCAGCAGGCCGAATTCGATCTGCGCAACGGTGCTCTCGTGCCCCGCCACCAGCACGCCCGCCGCGAGGCCGATCGCCTCTTCCTCGGTCGCTTTGCCCTGGTCGACCGCGGCGAGCAGATCCGTCAGCAGGTTATCGCCCGGCTCCTGTCGCTTGCCCCGTATTTTGCCGTGAATGTAGGCGCGGAGCTCTTCCCAGGCCAGGCCCGACGCGCTGCGCGGGCCGCTTTCATGCTGGTGCGTCATCACCTCGTCGGAGAGTCCTGCGAAAAAGGCGTGTTCCTCGAAGGGCACGCCCATCAGCGCGCTGATTACCTTGGCCGGAAGCGGAAAGGAGACATGGCGTCGCAAGTCTGCGGGCTGGGGCTGAACCGCCAGCGTATCGAACAACTGCACAGTGATCGCCTCGACCTGCTGCGTAAGCAGCTTCACCCTGCTGTTGCTGAAGGCCGGCGCCACGATCGTGCGTAACCGAGCATGCTCGTCCCCTTCGTGCGAGACCAGCCATCCCGGCGAACCGAGAATGACCGAATCCGGGGTGAAATCCGTCGGAGGCATTCCCGCGGGCCGGAATGCCGCGTCAGACAGCACCGCCTTGGCCTCGTCATAGCCTGTCACCCACCAGCATTCGTGCCCGGACGGAAGGCGCACGCGGTGGATCGGACCTTTGGCACGTAGCGCCAACATCTCGGGCGAGGGCTCGATGTGATCGACCCGCCACATCGGCAGCGCCGGCAAGGATTGTTCGGACATGGTGACGCTTTACTCTCTGAGCCTGGAAGGGGCGGAAGATGATGGGCAGACTGCGGGCAGCAAATGAGCTAAGACAGCGCGTAGACGACGTCCTCTGCGGCGATTACCAGCGCCAGATCCTCCGACCGCACGAACGGCGGGGGGAAGGCACTTCCCAATTCCGGGCGCGCCAGCGCAGCGCCCAGGCACAGATACAGCCCTTAGCCGAGCGGCAGGTGCGGGTTGTGCAGCCGGTTGAAATCGAACATGTCGGTATCGCCATAGGTCGCCCGACCGTAGGAATTGGCGCAGCAGGTTCGACCGCACCCACCTACCGACCCGTCCGCAAACATAACTTCCAGACCAGTCCCACACCCCCGGCTTCCCTCCTGGCTCAAGGTCTGCCGCTTTGGCTGTACCGCCCGCGACGTGGGCGATCGTTGTGGCTCGCAAATGAAGAACTCTAGATCGCATCCAACACTCCTGAGATTTTCCCGGTCACAACGGAGCCACTATCATTGCCACAGCAAACCATCGGGACCTCACGAGACGCGAACAGCGACGCACCGCCCGAAGACCATCGCGCTGCGATTGGCGACATACCGTGACCAGAGCAAATCGCGTGCCGGGGTGAATTCGTGGGCTCAGCAGGCATTTCGTAGCAGCGCGTAGTGTCAAGCTCCCGCCATTCAGTCTCAATGCCGACAACCGCTGAGTACATGTCTGACAAAAGCCTGCTCTAACGCCGGTCTGCGTCCGATAGTCGGCGACCTGCATTGGGATGTCCCCGCGGCGGGCTTTCGTGCAACAATCCGCGCCATCTTCGACGTCGAAGTTGCCCCGCCAGTTTTCGTCCGATGGGCGGGAACGTCGTCGACTGCGCCGAGGCCGCCGCGTTAAAAGCGCCGGCCCTGGGCAAATCTCACTGGACCCGCCTCGACTCACCGTCCGGAACACTGCAATAAAGTTTGCGGAGCTTATTTCCGCCAAATGCAAGTTGCGAACTTGCAGTCATCTCGTTTTGACGTTGTTCTCAATGTTTCCACCCCCGCGCTTACCGAGACGGTCGAGCTTCTCGATCGGCGTAGGTCCAAAAGGCAAACGGGAAACGCTCAAATTTTCGAGGCATGTTCTCTTCCGGAAACATGTCATCTAATCAGAAGCGGCGGTCGGCAACAGTCGCCTTAGTCGGAGGTGCTTTCTAAACCAGACGATGCCCCCAGAAGCCTCCTGCTTGACGATTTCGATCGTCCAGTCACCATGGCCGCACATTGCT
The DNA here is from genome assembly GCF_002531725.1 of Rhizobium sp. L43. Lineage (GTDB taxonomy): Bacteria > Pseudomonadota > Alphaproteobacteria > Rhizobiales > Rhizobiaceae > Rhizobium. Next base: position 46,712 of record NZ_NWSQ01000038.1, read on the forward strand.
CGCCTCAACTAATCTTCTTGCCTGCATCATAGCCGGATATTCCGCCGCTTTCCGTGGTCTTGACGCTTTGGCTGTCGATAATCCCT
>NZ_NWSQ01000039.1 GCF_002531725.1 Rhizobium sp. L43
TTTCTCTAGAACGAAAGACTTCGTCGCCAGCAGCGCCGCCGCCCTCGTTCAGTGAGTGGGCTTATAGAACTAACCCCCCGAAACAGTCAACTGCCCTTTTCGAAAAAAATGATCTTTCTTTCAGTCCATTGTTTTTAAAGGGAAATTTCAAGATGGCGCCAAAATGCGGTCGTTTCCCGGATTCGGATCGGCCTGACACGCCTCACGAAAATGAACCTCTTTCGACTTTTCGTGGAAAGAACGCTCTTTCATGTCCCCGCGCCCCGACATCATCACAATCTGCTGGTCTTAAGAGACGCACGATTCACACAGGCAAATGCAGGCAATCTGCCTTTCCCTGAGCGATTTGACTTCCATGCCCAAAATATGCACATCTTTTGCCCCAGCCAGGATGGCCGAGAAATGCTTCCAGAGACGCCTGATGTAAGGACGCGGACCCGACTGCCATGATGACGGAGAAAATGATGATCCGCTCGTTGGGCAACGAGCCTCCGCTTCTGGCCGACGGCAGACGCGCGCCCGACCGGCGCGAGGTTTCCTTGCGCTGGCTCTCGGGCACGTTCCTCACCGGCATTACATCCTCCGTCCTGATGGGCGTCGCCCTTTTTGCCGCCCTTGACGGCCGCCAGCAGCTGGCGATCCCCGCCGAAGCCTATGCAAGTGCCGCGGCAGACGCGCATGAGGATACGGCAGTGGTCCGCGGCGGCCGGCTGATCGCACCCGCCATTGCCGCAAAACCGTCCGACCGCGCCATCATGGAGGTTTCGACCGTCGTTCACGACGGCGAAAAGGAGGTCGTGCGCCGCCAGCCCTTCGCGCATGTGAAGATGACGCTGGCCGCCAACCATGTGGCGACCGAGGACTATCCGGACTTCGATCCCCTGGCGATCTTTTCCGCCGATGAGCCGCAGCCCGCCCCGCAAAGCCGCACCGGCGCGCTTTACGGCTCCGATGTCGAATCCGAAGTCAGCTTGAAGACCATTCCCTTCCCGACCGGCAAGACCAACATGAAGATGGCGTCCGGCCTGTCTCTCGAGGAGGTCGAAGAGAATGTGCGCTCCAACGGCTCGGTGCTGACGGATGGCAACACGCAGCTTGCGGCCCTTTATTACGTCGATCCCCGCCGTTTCTCCAATGAGGATGCCGATGTCGATCTGACCGCCGGTCTGTCCGCCCGCGTGCTCGAACAGAACATGACGGTCTCGGCATCGGAATCGATCACGCCGCAGACCGAAGAATTCGCCGACGACATCCTGCCGGTGCGTGTCGACACGCCGATCGCCAAGGCGCTGACGGATTCAGGCTATCCGCAGCAATATGCCGATGGCATTGCCGGTTTTATCTCGCAGCAACTGGGTTCCACCGATCTCGACAAGGGCGACGTGTTGCGCATCGGTATCATTCAGAAGGGCGAACAGGCAAAGATCATCCGCGCCAGCGTCTATCGCGGCACCCGCCATCTCGTCACCGTTGCTGTTGACGACAAAGGCAGATACGTGCCCGGAAGCGAGCCGCCGATGCTGGATGCCATCGCCACCGCCTTCGATGACAACTCCTTCGCGCCGGCGCCCGGCCAGAATCTGCCGCGCGTCTATGACGGCATCTATCGCGCTGCCCTTTCCTACGGCATGACAAAGGATATGACGGCGCTGATCATTAAGCTGCTTGCCAGCAACGTCGATTTCCAGGCGCAGCTGCGGCCGACCGACAGTCTCGAGGCCTTCTTCTCCGTCGCCGACAGCGCCGGCCAGGCGACCGAGGATTCCGAACTGCTCTACGTCAATGCCCGTTTCGGCGACACGCAGACGCGCTTCTACCGCTTCCAGGATCCGGACGACGGCACGGTCGATTATTTCGACGAGAACGGCAAGAGCATCCGCCAGTTCCTGCTGCGCAATCCGGTTCCGAACGGCATCTTCAAATCGGGCTTCGGCATGCGCCGTCACCCGATCCTCGGTTTCGCCCGCATGCACACCGGCGTCGATTGGGCGGCACCCCGCGGCACCGCAATCATCGCCGCCGGCAACGGCACGGTCGAAAAAGCCGGCTGGGATTCCGGCGGCTACGGCAATCAGACGATCATCCGCCATGCCAACGGCTATGAATCCTCCTACAATCACCAGAGCGCCATCGCCAAGGGGGTCATCCCCGGCGCCAAGATCCGCCAGGGTCAGGTGATCGGCTGGGTCGGCACGACCGGCGAGTCCACCGGACCGCACTTGCATTACGAGCTAATCGTCAACGGCACCAAGGTCGATCCGCTGCGCATCCGCCTGCCGGGCGGCAAATCGCTGCAGGGCGAGGCGCTGGCGAAATTCGAAGATGAGCGCAAACGCATCGATACGCTGCTGAACAACCAGACGGCGGATCAGGTGGCGAGCAAGTAGCCCCCGCAAACAAAATGGCGGCCGAAGCCGCCATTCTTCATTATCATTCATCGGCCAAGCCGGCTTACGCCGCTTCGTTCACCGTCTGCCGTGTCCTGAACTGCAGCCGGTCCGAACCGCTCGTCACCTTCACCGTCGAACCGTCCGGCACCTGGCCGGACAGAATCTGCTCGGCCAGCGGATCCTGCACGAACTTCTGGATCACCCGCTTCAGCGGCCTTGCGCCGTAGACCGGATCGTAACCCTTGTTCGCCAGCCAGTGGCGGGCTTCCTCGTCGAGGTCGATGACGATCTTGCGTTCGGACAAGAGCGCCACCAGCCGCTTCAGTTGGATATCGACGATCGCGCCCATCTCCCCACGCTTCAGGCGGTGGAAGAGGATGATCTCATCGATGCGGTTCAGGAATTCCGGCCGGAAATGCCCGCGCACGACCTCCATCACCTGCTCGCGAACCGTGTCGCTGTCGTCACCGTCCGGCAGCTGCGTCAGATATTCGGCGCCGAGGTTCGAAGTCATGATGATCATCGTGTTGCGGAAATCCACCGTCCGGCCCTGGCCGTCGGTCAGGCGTCCATCGTCCAGCACCTGCAGCAGGATGTTGAAGACGTCGGGATGGGCCTTTTCGATCTCGTCGAACAGCACGACCTGATAGGGCCGGCGGCGCACGGCTTCCGTCAGCGCCCCGCCTTCGTCGTAGCCGACATAGCCGGGAGGTGCGCCGATCAGCCGGGCAACGGAGTGTTTCTCCATATATTCCGACATATCCATGCGCACCATCGCCGTCTCGTCGTCGAAGAGGAAACGGGCGAGCGCCTTGGTGAGCTCCGTCTTGCCAACGCCGGTCGGGCCGAGGAAGATGAACGAGCCGATCGGCCGGTTCGGATCCTGCAGGCCGGCGCGGGCGCGGCGGACGGCGCGGGAAACAGCCTGAACCGCATCACCCTGGCCGATCACCGATTTCGCCAGCTCGTCTTCCATCCGCAGCAGCTTGTCGCGTTCGCCCTCCAGCATCCTGTCGACCGGAATGCCGGTCCAGCGGGAAACGACATGGGCGATATTGTCGGGGCTTACCACCTCCTGCACCATCGCGCCGCGTTCGCCATCCTGCTTTTCGGCATCAACGAGCTGCTTTTCGAGATCCGGAATGACGCCGTAGGTCAGTTCGCCGGCACGCTGGAATTCCCCCTTGCGCTGGGCGATTGCCAGTTCGTTGCGGGCATCGTCGAGCTGCTTCTTGAGATCGGCGGCAAGGCCGAGCTTCTGCTTTTCCGCCTGCCAGCGGGCCGTCAGCGCATCGGCTTCCTCTTCGAGACCGGTGAGTTCGGTCTCCAGCCGCTTCAGCCGGTCGGCAGAGGCAACGTCGGTTTCCTTCTTCAGCGCCTCACGCTCGATCTTCAGCTGGATGATGCGGCGGTCGAGTTCATCGAGTTCTTCCGGTTTGGAATCCACCTGCATGCGCAGCCGCGCCGCCGCCTCGTCCATCAGGTCGATCGCCTTGTCGGGCAGGAAACGGTCGGTGATATAGCGGTTGGAAAGTGTTGCAGCCGCCACCAACGCCGCATCGGCGATGCGCACCTTGTGATGCTGCTCGTATTTTTCCTTCAGGCCGCGCAGGATCGAGATCGTGTCTTCGACCGTCGGCTCGTCGACGACGACGGGCTGGAAGCGGCGGGCAAGGGCCGGATCCTTTTCGACATGTTTGCGATATTCGTCGAGCGTGGTCGCACCGACGCAATGCAGCTCGCCGCGGGCAAGGGCGGGTTTCAGCAGGTTGGAAGCGTCCATCGCCCCATCCGCCTTACCGGCGCCGACCAGCGTGTGCATCTCATCGATGAACAGGATGATTTCGCCGTTTTCCGCCTGGACTTCATTGAGCACGGCCTTCAGCCGCTCCTCGAATTCGCCGCGATATTTCGCACCGGCAATCAGCGCGCCCATATCGAGCGCCATCAGCTTCTTGTCCTTGAGCGATTCCGGCACGTCGCCGTTGACGATGCGCAGCGCCAACCCTTCGACGATCGCCGTCTTGCCGACGCCGGGTTCACCGATCAGGACGGGATTATTCTTGGTGCGGCGCGACAGCACCTGGATCGTGCGGCGGATTTCGTCGTCGCGGCCGATCACCGGGTCGAGCCTGCCTTCGCGGGCTTCGGCGGTGAGATCGCGTGCGAACTTCTTCAGCGAATCGAAACCCTGTTCGGCATTGGAGGAATCCGCCGTCCGCCCCTTGCGGATGTCATTGATGACCTGGTTGAGGCCCTGGGCCGTCACGCCTGCGTTCTTCAGCGTCGAAAAACTCGAGGCCGAGGATTCGATTGCCAGCGCCTGCAGCAAACGCTCCACCGTGACAAAGCTGTCACCGGCCTTCTTCGCCGCTTCTTCGGCGGTCGAAAGGACCTTGGCGAGGGGTTGTGCCAGATAGATGTTGCCGTTGCCGCCGGAGATCTTCGGCAACTTGGCGAGAGCCGCGTCATTGGCAAGACGGGCGGCCTTAGCATCGCCGCCGGCGCGCTCGATCAGCGACGCCGCCATGCCCTGATCGTCGTCGAGCAGGACTTTCAACACATGTTCGGGCGTGAATTGCTGGTGACCTTGCGCCAGCGCATAGGTCTGAGCGGACTGGATGAAACCGCGCACCCGCTCCGAATATTTCTCGATATTCATATTCTACCTCCATGGATCGCCCTGCCCTGACGAGGCGCAGACCGATGATTGAGATCGACCCCCTGAAAAGGCAGGCCGCGCTTGGCCCGTATGGGATTCGGGCGAAGCAGTTCGGAGAGAATATGGTAGCCTGTTCTGCGAGTTTAAAGAGCCCGTAAAATGAAAATCCCCGGCGCGAGACCGGGGATTTTCAAGGCAATTCCGAAGATGGCATGACCTTCCGCTCTCCCCCGAAGGAGAGGCGAAATCCTCATTCCGATGCAGCGTCAGCCAGTACAGGCGCCTCGCCAGAGGCACCCTCGCCTTCTGCTGCTTCGCCTTCTGCGCCGCGGCGCGGGCGACGGGGACGGCTGCCGGTGGCGCGACGGCGGGGCTGGCGTTCGCGCGGCTGACCGCCCGAGCCTTCCTCGTCCATGGCGACTTCGGCCGGAATGCCTTCGATCTCCGGCTGCGGGCCGGTTCCGTCGATGACCTCGGCCTGGGACACCACTGGCGCCGGAGCGGGAGCCGGCTGGGGCCGGGGCTCAGCCTGCGGCCGCGGCTGATGCTGCCTGTTCTGCGGCGGCTGGACGACGACAACATCATCGCCGTCATTGTCGCTGTTATCGATGTCGTCGCCGTCGCGGTCCCCGGCGTCATTGTATTCGCCGCGATCATCGCGCTGGAAACGTTCCTGCATCTGCGCCTGGGCGCTGGCAATGATCCGATTGTAGTGTTCGGCGTGCTGGAGATAATTCTCGGCAATCACGCGGTCGCCGGAGCTTTGAGCGTCGCGGGCAAGCTGCGCGTATTTTTCGGCGATATGCTGGGCAGTGCCGCGAATCTTCACATCGGGGCCGGAACTGTCATAGGTTCGGGTCAGCGGATTGCCGCCCTTGCGGTTGAAATTGTTGTTATTGTTATTTCCGCCGCCGCCGCCGTTGTTATTGTTGTTACCACGCCCTCGACCGCGCTTGTTCTGCTGTCCTGGCCTCATAGATCGTTCACCTGAATTCTCTGTTTGTGATGGATACATGGCACCAACCGCCATGACCGAAAAGCGGGTCAGGACCTTTGTGCCGCGAGCATACTGCGCCTTTGCGCCGACCTGCCGCTTGGTTCTCAAGTCAGATTGACTGATTCACGCATTGGGTCGTGTTCAACCGTTGAAACTCTCGTTTAAAAGAGCGGACCCCCGAGGCAAACCAAGTACCGAACGAATCTCGTTCATTCCTATCTGCCCAACACGTGACCGCAACCTATATCGCTTCCCTGGGAAATCCAAGCCTTTTCTTCGCAATAACAATAATGTCCTGTTCAACGCAGCAATTATCGCCTGTCACGCGAGCGCGAACACGAGCACCCTGTCGTTCTGACCATAATCTTTTACGGATTTGAGACACTTGAAGCCTTTCGCTTCGAAGATCGCCGTCACATCGTTTCGCTGATCGTAGCCGATTTCCAGTCCGAGAACCCCGTCGGGCCTCATGAACCTTGCCGCATCCTTGGCTATGGCTTTATAGGCGTCAAGCCCATCCGGGCCGCCATCCAGAGCCGCAACCGGATCAAATTTCATCACTTCGGGAGCGAGATCGTGAATGACATTGGAAGCAATATAGGGCGGATTTGAGACAATCACGTGAAAGGAGCCCTGGATGCTCTCGAACCATCTCGACTGTATGGCCTCAAAACGATCCTGTAATCCGTTTCTCTCTGCGTTCGATCTTGCCGTCTGAAGTGCATCCGCCGATATGTCGCTGCCGATACCTGACGCCTCAGGACACTCGCTCAAAAGCGCAAGGCATATCGCCCCGGTCCCGGTTCCCATGTCAAGAATATGGAGATCGTCTTGCGCCTTTGCAAGGTCCCGGAGATAGGCAAGCACCGTATCGACCAGGATTTCCGTATCCGGCCGCGGTTCCAGCGTTTCCGCCGAGAGCCGTAACGGCAGCCCATGGAATTCCCGCTCCCCGAGAATGCGATGCACCGGCTCGTGGCCGAGCCGCCGTTCCACCGCCTTGAAAATCACTTCGGCCTGCTCGGAAGAAAGCCGCGCGGCCGATCGCGTCAACAGCTCGGTCGGCGACAGTTTCAAAAGGCCTGCGACCAGCAGCCGCGCATCGGTCGCCGGATCGACGATACCTGCTTCGGTGAAACGGCGGCGCGCTTCGGCAAGCGTGTCGGCGACCGTCGAACTCATTGCTGCTCGCCGAGCTGCGCCAGCTGGCTTGCCTGGTAGTCGGCCATCAGCGCATCGACGACCTCCTCGATTTCGCCTTCCATCATCCGGTCGAGTTTATAGAGCGTCAGATTGATGCGATGGTCGGTCACCCGCCCCTGCGGGAAATTATAGGTTCGGATCCGTTCCGAGCGGTCGCCGGAGCCGACCTGGCTCTTGCGATCGGCCGAGCGCTCGCTGTCGGCCCTCTGCCGCTCGGCATCGTAGAGCCTGGAGCGCAGCACCTGCATCGCCTTGGCGCGGTTCTGGTGCTGTGATTTTTCCGAGCTGGTGACGACAATGCCGCTCGGCAGGTGGGTGATGCGCACCGCCGAGTCCGTCGTATTGACGTGCTGGCCGCCGGCGCCCGAAGAGCGCATCGTGTCGATGCGGATGTCTTCAGCACGGATCTCGATGTCGATCTCCTCGGCCTCAGGCAGCACCGCCACCGTCGCGGCCGACGTGTGGATGCGCCCGCCCGCCTCGGTTTCCGGCACACGCTGCACGCGATGCACGCCGGATTCGAATTTCAGCTTGGCAAAGACGCCCCTGCCGGTGATCGTCGCGATGATTTCCTTGTAGCCCCCGGCTTCGCCCTCGCTCGCCGAGAGCACCTCCACCTTCCAGCCCTTTTCCGCCGCAAAGCGCTCGTACATGCGAAAGAGATCACCGGCGAAAAGGGCGGCTTCCGAGCCGCCCGTGCCGGCGCGGATTTCGAGGATCGCGCTCTTTTCGTCCGCTGCATCCTTCGGCAGAAGCAGGATCTGCATCTCCTGTTCCAGCGCCTCGATCTGCTCCTTCACCTCGGGCAGCTCCAGCTCGGCGAGGTCGCGCATCTCGCGGTCGACCGACCTGTCCTCGAGCAGCGTTTCGAGATCGGCAAGCTCGGCGACCGCCTTTTCATAGACGCGGATCTTCGTCACGACAGGCTGCAGCTCGGAATATTCGGATGCGAGCTTCACATAGACATCGGCAGCCGGACCAGCCGACATGCGCGCCTCGATCTCGCTGAAACGACGTTCCAGCTCGCGCATCTTTTCAACGGGAAGCTTCGCCACCCTTCACTCCGATTCTTCTTAATATCTGTCTAAAGGGGAATATTGTGGCTCTCGGCGAAGCGGGCAAGCACCTCGCGCATCGGCATCAAGGCGTGGTGATCGTCCAACACCTCGTCCATCGCCTTCGTCAGCGCCCCGACATCGAGCCCGAGCAGCATTGCCTTCACCGGTCCGATCGAGGCCGGCGACATCGAGATCGAGCGGAAGCCAATGCCGAGCAGCGCCATCGCCGAGATGGGTTTGCTGGCGAGCTCGCCGCAGAGCGTCACCGGCGTCTTGTTCCGCTCCGCCCCGCGCACGATATCGCGCAGGATGCGCAAGAACGGCTTGCCGAGCGGATCGAAGCGGTCTGAAACCCTTGCATTGCCGCGATCGACCGCCATTGAGAACTGGAAGAGGTCGTTCGAACCGACTGAGACGAAATCGACTGCCTCCATCAGTTCGTCGAGTTGCCAAAGCAGTGCCGGCACCTCCAGCATCGCCCCGAATTGCAGCTTGCGCGGCAAGCCGTGGCCGAAGCGCGAGAGATGCTGCACTTCCTTCTGCAACAGCTCGCGCACCATCCTCAGCTCGGAAACCTCGGTCACCATCGGTACCATCAGCTTCAGCTCGGTGTCGGCCGATGCCTTCAGCAGGGCGCGCAACTGGGTGCGCAACAGTCCCGGCCGGTCGAGCGACAGCCGGATGGCGCGCCAGCCGAGTGCCGGATTTTCTTCCTCATGGCCGCGGAAATAGGGCACCACCTTGTCGCCGCCGATATCGAGCGTACGGAAGGTGACGGTGCGGCCCGCCGCCTGTTTTATCACATTGCGATAGAACTGCTCCTGCTCGTCCGCCTTTGGCATGGTGGAGGCGATCATGAACTGCAGCTCGGTCCGGAAGAGGCCGATGCCCTCGGCGCCCGATTCCGAAAGCTGCGGCAGGTCGACCAGCAGCCCCGCATTCATCATCAGCGCGATCCGCTGCCCATCCCTGGTCACCGGCTCGACGGCGCGCAGCGCCCGGAACTGCTCCTGCCGCCTGGCGCGGAAGCGCACCTTTTCCTCGTAGGAACGGCGGTGATCGGCCATCGGCCGCAGATGCACATGCCCCTCGTCGGCGTCGATGATCACGGCATCGCCGTTCTCGGCGAGCGCCACCACACCCGCCGCCTGGCCGATGACCGGAATGCCCATGGCGCGCGCGACGATCACCACATGGCTCGTCACCGCGCCTTCTTCCAGCACCAGTCCCCGCACATTGGAGCGCGGATAATCGAGCAGCTCGGCCGCGCCCATGGCACGCGCCAGGATGATCGCGTCGCTGGGGAAACCTTCGGCGGTCGTCCGCCCGGTATAACCCGTCAACTGCCTGAGCAGCCGGTTCGCCAGATCCTCGAAATCATGCATGCGTTCGCGCAGATAGGGGTCGGTCAGGCGCATCATCCGCGCCTTGGTGTCGCTCTGCACTTTTTCCACAGCCGCTTCCGCCGTCAGGCCGTTGCGGATCGCCTCCTCGAGCTTGCGCACCCAGCCCTGGTCATGTGCGAACATCCGATAGGTTTCGAGCACCTCGCGGTGTTCGCCTTCCATCGAGACGTCGCGACGCGACAGCATGTCGTCGATCGAGATCCGGAGCGAGCCCATGGCTTCGGCCAGCCGCCGGATTTCCTTCTCTGCATCCTCGTTGAGCAGGTTGGTGACGACGATACGCGGCTCGTGCAGCACGACGTAACCGAGGCCGATGCCGTCATTATAGGTGTCGCCGTCGATCGTCACCGATCGTGTCAGGTCGAGTTCGAGGCCGGGCTTGGTGATCTTCTTCAGCTCGCCGGTGGCGATCATCTCGGCAAGCACCATCGCCGTCGTTTCGAGCGCTTCCACCTCCTCGTCGCGATAGTTGCGGCTCGCCTTGTTCTGCACGACGAGAACGCCGAGCGAGCGGCCGGTTCTCAAGATCGGCACGCCGAGGAAGGAATGATAGATTTCTTCGCCCGTCTCCGGCAGGTAGCGGAACGCCGGATGCGACTGCGCGTCGGAAAGGTTCAGCGGCTGTGCCGAAGCGGCGATCGTACCGACGAGGCCCTGCCCCATCTTCAGCTGCGCCAGATGCACGGCCTCTCGATTGAGGCCTTCGGTCGCGTAGAGTTCGAGCACGCCGTCGGCGCGCAGCACATAGACGGAGCAAACCTCCGCCACCATATTGCCGGCGATCTGCCGGACGATCCGGTCAAGACGCTCCTGCGGCTCCAGCGGCTCTGCCATCAACTCGCGCAGCCGCCTGAGCAGCACGCGCGGACCGCCGGAAAGGTCTCTCATGGCGTCTCAAGCTCCCGAAACAACGCACTCACTCCCGGCGGGCCGGCCCTTGTCTCCTCAACCTGAAGGGGCAGGCCGCCCACTGGGAATCAATTCTTATCCAGACCGTAGCAGGAATGCAAAGTCCTGACAGCGAGTTCTGCATAAGGACCGTCGATCAGGATCGAAATCTTGATCTCGGAGGTGGTGATCGCCTTGATGTTGATGCCTTTTTCAGCAAGTGCACGAAATGCGGTGGCGGCAACGCCCGCATGGCTGCGCATGCCGATGCCGATGACCGACACTTTCACCAGCCCCGATTCGTTCTGCACGACATCGTAGCCGATCTTCTCCTTATGGTCGCCGAGCACCTTGATCGCCTTCTCGACGTCGCCCGACGGCACGGTGAAGGTCATGTCGGTCTTCGACCCGTCCTCGGAGATATTCTGGACGATCATGTCGACATTGATATGGGATTCGGCGAGCGGCCCGAAGATCGCCGCGGAAACGCCCGGCCGGTCGGCAAGACGGCGAAGCGAGATCTGAGCCTCATCCTTGGCATAGGCGATGCCGGTGACTACTTCCTGTTCCACGATTTCATCCTCGTCACAAATCAGCGTTCCGGGCGGGTTTAGCAGATCGCCCATGCCCGGAGCATCGGGATCTTCGAATGACGAGCGCACGAAGGTGCGCACCTTGTGCACCATGGCGAGCTCGACCGAACGCACCTGCAGGACCTTGGCGCCGAGCGAGGCCATCTCCAGCATTTCCTCGAAGGCGATCTTCTTCAGCCTGCGCGCCTTCGGCACGATGCGCGGGTCGGTCGTATAAACGCCGTCGACATCGGTATAGATATCGCAGCGATCGGCTTTGACAGCTGCCGCGATGGCGACGGCCGACGTATCCGACCCGCCGCGCCCAAGCGTCGCAAGGCGGTTGTCAGGCCCCAGTCCCTGGAAGCCGGCGATGACGGCAACCTGTCCCTCGCCCATCCGTTTGACGATGTCGGAACCGTCGATCTCCAGGATCCGCGCCGCGCCATGCGCATTGTCGGTGCGGATCGGGATCTGCCACCCCTGCCAGGAACGCGCATTGATATCCATCGCCTGCAAGGCGATCGCCAGCAGCCCCGAGGTCACCTGCTCGCCGGAGGCGACCACCGCATCATATTCGCGCGCATCGTAAAAGGGAGAATTGGCGCCGATCACTTTCGGCATGCCCTGCACCCAGCCGACCAGTTCATTGGTCTTGCCGGACATGGCCGATACCACAACCGCCACCTCGTGACCGGCATCGACTTCGCGTTTCACATGGCGGGCAACGTTCTTGATGCGGTCCAGGTCAGCGACGGACGTGCCGCCGAATTTCATTACGATGCGTGCCATATGCCTCTACCACGACTGGCGCCGGAAAACGGAAACCCGGACCCGGCATCACGAAAGCTCCGGGGCAGAGCGGCCTGGCCAAAGAGCAGCCATCCCAACCTCTGGAACCGCTCTAAAAAGCCCAGGCCCCAAAGGCCCCAAGTTGCGGCGTCTCTTAGCGAGTTTGGCGGGGGGAGGCAAGCGCGCGCGATAAAAGCTGTTGCGAGCGGCTCAGCCCTCGTCGGTCGCCGATCTCCACGCCCCTTGACTTATGCCCCCGATCGTCCGACTTCACTTGTCGGAACGCAAGGAGTGGACGATGACGGAAACCGCCAGAAGCACGATCGACCAGGGCGAAGTGGACCGCTTCTCGACGATGGCGGCGGAATGGTGGAGCCCGACCGGCAAATTCAGGCCGCTGCACAAATTCAATCCGGTCCGCCTCTCCTATATAAGAGACAAGGCCTGCGAGAATTTCGGTCGCGACCCGAAAAACGCCCGCCCGCTCGAGGGTCTGCGCGTGCTCGATATCGGCTGCGGCGGCGGCCTGCTGTCCGAACCGGTCGCCCGTATGGGCGCCTCCGTCGTCGGCGCCGATCCGTCCGAGAAGAATATCGGCATTGCCTCGACCCATGCGAAGGCCTCCGGCGTTTCGGTCGACTATCGCGCCGTCACCGCCGAGGAACTCGCCGAGGCCGGCGAAACCTTCGATATCGTCCTCAACATGGAAGTGGTCGAACACGTAGCCGACGTCGAGTTCTTCATGACGACCTGCGCGAAGATGGTCCGCCCCGGCGGCCTGATCTTCGTTGCCACCATCAACCGCACGATGAAGGCAGCAGCGCTTGCCATCTTCGCCGCCGAAAACATTCTACGCTGGCTGCCGCGCGGCACTCACCAGTATGAGAAGCTGGTTCGCCCGGAAGAGTTGGAAAAGCCGCTGACAGCAGGCGGCCTCGAGATCACCGACCGGACCGGCGTCTTCTTCAATCCGCTGTCGAACCAGTGGAACCTGTCCAAGGATATGGACGTGAACTATATGCTGCTGGCCAAGCAGCCTGCATAGCTAGCAATAAGCCGACTAAACTTTCAGCATCTGCGCGCGAGCAAGCAGATCCTTTTGGGTTTCCGCGTTGCAAGCGGCAAGTTCCTTGACTCGGTCGCGATCGATTGTCGTCCCCGCTCCGTCAGGCCCGTAAGGCTGCTTGAACGTAAAAGCGCCGGGGCTTGGCCCGTGATCGGCGAGATATTCGAGGCGTTCGACACCCTCCTGCCAATCCGGCCTGTGATGGCCAGACACCCACCACAGAACCAGCGGCGGCCATGTCTGTTTCACATTCCAGCTGCGCGCATGTTTAAGCGCCTCCGCATGCACACCATTATAGGTAAAGGCCATCAGGCTCTCGATGTCGGCCCAGAGCGAAAGGGAGGAGGGTGCTGATGTAAATCCGCTGCCCTCGATATAACGGGGAAAGGCCTGAACGCCCCAGCTTCTGACTCCGGGATAACCGGCATAGCCGGAGCGTCCGATGAAGCCGCAGGCACGGGCGGCGGCTTCGAAATTCAAAGGCTCGCGGAGAACGAAGCCTTCAACCGTTTCGCTTTCGGCAGGCGCGACGTGCAGGCCGAAATTGTAGAAGGCCAGCCGCGCGGAAGGCATTTCAGTTCACATCCTCGGGCAGAACAGGGATAGCGGCGATCTCGATACCCTCTTCCACGAGCGCCTGCGCCTCGTCGAACGTCGCCTGGCCGATAATGCCGCGGGCATCCGCCTCGCCGTAGTGGATCTTGCGGGCCTCCTCGGGAAACTGCGTGCCGACATCCTCGGAATTGGCCTTGACGGCCGCAACCGCCTCTTTCAGTTTTTGCAGGGCTTCCTGGCGCATGGCATCCATCGCCAGCGTCTGCCTCTCGTCCTTTTTCCGCGCCGTCGAGACCGAAGGCGCCATCAGCAGCTTGGACACGGCGGCGGAATGGCAGACCGGGCAGGTCAGGAAACCGGTCGCGGCCTGGCGGTCGAAATCGGCGCTTTCAGAAAACCAGCCTTCGAATTCATGGGCATTGTCACAGGTGAGCGAATAGCGGATCAAGCGGCAACGCCTCCTGCGACTTCCCCCGCAATCCTCTCGACCGAAAATTCCCGGCCATTCCTCAGGTTCGGGATCTTGTCATGCGCGGCCTTGACCGCGCCGGGGTCGATCTCGGCGACGATGACCGCCTCGCCGGTGCCGCCGGCAGACGCCAGCACCGTGCCCCAGGGGTCGATGATCATCGAATGGCCGAAGGTCTCGCGGCCGTCCTCGTGCCGGCCGGCCTGCGCGGCGGCAATCACGAAGACACCGTTCTCGATCGCGCGAGCCCTGAGCAGGATCTCCCAATGCGCCTCGCCGGTCTGCTTGGTAAAGGCAGCGGGAACCGTCATCACTTCGGCGCCGGCAACCGCCTGGGCGCGGAAGAGCGCGGGAAAACGCACGTCGTAGCAGATGGCAAAGCCCATTTCGGCAAAGGGTAGCGACAGGACGCGGGCCTCCGAGCCGGCTGTGTAGGCCGCACTTTCACGCCAGCTCTCGCCATTGTCGAGATCGACGTCGAACATATGGATCTTGTCGTAGCGATTGAGCATCCTGCCGTCAGGGCCGAACAGGAAACCGCGATTGGCGATCTTGCCGTCGGCAAGGGCGATCGCCGTCGAGCCGACATGCATGTGGATGCCGAATTCGGCGGCGAGATCGGAGCCGGTCTTGACGATAATGTCATGGGCCTCGTCGGCGAGCACGGCGCGCGCCGCCGCGCGGTCGCGCTGCAGCATGCCGGTCATCTCGGGCGTCTGCACATAGGTCGCGCCCTGGCCGGCGGCCTCGCGCACCAGCCGCGCCATGGCGGCGGCATTCTTCACCGGATCGACCCCGGAACACATCTGGATGGCGGCAGCCTTGAAGCTCATCGGTTCGTCCTCAGGCCACCAGCATCGGATCGAGCTTGCCGGCCCGATCCAGCGCAAAGAGATCGTCGCAACCGCCGACATGATCGACGCCGATGAAGATCTGCGGGAAGGTGGTGCGCCCGTTCGACTTGCCGATCATCTCCTGGCGAAGATCCGGCGAGTAGGTGGCGTCGTGCTCGACATATTCGACGCCCTTTTCTTCGAGCAGGGACTTGGCGCGGCTGCAATAGCCGCAAAACTGCCGTGTATAGATGGTGACGGGTACCATGATCTCTCCAGACCGATGCCGGGTATTTCTGTCATATAGGCTCGGACAGAGCCCTTGCAAAGGTCAAAACCGTTATCTCGGCCGCCCCCGCCTTGCGCAATGTCCGGCTTGCTGCAGCGACCGTCGCCCCTGTTGTATAGACGTCGTCGACGAGCACGATGCGCTTGCCGAAAATGTCGTTTTCGCGACCCTTGGCAATCGCGAAAGCGCCCCTGACATTATCCTCACGCGCCTTCGCGCCAAGGCCGACCTGCTGGCTGGTGCGCTTGACGCGGATAAGCGTTGCGGCCAGCAGCGGCTTGCCCGAAAGCCTTGCCATGTGGCGGGCAAGCTCGGCGGCCTGATTGAACTTGCGCGCCAGCATGCGGGTACGGTGCAGCGGCACCGGGATCAGCGCATCGCAGCTTTCGACCGCTCCGTCGGAGGCGCGCAGCATCCAGGCGGCCATCATCGGCGCCAGATCGGTGCGATCGCGATATTTCAGCCCATGAACGAGATCGCGGACCGCATGGTCGTGGGTCGCAGCCGACCGCAGCCGGTCGAAGGGCGGCGGGTGGGCGATCGCCTCGGCGCTGAGGATGCCGGCGCCGAGATCGTGCGAGAAGGGAATGCCGAGCACTTCGCAATAAGGCCGTTCGATGAAGCGGATGCCGGACCAACACTTTGCGCAGAGCCCGCGATGACCGCCTGTGGAAATACCGCAGACCGAACAGGCCGGCGGATAAAAGAAATCGGCAAGCACCGAAAACGGCCGCAAGAGATGCGTCCGCAAGACCTTTGACGGACTTTCGACATCGATCGGCCCCATGCCAACGAGGCTAGCGCATAATCTCGAAAAGGAAAATCGTCTTGCCGCTTAAACCGTGCGGGACTAAGGACATCGCCATGGAAACGATTTTCGACAAGGCCCTGATCGCCGTGCATCGCCATCGCGCGCTTGTCAACAACGACCCGAAAGCCGCCTTCCTGCTCGACATCGCCGGTGAAGAAATGGCCGAGCGGCTTGCGGTCGTCGAGCGGACCTTCGAGACCGCCGTCGAACTGCATGGCGCAACGGGGGCTGCCGCCCGTGCCGCGCTGGCGACGGGCAAGATCGGCACGATGATCCGCGTCGAGAGCGAGAAGGCCTATGCGATCCCGGGAGAAACCCTGATCGAGGCGCCGCTCGAGGACGTGCCGCTCGAGCCACAATCGGCCAATCTCATCCTTGCGCCCCTCAGCCTGCATCTGACCAACGATACGCCTGGCGTCTTCATCCAGATCCGTCGCGCCCTGAAGCCGGACGGCCTGTTCCTGGCTGCGATCCCCGGCGCCGGCACGCTGCAGGAATTGCGCGACGTGCTGCTGACCGCCGAGGTCGAGATGACAGGCGGCGCAAGTCCGCGCGTCATCCCTTTCGCCGATGTGCGCGATGTCGGCAGCCTGATGCAGCGCGGCGGCTTCGCGCTCCCGGTGATCGATGCGGAGAACTACACAGTACGATATGATTCGCTCTTTCCGCTGATGCGGGATCTGAGAGCGATGGGCATGAGCAATCCGCTTGCAGCGCGCGGCCGCGCGCCGCTGACGCGCGCCTTCTTCCTGCGCGCAGCCGAGATCTATGCCGAACGCTATGCCGATCCCGACGGACGCATCCGCGCCACCTTCTCGATCATCTATGTCTCGGGATGGGCTCCGCACGACAGCCAGCAAAAGCCGCTGAAGCCGGGCTCGGCCAAGGCACGCCTTGCCGATGCGCTGAAGGTGGAAGAGCACAAGCTCAGGCAATAGATACCGGGTAGCCGGCAGCTTCTTCAATTCACTGGCAGATTGTTATTGATCACGTTGAAGACGTTCTGCAGCGCATTGGTAAAAAAGCCCAGACCGGAGATGAGCGCAGTGCAGATGATGGCGGCGATCAGGCCATATTCGATCGCCGTCGCACCTCTGTTATCCGCAAGAAATGCTTTCATAAGACGCATTACCCCAACCTTTAGCGCGAAGACGACAAACGACCATTCCACGACCATCGGGCGATGGCCGGCACTTTCAGCAACCGGCGCCGACGCCGTAGCCCTGGACGACGCAGACCGAGCCGGGCGTATCCTGGAGGACGCTGCGGCGGATCGTATAACGCTTGCCGCTTTCGGTCTTCGGGATCGATCCTGTCGTCATCGTGTCGAATTCAACCGGCGCGCTGGCAAAGACGCTCTTCTTCGAGGAATCCGCAAGCATCGGCGTCAGGATCAGCGTCAGCGCTACCACCGCCGTGCCGAACAGAAGGGCGATATTGAGCGCACCCGTCCTGCGCGAGGCAGACGAAACCCGTTCCTTTTCCCGGACAGCTTTCCAGAAATCATCGTCCATGACGTCAAGCCTTTTAATACACGCACGCCAGATGCTTGATTGAGGCCGATCTTTGGCAGAAGGTGTTAAACGATCCATTAATATCCACAGCCGAAAACGGCGTGGCACAATAATAATCAGCTAACGCTAATGCATGTCGCCCGGAACTGTGCCGCGGTTCCAGGATAACGACAGGCAATGGAATAAAAATAAAGCGCGTCGCACCAATCAAGTTCAACGGGACGCGCTTTAAAGTAAATCCTGCAGCATCGGGATGAGCGGCTCGTCGGCCGGCGGCATCGGGTAGTCGCGCAGCGCCTGCGGACGCACCCATTTCAGCGCCTGGCCCTCCCGACCCTGGGGAATGCCCTCATAGCGCCGGCAGATATAAAGCGGCATCAACAGGTGGAAAGTCTCATAGGAGTGGCTGGCGAAGGTCAGCGGCGCCAAGCAGGCGATCTTGGTATTGATGCCCAGTTCTTCCTCGAGCTCACGCACCAGCGTTTCCTCCGGCGTCTCGCCGGGCTCGACCTTGCCGCCGGGAAATTCCCAGAGCCCCGCCAGCGACTTTCCCTCGGGACGCTGTGCCAACAGGATACGCCCGTCGGCATCGATCAGCGCACAGGCGGCGACCAGCAAAATCTTCCGGCCTGCATCGCTCATCGCGGCTCCCGCTGCCAATAACAATAATGATAGGCGTCGCGAAAGCCGAGGCGCTCATAGAGGGCGATGGCCGGACGGTTGGACAGCTTCGCCTGCAGCCAGGCCGACCGGGCGCTGCGCATGCGCGCCCAGCGCAGCGCCGAGGTCAGGATCTCGGTGCCCAGTCCCTCGCGCCGCCGCGTCTCGGAGACCGAAAGCGACATAATGCCGGCAAGGTCGTTGTCCTGGACGCAGAGTACGGTCGCAAGCGGGCCGTCCGCCGCATTCTCGATCATGAACAGGCCCGACGGCGGCTTGATCGCCGAAATGATTTCGGCAAGCGCCGGCTTCAAGCTCAGTGGCGCCCGTTCGACGGCGAGGTTGGCGTCGACGAAACGGCCGACATCATGGGTCGGCAGGTGATCGAGCGTATCCGGCAGCGCGGCCTCGGCAAGATCGCAGGTCATCACGACCGTCTCGTCGAACCGCGTCCAGTTTTGCGCACGGAGAAGATCGATCAGCACCGGCGAGGCAAGCGGCGTCTGGCGGATGACGGCAGCGCGGCCATAGGCCTCGAACTTCCGGCTCGCCTTTTCCAGGCGGATTTCGACGTCGCGATGATCCGAAGGATCGAGCGGCACGATCGAATTCAGCCGGTTGGACGGGTGGCCGGCCGTCAGCCGCACCTGCCAGCTGCCGTCGTATTGCACTGATGCCGCCGGCCAGGCACGAAAGCCGACGGCCTCCAGCCTGCGCACCAGCGGCAGATTCTGTGAAGAAATGGATGCCTGCGTCAATGAACGATCAGCTCCGATAGTCGCCATTGATCGCAACATATTCCTTGGTGAGGTCGCAGGTCCAGACGGTTGCGGTGCCGGCGCCGAGGCCGATATCGACTTTCACGGGGATATCCTGCGCCTTCATGACGGCAGAGGCGGCCGCCTCGGAATAATCCGGGTCACGCTCGCCGTTGACGGCGACCCTGATGTCGCCGAACCAGATAGCAAGCCGGTCTCGGTCGGCCATCTCGCCGGATTTGCCGACGGCCATGACGATGCGGCCCCAATTGGCGTCTTCGCCGGCAGCCGCAGTCTTGACCAGCGGCGAATTGGCGATCGATAGACCGATGCGCTTGGCGGCGGCATCGCTCTCGGCGCCCGTTACGGTGATTTCAAGCATCTTGGTGGCGCCCTCGCCGTCGCGCACCACCTGCAGCGACAGATCCTTCAACACTTCGTTGAGGGCGGCGCGAAAGGCTACAAGGCGCGGGTCGTCGGCGCGCTCGATGCGGGCCTGGCCGTCCTCGGCTGCGGCCCCCGTCGCAAACAGCATCAGCGTATCGGAGGTGGAAGTATCGCTGTCGACGGTCATGGAATTGAAGGTCGGACCGACGCCGTCAGACAGAAGCACCTGCAGCGCGGCAGGCGCGATGTCGGCATCGGTGACGACGAAGGAAAGCATCGTCGCCATGTCGGGCGCGATCATGCCGGCACCCTTGGCAATGCCGTTGATCGTCACAGAGACGCCGCCGATCTCGGCGCTGCGGGTCGAAACCTTTGGGTAGGTGTCGGTCGTCATGATCGCCTTGGCGGCCTCGAACCAGAAATCGCCGGTCGCTTCGACCTGCATCCGGTCGAGGACCCCTGCGAATTTGGTGGCATCGAGCGGCTCGCCGATGACGCCGGTCGAGGCCAGATAGACTTCGTTTTCGGCGCAGCCGACGGCAGCGGCGGCCGACTTCGCCGTCAGTGCGGTCGCCTGGCGGCCCTTCAGGCCGGTGAAAGCATTGGCATTGCCTGAGTTGACGACGACGGCGCGGGCGCTGCCATGGGGGAGATTGGCCCGGCAGAAATCGACGGGCGCCGACGGGCACTTCGAGCGGGTGAAGACGCCCGCAACCGCTGCCGGTCTGTCGAAGACCATCATCAGCACGTCGGTGCGGTTCTTGTACTTGATGCCGGCGGAAGCCGTCGCCATGCGCACACCACGCAGCGGCGGCATCGAGACGAAGGATTTCGGAGCGAGCGGAGAGACGGAACCGGACATGATGAGACCTGCCAATGAGCATTTCCGGGCGAAAAATGGAACCGGCTCGCCGTCGGGAAATGCGACAACAACGACGATAGTGAAGGGCCCGGAAGAACCGGGCCCAGATGCGATATTACTGCTTCGGCGCCGGTGCGGCAGGCTCGCTGCCCGGCTCCGGCTGCTTGTTGGCCTGGTCGTAACCCTTGCGCAGCGTCTCGTCCGTGATCTCGATCTTGGCCGAGGCCTTCGCCTTGTTCAGAAGCTCAAGATACTTGTCGCGCATGACGAGCTGACGAACCTGATCCTGCACCTGCTCGAAGGGCGGCGGCGGGGCATCGCGCTTATCCTCGACCTTGATGACGTGATAGCCGAAATCGGTCTTGACGGGCGTCTTGGAATAGGTGCCCTTCTCAAGCGCGAAGGCCGCGTCCTCGAATTCCTTGACCATGCGGCCGCGCGAGAAATAGCCGAGATCGCCGCCTTCCGACTTGTTCGGATCGGTGGATTTTTCCTTGGCGAGTTCGGCGAAATCCTTGCCGGCGTCGAGCTGCTTGATGATGTCCTTGGCTTCGTCCTCGGTCTTGACGAGGATATGACGGGCGTGGACTTCTTCCTGCTTCGGCAGGGCAGCGACTTCCTTGTCGTAGCGGGCCTTGACTTCTTCAGGCGTCACGATGTCGACGACATGCTTCTTGAAATAGGCGTTGTGCAGCTCGCGATCGGTAAGATACTGCATGCGCTTCTTGAATTCGTCGGTCTGATCGAGCTTCTCGGCCGCAGCGTCGGCGGCAAGCAGCTTCACGTCGATGGCTGCGGAAAGGGCTGCGACCTTCTTCTGGTCGTCGGGAAGCTGCGCCAGCTGCGGGTCGAGATTGGCGACCGCGAGGTCGAGTTCCGACTGGTGAATTTCCAGATTGCCGACCTTGGCGATGACGGCGTCATCGGCATAGGCCGGGGCCTGGAGCGCAACAAAAGTTGCAAACGCCAGAACGGCAAGTTTGTTGGTGCTCAACATGAAATACCCTTCACAGTTACATCGCCGGTTTCAGCATCGCCTGAATCCAGCCCAAAATAGCCCTCAACACCGGATTGTGGCCTTTCTGTATCCGCCAAATCCGTTGACATCATTCGACCCCCCTCTTATCTGTCACGCAACCTCGCGTCCAGAACAGTTTCCGGGCGTTTTAAGGCGCGCGCCTGATTTTCGGCTGGGCCGCGAACAAGAAACGTCGGGGATGAATATTGAGAAAGGACCAGTCATATGGTCAGCTTTGGCGGTATAGCCCGCAAGTTATTTGGGTCTTCCAACGACCGCCGCGTGCGGTCCTACCAGCCGAACGTCGTTGCCATCAACTCTATCGAAGAGAAGACCAAGGCCCTGACGGACGAGCAGCTCGCGGCAAAGACCGTGGAGTTTCGCACCCTGCTCGCCGAGGGCAAGACGCTCGACGACATTCTGATCCCGGCCTTTGCCGTCGTGCGCGAAGCCTCGCGCCGCGTTCTCGGCCTGCGACCTTTTGACGTACAGCTGGTCGGCGGCATGATCCTGCATTCGAATGCGATCGCCGAGATGAAGACCGGCGAAGGCAAGACCCTCGTCGCCACCCTTCCGGTCTATCTGAACGCGCTTTCCGGCAAGGGCGTGCACGTCGTCACCGTCAACGATTACCTCGCCCAGCGCGATGCCGCCACCATGGGCCGCGTCTACGGCTTCCTCGGCATGACCACCGGCGTCATCGTCCACGGCCTCTCCGACGAGGAGCGCCACGCGGCCTATGCCTGCGACATCACTTATGCCACCAACAACGAACTCGGCTTCGATTATCTGCGCGATAACATGAAGTACGAGAAGAACCAGATGGTTCAGCGCGGCCACAACTTCGCGATCGTCGACGAAGTGGACTCGATCCTCGTCGACGAGGCGCGCACGCCGCTGATCATCTCCGGCCCGCTCGACGACCGCTCCGAACTCTATAATACGATCGACGCCTACATTCCGCTGCTCGTCCCCAGCGATTACGAGATCGACGAGAAGCAGCGCTCGGCCAACTTCTCCGAAGAGGGCACCGAGAAGCTGGAAAACCTGCTCCGCCAGGCCGGCCTCCTGAAGGGTAACGCACTCTACGACATCGAGAACGTCGCGATCGTCCACCACGTCAACAACGCGCTGAAGGCCCATAAGCTCTTTCAGCGCGATAAGGACTATATCGTCCGCAACGACGAAGTCGTCATCATCGACGAGTTCACCGGCCGCATGATGCCGGGCCGCCGCTATTCGGAAGGTCAGCACCAGGCGCTCGAAGCCAAGGAAAAGGTGCGGATCCAGCCGGAAAACCAGACGCTGGCTTCGATCACCTTCCAGAACTACTTCCGCATGTACGCCAAGCTCGCCGGCATGACCGGTACGGCGCAGACGGAAGCGGAAGAATTTGGCAACATCTACAATCTCGATGTCATCGAGGTCCCGACCAACCTGCCGATCAAGCGCCTCGACGAGGACGACGAGGTCTACCGGACCTTTGACGAGAAGTTCAAGGCGATCATCGAGGAGATCCTCGACGCCCACAAGCGCGGCCAGCCGGTGCTGGTCGGCACGACCTCGATCGAGAAATCGGAACTGCTGGCCGAGCGTCTGCGCAAGCAGGGCTTCGACGACTTCAAGGTGCTGAACGCCCGCTATCACGAGCAGGAAGCCTATATCGTCGCCCAGGCCGGTGTGCCCGGTGCCATTACCATCGCCACCAATATGGCCGGCCGCGGTACCGACATCCAGCTCGGCGGCAACCTCGACATGCGTATCGAGCGCGAACTCGGCGAGGTCGAAGCCGGTCCGGAACGTGACGCCCGAATCCAGGCGATCGTCGAGGAGATCAAGGAACTCAAGCAGAAAGCGCTCGCCGCCGGCGGTCTCTACGTCATCGCCACCGAACGCCATGAAAGCCGGCGCATCGACAACCAGTTGCGCGGCCGCTCCGGCCGTCAGGGCGACCCCGGCCGCTCGAAATTCTATCTCTCGCTTCAGGACGACCTGATGCGCATCTTCGGCTCCGACCGCATGGACAGCATGCTGACCAAGCTCGGCCTCAAGGAGGGCGAGGCGATCGTCCATCCCTGGATCAACAAGGCCCTGGAGCGCGCCCAGAAGAAGGTCGAAGCCCGCAACTTCGATATCCGCAAGAACCTCCTGAAGTATGACGACGTTCTCAACGATCAGCGCAAGGTGATCTTCGAGCAGCGTCTCGAACTGATGGAATCGACCAATATTTCCGAGACCGTTTCCGACATGCGCCGTGAGGTGATCGAGGACATGGTCGAAAAGCATATCCCCGAGCGCGCCTACGCCGAACAATGGGATGCCGCCGGCCTGAAGACCGGTGCCTTGAATATCCTCAATCTCGACCTGCCGGTCGAGGACTGGGTGAAGGAAGAAGGCATCGGCGAAGACGATATCCGCGAGCGCCTGACGGAAGCGGCCAACGCCGCCTTCACGGAAAAGGCCGAGCGTTTCGGCGACGATATCATGCATTATGTCGAACGCTCGATCGTCATGCAGACGCTCGATCATCTCTGGCGCGAGCACATCGTCAATCTCGACCATTTGCGCTCCGTCATCGGCTTCCGCGGTTATGCCCAGCGCGATCCGCTGCAGGAATACAAATCGGAAGCCTTCGAGCTGTTCACGGCGCTGCTCAACAATCTGCGCGAGGCCGTCACCGCTCAGCTGATGCGCGTCGAGCTGGTGCAGCAGGCCCCTGCCGAGCCGGAACCGCCGCTGATGCAGGCCCATCACCTGGATCCGACGACCGGCGAGGACGATTTCGCCCCGGCGATCTACCAGGCATCGGAAGTCATCGTTTCTCCTGAGAACCGCAACCCCGATGACCCGGCCACCTGGGGCAAAGTCGGCCGCAACGAGACCTGCCCCTGCGGTTCCGGCAAGAAATACAAGCATTGCCACGGCGCCTTCGAACAGGTCTGAGACAAACCGCAAAGACCCAGAAAATGCCGCCTTCGGGCGGCATTTTCTTTTCTAGCAATCGCAATTTCAGGGTCGCGCAGCAGGCCCGATCCGGAACCGTTTCTTAACCCTGTTCTGTCAAGACTTCGGCTGCGATTTTGCCTGACCTTAGAGTTTTGCGTGTTCATCATGGCGGTCATAGAAACAGCGGAGAAGATGCTGCCCGCGGGTCTGCGCCCGATCGGCAGCCGTACGCTGCGCATGCTTGCTGCCGTGCTCACCGAACGCGGAGAGAAGGCCGCCGCCCAGCGCATGGCGCTGACGGCCTTTTCGATCCGCGTCCTCAGTGCTGCCCTTGCCTTCGTCTCCCAGATCGTGCTTGCCCGGCTGATGGGCGAATATGAATACGGCATCTTCGTTTTCGTCTGGGTGCTGGTCGTCGTCTTCGGTGATCTCTCCTGCCTTGGTTTCCACACGGCCATCGTTCGCTTCCTGCCGCAATACAGGGCAGCCGGCGCCTTCGAGGAAATCCGCGGCCTGACCGGCACGGCGCGCATCTTTGCGCTGCTTTCCGGCACGGCGGTGCTCGCCGCCGGCATGCTCGGGCTGCATTTCTTCGGCCATATGATCCAGGTCTATTATCTCGTCCCGATCTTCCTCGGTCTGCTCGCTATGCCGATGATCGCGCTCGGCGACATTCTGGAAGGCACGTCGCGGGCGAACCATTGGCCGGTCATGGCGCTGGGCCCGGTCTATATCGTCCGCCCGATCCTCATCATCGTCTTCATGCTGATCGCGATTGCCATCGGCGCCGAGCATACGGCCGTCACCGCGATGCAGGCAGCGCTCGCCGCGACCTTCGTCACCGCGCTCGGCCAGTATGCCGCCACGCTCTATCGCCTTCGCCGGCATTATGACGAAGGCCCGCGCAAGGTCGATTTCCTCGCCTGGTTCAGCGTCGCCTTTCCGATTTTCCTGATCGAGGGCGTGAGCTTTCTGCTCACCAATTCCGATGTCGTCGTTGTCGGCATCTTCCTCGAGCCGCACGACGTCGCCATCTACTTCGCCGCCGCCAAGACGATGGCGCTGGTGCATTTCATCAATTTCTCGGTCAAGGCAGCCTCCGGCCCGCGCTTTTCCTCGATCATCGCCGAAGGCGACCACGCCCAGCTGGCAACCGCTGCCATCGACGCCGCCCGCTGGACCTTCTGGCCGGCGCTCGGGGTCGGCCTTGTCGTGCTTGCGGCCGGTCACCTGCTGCTGTCGCTCTTCGGCGGCGCCTTTACGTCAGGTTATCTGGTGATGGCAATCCTGCTCGCCGGCATCCTCGCCAAATCGCTGGTCGGCCCGGCCGAAACGCTGCTGATGATGGCCGGCAAGCAGAACCTCTGCGTCGCGCTCTATGCCGGCGCATTGGCCGCCAATGTCGGCCTCAACCTTGCTTTGATCCCGCATTACGGCATCGAAGGCACCGCGATTGCCACGGCCTCGGCCATGGCGGTCGAGGCGATCCTGCTGCATCTCGCCGTGCGCCGCGCGCTCGGCATCGTCCTTTTCGCCTTCGCCAGCCCCTCCGCCGCAACGCCAGAAATGAGAGTTCGATAGATGGTGCGCATTCCCCCCGTCACCGAAAGCACCGACAGCATCGCCAACCGCATGGTGCATGATCTCGCCGCGCTGAATTTCGAAGCGCCGCGGGCCGAGGCGCGCGCCGAGATCGGCCGGCCGGGGCGCGAGCTCTGCCTCTATCCCGGCAAGCTCGGCTATGAGCTTCAGGAAGAGCTCGACTTTCTCTCCAACCGGGCGATGGAGCCGAACGTCTTTTTCTCCGGTCGCTTCCTCGCACCCGCCATGCCACGGCTCGAAGACCGGCAGGTGAACTTCGCGCTGATCCGCGACCACAATGCCGGCCGCAGCCGCATGCGCTTCCTGATGCCGTTTTCGATCGACAAGCCGGGCTTTGCCGTCGGCCCGTCGATCATCCGCGGCTGGTCGAACAGCTTCGGTCCGCTCGGCACGCCGCTCGTCGACAGCGAGGATGCCGCCGAAACCCTCGACAATCTCTTCGAGGGGCTGATCGCGCACGATCTCAATCTGCCCGGCATCCTGGTTCTGCCGGATCTGCGGCTGAACGGCATCTTCGTGCGCATGCTCAAGGCCGTGGCGCTCAGCCGCAATCTCCCCGTCACCGTCACCAATCCCTATCTGCGCCCGATGCTGCAGAGCGACGAAGAGGCGCCGGCCTATCTCAGCAAAACCGTCTCCTCCTCGCATATGCGCGAGATGCGCCGCCAATGGCGCCTGCTGGAGGAACAGGGAACCGCGGTCTATGCCGTCGCCCGCCAGCCGCGCGAAATCCATATCCGCTTCGAGGAGTTCCTGGCGATGGAAGCCGGCGGCTGGAAGGGCAAGCGGCGAAGCGCTCTCGTCACCGATCGCTACCACACGGCCTTCGCCCGCGAGGCGGTATCGAATCTTGCCGCCGTCGATGCCGTGCGTGTTCACACGATCGATCTCAACGGCAAGGCGATCGCCGCCATCGTCGTGCTGATGATGGGGGGCGAAGCCTATACCTGGAAGACCGCCTATAACGAAAACTATGCCCGCTATTCACCGGGCAAGCTGTTGATGAGCGAACTGACCGAATGGCATCTCGACGACGCCAATATCGTCCGCTCCGATTCCTGCGCCGTCTCCGACCACCCGATCATGAGCCGCTTCTGGCAGGAGCGCGAGGAGATGGGAACGCTGGTGATCGGCCTGACGCAGAACAGCGACCGCGACATGCGCCAGGTCACAGCCCAACTGCACATGTACCGCAGCACCCGCAACATGGCGAAGATGCTGCGCGAAAAGATCATGTCGCTTGCCGGCCGAGGTTAACCCTCGGCCGCCGCCCTTTCGCGCAGCAAGCGACGAATCACCTTGCCGGTGGTGGTCAGCGGCAATGCATCGATGAATTCCACCTCGCGCGGATATTCGTGCATCGAAAGCCGCGTCTTCACCCATTCCCTGATATCGGCGGCCAGCGCCTCGCTTGGCGGATGACCCGGTGACAGCACGATATAGGCCTTGACGATCTCGGTGCGCACGGCATCGGGTTTGCCGACGGCGGCGGCAAGCTGCACGGCGGGATGGCCGATCAGGCAGTCCTCGATCTCGGCCGGACCGATGCGGTATCCCGACGAGGTGATGACGTCGTCGTCGCGGCCTTCGAAGGTGACGTAGCCCTCGGCGTCCTGCCGGCCGATATCGCCGGTGAGCAGCCAGGCTTTGGCGAATTTTTTCTCGGTCGCCGCCGCATCGTCCCAATAGCCGAGGAACATCACAGGGTCGGGACTGGCGATGGCGATCTGGCCCGGTTCGCCCACCGGCAATTCCTCGCCGGCCTCGCTGACGATGGCGACGCGATGCCCGGGCACTGCACGCCCGATGGCGCCCGCCTTGGTGACGCCATAGGCAGCGCTCGACGCGAGTACGAAATTGCACTCCGTCTGGCCGTAGAATTCATTGACGGTGATGCCGAGCGTGCGCCGCGCCCATTCATAGGTCTCGCGGCCGAGCGCCTCTCCGGCCGAGCCGATGGTGCGCAGGACCAGATCGTATTTGGAGCGCGGATCGGCAACGGATCGCATCAGCCGCAACGCCGTCGGCGGAATGAAGGCATTGCGCACCTTCATCTCCGCCATGATGCGATAGGCCATATCGGCATCGAATTTCTGCGCCGGCGACGAGACGACGGGAACGCCGAGCAGCAGGCTCGGCAGCAGTGCGTTGAGCAGCCCGCCAGCCCAGGCCCAATCGGACGGCGTCCAGACCTTGTCGCCGGCTCGCGGAAACCCCTCATGGGCAAACTGCATACCGGGAATATGGCCGGGCAGGACGCGGTGGCCATGCAAGGCACCCTTCGGCGGCCCGGTCGTTCCCGAGGTGAAGATCATCAGCGCCGGATCGTCCGGGCCGGTCCTGGCGACGTCGAAGACGGGGGAATGGCCGTTCACCAGATCGTCAAAGGCGGCCGCATCGGCGCTCGCCCCGTCGATGCTGACCACATGTTTCAGCATCGGCAGGCGCTCACGGATCTGCCGGATGCGCTCGAGACCGAAGCCATTGGTGACGACGGCCGTGACACCTGCCGCCTTCAGCCGGTATTCCAGCGCCTCGATGCCGAAGAGCAGCGCCAGCGGCAGCGCAATCGCGCCGGTCTTGTAGATCGCTACATGCGCGATCACCGTCTCGAAGGATTGCGGCAAGAGCAGCGCGACACGATCGCCGCGTTCGATCCCAAGCGAAACGAGGGCATTGGCGAAGGCCGAGGACTGGTCTGCGAGCGCGCGATAGGTCATTGCGCGGTGACGGCCATCCGGACTGAAATGTTCGAGGCAGACACGCTCCGGCGCTCGAACCGCCCAGTCGTCGCTGACGGCGCGGCCGATATTGAAATCTTCGGGAACCCGCCACGAGAAATCGCGATAGAGATCGTCGTAGCGATCATGGGGCGGCAGTATCATAGGCGAAATCCGGTGAATGTTGCACCAGCTAACACCTTGTGCTGCAGATGCGCAAGCGGCCGGTTCGGGCGGCGATCACAAGCGCGGCTTCAAAAGCCATCACGTATTGTTGCGCGCATGGCAGAACCGATTCTTCGCCAAGCACCCTGCGACTTCGCCGGTTTCCGCACTAGATCAGGGAAAGCCGCCTGGGGCATCGGAATTGGGTCCACCAACTCATCACGGAGTCGTTTCATGGAATATGCGAAATTTGGAAAGACCGGTTTGGAAGTGTCGAAAATCTGCCTGGGCTGCATGACCTTCGGCGATCCCGGCCGCGGCAATCATGCCTGGAGCCTCAGGGAAGAGGAAAGCCGGGCGATGATCAGGCAGGCGATCGACCTCGGCATCAATTTCCTCGACACCGCCAACACCTATTCCAACGGTTCGTCAGAAGAGATCGTCGGCCGCGCCATAAAAGACTTCGCCAAGCGTGAGGACATCGTGCTGGCGACCAAGGTGTTCAACCGCATGCGGCCGGGTCCGAACGGCGCCGGCCTGTCGCGTAAGGCGATCTTCGACGAGATCGACAACAGTCTGCGCCGCCTCGGCACCGATTATGTCGACCTCTACCAGATCCACCGTTTCGACTATACGACGCCGATCGAGGAAACGCTGGAGGCGCTGCACGACGTGGTCAAATCGGGCAAGGCGCGTTATATCGGCGCTTCCTCCATGTATGCTTGGCAGTTCGCCAAGGCGCTCTACGTCTCCAGGCTGAACGGCTGGACCGAATTCGTCAGCATGCAGGATCACCTGAACCTGCTCTACCGCGAGGAAGAGCGGGAAATGCTGCCGCTCTGCGAGGATCAGAAGATCGCCGTCATCCCCTGGAGCCCGCTTGCCCGCGGCCGCCTGACCCGCGACTGGGACGAGACGACGGCGCGCAGCGAAACCGACGAATTCGGCAAGACGCTCTACACCCAGTCTATTGATGCCGACCGCAGGATCGTCGGAGCGGTGGCCGAGATCGCCAAGGCCCGCGGCATCTCCCGCGCCCAGGTCGCAACCGCTTGGATCCTGCAGAAGAGCGCGGTGACCGCGCCGATCATCGGCGCGTCCAAACCGAACCACCTTACCGACGCTGTTGCCTCGCTCTCGGTGAAGCTCACCGCCGAGGAAATCGCGGCCCTGGAAGCACCCTACATCCCGCACGCGATCGCCGGCTTCAAGTAGTCGCTGGTCGGCTGCCGGGGTCGAGCTGCCGGCGCATCGTCACCAGGAATTGCTCGGCAAGCGCCCTGTCCTCGACCGCGCGGGCAAGAATGACGGCGCCCATCATCGAGGAGAGCGTCGTTGCGGCATTGGCGCGGCGTTCTTCTTCGGTCTCGCCGGGAACGATATCGGCGAGCGTGTCGACCAGCACGGACAGCCCATCGCTGAACACTGCGCGGACCGCGCCGCGGCTGCGGCTCACCTCCTGGATCAACGTTGCGAAGACGCAGCTGCCGCCCGGATCGTCGACCGTACGCCAGTGGATATAATGGTCGAGAAGCGATTCCAGCGGCCGGTCCGGCGATTCGGCGATATGTTCCTTCCAGCGCGTTTCGACCCTGTCGATCAGCTTGCGGCTGACCTCCAACGCCAGATCGTCCTTCGAACCGAAATGACCGTAAAAGCCGCCATGCGTCAGCCCCGCCGCCTTCATGATGTCGGCGACGCCAACGCCATCGAAACCGTTTTCGCGGAAAAGCACGCCGGCAACGCTCAGGATCTTTTCGCGGTTTTCGGCAAATTTTTCGCGGCTGACCCGCATTGTCATCTCCAGAAATAGTCGCTTGACAAAATATATGACGTCCATCATCAATACGCAAGAAATATGATGGCCATCATGTAAACTGGTCCTGTATCTTCCCCAATCTGAATTCGAACGGAATCTTGCCCATGGTTTCCACAGCCCTCGCCTCCACCCTTGCCCGGCGCAATATCCATTACGGCTGGGTCGTCGTTGCCGCCACCTTCCTCACCATGCTGGTCACCGCCGGCGCCATGGGCGCACCCGGCGTGCTCATCAAGCCGCTGCAGGATGAGTTCGGCTGGGAGACGTCGCAGATTTCCTCGGCGCTGGCGATCCGCCTGATCCTGTTCGGCTTCATGGGACCGTTCGCCGCCGCCTTCATGAATTATTACGGCGTGCGCAAGGTCATCGTCTTCGCGCTGGCGCTGATCGGCGCCGGCTTTATCGGCTCGCTGTTCATGACGACGCTATGGCAGCTGCTGCTGCTCTGGGGCATCGTCGTCGGCTTCGGCACCGGCCTGACGGCCATGGTGCTCGCCGCGACGGTCTCCTCACGCTGGTTTACCAAGCATCGCGGTCTGGTCGTCGGCATGCTTTCGGCAAGCTCGGCCACCGGCCAGCTCGTCTTTCTGCCGCTGATGGCCGAGCTGACGGAACGCTATGGCTGGCGCTCGACGGTGTTTTTCGTCTGCGCCATGATCATGGTCGCAGCCCTTGCCGTGCTCGCCTTCATGCGCGACCGCCCGGCCGACCTCAACCTGCCGGCTCTCGGCGAAACGCAGGTGACGCCGCCGCCGGCAAGCACCTCGCTTGGCGTCGCGCTGATGACGCCGATCACCGTGCTTAAGGAAATTTCGAAGACCTCGACCTTCTGGATCCTCTTTGCCACCTTCTTCATCTGCGGGCTCAGCACCAACGGCCTGATCCAGACCCATTTCGTCACCCTATGCGGCGATTTCGGCATCGTGCCGGTGGCTGCCGCCAGCGTGCTCGCCGTCATGGGCATCTTCGATTTCTTCGGCACCATCGGCTCCGGCTGGCTGTCCGACCGCTTCGACAATCGCTGGCTGCTCTTCTGGTATTACGGCCTGCGCGGCCTGTCGCTGCTCTACCTGCCCTTCAGCGATTTCAGCTTTTACGGCCTTTCGATCTTTGCCGTTTTCTACGGCCTCGACTGGATTGCCACCGTGCCGCCGACCGTCAAGATCGCCGCCGACCGCTTCGGCCGTGAAAAGGTCGGCCTCGTCTTCGGCTGGGTCTTTGCCGGTCACCAGCTGGGAGCCGCCACCGCCGCCTATGGCGCCGGCCTCTCGCGCACCGAGCTTTCGAGCTACCTGCCCGCCTTCTTCGTCGCCGGCGCCTTCTGCCTGCTGGCCTCGATCCTGGCAATCACGCTGAAGAAGTCCGGGGTAAGCAGCCCGGCGCCCGCCGCCGCCCATTGATATCAGACATGATCCGGCCTCGAAACGAGGCCGGGTCTCTCCACCGGATCAGTCCTATAACTTCGCCCAACCGTCTTGCGCGCGCGGGCGCTCGCATGTTAGACAGCCGCCCGGTCCGTATCCGTTGCCCCATTGGCGGAATTGGTAGACGCGCTCGACTCAAAATCGAGTTTCGAAAGAAGTGCTGGTTCGACCCCGGCATGGGGCACCAGCCTTCGCTCTGCGAGCTCGGCTCGGCAGGCCGAAGAGAGCAGCTAAGCGGAGGCGGTAATGCTCGGTTAGCTGCCATCATCTTCGCATGCAGGTGAAACTACTTATTCTTCAACAGCCACATCTTGCCGGCCATGGTGATGCCGTAGACGTCTTTTGAGACGTCGTCATCCAGGTGCCGCCGCTCGAGGAAACCCGGCTCCTTCAACTCGCCCAGCGTCTTGGCAGTGACTGATTTAATTTTCTGCGGCCGCTCTTTCCAACGGTCGGTTTTTGCGTAAGTCACTGTGGCGTTCTGGTGCGTCCATTTATTGGCCGGCTGAGGATAGAGGTCTCCATCCCTGGCGAGTTTGAGGGCGGCAATCTGGGACGGTGTAAGCTCAATCATAGTGATAATCCTGTGCGGGAGGTGTTTGCGCCAGGAGCGCGCATGTACCAAAGGCGTGCTCATAACACCGACGGACCACTTCCACCACCCATTCAGATCGTCCTGCCACGAAAGGCGAAAACCCGGCTCGTGGAACCGGGCTTCGTCCTTGTCGCATATTGCAGTTAATAGCAGCGTCGAACCGTCTTGGTGACCTCGCCTTCATCGGTCTGGCGGGTGACGCTTCTGGTTTCGCAGCCATTGTCGCGATAGCGGCGGTGCTCACGTTCGCGCACCGCACCGAAAGTGACGCCACGCTCGCTGATGGTGATGCCGGGTCTTACCCGCTCATGACGATAGCCGTCGTCATAGGAACGTTCCCTGACATAGACGCTGTCGGCGAGAACAGGCGCTGCAAACGAGCAGGCGGCAAGGGCCGCCACAGTACAGTTCAGGATGATCTTCCGCATGTCGTTTCTCCTTTTTTGATGAAAGGGCAACGAGGTAGGATCCAACTGGTTCCGACATCGGTGACGGCCCAACGGTGCCGCGGACGACGATAGACGTCTGCGCCCGACCGCCCGGGACTGAGAACGAAGGCCTCGCAACGCAAATCACCTGTTTAATTTTGCTTGCGCTTCGTCCAAAGTGGCCGCCGCTACACAAGAGAGGGCGGACGTGCATCAGGAAGTAGGACTCATCGCGACGGTTGCCGTCAGTTTTGTTTTCGCCGCGATCCTGGGCTACGGCGCCGATCGGCTCCGGCTGCCGCCGCTCGTCGGCTACCTGATGGCCGGCATCCTGATGGGGCCGTTCACCCCCGGCTTCGTCGCCGACACCGCCCTTGCCGGCCAGCTCGCCGAAATGGGCGTCATCCTTCTGATGTTCGGCGTCGGCCTGCATTTTTCCGCCTCCGACCTGCTCGCCGTGCGCGGTATCGCCGTGCCTGGCGCGATCGGGCGGATCATTCTCGCCACCCTGCTCGGCGTCGGCCTTTGCCAACTCTGGGGCTGGAGCCTCGGCGCCGGCATCGTCCTCGGCCTCAGCCTGTCGGTGGCGAGCACCGTCGTTCTCCTGAAGGCGCTGGAGGAGCGCAATCTCGTCAACGCGCCAAGCGGACGCGTCGCCGTCGGCTGGCTGATCGTCGAGGATCTGGTGATGGTGCTGGCGCTGGTGCTGCTGCCGGCGCTCGCAGAGCTTCTGGGTGGCAACGCCGCCGATACGACCAACCACGGCCTCGGCGAGTTGCCGCTGGTGCTGACGATCGGCCTGACGCTGTTGAAGGTGGCGGCCTTCGCCGCCATGGCGATCTTCCTCGGCCCTCGCATCGTGCCCTGGCTGTTGACGATGATCGCCCGCACCGGCTCGCGTGAACTCTTCACGCTGACGGTCCTGGCGATCGCCCTCGGCATCGCCTTCGGCTCGGCGGCGATCTTCGGCGTTTCCTTTGCGCTCGGCGCATTTTTTGCCGGCGTCGTCATGAGCGAATCCCAGCTCAGCCACAGGGCGGCCGCCGATTCGCTGCCGCTGCAGAATGCCTTCTCCGTGCTGTTCTTCGTCTCCGTCGGCATGCTCTTCGACCCCTCGATCCTGGTGCGCCAGCCGCTGGCCGTGATCGGTGCGCTGGCGCTCGTCATCCTCGGCAAGGGCATCATCACCTTCCTGATCGTCATCCTGCTCAGATATCCGATCGGCCTGGGGCTGACATTGGCCGGCGGCCTCGCCCAGATCGGCGAATTTTCCTTCATCCTCGCCGGTCTCGGCGTGTCGCTCGGGCTTCTGCCGCATGAGGGTCAGGATCTGATCCTGGCCGCCGCAATCCTGTCGATCACACTCAACCCGATCGTGATCCTGGCGACCGACGGACTGAAGAAATATGCCCATTCGACATGGCCCTCCCTTTGGGAGAATTACGGCCGAAAGAGGCAGAAGATGCTCGGCAAGGAACTGGAAAAGATCAGGGCGCTCGGCGAGGAGCGCGAACGCCAGCATCAACTGAAGATGCAGCAGCTGATCGAAACTTTCCCGTTGTTCTCCGAGGTCGACGAGGACGCGCAGGAGGAGCTGCTGCTGCTCTTCAAGGCGAAGTCCGCTCCACCCGGCGAACGCGTCATCCGCCGCGGCGACCGTGGCGACGGCATGTATTTCATCTCTTCGGGGGCGGTGGAAGTCCGGCTTGCCAGCGGCGCGATTCGCCTGGAACCGGGCGCCTTCTTCGGCGAAATGGCGCTTCTCACCGGCGGACGGCGCACCGCCGACGTCATCGCCGTCGACTTCTGCCAGTTCGAGGTGCTCGAGCGGCGCGACTTCAACATGTTCATGGCGCGTCATCCCAATCTGCGCGCCGCCGTCAGCGAGATGGCTCAGAAGCGCACGGAGATGAACGTCCTGCGGCAGCAGTGGGAAAAGTCGATGGACCTGTCGTGAAACGCAAACCGCAGTGGGGATGAAATCCCAGATGCGAATACACCGCTTACGAAAGTTTCAGCCCGCCGGCCAATAGCCATCGGAGCGGAAATCCTCGGGGATCGGGTCGAGCCGCGACAAGGCTTCGGCTGCGAAATCGATCTGCAGCGACAGGTGTTTGAGCGCCGCCAGCATCGGCATGCCGGTCGCAAATTCGCGAACACGCGACAGATGATAGCCGCTTTCGCTGAGCCGCCGCGCCGCCTCCCGACGCACATCGTCCCGGCTCGGACTGCCGCCCTCTTCGGCCTTTACATTCATTTGCACGGCCCGCCCAAGGCCGCCTTCGATCACTTTGAACATTCTTTTGCCACCCTGCACATCGATCAGAAAGCTTGCTGCAGAATGGCCGATTCGCAATCCCGTGAAATCTTGGGAGAGGCGTCGACGCCCCGCATCACGAAAATTTTTGGATGGCGGTGGCATGAAGGACACGGGCGAGCATTTACAGCGCCGCGCACGACCCCTAAAGCTTTTTGCACTGCAACAGGAAGGAAACGGAATGCTCCGCAGACTTTACGACTGGACCATGTCTTTGGCCTCGCGCAAATCGGCCGAAGTCTGGCTCGCCGTCATCGCCTTCGTCGAAAGCTCCGTCTTTCTCGTCCCCGCCGATGTGCTCTTCCTGCCGATGGCGCTTGCCAAGCCGGAACGCACCTATCGTTATGCCCTGATTGCCACCGCCGCCTCCGTGCTCGGCGGCATCGCCGGCTGGGCGCTCGGCTTTTATGCCTATGAGACGGTGGCGCGGCCGGTTCTCGAATTCTACGGCAAGCTCGAAGCCTTCGAGCAGATGAAGGCCTATGTCACCTACGAGACGATCCTGCTGCTGCTCGTCACCTCAGGTCTCGCACATCTGCCCCCGATCAAAATCGTCACGATCCTGTCCGGCGTCATCCACGTCAATCTGGGTCTTTTCATTGTTTCGGCGATCGTTGCGCGTGGCGCGCGTTTCCTCTTCCTTGCTTGGCTGCTGCGCCGCTACGGCGAGCCGATCCGGGATTTCATCGAGAAGCGCCTCGGCCAGATCGTCGGCATCGGTGCCGGTGCCGTGATCGTGCTATACGTCGGCTACCGCTCTTTCGCTCATTAGGCCCCACTTGCGGAGTTCTGCCATGACTGCCACTTCTTCTCCGCTCGCCCGCCCCGGCTTCGTCTATTCCCTGTTGCTCGCGGTCGGCATGGCGGCAGCAGTCGGCACGGCGCTCGGCTTCCAATATATCGGTGGCTATATTCCCTGCGCGCTCTGCCTGCTGCAGCGCCAGCCTTATTATTACGCCATCCCGATCGCCATCCTCGCCGCCATCTCCGAACTCGTCGGCCTGCCGAACTGGATCACCCGCGCGCTCATTCTCGCCGCCGGCATCCTGATGCTGGTCACAGCAGGCATGGGCGTCTACCACGCCGGCGTCGAATGGCATTTCTGGCCGGGGCCGGCCACCTGCTCGACGACGGCAAACAGCATGACGAGCAATGCCGGCGACCTGCTCACCGAGCTCAATACGATCAAAGGCCCGTCCTGCACCGATGCGGCGCTGAGGGTCCTCGGCCTGTCTTTTGCAGGCTGGAACGTGATTGCCGGAATTCTGCTCGCAGCCTTTGCCTTCCTCGGCGTTCGCAAGGCTGCGTAAGCAATTCGATCAAGGCTGCAGTTCGGTATCCCAATAGAGATAGTCGAGCCAGCTATCATGCAGATAGTTCGGCGGGAACAGCCGGCCGTTATTGTGCAGATCCTGCACCGTCGGCTGATAGGGCTTCTGCGACGGAAACATGCTTGCCTGCTTGGGAAGCTTGCTGCCCTTGCGCAGATTGCAGGGCGAACAGGCTGCCACGACATTCTCCCAGGTCGTCTCGCCGCCATGGGCGCGCGGGATGACATGGTCGAAGGTCAGGTCGTCATGGGCGCCGCAATACTGGCATTCGAACCGGTCGCGCAGGAAGACGTTGAACCGGGTGAAAGCAGGATTGCGGGACGGCTGAACGTAAGTCTTCAGGCACACGACACTCGGAAGCCGCATCGAGAAACTCGGTGAGGAAACCGAATGTTCATATTCTGCGATGATGTTCACACGGTCGAGAAATACCGCCTTGATCGCGTCCTGCCAGGACCACAGCGACAAGGGGTAATAACTCAGCGGCCGGTAGTCAGCGTTCAGAACGAGCGCTGGCAGGGCCTGGGGGGAGACTGCAATCGTCAAGGGACTCTCCTGATCGATTCGGCATCTGCACCTGTATATTAGGCCGGTTGTTACAGGATTGTGAAGTCCAATAAATTCAGAGGATAAAGGCAATTTGAAGAGTGTTGCCGATCAGCCGGTCGGCACCATGTCGCGGCGCGTTTTCGCGGCGTAATAGGCCCAGAAAAGCCGTGCCGCCACGGAGCGCCACGGCGACCAGGCTTCCGAAAGCGCGGCAAGCGCCTTCGCCTGCGGCCGTGCCGCGAGACCGAATGCCGCACCGACGGCATTCTGCAGCGCCACATCGCCGGCCGGAAAGACATCGGCATGGCCGCCGCAGAACATCAGATAAACCTCCGCCGTCCACGGACCGACGCCCTTGAGCGCGGTGAGTTCACCAAGCGCTTCATCAGGCGGCTTCAGGCAGAGCCCGGAAAGATCGAGGCGGCCGGAGGCAACGGCTTCAGCGATCCGCGACAGCGTCTCGGCCTTGGCGCGCGACAGGCCGAATTCCCGCCAGGCCTCGGAATGAAGCAGCGTGTAGCCTTCGGCGGTCAGCAGACCGTCCGCCGGCAGCATCCGCCGCCAGATCGCCTCGGCGCTGGCGCGCGATACCATCTGCGAGACGATGATATGGGCAAGGCCGGCAAAACCAGGCTCGCGCAGCCGCAACGGAAGCGGCCCGATATCCGCTGCGATCGGCGCAAGGCGCGGATCGAGGCCGAGCAGCGCTTCCAGCCCCCGCCTGACGTCGTCGTCGTTGCGGATGATCTGCACATTTCCTCCCAGTGGTTCGAAACTGAAATCCATGGCAGAAGAAAGCATGATCACGAGTGAGCGTCAAAAACCTGTATTTCGTTTTGCGCCGAGCCCGAACGGACAGTTGCATCTCGGCCATGCCCTCTCGGCCCTCCTGAACCGCGACATGGCGGAGGCCTGGCATGGCCGCCTGCTGCTGCGCATCGAGGACATCGACCAGGCGCGCTGCACGCCCGATTTCGAGGCCGGCATCCTCAGGGATCTCGACTGGCTGGGGATTGGCTGGGAAAGTCCGGTGCGGCGCCAGTCGGAACATTTCGCCGAATATCAGGCGGCGCTGCATGCGCTGATCGAGCGCGGCCTGGTCTATCCGGCCTTCCTGACGCGCGGTGAGGTGAAGGCACGCGTCGCCGCCTATGAGGCGGCCGGTGAATCCTGGCCGCGCGATCCCGACGGCACGCCGCATTATCCCGCCAACGATCGCGAGCGCCCGGAAGTCGAATGGCGGGACATGCTGGCCTCGGGCAGGAAACATGCCTGGCGGCTCGATATGCGCAAGGCGCTCGCGCTGACCGGCGAGCTGCTGTTCTGGACGGAAACCGGCGACGGCAGATCGGGCGAGATCGCCGCCGAGCCTGAAGCCTGGGGCGATGTCATCCTATCGCGCTCGGACGCCCCGTCGAGCTACCATCTGTCGGTGGTCGTCGACGATGCGCTGCAGGGTGTCAGCCATGTCGTGCGCGGCTTCGACCTCTTCCCGACGACATCGGTGCACCGGCTGCTGCAGGTGCTGCTCGACCTGCCGCAGCCCCTCTATCACCATCATCGCCTCGTCCTGGATGCGCAGGGCCGCAAGCTTTCGAAAAGCGAAGGCGACAGTGGGCTTGCCGAATTGCGTGCCCGCGGCCTGTCAGGGGCCGATATTCGCCGTCTTGTCGGGCTCTGATCGCCGTTCGACACGCTCTCTGCCGACGATCGAAAGCGTATGCGAAAACATCCGGAAGACGCGGAATTTGATCAGCGCCGCATTGATCTCCGCCCCGATGATGAAGATGACGCCGACCATGTAGAGGAAAATCAGCACGATCATGACGGAGGCGAGACCGGCATAGGTGGCGGTATAATTGGCGAAGGTCGCCAGGTAATAGGCAAAGATCAGTGCCCCCGCGAGCCAGAGAAGCAGCGTCAGCAGCACACCCGGAATGACGTCGAAGACCCGCCGCTTGCCGGCCGGCAGCCAGAGATGCATGACCAGCAGTCCGACCGTCAGAACCACCAGCGTGCCATAGATGCGCCAGCTGAAGACGATGTCGAGCGTATCGGCAAACAGTGGGAACCATTTCCTGGAATAATCGAGCGCCAGCGGCAGGGCGACGAGCAGAATGCTGATCGCTGCAAAGATGATGACCGCGATTAGCACATAGCCGAGGCTGAAGAGACGGGTGAAATACCAGGGCCGCGTCTCCTGCACCCGGTAGGCGCGATTGAGCGAGATGCGCAACGCTTCGACCCCGTTCGAGGCGAAATAGGCGGCCGCCAGCACCGAGATCGTCAGCAGCCCGCCGCGCGGGATGGTCAGCACCTGCAGCACCTGGTCGGCCAGCGGCTTAGCGATCGCCTCCGGCCAGGTGTCGAAGATCAGATGGATGGCGGTCGAGGAAAACTGATCGGCGCCGAGAAAGCTTGCAAGTGCCGTGCCGAAGATCAGGAAGGGGAAAACCGCAAGCAGGCTCGACAGCGCCACGTGGCTCGCCATGGCAAAGCCGTCATCCTCGACCATGTGACAGATCGCGTCGTAGATCACGTCATAGATCGTGCGCAGCACCTTGGGCATTCCGTCTCCGGCTTTCCAGATTGTATCCTATGGCCGAATATGGGAAACGAGTCCCATTTTGTACAGGAATCATTCCATGGCGGGAGAGCGCACCATCGTCGTGACCGGATGTTCGTCCGGTATCGGCGCTCATTGCGCGCGGGCGCTGAAAGCCGATGGCTGGCGCGTCTTCGCAACGGTGCGCAAGCCGGACGATTTGGCGGGCTTGGAGGCAGACGGCATCGAAGCCTTCCTGATGGACTATGCCAGGCCCGAGACCATTTCCGACCTGGTCGGTGCGGTCCTCAAACGCAGCGGCGGCCGTATCGACGCGCTCTTCAACAACGGCGCCTACGGCCAGCCGGGCGCCGTCGAGGATCTTTCGACATCAGCGCTGCGCGCCCAGTTCGAGGCGAATTTCTTCGGCTGGCACGAACTGACGCGGCAGATCATTCCGGCGATGCG
Source organism: Rhizobium sp. L43 (assembly GCF_002531725.1). GTDB lineage: Bacteria > Pseudomonadota > Alphaproteobacteria > Rhizobiales > Rhizobiaceae > Rhizobium. The sequence continues at coordinate 40,100 of NZ_NWSQ01000039.1, forward strand.
CAGACACGGAGAGGGACGGATCGTGCAGTGCTCGTCGATCCTCGGCATCGTGCCCTATCGCTATCGAGGCGCCTATACCGCTTCCAAATTTGCGCTCGAAGGCCTCAGCATCACTTTGCGCATGGAGCTGCAGGGCAGCGGCATCCATGTGAGCCTGATCGAACCGGGCCCGATCGCCACGCGTTTCACCGCCAACGCGCTCGCAAGGATCAAGGAGCATATCGACGTCCGGAATTCGCCGCACGCGTCCGACTATATCAGACAACTGGCAAGGCTTGACGGATCGGGGCCGGTCAACCGCCACAAGCTTGGCCCGGAAGCAGTCTATTCCGTATTGAAACACGCATTGAACTCGAAAAATCCGAGGCCACATTATCCTGTAACGACTCCGGCTAAACAGGGCATGTTCCTGAAGCGGCTGCTTCCGGCAGACCTCTTCTACCGCCTGATGCGCTGGACGGACTGAGAAAGCTGAATGCCATGTCCACCGTCACCTACATCCTTGCGATCATCGTCATGGGCGCCGTCGCCCTCGTCCTGATCCGCGGCCTCTTCAACATGATGAAGGGCGGCGACGCCAACCGTTCCAACAAGCTGATGCAGCTTCGTGTCCTGCTGCAGGCAATCGCCGTCGTCCTGATCATGATCACGCTCTGGATCACCGGCGGCGGCCGGCCGAGCTGAGGGCTAATCTAACGGTAGAGGGATAAATATGGGCACTATCGCCTCCTCGAACTCCCTCATTCCTGTGCTTGTCACAGGAATCCAGCCACCGCGCGTCTGCGCGGTGAATAACCAAATGCAACGTTCAAAAGAGTTTCCCGCGCCCAAGGACTTGGGCGCACTGGATTCCTGTGACGAGCACAGGAATGAGGGAAGGTGGGGTAGCGCAAACGCCCTCCCCTCGACAGGCGGTGCGGCATGGTAAAACTCAACAAGATCTACACCAAAACCGGCGACGACGGCACGACCGGACTGGTTTCCGGCCCGCGCCGGCCAAAAGACGATTTGCGCGTCGAAGCCTACGGGACGATCGACGAGGCCAATTCCGCGATCGGTCTGGCGCGGCTGCACACATCAGCCCTGCCCGAACTCGACGTCATGCTGATGTCGATCCAGAACGACCTCTTCGATCTCGGCGCCGATCTCGCCACGCCTGATACCGGTGAGACGCCGGCCTACGAACCGCTGCGGATCGTCGAGACCCAGGTCGACCGCGTCGAGCGCGATATCGATCAACTGAACGCCGGTCTCGAGCCGCTGAAATCCTTCATCCTGCCGGGCGGCAGCGCTGCTGCCGCACATCTGCATCTTGCCCGCACGATTGCGCGGCGCGCCGAACGTTTGATGGTGGCGCTTGCCCGCACCGACGGCGAAATCGTCAGCGAGCCGGCAAGGAAATACGTCAACCGGCTCTCGGATTTCCTCTTCGTCGCAGCGCGTCATGCAAATGACCGGGGCCAAGCGGATGTGCTTTGGGTTCCCGGAAAAAACAGATAGGCTTACCGCGAGTACGATCGCCGGGGGGCCTTTATGTTCATACCACTTCACGACGCCAATACGCTGAAACATATCAAGGTCCAGTGGGTGACGCTCTCGCTGATCGCACTGAATGTCGCAATCTGGCTCCTCACCAGCCTGGAGAGCGAGCAGGCGGCCCAGGCGACGACCGTCGGGCTCGGCTACATCCCGGCGATCGTCTTCGGCGACGCGGTGCTGGCGCAGGGGCTCGAAATCGTGCCGGAACCGCTGACTTACCTTACCTATGCCTTCGTCCACGCCGGCTTCTGGCATCTCGCCGGCAACATGATCTTCCTCTGGGTCTTCGGCGACAATGTCGAGGATGCGATGGGACATCTGCGCTTCCTGATGTTCTACCTCCTCTGCGCCGCCGCCGGCGCGCTCTGCCACGGCCTGCTGAGCATGACGTCGCAAGCGCCGCTGGTCGGCGCATCAGGGGCAGTCTCCGGCGTGGTTGCTGCCTATGTCATGCTGCATCCGCGCGTCAGGGTTTGGGTGCTGGTCTTCTTCCGTATACCGCTGCCTCTACCGGCCTTCGTGCCGCTGCTTTTATGGATCGGGCAACAGTTCTTCATGCTGGCAATCACACCCGACAGCGACGTTTCCTGGGGGGCGCATGTCGGCGGCATCCTGGCCGGGGCTTTTCTGATCCTGGTGCTGCGCCGACCCGGCGTGCCGCTCTTCGACCGGGAGATCGTCACGCCCCGTGCTGTGAGAAACGCCCCCGGCGCCGGTGAGGCCATTGCGGCCGGCACGGACGGGCGGACGACACAGCGCTTTCCCTGGGGTCGGCGCTGACGCGACGATATTGACGTGAACGTAAACGTCATATATTGCCGAGGCAAATCGCCTGCGGCGTGATGGAAGCGTTGAATTTGGAGGAAAAACGCGTATCCATGTCGCCATTCGACCATCGGAGCAGCGCCAGAGCGCGCATTTTCTTACAAAAGTCTCTGAAGCCAGTTTTCCCTGAAGGAAGGACCCCATGAAGATTCTCGTGCCCGTCAAACGGGTTGTCGACTACAACGTGAAGATCCGGGTGAAGCCGGATGGCACGGGCGTCGAGCTTGCCAATGTGAAGATGTCGATGAACCCGTTCGACGAGATCTCGGTGGAAGAGGCGCTGCGGCTGAAGGAAGCCGGCAAGGCCGAGGAAGTGGTGGTGGTGTCGATCGGCCCGGCCAAGGCCGAGGAGACGCTGCGCACCGCGCTTGCCATGGGTGCGGACCGGGCGATCCTGGTCGAGACCGATGATGCGGTCGAGCCGCTCACTGTGGCCAAGATCCTGAAAGGTGTCGCCGATGCCGAGCAGCCCGGCCTTGTCATCGTCGGCAAGCAGGCGATCGACGACGACTCCAATCAGACCGGCCAGATGCTGGCCGCACTTCTGGGTTCGGCCCAGGCGACCTTCGCCTCGAAGATCGAGATCGGTGACGGCAAGGCTGAGGTGACCCGCGAGGT
>NZ_NWSQ01000040.1 GCF_002531725.1 Rhizobium sp. L43
AGCTGGGTCACGGCCTCGTCGGAGGTCTTGATCTGGCCGTGGACGAACTTCGAGACGACGTCCTTATAGGCATTGGCGATCGCCGGAGGCGCGCCGTAGCCCTGAGCGAGCGAGCCGAACAGCGTGCCGCCCTCATTGGCGGCCTTCAGGTCGGCGATGCCCTTCTTGCCGCAGGCGTCGAAGTCGGTGTCGGGAACGTCGGTACGGGCCGGCACCGAACCCTTGACGACGTTGAAGGCCGACTGGAAGCTCTTCGACAGCGTTGCCGTGGCCAGTGCCACCTGTGCGGCCTTGCGGTCGTCGGGGACGTTGAACATGCCGAACATGTCGGAGTTGTAGACCACGCTGCCGTCGGTGCCGGGGAAGCGGTAGCACAGGAAGTCGGTGTCCGGCGTCTTCTTGGCGGCAACGAATTCGCCCTTGGCCCAGTCGCCCATCACCTGCACCAGCGCATCACCCTTGATGACCATGGCGGTGGCGAGGTTCCAGTCGCGGCCGGAGAAGTTCGGGTCGACATATTTGATGATCGTCGCCAGATTGTCGAAGGACTTCTTCATCGTGTCGGACTTCAGCGATTCCTCGTCGAGGTCGTTGAAGGCCTTCTTGTAGAACTCCGGACCGCCGGTCGACAGCACGATGGAATCGAACATCGTCGCTTCCTGCCAGTTCTGGCCGCCAAGGGCGAGCGGGATGACGCCCGCGGCCTTGGCCTTGTCGAGCAGCGCAATCAGATCGTCGAAGGTCTTCGGCTGGGTGCCGCCGATCTTGTCCATCACCGCCTTGTTGATCCACAGCCAGTTGACCGAATGGACGTTGACGGGGGCAGCGACCCACTTGCCGTCATAGACCGAGAACTTCTGCAGCGCTGCCGGAACCGACTTGTCCCAGCCTTCCTTCTTCGCCGTCTCCGTCAGATCGCCCATGACGCCGGCCTGGGCATAATCGAGCACGGTGTAACCCAGCATCTGCGAGGCTGTCGGATAGGTGCCGGCCGCAACCATCGCCTTCAGCGCCGTCATCGCCGCATCACCGCCACCGCCGGCAACCGGAACGTCCTTCCAGGCAAAACCTTCCTTCGACAGATCCTGCTTCAGAACGTTCAGTGCCGCTGCCTCGCCGCCAGACGTCCACCAGTGCAGCATCTGCACTTCCTTGACGTCGGCGGCGCGTACGGACACGCTAGTGCCGGTCAGAGCCAATGCGATCATTGCGGTCGTGGTCAAAAACCTGTTCATCGAAGAACCTCCCAGTTCCAGTTTGGAAGATGCGGGACCCATTCCCGCACCAATCACCCGCCCTCCTCGAGCGTAGTTCGGCCGCCGGCTAAGCCGGCTTTTCCGTCTGCGGCATCCACCAGCTGGTGCGTTTGCCGATATGCATGTTGAGCGTCTTGGTCTCCGTATAGTCTTCGACCGCATGGCGGCCGAGCTCGCGGCCGAGGCCGCTCTGCTTGTAGCCGCCAAAGGGAAGCTCCGAGGCGCCGTCCATGAAGGTGTTCATCCAGACCGTGCCGGCCCGCACCGACCGGCCGATCGTCAGGCAGGTGTCGAAATCGCGGCTCCAGACACCGGCCGACAGGCCGTAGTCGATGGAATTGGCGATCCTGATCGCTTCGGCTGATGTCTCGAATGTCAGGACCGACAGGACCGGACCAAAGACTTCCTCGCGCGCCACGGCCATATCAGGGGTGACCTCTTCGAGGATCGTCGGCGACATGAACTGCCCCATGCCGAGGTCAAGGGTCTCGCCGCCATGGGCGAGCCGGGCGCCGCTGTTCCTGGCGCCGGCCACATATCCCGATATCTTCCCCAGATGCTCAGGCGTGATGATGGCGCCCACCTGCGTCGAAGGATCGAGCGGGTCGCCGACCTTCACTGCCTTCGACAACTCGGCGATCCGCTTGACGACATCGGCAGCGATTGATTTGTGAAGGATCAGCCGTGAGCCGGCATTGCAGCACTCGCCGGCATTGAAATATGCGCCGAAGACCGCGGCATCGATGAAGGCATCGAGATCGGCATCCGGGAATACGATCTGCGGGTTCTTGCCGCCCAGTTCCAACGAGACTTTCTTCAGCGTGTGTGCGGCATTCGACATGGTCAGCTTTCCGACGCCGGTCGAGCCGGTGAAGGACACCATATCGACGTCGGGATGCGACGTCATGACCGCGCCGACCTCAGGTCCCCTGCCGGTGACAATGTTGACGACGCCATCCGGAATGCCTGCTTCCTGCAGGATCTCTCCCAGCACCAGCGTCGATCCCGAGGTCAGCTCCGAGGGCTTGACGACGGTGGTGCAGCCGGCGGCCAAGGCGAACGGCAGCTTCTGGCCGACGATCAGGAACGGGAAGTTCCAGGGCGTGATGATCGACACCACGCCGATCGCTTCGCGCAGCACGACGCCGAGCGTGCCGTCGCCGAGCGTATTGTAGCTTTCACCGTGGAGGTCACGCGCAAGCGCCGCCGCATAGCGCCATATGTCAACGGAGCCGGCAATTTCTCCCCGCACCTGGGTGATCGGCTTTCCCGCTTCGATCGCATCGAGAAATGCCAGCTCGTCCGCACGCGCGGCAATCAGATCGGCGGCCTTGAGCAGGATGGCGGAACGTTCGGAAGCGGTCATCCGGGACCACGGCCCGAGATCGAAGGCCTTGCGTGCCGAAGCGATAGCATGCTCGGCGTCCCTCTTGCTGCCGGTCGGAAACCGGCTGACCACGACACCATGGCTTGGAGCGACACGCTCGATCGGATCGGAGCTGCCTGCCTCCCATTTGCCATCGATGAGCATCTTGAAATCACGCGCTTTGTGGTCGCTGAGCGCGGTGGGGTTGACGAGAACCGTCATTACCATTCTCCCTTGAACGTTGCCGGGCGCTTCTCGCTGAATGATGCGACGCCCTCCTTCAGATCGCCGGTCTTCGCAGCGAGGATCGAGCCCAGGGCTTCAACCGCGGTTCCGTTGTCTTCGCCGTTTGCCGATGCGATCATCAACTTCGCGATCTCGACGGCAGCAGGCCCCCTTGTGGCAATCCGCTCAGCATATTCCCTGGCGGCAGCGAGCGAGCTTCCCGAGGGAACCACCGCGTCGACGATCCCGAGCAGACGCGCCTCCTCGGCGGTGAATATCTCGCCGCCCAGGGCCATGCGCCGGACCACCTGCGCGCCGAACCGGCGCACAAGACGCTGGGTCCCCGACCAGCCCGGCACCATTCCAAGACCGGTTTCCGGCAGACCAATCTTGATGTGCTGCTCGGCGAGGCGAATGTCCGCAACCCCTGCAAGTTCAAGCCCTCCTCCGAGGGCGTGGCCGTTCAGAGCCGCGATCAACGGCACTCTGAGCGTCGCCAGTCTTTCGAAGATACGATGGCCGTGCCGAACCCAGGCGTGACCGAACTCCTGAGGCAACATTCCGCCCCAGGCTTTGATATCGCCGCCGGCGGAAAAGCCCTTTCCTTCGCCCGTGAGAATGGCAGCCCGCACATTCGCGTTCGCCTCCACCTCGTCGGCCGCGTCCGCTAAGGCCTTCAGCATGTCCAGGTCGAGCGCGTTCAGCTTCTCCGGACGAGAAATCGTCAGCGTCGCAACATGTCCATCGACGTCAATTCTGACGGTTCCGTTAGCCATGGAAGCTGCCCTCCAGCGTCCGTGCCCTTTTGGCTGGAAGCGACAGGCCGATCGCTGCCTCCGCGAAGAGCGCGGCATCCATGACCTTCAACTCGGGCGCGATGACCAGCGGAAACTCCGACTGATCGAGGATCTGGGACTGGAGATCGACGCCGGGGGCGATCTCGGTGAGGACGATGCCATCGGACGTCAGCTTCATCACGCACCGCTCGGTGACATAGGTGATATCCTGCCCTTGCTCGATCGCGCGCCTGCCGCTGAAGGTGACGTGTTCTACCTCGTTCACCAGCTTCTTCAGCTTGCCTTCTCTCTCGATCAGAAGGGCGCCATCGGCGATCGAAAGCTTCGCTCCGGCGTTGAACATGCCGGAGAAGACGATCTTCTTCGCCCGCGCCGTGATGTCGACGAAGCCGCCGGCGCCGGCCGTCACATGCGGCCGGAAGGACAGTTTGGAGACATTGACCGAACCGTCCTTGCCGATCTCGAGGAAGGAGAGCAGCGACGCATCGAAGCCGGCGCCCTGGAAATAGGTGAACTGATAGGGAGACGGCATGTAGGCGTCCGCATTGGACGCGCAGCCGAAGGCGAAGTCGAGCAGCGGCACGCCGCCGACCGCGCCTTGCTCGATGACCCAGGTGACTGCGCCGTGGAGCCCCTCCTCCAGCAGGATGCGCGGCACGTTGGCCGAGATGCCGAAGCCGAGATTGACGCAGCTTCCTGCTTGAAGTTCCTGCGCGGCGCGGCGGGCGATGACTTTTTGAACATTGAACTCGGGAACGCTGAAGCTATCGAGCGGGCGGAAGATCTCGCCCGAAATCGCCGGATCGTACTGCGTCTGCGTCGTCTGCTTCTGTTCCGGATCGACAACGATATAATCGACCAGCATTCCAGGCACGCGGACGTCATGCGGCTTCAGCGAGCCTTCCTTGGTGATCCGCTTGACCTGGGCGATGACGATGCCGCCGTTGTTGCGGGCGGCCAGCGCCTGATCGAGACCACCGAGATAGGCGCCTTCATGTTCGTAGGTGAGGTTGCCACGCTCGTCGGCGGTGGTAGCGCGGATGATGGCGACCTGAGGGGCGATCGCGGGAAAGAACAGCCAGTCGTCGCCCTCGAAGCTGACGCGCTTGACGACAGAATGCTCCGACGCCAGGCCGTTCATCGCGCAACCCTGCCGCTCTGGATCGACGAAGGTATCGATACCGATCTTGGTCAGGACGCCCGGCCGCTTCGCGGCGGCTTCGCGATGAATGTCGAAGAGGATGCCGGAGGGAATGTTGTATGCCGGGATCTCATTATTGGTGATCATTTGCCAGATCAGCGGCGGCTCCGATGACGACGGGCCCGAGGGATAGGAACCTCCGATGATGCGTTTGAGCAGGCCCTTTTTTGCAATGTAATCGACACCCTTGATGCCGCTCATGTCGCCTGCTGCGATAGGATGGAGAGTGGTAATATCCTTGGGATGGCCGGTCGCATCGAAATGCTCGCCGATCGCCTTCAGCATGAGGTCAGGGCAACCGAGACCGCTCGAAGACGATATCGTGACGACGGCGCCATCCGGAATCAGCGCTGCCGCTTGGGCTGGGGTGAGATGCTTCTGCATATGCATTACTCAGCGTCCTGTTTCGATTTTACGCTCTTGCCGATCCTTGCCGGCGCGGTCTTGCCGGCACCGCAGCTTTCGCGAACGACCAGCCGAACGGCGGTCGTCACCGTCTCCGCCTCCGCCTTGCCCGCATTGATCTGCTTGAGCAGCATCTGTGCGCCCCGTCGCCCGATGCCCTGCGGATCGACCGAGACCGTCGTCAGCGCGGGAACCGCTGCCTGAGCCTCGATGACGTCGTCGAAACCCACCACGGCGAAGTCGGCGCCAGGCTCCAGACGGCGCGCGCGCAATCCGTCGCAGACACCGAAGGCGACGGCATCGTTGAAGCAGACGGCTGCGGTCGGCCGACGGGTAAGAGCAATCGCTTTGCCGATCGCCTCCACCCCGCCGGCCCGCGAAGGTGCCGACGCGATGACGAGTTCTTCGTGATAGTCGAGCCCTGCCGTCTCCACACCGCTTCGGTAGCCGGCAAGCCGGTCGTCGAAGACGGCGGTGTCGGGAAAGCCGCCGAGAAAAGCGATGCGCTTGTGGCCGAGCCCCACCAAATGCTTGACCGCCGACATCATGCCGGCCCGGTTGTCGGAGACGATCGACGAGACTTTGGCGCCGGGCAGGTTTCGAACGACGACCACCACCGGAATGCCGGCCGCGACGAGCGGCTTGAAGTCTGCGGCATCGGTGGCGCGCGCCGGCGAGACGATGAGACCGGAAATGCCGTGCTCGCGCATCGACGCGACAACCTCACGCTGCCGGTCGATGCTCTCGCCGGTATTCGACAGGAATTGCACGAAGCCGGCCGATTGGACGACCATATCGACGCCGACCGCCAGTTCCGCAAAGAAGCTGTTCGTCAGGTCGTTGACGACGACCCCGACGATCCGCGATTTGGCGCCGGCCTGGCGGAGATTGGCGGCGCCGCGATTATAGACGTAGCCGAGTTCGCGCATCACGGCATTGACCTTGGCGCGCGTCGCCTCATTGACCAGGGAAGACCCCTGAAGCACCAGCGAAACCGTCGACTTGGAGACGCCGGCGGCCTTTGCGATGTCAATGACGGTTACCCGCGCCTTTGTCACGTCTTCCTCCGAACACCAAACGTTGATTGATCGTTAAATATTTGGAACGTTCCAATTCTGTCAAGAGGAATCTAATGAGTTACCGCAAATGCAGTCTTTGATTGCGTCAAAATGCAGGTGAGAAAATTTGGAACGATCTAAATTTCAACCCCAACTGGGACCACTTATGCCGAGTCTTTCGAGCTAGGCGCCTTGAGCGATGTGACCGATGACCTCTCTCTAAGTTTCCGTCGAGGAACTCCCGCCGATACGATTAGCGAAACTTTATCGTTTCTGACCAATGCTACGCAGACGTGCAACGCGCCAGATCTGAAGCAGGGCCGGATGATGCCACACTCGTTTGAATCCATTCTGGAGAACCTGCCGCAGGGCATTGTTCTCCTTGATCCTGCCAATAGGGTGACGGCTTTCAACGCCCGCACGCTCGAAATTCTCGGGCTCCCGGATGGAGCCATCAGCAGAGGAATGAATATCGACGGATTGCCGGGCACCGCCGATTGCCGCGCAGCGGCATGCCTGACGTCGACGATCGGCAGACCACACACGTCCCAGTTTGCGCTTTCCGACGGACGGATGGTCTCATTGACCTCAGCCCCGTCGAAAGAGGGAGGCTGGATCCTGAGCTATGAAGACATCTCTACCCTCATCCGCGTCGAAGACAGTCTCACCGAACAACATCATCGGTTCGACGCGGCCCTCAGCAACATGCCGCATGGGCTGTGCATGTTCGATTCGAAAAAGAACCTGATCCTGTGCAACCCGTCTTATGCACGGATGTACAATCTGCCGGATTTGCTGACGAAACCAGGGACGCCGCTTGTCGATATCCTGGCCTATCGCAGCCGAGAGGGAAATGGCCCGGCCGACACCGCGACCTATTTTGACGTCGTCTTCGAAGCGACGGTCCGCGGTGCGGTGGCCAGCCAGAATATCGTGCTCACCGATGGTCGCGTCATCAAGATCACCCACAATCCGATGCAAAACGGTGGATACGTCGCCACCCACGAAGACGTCACCAAGACGGTGCGACTTGCGGAAGAGCTGCGCCGACATCACGATCAGCTCGAAACGACGGTGCAGAGCCGCACGGCGGAAGTCGAGCGCCAGGCGCGGGAACTCGAGCGAATGCTGGCGCAGGAGCGGAACATCAACGAATTGCAACGGCAGTTCGTGGCGATGGCGTCCCATGAATTCAGGACCCCGCTGGCCATCATCGACGCTGCTGCCCAGCGGCTGTTGCGGAAAAGAGGGGCAGTCGAACCCGAATTTCTCAGCGACAAGGTCGACCAGATCCGCGCATCGGTGAACCGGATCGTCGATCTCATGGAGAGCATCCTGTCGGCCGGGCGCCTTGACACCGGTAAGATCGATATCAACTACGACGCCTGCGCCTTGAGATCATTGATAAGAACCTGTTGCGAGCGGCAGTCGACGATCGCCAAGACACACAGCTTTGTGTTGGACATTGACCGGCTGCCGGAGGTCATCGATGCCGATCCCCGCGCTTTGGCGCAGGTCTTTACGAACCTGCTGTCCAATGCCGTCAAATATGCGCCCGGAACCTCCGAAATTCGCATCACAGCATGGGAAGAGACGGGAAACGTCAAAGTTTCGATCAGCGATGACGGGGTGGGGATCGATCCCGAAGACGTCCCCCGGCTGTTCCAGCGCTATTTCCGTGCCGGGACGTCGACCGGGATTGCCGGAACGGGCATCGGCCTCAACCTGGTGAAGCAGATCGTCGAACTGCATCACGGCTCGATAGAGGTTCGAAGCGCAAAGGGATGCGGATCGACATTCACCGTCACTCTTCCCATCGAGAGAACTGGTCCCATCGAGAGGACTGGTAACGCTTCTGCGAGCAGCGACGCTGCTTGATATTTCAGGATTGCTGTCCTGCATATCTACCCTATCCTTCTCGCATAGAGGAGGATCATGCCATGGCTTTCATTCGCACCCCCAATGCATCCGCCAGCGAGAAGACGACGTCGATGTACGCGTCGGCGGAGGCGAATTATGGTTATCTGCCGAACATGTACCGTGCCTTCGGTCACCGGCCGGAGGTGATGGAGAACTGGGTGGCGCTGCTTTCGAGCATTCGCGGCCATATGAGCCTGCGGCGCTACGAATTGGTGACGCTGGCGGCGGCCAAGGAGCTGAAATCCTCCTATTGCATGCTGGCGCATGGCTCGGTTCTGCTGCGCGAGGGCTTTACCAGCGACGGGCTGACGGCTGTCGTCAACGAAACGGAGAAGGCGCCGATCGATGCCGGCGAACGCGCCATCATGGCCTTTGCCGCCAAGGTGGCGCGCGACGCGACATCGGTCACCCAGCAGGATATAGACGGACTGAAGAAACACGGGCTGAGCGATGCCGAGGTCTTCGACGTCACGGCTGCGGCAGCGGCCCGGTGTTTCTTCTCGAAAATGCTGGATGCGCTGGGTGCCGCTCCCGACCACGCCTATATGGAGCGGCTGGAGCCGAATGTACGAAGGGCGCTCAGCGTCGGCCGGGAAGTCGAACGGCCTCTGGCGCCGTCACCCTCGCGCGGCACAGCGCAATGACGGGGTAATGGAGGGATGCTCAGGCCGCGGTCTTTGCGCCCCTGCTCCTCCAGCCCCTACTCCGGCCCACTACTCCGGCCCCTACTCCGGTTTGTCCGCAAAATGCCGGATCGCAAACTCGGCGATATTCTGGCTCGCCCGATCGGCATCGTCGAGCAGGGAGGGAAACAGCTGCCATTGATGCGGCATGTTCGGCCAGATCTCGGTGGTGACATTCACACCCGCCTGGCGCGCCTTGTCGGCGAGCCGCAGCGTATCGTCCAGCAGGACTTCACCGGAGCCGACCTGCAGCAGCAGCGGCGGAAAGCCGGTCATGTCGGCATAGAGCGGCGATGCCTGGGGATCGGTCGGAGAACGGCTGCCGAGGTAGGCCTTGCGCAAGCTCTCGATCGAGGCCCTGCCGACCAATGGATCACTATCGGCATTCGCCGTCATCGATCCGCCGGTCGCGGCAAGATCGGTGATGGGGCTGAGTGCCACCACGGCCGCCGGCAGCGGTTTTGCCGCCTGCCTCTGCCGCAGCACCGTCTCGATCGCGATATTGCCGCCGGCGCCGTCTCCGGCGACAACGACATTCTCGCTGCGATAGCCGTTGTCGAGAAGCCAGCGATAGGCCGTCAGCGCGTCGTTGATCTGCGCTGGATAGGTATTTTCAGGCAGCAGCCGATACTCGATCAGAAGAATGTCGCTGGATGCGGCCTTGGCGAGCGAGCCGGCAAGCAGGCTGTGCGTGCGGATGGAGCCGCCGGAAAAGCCGCCGCCATGGATATAGAGGATCACCCTTTCGCCGATCGGGTGATGCAGACGGGCGGGCCACATCAGCTCGGCATCGACGCCGTCGGCATCGACCTGCCGGACCTGGATGCGTGTCGGCCCAGGCATCGTCTCCATCAGCGTCCGAAAGGCCGTGCGGCGCTGCTGCAGGCTATCGGCGCCGGCAAAATGATCCTTCCAGAGGCCGACGAGTTTTTCGACCTGTTGACGTGAGGCCGGGCTTTGCGGCCCGATGTCCTGCCCGAACGCTGCCGATCCGATCGGCATCAGTGCGGCCAAGACGAGAAATAGACATCCGAGCCGCTTGGACGCTCTTCGAATACCAGCTGGTAAAATCCGACCGTTCATCAATTTCTCCCGACGATACTGGCCATGCCGCATATTTGGCCGGTTCGTCCACCGGAGTCAAAAGGGTGCAGGGCCTGAACCTCAAGCTTTTTCATTCCCTCTGCGTTGGCGGCGATGAAAGTCGGCCGTTGCCCATCCACGGCGGGTCATCAGGCTGCTCCTCAAAAAAATCGACAATGCCCGCCGGCACGGCTTGCCATTTGCCGCGCATCCGTCGGAAATGGGTTCCGCGCCTGGCTGTCCCAACCCCGGCGCCTCGTCTTGCGTGTGAGTGAAGGATACCGATGACCACCATTTACCTTGCCGGCCCGGAAGTCTTTCTTCCGGATGCCATGCCCATCATGGCCGAAAAACGCCGATTGGCGCGCCAGTTCGGCTTCGAGCCGACCGGTCCCGGCAGCGACGAAAACCAGACGCCGGTGAAGCGGACCGCTGCCGAGATCTACGCCCGCAACAACGACGCCATGCGTCGAGCCGAGATCTGCCTTGCCAACATCACGCCCTTTCGAGGCGTCAGCGCCGATCCGGGTACGGTCTACGAGATCGGCTTCATGATTGCGTTGGGAAAAGCGGTCTTTGCCTATACCAACCATCCCGACGACTACGGCCTGCGTGTTCGCTCGATCTGGTATGCGGGGCTCGAGATCGATGAGACGAGCGGACGCCCCCGCGGACCGGACGGCATCGCGATCGAAAATCACGGCATGGCCGACAATCTGATGATCGACGGAGGGATCGAGGCGACGGGAGGCAAGGTATACCGTGCGGCAGCACTCCCGGCGGACCCTGCCCGCGACCTGACGGTTTATTTTGCGGCGCTTCAGACGATCGCCGGCATGCGGGCCTCTTTTACTCCGCCCTCATCGCCTCGATGACCGCTCTGAAGCCCGCCGACATATGGCGGCGGCTTGGATAGTAGAGATAGAGCGGTTCCTCCGGCTGGCACCAGTCGTCCAGCACCTGGATCAGCTCGCCATCGGCAACGGCCTTTTCCACGCGCGGCTCCCAGATATAGGCAAGGCCGACGCCGCCGAGCGCTGCCTGCATCATCAACTCGTGATCGTCGAGCGACAGTGGTCCGGCCGGCTGAAAGCTCACCGTCTGGCCGTCCTTCTCGAACTCCCAGGCATAACGCGCGCCTGACGGAAACATGTTCTGGATGCAGAGATGGCGCTTGAGCTCGTGCGGCGTTGCAGGCTTCGGCCGGGTCTCGAAATAGGCGGGCGAACCGACGACCACCAGGCGGATGCGCGGCTTGATGCGCAGCGCGATCATGCCCTCGGTGACGCGCTCGCCGAAACGGATGCCGGCATCAAAACCCTCCTCGACGATATCGACCAGCCTGTCGGTCGCGTTGATCTCCAGCTGCAGATTGGGGTTCTTTTTCAGCAGCGGGCCGATGATGCGGCCGATGACGAAGGGGCCGATCGAATTCGGCACATTGATCCTCACCTTGCCGAACGGCGTGTCGCGATAGCGGTTCAGCGCATCGAGTGCTGCCGCCATCTCACTGAGCGCCGGGTCGAGATGCGAGATCAGCAGTTCGCCGGCCTCGGTCAGCGAGACACTGCGTGTCGTGCGGTTGAGCAGGCGGATACCGATCCGGTCTTCGAGATTGAGCACCGCATGGCTGACCGCAGACGCGGTCACACCCCGCTCCTCACCCGCCTTGCGAAAGCTTTTGTGCCGCGCGACGGCCGCGAAGGCCGCAAGTTCGGACAGTTCGGTGGCGCGCATTACTGAAATTCACTCATCATAGTTTCAAGAATAACAAATCTTATACAGCAACGGATTTTCGGTCAAATTCGCTTCGTCGGCACAGAGATGCCACACCACCGCGAACAGTTCGAAAGGAACTCGTCATGAAAGTCTGGTTCATCACTGGTGCATCCCGCGGCTTCGGCGCGCTGATGACGAGGGAAGCCCTTGCATCAGGCGATGCCGTCATCGCCACCGCCCGCAACCCGAAGACCGTGACGGAGCAATTCGGGGATCATCCGAACCTGCTTGCCGTCGCCCTCGACGTCACCAACGAGGCGCAGGCGAAAGAGGCCGCAGCTGCCGGCATCGCCCGCTTCGGCCGCATCGATGTTCTCGCCAACAATGCCGGCTACGGCCTGCTCGGCGCCGTCGAGGAAGCCACGGCCGAAGAGATCGAAAGGCTCTATGCCACTAATGTCTTCGGCCTCTTGAAGGTGACGCGCGCCGTACTGCCCTATATGCGCCGCCAGCGTTCCGGCCATATCTTGAATTTTTCTTCGATCGGCGGTTACTTCGGCTATCCCGGCTGGGGCGTCTACGGCTCGACGAAATTCGCCGTCGAAGGTCTCTCCGAATCGATGGCCGCCGAGCTCGAGCCCTTCGGCATCAAAGTGACGATCGTCGAGCCCGGCTTCTTCCGCACCGACTTCCTCGCCGACACCTCGCTGGCGGTGAGCCCGGCCTCCATCGCCGACTACGAAGGCACGCCGGCCGGCAACATGCGCAGTTTCGCTGCCGACGCCAACCATGCCCAGCCCGGCAATCCCGCCAAGCTGGCCGCCGGCATCATGACGCTCGCCAATTCGCCCAATCCGCCGCTGCGCATGCCGTTCGGCAGAGATACGGTTGCCGTGATCGAGCAGCAGCATGCCAGCGTCGAAAAGGAACTTGCCGTCTGGCGCCAGCTCGCTTTGTCCACGGACTTTCCAAGCGAGGCAGCGACCTCGGCCTGAAGACCAAGGTGGGTGCAGGAAAGTGCAGCATGCGGCAAATTAGCGTTCGCCTTGAGCCTCTCATGGCCTAAATCTAGGGTCGATCACCACCATGAAGAGGCGAGCATGTCCATCAAGTCCATCTGCATCTATGGCGCCGGGGCGCTCGGCGGCGCTATCGCCGTCAAGCTTGCAAGCCAAGCCGGAAACGACGCCACGATTTCCGTCGTCGCGCGTGGAGCCCATCTCGACGCCATCCGCGACAACGGTCTCAGCCTGCGGGAAGCCGATGCGGAAAGGCCGCTCAATGTCCGCCTCACCGCGACCGACGATCCCGGGACATTGCCGCCGCAGGATCTCGTCATCACCGGCCTCAAGGGGCATCAGCTGGGACCCGCCGCCGAGGGAATCGCAGGCCTGCTCAAGGAGGGCACCCGCGTGGTCATGATCCTTAACGGCATTCCGTGGTGGTATTTTCACCGCGACACCCAGAGCCGGCATGCGGAGCTGCAGTTCGACGAGCTCGACCCCGGCGGCAGGCTCTGGCGGCTGATCGGACCGGAACGGGTCATCGGCTGCGTCGCTTATCAAGGGGCAGAGGTGATCAGTCCCGGCGAGATCCAGCTTGCCAACAACGGCCGCTTCGTGCTCGGCGAGCCCTCGGGCGAGATGTCGCCCGATCTCAAGGCGATCGCCGCGGTGCTGACCGACGCCGGCCTCAACATCACGACGACGCCTGTTATCCGTGACGAGATCTGGAGCAAGCTGATGGGCAATACCGCCTTCAACCCGATCAGCGCGCTGACCAGGGCTCTGATGACCGACATCATGGCGGATCCGGCACTTTCGACCACGGTCGGTAAAGTCATGAACGAGGTCCGCGCCGTCGGCGAGGCCTTGGGCGCAGGTTTCAGCATGACCGTCGAGCAGCGGCTGGAACAATCGCGCCATATCGGCGGCGTGCGCACATCGATGCTGCAGGATCTGATCGGCGGCAAAGCGCTCGAAATCACGCCGCTGGTCGGTATGGTCGCAGCGCTCGGGCGTCTGACTGCCGTGCCGACCCCAGTCTCTGAAACGATCCTGGCGCTGGTGACGCAGCTGGATCGGGAAAACCAGCGCGGCCGCTGATTGCGGAGAAAAAGGGGCCGGGAGAAACCCGGCCGCCTTGACTTACTTTCCGACCTGCTCGGCCCAATTCGGCGCCTTGCCGCCGCCGTCGAGGAAGGTCATCGCCATATTCGCCATCAAGGGCGAGGCGAAGGTCTCGTAATGGGTGAGATCGGGCAGGATCGCCAGCCGGTTCTTCGACATATTCTCCCGCATCCAGCCCGCATCGCGCAGGCCGCCGCCAAGCTTGTGGTAGAAGTCGATCATATGCTCGGGGCGGATCATATCGGCATCGCCATAGATCAGCATGACCGGCATGGTGAGCTTGGCAACGGCATCGCTATAGTCCTTGGGTTCGCGCATCAGCGCACCCATGGCGTCCAGCAATTTCGGAAATTCGGAAACATCGGGCGCCACCGCCTTGTAGGAAAGGAACATCGGCGTGTCCTTCATCATCTCGGCCATACCGGCGCCGACGGCTGCCTGCTGCGGCAGCATCTCCGGGAAGAAGCCGTTCTGCGCATAAGGCGCCGAGAGGACCACCAGCCGGCGCACCTGGTCGGGCGCATTCGCGGCCATGTTCAGCGCCACCCCGCCCCCGAAGGAATAACCGAAGACGTCGAGCTTGTCGTAGCCGAGTTGCCTCACCAGGATCGCTAGATCGGCGCCGATTGCCGCAAGGTCGATCGGCCGCTTGCCGAGCGGCGTGCGGCCATGGCCCTGCAGGTCGACGGCGATCACCTGCCGGTGGTCGGTGAAGACGGGCATGACCGGCGTAAACATCTCGATCTGTCCGAGGCCGCCGTGAAGCAGCAGCAGCGGTTCGCCCTCGCCGCGGATCTCGTAGTAATAATCGATGCCGTTGACCGGCACGCTTCCCTTTCGGACGATCGGCGCTATCGCCTTTTTGTCCTCGATACCAGGTGCATTGCCGCCCGCACCCGCCATATCCGGCACGGCCAGGAATGCGGCAGCCGTTGCGATCATCGAAATCAGCGTCATCTTCGACATGTCCTTGCTCCATGTTGGCTTGGATATCGCAAGGACGGCGGTGATCATGCGTTTCCGACAGCGCGCTTCGAAATTTCTCGCATCGGCCTTTATGCCATTCCTATATTTTCGCCTCTCGCCCCGAATGGATTTCCTATCGCAAACGGCAGTAGGCTTTTGCCACCGCTGCAAAGGTCAAACGCCATGCGAAATATCATGTCCTCCGCCTTCCACCCTCTTCGCCCGCACAGGATCAAGCGCGGTAACCGGCAGATGCGCGAGAAGCGCACCGCCTGGGCGCTGATCGTCTTCGGCATCGTGCTCGCCTGCATAGAGCTTTACATCGTTTACTCCGCGCTCTGAGGGAGGTTCGCCCGTGGAAACGGCGAGAATGCGCCTTGCCGGCGCTTCGCTTCTCCCGCCGTTTTCGCCCGCCGGGAGAACGAAGGGGCCAATTCCAACTTTTCCTTAACCGGCATGCTGGTAAAATCCTGGCGCAGAGACTTCAGACGCCACGAGACCGATGCCGAAACCGAACTTCCGCTTCACCCATTACGATCTCAAGGAACAGCGCGCCGGAACGATCGTCGAGGTGTCGTTGAATGCGGTGAACAATGTCCGGCTGATGACGGCGCCGAATTTCCAGCGGTTCACCGAGGTTCTCGATTTCAAATATATTGGCGGTGTGGCGCGCAAATCGCCGATCAAGATCGCCGTTCCCGAAAGCGGTCACTGGCATGTCGTCGTCGATATGGAAGGCCATCACGGGCTGGCGGAATCATCCGTCAAGGTGATCGCCGCGCCGGCAAATCAGAAGACGCCGCGCGCTTCTTGAAGGTTCAGCGCGGATTGCGCTCCTTGCGAAGTTTGTCCCACCATTCCAGCCGCTTGCGGATATCACGCTCGAAGCCGCGCTCCGGCGGATCGTAGAAGGTCTGCCGGCCCATCTTCTCCGGGAAATAATCCTGGCCGGAAAAGGCGTCCGGTTCATCGTGGTCGTAGCGGTAACCGTCCCCGTAACCTTCGCCCTTCATCAGCTTGGTCGGCGCATTGAGGATATGCTTCGGCGGCAGCAGCGAGCCGTTCTGCTTGGCGGCCTGGCTGGCCGCCTTGAAAGCGGTGTAGACGGCATTGGATTTCGGCGCGGTGGCGAGATAGATGCAGGCTTGGGCCAGCGCCAGCTCCCCTTCCGGAGAGCCGAGATACTCATAGGCATCTTTGGCGGCATTGCAGATCACCAGCGCCTGCGGATCGGCAAGGCCGATATCCTCCACGGCCATGCGCACCAGCCGCCGGCCGAGATAGAGCGGATCCTCGCCGGCGTCGAACATGCGGGCGAGATAATAGAGCGCGGCATCCGGATCCGAACCGCGCACGGATTTATGCAGCGCCGAGATCAGATTGTAATGGCCATCCTGCGCCTTGTCATAGACAGGAGCGCGGCGCTGGACGATGCGGGTCAGGCCTTCGGTATCGAAGCTCTCGCCCTCGCGCGCGGCGCGCCAGACCTCTTCGGCCAACGTCAACACGGCGCGGCCGTCACCATCGGCCATGCGGATCAGGCTGGCGCGCGCTTCCTCCGTCAGTGGCAGCGGCTTCTGCTCGATCGCCTCGGCGCGCTTCAGCAGCTCCTCCAGGCTGTCCTCGTCATGCGACTTGAAGGTCAGGACGCGGGCGCGCGACAAGAGAGCGGCGTTGAGCTCGAAGGACGGGTTTTCGGTGGTGGCGCCGACGAGAATGACGGTGCCGTCCTCCATGACCGGAAGGAAACTATCCTGCTGGGCGCGGTTGAAACGATGGATCTCGTCGACGAAGAGCAGCGTCTGACGGCCGTCCATGCGGCGCAGGCGGGCCGTCTCGAACACTTTCTTCAGATCGGCGACGCCGGAAAAGATCGCCGATATCTGCTCGAAGGCCAGCCCCGCCTCGCCGGACAGCAGCCGCGCCACCGTCGTCTTGCCGGTGCCGGGCGGCCCCCAGAAGATCATCGAGCCGAGCGAGCCGCTTTCGATCATCCTTTTCAAGACGCCGTCTTCACCGGTCAGATGTTCCTGACCGGTGACATCGGCAAGCGTCTTCGGCCGCAGCCGGTCGGCAAGCGGCCGCCTGGCGGCCACCTCCTCCGGAACACGCGGCGCGAAGAGATCGTTACTCATCGGAAGAACTGCCGGATACGCTGGCCGTCGCGCTCGATCTCCACCCGCCAGAGGCCGGGGTCGCTGTCGGCGATCTCGGACAGTTCGCTGGTCGACTTCACATCGGCGCCATTGATCGAGATGATGATATCCTTCGGCTCGAAACCAAGACGGGCGGCAGGTGAATCCTCCTTTACCTCGGATACGACGACGCCTGACGATTCCGGTGGCATGCGCAGCTCGTCGGCAACCCGCGGCGACAGGTTTTCGACGACGGCGCCGCTAAAGGGGGTGCGCCCGCCGATCGTGCGCTGGTCGCGCGGCGAGGTTTCCGGGGCGCGATCGAGCGTCAGCGGCAGCTGCTCCTCGCGGCCGTTCTCGACGACGGTGAGCTTGACCGATTTGCCGAGACCGGCCGTCGTCAGCCGGTAGAGCAGCGCATCGGGATGTTCGACTGATACACCGTCGACAGCAGTGACGATTTCGCCGGCCTTCAATCCGGCCTTGGCGGCCGGTCCGCCTTCCGAAACCTTGACGACCAGCGCGCCGCGGGCCTTGTTCAGCCCCAGCGCTTCGGCCACTTCGGAGGTCACGGCATCGAAGCTCGCGCCGACATAGGGCCGCTCGAAGGATTTGACCCCGGCATCGGCCGAGGCGAGGAAGACCTTGACCAGATTGGCGGGAATGGCAAAGCCGATGCCGTTCGAGCCGCCGCCGCGCGAGAAGATCGCCGTGTTGATGCCGATCAACTCGCCCTTCATGTTCATCAAGGCGCCGCCGGAATTGCCGGGATTGATCGAGGCATCGGTCTGGATGAAGAAGCCGAACTCGTTTCTGACCACCTGGTTGCGGGCCAGCGCCGAGACGATACCGCTCGTCACCGTCTGGCCGACGCCGAAGGGGTTGCCGATCGCCAGCACGAGATCGCCGACCTCGACGGCATCGGAATTGCCGATCGGCAATGTCGGGAAGCTCTCCTTGGTATCGATCTTCAGCACGGCGAGATCGACGCGGTCATCGCGCAGCACCACTTTGCAGGGGAATTCGCGGCCGTCCGACAGCGCGATCTTGATGTCGTCGGCGCCTTCGATGACGTGGTTGTTGGTCACGACCGTGCCGTTCGCCTCGACGATGACGCCGGAGCCGAGCGAGGACTGCTTCTCCGAACGGTTCGGCATCTGCTGGCCGAAAAACTGCTCGAAGAAGGGGTCGCCGGCAAAGGGCGACTGCCGCTGGACGATCTTTTCCGCATAGACATTGACGACGGCGCCTGACGTTTGTTTGACGAGCGGCGCGAAGGAGAGCTGCATCTGCATCTGGCTCTCGGGCACTGTCTTTGCCGTCTGCGCATCAGCCGCGGCCGGCAGAACGAGCATGAGAGCGAATAGCGAGACGGAGGCGCGCTTGATCAGGCCTTGCATGTGTATCCCTTTATGAATCTTCTTGAGCAACGTTTTAGAGCATGATGCCGAAAAGTGTGAGCGGTTTTCGGACGACATCATGCTCTAACTATTTAATTGCGAACAGGATTCAGATCTTAGGCCGAACCGGCCTAAAATCATCCTGTTCTGCGGCCCGACGCTAGAAAGGAAAGAGGGCGGAAGCATGGAAGAACAAGGCAGGGGAATGTCTTGAAGTCGTCGTGAATTTGATTCAGGAAGTTTGGCCATGCAGCTGATATCAAAAGCCAAAAGCTGGGCGAAGTCACTGAAGCGTGACATCGTTGCGCTGTGGCTGGCCGCGCGTGATGCGCGCGTGCCGTGGTATGCGAAAGCAGTGGCCGGGGCCGTTGCGGCCTACGCGCTGTCACCCGTCGATCTGATCCCCGATTTCATTCCGGTGCTCGGTTATCTCGACGATCTCGTCATCGTGCCGCTCGGCATCCTGCTGGCGACGCGGCTCGTTCCGGCCGATGTCATGCGCGAACTGCGCGAGGAAGCAGCAAGACGCATCGAGCGCCCCTCCGGCCGGGCCGGACTGATCTTCATCCTTGCCGTCTGGCTTGCCTGCATCATCTTCCTGGCTCTGGCAGTGCGCAAGCTGGCCTGAACGACGGCAACAGGGACATGTGGATGATGACGACAAGAGCGATGACGGCAGCCTTTGGTTTGGCAATCCTGATTTCCGCATCGAATATGGCGCGGGCGGCCAGTTTCGATTGCGATGCGAAGGAATTGAAGCCGGACGAAAAGGCCATCTGCGACAACCGCGCGCTCAACGATGCCGACGTCAGGATGGCGACTACCTTCGAGCTGCTCTCCGGGCTGCTGGCGATGGGTTCGCGCGGAACATTGCAGGACGAGCAGACGGCCTGGCTGAAGAAGCGGCAGGAATGCGGAGCGGATGCCGCCTGCCTCAAGGCCGCCTATGACGAGCGGCTGAAGCAGCTCGGCGAAACCTATAAAAACATCAACCGGCCGCTTTGAAAGCGACCGGTCGGCAGAGCTGCTGATTTTTGATCACTAGGTCGAGATGCCTCAACGGGCATTCAGATCCCGCACGGCGCCGCGATCGGCGCTCGTTGCGAAGGCGGCATAAGCCTTCAGCGCGGTCGTGACGTTGCGCTTGCGGACTTCGACCGGGTACCAGCCCTTAGCGTCCTGATCGGCGCGGCGGGCGGCGAGTTCGGTCTCGCTGACGCGCAGGCTGATCGTGCGGTTGGGGATGTCGATGTCGATCATGTCGCCTTCGCGCACCAGGCCGATCGTGCCGCCATTTGCCGCTTCCGGCGAGGCGTGACCGATCGACAGGCCTGACGTGCCGCCGGAGAAGCGGCCGTCGGTGATCAGCGCACAGGCTTTGCCCAGGCCCTTCGACTTCAGATAGCTGGTGGGATAGAGCATTTCCTGCATGCCGGGGCCGCCCTTCGGGCCTTCGTAGCGGATGACGACGACGTCGCCGGCCTTGACCTCGTTGGCGAGGATCGCCTTGACGGAGGCATCCTGGCTTTCGAAGACGCGAGCGGGACCGGAGAATTTCAGGATCGATTCATCGACGCCTGCTGTCTTGACGATGCAGCCGTCGATCGCAAGGTTGCCCTTGAGCACGGCAAGGCCGCCATCCTTGGAGAAAGGATGTTCGACCGAGCGGATGACGCCGTTTTCACGGTCAGTGTCGAGTTCGTCCCAGCGGGCCTCCTGGCTGAAAGCGACCTGGGTGGGGATGCCGCCGGGGGCGGCGCGATAGAAATTGCGGACGGTTTCGCTGTTGGTGCGGGTGATATCCCAGCGGTCGATCGCGTCGCCGAGCGTCTCGGCATGCACGGTCGGGCAATCACGGTTCAAGAGACCGCCCTTATCGAGTTCGCCGAGGATCGACATGATGCCGCCGGCGCGGTGCACGTCTTCCATGTGCACATCGCTCTTGGCGGGTGCGACCTTCGACAGGCACGGCACGCGGCGCGACAGCGCGTCGATATCGCTCATGGTGAAATCGATCTCGCCTTCATGGGCAGCAGCCAGGATGTGCAGGACCGTATTGGTCGAACCGCCCATGGCGATATCGAGCGCCATGGCATTCTCGAAGGCCTGCTTGGAGGCGATGGTGCGCGGCAGCGCCTTGACGTCGTCCTGCTCGTAATAACGGCGGGCGAGATCGACGATCAGGTGGCCGGCCTCGACGAACAGCCGCTTGCGGTCGGCGTGGGTGGCGAGCGTCGAGCCGTTGCCGGGCAGCGACAGACCGAGCGCTTCCGTCAGGCAGTTCATCGAATTGGCGGTGAACATGCCGGAGCAGGAGCCACAGGTCGGACAGGCCGAGCGTTCGATGGTCTGGACGTCCTCGTCGCTGATCTTGTCGTCGGCTGCGGCGACCATGGCATCGACGAGGTCGAGCGCGTGCGTCTTGCCGTGCAACACGACCTTGCCGGCTTCCATCGGGCCGCCGGAGACGAAGACGGTGGGGATGTTGAGGCGCAGCGACGCCATCAGCATGCCGGGAGTAATCTTGTCGCAGTTGGAGATGCAGACCATGGCGTCGGCGCAATGGGCATTGACCATGTATTCGACGCTGTCGGCGATGAGCTCGCGCGAGGGCAGAGAATAGAGCATGCCGTCATGGCCCATGGCGATGCCATCGTCGACGGCGATGGTGTTGAATTCCTTGGCGACGCCGCCGGCCGCCTCGATTTCGCGGGCGACGAGTTGGCCGAGGTCCTTCAGGTGCACGTGGCCGGGCACGAACTGGGTGAAGGAATTCACCACCGCAATGATCGGCTTGCCGAAATCCGAATCCTTCATGCCCGTGGCGCGCCAAAGGCCGCGCGCGCCTGCCATGTTGCGGCCGTGGGTCGTGGTTCTGGAACGGTAAGCTGGCATCGGTGTCTTCCTCGACTTGTCGGAATTGTCAGGCGAAGCGGGGCGGCATAGAGCCTGCGGGCCGGGCAGCGCTGCTTTTTGGAATTGTCCTAATCCAATCGACGGGGGCTGTCACTACCGTGAAGCTCAAATCCGGTACGCCATCGGCCAAGCGCCATAGGCCCATCGATCATATACGGTTCGGCGCGACGTTTCGTTACAGCCTATTCCATCACGACCGAACACAAAAAATTGGCTTCCCGTCAGCAATATTCAAGGCTTAGAGACTCATCCGAACATGCGGGTGGTTCGTTTTAAGACTATATTGCAGAAATCCGCCCAGGAGGTTTCGCCATGCCAAGCTATCGCCCGCCGAAGATCGCGTCATCGGAGATCACCCCGCGCCAGGTCTATGTGCGCCGTCGTGAATTTCTCGGCGCGGCGGCGCTTGGCGCCATGGCGCTCTACAGCGCCGGCAAGGCGAGTGCTGCGGCGCTTTCCGCCGTCGAGAGCAAGTACAAGGTCAACGAGAAGCCGACGCCGATCAAGGACGTCACCACCTACAACAACTTCTATGAATTCGGCCTCGACAAGGGTGATCCCGCCGCTCTTTCCGGCGATTTCAAGCCGCTGCCCTGGACGGTCAAGGTCGACGGCATGGTCAACAAGCCTGGCACTTTCGACCTTGAGGCGCTGATCAAGGAATTCCCGATCGAGGAGCGCACCTATCGGATGCGCTGCGTCGAGGCCTGGTCGATGGTCATTCCCTGGGACGGCTTTCCGCTGGCATCGCTGCTCGACAAGGTGGAGCCGCTCGGCAGCGCCAAATATGTCGCCTTCGAAACCGTGGTGCGGCCGGAGGAGATGCCGGGGCAGAAGGGCTTCTTCCAGTCGCTCGACTGGCCCTATATCGAGGGTCTGCGCCTGGATGAGGCGCGCCATCCGCTGACGCTGCTTGCCGTCGGGCTTTATGGCGAAACGCTGCCGAACCAGAACGGTGCGCCGATCCGCCTCGTCGTGCCGTGGAAATACGGCTTCAAAGGCATCAAGTCGATCGTCAGGATCACCCTTACCGACCAGCAGCCGAAGAATACCTGGCAGGTGACCAATTCGCAGGAATACGGCTTCTACGCCAACGTCAATCCAGCCGTCGACCATCCGCGCTGGAGCCAGGCGAGCGAACGGCGCATCGGCGAAAGCGGTTTCTTCGGCGCGAGCCGCCATCCCACCCTGCCTTTCAACGGCTATGCCGACGAGGTGGCGAGCCTTTATGCCGGCATGGATCTGAAGGCGAATTTCTGATGGCGGAACTGTCGCTCGCCATCCGCAAGCGTTGGCAACCCGCTTCCGTCTGGCTGCTCTATGTCGTCGGGCTCGTGCCTGCGGCCTGGACCTTCTATCTCGGGGCGACCGATCAGCTCGGCGCCGATCCGGTCAAGACCTTCGAGCTCTTCCTCGGCATCTGGACGATCCGTTTCCTGATCGCAACGCTTGCCGTCTCCCCTGCCCGCGAGCTTTTCGGCTGGAACTATCTGCGTTATCGCCGCGCGCTCGGCCTGCTGACCTTCTATTACGCGCTGATGCACTTCACCGTTTACATGGTGCTCGACCAGGCGATGGACATTCATGCCGTCATTAACGACGTGCTGAAGCGCCCCTTCATCATGTTCGGCATGGCCGGGCTTGCAATGCTTATTCCGCTGGCGGTGACATCCAATAATGTCTCGATCCGCCGCCTCGGCAAGAATTGGATCTGGCTGCACCGCCTCGTCTACATCATCGCCGCCAGCGGGGCGCTGCATTTCGCGCTGTCGACCAAGATCCTCGATCTCGAGCAATATATCTATGTCGGGCTGATCATCGCGCTCATCCTCTACCGCTCCTATCGGCCGATCGCACGCAGCCGGAAGAAGGGCCAGGGACGACCGCGCAATCGCGCAGTGGCTTCGGCATCCGAGGCGTAAACGACCGGCGAGGACGCATCACCGACGTGCTGGATCAAAGGCCCAGGCCGCGGCGATGCCGATGGCATAAGCCAGCATATTCCAAAGCGAGAATATCCGTCCAAGCAGCAGCGCGCCCGCCGTGGTCAGCCGAAACGCGTCGAGCCAGGGCGTGTGATAAAGCCGGAACAATTCCACAGAGATCGCGATGAACAGCGCTATGGCAGCAATGACTGTCCGCCGTGACCTTGCGGCGATGAGCGCCACGAGCAGATAGACCATCGCCCCCCAGAGTGCCGATCCACCATATTTGACGGCGACGAAGGGCAGATCCGCGGCATAGCCGAAGCGCCGGAGCGCCAGCCCGAGGGCGATGACAAGAAGCAGGGCTGCGAGACGCAAGAACTGCGCTCGAGAGCGAGTTTGAGTGATTTCGCGCAATGGAACCTGTCCTATCTCAATCTCCGCCGCTTAGACGGCTGAGCTGCTGATATTGAATATCCAGCGAGGTGCTGCTTGCCACCCTAAACGGCGCCCTCTGCCCCTCCGCGGCCAGTGCACAAACAAAAACAGCCGGGCTTTGCAGCCCGGCTGTTTTGTTTCCGCCGGAGCGGAAGATTAAGCGGCGACAGCCTGTTCTTCGGCAGCGACGCGGGCCTTGTCGGCTGCGCCCTTGGCGAAGGTGTCGCGATCAACGAATTCGACAACAGCCATAGCGGCGTTGTCGCCCTGACGGAAGCCGGCCTTCATGATACGCAGGTAGCCGCCGTTGCGGGTGGCGTAACGCGTTGCGATCGTGTCGAACAGCTTCGAAACGACGGCAGCATCGCGGATCTGCGAGATCGCCTGACGGCGGGCATGCAGGTCGCCGCGCTTGCCGAGCGTGACGAGCTTCTCGACGATCGGACGGATTTCCTTGGCCTTCGGCAGGGTCGTGACGATCTGCTCGTGGGTAATCAGCGAAGCCGCCATGTTGGCGAACATCGCCTTGCGGTGGCTTGCAGTTCTATTCAGCTTGCGGCCGGCTTTACCATGGCGCATTGCTATTCTCCTTTAATGCAGGTGCCCTTACGTTAAGTGGGCCTGCCGTTTCCTGGCACATGCAGGCGATCGGCCTGCTGTTTGACGGGGAAAGGCAGCCGAAAGAGCCTGCCTTTTGTTATGTTCTCGCGATCGGCGTGCGGGCGGAAAACCGCTTCACACTTTTCCTCACGCCGCTCAGTATTGGTCTTCGTAACGCTTGGCGAGATCTTCGATGTTCTCGGGCGGCCATGCCGGCACTTCCATGCCGAGGTGCAGGCCCATGGAAGCGAGAACTTCCTTGATTTCGTTCAGCGACTTGCGACCAAAATTCGGTGTGCGGAGCATTTCTGCTTCGGTCTTCTGAATGAGGTCGCCGATATAGACGATGTTGTCGTTCTTCAGGCAGTTTGCCGAACGGACCGACAGTTCGAGTTCGTCCACCTTCTTGAGGAGAGCCGGGTTGAAAGCGAGTTCGGTGACTGCTTCCTCTTCGGTTTCCTTCTGCGGCTCGTCGAAGTTGACGAAGACGCCAAGCTGATCCTGGAGGATGCGCGCCGCGAAAGCGACGGCGTCTTCACCGGTGATCGAGCCATCGGTTTCGATGGTCATGTTCAGCTTGTCGTAGTCGAGAACCTGTCCTTCGCGGGTATTTTCAACCTTGTAGGACACCTTCTTGACCGGCGAATAGAGGCTGTCGACCGGGATGAGACCGATCGGAGCATCTTCCGCACGATTGCGCTCGGCCGGAACGTAGCCCTTGCCGTTGTTGACGGTGAACTCCATGCGGATTTCGGCACCCTCGTCGAGCGTGCAGATCACATGCTCGGGGTTGAGGATTTCGATATCGCCGACCGTCTGAATGTCGCCAGCCGTGACAACGCCCGGGCCCTGCTTGCGCACGACCATGCGCTTTGCGTCGTCGCCATCCATCTTGATGGCGATTTCCTTGATGTTGAGCACGATGTCCGTCACGTCTTCGCGGACGCCCGGAATCGAGGAGAATTCATGCAGCACGCCATCGATCTGCACCGCGGTGACGGCAGCGCCGCGCAGCGAGGAGAGCAGAACGCGGCGAAGCGCATTGCCGAGGGTCAGGCCGAAGCCGCGCTCCAGCGGTTCGGCAACAAGCGTCGCCCTGGTGCGCGAGCTCGAAGAGAACTCCACCTTGTTCGGCTTGATCAGTTCCTGCCAGTTCTTCTGAATCATGAGTTTGCCTTCCGTTCGTTGCCACCATCCAATCGTGGCAACCGAGCTTGAAAACCACCGGGAGCACCGAGGCGCTCACCAGTGACGAGAGCGATGATCAGACGCGGCGCTTCTTGCGCGGACGGCAGCCATTGTGCGGGATCGGGGTCACGTCGCGGATGGACGTGATCATGAAACCTGCAGCCTGGAGCGCGCGCAGAGCCGATTCACGACCCGAACCCGGACCGCAAACTTCGACTTCCAGCGACTTCATACCGTGTTCCTGGGCCTTCTTGGCGCAATCTTCGGCAGCGATCTGGGCAGCGAACGGGGTCGACTTGCGCGAGCCCTTGAAGCCCTTGGCGCCAGCCGACGACCAGGCGATCGCATTGCCCTGCGCGTCGGTGATGGTGATCATCGTGTTGTTGAAGGTCGAGTTGACGTGAGCGACACCCGACGAGATATTCTTGCGCTCACGACGGCGAACGCGGACGGCTTCCTTAGCCATGGTATTCCTTTCGTTGATCTCTTCACCGCCGTAATGCCAGCGGCTACACCGGAACGGCGCCTATATGGTCCCGCTCCAAACTCAAAAGAGGCCGGCGCAGACCGCCAGCCTCCCCACCCCGGTTTCCCGGAAATTACTTCTTCTTACCAGCGATTGCCTTTGCCGGGCCCTTGCGGGTGCGGGCATTGGTGTGCGTGCGCTGACCACGGACCGGAAGGCCGCGGCGATGACGCAGGCCGCGGTAGCAGCCGAGGTCCATCAGACGCTTGATGTTCATCGCGGTATCGCGACGAAGGTCACCTTCGACCTGATAGTCGCGGTCGATGGCTTCGCGGATCTGAAGGACTTCTGCGTCCGTCAGCTGATGCACACGACGTTCAGCCGGGATACCGACCTTCTCGACGATTTCCTGTGCGAATTTCGGACCGATCCCGTGAATGTAGGTCAGCGCGATAACAACGCGCTTCGCAGTCGGGATGTTGACGCCAGCGATACGTGCCACGCCTGTTCTCCTTGCATTCCAGTTGCCATCCGGCAAGTGGGCTTCGTTATGCGGCCTTTGGAACCGCTCGTTCAGATTTACGTCCGCAACATGTCAAAACGACCGCACCCGGACTTCCCTGGGAAATCCGCGCCGATCGCATGGAATGTCGCGAGTTGGCGCGGTGTTTAGCGGAATCACTGCTGAAAAGCAACTGGCCCGCCAAGTTTATTTTCAAAGCCTTAAAGCTTGGAAAGAATGTTTTCGACCTCGGCCGTCACCTGATCGATCTCCGCCATGCCGTCCACGGACCTGAGTTTGCCCTTGGCATGGTAATAGCCGATCAGCGGCGAGGTTTCCTTGTAGTAGACCTGCAGCCGAGCCGTCATGGTCTCCGGAGTGTCATCCGGACGGCGCTTGAAGTGGGTGGAACCGCACTTGTCGCACACGCCTTCGGCAGCCGGAACCTTATCGGTATCGTGATAGACGCTGCCGCACTGTGCGCAGGAGTAGCGACCAGCGACACGACGGACCAGTTCCTCATCATCGACACGGAATTCGATGACGACGGACAGGCCGAGGCCCTTTGCCTTCAGCATCGCCTCAGTGGCATCCGCCTGGACGAGCGTCCTCGGGAAACCGTCGAGAATGAAGCCATTGGCGCAATCGGGCTGATCGATTCGCTCGGAAACGATGGCGATAACGATCTCATCGGAGACAAGCTTGCCGGCGTCCATGACCGCCTTGGCGCGCTTGCCGACATCCGTACCGGCGTTGACCGATGCACGCAGCATGTCCCCCGTGGAAAGCTGCGGAATGCCGTGCTTTTCCACGATCCGCTGGGCCTGGGTTCCCTTACCCGCGCCCGGCGGCCCCAAAAGGATAAGTCTCATCGCCCCCTCTTTCCTCCACGCAACTTCGATTTCTTGATCAGGCCTTCGTATTGCTGCGCGATCAGGTGACCCTGGATCTGTGCAACCGTATCAAGAGTTACGCTAACCACGATCAAAAGCGAAGTCCCACCAAGGGATAATGGAATGCCGGTTTGCGACACCAAGATCTCCGGAAGAATGCAGACGAAGACGAGATAGAGTGCGCCGATCACCGTGATTCGGGTCAGCACGTAGTCGATGTATTCGGCGGTGCGCTCGCCCGGGCGGATGCCGGGAATGAAGCCGCCATGCTTCTTCAGATTGTCGGCCGTGTCCTTCGGATTGAAGACGATGGCCGTGTAGAAGAAGGCGAAGAAGGCGATTAGCGCTGCATAGAGCACCATGTAGAGCGGCTGGCCGTGGCCGAGCGCCGCGACGATCGACGTCGCCCAGGAGGGCATTGCCGTGGTGCTGGCAAAGCCCGCAAGCGTTGCCGGCAGCAGCAGCAGCGACGAGGCGAAGATCGCCGGAATGACGCCCGAGGTGTTGAGCTTCAGCGGCAGGTGCGAGGTATCGCCCTGGAACATGCGGTTGCCGACCTGGCGCTTCGGATACTGGATCAACAGCCGGCGCTGCGCCCGCTCGACGAAGACGATAACGCCGATGACGCCGATCGCGACGATAATGACCAGCAGGATGAGGAAGGTCGACAGTGCGCCGGTGCGGCCGAGTTCGAGCGTGCCGGCAAGAGCTGTCGGAAGACCGGCGGCGATGCCGGCAAAGATGATCAGCGAGATGCCGTTGCCGATGCCGCGCGAGGTGATCTGTTCGCCGAGCCACATCAGGAACATCGTGCCGCCAAGCAGCGTGAGGACGGTCGACACACGGAAGAACCAGCCCGGCTCGACGACGAGGCCCTGGCCGCTCTCAAGGCCGGCGGCAATGCCGTAGGCCTGCAGTGCGCCGAGGATGACGGTGCCATAACGGGTATACTGGTTGATGATCTTGCGGCCCTGCTCGCCCTCCTTCTTGAGGTTTTCGAGCGCCGGCACGACCGAGGTCATGAGCTGCACGATGATCGAAGCAGAGATATAGGGCATGATGCCGAGCGCGAAGATCGCCATGCGCTGAACAGCGCCGCCCGAGAACATGTTGAAAAGGCCGAGAATACCGCCTGCCTGGCCGCGGAAAGCCTGGGCATAGGCTTCGGGATTGAGACCCGGAAGCGGAATATGGGTGCCGAGCCTGTAGACGAGGAGAGCTGCCAGTGTGAACCACAAGCGCTTCTTCAAATCCTCGGCTTTGGCAAAGGTCGAAAAATTGAGGTTGGATGCCAATTGTTCCGCTGCAGAAGCCATGCGATTCTCCGCGCTACCAATTCCGGCGTCTCTGGGGGATAGGCCGGCCCCGGAATCAGTATGAAAGTTATTCAAAACCGGGTTCAGAACGGATTGCAATGCAACCCCATGCCTCACCCTCGTTTTAGTCTTACCGGCATGACGCGGGCGCGCCAGCCAAGTTTTTGTGAGGCCCACATATGGGAGCAAAATCGCCCGGTGTGAAGCACCCCGGGCGATATATCATCAGATTATTATTCGGCAGCAGCCGGAGCCGAAAGCAGCGTCACGGCACCGCCGGCCTTTTCGATCTTCTCGACAGCAGGCTTGGAAGCGCCTGCAACGACGATGGTGATCTTGGCCTTGAGCTCGCCGTCGGCGAGAACGCGAACGCCATCCTTGGGGCGGCGGATAACGCCGGCGGCCTTGAGGGCAGCTGCGTCAACGGTCGCCTTGGCGTCGAGCTTGCCGGCATCGATCGCCGCCTGGATACGGCCGAGCGACACGA
Source organism: Rhizobium sp. L43 (assembly GCF_002531725.1). Taxonomy (GTDB): domain Bacteria; phylum Pseudomonadota; class Alphaproteobacteria; order Rhizobiales; family Rhizobiaceae; genus Rhizobium. The sequence continues at coordinate 29,075 of NZ_NWSQ01000040.1, forward strand.
CAACAAAATCGGAAGCGAAAATGTTGTTGAAGCCGCGCTTCGGCAGGCGACGATAGATCGGCATCTGGCCGCCTTCGAAGCCGTTGATGGCGACGCCCGAACGGGACTTCTGCCCCTTCACACCGCGACCGCCAGTCTTGCCCGAACCCGAACCGATACCGCGGCCGAGGCGCTTGCGGCTGTGAGTCGAGCCTTCGTTGTCTTTAATTTCATTGAGTTTCATGAGCGTTTCCTCCGTCTCACTTCTCGTCGACGACGCGAACGAGATGCTGGACAGCACGGATCATGCCACGAACGGAAGGAGTATCCTCCAGCGTGCGGCGACGGTGCATCTTGTTCAGTCCGAGACCGATCAGCGTGCGCTGCTGAACATCCGGACGGCGAATCGGGCTGCCGATCTGTTCGATCGTGACAGTCTTCGCTTCAGCCTTCTTGGTAGCCTTGGCCATCTGTCAGACTCCTCTTATTCTTCAGAGGCGTTGCCGGAGGCACTGCGACGAGCCTGCAGCGTTGCATACTTGATGCCGCGCTGAGCTGCGATGTCCTTCGGGTGAACCTGGTGCTTCAGAGCGTCGAAGGTGGCGCGAACCATGTTGTAGGGGTTCGACGAACCAGTCGACTTGGCGACGACGTCATGCATGCCGAGCGTTTCGAATACGGCGCGCATCGGACCGCCGGCGATGATGCCGGTACCGACCTTGGCCGAGCGCAGCAGAACCTTGCCGGCGCCGTGGCGGCCATGAACGTCGTGATGCAGCGTACGGCCGTCACGCAGCGGTACGAAGATCAGTTCGCGCTTGGCGGCTTCGGTTGCCTTGCGGATGGCTTCCGGCACTTCGCGTGCCTTGCCATGGCCGAAGCCGACGCGGCCCTTCTGGTCGCCGACGACGACGAGTGCTGCGAAACCGAAACGACGGCCGCCCTTGACGACCTTGGCGACGCGGTTGATCGCGACCAGCTTGTCGACGAACTCGCTGTCGCGCTCTTCACGGCTCTGGCGGTCGTCCCGCTGCGGCCTTCTTTCCTGTGCCATTGTCCTCTTCCTTTTTCTTTTCCGGGTGCAATCGGCAAACAAATGTGGACCGCATCAGCCTCCCCTTTCGGAGAGTGCCTGCGGTCCGGTGAAATCCGGCCGGCGCTAAAAGCGTCCGGCCGGAAACTGATCAGAAGGTGAGACCGCCTTCGCGGGCTGCATCGGCAAGAGCCTTGATGCGGCCGTGATAGATGAAGGCGCCACGGTCGAACACGACTTCCGTAACACCGGCCTTGGAGGCGCGCTCGGCAACGAGCTTGCCGACAACGGCAGCGGCGGCGGTATCGGCACCGGTCTTCAGAGAACCGCGCAGATCCTTCTCGAGGGTGGAGGCAGACGCAAGCGTCTTGCCGGCCACATCATCGATGACCTGGGCGTAGATGTTCTTCGAGGAGCGATGAACCGACAGGCGCGGACGGCCATTGGCCACCGACTTGAGATGACGGCGCACGCGGTTGGCACGACGTGCAAGTGCTTCTTTCCTGCTAGCCATTTCGCGTGATCCTTACTTCTTCTTGCCTTCTTTGCGGACGATCCGCTCGTCAGCGTACTTGACGCCCTTGCCCTTATAGGGCTCGGGACCGCGATATTCGCGGATTTCAGCGGCGACCTGGCCGACCTGCTGCTTATTGATGCCGGAGACAACAATTTCAGTCGGCTTCGGAACGGCGATCGTGATGCCGACCGGCGGTTCATAGATCACGTCATGGCTGAAACCGAGAGCCAGCTGCAGGTTCTTGCCCTGCAGCGAAGCGCGGTAACCGACGCCGTTGATTTCGAGCTTGCGCTCAAAGCCGTCCTTGACGCCCTTGAAGATGCCTTCGATCATCGTGCGGGACATGCCCCACTTCGAACGTGCATCCTTGGTCTGGTTGACGGGCGTCACGACGACCGCGTTGTTTTCGAGCTTGAGGCTGATTTCGTCATTTGCAACGAAAAACAGCTCGCCCTTCGGGCCCTTTGCAGTGACCTTCTGGCCATCGACCGTAGCCGTGATCCCAGCAGGCACCTGAACGGGCTTTTTACCGATACGAGACATGTTTCAATCCTGTCTGTTCGCTATGGAGATCCTTGCCCGATCTTAGAAGACCGAGCAAAGAACCTCGCCGCCAACGTTCTGTTCGCGAGCCTGGTGATCGGCCATCACACCCTTCGGAGTCGAAAGGATGGTGATGCCGAGGCCGTTCGCGACCTGCGGAATGGACTTGACCGAGACATAAACCCGGCGGCCCGGCTTGGACACACGGCCGATCTCACGGATCACCGATGCGCCTTCATAATATTTCAGCTCGATGCTGAGTTCCGACTTGCCATTGCCGAAATCGACAACGGAATAGCCACGGATGTAGCCTTCGGACTGCAGGACATCGAGAACACGTGCACGGAGCTTGGACGCAGGCGTCGAGACCGACGACTTGCGGCGGGAAGCGCCGTTACGGATACGGGTGAGCATATCGCCCAACGGATCAGTCATTGTCATGTAACCTGCTCCTTACCAGCTCGACTTGACGATGCCCGGCACCTTGCCGAGATTGCCCAGTTCACGCAGCGCAATACGCGACATGCGCAGTTTGCGGTAATATGCGCGCGGACGCCCCGAAACTTCGCAACGGTTGCGAATACGGGTCTTCGATCCATCACGCGGCAGGGATGCCAGCTTGATCGAGGCCTTGAACCGCTCTTCGATCGGAAGAGCCTGGTTCATGATGATCGCCTTCAACGCAGCCCGCTTCGCGGCCTGGTTTGCGACCGTAGTACGGCGGCGCTTGTTCTTTTCAACTGCGCTTGTCTTCGCCATGTCAGGTTCCTTTTCTACGCTCGTCGTTACGGTTATTGACGGAACGGGAAGCTGAACTCTTTCAGAAGAGCCCGTGCTTCGTCGTCGGTCGTCGCCGTCGTGCAAACGATGATGTCCATGCCCCACATCTGATCAACCTTGTCGTAGTTGATCTCAGGGAACACAATGTGCTCCTTGATGCCCATGGCGAAGTTGCCACGGCCGTCAAAGCTTTTCGGGTTCAGGCCGCGGAAGTCGCGAACGCGCGGAAGCGCGATGTTCACGAGACGGTCCAGGAACTCGTACATGCGGGCGCCGCGCAGGGTGACCTTCGCGCCGATCGGCATCTGTTCGCGGACCTTGAAGCCTGCGATGGAGTTGCGTGCGCGGGTGATGACCGGCTTCTGGCCGGCGATCGCTGCGAGGTCGGCGGCGGCAACCGTCGGCTTCTTCGAGTCAGCGGTCGCTTCGCCGACACCCATGTTGATCACGATCTTGTCGAGCTTCGGGATCATCATCTCGTTGGCGTAGGAGAACTGCTCCTGCATCGCCTTGCGGATGCGCTCGACATATTCCTTCTTGAGCCGCGGCTCGTATTTTGCCTCAGCCATCGATCACTTCTCCAGAACGCTTGGCCACACGGACCTTCTTGCCGTCAACAACCTTGAAACCGACGCGGGTCGGCTTGCCGTCCTTGTCGACGATTGCAACGTTGGACAGGTGAACCGGGGCTTCCTTGTTGATGATGCCGGCTTCCTGGGTCTGCGTCTGGCGCTGGTGGCGCTTGACGACGTTGACGCCACGAACGACGGCACGATCTTCCTTCGGCATGACCTGGACAACTTCGCCGGTACGGCCCTTGTCCTTGCCAGCGAGCATGACGACTTTGTCGCCCTTACGAATCTTCTGCATCGCTTCGCTCCTTACAGTACTTCGGGAGCCAGCGAGATGATCTTCATGTGGTTCTTGGCGCGAAGTTCGCGCGGAACCGGTCCGAAGATACGGGTGCCGATCGGCTCTTTTTTGTTGTCGATGAGGACTGCTGCGTTGGTGTCGAAGCGGATGACCGAGCCATCCGGACGGCGGATATCCTTGGCGGTGCGAACGACAACCGCCTTCATCACGTCACCCTTCTTCACACGGCCGCGCGGGATAGCTTCCTTGATCGAAACGACGATAACGTCGCCGATCGAGGCATACTTGCGCTTCGAGCCGCCCAGCACCTTGATGCACATGACACGACGTGCGCCGGAATTATCCGCGACGTCGAGGTTTGTTTGCATCTGAATCATATCAGGTCGCCTTCTTGGTTTACCGGAATGGTTGGGCTAGCCCCCTACTCCGGCTTATGAAAATTTTCGCCGGCCGAGCTGCCATGACGGCAACACAGACGCGGCAATGCTGAATAGCGCGGGATCGATCGTGCCAGGGTGGTTTCCCGAACGGGACCTTCCGTGCGCTCAAAGCAAAAGAACGCCCGGCATTCGAGCGTTCTGACGCTGCTTCATACAGATATTTCGGCGAGACGCAAGGCCTCGCACAAAATTCTGTTACTGGCCCTGGGCGGAAATCACCGTCCAGCGCTTGTCCTTGGAGATCGGCGCGCATTCCTCGATGGATACGGTATCGCCAATCTTGTACTGGTTGTTCTCGTCGTGGGCCTTGTACTTCTTGGAACGACGAACGGTCTTCTGGAGCAGCGGGTGAGCGAAACGACGCTCGACGCGAACCACTACCGTCTTCTCGTTCTTGTCGCCAACGACGACGCCCTGCAGGATGCGCTTCGGCATATTTTTCTTCCTTTAGGCCTTAACTTCTGCCGCCTTCTGGCGGGCAATGGTTTTCACGCGGGCGATGTCCTTGCGGACTTCGTTGATGCGCGAGGACTTTTCGAGCTGGCCGGTCGCCTTCTGGAAGCGCAGGTTGAACTGCTCCTTCTTCAGCTTGGCAAGCTCGTCCTTGAGTTGGTCGGCGGTGAACCCGCGAACATCTGAGGCTTTCATGAGCTCAATCCTTACTCTGCAATGCGCTGAACGAAGCGCGTCTTGACCGAGAGCTTGGCAGAGCCGAGACGAAGCGCCTCACGGGCGATTTCTTCGCTGACACCGTCGATCTCGAACATCATACGGCCGGGCTTGACCTTGCATGCCCAGTATTCAACGGAGCCCTTACCCTTACCCATGCGGACTTCGGTCGGCTTTGCGGTTACCGGAACGTCCGGGAACACGCGGATCCATACACGGCCGGCGCGCTTCATGTAACGCGTGATCGCGCGGCGGGCCGCTTCGATCTCGCGCGCGTTGACGCGGTTGGGTTCCTGAGCCTTCAGGCCGAATTCGCCGAATGCCAGGTCAGAACCGCCCTTAGCGACGCCCTTGATGCGGCCCTTGAATTGCTTGCGGTACTTAGTACGCTTTGGCTGCAACATTTTCTTACTTCTCCGAGCTTATCTTTCGCCAGCGCTAATTACGCGTTATCGCGTTCGCGGCGACGATCGCCACGGTCGCGTTCGCGGCTTGCCGGACCCTGTGCGTCGCCTTCCAGCGCGCGACGTTCGGAAGCCATCGGATCGTGCTCAAGGATTTCGCCCTTGAAGATCCAGACCTTGATACCGCAGATACCGAATGCGGTTTCTGCTTCAGCCGTGCCGTAGTCGATGTCGGCGCGCAGCGTGTGCAGCGGCACACGACCTTCGCGGTACCATTCCGTACGAGCGATTTCAGCGCCGCCAAGACGACCGGCGCAGGTGATCTTGATGCCTTCCGCGCCAAGACGCATTGCGGACTGAACGGCGCGCTTCATGGCGCGGCGGAAAGCCACGCGGCGCTCCAGCTGCTGGGCGATCGACTGAGCGACCAGCGTCGCATCCACTTCGGGCTTGCGCACTTCAACGATGTTGAGGTGCGTTTCCGAATTGGTCATGTCCGACAGCTTCTTGCGGAGCTTGTCGATGTCTGCGCCCTTGCGGCCGATGATCAGGCCCGGACGTGCCGAGTGGATCGTGACGCGGCACTTCTTGTGCGGACGCTCGATGACCACCTTGGAGATCCCGGCCTGCTTCAGTTCGCTCATGACGAACTTGCGCATCTTCAGGTCTTCGTGCAGCAGCTGGCCGTACTCGGCATTGTCCGCAAACCAGCGGCTATCCCAGGTACGGTTGATGCCAAGACGGAAACCGATTGGATTGATTTTCTGACCCATTATGCGGCCTCCTCTACTGCCTGCACTTCACGAACGACGATCGTCAGGTGCGCGAAGGGCTTTTCGATGCGCGACGCGCGACCGCGACCACGAGCGTGGAAACGCTTCATGACGATCGACTTGCCGACATAGGCCTCGGCGACGACGAGAGCGTCGACGTCGAGATCGTGGTTGTTCTCGGCGTTGGCGATCGCAGATTCGAGCGTCTTCTTGACGGCGCCTGCGATGCGCTTGCGGGAGAACTCCAGCTCAGCGAGTGCGCGCTCGACCTTCTTGCCACGGATAGCCGCAGCAACCAGGTTGAGCTTCTGGGGGCTGACGCGGAGCGTGCGGGCGACTGCTTGCGCCTCGTTGTCCTTCAGCCGGCGTTCGGCTTTTGCCTTGCCCATTGTTACTTCCTCTTCGCCTTCTTGTCCGCGCCGTGACCGTAGTAGGTGCGGGTCGGAGAGAATTCACCGAATTTGTGGCCGACCATGTCTTCATTGACGCTGACCGGGATATGCTTGCTGCCGTTGTAGACGCCGAAGGTAAGACCGACGAACTGCGGCAGGATCGTGGAGCGACGGCTCCAGATCTTGATCACTTCTGCACGTCCGCCTTCACGAACCTTCTCAGCCTTCTTGAGAAGATAGCCGTCAACGAACGGACCTTTCCATACTGAACGAGCCATTGGAGACTTCCTCTCTTACTTCTTACGCTGATGACGCGAGCGCATGATCATCTTGTCGGTCGACTTGTTCGACCGGGTGCGCTTGCCCTTGGTCGGCTTGCCCCACGGGGTCACCGGATGGCGACCACCGGAGGTGCGGCCTTCACCACCGCCGTGCGGATGGTCGACCGGGTTCATGACGACACCGCGGTTGTGCGGACGCTTGCCGCGCCAAACGGTACGACCGGCCTTGCCGTCGTTGATGTTGGCGTGATCAGGGTTGGAGACGGCGCCGATCGAAGCAAGGCAGGAGCCATGAACGAGACGCTGTTCACCGGAGTTCAGGCGAAGGATCGCCATGCCCTGGTCGCGGCCGACGAGCTGTGCGTAGCCACCGGCGGAGCGAGCGATCTGACCACCCTTGCCCGGCTTCATTTCCACGTTGTGGATGATGGAGCCGACCGGGATATACTGCAGCGGCATGGTGTTGCCGGGCTTGACGTCGACAGCCTTCTCGGAAGCGATGACCTTGTCACCGGCAGCGAGGCGCTGAGGAGCGAGGATATAAGCCTTCTCGCCGTCAGCATAGGTCACCAGCGCGATGAAAGCCGTGCGGTTCGGATCGTATTCGATACGCTCGACCGTGCCTTCGACGTCGAACTTGCGACGCTTGAAGTCGATCAGACGGTAGGTGCGCTTGTGACCGCCGCCGATGAAGCGGGCGGTGATGCGGCCGAAGTTGTTACGACCGCCGCTCTTGGTCAGGCCTTCCGTCAGCGCCTTGACCGGCTTGCCCTTGTAGAGGGCCGAACGGTCGACGATGACCAGCTGGCGCTGGCTCGGGGTGATCGGATTGAATGTTTTCAATGCCATTTTCTTATACCTCAGAGACCGGTGGAGACGTCGATCGTCTGGCCTTCAGCCAGGGTCACAACAGCCTTCTTCACGTCCTTCTGCTTGCCGACGAAACCGCGGAACCGCTTGGTCTTGCCCTTGCGCAGCAGAGTGTTGACGGCCGTGACCTTGACGCCGAACAGCGCCTCGACAGCAGCCTTGATTTCCGGCTTCGTCGCCTGCTTGGCGACATTGAAAACAACCTGGTTGTTTTCGGAGACCAGCGTGGACTTTTCGGTGATCGCCGGAGAGACGATCACATCGTAGTGGCGAAGATCGGTCACTTGAATCGCTCCTCTAGCGCTTCAACCGCAGCCTTGGAAAGCACGAGCTTGCCGCGGCGCACGATGTCGTAAACGTTGATGCCCTGGATCGGCAGAACATCGATGTTCGGGATGTTCTGAGCAGCGAGCTTGAAGTTGCCATCAAGTTCTGCGCCGCCGATGAAGAGGGCGTTGGTCAGGCCGAGCGTCTCGAATACGGACGCGAGAGCCTTGGTCTTGGCTTCGGCGGCAACCAGGTTGTCGATGACGATGACGTCATCGGCCTTGAACTTGGCCGAAAGGGCGTGGCGAAGGCCAAGTGCGCGAACCTTCTTCGGAAGGTCGTGCTCATGGCTGCGGACGACCGGGCCGTGAGCCTTGCCGCCGCCGCGGAACTGCGGAGCGCGAGCCGAATGGTGGCGGGCGCGGCCCGTACCCTTCTGCTTGTACATCTTGGCGCCGGTGCGCGAAACTTCAGCGCGGCCCTTTGCCTTGTGAGTGCCCTGCTGCTTCTTGGCAAGCTGCCAGCGGATGACGCGGGCGAGAATGTCTTCGCGGGGCTCGAGGCCGAAAATCGCATCAGAAAGAGAAACCTTCCCTGCGTCTTTTCCCTCGAGGGTCTTGACGTTGAATTCCATTGGTCCGGCTCCTTACTTCGCTGCCGACTTGACGGCATCGCGCACGATGATCCAGGCACCCTTGGAACCGGGCACTGCACCCTTGATCAGGATCAGACCGCGATCTTCATCGGTCGAAACCACTTCCAGGTTCTGAGTCGTTACGCGCGTCTGGCCCATGTGACCAGCCATCTTCTTGTTCTTGAATACCTTGCCCGGATCCTGGCGCGAGCCGGTCGAACCGTGCGAGCGGTGCGATACCGACACACCGTGCGTGGCGCGCAGACCGCCGAAACCATGGCGCTTCATAGCACCGGCAAAACCCTTACCGATCGTCGTGCCCGTCACGTCGACGAGCTGACCGGCTGCAAAGTGACCGGCTTTAAGCTCAGTACCGATCTCCAGAAGATTGTCTTCGGAGACACGGAATTCCTGAAGCTTCGCCTTCGGCTCGACGTTGGCGACAGCAAAGTTGCCGCGCATCGCCTTCGACGTGTTCTTCACCTTCGCCTGGCCGGCACCGAGCTGAACTGCGGTATAGCCATTCTTTTCGACAGTACGCGTGGCAACGACCTGGACGGCCTCCATGCGCAGTACCGTTACCGGGACATGCTCACCGGCGTCGTTATAGACGCGGGTCATTCCCACCTTCTGTGCAATCACACCTGAACGCATCGGTTCAATCCTTCTCACTCAGCCCGAAGACCCGAGGTCTCAGAGCTTGATCTCAACATCGACACCGGCGGCGAGATCGAGCTTCATCAGCGCGTCTACCGTCTGCGGGGTCGGGTCAACGATATCGAGAAGGCGCTTATGCGTGCGCATCTCGAACTGTTCGCGGCTCTTCTTGTCGATGTGCGGGGACCGGTTGACCGTAAACTTCTCGATGCGGGTCGGAAGCGGAACGGGGCCCCGGACGCTTGCACCGGTGCGCTTAGCCGTCGATACGATCTCGCGCGTGGAGGCATCGAGAATCCGGTGATCGAACGCCTTCAGGCGGATGCGGATATTCTGGCCGTTCATTCGACTTTATCCTTGTGTCTGTTATCCGCGTGTCACCATTCAGGGACACGACTTACCTTCAGTTACGTTAGCGGGCCACCGGTTTCAAAGATCGAGAGGGACACCGAGATCGGCGTCCCTATCCTTTCCTTGGGCCTGGTGGCCCAGCCGCTCATTACTCGACGATCGAAGCAACGATACCGGCGCCGACGGTGCGGCCACCTTCGCGGATAGCGAAGCGCAGCTTTTCTTCCATCGCGATCGGAACGATCAGCTCGACGGCAACCGTGAC
>NZ_NWSQ01000041.1 GCF_002531725.1 Rhizobium sp. L43
CATCTTGGTTGTCGCGCTGCAGTTTGTCGTGCTTGCGACAGCGTGATGTGCGTTTTGGCATGTCTCGGCGCTCTAGGTGTGGAGCCTCAACAGGTTGTCCTTGATCAGGCCGAGTCTACTGACGGGCGGTTTGGATTGTAGGCTGCCGTGCGGGCGATGCCAATTGTAACGGTGGAGCCAGAGCGGCAGGTCGGCGGCGCGCTGCTGCGAGGTTTCGTAGGCCTTGGCATATGCCCATTCGCGCAGTGCGGTCTGGACGAGGCGTTCGGCCTTACCATTTGTCTTCGGCGTATAGGGTTTGGTGCGGATGTGTTTGATGCTGAGCCGCCGCAGCGCCTTGGCGTATCGATGGGAGCGGAAGCTTGTGCCGTTGTCGGTCATGACGCGCTGGACCTTGACGCCATGGGCTTTGAAGAAGCGCAAAGCATTGAAGAGAAAGCGCAGACAGGAGCGTCGCGTCTCGTCGGGTAATATTTCCAAATAGGCCAGGCGTGAGTGGTCGTCGATGGCCAGATGGACGTATTCCCAACCGATGCCGCGGCTGTTGCTCTGCCCCGTGCGATCGCCGGTGATGCGGTGGCCGGTTCGGTTGAATTTGCCGAGTTTCTTGATGTCGATATGGATGAGTTCGCCGGGCTGGTCGCGTTCGTAGCGCCGCACCGGCTCAGCCGGGGCCAAGGCCTTGAGCTTGTTCAGGCCAAGGCGCTTGAGAATGCGGCTGACTGTGGCTGGCGAGACACCCGTCTCCTTGGCGATGTGTTGGCCGGTCATGCGCAGGCGGCGTAACGTCTCGATCCGGGCGGCGGTGGCCTGCGAGGTCGGATGATACAGGCGGTGCGGTCGGGAACTGCGATCATTGAGACCGGCCTCGCCCTCCCGTCGATAGCGTCTTACCCACTTATAGACAGTCTTCACGCAGACGCCGAAAGCCGCAGCGACGGCCATCGGTCGCTGTCCTTCCATCAGCACGCGGTGCGCAATTACCGCTCGACTGAGCGGCGTGAGGCGGGCATTCATATGGATGTCCATTCGGTCCCCCGAGAATCACTGAAGCTTCGACAACCTCAGCTTTCCCGGTCCGGATCGAATGGACAACCTATTGGAAGCTCACATCTAGGGCAGCCATTGTATAACATGCAGAACAGTTTTCTGATGCTTTTCGCTCTTTCTGCATTGGCACGAATCTTGAACCTTTTTGTTGCGCGCCGCTAGGAGCTCCCAACGGGGCCTTGGCATCTTCTCAATCCAGCTCTGAACGGAGACACCAATGATGAACAACATGGCAGCCTATCGTGTAACTGAATTAACCCCTCAAGAAGCAGCTGAAACCTCCGGAGGTTGGTATTTTTGGGTTTACGTGTTTTTGCGACGTTACGGGCACTTGTTTGGTTGATACAAAGCGAGCTGGCTCTCGATGGCTCCTAGTGACTACAGACTAGCAGTTCCCCTTTCTGCTGAAACGGCCAGCTGCACCGCAGAAAGCATACTGTCGCGACGATCAGGACGATCCCTGAGCATTTATAGGGCGATCTTGCTCTTCGTCGTCGCGGCATTTGGCTCACTGCCACTCGTCACCATACCGGTCTCCATGCAGAGTGCCGGTACTATTCGCCCGATCGTGGAGAAGACGCCCCTGATAGCGCCCGTCTCCGGACGCATCTCCCGTGTCCTTGCCTTTGAGAACGATCTCGTTGCTAAGGGGAAGGAAATAATCGCCTTTGACGATCATGTAATCGAGGAAAAGCTCAGCGGCGTTTTAGCCGACATTCATGCCAAGAGCGATCTTGCCCATGACTTCCAAACGCTGATTTCTTCCGGCGCAAGGATCAGCGTCTCGTCCCCCCTACAAACCGAATCCGCGACGGCTGAAAGGGTGCATTTTCTCAACTTGCTGCGCGAGAACCAATATGCGCGCAGTAACGCCGCGGCGGAACTCGACCGCGCAAAGCGACTTGTCTCGGCTGCTGCGGCGCCGGCGAAGGCCGTTGACGAGAAGGCTTTCGCTCTCCAAAATATCGAGGTCCAAGGGGAGATCCTCGTGCGACGCAAAACCGCTGATTGGAACCAGAAGCTCCTTGATGCTAACCTGCGCTTAAAGGAACTCACGGCCACCTTGCATCAGCTCGAGCACGAACGGGACCTGCACCGCATCCGCGCCCCAGTATCGGGTGCTCTCGAGCAGTTCTCCGGCCTCGCGCACGGAAGCTACGTTCAGATCGGGCAAACCGTTGGTTGGATCTCGCCGAACGACGATCTGGTGGCGGAAATCTACGTCTCCCCCAACGACATTGGCTTTGTGCAGGCTGGTCAGCCGGTGCGGCTCCAAGTGGATGCCTTTAACTACAACCAATGGGGTGTCATCAAAGCAAGGGTGCTCGAGGTGGCGCAGGACTTCACTCTGCATGACGGGAACCCGGTCTTCAAGGTCCAGTGCGCGCTCTCTCGCAGCGATCTCGCGCTAAAGAGCGGGGCCATCGGCCACCTGAAGAAAGGAATGACCGTGCGGGCTCGCTTTCTGTTGGCCAATCGCACTCTCCTGCAACTGCTCTACGACGAGGCAGACGATTGGCTCAACCCGATGCTGGCGGGGCGCTAATATTGTCCCAACAGTCAGCGAGCCTCCATGTCGAGTAAGGCCATTAAGTTCAAGCAGCGTGACATCACGGATTGCGGCGCCGCCAGCCTTGCTTCTGTCGCAGCCTTCTACGGCTACAAGTTGCCATTGGCGCGCATCCGCCAGTATGCGTCGACCGACCGCTCCGGTACGAGCGTGCTGGGGCTCACGGAGGCGGCGCAGAAGCTGGGCTTCATCGCGAAAGGCGTCAAAGGTGGCTTCGACAGCTTGTACAAGATCCCTAAGCCCGCTATCGCGCACGTCGTCAAGGAGGGCCTGCACCATTTCGTAGTGGTCCATGCGATCGACGCCAAGTGGGTTATCGTCATGGACCCGGCCTTTGGCGAAATCTGCAAAGTGCCGCATCAGGAATTCATGGAGCAATGGACCGGCGTCCTGGTTCTGCTGGTTCCGGCAGACACATTCAATCGCCGAGACGAGACCACGTCGCCCCTCGCCCGCTTCGCCCGCCTACTCGCGCCACACCGCATGGTGATGGCGCAGGCTCTCGCCGGCGCGCTGGTGACGACCGTCCTCAGTCTCTCGACGGCGATCTACGTTCAGAAGATCGTTGATCACGTGATCCCAGCGGGAAACCGCAACCTGCTCAACTTGATGAGCATCGCAATGCTGCTGATCCTAGTGATACAGATCCTGATCAACCTCCTAAGAGGCCGACTCGTCCTGCAGACGGGGCAGAAGATCGACGTCTGCTTGATCCTCGGCTATTACAATCACATCCTGGCCCTGCCTCAGAAGTTCTTCGACAGCATGCGCATGGGAGAAATCGTGTCGCGCATGAACGACGCTGTGAAAATCAGGAGCTTCCTGAACGACGTTTCGATAAACATGTTTGTTGACGTTTTAATGATACTGTTCTCGTTCGGGATGATGTTCATCTATTCTTGGAATATTGCTTTGATCGTGGCGCTCGCCATTCCAATGTACATCCTGGCATATTGGGCCATTAATCGGATGAACAGAAATCTCCAACGTGTCATCATGGAAAATGACGCCAAACTCGAGGCGCAACTGGTAGAATCACTCGGAGCCGTCTCCACCATTAAGACTTCCGGCGTCGAGAGCTTCGCAAACTTCAAAATGGAGACCCGCTTCGTAAAGATGCTGCATTCCGTTTACAGCTCCGGGCTGATCTCAATCTGCGGCGACAACGCCTCGACGTTCCTGTCGGTCCTGTTCACCATCGTGCTGATGTGGTTTGGAACCACGCTTGCGCTCGAACAGGCCGTCACGCCCGGCGAATTGCTGTCCTGCTATACGTTGCTTGGCTATATCACCCGGCCGGTCACCCGCCTGATCCAGACCAACCGGATCGTTCAAGACGCGTTTATCGCGGCGGATAGACTTTTCGAGATCTTTGAACTGGAGTCGGCAAGCAGCAGCGGCATCGATGCCACGAAGACCGATCTCGGAGATATTCGCCTGGAGAACGTCACGTTCCGCTATGGCGCGCAGGCGGAGGTTTTCAGCGATCTAAGCGTCTCCTTTCGCCAAGGAGAGTTGACGGCCGTCGTGGGTGAGAGCGGCTCGGGCAAAAGCACCCTTGCGGCTCTGCTGCAGAATGTCTACCAGCTTGAGGATGGATGCATTCGGATCGGCCGATATGCCCTCCAGGACCTCTCGAGCGCATCACTGCACAAGGTCATGGCTGCAGTACCGCAATCGATAGACGTCTTCTCTGGTTCCGTGATCGAGAACATCGCCCTGGGCGAGTTCGAACCGGAGTTCGATAAGATCGTACGTATCTGTGATCGAATAGGACTGCGGGAGTGCATCGAGCGCTGGCCCGGGCGGTTCCAGGCCCATCTGGGCGAGAACGGGGTTCGCCTCTCCGGAGGTGAGAAGCAGCGCCTCGCATTGGCTCGGGCCCTGTACCGGGATCCCGACGTTCTAATCCTTGACGAAGCGACCTCCTCCCTGGACTCGGCAGCCGAAGAGTTTGTGCTGCGGGTTGTGGAGGATCTGTCTCGCGCTGGGAAGACCATCATAGTCATCACTCATCGGTTGAGGACCGTTCGTGGGGCGGACAATATTGTGGTCCTGGACAAGGGGCGGGTCATCGAGGAGGGAAAGCACGCTGACCTGCTGAAAACTGATGGTCCTTACGCTCGATTGTGGCGGGCGCAAAGGTCTTGATCCGTGTAGGCCATGTCGGCTCGAAGCTGGGATTTTGTCCAAGTTGAAAAACGGTTGCGAACGTCATGGTTTATCGGCGACTGTTCGTCCTGCTTCGGCGGGAGGGAGAGCCGCCTGGGGTCAACCGCATCTACCCTCTCTATTGCGAAGAAGGACTTTTCGTTCGCAACCGGAAAGCCAGGCGGCATGCTGTCGGCGCGCGCGCCCCGGTCCTGGTCGAAGCGAAAGCCGATGCCCGCTGGTAGCTGGATTTCGTTCACGACCAGTTCGCTTGCGGAAGGCGGTTTCGCGTGCTCAACCATCGTCGACGATGTGACGCGCGAATGCCTGGCGGCGATCCCGGACACCTTGATCTTGCGTCGCCGCGTCGCTCGAGAGCTGACGACCCTCATCGAACGACGCGGCAAACTCGCAATGATCTCTCGGACAAGACCTCGAATGCCACCCTTGCCCGGTCGAAAGATCAAAAGGTCGAGTGGCACGACATCACGCCGGGAAAGCAGATGCAAAACGCTTATGTCGAGAGCTTCAACGGCAGATGCGCGACGAGCTGGTCAACCAAAGCAGCCTGTTCCTCGCCCGCCAAATGCACGAAGCGCCATTGCCGAATGCGCTGAGCAGCCAATACACGTCGCTTGATCAGTGCTTGTAAGATACGCCGGAGCCAAGAGGAGCCGTAACGAGTAGTGAACGCACTGTCATGCGGGCTCCTCCATGTCGCCCCCCCGCGCCAAGAGCTGTAAGGTCCCCTTTGATCGGCTTTGATTGCTGGCCAGATTAGCGAAGAATTCCGCCCTATATGAGCCATTTCAACCGCACTCAAACGCGCGCTACATCTGAATAGGTCTTAATTGTTGTTAAGCCATTATCGACCAGGCCAGTTCCCGCCTCGGCAAGCTTTCGCAGGTTGTCGAAGCCAAATCGATGCACGTCGCGGAGCGTCTTCGACAGTACGACGAGCCGCCCAGCCGTAAGTAATATCCGACCGAATCCCTCATGGTTCACAGTCAACACCGGTGACGCGATCAGTCCGGACTGCTCCTCTATAGCAAGTGCCACAGCGGCATAGAAGATCTCAAGCCGCCACTGCACCTCCAGGTCAGGTCCCCCGATGAGAGGAATCGCCCTACGCTGCTGCCTCGTCACGATGAAATCACAGACCAAATCGGTGTCCGATTTTTCTTGCCACAATTCAAAGGTGTCTTGAGCACGCATCAGTCGCAAGAGACACTTAACGAAAGGCGTGCCGAGAGCGTCTTTCTCATCTAATCGAGCATTGTCGGGGACAGGGGTGACGTTTGACATCAGCTTAAAATCCTCCTGAGTGCTGGATGCGGTTTAACTACGGCCACACCCGCCTCCGATAACACCTTCCTTAAAATGGTGCGACAAATGGGACCTGTGGCGGGACGCAACTTGGCCCGGCGAAAGACATAGCCCCCTCGAAGCCGGGCGGCCGCAACAACACCGGCAAGCGGCTGGCATGCGCCGGCGGGGTTGACGAAAAGCGCTTCACAAGCGAGATTTCCGTCTCGATATTTCAGTGGCGGTATGTTTCTCCGCGAACTCCAGATCCTCAACCGGACCTATTCGCCGCCAGGTCTAACACCGTGTCCTGGGCTTTCGGATTTAGATTAGGCGGGTGGAATCAGCTTCTCGAGGTCGACAAGGGCAGTGGGAGTATTTTGAGAGGCAGTGAACTTGCCGATACCCCCCTTTCCGTAGAGTGCGAATTGACGCAGACCTGCCATGTATTTCCCTTTCAAGATTCAAAAGACTTCGACCGTACGCGACACGTTCCACCAGGGGGATTGCTCGCCGCCTAGTTCTGGGAGTTCAAGACTCATGCCAGTCTCCTCCGGTGAGTTTCGGAACACGGAATCTGTAATTTTTCCAGCCTCTTAGCTAGCCTATGAAGGATTAATCGAGGACAGCATTGTCGTGAACCGGACAAGATGCGGTGGGGATCGTAACGGAGATGTAACATTGAAGAAATGGCATACCGGTGCAGCGGCGGAAGCCCATCTCTCCGGCCACGTCAGCAACCAAATGCCACTTAGGCGCAATGTCCGGGCGCTTGCGAGGTGCAGCCGGCCGATCTTCGCTGCTTGGCGATTAAACGGCGCGTCCCAGTGCTCCCTGGATCCCTGGATCCCGGCTTTAGACATGATCTCCTTCGTGCGTGAGACGATGGGCTCCGAAACCCGCATGCATCACTGGCCGAAGCTCCACTCCTCGATAGTTGGCGCCGTCGTTGGAGGGGAATGCCGCGGGCATATGGAATGCGGCATTGGCCGCCGCGACGCCGACAACAGCTCACCAATGCTATGAATTCCCACAGTGAACGGCGCTTGTTAGACGTAGCCGGCAAAGGAGAAGCTCACGAAGGTCAGACGGCCTTTCTGGGCTGGGCCTGGTCCGATGCCGACCGGATCGACCGGCTGCAAGGTTTGTAAAGACCGTTTCAACAACCAGCCCCTCGGCGCTTCGGCAGCGTGTATCTGAAGCTGCTGGCGTGCATCGGCCGCGTTCACTCTCTATTCGCCAGAACACGGCACCTGGGGAATCATCGCATCCGGCACGACCTAGCTGGCCGGTTCCGCCGGCGCCGGCAAGAGGATGACTATGGCAGGGACCGTCATGGAACAGCGCCCGCTCGGCATGACCGCTGAGGCGATTTTCGCTGTTCCCGGTCATTTGCTTTGCACAGCCCGGAAGAGCGTTTTTGGTACCTTATGCGAACGTTCGCAACTTTATCAGGGACAAGCGGGACCTGGCGGCAAGCGGGACGCCGAACGATATCGACTCCACCATCTTTGACGTTGCCAAAGATACGGTTCACTTCCCGCTTGCTTGCTTGCTTGCTTGCTTGCTGATGAAGTTTAGGGTGAGAATTGGACACCGCTAGTTATTCGCAGGATTGCTCGGCAAACGAACCAGACGGGGTGGCGCTCGACGAAACAATCGGCTTTTCTACCTGACCATCCCTCTGGCAAAATTGTCATCTTCGTGCTACATATTGGGCTTATCTGCAGTGCGAAGGTGACAAATGCCTACACCTCATAACCCTCCGGCCGCTGTGCGGCGCGCGCTGCGCAAACTGGGCGCAGACATCCACGACGCACGTCGACGTCGCCGCCTGCCTATGGCGGTAGTAGCCGAACGTGCCTTCACCTCACGCTCAACGCTTCAAAAGATCGAGGCCGGCGACACCAATGTCAGCATCGGCATCTATGCAGGCGTCCTCCAGGCACTCGGCCTGCTAGTTGGGCTGAGCCAAGTCGCCGACATCAGTAACGACAGCGTCGGCCAATCTTTGGCCAGTGCGGAGTTGCCCAAGCACGCTCACCCAAAGCGATCGCCGGGATCGTCACGCGATGGCTGATTTTGAAGTTCATCTCGACCTTCACGGTCACACCCGTCCGATCGGACTGGCGCGAAGCAATCGCGTCCGTGGTGCCGAAACGATCGTGTTTGAGTATGACCGTGCCTGGCTAGAGGACCCCGGCCGCTTCTCGCTGGAGCCCGCTCTAGCTCTGAGCCGGGGAGCGTTCGCCCCACCCGCCGGCCTCGCAAACTTTGGCTCTATTGGTGACTCAGCACCCGATACGTGGGGCCGACGCCTCATGCAACGCTCGGAAAGGCGCATGGCTGAGCGCGATGGCCGGGCCGTTCGTACGCTGGCCGAAAGCGACTATCTGCTTGGGGTCGCCGACGAGACACGGCTCGGCGCCCTCCGGTTCCGCCGGGTTGGCGACGAGGAATTCCAGGCGCCGATCCGTGCCGGCGTTCCCGCCCTCATCGAGCTCGGCCGCCTACTGCAGATCACCGAACGTATTCTGCGCGATGAGGAAACCGACGAAGACGTCCAACTTATCTTCGCGCCTGGCTCCTCGCTTGGTGGAGCGCGTCCGAAGGCTTCTGTTATCGATCAACATGGCCATCTCTCGATCGCCAAGTTTCCTAAGGAAACCGACGACTACAGCATGGAGACATGGGAAGAGGTCGCTCTGCAACTGGCTGAACAAGCCGGCATTGTCACGCCCCTCCACGAGCTCATCGACGTCGCCGGCAAGAAGGTCATGCTCTCGCGTCGCTTCGACCGTGATGGTGCTGTCCGGATCCCCTTCCTGTCCGCGATGGCGATGATGGGCGCAAAGGACGGCGAGCGTGGAAGCTATCCGGAGATCGTAGACGCCTTGGCCGAACACGGCGCGCAGGGAAAGACCGATGCGCACGCGCTTTATCGCCGCGTCGCCTTCAATGTGCTGATTTCCAACGTCGATGACCACCTGAGAAATCACGGCTTTCTGTGGCTCGGCAAAGCCGGCTGGTCGTTGTCCCCTGCCTATGACCTCAATCCAGTGCCTACTGACGTCAGGGCGCGCGTCCTGACGACCAACATAGATCTTGATGAGGGCACCTGCTCCCTTGATCTGCTGGAAGAAACTGCCGGGTTCTTCGCGCTCACGCTCGCCCAGGCTCGCGCGATCATTAAGGAAGTCGCGACCTCCACAGCAAGGTGGCGCGAGACCGCAAAGGCGGTCGGTGCGCAGTCAGCCGAGATCAACCGTATGGCTAGTGCGTTCGAGCACGATGATTTGCAGCGAGCGCTAACTCTATGAAGAGAGCCTTACTCCAAAGTTTCGACCCGCCCTCGGCCAGCCCGATCACTGAACCAAATTGCGGCATCGTTGCGTTGCAAAGATCGGGTGTCCGATAGTAACCTTCCGATGGTGCCTCAGTCAGCGTCTGAACCAGCGAGCGGTGGTCGCGAGCCCCTGACGCATCCGCCTTTTGGTCCTCTTTATTGTTGCCTTTTCATTGTAGAGAGCCCAGGTGCGGCCTCTCAGTCACGGACCGCCAAGGCGCGGTCGCGGCCAGCCACTGTCGTGTGCGGGCTTCGGGATCGGGGTTGCGGGTGATATCGGTGACCACGGCAGCGGTATCGGCGCCGTTTTCCAGTACCAGCGGCGCGCGCTCGGCGGTGATCCCGCCGATGGCAACGAGCGGCATCGGCCCGACACGCCGCCGCCAGTTCGCAATGCGTTCGACGCCTTGTGGCGTCCATCTCATCTCTTTGAGCACCGTGGGCCAGACCGGTCCGAATGCCACGTAATCCGGACGGGCGGCCAGCGCCGTCTCTAGTTCCGCCATGTCGTGCGTGGAAAGGCCGAGCTTCAGGCCGGCGCGGCCGATTGCAGCCAGATCGGCTGCCGCCAGATCCTCCTGCCCGAGATGGATGAAATCGCATCCCTCATCGATCGCGAGCTTCCAGTAATCGTTGACGATCAATCGGCAGTCCGCTGCCGCGCAGGCGGCTTTCGCACGCCGGATCTCCTCGCGAAGCACCGGCTCTGGCTGGTCCTTGATGCGCAGCTGGACGAGTTTGACGCCGAGCGGCACGAGACGCTCGACCCAGTTGGCGCTGTCGACGATGAGATAGAAGGGATCGAGCTTCATGAAAAGACGGCCTTTCCGATGACGGGAGTGGAAGGAACGGCCATGTCGCGCGGCTCCAGCGGCACGGCGCCATGCGCGATGCGGCCGGCATTGATGGCAAACGCGAAGGCCTCGGCCATGGCGGCGGGATCACCCGCGCCGGCAACGGCGGTGTTCAGAAGAACGGCATCATAGCCGTATTCCATGACGGCGGCGGCATGAGATGGGCGGCCGATGCCGGCATCAACGATGAGCGGCACATCCGGAAAATGTGCTCGGAATGCCCGCAGCGCCATCGGGTTCACCGCTCCCATGGCAGAGCCGATCGGCGCGCACCAAGGCATCAGGACGCGGCAGCCGGCGTCCAGCAGCCTTTCGGCGACGACAAGATCGTCGGTCGTATAGGGGAAGACGTGAAAGCCCTCGCCGGTCAGGATGCGTGCCGCCTCGACGAGGCCGAAAACATCGGGCTGCAGCGTATCGTGATGGCCGATCACTTCGAGCTTGATCCAGTCGGTGCGGAAAACATCGCGCGCCATCTTCGCCGTCAGCACAGCCTCCTGCACGCTGTGGCATCCGGCCGTGTTGGGAAGCACGCGCACATCAAGCTCGCGGATCAGCTCAAAGAAGGCGCCGCCCGCCTTGCCGCCGACGGCCTCGCGCCGAAGCGAAACAGTTACAATTTCGGTCTTCGATCGTCTCACTGCTTCCGCAAGCACGGCCGGAGACGGGTAGCGGGCGGTGCCAAGCAGCAGCCGGGAATGGACCTCGACGCTGTAAAGTTTCAGCATCTTAGCCTCCTTGCATCGGTGAGAGAATTTCAATGCGGTCGCGCTCGCCAAGCATGAAATCGACGCGATCCTCGCGGTGTACCAGTTCGCCGTTCACCGCGGTTGCGAGCCACCCGCCTTCGTAGTCCAGAGCGAGAAGCAGATCTGCGAGCGTCGCGGCCGCGACCTGTTGTTCCTCGCCATTGATGATGAAGGTCATGGCGCCCTCCTTTCCGTTTGTTCTGTTAGAAGAAGCCGCGCCACCTCTCCGGCCATGGCCGGCGCCAGCAAAAAGCCATGGCGATAGAGGCCGTTGACATGGAGGGTGTGTTTCTCCTGCGTCACGCGCGGTAGATTATCGGGATAAGCGGGCCGCACGCCTGCGCCTGTTTCCGTGACGCGTGCCTCGCCGAAGGCGGGATGCATCGCATAGGCAGCATTCAGCAACTCCATCAGCGAACGCGCGGTAATCGGCCCCGCATCGTCACTTTCGATCATCGTCGCACCGACCATGAAGCAGTTCTTTTCGCGCGGCACGATATAGATCGGGTGGCGCGGATGCAGCAGGCGGACGGGGCGAGAAAGGCTGACCTCGCGCGTTTCGACGCAGAGCATCTCGCCTCGAACACCACGCAATTCGGGCAGTTGGCCAATCTGGGCGGCACCGGTGCAGTCGATCACCCGGTCATAATGGGCAACGTTCGCATTGCCCGTGACGCCGAACACGAGAAGCACGCGGGCGTTCTCCAGTCCTGCCGCAAGTCCCGAGAGCGCCTGCCGTGGATCGAGGTGCGCTTCCTGCCGGAAGAACAACGCCCTGCGGAAGCGGCCGGCGAGATCAGGCTCCAGAGCTGCGATCGCCGCCTCGTCCAGCCATTCCCATCCGCTTGTGCGGCGGGAAAAGCGGTCCAGCTCGGCGGTATCTCGCCCACCCGCGACCACCAGCGTTCCTCGGCGTTTGACGTGGCCGGGCAATGCTGCCTCCCACCAATCGGCGGCATTACGACCGAGCGTCAGCACCGGTTCCTCCGCACTTTCCCGTTCGCACCACGGGGCGAGCATGCCGCCGGCAAGGCCGGAGGCGCCGCCCCCGACCTTGTCGGCCAGCTCCGTAAGGGTGACGCGGAAGCCTTGGCGATAAAGCTGCCAGGCCACGGTGAGGCCGGCAACGCCGGCCCCCTTGACAAGAACGCGCATGGTCATCCTCCAATCGGTATTTTAGCGGCCTCTACGACCGACATGTAAAGTTCGCCGCCCTGTCGGTATTTCGCCGCCATCGCGTCCAGCCCCTCCTTCTGCGCCTCGGCGCGGATGTTGTGCGATATGCGCATCGAGCAGAAATGCGCCACCTTGTGCGCTTCCTTCGGCAAGGTCTCGTCACGGTAGCTGCGGGCGGTGTCGGGATGGGAGGAATCATAGACGACGAAAGGCGGCTCGCCGGCGGTCGGATGGACGCTGATTCCGCGCATCGGCACGCGGACATGACTGTGGATAACTCCCGGTATGGATCTTCCGCGACACTGGCAGCGGGCCGGTGGTGACGGTTGGGGTGAAGTTTTTTGCGGCAATGTCATAGTTTGAGGCTCCAAATTGAAAGTTGGAGACCCAGTCAGCCGGAATGATGAAAAGACGCCGGCATGGATTCCACGCGTGAATCCGAAGCCTTGGAGCGCTTGCACCGTCCCTACGCCAGTATGAACTGGATCAGGTTCAACGGGTCACTGCGCCACAACAAGCAACACCTTATTGTTCAGCAGTATCTCAGCCCCTTGCCGGGCCCCCCTGGTGAATGCCGCCATGAAAGACCGGAGCTGCCCTTCTGTCAAGCAAGGCCTAATGCATATTTTTCTTGCTCGTCAAGCATGACGGCTTCCCGTCTAAAATCGCCGTTGAAACCGGAAGTCTCCGTGCCTCCGCTAATTGCATTTCACAAGCGCGATATGCGCGCCGCAATAGGAACCTAACTGGCGGATATTCGCCACCTCCACCGAGGCGAGAAATGCCGGGCCCGCCCGTTCCTTAAGACAGGTTCCTTCGGCCCGCGAAGGTGCTTAGCTTTGTCGATTGCGCAGGCTCTCAGTGCGCGAGCGCTTCCGCCACCCGAATCCCACCGGCTGGATCCGAATCGACCCCACAAGCAGCGCGATCACGCCGTCCCCGACGATCCATTATGCGATCTTCGTCCAAAACGTGAGCTCCATAGCAACAAGCCGGAGCGCTGGCCTCGAAATCGCGCCGTGCCACGACGTAGGAACGTCCTGAGCGGAAGCGGATGTCGACTGTCCTCTAGAGCCAATATCGGTTTCTCGGGGGAAGCTTCATGCGGTCGAGGCCTCATTTTTTTGGATATGGTACGCGCGTTGTACTATCGTGGCGGGAAATCCGGAGAGGGGCATGCAATATGGCCAAAGGTTGGTGCTGTGAGCAGCACCTCGGCTGATCATCGGGGCTGCCGCAGTAGGCGCTTCGGGCGGTATAGCCATTGCAGACTTCGAAATTCCTGAACTGCTAATCGCCGCGCTGTTTGAGGGCGTTATCATTGGCATGGCCGTTGAGCAGTTCCTAGCTACGATGAGCAAACAGGCTTGGCGGGAGAAAAACAGATGGCGCTCGGAGGAAACGCGCTGGAATGAGCGTGCCGTACTCGGACCCTGGCTTAAGACACCAGCTGCGGAGCCATTACGGCCGGTCGACGCCGCGGATCAACTCCGTATCGTGATGCGCTCGAAGTTCACCATCCAGCCATTGCTGAACAAGAGGGGAGCCCGGGTAGGTTTCGCATTCGTAACGTGAGCACTAATTTCAAGCTGAGGCTGAACATCAATGATCAAGCGATGACGCGGAACGTTGCATCAGGACAGTGGTTACGCTGGTTCGCTGCCAAGGCGGTTGGTTCATCTGCTGGTTCTTAGCTCTCTACCGGTCGACTTTCTCCGCTGCTTCAAGCGAAAATTCGGCGCGCAATACCGCCTTCTGTGCTCGCGAAAAATCGGCGGCGGCTTGTTCTGCCCGCTCTTGCGCGGCGCACCGGGCGTCTTTGCGCTGCGCAAGCGATCGGCCGGCATCGGCTTCATGGCTGCGCAATACGGATTGTCGCATCAACGCGTCCTGAAGCTTGGCGGCGGAGATAACGCCGCTCTTGCGCAATTCGTCGACGATAGGATTGCCTGCGGCCCGGCTTGCTGCCATGTCGAGCGCTTCGGAGGCTTTCGCTTCCCGCTCCCGCGCGTTTTCGGCGTCCGCCCGCGCCTCGGAGAGGCTGCGGGAAAGATTGTCCGCCCGCAGGCTGCGGATCTCCAGTAACTGCCTGAGAGACTTCAGCGCCTTCATATCAGCCGCTCAGGCACCGTTGTTCGTCGTCAGGATTTCCAGCTGGCCGCCCTTGATGACCTTGATGCTGTCGGCTTCCTGCCGGCTCAGCACGTCTTCGACGGCCTTGGTGAAGACGGAGGGGCCGCGCACCAGCACCAAGCCGCTGGCGGGATCTTCACGCAGTGCATCGTCCGGCAGTAGCGGGAACAGCGCGCGAATGGCGTTTTGCTCGGTCTTCCAGCTGCGGTCGCCGCGATCGAGGACAACGGTGGAGACCTCCTGCTTAGGCGCGATGATGATGCGGCTGCCGTCATAGGCGACGAAGAGATTGCTGGCATCGCCAAGCTTGACGAAGGCCTTGGCTCCGCTTTCTCGGACGGACCAGTGCTCGACCTTGCCGCTCAGCGTCCCGACTGTCGTGACCGGGATGCCAGACATGAAGGACAGCGTCTGGACGACATCGCCAAGCGGCAGGGAGACGACATCCAGGCGCACCTCCCGCTCGCCGGCGCCGGCTGATGGAGGAAAGGAGACCAGCAGTCCGATAGCGGCCATGTAAACAAAACGCGCAAACATCTGAGTTTACCTCACGATCCGGATGCCGCCCGACAACTAATGAACGAAGGAAATCAGGGGGCTGCGAAATCCAGTCTGTTAATAATTATCTGATCTACTGTTGCAGATCATCGGTCCGCTGGGAACAGGACGGATATCCATTTCGCGCAATTGTTGTACATATCGCGAATTAATAACTTTTTAACATAAGCTGTTGAATTCGATCCGGAATTCTGCAAGATTTTGGCCGCCAAAACCATGCAAGGAGTTCAAGACATGGCTACCAGCACTAGTACTTCGACACTCGATGCGGGTATCGGCTCGGCGATTTCCGCCTTCAAGTCGGCCCAGAACGAAGCGACCGCGCAGAGCCTGCAGGTTGCAACTGAAATCACCAAGATCAACGGCGTCGCAAACGCCATCAAGAAGATCGGCCCAGGCTGATTGAAACAATGGCGCGACGGGTTCGCCCGTCTCGCTTCCCCGCTCTCGAAGACAATAAAAGCCGCTCGACGGACGGTTCGGGAACAAGATGGCTATGAATCTAGATCCCTCTTCGCCGACATTCAGAGGTAACGCCGGCAACGCTGCGTCAGGCCGCGGCGGACCGGTCTTGCGTATCACGCGCGCCGGGCGCAGCTCCATTCTGCCGTTGACGGCGGAGCGGCAGGTTGTCGGCGGCAGCGCCGATTGCGACCTGATCATCCTCGGCGCCAAACCGGAACCCGCCTTTGCCATCAGTCTGCAGCGCTCCCGCGGCTCCGACGCGGTGTCGTTTACCGCGCTGCGGGATGACGTGGTGATCGATGGTCATTCCATCCCGCGTGATCGAACGATGAGCCTTACAAAGAGGCAGACCATCTCCTTCGACGGCACGGCCTGCGAACTCGAAGGTCTCGGCGCCGGGCGCGGGCGGTTCGCGCCACGCCGGATTGCGGCTGCCGGCCTTCTCGGGCTGGCGGCGATGCTTTTGCTGGTCGGCCTTTACAACAGCGACGCGCCGGCTCACGAAGGCCCGCCCGTCAGGGTTTCCGCCGCACCCGAACCGGCGCCGTCATCGGCGGCGATCGCTGCCGAAATCCGCCAGGCCATTCGTATGGCTCAGATTCCCCAAGATCTTAGCATCGTCGCCACCGCCGACGAAATTCGCATCGGCGAAGGATCGCGACCTCTCGGCCTGCCTGACAAGACGAAGCTGCGTAGCATCATCGCCTCGATGAGCCGGCGCGGTGGTTCCGTTTCCATCGTCGATCTCACCGCCCTCTCTTCCGGTCTCGACGGCTTCGTCGCCGCCGCCGGCTATACGCCAGTCAGGTTCATCATCGGCTCCGACGGCCGCCGCTACGAGGAAGGCGATGTCGTTGCGAGCGGCTGGCGGATCAAGGAGATCGGCAACGACCAGATGATCGTTTCCCGCGACAGTGAGGACGATACGGTCAATTTCGCCTCCGCCGGCAGTGCCGAGCCGAAGCTCGCCGAAATTTCCAGCAGCGAACAAGAATAGGCGATGGCGTCGGAAGCCGGATCATGAAGGTAAGGTCATCCGCCATCGCCATGCTTGCGCGGCGCACCGATATGCTGCTTGCGGTGTTTTTCGCCTCCGTCGTGACGATGATGGTGCTGCCGCTTCCGACAATCGTTCTGGACGTGCTGATCGCCTTCAATCTCTCCTTCGCTTTCGTGGTGCTGATCACCACGACCTATCTGAAGAGCGTGCTTGAAATCTCGACCTTTCCCGCGGTCATTCTGATCGGCACGCTGTTCCGCCTGGCCTTGACGATTTCCTCGACGCGGCTCGTGCTGGCGGATGCCGATGCCGGCGAGATCATCATGGCCTTCGGCGATTTCGTCGTTGCGGGAAATGTCGTCGTCGGCCTGATCATTTTTCTGATCGTGGCGCTGGTGCAGTTCATCGTGGTGACGAAGGGCGCCGAGCGTATCGCAGAGGTCGGCGCGCGTTTCACGCTCGATGCCATGCCGGGCAAGCAGCTCGCCATCGACAGCGACCTGCGCAACGGCCATATCACCACGGAAGCTGCGCAAAAGCGCCGGTCGCGTCTCGAACAGGAGAGCCAGTTCTTCGGCGCGATGGACGGCGCCATGCGCTTCGTCAAGGGCGATGCGGTCGCAGGATTGGTGATCGTCGCCGTCAATCTCATAGGCGGCCTGGCGATCGGTATCTTCCAGAAGGGGCTGAGCTTCGCCGAGGCTGCCCATCTCTATACGCTGCTGTCGATCGGCGACGGTCTGGTGTCGCAGATTCCGTCGATTCTGATGGCAGTCTCGGCCGGTATCGTCGTGACCCGCGTGTCCGATGACGGCAACGGCAGTCTCGGCAGCGATATCGGCCGCGAACTCTTCCGGGAGCCCCGCGCATTGGCGATTGCGGCGGCGCTGACGATCTGCGCGGGCTTCGTCCCGGGATTTCCGACGAGCGTGCTCGCCGCGATCGGCCTGTGTCTGGCGGGCCTAGCCTTCATGATTCATCGCCGGCGCGCGGGCCCTGCCGCGGCCGGATCGGCGAATGCCGTGGAAAGCGCCAATTCCTATCCGCTCGACAGGGCGAAATATGGCGATCCCGTCATCGCCACCGTCGCGGTGGAAACGCTGGCGCGGCTTGAGGCGATGCGGCTCGGCGAAATGCTGGACGCGCGGATTCGCCTGGCGGCGCGCGCCGTCGGCGTCTCCGTGACGGTGCCGACGTTCAACGCCGATCCCCGCATGGCCGAGGATCTGATCCATCTTCAGGTGGAAAATGTGCCCGCCGGCCTCGTCAACTGCGGTCCTGAACGGACGGCCGAACAGATTGCCGACGACATCGTGCGCATCGTCCGCCGCCATATCGGCGCCCTGTTCAGCGTCGACGACGCGGCACAATGGCTGGGGAGCCTCGAACCGCGTCTCGGCAAACTGGCGATCGACGTCGCCACCCAGGTGCCGCTGATGCTGACGGTCGCGGTCGTCAGGCGCCTGCTGGATTCCGGCGTGACGCTTTCCCAGCCGCGCGGACTGCTGGAAGTGATGCTGCACGCCGGCACCGATCACGCACCGGATGCCGTGGCCGAAATGGCGCGCGCCGCGCTGGTCAAGCAGATCGCCTTCGGGCTTCTCGACCGGCGCGGATTGCTGCCGGCGCTGGTGCTTCCGGCCGAATGGGACCACTTCATCCGGTCCTATGATGCCGCTGGAGCGACCGAGAAGATCGAGATAGCCGAAAGACTGCGCCTGCTGGCCGAAAAAGCCAGGCAGGCTCTCGAGGACACCAACGAGCGGGGTTACGATCCCGTCATCATCGTGCCGGGCGAATGGCGCCTGCTCACCCAGACGCTGATGATCCACCACAACTGCCGCATTCCGGTGCTGGCGGCGGCGGAGATCGACAGGGATATAACGATCGAAACCGTCGGAGAGATCGGGCAAATCCGGAACGCTGCCGGCTCCAAACAGAGGCCAGGCTCATAGAGCAGGTGAAGTAGACGAGACCAACTGGGGTGAATGCAATGTGTGGCGTAGATGGACAAAGGCCCATCGACTTCGACAGAACGTCCCGTTTCGACCTTGAGTCCGGTTGCCTTGGCGGCAGCAATAGGGCCGACACGGATTTCACCGCCATCCGAACCCGCAAGGTTTCGCCCTTCGAAGATTTCTCCGGCAACCCGCCGTTGCTAACTTCCTATGTGCCGAAGTCGCGGGAAACGTCGGAAAACGGCACTGAGTCCGACCCCAAGGATGTGCTGCGCAAGCACATCAACTGGCAGTCAGACTCCAAGAAGGTGGATCCATCCGACGAAAAACAGGCCACGACGGAAAAGCCCGACCTCTCGAAAGAGGGCAGCGTCATCGTGGTCAATGAGCCGATCGTCGTAGATGGAGGCGTGTTCGACGGCAAGGGGGCGACCTATACGGCCTCGTCCAAGCTCGGCAATGGCGGCCAGTCCGAAACCCAATCGCCGCTGTTCATTTTCAAGAACGGCGCGACGCTCAAGAATGTCAATCTCGGCGAGAATGGCACCGACGGCATTCACGTCTATGGCGGCCCGACGCTCGAAAACGTCAATTGGCAGAATGTCGGCGAGGATGCGCTGACGGTAAAAAGCGCCGGCGACGTCACCATCGATGGCGGGGCGTTCTCCAACGGCAGCAACGTCTTCCGCACCGACAGCTCGCTTGCCGGCGCGACGTTCCTGTCCCAGATCACGCTGGACGATGTGAAGAATTGTACGCGTGTGGGTGACAATCAATCGGGCGTTTGAGACGCCCGACGACTGGAACCGCAAATTGAGACCAAGCGGGCGCCTTAGGCTCCCGCTTTTTCATTGCCGGCCAGGCCCTTGCCTGCGCGGCGAGCTGCTACGCATTTCCGCGCCGATCTGCCGGCGCGCCGATTTCAGCTTCGGGTCGCCCTGAGTATCCTTGTATTCGCGCCGCGCCTCCGTCCTGGTCATCCGGTGTTCGTGCCTGAACAGCGCGCGCGAAATGCGAATATCGAAAAACGCCGCCGCTACCATGATGCCGGCGGCAATGACGAGGATCGAGCCGAGGAGATGGGCTGCCGCGGAGAGCGTGCATGCTTCTCTGCAAAGAGGCGACCAGAAGATGCTGTTGAGAAAATAGAGGATCGCACCGCCGCCGGCCGCCGCGAGCAGGACAAACTTGACGAGCCCCTTGACGAACTCAGCGATGCTCGCGAGCGAAAAAAGCCTCTTGATGCCCTCGAACGGATTGAGCCGGTTAAAATCGAAGCTCATATGTTTGAACGATACGAGAAACCCCTGCCCGTCGAGGATCGCGACCAGGATGGTTGCGGCAAGACCCATGGCAAGCGGCAGCCAGATGAGATCGAGCAGCGCCACGCCGGTTTCGCTCAAGCCGACAGTGACGGCGTCGGAGGGGTCGGCCCGCGCGGCGGAGTGTAGGCCGGCATCGAAACTGCGGGTGAAATCCTCGAGGATATCAGGCAAGCCCCAGGTGACGTAGACGGCGATGGCAAGGACGGAGATCGCAACCGGGATTTCCTTCGAGCGGGGAACCTGGCCCTCGCGCCGAAGACGATCGAGCTTCACCCGGCTCGGCGGCAGGGTTTTTTCCTCGGTATCGTCATTTTTGGCCATCGGTCACCTCCAGCATGGCTTTCGCCTCGTTGAATCCATCGATCCAGAGATCGTGGAAATAGCTGGAGATGAAGGCCGTGTAGATCACGAGGATGACCATGACCGCGAAGTTCTTGATGGCCGGCAGGCTGTCGTTCAGCGGGAATTGTTTGGACGAGCGGCCGACGAAGGCGAGCGACAATTCAAACGCGCAGGTGACGATCATGAACGGGGCGGCGAGTAACCCGGCCGCTTTGAACAGCCGGCCGAAAACGCCTGATATCATGTCGAGCGGATCGTCGGGGATAGTGGGCATGAGGTTGAAGAGCGGCCAGAGCTCGAACGACTTATAGAAGATCGTGACCAGATCGATGATGCCGCCGGCACTGACGAAAATCACCAGGGCGATCGACATCATCAGCGAGCCGAGCGGCGCGGTTTCCAGCGCGTTGATCTGGTCGAAGAGATTGGCGGCATTGGCGCCGCGATAGACATCGGTCATATCGCCCGCCGTCTGGGCCGCCCAGAAGGGAATGCCGAGCCCCATGCCGATCAGCGCCCCGAAGCAAAGCTCCTTCATCGAAAGGGCGGCCAGATCGAACCAGGACGTATCTCCGAGAGCCAGCACCGAATAGGCGAAGGCGACGGAGGGCGCCGAAAGGCCGATTGCCAGGCCGAAACGCAGAATGCCGACGATGCTAAACAGCGAGAAGATCGGGAAGATCAGCAGGATCCCGAGCGCACGCGCGGCGCCGAGCATGGCTGCGGCCGGTGCCGCGACCTCAATGCCGACGAGCGGAAGATGATCCGGCCCCATCCGCCTCGCCTCACTGAACCATGGTCGGGAAGTCGTTGAGGATATGAACGGAATGTTCGATCAGCGGCGTTGCCAGCACCCGGCCGAACAGCAGCAGGGTGATGGAGATCACGAAAATCTTGACGATCTGCGCGATGGTCTGCTCCTGGATCTGCGTTGCCGCCTGGAAAATGGCGATGATCAGCCCGAGAAGCGCGGCCAGGCCCAGAATGGGGCCGGCCAAGGCGAAGGTCGCCATGACGGACATGCCGATTTCGGCTGCGACCTGGTCTTCACCCATGACGGCAAGCCTTTCGCGTGGCAGGCACGTGAACCGGGGTTTTCGGGAAGGGGCGATGCTCACTGCGCATAGGACAGCACCAGACCTTCCAGCAATCGCCGCCAGCCATCGATCGAGACGAACAGCAGCAGCTTCAGCGGTGTCGACACCACGGTCGGGGACATCATCTGCATGCCGAGCGCCACCAGAATGGCGGAAACGGCAAAGTCGATCATCAGAAAGGGCAGATAGATCAGAAATCCGATTTCGAAGGCCCGCGTCAGTTCCGAAACGAGGAAGCTCGGCGTCAGCACGGTGATGTCATCGGAGGCAATGGGGGTTGCCGGCGCGTTTGCCCAGATCTTCTGCGACGCCTGCACGAAAAATTCGCGCACCTCGGCGTCGGAAAATTTCAGCATGAAATCCTTCAGCGGTGCCGCCACCTTGATCATGCCGTCCACCATGCCACTGACCGTGCCGAAATCGCCGCTATGGGCGAGCAGCAATTGCCAGCTGTTTTGCAGCACCGGGTTCATCACGAAGGCCGAGAGCACGATGGCAATCGCAAAGACCAGGAGATTCGGCGGCGTCTGTTGGATGCCGATCGCATTACGCACGATCAGCAGGACGACCGAAATCTTGGTGAAGGAGGTCGCGATCACGGCAATAACCGGCAGCATCGAGATCGCCGCCATCGCCACGAGGCTCTGGGCAAGAGGAAAGCTCTGTTCCATCAGTCGTGCAGCGCCGTGACGCGAACGGCGCTCAATCCATCCACGGAGATGATTTCGCCCCGTCCGATAACGCGGCCTTGGGCGATGATATCGACGGCGTCCGACAATGGCCTGTCGAGGTTGAACACATAACCCTCGCCGATCATTTCGAGTGTGCGCAGCGGCAACTCCAGCCGTCCTGCATCGAAGACCAGCTTGATCGGGATGCTGTCGACAGGCGACGGACGCGGCTCGCCCTGCAATTCCTGATCGACGGTTTCATTTGTCATGAAATGCCTCATTGGTCCGGTTGGCGTCGACAGGAGTGGTTCGGTGAGGACCGCGCCTTTGTCCGATCGCATGCAGGTTGCAAGGTAACGTTCACCCGTGATCGCGACCACGGTCTCCGGTGCCCCGCCATCGATGACGATGCCGTCCCCCAACCGCAGGGATTTGATTTCACTGACCGACAGCAGGGCATAACCGCGCCGGATGCTGACCGCCGTCGTCAGGACATTGAGCGTGCGGCGCGGCAGGCGGCTTGCCCAGCCGACCAGGCCGGCAAGGGCGGTTTCATCGAAGCGGCCGCTCAAGGGCAGGCTCATGCCGTTCCAGCCGATGTCGAAGCCGAAATTGCCGCTGACATCCGG
Organism: Rhizobium sp. L43; assembly: GCF_002531725.1. Lineage (GTDB taxonomy): Bacteria > Pseudomonadota > Alphaproteobacteria > Rhizobiales > Rhizobiaceae > Rhizobium. Next base: position 22,380 of record NZ_NWSQ01000041.1, read on the forward strand.
CTGCGTCTCGGCGCCGATCTGCAGCAGCGACAGGCTCATGCCGATCCTATTCTCGATTGCCTCGAAAGCCTCGGCGAACAGGTGTTCGACCACGGCCGCCTTTTCAGACGGCGACAGCTTTTCCCATAGGAGCAGCGGTTCCAGTCTTTCCGCCAGCAGCCGCAATGCGCCGGCCGACGCAATCAGCATCTGCTCACGTTTACCGACGTGGCAGAGAATGCCGACCGGATCGGTGGTCCGCGCGGCTGCGATATCGGGGGCCAGCGGGCGAACGGAAAGCGTCTGCTCCCGGACCGGAATTTGCCAGGCGGCGCGCATCATCGTGCCGGAACGGGAAAAGAAGTTCCCGGCCATCGATGCGTGGGGCCATGCGGGCGCGGCGACATTCATCGGACAAGCTCATCGAGGGCTTCGACGATCGCGCCGAACGGCTGCGGCTTGCCCTGGCCGTCAAACAGGAAGCGCTGGATGAGGCCGTGTTTGGCGACGGCCTCGTCGACAGCGGCATCGCGCCCCTGGCGATATTCGCCGACGCGGATAAGCAGTTCCACTTCGTCATAGAGGGCAAGCAGGGCGCGCAGCTTGTCGGCTGCCTGGCGATGGCTCTCGCTCACCACCGCGCTCATCGTCCGGCTTCGGCTGGCCAGAACATCGATCGCCGGAAAATTGCCCGCCCTGGCAATCTTGTCGGAGAGCACGATATGGCCGTCCAGCAGCGACCTGGTTTCTTCGGCAATCGGATCGTCCTGCTCTTCGCCTTCGACGAGGACCGTATAGAAAGCCGTCATCGTGCCGTTTGCGCTGTTGCCGGCGCGCTCGAAGATCTGCGGCAAGACGGCGAATACGGAAGGCGGAAAGCCGCGCCGCACCGGCGGTTCGCCGGCAGCAAGTCCGACTTCGCGCAAGGCGCGGGCCATGCGGGTGACGCTGTCGATGACGAGCAGCACATGTTTTCCCTGCTCGCGAAAATATTCGGCGATCGCCGTTGCTGTCATCACCGCCTTGAACCGCTCCAGCGCCGGGCGATCGGATGTGGCGACAACCAGCGCCACATTCGACGGAACGCCTTCCGGCATGTTGCCGGCAACGAATTCGCCGACCTCGCGTCCGCGTTCGCCCACCAGGGCGCAGACGATCACATCGGCCTTGCTGTTGGCGACGATCTGGGACACCAGCGTCGACTTGCCGGCGCCGGGCGCGCCGAAAATACCGATGCGTTGGCCCTGGCCGCAGGTCAGCAATCCGTCCAGGGCAGCAATTCCCGAGGTAAACGGCTGGCGGATGGGGCGGCGCGACAGAGGATCGACCGGCTGGCCATAGAGCGGCTGCAGGAAGCGCGCGTCCTCGCCGCCGGGATTGGCGGAGGGACGCAGGACATTACCGTGTGCGTCGACGATCGCGCCGATTAGGAAACTGCCGACAGAGACCGTCGGTTCCCGGCCGGTCGGGATGATTTCCGTGCGCTGGGAGATGCCGCGGGTTTCGCCGTGAAGCGAGAGAAGCGCCGTCTCGCCGTCGATGCCGACGACATCGGCAAGGCCGATGCGACCCCTGCCCGGCTCATGCAGTTCACAAAGCTCGCCGATCCTGACCGAGGGGATGAGCGCCCGCACCAGCAGGCCCGACACACTCTTTACGCGGCCGCTCTGCCGCCGCACGTCCGTTTGTTCGAGTGTCCGCTCCATCCGAAGCAACGCGTCAACCATGGACGAGGGCCTCGGTCACGGTGGCGAGCTGGTCTTTCAAGCCGATCTGGCTTCGTCCCGCCGACGTCTCCAGAATAATCTCGCCGGCAGACATCAGCGGATCCGTTTCGATGGTGATGCGGTGATCGATGTCCGCAATTGCCCGGGCGATCATGGCGGCATCGTCGGGGGCGACATGCAGGACGATCTCCTGCGCCTCAGCGGTCTGGGATATGGCGTGGCGGACCAATCGCCTCGTGCGTTCGTCGGCCTCCATCGATCCGAGGATCAGTCCGACCGATTTCAGAACCACCGCCTCGACCCAGCTGTCGAGATTGGCAATTTCCCGTTCGGCTTTTCCGAGCGAGGCGGCAAGCCGTGCGGCGGCATCGCGAACGCCCTGTTCGAATCCGTCGCGATAGCCGTTTTGGGCGGCTTGCTCGCTGGCGGCTGCAAGTGTGGCCTGAGATTGGGCGGCGTCCCGTTGGGCAGCCTCCAGAATTTGCGCCGCCTCTGTGATCTGGCCGAAACTCTCCGCCGGAATGATGCGGTCGTGGCGTGCAAATCCCGAGCTCATCGTCCGGCGCCTTCCTTTAAGGCGGCGACCTCGTCGACGGCTGCCGCCGCCAGGGCGAGCGCCGGGCCCTTTAAGAGGGAAGCCGAGCCGTTTTCAGCCATGTCGCGCCAGCCCGCCGACCGCCAAGCCGCGGAGATCCGGTATTCGTCTGCCAGAAGTGCCAGCATCGACCAGCCATCGGCCTCGACGACCTGCCTTGCCTGCTCGCTCAACAGATCGAGCGGCGGCGTTGCCGCGGAAAGATTGATGTGGCCGAGAGCGAATGCGACCGCTTCCTCGCCGTAGGCGGCCCTGAGCCTCGTAAGGGTCGGGCGATCGACCGCGGGGCAGAAGGCTGCGAGATGATAGGCGAGGCCCGCCCGGAGCGCGGCCGTTGCGCGTCCGTCCGTGGCCATGGAAGTCAGGCGGCGGGCGCCGTCGGCAAACGTGGCGGGATCGCCATGGGCTTCCGCTATCTCAGTGAAAAGCCGCCGATGCAGCCGCGGCGACAGGGTGGATCCGTCGGCAAGGAGCGGCGCGATCCCATCCCATCGGGCGGCCGTCAGCATATCCGCGGAAAGCAGCGCTGCCTTGCGGATCCTCGCCGCATTCGAGATCGCCTCGCCGTCCGCACGCGGCGTGCGCATGCTCAGCGCTCCTTCCGCTGCGGAAACAGCAGCAGCAGGCATGCCCCGATGGCGAGGATGATGGCGCCGATCACGGCAAGATTGGGGCCTTTGAAAGCCGAGAGAGCGCTTTGCACCATCGAGGATGGCGCTGTAGCGGGCGCCGGCGTCACGGTTGCCGCCGGGGCCGGTGCCGCCGCTACCGCCGCCGGCGCGCCGACCTCCGACCAGGGGCTGACCACCACCGAGACATCTTCGTAAGAGAGATCACGGATGCTGTTGACCAGAACGGACCGGCTCTTCATGTCGATCTCGTTGAGATTGGCGCCGGGGCGATATTGCAGCACGGCCGCTGCCCTCGCCTTCTCCTTGATGAGCCCGCGGCCGTTCTCCTCCGGCAGCACCACATGGACGCGCGCCGTCGCCACGCCGTCGAGCCCGGAAAGCGTTTCGGCAAGCTGCTGCTCGATGGCGTAGCTCATCCGGGCTTTCTGTTCGTAAGGTGTCACGAGGAAGCCGTTGCCGGCAAAGAGTTCGGCGACATTTCCAAACGACTGACGCGGCAGACCGGCGCCCGCCAGCAGCTCGATCGCCCGGGCATGATCGGTTGATTCAGCGGTGATCGCATAGGTCCCGCCCTTTTCGCTCTTCATGGTGACGGAAATGCCGGCGCGTTCGAGCAGCACCTGGGCATCCAGCGCATCGCGCTGATCGAGCCCCGTGAGCACGTCCTGGCTGCAGGCGGCGAGGAACAGGCAGAGGGCAAGCATTGCGGCCTTCGGAAGGACTTTGCGCGCGGGCGAAGAGATCGATGATCTCGAAAGGGCCGATGTGATCATGATGTTCACTGGCCCTGCGTCAGCCGTTTGGATGACGACATCACCGACTGGGTGAGCGACGACAGCAGCGTCGTGCCGGTTGCGAATTGCTGTGATTTCTCCAGCCGGTCGATTGATGTCGTGATGTCTTCGATCTTCGGGCCGCTCTGATCCTTGTCCGCGGTAAATCGCACCAGCGGCGTCTCCGGCTGGCCGATTCCGGCCACCGGCATGAAGAAAGCCGACAGCCGGTCGAGAATGCTGGAGGGCGTGGTATTGCCTTCCGGTGAATAGGAGGGCAGGACGGCGTCGGACTCAGGCGCGATCTTGCGGCCCTGGGTATTGGGAATGGAGGTGAGCTCGGTTGGCCGAATGCCAGCGAAATCCGCCGGCTGCAACCCGATCCGCTCCGCCACGATCTCCGAGGTCTTCAGGACATTGCCCGTCGATACGCCATCGAAGGGCGGCGTGAAGGCGCGGCCGGAAAGTACTTCTCCACTCATTGCAATTCCTCAACTCGGTACATGTCAACTGCAAACGATGAACAGGAACGCTACTCGTCGCTGCCTTCGTCGATCGCCTCCTTGGCGAAATTGAAAAGCGAATTGTTCAGCATCAGGGTGTTGGAAATCATGCCCGGCAGAAATGCGTCCACGGCAGCGGAGAGAACCTCGCTCTCGCTGTTCGGATCGACCTTTTTCGTCGTGCTGCCGGTGGTGCCTGTGGAACCCGTCTTATCAGTCGTCAGCTCCACCGAGACAGGGTCTGCAGGCGCCAAGTTCAGGTCGGAATTCACCGCATCTACGGCCATATGAGCACTTCCATCAAGGAATTTATCAAAATGAATGCATGATTTGATATGGATAAAAAAACGGCTGGTCAATTGTTTAAACTTAACCGATGGTTAATTTCCAGAACGTACAGTCGGCTATGATAAATTTAGCGATCTTTATATTAAAATGGAACGTTTTGTCCATAAAACGCAGCAGATATCCAGATTGCGCATGAAGTTTATACTTAAATTTGTTCGAATGTTCACAGGCCCGACCGCCTCTACGCCAACGGGCCTGTGAACACTCAGATATTTGGTGTTGCGAACGCGTCCCGGATCAGCCCACCGCCGTACCGCGGCGCTTCTCGACATCGGCGGTGATCGCGTCCCAGTTCTCAGGCGTAAGCTCGCGCTGTTCCGGGTCGCGGGGCGCGGGGGTGACGCCGCCCTTGGCGCCGACGATCGGGCCGGTCTTGGCGTAGATGCCGACCGTGTCGTTGACCGTGCGCTTGAGCATGTCGTTCATCATGTCGGTCTGCTTGTGGAAGGCCTTTTCCTGCTTGATGCTCTGGTAGATGGTAAAGCCTGACCAGGCCGCCCAGGACACCGCGCAAGCAACGGCAAAACCGAGCGAGAAGGCGCCGGAGACCAGGGCAACCGTTGCACCCGTGCGCCCGAGGAAGGTGGAGTTCACCAGCATGTTGGCAACGCCTGCAATGCCTTCGATCGCGCCGACCGTGTCCGCTACCGTTCCGATACCCATGAAAATGAGATCGACCGGGTCGCCCTTGCCGCTCGTGAGCCCTTGCAGGAACTGGTAATATTCCACCGGCAGCCAGGCGACCCCGGCAACGGCGCCGACCGTCGTCCCGGTATTCTTGAAAAAGGCGGAGAGCACGCTGCGTTGCGCCCGCGCCAGTTCGTCGGAGACGCCGACGAGCGAGCCGATCCCATCCAGCAGCGAAAAATTCGAGGCTTTGATCGCCGAGCCGAGCGCACTGCCCATATGCGCCAGCGCACCAAGGGCGTGCAGAACGACGATGCCGATGCTGTCCCAGGTCGGGCTCGTCATGTTGAGGCCGGCATAGATGGACCGGGAGGCGGTGAGCACCGACATCACGCCGGAAGAGAGCGCCGCCTTGTATTTGACCGGATCGACCCCCGCTGGCACTGCCGTCGCAGTCTTGTCGATCAGCTTGGCAAGGTCGGCCTTGATGGTTTCGACGCTGCCGCCCGGGCGCATCGTCGCCCAAAGCGCGGTGAAGATCGTCGTGAAATTGGTCTTGTATTGCGCCATGGCCTCGGCATTGCCCTTGAACAGTGTTTCCGCCAGCGCATCAAGGCTCGGAGCGATGATCTTCTTGATCGCCTCTTCGGCGGTCTTGCCGTCGACGATGATCGGATCGATCACATCCGTTCCGGGCATCAGCGTCTTCATCAGCCCCGACATGGAAAGTCCCATGTCCTTCAGGCTGGATGTCAGATATTCGCTGTCGATATAGGGCAGATCGAGATTCTGGATGGTCTTGCTCCAGCCGTTATCCTTGGTGGCGAACATGCGCTCGGCGATCCAGGCGTCGCCGCCGCTACCGGCGAAGAAGCGTCCGTCGCCTGAGCCGTTGGCGGCAATGCCCTTGCCGGCCAGCCCGGTGCCGATCATGATCGCCGCCATGACGTCGTTGAACGAATAGCTGGCGAGATTGCTGGAGGGCAGCGGCGAGACGCTCTTGTCCCACTCAGCATTGGCCGACATCTTCGAGACAAGGCTGGCGCCCATGACGAGCCCTTCGAGCGCGGTCTGCACCGCATGGCGGTAGCCCCAGACCTCCTTGCCACCGGGGGCGGCCAGCTGCGAGGTGATGCGCTCCAGATTGCCGGCAAGATCGCCGACTCCGATTTCTCCGGCCCCGATCTTGTCGAGCAGCGGGCCGAGAAGCGCCTTCACATCGGCCTTGAACTGATCGCGCACCTCGGGGCTGTCTCCCCCGTGAAACTGGTTGGCCATCGCCTGGATGGTCGGGTTGAACAGGTGGGTGATGTTGTTGGGCACGGTGCTGCCGAATTCGGAAGCGGCAACCTTCTTCAAACCGTCGAGGTCGATCTTGAGATCGGGGAACAGACTGCCGCCGAGCCCGAGCGACTGGTCGAAATCCACAACCGGCAGGATGGAGCCGAGCCCCTTCAGCTCCCGCTCGGTCTTGTTGCCGGCCAGTCCCATGCGGATCAGGCCATCGAGCGCCGTCGTCGGATCGGAGATCGTCGGCAGCACGTTCTTGTCGAAAAATTCGGCATAGGTCTTGTCGGCAATCGCCGAGCGCTGCTTTACGAAATCGTCGGGAAGCACCATGGAATAGAAGCCGAGGGCGGCATTATATTCCTTGAGAATGGTGGTGACGTCCTTGCCGGATTTCAGGCCGTCATTCAGCAGGCCGCCATTGACGATGTCGCGCTCAAAGGCATCCTCGACCTTCGTACGCAGGTCCTTCATCTTCTCGTCACGGGTGATCGTGTCGTTGATGATCTCGAAAGCGTCCTTGTTGGTATCGGCCGGCGCGACGCGATAACCGGAGAAGATCAGCTTGAGGGCCTTCAGCGCCTTCTCCGTCATCTGTGAGTTGACGTCGGCGTCCGAGCCCAGGATTGCAATCGACTTGTCGAGATCCTTCAGGATCTCCTGGTCGTTGTAGATGCCGCGCTGGTTGTCGCCGAGGCTGTCCTTGTATTTGCCGAAGGTCGCCTTAGTCTGAAGCAGATCGAGATACATGATCAGTTTCTGCTCGGCGGTGTAATTCTGAGGGTTTTTGACGACGTCGATGCTCTCGAAGGACTTGTCCTTGTCCTTCAGCCCTTCCATGAAGCCCTGATTGATCTCGCTCATGAAATCGGAATTGAACAGGAGATCGATGACCGGCTGGATCGGTGCGGTAGGGCTGGAATCGCCATTTGACGTCGCGGCCTGCGCAACGAACTTCGGGCTACTCGTCTGCGCCGATGTGGAGGAGAGAATCGTCAGGCCTGCCGTCGTCGTCCCGTCAGAGCTAAAAGGCGATGCCTTCTTGACCGTGCTCGCGGTCTTGTCCTGGCTTGTCGAATTTTCGGACTTCGGATCGGAATTGGCGTTTAGCCTGAGAAATGAAACCGTATCGATATCCGAAGATGCTGGTGCGATGGATGACATGCGTTCCCTTTGATTTTCTTGTCCGCTTTTCGCGGATGAGGTCGTTTACCTTACGTTAGGCATAAGATCGACCTTTGCGCGATAATTCAAGCCCGATCGCGACATCGCGGTTGCATAAATGCAGCGACCTCGCGCGGGGAGATCAAATCACATTTTTACCGAGGCTCGCAGGGCATTTCCCAGGCTTTTCCGGGGTGGCGGTCATCGTTGCCGCCGACTATGCCTTTACCAGATGAATGACGGATCCGGCCGGAATTCGAGATGCACGGACTCGCCGGTGTAGCGCTCAAGCTTCTCGTTCAGCTGCTTTTCCATCTTGTCGAGCTTCTTCACGCCATTGGCCATATCCCACAGGCCAAGTGCCAGCCCGACGGCCGAGGCAACGAGGCCGGTGACCAGTCCGGCCGCCGCAAGGCCGGCTTTGGCGGCGTTGCTGAAGATGGTCACCACTTCCGGCGCCACCGTTTCGAGTCCGGAAAAGGCGCGGGACATGACATTGGTCAGATAAAGCATCGCTTCGGAGAAACCGATAAGCGCGTTGCCGGTACCGGCAATGCCGCCGATGATTTCGAGCGCGCCCTTGGCGCGGTCGCCGGTCTTCATCGTCCGCGACGCCAGATAGAAGCCGAGGCCGGCCATGGCGAGGCCGCCGGCGGCACCGAGAATCTTGCCCGCCGCTTCCATCGTCTTCGGCGAGAAGCTCATGGAGATCCCCTTGCCCCAGCTGCCCGGCTGATTGCCGAAGGCGCTGAACGGCTTGCCGGCAACGTCGAGGTTCTTGCCGAGACCCTCCATCGTCATGCCAACGATCTGCGTCGCCGAGCCGACCGCAGCGGCGATATCGGCCGGCGTCCACTTGCCGCCCACACCGAGGCCGCGCGCCACCAGCACGCTCGACATGCTGAGCATCTGGACCGCATGGACGAGGCCGGCCTTGTACACTTCGGCATCGATGCCAGCAGGTGTGCGAGTCTGGCGCGGCAGGTCGAGCGAATCCTTGAAGGAGGCGACCGCGGCGTCGAGCTTCATGCCGCCGCGCACCATGCGCAGAACGCCGTCAACGTCGCGTGCTATGTCCTGCGCCAGATTCTGTTTCAGCGTTTCGCCGCCATCTGCCGGGCCGTTTTTGCTGATGAAATCCTCGGCGAAGGTGTTTGCCAACTGGCTGATGGCGTCATTCGTTGCGCCGGGCACAAATGTGTCATCCGGACCCGACAGCAACTGCTCGAGATCGACACCCTGGCCGTCGCCGATATAATGTTCCTTGATGATGTTTGAGAAGGTGACGTTCGCGGCGTCGAGATGCGCGTCGATATAATCCTGGGGCAGGAGATCGACGAGCGTGTTGAGTTCGGAATAATAATCCTTCAGGGCATCTTCGAAGCTCTTGCCGGCGCTCAGCGCCCGGTCGATCGCCTTGCCGCCGCCGATATCGATCAGATAGGCGTCTTCGATGTTGGTGAGCAGATCGGAATTCTCCGGTTGCTGCAGATATTCCTTCATGCCGCTTGCGAAGATATCTGAGAGATGCTGCTGCGTCGCGGGATCAGCCGTCAGCTTTTCGATCCGCGCGTCGAGGTCCTTGCCGACGCGCTCGCCATCGGGCACGCTGTCGCCATACTGGTTCATATAGCCGTTGAACTGCTGTTTGATCTCGATGAGATCGTAGAGCAGCGTTGCCTTCTGTTCCGGCGCCAGCTGGTCGAGGTGGTCCATATTGTGGGGCGCCACGAAATCCCGGTTCACGTCCTTCACGGCGTCGCCGAGAATGCCGTATTTGAGTTCGTCGAGCTTCTTCAGCGTCGGCTCATAGGCGGTCGACGGAGCGTAACCGCGCAGCACCTTGCTTTCCAGGATGTCTTTCTCGTCGATCGGGCGCTCCACGACCGGCTCGATGGCATCCGAACCCGACATGACAAGGTCCATCTTCTTGAGGCTGGATGTCAGATAGTCGCTGTCGATATAAGGCAGATCGAGACTTTGGATGGTCTTGCTCCAGCCATTATCCTTGGTGGCGAACATGCGCTCGGCGATCCAGGCGTCGCCGCCGCTGCCGGCGAAGAAGCGTCCGTCGCCTGAGCCGTTGGCGGCAATGCCCTTGCCGGCCAGCCCGGTGCCGATCATGATCGCCGCCATGACGTCGTTGAACGAATAGCTGGCGAGATTGCTGGAGGGCAGCGGCGAGAAAACCGTCGAGGTCGATCTTGAGATCGGTGCCCGGGTCGGTTTCGGGCGTGCTCACCTTTGCATCGACCAGGATCGCGGCGCCGCCGCGTTTGCTCGGCGTAAACCCGACGAAGCCCCGCGCAGCGGAGATGTCGAGTGCCTGCCCGTTGCCGCTCGGCGCGATCTTGCGTATTTCGCTGGCGTCGATGGTTTTTGCCGATGCAGAACGGCCGGTCACGTCTTTCTGGCCGAGGTCCACGACCAGGGTTTCGACCTCTTTCGATTCGCTGCCAACACGTTCCAACATGATTTCGTCACTCCTGATCGACGGCCGCACCCTGAGCGGAGGCCCGGAAAGCCTCGTTAGGTCAGAAGTTTTTCAGTGATGTGACAAATGGGACTATTCGGAGCGGCATACCCAACTCATCCCTCGCCTTGATGGGAATCGAACCGTTGAACCGTGATTTGGCAAAATGAGATCTTGATAGAACAGCTTGTGTCGAGATTATATGATTCTCTAGTTTCGACATGTGGGGTCGTCATCCAACCTTTGTTTCATCATGTCATAACAGCGGTGGCAATCACCTCAGTGAAAGCCGAAAGCTGGTCAGGGTTTCCCTTAGGTTTCTCGCGAAATGTATGCGTTATCTCGAGCTAATGCCATTCCGCTTTTCCCGCGATTTTAGATATTATTTGGGGCGGTGCCGGCGAGAGATTGGCCAGGCGCCTTTGCTTCGGCTGGAAATCTGGTCTTGATCAATTCGGAAACCCCTCGATCATCATCATCTACCAAATCGCCCAAGCACTTACTGTGAGGTACATCGAGCTCTTTGCTCCAGACGATCAACCCTAAGGGCGATGTCCACAGATTTGACAGGACCAATTGCTTTAGGCTAAGTGTCCTCAGTCCTAGGACAGAGGACACTATTATGAAGAGCCAAGATATCGTCGTCCTGCTGAAGCTGGTAAGCCTGCAAGATCAGGAACTCACCAAGGGCATCGATCGGTTGCGATCGGAATCCGTGGGGGGAGATCCATATTCCGTTCGGAACCTAGAAGCGCAACTCGGGATCAGCAAGACCGAAATAGCGCAGTCGATCAAGCGTAGTGTCGCATCAGGCATCGCGCGAAAAGACAACAGCAGGAACGAGCCTCGGCCAAGCCGAAGGAACCTGTTCGGCTTCATTACCACCGGGCTAAAGTTCGTCTTCCCCGCCCAAGTTGGACCGATGCAGCGCGGCATACCGACTGCCTTCGCCGCACCTATGCTCACGGAACTCCTGATCAGCGGCGGGACGTACAACTACGTTTGGCCCTATGCCAACGGAAGGGAGATGGGGCAGGCGGTGGAGCCGCTCTTCAAGACCGTGCCGGACGCAGTCCTGAAGGACGACGCACTCTACGAGTACCTCGCGTTGGTCGATGCGATCCGGCTCGGGAACCAGCGGGAAGTTGGTCTCGCGACCGACCACCTCAAGTCAAGGATCATGAGCAAATGACAGCGATCCGCGCTCAACTGCTGGAAATGATGAAAGCCGTTGCCTCGGCCCTTGGCGAAGACCCGCTCGCGCCTGGTCTTCGTTGGCGGATGCACGACCGCGCTATTCATCACTGATCCGGTCACGCTCGAGGATGTGCGTGCCACAGATGACATCGACCTGATCGTTGACCTGGCGGGCCTTCCTGCCTGGGCACAGCTCCAGGAAGAGCTTCGACAACTGGGCTTCATGGAGGCCGCTGACGAGGCGGTGATCTGCCGCATGCGTCTCGGCAAGCTCACGGTCGACGTCATGCCGGATGATCCGGCTATCCTCGGATTCGGAAATCGATGGTATGCGAGTGGAATCGAGACGGCACAGCATTACCAGCTCTCGGAAGACCTCACGATCCGGATCCTGACGCCGCCAATGTTTCTTGCGACGAAGCTCGAAGCCTATGCCGGAAGGGGAAACGGCGACTTGATCATGACCCGTGACGCTGAAGACATCCTCCTTATTGTCGACGGCAGGGAGGAGCTCCTTGCCGAGGTCACGGCGGCCGACAACGACGTTCAAAATTTCATCGCCGGACAGTTTCGTGCGCTCCTCGATCAAGCTGACTTCGACGATTTCCTCGATGGCAATATCCGCGGGCCCGCGATGCTCATTGTCTGTCTCCAAGATTTCCCGTTGCCACCCCGAAGGGCAAGCCCCCTCGGGCGAAGCCTCCCCGGTCTTTCCGGGGGAATGGCCTCTGACATTCCCCCGGACAGAAGGGGAGGGCGAAAGCCCGCCCCGCGGTGGCGAACGGGACTGTCAAGCGGCGTGGCGCGGAAGGCGGGAGATCTTCTCGGGTCCGCTCTGCGGACTGGCGCGGAAGATGGACCGGCTTCACGGGCCGCTTGACGGGCCTGGGCGGCGATGTCATGGGGCGAAACAGACGGAAGCGGCCCGGAACGGGCCTCGTCGCCAGGCGCGTCAGCGACCGCTGGACAAGCGATCGTCACCGGGATCGGCGGAGACGGCAGAAAGCCGGCTCCGTGCCATCGGCATAGAGCGCGATCCACTCGATAAGCGGATGGCCCCTTTTCACGTCGCAGCGATTACTCGTTCGGTTTCAACCTGAAGCACACGTTGAGCGCATTGACGTGGATCAAGGCAGACACGAAGCCGCGGGAGGCATTCTTCGCGCGTCGTCGTCTCTGAAGCCTTCCGACGAAGTGCGGCGTCAGGCTCGCCCGCATTGCAACCTTATTGAGGATCAAGGCGTACGGTTCGGTCTCGTCCTCGCGCGGCGTACCAAATTCTTCCCGCGCCGTCGCAAGGAGTCTTATGCAGCATTCCGTCAAGCTGGTATCCGTCGGTACCGCCGTTCCGCCACATGTCATCGACCAGCGTGACGCGGCGCGAGCCTCGCACGCCGCGTTCTCATCGCGATTTGGCGATTTCGAAAAGCTGGCAAGGGTGTTCGAAACCTCGGGAATTCGGCGCCGCTATGCCGTCCGGCCGATCGAGTGGTATCTCGAGACGTCGGGATGGCCCGAACGAAACCTCGCTCACATCGAGGGCGCGAGTGCAATGTTCGTCGCCGCCGCCAGCAAGGCTCTCGCGTCGGCGGGCCTTGCAGCAGGCGATGCCGACACGATCGTAACCGTCTCCTCGACTGGTATTGCGACACCTAGTCTGGAAGCGAGGGTAAGCGGCGAGCTGGGCTTCCGGGACGATGTCGAACGGGTTCCCGTGTTTGGCCTCGGCTGTGCCGGCGGAGTCTCTGCGCTTTCAATCGCGTCACGGCTGGCGGCATCCCGGCCAGGCTCAGTCGTTCTGGTGGTCGCCGCCGAGACCTGCACGTTGGCATATGGACAAGCTTACGAAGGCGAACATCGTGGCGACCGCCCTCTTCGGCGACGGGGCCGCCGCCTGCGTGGTGCGTGCCAGTGAGACCGGTCTGGCCGAGGTCGAACTTGCAGGCCAAGCATACGTGGCCCGACACGCTAGACATCATGGGATGGAGCGTCGATCCGGAGGGTCTGGGCGTGATCTTCGACCGTGCGATACCATCGTTCGCCGAAACTCATGTGCTGAAGGGCGTAACGTCCATACTCGCCCGATCAGATCTTACTCCTGCCGACGTTGACCGGTTTGCGTGCCACCCCGGAGCCTTGGAATCGGCGCTTAAACTAAGCCAGGGAACCCTCGACCAGGAACGTGAGGTGCTCTCGGACTATGGGAACATGTCCTCGCCAACCGCGCTGTTCGTACTCGAGAAGCTTCTTGCGCAAGGACTACCCAGGAGAACTGTCCTGACGGCGATGGGACCGGGCTTCACCCTTAGCTGCCTCTCGTTGACGGCTGCAGCATGATCCGGCGATCATTCTCTACGACGTTTTGGGATCGCATCGTCTGCAGAGCGAAAACGACTCGAAACAGGCTGAAGCTGACGCTGCAAAGGCTGCGCTTGCCGTTGGGACACCCCAAGTCGAGCGAGGTTGCCACCTCGCACTCGAATCCTCTCTCCTGCGTGCCAGCGTGGCTGCGGCAGTATGCGGTGGCAGTCGCTACCCAAATCCGGTCATCGGTGGCGCTAGGAGGAGCGTGCCCAGCGCCAATTCTGGATTTCCGGCATGTCTTCTCCACGCTCCCGCACGAACGCCCGGTGCTCGTCGAGCTTTGCATGCAGGTCTGCCACCACATCTGGCACCTTCTCGGCGAGATCGGGCACTCGCGCGATCGCCTCGAGAGCGAGATGATACCTGTCCAGCTCGTTCAATACGGTCATGTCGAACGGCGTCGTCGTAGTTCCCTCCTCCACGAACCCGCGCACGTGGATGTTGCCGTGATTGGTGCGCCGGTACGTCAACCGGTGGATGAGATAGGGATAGCCGTGGTAGGCGAAGATGACCGGCCTGTCCTGCGTAAAGATACTATCGAACCGTGCATCATCGAGGCCATGAGGATGCACCTTCGGACCTTGCAGCGCGAGTAGATCGACGACGTTGACCGTCCTTATCTTGAGATCTGGTACCGCCGCGTGCAGCAGCATGACGGCCGCGAGGTCTCCATAGTCGGCACGTCGCCCGCACATGCCATCACGACGTCCGGCGCGATTGTATTGTTTTCGAAGCTTGCCCAGTCCCAGACGCCAATGCCCTCTTCACAATGCTTCACCGCCTCGTCGATCGTAAGGTACTGGGACTCCGGCTGCTTGCCGGCAACGATCACGTTGACGCGGTCGTATGTCTTCAGGCAGTGATCGCCGACCCACAGGAGGGTATTGGCGTCCGGCGGTATGCTGCTAATCCTATCTCACTGCGGGCGTCGGTCACTGCTGGGCACAAAATGGATGACGAGTTTTCCCTGCCGTCCCGCCTCCGCCCATGCGCGGGGTGCAAGTTCCCGTTGCGGTGGTCCAAGATCTGATCGCCTGCGCCTCCCACGTGAACCACGGGGGTCATCCGTCAACGCCGAACCACAGCCGTGCAGTTCAGCACTCATCTAGATACATCCGGCATGCCAGCAGTAATTTTCCGATGGCTGCTAGATGCCTGTCCCGTTGCGGCAAATCGAAATGCTCCTGTATCGTCACGGGATAAGCCCAAGGTATATGGACAAACAGGGCCTTCGCGGTCGACGCCACTTCGTCTAAGCGTCTAAGTACGCGGTAATAGATATAGTTACAGACGTAGTAGCCCGCGTTGTTCGACACGCAATAGGGGATACCAGCCACCGCCAGCTGCGCTCCGACACGTTCAAGATTGACAGAGGTCCCGTATGCGCGGGGGCCGCCATCGACAATCGCGACTCCACTGCGAACCTCGCCGCGATTGTCCGCTACGCCACAATCGGCTACGTTGATGGCAAAGCGCTCAAGCTTAAGCCTATCTGTCGACACAGACAGGCCAAGCATTAGGATTAGATCTGCGTCCAGGGCGAGATCGAGGCTTCGCTCGAGCCAGTTGTCGACTCCCGCGTATGAAGTTGGAAGGACCGAAAACTCGATCAGATCGAACAGGTCGTTTGGGGGATGCCGTCTTAGGCTTTTCAAAATCTCTTCGGATGGGTTAAACGGAAGCCCGGCAAACGCGTCGAATCCGGTCACCAGCGCTTTCATTGCGGATCCCTCCGGAAACAATCTCTTCGCTCGACGGCTCGGTTCCCCCAATCCTTCGCCCACGTGGACCGTTGCAGCAGGCGGGCTCGCGCTCCCGCATCAAGGTCGAGTCGGGTGGCCTCGTGTTTCACACGGCTCAATCCGAGCCAGAAATCCCGCCGGAACTTAGGGCAGAGCATCAATGGTCTGACCGACCGGAAATAATCGTTCCAGCTCTTGATCCGCGCAGGTGCATAGATGCCCCTAACCTCCGCACGTGCAAAGGAGTTCCAACATCTCTATCTGCAACTCAGGCGCCTGTATATTAAAGATGGCGTCCTCGATCTCCACAAATCGCACACCGGAGGCTATTCCGTCTACCGCGAGGATATCCAGCCAAGCCTTGACCAAGGTAATTCGAATGCCGCAAAAGTGTTGCACGAAGTCGGCCTGCTCCCCCAAGGCGAGCCAAGCTGCCGCTTTGTCCGCGTTTCCGAGCAGCGCCCTATTCACGGCGATCGCATGCACCATTTCTGCGGTGCATGGCGCCGTCACCGCCCGTCACCATTCGCGGCAGAAGGTACTGGCTCTGGCGTGCCGTTGACCAAGACGGCTTCGTTCTGGACGTTCTCGTGC
>NZ_NWSQ01000042.1 GCF_002531725.1 Rhizobium sp. L43
AGGGATTATCGACAGCCAAAGCGTCAAGACCACGGAAAGCGGCGGAATATCCGGCTATGATGCAGGCAAGAAGATTAAGGGCCGCAAGCGTCAGATTGTCACCTATACGCTTGGATTTCTGATCTTCGTGTTCATCCATGCTGCCGACATACAGGATCGCGACGGCGCACCCCATGTCCTCAAGGCGATCCGCCGCCGTTTTCCGTGGCTGCGCCACATCTTCGCCGATGGTGGCTACGCCGGAGCCAAGTTGAGGCGAGCAATGTGCGGCCATGGTGACTGGACGATCGAAATCGTCAAGCGTTCGGATCACGCCAAGGGCTTCGTCGTCCTGCCCAAGAGATGGGTGGTGGAAAGGACTTTCGCCTGGCTTGGACGCTGCCGCCGTCTCGCCAAGGATTGGGAGAAATCGATCAGATGGGGCCGATCGTCCGCAATACCGCGGACGGGAAGAAACAACTGGTCCATGCGCGCTGGGGACTGCCCTCCCCGCGCTTCGCGCTCGAGAAGACGGCCAAAGCCACGGACTTGCGGCCAAGGGCAAGCCATTCGATTTCGAAGAGCTGATCCGCATAGAGGCCGACCGCGGCACGACCAATGTGCGCAAGCTCAATTTTCCGCATAGGAAGCGATGGTTCGGCGTCGAAAATAGATGTCTCGTCCCGGTCACCAGTTTCGCGGAACCGGATCCGGCCAGCCAAGCGGAAGGTGGTAAGGTGCCAAATGCCTGGTTCGCCCGCGATGAGCAAAAGTCGCTGATGTTTTTCGCTGGCATCCATGTGCCGCAATGGCAGAGTGTCCGAAAAGTCAGGGATGGCCTGACAACCGACGACCTTTATGGGTTTTTGACCACGGATCCCAACAGACTGGTGGAGCCGATCCATGAGAAGGCCATGCCGGTCCTGCTGCTGACGAAGGAAGAGACCGACACCTGGATGCGGGCGCCTTGGGATGAGGCCAAGAATCTCGCACGGCCTCTACCGGACGACGCGCTAATTATTTCCTCACGCGAGCCGTATGGATCCACGATCGTCTCGACATCCGGAGAGCCGGTGGAACAGGGCGGTTTGCTTTAACGCCGGAACTCAGAGCTTGATTGTATCGGAAAACGAAAAAAGCCTGCCGCGGGAGGAGGTGCGGCAGGCTTTTCGAAAGAATTGAACAACGGCTGGGAGGAGGAGTGCCGCTATTCCGTCAGGCGCCCCTTGGGAGGAGGAATGGGTCGCCTGAAACACGAAGCTTTGCGGGAGGAGGTGCATCGCTTCGATGATCTGAAAATACCAGAGGCTGCCCCGACCGCCAGCGCTCAGATCGCAGTGCAGCCATGCGCATGTTGCAATGCAATATGAAATTCTGTGCGTTTTTCGGCATTGTGGTCGAGACGCAGTGTTCCCGTGCCGGGGTTGAAGCTGACGATATCGGTTCCGCTAAGCTCCTCGCATAGAGCCAGGTCCGTTTCCCCTCCTCCGAGCTTTTCGCAAGCGCGTCTTCGAACGTCGCCAGAATCGGTGGAGGTGTTTTGCCGCCGGCAGTCATGGTGCCAGACATTCGTCGCAGATCCCGCAGCCATAGAAATGAGTTGGGCGAGGGTGCCCAATGGACGCCTTGAAGGGATACGAACTGCCGACCCGCGATTATTGCCCCACCACGCCCCCCGGTACGACCTTTGGGATGAATTCAAGAGGCTGTTGAGTTTGTGCTTGCATAATCAGCAAGCGTCTCTATATTTGCTAGCATGAACAGCAAGCAGAGAAAGACTCTCGCGGCGGTCTTCACGGACCCGGTCTCGGGAACCATTGAATGGGCCGCTATAGAGAATCTGCTTGTGGCTGCCGGAGCCGACGTCATTGAGGGGAACGGTTCCCGCGTTAAGTTTGAAAAAGACGAGATCATTGCGAGCTTCCATCGACCTCATCCGGACAAGGAAGCAAAGCGTTATCAGGTGCGCGATGCTCGCGAGTTCCTGATGCAGATTGGAGTAACGCCATGAACATCATGACCTATAACGGATATCACGCTCGCATCGAATTCGACGCTGAGGACGATGTGTTTTTCGGCAGGATTGCAGGTATCTCCGATGTAATCGGCTTTCACGGTGACAGTGTCACTGAACTCAAGAAAGCCTTCCATGAGGCAGTCGATGACTACCTCGAGACCTGCAGGAAAATCGGCAAAGAGCCTCAGCGACCCTATTCTGGGAAGATGATGTTTCGTGTCGCTCCCGAAGTCCATCGCCGAGCAGCTCTTGCTGCTGAGCTTTCGGGAAAGAGTCTGAACCAGTGGGCAGAAGAGGTGCTGGAAGAGGCCGCCGACCATTATGCCGAGGCGCGCTTGCCGGCGTAGTTCCCTTCACAGTACCGCCCATCGGCGTGTCCGGTGAATTGGTGTTCCCGACGATCCATTATGCGATCCTCTTGGCCCAGACCGTGAACAGCATGGCAACAAGCTCTAGTCTCGAAAGCTCTGGCGGTGCCGGCGATGTGGGAACTAAACACTCAGCCGCTAGAACAAATATCGGTCCCTCGGGGTCAGGAACCGAGCGTCGGGAAGAAGTCTGACGCATGCGAGACCTCATTCTTTTGGATGACTTTCCGCGCATCGTACAGATCTCAGCGGGAAATCCGGAGCGGGGGGCATGCACTATCGCGAAAGGAAGGTGCTGTCGACAGCACCTTGGCTGGTCATCGAAGCTGCCGCAGTCGGTGTTTCGAGCGGTATAACCCGTTGCAGACTTCGAAAAGCTGGAACTGTTAGTCGCCGCACTATTGACCTTTGAACATCAGCGGCCTGTTCGCACCGCCCTGGCGATCCGGGCAGCAGACGCGCCTTGTTCCGTACGGATCGTGACAGAGCCAACAAATCTCGGGACCGCTGGCTTTCTTGATTGGCGACTCCGAAGCGGGCGGATCGACCGAGGCGAACTCCACCGCATCCTCGGGTGCAGGCAGGATCAACCTGCCCTGCCGCGCCATCGTTCGCCAAGTCGACAGTTGGTTCGGCTTCACGCCATGCCGCTGTGCGACCTCATTCACCATCACGTCGGCCGAAGGCTCTTGGAAACGATCTCTGCCTTTGACCTCGTCCCGTCGGTGCCCGTGACCTCACGTCCAGATTTCTTGGTTGTTAGAACCGCCAATGTACTCTTAATGGAGAAACTCCCGTCGCTCGTCCATGGAAGCCAATCACAGATTTGGGCAGTCAGGGCAACGCGGGAGCGGAACACCCGTTACGTGATTTTTCGGTGCACGACGTAATCCGTCTTTGATCACGTTTGGCGAGACTGTTGGAGAGGAACACAAACCGCCCTCTTAGCTCGATTGGCAGTCGTCCCAAACCAAATATTCGCGGGCGACCACGTATGACAAGGTCGAGGCCCACTTTTGCGCCTGCTTGTTCTTCTTACCTTGTCCATGATCGGCAACGCCTTTGATGACGACAGCACCCGGTTTAGGGCCAACTGTCGCATCGACCGCCGCATAGATCGAGTGGGCTTCCATCTCCAAGCCAATTGCTGACGGGAACCGGCTGCGGATTGTTGCAATCTGACGGACGCTATCGACGACACTCGATCCGGACAACATCAGACCGCAGTAGACGGTCGGATTGGCGGCGACCGGTTCGTCACACTTTGCAGCCGTTTTTTTGAAGGGCTTGCTCGCCGACAAGAGCGCACTATCGAGCGCCAATGCGTTCGTTTCAAAGTATGCTTTAAGATGGTTTCTAAAGCTATGTTCGGGCGTGCGAACGACGGACCGATTATAGAAAGGGTCATCGCGAACCAACTCCTCGGAGTATTTCCCTTCGTCCCAACAGGCCGTCTCGTCAGCCACTATGACGTCGCCGAGCATCGATTTGCGTGGCGAGCTCAAGTCGTTGAGACCGCAGCACATTCCGAGCATCAGCAGCGTTTTGGGCCTTAAGAAAGCAATCACGTTACCAACGAGGGCGGCACTCGTTGAAAGCCCCGTCTCTTGAATACAGATGAGGCCAACCCTCCGAGTTGTCGCGCCGTAGCTGACTTTGCCAAACACATTCATCCGTTTGCCGAGCCGCGCATCACTGGTCGGCGGGGCAAGCCACTCAATGGCCTCGTTAATTGGCGCGAATTCGTTTTCGTAGCGAGCCACAACGATCAACACATCAAGATCGTACGTTGAGTTATAGTACCGCATCAAGGCCGTCTTCGCCTTCGAGATATATCGCAGTTCCTCAATAAGGCGGTCGAGCCAACTGTCGTCCATCGCCTTATACTGCTGCACCGTGACCGTCGCGTCGGTTGCCTGCAGATCCGGAAGCTCGCTCTCCTCGAAGGACGTTAAGGCCAGAACCCGGAAAGGTTGGGCTGTCGGATTGCTGCGAAGGTAGTGAAGGAACGCTTTCGAGGCTTCGAAACTGGGCATATTGTCGTTGTCGACGAATGGTATTTTCAGATCAAGAACGATAATATCAAAATGCTTGTTCTCACCGAGTGCCAGCACCGCGCCGGTATGGCTCGCCGCGCGACAGATGGCCGGCTCTGGGAGACTTTCCTGGCGAAAGCGCTCGACGAGTTTCTTGCAAACGTCCTCGTATTTACTGTTCTGATCCTCAACAATGAGAATGCTAAGCTTATCCATTTAGGGGCCTCAAATGACTGATGAGGACTTCCCGCCAGTTGTTCGTTTCCGTCATGAAAACGTAACCGCGATATAGTCCAGGAAAGTTGGTTTTCAGGACGGTGTCCAACGTCTCGATATCCGGGATGACAGGGGTCCCTGGCTGCTGAAAACTGGAATGTTGGGTAACGACGATCGTGGGAGTTTGCAGCCCAGTGCGCCGCATGTACTGCATGACCTGAAGCCCCGCAAGCGCTTGCAGCGTTGCAGTTTGGCTCTTGTTTTCCAGGACCTCGAACGTCATGTCGAGCAGCACCAAATCATGGTGCAGCCGCAGATTGATTAGCGCCGATCGCTGATTCTTAGATCGAGTGACATTCTCGCTAGCAAAACCGCATGAAGTCAATACCTCCAGCAGGCGCCGATATTTGAGGTCGTTGTCCTCCACCACGAGTATCTTCATGACGATCGCTCCGGAACGGCATCGGGCGGCACCAGCTTGGCCGCAACGATCGGTAAATCCGCCTTGACGCAAAACCATCCATCCGACAGCAGATCTTCGCTGACCTCGATATTGAATCCTTTTTCAAAAGTCTCGCGGCATTCGTAAATCACCTTGATGAGCCCTCCTCCACCTTCGATCCGTCGGCTGGCGAGCAACTCGCCGCTGTTCATCAGATTGGCTTTGGTCAAAATCTGTTGCGCATGGGCAATGTTGCGCTTGATACGCGAGAGCTCGGATTTCCGAAAAGTGTTCGTGAAGCTCAGCTGAACCCGTGCAGAGCTGAAAGATACGATGATATTAATGAGAGTGCTGTGCCGCAAACCACTTTTGTCGATCGCGTTTTGTATGGCAATATCGGCCAGTGTCGTTAGGACCCCGACATATTTAGCGGGGATCAACACGTCGAAACCATGCCGGCGTCGGCCGTGAGCGTCACCATCATAAACTTCGAAGGTGATCCCGTTTTCGGGGGGATCATTGACCGCGATGGTACGCGCCTCGAATTCGATGAGCGATCTTAGCTGAACGTCGGATTGATGGTTGAGTTCACGGGAGTTGACACGGATCCAGCGCTCCGTCTCAGTAAACGCCGCGTCGAAATTTGCAAGCAGATGGTCTTGGACGACCGGCCGATCTTTTTCGTCCACTTCGCGCGCGCTGTCGTTACAGAGGACCAGCACATCTTCTTTATAATCAAATTTCCAACGCTGACGAGCGTGCTCAAGCATCGTATGAAGGTGAGCGATCAGATCTGTTGACAGCCGCGAAATTGCATTACCGCGGAGGGCTTCGCGACCATTCGGTAGCTCGCGACGAAACCAATCTGCAGTTGTTTTAGCGATCGCCTCGAAGTATCGGCTACTTTCTGACAGTGTCAGTTCTATCGAATTGAACCGTTTGACCACCGCGTCTACTTGATCGAGCAGATTTGCCCAATCGAGGATCGACGAGCGCACGCTGCTTTTAGCATCGAGCACGGCCCTTTCCAACCGCCGCTCCAACCAACCATGCCTCAAGCGGTTGCTGAGCACATAATCGAATGCAACGCGTGAGTTGAAGCAGATGTATCGGGTGACGAGCTGTGCTAACTGTTGCGATACAATTTCAAGAATAACATCTGCGCTTTCGTTAACGCCGTAGTAAATGCCTAGATATTCGTCGCCGCTGGTCGCAAGGAACCGCAGCAGCTCGTTCTCGACGTCGAGCGGATCAATGCGTATCATGCCGCCACTCTTATGGGTCGAATATTTTAGGAACCGCATGAACTTGCGGATATCTTCGCGACGTTGATGGACGAACTCAGGACTAAGAACGCGATGTGTCTCGACAAAATCCAAGATCGCAAGTTGGGCATGGAGAGACTTAAATTCGTCTGCACCTTCTGACAGGCCCAGACGCTTTGTGATCGGGGTCGTCAGGAGGCTCGCTAGCCGCTCGATGACTGTGGGAGAAAAGAGGTGTTTGAACGTCTTTGCCCTCGCCTTCGGTGGCAGGGTGGCAAGGCTAGTCAGGAAATCACCGAGGCCCGACTCTTTCGAGCGTCCCCGAACAAACATCGCATAGCTTTCTAGGTCCGCCGTCGCTCCACCGACCCAATAGCTATGAAAGAGGAAGGGATAGCGTGCGACAACGCGATCGGATGAAGCCAATGTTGACATGAACACGAGATGCGGCAGGTTGATGCCAGCGGTCTTGTCCAGGAGAGGCCCTAGCGACTGCCAGTTCAAGAAGTCGGGCAGTGCCTCATCTACCTCATAGGCTGCCGCA
This sequence comes from Rhizobium sp. L43, assembly GCF_002531725.1. Taxonomy (GTDB): domain Bacteria; phylum Pseudomonadota; class Alphaproteobacteria; order Rhizobiales; family Rhizobiaceae; genus Rhizobium. The sequence continues at coordinate 6,868 of NZ_NWSQ01000042.1, forward strand.
AGCCTTTTTAGAAAAGCGTGTTCCTCATCAGAGGCAAGCACGTAGACTATCGCTCCGATGAGTCTTGCCAGGGGCTGGGAATAGGATTGCACATCCTCAATGGCGATCGTCGCTCTTCGGCCAGAAAGGGTCTGACGAACCCAGACGATCAGCTTTCGAGGCAGGCGCGCGTCACCGTAGCGCGCTTGGTTCTGAATTAGATAGGCTTGTTCGGCGGCATGGCCGGATAGGGCGCGTACCATCAGCATCTGCGAGAAGAAAATTTCCAGTCCGCAAGCGTGACAGACCCGATGAGTCTCATCGAGTGACGCGAGCGACAGGCTGAGGTCGTGCTTGAACATTGCTCGCAATAAGCGAAAGGCGTCAGCGAAGAAATACGGCCAAACGCTCTGTTGGACCGCGCCGAGGAAGTTGCTGAGCTCCTCGAAATCGAATGGCTTTTTTCCTCTGACTTTGGCCACGCGGAAATTGAGGGTACGTAGATCTTCGATGTCGACAGGCAACGAAATACCCATGCTCGACAGACGTTGAGCGATCATGTTCCGTATGCGCATGGTCTCATTCAATGGCAGATGTGGCGGAGCTACCGCATGAAGATCGATTTCAGACTCGATCTTGAGGCCCAATGTTGCCGCAGCCTCGGTACCACAACAGAAAGCCACAATTTCGGGATAAAAACTCAGGACAGAGAAGCGCGACAGTATGCCGATGATCACATCATCAGGCTCATCATTTTGCAGGGCGATACCGAATCGGACGACGTTGCGGATCGTGATCCTTTCGCTTGTTAGATTTCCGCTGACACCCCGCAAGTACGCGTCAAGAGCCCCAATTGATCGCGTACCGACTACGAGCGAGCGCCGTGGGCGACGGAGCATATTAAATCGCCTGTCGATAGCATCCAGAGCGATAGCGAGCTGTTCACTCCCCACGTGAGCATTTTGATTTTCTTCTTGAAGCATTTCTATAGTGATTCCGAGACAAAGCAGACGACTTATACTTGCACATTTTCTTGCTTACGTTGCAAGGGCAATTTGAGTTGCGCAAAGCGAGGCCGGCATGAAATTTTGTGCCATTCACCGGGGTAATGATTTCGCAAAGTCGCACCGCTCAACCTGTTCGTTTCATTGCATCTGGCGGCGCGAGCGAAACGCCGATGAGGCAGCGGCAGTTCTTGACGGGATGTGAATCTGCGACCTGCCCGCCAGTTGACGCCTAATCGCGACCTCACCGCCTTGGCCGGCGTTTTCGGCCCTCGCTGAAGCCATGCGGTATCGAGGTCCGGTTTGCCACACCGTTAGCGCGCGCGTGCCATGCGAAATCGCTGTGGGAAAATACGGGTCGGCTTGACCGACATCGCCATGCTTGGCATACAAAACATGGCCCTACACGCGGGCCGGTGTGCCCGCCACGCAAAGCTATGTCAGCGTTTCATTCCTGAAGTGTCAATCCGTGCCAACAGGCATGGTCTGGCCATTAGCGGGCACATGGTCGGATCATTTCAGGATATCGATATGACCAAAGCAACAAAACTTAGCCTCAAGCTTCTTGCTAAACGATACGCGCGGGCCAAGAGAATCACGCTACACCAAGCTCTTGACTTGGTTGCGGGGAAACTGGGATTCGCCAACTGGACCAAACTCGCTTCCGCCAGCAAGAATGATTGGATACCCAGTTCCAAACAGATGGCGAGCATAGAAGCCTTCGTGGCACATGCTCTTCCGACGGAAGATTTTCAGACCGGACATCCCGAAGCAATGACCCGGCGGTTCGCAAACCTCGAACAGGCCGAACATGGCATGATTGGAGATCATGCATACCGTCTTCAGGTGATTTTCCACGACGTCGTTATGGCGGGAGCCGGATGGAGTATAAAGGTGCCTGAGAACCCTGGCGCGGCACCGATCATCCAGACATCTATCGAAAATGATGAGCGATGCCCGGTGTTTGACCCGGAATTCCTTCAAAAAGCACTTGATCTGGCGAGAGATCGGGCTGTCCAGGTTCGTGGAGAAATCTCCACCGACTGGCCCCGACGCTCCACAAAGCCTGACCTCGACGGGGTGGTTCGCCACCCACTTTGGGGCGGCGAGTCAGACATGTGGTTCTGCTTGCATTGCGGTAGAAAAATTATCGGTACTCAGATCGCTCAAAACCTCTGGCATTGCCCGGGGTGTGGGGCATCTCCTCTCGACATCTTTGACACGGCGTTCTGGTGTGATGATGGTGGTGAGTCTCTTCCGTCGGTAAGAACGGACGGGGCGGTGGACAGTGACAAGCCCGATTTCCGGGTTGTCGATGACAGACCCAAACTCGACCTGAATGAAGAGAAGATCACTCTTCTCATCCGATGCGCCTTGCTTGATGACGCCACCAACATCAGCGAAAAGCTAGGCGCACTTCAGGCTGAGATCAGTGTCGAAGACGAAAATGACGTCTGGATCGCACTTGAGGAGGATTTGTGGCCGCACGACAAGCGGCCCGTTCAGGCCTTTATTGTAGCGGCACAACTGGGAATCGAGGTTGAACTCGAATCGATGTGCTCCGCGATACCCTTCGCCTGGCCGAGATTGGGCGAGCTAACCTCCAGCACGAGCGAGTATACGCAAATGATGCTGGATGCGTACGCTCAGTATGAGCTGTTGGTTTCCACGCAGAACTGAGCCGGTTAGGCGCATAATTTCCATTGAGAATTGAGCCATGTGAACCTTCCCCCAACGCGGTGAGCGACGGGGGCAACGGAGTGATCCACATGGGACTTTTAAATATCATCCGTCGGATGGCGCTTCGGGAGAAGCAGTCGATCCGCGAGATCAGCCGACGAACCGGATTGTCGCGCAATACGATCGCGAAGTATTTGAGCGCCGGCACGATCGAGCCGAAGTTCACGGTACCGGAACGACCAAGCAAGCTTGATCCGTTCGCCGACAAACTCGCTGGCTGGCTGAAGACCGAGGCCGGGAGGTCACGCAAGCAGCGCCGAACGCTGAAGCAACTTCATGCCGATCTGATGGCTCTGGGCTTTACCGGGTCCTACGGCCGGGTCGCCGCCTTCGCCCGTGAGTGGCGGATTGAGCAGCAGATATCGGGCCGCGGCATATTCGTTCCGCTGTCTTTCCGCGCTGGCGAGGCATTCCAATTTGATTGGAGTGAGGACTATGCCGTGATCGGCGGCGAACGCACGAAGCTTCAGGTCGCCCACATCAAGCTATCGCACAGCCGAGCTTTTCTGATCAGGGCCTACCTGCTGCAAACCCACGAGATGCTCTTTGACGCTCATTGGCACGGCTTCCGCGTGTTCGGCGGTGTGCCTAGTCGCGGCATCTACGATAACATGAAGACTGCAGTCGACCGTGTTGGCCGCGGCAAGGAGCGACAGGTCAATATCCGTTTCCTGGCAATGACGAACCACTACGTCTTTGCGCCTGAGTTCTGCAATCCCGCCGCGGGTTGGGAGAAGGGTCAGGTCGAGAAAAACGTCCAGGATGCCCGACCGCGGCTGTGGCAACAGATGCCGGACTTCCCGGATTTATTGGCGTTGAACGCATGGCTGGAACAGCATTGCCAAGACCTGTGGCGCGAGACCCAGCACGGCACTTTGCCCGGCACGATTGCGGACATCTGGGTCGCCGAGCAGGCTGCTCTGATGGCATTACCTGCCGCTTTCGATGGCTTTGTCGAACAGAGCAAGCGCGTCTCGCCGACTTGCCTGATTACCTTCGAGCGGAACCGCTACAGCGTGCCCGCGTCGTTTGCTAACCGGCCCGTCAGCCTGCGGATTTATCCGGAGCGGCTGGTCGTTGCGGCCGAGGGCAATATCCTATGCGAGCATGCGCGGGTTATTGAGAGGAGTCACGACAAACCGCCGCGAACGATTTACGACTGGCGGCATTACCTTGCGGTCATCCAACGCAAACCTGGTGCCCTGCGCAATGGTGCGCCCTTCCTGGAATTGCCGTTGGCCTTTCGACGGCTGCAGGACCAGATGCTTCGCCGCCCTGGCGGTGATCGTGAGATGGTCGATATCCTTGCTCTCGTTCTTCATCACGACGAACAGGTCGTCGTCAGGGCTGTGGAACTGGCTCTGGATGCGGGCGTAGCGACGAAGACGCATGTGCTGAACCTGCTGCATCGGCTGATCGACGGCAAGACGACCGATGGCCCCGATATCGATACGCCACACGCGTTGACCTTGCTTCACGAACCCAAGGCCAATGTCGAGCGCTACGATGGTCTGCGCGTCCGGATCGGAGGTCGCCATGCGTCATGATCCTGCCAGCGCCGCAGTCGTCATCATGCTGCGTAGCCTGAAGATGTATGGCATGGCCCAGGCTGTCACTGACCTGATCGAGCAAGGAGCCCCGGCTTTCGATGCGGCCGTGCCGATCCTGTCCCAGTTGCTGAAGGCCGAGATGGCCGAGCGCGAGGTCCGTTCCATCGCCTATCACATGAAGGCTGCTCGCTTCCCAGCCTACAAGGACATCTCCGGGTTCGACTTCGCCGCCAGCGAGATCAACGAAGCGACGGTGCGCCAGTTGCACCGATGCGAGTTCATGGACGGAGCGCATAATATTGTGCTTGTCGGCGGACCGGGCACAGGAAAAACACATGTCGCGACCGCCCTCGCAGTCCAGGCGATTGAGCATCATCGCCGAAAAGTTCGCTTCTTCTCGACCATAGAATTGGTCAATGCGCTCGAGCAGGAGAAGGCCAAAGGCAAGGCGGGCCAGATCGCTGAGACGCTGGTTCGCCTCGATCTGCTGATCCTCGATGAACTCGGATACCTTCCGTTCAGTGCCTCAGGCGGAGCGCTGCTCTTCCATCTGCTGAGCAAGCTTTATGAACGCACCAGCGTCATCATTACCACCAACCTCAGCTTCAGCGAGTGGGCCACCGTCTTTGGGGACGCCAAGATGACGACCGCTCTGCTCGACCGCCTGACCCATCGTTGTCATATCCTGGAAACCGGCAACGACAGCTTCCGATTCAAAGCCAGCTCGGCTGCCGCAGCACAGAGGAAAGGAGAAAAAACCAATCCCTTGACCAAACCCTGATCAGAAAACCATACTCAGAGGTGGCTCACTTCTCGGTGGAAAAACCGGCTCAGTTCCGCGTGGAAACCAACAGTCGGCTTCGAGCAGTGGATTGCCACCACTGTAGGGCCGCAATCTCTGAACATCGGCGGGAGTACCAGAATGTGGTTGGAAAAAGAGTGCGTGCAGCGCTTCAAAGCTGGTCGACTTGCCAAACTCGTTGGCAGCGCAAAGGACGTTCACGCCATCGCCAATACCGTCAATGGCAACACCACGACCGGCAAACCGCTTCACATTGAACAAGCGTAGTGCCGAGATCTTCATGGTGTGATCGCCTGTGCGTAAGAATAAAGGCGCACCAGCGCCGCCCGTGCGATCTCACGTTCAGACGATGCGCGACTCTCGTCGTCCCCCTCGGCACGCAACGCATTCGCGGCCTCGCGAAGTGCGCCTCCGCGATCTATGTGGTCAAGGTCTTCGACCTCGTACTCCGTGACAATACCCATGTCATCCAACTCGAGGAATGCGAAATCCGGCAAAAGTCTCTCGGCCGCACCCGCCAACGCTGCTCGTGCCGCCAGACGACTGCGACCTGTCGCCGCCACGCGGGCGAGGGTCATCCTTCGATGCCTGGAATCCGGCAGGAGCGCTTCTAAGGCCGAGACGGGTTCGTCGCCTTCGAGAAGGTGAAGATCCAGCCTGCGCCATGTAAAGCTCTCCATCGGTAGCGGCGTTACCTCGGGCTGGGCGGAGGGGCCGGCAATGCTAACAAGCAACGCGGTGCCTGGACGTTGGTGTTTGAAACGGTCGGGTTCAGGGGTACCGCTGTAATGGGTTCGCTGATCGATCTCGACCGCGCCGTGCCAATCGCCAAGCGCAAGATAGTCAAGTCCGGCTCGCCGTGCCCGGTCCACCGCAATAACATCCGAGGCGATTGCCTCCTCGGAGAAACTCTGAATTGCGCCATGGGCAAGCCCGACGCGAAGCGTCCCCTCTGGCGTTGCTTCGCCATCCATCCATTCAGTCAAATCCCGGCCAGGACGGCGTGTGGTGCAAGGGGCAGGCAATAGAAAAACGTCCCTCGCCAATTCGACCGGCCGAGGCTCGACCGCGAGCACGACATTTTCCGGCACTTCTGCAATCAGCGTCGTCCAAAGCTGCGTTGCCTGTAGCGAATCGTGGTTGCCGGGCAGAATTACCCATCGGATCGGGGCGTGGTTCTGCATCTCCGTGAGAGCCTGTCTTCGCACATCCGGCGCAGGCGTTTCGGTGTCGAATGTGTCGCCCGCGAGCAGGATAGTGGTGGCGCCTTGTTCGCGGGCGTGCTGAGCGAGCCGCGCGATGACTGCGTGTCTTGCCTCGCGCAATCGACTGGGCAAGTCGCCCGAGAAATTGCCGAAGCGCTTGCCAAGATGGAGGTCGCTTGAATGGATAAATCGGAACATGGCTACTCGAATGAATGGTTGGTTGAAATATGCTGCTGCGCTCTCGCAATCGCTTCGTCAAGCCGTGAGCGGGAAACAGCGGCAAGGCGCTCGACACCAAGCAGCCGAGCCAGATCTCGGGCCGGATCTAATTGGTCTAGTAAGTCGGGATTATCGAGTACTACAAAAGCAAGTTCCGCAAGCGGGATATCGGCAATCGATCTGCGCGCATCCTCGCTGGCTGGCTTCCGGTATGCAACAATTTCGGAAACGGTTCCCACCTTCCAGACGAACTCGCCGCTCGATTCCTTGGTCGTTTGGAGACCGCGAAGATGAAGGTCGATCCTCTCTCGGATTCGTCCACCGGTACGCAACCAGCCGTGCGCCCGCGAAATGCGCTGGGCTAGTATGTCTGTGCGTACCGGGCTTTCGGTTTCGATGACCGCTTCGATCATACCTCGCAGGGTATCTCTATAGCCGAATTCGAAGAACTGATCGGGATCAGCTCGGAAGCTGGACAGATCGGTGACACGATATCGCTGTCCATCCGATGCTTCGTCGCCGACCGAAGCGGCAGGTGGTTGTGTTCCCACCGATCCCAACATGCTTGAAGAGGGCGGCGTCTCCGCAGAGACGAGTTCGGTCTCGACGATCGCTGGAGGCAAAATAGCCTGCTCGACAGGAGGGGCAGCTTCGTCGTCATGAATTTCGTCAATCCCCTCCACCTCGTGCCCCATGTTCCAACGGGTCGCGGTGTCCTCCGTTTCCGTAGCACGGCGCGCCCTGCTCTCCTCCAGGAGGGCTTCGAGGCTGGCATGGAGTCGCTCGGCGCAGCCTGCCGCATCGAACCACCAATCGGTCGACCAGACTCGCAATATGTTCCAGCCAAGACCTCTCAACACCTGTTCACGGACCTTGTCGCGGTCTCTGGCGGTGGCCGATCCGTGGTAGGTGGCGCCATCGCACTCCACGCCCGCCAGATAGCTACCAGCCAAATCGGGATGGCGGATACCGAAATCGATCCGAAATCCGGAAATCCCAACCTGCGGCACGACCCGCCAGCCGTGGCGCTCCAATTGCGCAGCGACGGCCTCCTCGAAGGGGGAGTCGAAACCGCCGACAGAACCGATATCCTGGGCCGGCAGGGCGATCGCGCCACGGTCGGCATAGTCGAGGAATGTCTTCAGATGTTGTACGGCGAGTGCCTTTGTGCGGGTCGGGTCGATCTGGTCAGCCGTGAAACCGGAGAAGACGATGAGTTCCTGCCGCGCACGTGTGACAGCAACATTGAGGCGGCGCTCGCCACCGTCCCGGTTGAGCGCGCCGAAATCCATCGTGAGCTTGCCAGCGGCGTCCTTCCAGAACGTGATCGAAAACAGGATGACGTCTCGCTCGTCGCCCTGCACGTTCTCCAGGTTCTTGACGATCGTGGGCTCGACCCGTTCCTCGACAAAGAACCACTCGAGCTCCGGATCGGCTCGGCGCGCGGAATCGAGGAGATCGAGGATCAGCGACTGCTGCTGCGCGTTGAAGGTGATTATCCCAAGCGTCGGGCGATCTTTTTCAGACAATTTCAGCCACGCCTTCATTCGGGAAACGGCTTCTTTTGCGACTGCCTCTGCTTCGATCCGGTTGGTTCTGCTCTTCCCACGGTCGTAAATGCCGTTAGGTACCTTGCGCAGATGTACCGCGCGGTCTTCAACGGCAGGCGACGGAAACGTTACCAGACGGTTCTGGTAGTAGTGATGGTTTGAGAAAGCGATCAGAGACTCGCTTCGACTGCGGTAGTGCCATCGTAAATCGCGGACCGGAATACCAGCGGCCTTCGCCTCGTCAAGAATGCTCTCCAGATCCTTCTCATGATCGGCGACTTCCTCCTCTTCCTCGTTGCGCCCGAAGAAGTTCGTCGGCGGCAACTGCTTCGGATCCCCGACAATAATAGTCTGGCGAGCCCGCGCGATGGCGCCAACAGCGTCCCAGGTTGTTATCTGCGACGCCTCATCGAAGATCACAACGTCAAACAACGCCTGGTTTGGCGGGAGATACTGAGCAATGGAGAGCGGCGACATGAGCATGCAGGGCGCAAGCTTTGAAAAGTTCTGCGGCATCTTGCCGATCATGTCTCGTATCGACTGGCTCGGCCGTTGCAACTCCATCTGGTAGCGCAAGAGGCCGAGTTCCGAATTCCGTGGAACGCTCTGAACGGGCGGCAATCCGTGGGCAATCACACTGACGACACGTGAGGTAGCGTGTGATCGAACGAGATCATCGATTTCACGAAATTCACGGATTGCGTTTTCGTGCTGGAAACGGCGGAAACTTCGCAGAACATGGTCTGCGTCCAGAACCTTCGGAAGCCACCACCTCGCGTAACCGAGGCGAAACGCAGCTCGCGCTTCATCGAGCCGGATCACCCCATTCTCAATCTGTTCGACCAGAGAGGACAGGTTCGCGTGCATTGCGCGGCTTCTGATCCGGCACCAGGCGGACCAATCGCGAAGCAGATGTCGTGCACCGATGAGAGCATCAAGCTTCTCCCTAAGCGTCGCAAGGTCGACCACGTCTTTCTCAACAGAGCGATCCCACCCCGCAATCGTGCTGAAGCGCTGTCGCGCTTCCTTAAAGCCTTCGACTGCGGCAAGAAGCCTGTCTCCCGCTTGCCGGACGCCATCGTTTTCAACCACTGCGTGGAGACATGGCGCGATGATGCGGACCGCCGACCGTATCTCCTCCTGATCACGTCCCGGAAGCGGCATGGTGGCACGAAACTCTCGCGCCAGTTCCAGAGTTTGGGCAACCACTCCGACATCTGTACCCAGGCCGTGTACCGGCAAGGGTTTTCCGTTCAACAGATTCTGGTCGATCGCCGCCAGGCAATCCTTCATGCGGCGCATTAGTGGGAGGTCCCGCTCCGGTTCCGCGGTACCTTTATCGGCATAGCTTTGCAGCAGCTTTTGAATCTTGCGCTTGGCAAGCATCGCGTTTGGCCAAAACGAAGCGTTCGCCTCTCGCCATTGGCGATCCAGCACGTCCGGATCAAGGTCTCGAATGGCGGAGGCTCCATAAGATGCTGCGAGTCCGCGCTCTGCTTCGCGATAGGCCTCGATAGAATTTCGAAGACTTTCCAGCGCCTCGGCACATCGCGCGAAGTCCCGATCGAATACGATCGTGATGTCGCGACCTCGGCATTTCTGCAGTGCTCGCGCTAGACTTTCCAATGCTTGGAGTTCGGCTTGTGACGACCGTTCCCGCGGCTTCAGGCCCATGCTCGCGAGATAGCCGTCGATTGAGCTGGCCAACAGATCGATCGCATTCTGCAGCGATTGTGCGGACGCTAACAACCCATCCTGCCAGGCGGAAGTCCATTCGCCAACCTTAACAAGGTCCAGTGCTGGCTGCCGCTCGACCGATGCGAAGACCAGACCGAGTTCGCCCGCAAGGTCTTCAAGCTCGCGTAACGTCTGCGCATCATGAGCGTCTCGTTCCAACCATGACAAGCCTGGTGCCGGAGCGTCCACAGCCTTGAGAGCGACGCCCAATGCCAGATAAGGCGTCCATCCGTTTGGATAACGATTGTGCAAAGCCTCGACGTAGGCATTGAGCTCGTCGCGGCGCAATCGAAGTCGCTCGTTGATCGCGACCCACTCCGACGCATCTGTCCGACCGCCATGCTCCCAGGCTGCCTTGAGCTGTCCAAGGAAATGTCGGCGATCAGCTTTGTGCGAGTGCAATTCGATGCAGTGGTCTCCGAGGCCGTGCGCGCGTAACCGACGGTAGACAACGTCCAGCGCAGCCGTTTTTTCAGCGACGAACAGGACCGTTTTTCCCACCGCGAGGCAGTTCGCGATCATGTTTGCGATAGTCTGGCTCTTGCCCGTACCGGGAGGACCGACAATGACGAAATCTCGGCCCTCAGCGGCCGCCAGGCTTGCCGCTGTCTGGGATGAATCTGACGGAAGAAGGCAAATGATGTCCGCTGGCGCGTAAGCAAGATCGAGCTCACGCTCGTCCCGGAACGCCGATTGCCCGCCGCCTTCTTGGAAGGCGTCCTCCGGCGTATCGATCAGATGGCGGACCACTCTGTTCTCGCGAAGCGCCTCGGTACGTTCCACGAGATCCTTCCACATGAGGAATTTCGCGAAGGAGAAGGTCGACAATGCTGTCTCGTCCACAACCTCCATACCAGGCACGTCACGGACCGCCTGCCGCATCATCGCCAGAAGACGTGGTACATCCACCCCATTGTCATCGAGCGGCAGATCGCCGCCGAACTGGGGAAGCGTCAGGTCGAAATCCCGCTCCAGGAATTGCAAGAGAGTAGCATTGAAGCGCGGCTCATCCTCATGAAAGCGGATCGTAAAGCGCGAACTGGCACTGCGGCGCTCAAGCTTTACCGGAACCAACAAAAGCGGCGCTCGATAGCTGCGCTCATCCTCCGGTTTCTTCTTCCACCGCAGGAAGCCGACGGCAAGAAAGAGGGTGTTTGCTCCGCCCTCGGCAAAATCATTACGGACCTGCCTGTACAGGTCGATCAACCGAGCATCGAGCTGTTGAGTATCCAGTGGCGACGGAAGTTCGTCTCTCAGCAGAGCTTCGGCAGCAAAATTGCGCTGAAGATCGCGGCCGTGCACGTCACGATAGAGCGCCGCGTCCCGTTCGCCGAGTGGGTTCTGTTCGGGCAATGAAATGATCCGTACTGCAGCGCCATTCGCGAGTCGGTCTTCGAGATAGGCAACGTCAGTACAAAGAAACGGAATCGTCTTCTTCGATTCGGGAAAGTTGAGGAGCCGGTTGCGAAGGGTGAGATCGAGCAGCTTCTTCTGCCATCGGTCGATACGGCCGGCGGCGGTGGGCGGTTTTATCTCAATGATATCAGCCGGTAACTCGCCAAAACTGAGGGCTGAGGGAAGGCGCAGATCCGCGACGGGTGACATTTCGTCATCGAGGACATTGCGCCGGATCGGCTCATGTGAGGCGAGTGGCATGACCCCGCCGCTTCTCGATCGCCTGACATCGATCGCCGCGACGAATGCGTGAGCTTCGCCTTCTCCGAGACGGCTGTCCAGGGCCCGCTGTGCACTTTCCAAGGTCATGGCGGGACGATGCGTCACGCCAGTCGTTTCAAACACTATCAACTCGCGCGATGCAAGGGCCTTTCGGACCTCCATATGATCTGTCTCGATCGCATGGGCGAAGGTTCTCTTAGACAGCCATACACCAACTGCCGCATGCCCATCGAACATCAAGACGACCGGATGCAATCCGGCGGCTTCCAGTCCAGCGGCAAAAAGAAGGGTAGTATCAAGGCAGGTCGCCAGCCGCTCCTCGGCAATTGTGCTGGGACGCCGAATCTTCTGGCCGCGACTTTCAAAACTTGCCGGCGGCTCTGCGTAGTGCAGCCCCATCCCGGCAACGGCTGAATAGATAGCTGCGGCGAGCATGTAGGCTCGCTGGGGATTCTGTGACTGGTAACCGTCCAATCCTCCCGGCTGACCGTGTGCAGCAAGCCTTTCTGCTGCCGTTCGCAGGATTTGGGCAACTCCCGGATCGTTCGGCATGACGAAGGCTGGCAGCAGTTGCACCATATCGGCAACGCCTCCCCATTCGTCTCGCGCAAGCAGTCTGACGGGAAGGCGCCGTTCGTCCAGAATCTCTCCACCCCTGGATAGACGTAGCGTGATCTCACCGCGCTCTGCCTCATTTAGGCCGGAGAGATAGGCGGCGTCGAATTCGACTTTTCGATCGACCAGCGGAAGCCGATCGCCCGGCATCAGGCGATCAACTATCCATGATTTCGGCCTTAGAAACGAAGGCGAAGACGTCAGATCGAGGCGGCAGTTTTCAATGTGCCTATCAGTATTATTCTCAATCAGGATCGAGCGGATGACCGGAATCGCATTTTGGTAAGATGCGTAGGTGAAGCTGGCCGCAACGTCGACAACAACGGCAGGATTGTTGGATCTATCGGCTTCTTTGCTTTCACTACCATAATTCTCAAAATCCTGCATTGCTGTCTCCCCCTTGGCGGAAAAGACTAGCCGTGTTTTTCAACTTTAAGAAGACCAGTCTTGGAGACAAATGAACTTTTGAGACGTTTTCTTTGAAAGCATGGGGCCGAGTTATAGTCCGGCTCATCGACCACGAGACTCGCCTTCAGAAGGCCATGCCCATTTTTGGTCCGGTGCCCCGCTCGACATCAACTTAAAGATGTTGGATTCTCGAAATGTGATTCGAATCGAATTTTGACGCGGAGCCGACAAAATGAACCCGCGGACCATTCCGCCGCTCAGCAAATATACGAGAATGACCGAGGTCGAGACCGAGCTTGCCGGACTTGAAACGCTTGGGTTCGACGAGCTTATTACGCGTTGCGAAATTTCCGACCGCTCGAACCCCGGCTATATACGCTCGGAATCGCTGGTCTACAGGATGCGGGCGACGCGGTCGGACAATAATGACGCAAGGTTCAACCGGTTGTTTGTGCTTTTTCTCCGGCGCATCGCCCGCGCCTTGCCGCGTGCCGAACGCACGGTCGACGGCAAGGTTCTGGTCGATGCGGCCACGAAAGACATCAACGATGCGGCACTCGACCGTATTCGCCTTCTCGTCAGCCTTGACCGCAGTGGCGGCGACCGTCTCGATTTCTACGAGGTCCATTTCGACGAGGCGGTCGCGAAGCTTCGCCTGAGCGCACGCAGGCGTGTCTCCGTTCGCGCCGAACGCGAGACCCCGATCGAAGTCGATGACGACAGCGGGGCTCTCGTCGCGTCGGCCCAGACGACCGGCGCGCATGCAAATGATGCGGATGATGCAATTCTTTCAGATCCTATTTTCCGGCCTCGGCTGTTGGCGGCGATTGATGCTTTGCCACAGGAACAAAAGGAGGTCATCACCATGACGCTTGCAAATATCCCGAGCCAGTCGAGCGATCCCGATATTGCTTCAATCAGCGGCCTCTTGCACTGCGATCCGCGCACCGTGCACAATCGCCGCAAGCGGGCTATTGCGGCATTGCGACAGGCGCTCGGCCTCGGAGAGGACAAATGAGCAAAGATCAGCCGACCCCTGAGACATTGCTGACAAGCTTCGCCGTCGATTTCCGCAAGGATCCCGTCTCGCTCGGCCGCTACTGTCAGCGCTATCCGCAGAATACGCACGACTTCGTCGCGCTCGCCCATGAACTGCTCTTGTTGCAGAGCGTTGAACAGGACACTCCCATCGACGCGGCCACCGATCGATGGATTGCCAACCTCACCCCTACCGGCCCGTCCCGGACCAGTCCCTTTGCGGGCCTTGATCGTTCGGCCTATGCCGCGCTCCGCGAGAGCCTCGGCGTTCCTGGCCCCGTCATCAACGCCTTTCGCGATCGATTGATAACGCTCGGGAGCGTGCCGTTGTCCTTCCTGGAAAAGTTCGCCGCCGGGCTGAATGTCGGCATCCAGGAACTTGCGGACTATCTTTCCGCTCCTCCGAGCCTGTCGCGCGGGGTCCAGTATAAGTCGGACGGCAAGCCTGGGGCGGCAAGCGACAAGCTGAGTTTCAAGGCAGTGCTGGAGGAGGCGAATGTCTCCCCGGAACACGTTGCAGAACTTCTTCTCGACGAGGACTAGGATGGATACGGTCGAACTCGGCCGTCAGGAGGCCGCAAGGATCCACGCCCGTCTGGTTGAACAAGGCATAGATCCCTGGGACCCGCTGGCGCTGGTGGAAGCGGCCGCCGATCGCTGCGGCATCGTCGACATAACCGGTTTGAAGCCGGGCGGCGCGCTTCTGGCCCAAGCACGTGCGAGCTACGACCCGCACAGCCATAGCATTCTGCATGAAGACACCGGCAATGCGTTCATGAACGCCTTCCTGATCGGCCACGAAATCGGCCATGCCACCCTCGGTGACGCGCGATTGCCCGACCAGGCGCGCGACCCAGATCCGGCTCGTTCGGTCGAGGCGGCCCCCGATGGCGAAGAGCGCGTCGCCGATTATAGCCGCAAGTCGCGTCGCGAGGTGCAGATGGACCTCTTTTCGCGCGAGCTGCTGATGCCGCGCGCATTCCTGCGTGAGCAACACCTGGCGGGCATGAGCGCGAACGCCATAGCGGCGAAGCTGGGCGCGCCCTTTGGCGCGGTTGCCCAGCAATTGCTGGACGCGCTACTCTTGCCGTCGGTCGAGCTCAGACAGGACGCCTGCGACACGTTGCCGCTGAACGATCGTCAGGCGCGCGCCGCAGCCCATCGCGGTGGTGCCTTTCTGCTCGAGGCGGGCCCGGGTACGGGCAAGACGAAGACCCTCGTCGGCCGCATCTGCGACCTCATCGACAAGGATGCGGTCGACCCGCGTACCATGGTCGTCCTGACCTATTCCAACAAAGCGGCCGGCGAATTGTCGGAGCGTATTGCAAAGCGTGCGCCGCAAGCGGCAGCGGCCATGTGGATCGGCACCTTCCACGCCTATGGCCTCAATCTGGTGCGCAGCTATCATAGGGAGCTCGGATTTGCTCGCGAACCACGGCTGCTCGATCGCACCGAAGCCATCGATCTTATGCTCGACAGGGTCGCCGGTCTCGATCTTGCCCACTACCGGGATCTCTCCGATCCGACTGACAAGCTGCGCGATCTCCTGTCTGCGATCTCCCGGGCGCAGGATGAGGTCGTGCTTGCGCCAGATTATGCCGCTCTCGTCGACAAGTTGGCCGCTTCGGACGGCGCGTCGGGCGGACGGGCGGACCGGGCCCGCGAAGTCGCGCGCGTCTATGAGAGCTACAGCGACCTGAAGAGGTCGCTCGACTGCGTCGATTTTGGCGATCTCGTCGCCTTGCCGACGCATTTGCTTGAGACGCGCCCCGAGATCGCGCGCGCCGTCGCCGCCGATATCGGCCATATCCTTGTCGACGAATATCAGGATGTGAACCGGGCAAGCGTGAGGCTCCTGCAGCAATTGAGCCCGGGTGGTCGCAACCTGTGGTGCGTCGGCGATGTCCGTCAGTCGATCTATCGCTTCCGGGGCGCATCATCCTTCAACCTTTCCCGTTTCGAGACGCAGGATTTCAAGGGCGGCAGTCGCGATCAGCTGGAGGTGAACTATCGCTCTGTGGGCGAGATCGTCGACAGCTACCAAGCCTTCGCGGCTGGCATGCAGATCGAAGGGGCCACGCCCATGGCACTGAAATCGAACCGCAGGGCCAGCGGCAATCCGGTCGAATTCCGCTCCGTCGACGGCGACACCGAAAGGGAAATCGACGCTCTCGCCGACGGCATCCTGGAAATGCGCAATGCCGGTCATGCCTTCCGCGACCAGGCGCTCTTGTGCAGCGGCAACGACCGGCTCGCCAAGATCGGCGCCGGCCTCGAGGCCAGGGGCATTCCCGTCCTCTATCTTGGCAGTCTGTTTGAGCGGCCGGAGGTGAAGGATCTTTTGGCATGGCTTTCGCTGTTGATCGACCGGCGCGCCATGGCGCTTGCGCGCGCGGTCGCCACACCGGGGCTGACGATACCGCTTGGCGATCTTGGTCGTTTCAATGAAGCGCTCAATAACGACACGGCCAGACCACTCGATTGGATAAAACACCCGCCTGCCGGCCTCAGCGAGCCAGCCGCGGCGGCCGTTGCCGCCTATTCCTCCTTGCTTGCCGGCTTCGACGCCAATTCTCCGCCCTGGGATACCCTCGCGCAATTGTTGCTCGACCGCAGCCGTATGGCGGCACAGATTGCCGGCGCCGGCAACATGCAGGCGCGCGCAAAAGGGATCGCCCTTTGGCAGTTAATGAATTTCGTGCGGACCCAGCCCGCAGGCCGCACCGGAGCCATTTCCGCCCTGCTCGAGAGGATCCGCCGGCTTGTACGCCTCTCCGACGACCGGGACCTGAGACATATTCCGCAGGCGGCAGGCGGCATCGACGCGATGCGGTTGATGACCATGCATGCCAGCAAGGGCCTTGAGTTTCGCGTCGTGCACATCCCCGGCATGGCGAAGGGTACCTTGCCGCGCAACGCCGCCGCGCCAGCCTGTCCGCCGCCCGACGGCATGATCGAAGGATCGGACCTTGACGGCGAACGTTTCAATGATCGCGAGCATATGCAGGAGCAGCAGTGTCTGTTTTATGTCGCCCTGTCGCGGGCGCGCGATCGGCTCCTCGTCTACGCGCCCGGCCGCACGAAAAAGTCCGAGCGGCAGCCCTCACCCTTCATCGCCCGGCTCGGATCCGGCCTGTCTCGGCTCGGCGTTACGCCGTCCAGCTTCGATCTGCCGCCCGACAACCCGTCGATCGCGATAATCTATCGCGGACAGCCCCTCTTCCGGCAGAGCGAGCTTGCCCTCTACGAGCGCTGTGCGCGCCGTTTCTTTTATACCCATATCCTCAAACTCGGCGGCCGGCGTACCACGACCGCCTATGAGGACATGCACGAGATCGTCCGGCAGGCGGTCCGCGAGCTGATCGCCACCGGCACCATCGCGGCGGAGGCGGCCGGTCCGGATGAGATCGTCGAACGTCTCTGGTCGGCCTCGCCTCTTGCTGCATTGCCGGCCGCGCCGGCCTATCGCCGCCTTGCCGGCGAACTCGTCCGGAATTTCGTCGCCATGAACGACGGCAGGCCCGTCGCCCCGCCGGACCGCCTGTCCTTTACGCTCGCCGGGGCAACGATCGAAATCGAGATCGACTATGCGCAGACGGATGCCGCCGGCGTCATGCGGGCATTGCGGCAGGTCCAGACGGGCCACAGGCGCACGACGGCGATGGAAGGCGCTGCCGTCATGGCGACGCTCCTTGCCGTCAACGATCAGGCACCTGGCTGCAGCGCCGAAATCTTGTTTCTTTCCGACGCAGGCCACGAACGGCTCAGCCTGCAGGATGGGCCGCTCGACACGCGGCGGCGCAAGCTCGAGGCCAATATCGCCGCCATACTGTCCGGCCAATTTCCGACCAAGGCATCGCCGCGCACCTGTCCGAAATGCCCGGCGTTTTTTATGTGCGGAACCGTGCCGGGCGGAACATTCGAAAAAAATTTCGCCTGACCTTTCCGGTTATCGTTCCTCGCAGGGATTGATCCAGTGCACGTCACAGCAGACCGCGGTGACAATCATGAGGATCAATTCCGATGCAAGATAACAGTACCAACAAGGGCCATCCCGCCGAACTCGCCGTCGACGGTATCGTCTTCAAGCCGATCGCGCTTTCCGACCCCGTGCCACTGGGCCGCCAGCTTCTGGGCGCCGGCAAGCTTGCGCCGCCCGAGGCCTATAGCCTCTATGCCATTCTTCAAACCGGTGACTTCGAGGATGTCCGTCTCGACGAAACCTTCGACCTGCGCGCCAAGAGCACCGAACGCTTCATCGCCTTTACCGGTGACCGTATCTTCCGCCTCTTTGCCAATAACCGGGAAATCAAATGGGGTCTCGAAACGATCGACGAGGCGGCGCTGCGCCTGTTCAGCGGTGCGTCGGACAATGAGGCGGTTTTTCTCGAGGTTCGCGGCGGCACCGACCGCCTGATCAAGCAAGGCGAAGCCATCGACCTCACGCGCGACGGCGTCGAGCGCTTCATCACCGCGCCGCGTCCGAAGACCTATCACTTCTTCGTCAATGGCCAGAAGTACGAAACCGACCAGCCGCAACTGACCGGTCTGCAGATCAAGGCACGCGTTTCGGGCTGGAACCCCGAACACGATCTTATGCTGGAAGGCCATGGCGACGATCCGGACCGCATCATCGCAGACGACGAGATCGTCGATCTCGATGTGACGCCTGCGCGCCGCTTCTCCTCTGTCCCGAAGGCGAATTTTGGCTGATGAGCACGATCCTCGAACGTCAATTTGACGAACTCCGGGCGCGCTTTTCAGCCGCCGAAAAACGCCTCTTGCCGAGCGGAACGACGCTCGTGAGCGTGCCGGCCGTCCTGCTGCCCGAAGGATGGTCGGCAAGGCAGACCACGATCCGTTTTCTGGTTCCGGTGGCCTACCCTTACGCCGCCCTGGACTGCTTCTGGGGTGACAATAGCCTCAGGCTTTCCTCGGGCAACCTGCCGCAGAATGCGGCCTCGGACAATGCGATCCCGGAAACCAGCGAAAGCGGGCTGTGGTTTTCATGGCATCTGACAACGCCATGGGACGCAAACCGCGACACGCTGTCGGGCTGGATGAACACCATCATCGACCGGCTACGGAGGATCCAATGAGCGGACTACGTACGCTGCAAGGGACCTGCA
Source organism: Rhizobium sp. L43 (assembly GCF_002531725.1). GTDB lineage: Bacteria > Pseudomonadota > Alphaproteobacteria > Rhizobiales > Rhizobiaceae > Rhizobium. The sequence continues at coordinate 25,521 of NZ_NWSQ01000042.1, forward strand.
GGAGCCTGGCCGACGATCTGCTGGCGGCAACCGGCGCCGAGGCCTGCGCAATCGGCTACGCCCATTTCGACCAGATTACCAAAAGCTGGGTGCTTGCCGAAGCCTCGCCGGTCGACCAGTCGGCCTATGTGAGCCGGGGCCCGACCTCGGTCTGCCTCCACCCCGCCGTCCTGGTCGACATTGCCAATCGAGCGCGCATCGAGCGCCTCAGCCCCGTCATGATCCATACGCATCCGCACGCCGCCGGGAGGCCTGTCTTTTCGTCGATCGACGATGCCGGCGAAAAGGAGATGAAGGCCTTTTTCGACCGGCGTGCCCCGCAGGCAAGTCCATTGGCAATGGTGATCGGACCGCAAGGGCTGAGCGCCCGTCGTCTCGGCCTGCGGACGCCCGTTGACGTCTGGGAGGTCGGAACCGGGCTGACGCTGCTGAGCGACGCGGCGGCAGGCTTCCAGGAGGGCGATCTGCGCCACGATCGGCAGATCCGCGCCTTCGGCCGGGACGGCCAGCAGATGATCGCAAGGCTGAAAATCCTGGTTGTCGGCGCCGGCGGCACCGGATCGGCGACGGTGCAGCAGCTCGCCTATCTCGGAGCCGAAAACGTGACGATCGTCGATCCCGACAGCGTCGAGGCGACCAACCTCAATCGGCTGATCGGGGCGACGGCAGCAGATATCGGCACGCCGAAGGTCGATGTCGCCCGCCGGGCCATGCTTGCCGTCAATCCGAAGGCGGCTGTGCAGGGCATTGTCGGCGATATCGTCGACGGCCCGGTCGCAGGCCTGATCGGCGGCTTCGATTTCATCTTCCTGTGCACGGATTCGCATGCCAGCCGCGCCGTCGTCGGCCAGGCCGCCTACCAGTATCTCGTGCCGGCCATCGATGTCGGCGTCAGTGTGACGGTTGCCGACGGTCTGGTCTCGCACATGACCGGCCGGGTACAAATGCTGGCGCCCGGTCTGCCGTGCCTGACCTGCACCGGTGCCTTGAACGGCGAACAGATCCGCCGTGAGATGCTCACCCCGGCCCAACGCGCAGCCGATCCCTATGTGCTCGGCGCACATGTTCCCCAGCCCGCGGTCGTTTCCATCAATTCGACGGTCGCCTCGCTTGCGGTCACGATGTTCCTCGGAGCCGTCACGGCCATGCCCGCGCAAAGCCGCTTCCAATATTATGACGGCGTGCGCGGCACGGTGAGGCCAACGGCTGCCGCCCAGCGCTGCGGCTGCATCGTCTGTTCACCATCCGGCGCGCTCGGCCATGGCCCAAGCTGGCCGCTGCCCGTCCGCCCCGCAGGAGCACACCATGTTTGACGAACGCCGCAACGTGCTGTGGATCGGTGAAGCGCCCGGCGCACTGATGATGCGCGAGTTTGCCAATCGCCGTTGCATCATAGAACGATGTGATCCGACATCGCTGTTCCCGAATGCCGGCTTCGCACGTAGTGTCGTCGTGAACGTCAATGGGCGACAGGAAGACGAGCTCATCAAGGCGGTCGGACGCGACGCCCTGCAGCTTGTGGATCACGGTCTGCGCGTCGATGTGATTGCGCCCGACGATGCCGCGACGGGCCGTATCCAGGATCGTCTGGGAACGCTTGCCGGCCTACCTTCCGTCGGCCTGCATACCGCGCCTCAAGCGCCCGCCATCGCCGAGGTGATTGCCCGATACGATGCGGGCAAGGTGCCGCGCCTGGACCTCGACATCAACACGTCCGATGACCGCGAGCCACTACGCGAAGCCGACAAGATCCTGTTCAAACGGGCCTTTCCTCACTGCAGCAGGATCGCGCTTGTCGAACTGGGTGGCGGGCGCTCTGCGGCTCGCGTCTTTGCCGTCCATATGATCGTCGACCGTTCCAACATCGGTGCGTGGCCGCAACCGGCATTCGCAAAGCTCGACCGACGCGACAAGATCGCACAGGAACACGACAATTATCGGAATTTCGCGGAGCGCTTCATCCCGTTCGGACTGCGTCCCAATATCGATGAACTGATCCACGGCAGCCAGCGCAGTCTTCTCGTCGGCAGTTTCGTTGACCGCTCGGAATCGCTCTGGACGCTTGCCCGGCGCAATGTCGCAGGATCAGCCATCACCGCCCTCTTGGATGAAACGTTGGGTGGCTGGCGCGACCAGGGTTATGCGAGCGATCCGGTCAGAGGCGCTGTCGCGGTTGCCCTCAGGAACATTGGCGTGTGGAACCCGGATCGGATTGATCCCTGTTATGTCGAGCGTGCCGCCGAGGCCGGGATCTTTGAAACACCTGAGACGTTGTGGACCGCTCTTGCATCACTTGAGCAGACCTATCGACGGGCCCCGATTCATGGTGACCTGCATGGCGACAATGTGCGGGTGCGCGGATCTAGTGCCATCCTGATCGATCTGGCTTCGGTAACGCTCGGGCCTTTGACCGCCGATCTTGCCGCACTCGAAGCCTGGCTGGCATTCGAGTTGCCACCCGACGTCGACCAGCACCGTTATGACGATCCGGAATGGACCACGGTGATCGAACGACTTTATGCACCAACGGCCTTTCGCCATCCCCCCGGGCCTGCTCGCCCGGCAACACGCTTTGCCTGGATCGAAGCGGTTGTCCGCCAGATCCGCACGATGGGGATCGCCATTCAGACCTGCCCCGGCGAATACCAGACCGCCGTCGCCGTGCAGCTCCTGCGGCGCTGCCAATGGGCGGATGGTCCCGATGCCGACCGCGGGCGCCGCGCAAGGGGCTACCGGATCGCCGCCCGTCTTGTCGCCGATCTTTGCGGGGGCGCACCATGACGTCGCCAGCACGCAAGATCCGCTGGCGCGGAAGAGGCGAATATCGTGATGATACCGAAGCCTTGCTCGAACTGCCCGGCGATACCGCCGCCGTCATCCGCACCCGCCCCCGTTCGCTGTTGATAAGATGCCCAGACGGGTGCGGTGACACCCTGGTCATCAACCTTGATCCTCGAGCGGGAAAGGCATGGTCTCTGACGGTCCGGGGCGAGCGTTGCTCGCTTTATCCGTCGGTATGGCGCGAGGACGGCTGCCGCAGCCATTTCATCGTCTGGCGTGATCATATCGTATGGTGCGGGCGCTTCGAATACGGCAATGAAGAACCGTCCTACGACGGTCGCCTCGAAGCCAAGGTCATTGCCGCATTGGATGAAGCGACCTATCGCAGCGGCTCTGATATCGCCATCGATATCGATGAGATCCCGTGGGATGTTCTGAGGGTCTTGCGGCGACTAACCTGGGGCGGGACGGTCGAGGAAGGCGATAAGGACCGCCGAGGACATTTTCGGCTTGCGGGCGCTGACAGCAAGGGCAGCAGGTGATTTGACATCTCCAGCCCAGTGGTTTTGCCGCCATAACCATTCCTTTTGGATCAGGTGCCAGGCGCCCATGCACAGTGATCTCCGATGGATCACCTCTCGGAAGGCTGACGGAACCGATCGAGGTGGCGCCTTGGAGGAGATGTGATGTCGAATAGAAGGCCGCTTAACGCCAATAGGTTAGGTGAATATGGCGAGACAACATTCAGCACTCTACGCGCCAGGGCGGGCCTGATTGCAAACAAGCCTATGCGCGAACGTGCGGGGTAGACTTTTCAGATCGAGGTTCCGCACGCTGCTCTGAAGACGTCGTTTCCTGCCGACGAGCGCTCCATTCCCGATCCACTAGTTTTCAGACAGACGTTTGCCCCACGATAGCGGACACGACCGAAATTACAGGATCCGTCGCGCCGCCTGCGGCGTGACGTCGAGCTTGCCCCTTCCGCCCACGCCCGGGCGCCTGAGCCTCGGCAATAGCCGTGTTGGAACGGGCGAGTACCGCGTCGATCGCAGCTAACTCCGCCGCGGGGGGATCGGAAATCTTGGGCCTCTCCCGTCCCCCGGTCGGCCGTGTCGCGCGGCGGCCGGTAGACCGGTAGCGACTCCTGCGCCACCGAGCCCACCCACCTCTGGTGTAATGTCCCCGCCATGACCGCGGAGTATCCGCAGCCCTCTGGGGTCAGCGCCCAGACGGTAACTGGAGCAGATCTGGGCGCAGCCCTCTGGGGTCAGCGCCCAGACGGTAACTGGAGCAGATCTGGTGGCAGAAGGGATTCCTGTTTTTTGTGAATCATGATTCACTTCCTTTATGACGAAGCGCCGCCTCCCCATGGCCGAGCATGCCGACACGCTGTCGCTGAAGGCGCTGCGGGAGTTGGTGACTGGTCTGGTGGAGCGGGCTGATCGGGCAGAAATCCGGATCGAGAAGCTTGAGGCTGACAACCGAAAGCTTCGAGAAGACAACGACCTGCTCAGGGTAGAGAACACGCGGCTGAAGGTCGACAACCAGCTTCTGCGCGACGAGATTGCGCGGCTTAAAAACCTGCCGCCACGCCCACCCTTCAGGCCCTCGGGTATGGACCAGGCAACGAGCGACAAGGCGGTGGCCGGCAGCCGAAAGCCGGCGCGGCGTCGCGGGCCGAAGGGCGACACGGGGAGCGCCACGCGCGAAGAGGTACTGCCTGCCAGAGCCCCACCTGGATCGCGGTTTAAAGGCTACAAGGATTGCGTGGTCCGGGATCTGGTCGTGCGGGCCGAAGTGGTGCGCTATCGCCGCGAATGCTGGGTGACACCGGAAGGACGCACGATCATTGCGCCGCTGCCAGCAGGGATAAGGGGCGGCTACGGCGCCAGTCTGCGTCGCTTCTGCCTGATGCTTCATAGCCATGGGCAGGTCACAACGCAGCGATTGACGACCTTGCTCAACGATGTCGGTGTCGAGATTTCCAAACGCCAGGTCATCCGGTTTTTGACGCAGCGGCTGGACGGCTTTCATGCCGAGGATGCCGCCGTGCTGCATGCGGGCTTGGTCTCGGCTCCCTTTGTCACGGTCGACGACACTGGCGCCCGTCATGCCAACCGCAATTTCCATACGACACAGATCGGAGGCGAACATTTCACCGCCTTCCGCACTACGCCGTCGAAGTCGCGGCTGAACTTTCTGGCCCTGCTGCGCGGCAACTATCAGGACTATGTTCTCAACGATGCCGCCTTCACCTTTCTGGAAGACCGTCAGGTCGACCCCGCCCTTCTGGCGCGGTTGAACACACGCCAACCGCGGCGGTTTGCCAATCAGGTTCCGTTTCTCGAGTATCTGGCCGCCAATGGGGTCGACATCTTCGACAAAGAAATAATCCGCCCGTTTGCCGAGGCCGGCATCTGGGGCGCCATCCGCCATCATGGTCTGGTCGGCAATGCGGTGATTGTGTCCGATGATGCCGGACAGTTCCGCGTCGGCACCCATGCGCTGTGCTCCACGCCGAACGGTTGCTGCACAAACTGATGCCGGCGACACCCGGCCAAGTACGGCATGTCGAAACCCTGCGGGATCTCATCTGGCGCTTTTACAAGGCCCTGAAAGCCTATCAGCGAAGACCTGATCCGCGTGCAGCCCGGAGCCTTCAGGCCCGGTTCGATCGGATTTTCTCGCTGCGCACCGGTTATGGCGACCTCGACAAACTGCTGTTTCGACTGAGACGCCGCAAGGCAGAACTGCTGCGGGTTCTCGAGCGGCCTGAAACCCCGCTCCATACCAATGCGTCGGAAAGAGATCTGCGCGGATTTGTCATCAAGCGAAAGATTTCCGGCGGCACGGTCAGTCGCAACGGTCGGCAGGCGCGAGACAGCATGCTCGGCCTGATGAAGACCTGCCAAAAGCTCGGCCTGTCGTTCTGGCACTATCTCGGCGATCGGCTGGGGATCAATGACGAAGATCATCCTATTGCACCCCTCGCCTCGATGGTTGCAGCACGCGCCTGAACGCTCTCGGCCCTTCGAGCACCCTGCTCTGCGTCAGACATGCTGATTGTATTGGCATGGCCACCAAATCAGCCCCGCTTACCCCCCGCTTACTCAATATTTCGCCGTTTCCGTTTCATTAACCATATGAATTAATGCCGTTCTTTTCTGTCCTGGAAGCCAGGATGGCATTAACTTCCGTCATCGCTTGCGTCGTTTAGAGTTCGCCTCACTTCCGATAAGTAATGCTTATCGGACGTGATTGCTATAACACCGCAAATCGGCGATGTCGGTCGTCCTGGATGACCGGAAAGGCCCGGTTTTCGGCCTTCTAGGGCGATGTCGGCCGGATTAACCGGACTCGCCCAAGCAGAATTCGACCCGCGCCGTCGGGCCAAGTGATCTGGCGCCGATACCGAAACAGACTTCAATACCCCATGAGCGAGGTCTTAGTCGTTCCACTATCTTCGGAACCATTGGTTTTCCGGCATTTCCGTCACAGAAGCCCGCAGGCACGCGTTTGCCTATGTGGACGGCCCGTCGCTCGTCTTGGGCGACGATTTGAGTCTGGCGGCCCGCTATTCAGAGCTTAAAACACGCTTGCAACTGATCATTTTCTCACGCATTCCTTATCTGTACAAAGCACCTGAAATACCCGTGAGAAAACCATGGCAAAACGGCCAGGCGCCAATCCATCGTCAGCACCCAAACGGCTTATCGGCTATGCACGCGTCTCGACTGATGATCAGGTCCATGATGCGCAGATGGACGAGTTGCGCGCCGCCGGCTGTGAGCGGATTTTTCAGGAGCAAGCATCAGGTGCTTCACGGGCACGGCCCGTCCTAACGAGACTGCTCGGCGAGCTCGCCGCCGGCGACGTGCTTGTTGTTGTCCGGCTGGATCGCCTTGCTCGGTCGGTCAGCCATCTGTTGCAGGTGATCGAGGACCTTGAAGAACGCGGCGTCCATTTCCGGTCGATCCGCGATCCGATCGATACGTCCACACCACAGGGCATGTTTTCCCTTCAGGTCCTCGGCGCGGTCGCGCAGCTCGAGCGGGCGCTCATCGCCGAGCGCACCAAAGCCGGCATTAAGGCGGCGAAGGCGCGCGGCAAGCTTCCTGGAAATCCGGGTCTGCGAGAACGACGGCCGGAGGCGATCAAGGCAGTCACGCAAGCACGGCATAAGTTATATCTTGATGAACTTATTGCATCGGCGCAGACGTGGCTGCCAATGGTGCGGCAACTCCGGCCGCAGCACAGTTGGGACAATGTCGTGCGGGTGCTCAATCGCCGTGGCCACGACTGGACCGTCGAACGCCTTCGTCGCGCTGTTCATCGCATGGTCCGCGAAAAGCTGGCGGAGAAGGAACTCCTTGCTCGGTCCCCTCGCCGCGCTCCCGAAGACTACCTGATGAAGCTGGTGGCAGCGATTGCCATTGCCGATCCCAATCTGTCGCTGCGCGACATCGCCGCGCAACTGGACCAGATGGGAGAACGGCCTGTCCGCGGCGGCAAGAAGTGGCAACCGTCCTCGGTGCGGGTCCTGCTGGACGAAGCCCACCGGTTTGGCCTCATTCGCCGCTGAGGGCACGGTTCATCCGGCAACCGATGGCAGGGTGTTTCTTCTTGCCGCTATTCGACGGCATAGCTTGCAGGTCCGGCTTTGGGGATCTGCAGCGCCAGGACCGCTAGTCGCTATCGCTCCACAGTTTCGGCTCAGCGCCTACATCCTCGACCGCGGAGGCGGCTTCTTCCCCCTGCTCGCCCTCCCTCCCTCGGAACATGCTGCGGCTTCAGCCGCGGCGATTACGTTCCGTAGAGGCGCGCGGGCCATGACCCTCGACGGCGCCATTGAAAGCAGAGAACGGCCCCCTCCCCTCGCGGCCAATCCATCTCGGCCGCACGAAGAATTCGGGCGCGAGCTAGGACCCAGTCAGACAGTGTTTGTTTCATTCAAAATCCCATAAGCGTTTCGGCGTTCTTTCGAGGATGGTCGACAATTCGGTTGGGCCTTTGTCCACGCCGGCAGCTATGATTTCTACAAGAATGACTACGGCCAAAATCTGCGAACATATTGTTTCGCGACCAGCAAGTTCCGACTGTCCTCGGAGCCTGGGAGGTCATCGTCCTGAAGCATCTCGCGGAAGCGTTGCAAAGATTACAAGCTAATGTCTGCTTTCAGTCGTGACAAACATTGTCATTGGTCGCTTGATGGGGATAGGGGGAGCCTGTTGCCTCGGCTCCTCCCTCCCAGCCACCCGGCATCCGGATCCGCACCGGGCGGTTGGAGCAGTTGAAGTCGGCAGGATCGCAGTTCTCCCAGCCTGACGCGTGGCGTTGCTTATCCTGGTGCGGCGGATTTCATTTCTCGCTGCCGTGGCCCTTCGAGCTTCACCCTACCTGCCAGATCGGCGAGCTTCGCTGACGCGACCATCAGAGACCGTTCAAATCAGATAACCAGCGGTTCTCCCTTTCGCTCGTTCGGCCCTTCGTCCGCACTTCCGTGCTCACTACTAAGGCCTCTGCTTCTCGCTCAGGCTCGACACCGTCGCCCTTTGGCGTGAGGCGAGATCTCCCCAGGTAAGAGCGCACTCCTTCACTGCCCGACCGCCGGATCTACGCCACCGCCTCTTGGTCAAGAGAGCTTCGCCGTTCTTTGCCCGCTCGCCCTGGTCGGCACCGCCATATCCGATTCTTGTTCATCGGCCCTCAGTTTCGATCCACGCTTCCTCCTCACGGTTGGTCGCCCTTCCTCAGTTGCGCTTCGCTTCGCTCGCCATGACCAACTTACGTGGGGACTTCCACCCACAAGAGTGCGCCCATGCTGGGCGCACAACACGAAGCTGCTCGATCGGGTCCGTGCATCAACTGACCTTACTACACCAGCCGCATAGAAGGCTGGCGGCCATTCTACCCAGTCAACCGTGACCTTAGAATGTCATGAGATCTTTACGGTCATGACGATCAAAATTGCCCATCAAAACCTGCGAACCCATGGCGGCGACAGGACGGTACCTATCTCGATGGCTGACCTTGTGAAAGGTGGCCCCGAGGAGCTGCACCGTTCCAGAAGCGTCTGAAAAGTCGTTTCGTTTCAAAGTGTTGGAGCTGTGGTCAGCTGACCACTGGAAAACTAGCTGTTGGCGGGGCGTCTTACTCCAAAAAACTCCCTGCCAGTTGGCCCACGACAGCAGGTCGGGCGGAAAAACCTTGATCACTGGACCCGCTGGCTGGCGCTCAATCCTCATCCGGCGGCGATTAGACCGTATGTTCGTAGGGTGAAGGTGGCCCGCCCCCGCGGTAAGCTGAATTCGGGGGTTGCTCTGGATAGGCCGGAGCCGAGCCCCACGCTTAGCGAGGGCGAACCATGAAAGAAGATAGCGTAATTTTCGTCGGCTTGGATACGTCGAAATTGAAGATTTCGGTGGCCATTGCCGACGGAACCCGCAACGGCGAGGTGCGGTTTTTCGGCGACATCTCCTCGGAGCCGGCATCAGTGGCATCTATGGTCAACAAGCTTTCCAAGCGCGGAGCTAAGCTTCATTTTTGCTATGAGGCCGGTCCAACGGTTACGGTCTTTACCGGCATATTGTCGAACTGGGGCATGATTGCGTGGTCGTGGCGCCGTCACTGGTGCCCAAGCGTGCGGGCGACCGGGTGAAGACAAACCGCCGGGATGCCATGGGTCTAGCGCGCCTGCACCGGGCGGGCGAGCTGACCGCAGTCTGGGTCCCAGATGAAGGCCATGAGGCGATCCGCGACCTGGTGCGGGCGCGTGAGGCGGCCAGCGACGCGCTGAAACAGGCGCGTCAGCAACTTCAGTCCTTCTTGTTGCGTCATGGCCGGATCTATGCCGGACGCGAACCATGGACGCGTGCCCATACAAGATGGCTGACTGACATGCCAGGCCTTCGATCATCCCGCCCACCAAATCCTGCTGGCGGAATATTGCCAGGCAGTCGCGGATGCCTGCGTGCGCCTGGATCGGCTGACCAAGCTGGTCGTCGAGACCGCGGCATCCTGGTCAATGGCCCCGGTTGTGGCCGCCTACCAGGCGATCCGCGGCGTCGCGTTCATGACGGCGGTCACCTTTGTCGTCGAGATCGGCGACGTCAGGCGCTTCGATAATCCCCGTCAGTTGATGGCGTATCTCGGTCTCGTGCCGTCGGAAAGCTCAACCGGCGAACGGGTCAAGCGTGGTGGGATCACCAAGGCGGGCAATACAAGGGCTCGAAGGGTACTCATTGAAGGGGCTTGGACATATCGCTTCCCGGCTCGCGTGAGCCCGAAGATCCAGGCGCGACTGGACGACCTACCAAGAACGGTTCGCGAGATTGCTTGGAAAGCCCAGGTGAGGCTTTGCGCGCGCTATCGCAAGCTGATGGCGGCAGGCAAGCCGAAGGTCGTCGCGGTCACCGCCATTGCGCGAGAAATGGCAGCGTTCCTGTGGGCCATCGGGCAGGAGGTCGCTCCCATAGCAAAAGGCTAAAGGCGAATAACCAGCTTGAACAGAGACGCTTAACCCGCAAATTGAAATCATCTGCTGTTGGACAAAGATGGAGGCAGGGCTCCGGTGGGGAACCCTCGCAGGCTCTATGTGGCGGACAATTCCAAGCCCGAGATTAGACAGAGGCAGCCCCAGACGAACACACGGAAATGCGGTACCCAACCCGCGCATAAGAGTATGCCAGCCGTCGTCGAAATGCCCTGTCTCCTCCTTTGTTCAACAGCTACACGCATCGGCTTTCGTCCTCAAAACCGGAAAGAAAGACTCATGACTAAAGAGCTTGCAAACGAACATAAGAGAGCCCGGCGGTTTAGAGTAGGCCAAATGGCGCGGTTACGGCGGTTATTTCAGCATCATTTGTCGGGGTCTGGATCCGAGCGATGCGTGCGGCCGGAATTGGTTGTACAACACGACGACAGAACACCCACGGGACCGAGGTTCGCGAGCTTCTGTATCCGTGGCATCCCTGGTCCG
>NZ_NWSQ01000003.1 GCF_002531725.1 Rhizobium sp. L43
CCAGCACCCAGGATGAATCACAATTCTGCTGATTTGGGAATCCCACCTCGATTCCGATAAGCAATGAACCGCTCTAGAGTGCGGTTGTGCTTGGCACCTTCGCAAGGTCCAAACCTGTTTACAAGGAGGTGGGACCCGGCATCAGATCATAGGGATGGCGCCAGCCCGGCATGTTGCTGATACGATCTTTCCAGGCTGCGATAGCCGGGAAGGCGCTGTGATCGATCCCGGTTTCCTCCGGCATGAAGACGTAGCCCGCCAGAGAGAGGTCTGCGATCGTCAGCCGGTCGCCGACCATGAAGGCCCGGTGCGCCAGGTGTTCGTCAACAATGGCATAGGCAGCTTTGGCCCTCAGTCTCAAAAATTCGACGACGGGCGTCTCGCCGCTCTTCTGGAGGCCATACATGAACCTCAGCGTCGCGTAGTAGCTCGTGAATTTATGGTTGTCGAAAAGAATCCAACGCATGATGTCGCGCCGTTCTTCGGCTGTCTGTGCCCCAAACTGCCCTGTCACCTCTGACAAGTAGTCCAGGATGATCCCCGATTGGCTGATCTTCGTTTGCCCATGTTCGAGCACAGGCGCCTCGCCCTGTTCGTTTATGGTTTTTCGCCATTGTTCGGTTCGCGTTTCTCCGCCCAGATAGTCAACGAAAATGCTTTCCCACTCGATGCCGGCCAGCGCAAAGAACAGCGCAACTTTGTAAGAATTCCCCGAGAGAGCGAAACAATGGAGTTTGAAATCAGGCATGAAAGCTCCTTATGCAATTCGATAAAGCATGTCTCACAAACGGTGCTGCCGTTTTGATGCCACGAACTTCGGCTCTTGCGAAAGCCGAACCTCGAGCCGGCTACCCTAAGCGATCGACTGCATGTAGCGCATGCCGGTCACCGGACGCGGGGTGAAATCCAGCTGTTCGTAGAAGCGGTGCGCCAGCACGTTTCCGGTGGCGGCACTGACGGAGAGGTAGCCGCAGCCGGCATTGCGGGCGGTCTCGCGGGCGCGGTCGACGAGCAGTTGGCCGGTGCCGTGGCCGCGATGGCCGTCGCGCACGAAGAGATGGTGCAGATCCATGCCGCGCTTGCCTTCCTGCGCCCTGTAGAGCGGCACGAGAATGGCGTAGCCGATCAGCCCTTCGCCGGTCTCGGCGACGAGTGCGGTGATCCAGGGCAGCGGGCCGAAGAGGTCGCGCTCCAACTGCTCCGGCGTCGTGCCCGAGGGATCGCCATGATGGGCGGCGAGCAGGGCGATCATCGCATTGAGTTCGGGCAGGTCGCGCGGCTTGGCGGCGCGGATCGTCACCACCGATGGGCGCATCAGTGAAATTTCGCTGTCTTCGATTTCGGTCATGGTCTTCGCGTCCTTTGATATTCTGCCGTCAGGACGCTGCCGATACAACAAAGCCGCCTGACGGCGGCTTGTTGACAATATGATCTGTCCGGCCGCCCTTTACAGGTACAGCCAAAAATACGAGCGGCTCTGGTGCGCGTTTTTGATCATGCAGCATCAATCGTCGGAAATGCGGGATTTGTCAATGGCCGATCGCCGCGCATCGGCAGTGATCCGGTTTCGACTCTTGATAGTATACCCCCCTATGCTATATAAGGGCTCATGTCCCACACCACCCTGCAGAAAAAGAAGCTCATCGCCCGCGTCAGCCGTTTGAAGGGTCAGATGGAGGCCGTCGAGCGAGCGCTCGAGGCCGAGCGCCCCTGCGGCGAAATCCTGCAGCTGCTCGCCTCCGTCCGCGGCGCCCTGATCGGGCTGACCGGCGAGGTGCTGGACGATCATCTGCGCGAACATGTGCTGAATGCCGATGACGACGCCGCCAGGGCAGAAGCGGTCGAGGAAATATCGGAAGTGCTGAGAACCTATATTCGCTGAGTGCCGTGACGAAGGAGCCTGTAATGCGTGCCGGAATCGACAAGGCTGGAATGGATGCCCTGGAACATGATCATGTTTTCCTCGGCGACGATCATGCGGTGAACGAGCGGCGCATCTGGCTGGTGATCGCCCTGACGGCGGTGATGATGGTGGCGGAAATCGCCGCCGGCACGGCCTACGGCTCGATGGCGCTGGTCGCCGATGGCTGGCACATGTCGACCCATGCCAGCGCGCTGCTGATTTCGGCGCTCGCCTATCTCTTCGCCCGCAAGCAGGCGCGCAACCCGCGTTTCACCTTCGGCACCGGCAAGCTCGGCGATCTCGCCGGTTTCGCCAGCGCCATTATCCTGGCGCTGATCGCCCTGCTGATGGCCTGGGAAAGCTGGCTGCGCCTTTCAAACCCGGTGCCGATCGGTTTTGCCCAGGCGATCGCCGTGGCGGTGATCGGCCTTGCCGTCAATCTGATCAGCGCCTGGCTGCTGGCCGGCGGCGGCCCTGATCACGCGCATCACGCGCATGGCCATCATGCCGCGCATCACCACGGCCACCACCATCATGGCGATCATGCCCACCATGATCACCACGCAAAGCCCGGCGACAACAATATCCGCGCCGCCTATCTGCATGTCATCGCCGATGCCATGACCTCCGTGCTCGCCATCGCCGCGCTGACGCTCGGCAGCCTTTACGGCTGGCTCTGGCTCGATCCCATCATGGGCATCGTCGGCGGCCTGGTCATCGCCAACTGGTCCTGGAGCCTGATGAAATCTTCGGGCGGCGTTCTTCTCGATGTCGTCCCGCACGGCGAGACGCTGCCGGCCGAAATCCGCCACGCGATCGAGACTGGGGAAGACCGGATCACCGATCTGCATGTCTGGCAGGTCGGCCCCGGCCATCATGCCGCCATCGTTGCCGTCGTCACCGCGACGCCGCGCGAGCCGGCCTTCTACAAGGACAGGCTTTCGGCGCTGACGGAATTGTCGCATGTGACGGTTGAGGTCACGCGCGCCGCGTAATCGAGGGGCGGGGGGCGTAAACGCGCTGCAGCGGACGACATCGTCGCGCGACGGCGACAAACTCGCAAGACGGCGACAAACTCGCACGACGGCGACAAAGTCGCCGTGGGAACGAGATGCCGCCGCAATCTCGCCTTAGCTCTGTTCTCCGACTCGCCGGAGGATGTTATGAATCTCAGCCTTACTCGCCGCTTGCTGCTCGGCTCGGCGCTTTGCCTGCCTGTTTTGGGCCTGTCCGCCAATGCTGAGGATGGGCCTGAGGATGGGGCCGCGGGGAAGGTCGAGGAGGGTGACGACAACATCCAGCGTCGCCTTGCCGAGCTGGAAAAACGCACCGGCGGCCGCCTCGGCGTCTCGGTGCTCGACACCCAGACAAGCATCTCCTTCGGCTATCGCGGCAGCGAGGCCTTTCCGATGTGCAGCACCTTCAAGGCGCTGGCCGCGGGCTTCGTGCTTGCCCGCGCCGACAAGGGCGAGGAGAAGCTCGACCGGCGGGTGAGCTACGGCAAGGATAAGCTCGTCGACTATTCGCCGCTCAGCGAAAAACACGCCGGCGCCGACGGCATGACGATCGCCGAACTCTGCGAGGCGGCGGTGACGGTCAGCGACAATACCGCCGGCAATCTGCTGCTCGAAAGCTTCGGCGGGCCGGTGGCGCTGACCGACTGGTTGCGCTCGATCGGCGACGGCACGACGCGTCTCGACCGCACCGAACCGACGCTGAACGAGGGCAAAAAGGGCGATCCGCGCGACACCACGACACCGGATGCGATGCTCGACACGCTCGGCAACCTGACGCTCGGCTCGGTGCTTGCCGAAGCCTCCTGCGACAGACTGATCGCCTGGCTGGTGGCAAGCACGACCGGCGGCGAGCGGCTGAGGGCCGGCCTGCCGGCGGAGTGGAAGGTCGGCGACAAGACCGGCACCGGCCCGAACGGCTCCCTCGGCGATATCGCGGTCATCTGGCCGCCCGACCGCGGCCCGATCGTCGCCGCCGTCTATATCGCCGAGGCGACCGCGCCGGTGAAGGATCTCAACCCGGTCTTCGCCGAGGTTGGGCGTATGATCATCGAGATGGTGTGAAGCATTGGACATGCGGCAGAGGGTGTAGGATTTTGCGCCAAATGAGCCGTGACCCATTGATCACGCACGTTGTGTCCCGTGCCAACTTCGTCACCGAGTTAGTGACTTTTTTGATATATTTCGAACAAAAGGGACAACACAAAGCCTATTGCAAACAACATCAAAAAGGAGCGCAACGAATGTTCAAATTCAGAGGTTTTGAAGATGATTTCCCACAGTCGCTGTCCTCCAATGATTGTCAAACTTATCAAAAACGACCGTAAAGCAACTAAAAGGAATGTATTCATCGCTTAATGCTCCTGATTGAAGGCCGGTCAAACGCCTTTGGCATTCAACCGGCACCAGCGATTTAGCTAGGCGAGTCTGCAGCATGACTGCCGAATCCGCGGATTTCGTTTATTTATCACCCGCCGCGAAATGTGCCATCTGGCCGTCATACGCTCTTTTGAAAGCCGGACGCGCGCAGGCGCGATCGATGTAGGAGCGCAATGCCGGATACTCGCCGGCGGCTCTGACCTTCGGCACACGAAGCGCATCCGTCATCAGGATATCGGCTGCAGTGAATTGTCCGGCGGCAAGCCATTCGCGCTGCGCCAGTACGGCTTCCAGGTGTTGCAAGCGCTGGAGCAGCCAACCGTCGAGCGGGTTGTTCGTGTCCTTGGACAGGCCGATGAACCACCAGGGGACCGAAACCATCTCGATCGAATTGAGCGCGGCAATCGTCCATTCCAGCGTCGCCGCCTCGCCCTTGGGGTCGCGCGGCATCAACTTTTCGCTTTTTCGCGCCAGATAGAGAAGACAGGCGCCGCTTTCGAAAACGGTAATGTCTCCGTCCTCGATGAACGGCACTTGGCCAAAGGGCTGGCGCGCGAAATGCTCCGGTCCGCGGTCATGGAAGGAGACCGACTTGACGTCGTATCTGAGGCCGGCCTCTTCACATGCCCAGCGCAATCGGATGTCTCGCACATGACCGCGGGGGCCAGGTGGCACCCAATCATATGTCCAGATCGTCAACGCCTCGGTCATGTCGTTCCTCCACGTGCGCGGCTCACAGATTACATCTCTCGATTGTCCCGTTCAATCGACCGGAATGTGGTTTCCAAGCGCAGCTCCCCATCACGGCAGCGTATAGGCGATCACATAATCGCCGGGCGTGGTGCCGACTGACCCGTGGCCGCCGGCGACCATGACGACATATTGTTTGTTGTCATCGGCCGTATAGGTCATCGGCGTCGCCTGGCCGCCGGCGGGAAGCCGCGCCTGCCAGAGCTCGCGTCCGTTCGTCACATCGTAAGCGCGCAGATAGTTGTCGACTGCAGCGCCAAGGAAGGCGACGCCGCCTTTGGTCAGCATCGGTCCGCCGATGCCGGGCACGCCCACCTTGAAGGGCAAGGGCAACGGCGTCATGTCGTGCACGGTGCCGTTCTTGTGCATATAGGCGATCTTGCCGGTGCGCAGATCGACGCCGGCGACATAGCCCCACGGCGGCGCCTGGCAGGGGATTTTCAAGAGCCCGAGGAAAGGCCCCATGAAGACGCCGTAGGGTGCGCCGTCATTGCGGTTCAGCCCCTGTTCGCTGCCCTTCTCGTCCTGGCCCCTCCGCGGAATGTCGGCGGCCGGCACCAGACGCGAGGTGAAGGCGAGGTAGGTCGGCATGCCGAACATGATCTGCCGCTCCGGATCCACCGCCACCGAGCCCCAGTTGAAGGTGCCGAAATTGCCAGGATAGACGATCGTTCCCTTGAGCGAAGGCGGCGTATAGCGGCCCTCGTAATAGTAACGATGGAAGTCGATGCGGCAGGCGAGCTGGTCGAACAGCGACACGCCCCACATGTCCTTTTCCTTCAGCGGCTCGGGCGAGAAGGTGAGGTCGGAAATCGGCTGCGTCGGCGAGGTATGATCGCCGGTGATCGCTCCATCCGGCGCCGGGATTTCCTTGACCGGGATGATCGGCTCGCCGCTGCGCCGGTCGAGCACATAGAGATCGCCCTGCTTGGTCGGGCCGACAAGGGCGGGAACCACGGTGCCGTCCTGCTTCGTCAGGTCGATCAGGACAGGCTGGGCCGGCAC
Source organism: Rhizobium sp. L43 (assembly GCF_002531725.1). Taxonomy (GTDB): domain Bacteria; phylum Pseudomonadota; class Alphaproteobacteria; order Rhizobiales; family Rhizobiaceae; genus Rhizobium. Next base: position 6,052 of record NZ_NWSQ01000003.1, read on the forward strand.
GTCCATGTCCCAGAGATCGTGATGCACGGTCTGGCGCACCCAGCGCAGCTGGCCGGTAGCGATATCGAGCGCGACGATTGAGGAGGAGAATTTCTCGACATTGTCGCTGCGGCCGATGCCGAGCTGGTCGGGCACCTGGTTGCCGAGCGGGATGTAGACCATCCCGAGCGCTTCGTCGACGCTGAAGACCGACCAGCTGTTCGGCGAGTTGGTCGTGTAGGTCTGACCCTCGGGGATCGGCGTCGTTACGTCGGGATTGCCGGAATCCCAGTTCCAGAGCAGCGCGCCGGTCTTGATGTCGAAGGCGCGGATGACGCCGGATTGTTCCTCAGTCGAATAATTGTCGTTCACCGCCCCGCCGACGATGATCTTGCCCGCCACCGCAACCGGCGGCGAGGTGGAGTAATAATAGCCGGCCGGATTGTAACGCATGCCGGTTTCCAGATGCAGCACGCCCTGGTCGGCAAAAGCGGTGCAGATCTTTCCATCCGCCGCATCGAGCGCGATCAGCCGCGCGTCCGATGTCGGCAGGTAGACGCGCTCGGCGCAGGGCTGGCCGGCGGCGACATCGGGATCGGCATAATAGGTGACGCCGCGGCAGGTCTGGTGCTGCCGGTTGGGGTTCATGCCGGAGTTGGCGTTGTATTTCCATTTCTCCTTGCCTGTTTTCGCGTCGAGCGCGATCGCCCAGTTGTGCGGGGTACAGAGATAGAGCGTGTCCTTCACCTTGAGCGGCGTCACCTGATAGGTCGTCTCGCTAATATCCTCCGGCCGCTTGACGTCGCCGGTCTGGTATCGCCACACCTCCTTGAGGGTGGAGACGTTTTCGGCGGTGATCTGGTCGAGCGGCGAATAACGCTGGCCGAAAGGCGTGCGGCCATATTGATGCCATTCGCCATCCGGCACGCTGCCGCCGAAGGCGGGGCTGGCGGCGACCTTATCGGTCGGCAGCTCGCCGGCGAGATCGTGCGGGTCCCTCGTCATCGAATAGAGGGCGACGAGGATGGCGAGGATGACGGGCACGGCGAGCGGCCAGGGATTGGCGCCATAGGTGAAGCCGGTCGGGCTGCGCAGGCCGAGCGGCCGGCGAATCCAGGGCGTCAGCAGCCAGAGCCCGAGCAGGATGATCATGCCGCCGCGCGGCCCCAGCTGCCACCAGTCGAAGCCGACCTCCCACACCGCCCAGGCGAGTGCCGAGACGACGAGCACCGCATAGACCCAGAGCGCCACCGCCTTGCGCATCAACAGCAGTCCGGCGGTGATCAGGAACATCAGCCCGGCGAACAGATAGAAGACGCTGCCGCCGAGCGTGACGAGCCACAGCCCGCCGCCGCCGAGCGCCAGCCCGATGACGATGAAGAAGATGGAGGTGATGACGATCGCCATAAGGCTGTCTCCCGCTGAGGTTCGCCGGGTGAGGGATCGACGGAAAAGTCCCGCCGATCAGCCAGATAGCGCGAAGGAGATGCCTTTCAACGGCCACAATTGCCGCAGGCTGTCGTCACGGTACGGTTGTATTGGACCCGCTTACGTCCCGCAGAAGGTCGCAAGCACCCGTTCGTCCGGCTTTGGCGGTTGCAGATAGGCGGCAAAGCCCGGCTGGTCCTCATAGGGTTTGGAAAGCACGGTCACCAGCGCCTCGAACAGCGAGAAATCGCCGTTCTCGACGGCGGCCTCGATTGCCTGTTCGACCCGGTGGTTGCGCGGAATGAAAGCCGGATTGACGGCGCGCATGGCAATGGCGCGCTCGGCAGCCGTCTTCGGATCGCGGGACAGCCGCTCGCGCCACTGCGCAAGCCAGGCGCCGCAGGCCTCCGGTTCGCGGAAGCTCGCCGCAAAGGCCGGCTCTACCCCGTCATCGCCGGCAAGATCCGACAGCCGCCGGAAGGTCAGGGTGAAATCGGCGGCCTGTGCCTGCATCAGCGACAGCAGCGCCTGCACCAGCTCGAGATCGGCATCCTCTTGCCCGGCAAGGCCGATCTTCTCCCGCATGCCGGCCAGCCAATGCGCCTGGAACCGTTCGCCATAACTCTTGATCACCGCATTCGCCTTGTCGACGGCCCTGTCGGGCTCGGCATCGATCAGCGACAGCAGTGTCTCGCCGAGCCTTGCAAGGTTCCATTGGCCGATGCCGGGCTGGTTGGCATAGGCATAACGGCCGTGCTGATCGATCGACGAAAAGACGGTCGCCGGGTCATAGGCATCCATGAAGGCGCAGGGGCCGAAATCGATCGTCTCGCCGGAGACGGTCATATTGTCGGTGTTCATCACCCCATGGATGAAACCGACATGCAGCCAGCGGGCAATCAGCGCTGCCTGGCGCTCGGACACCGCCTCGAACAGCGCGAGATAGGGATTTTCGGCCTCTTTCAAGGCGGGATAATGCCGGTCGATCACATAGTCGGCCAGCGCCCGCACGCCGTCGGTGTCGCCTCTGGCGGCGAAATACTGGAAGGTGCCGACCCTGATGTGGCTGGCCGCGACGCGGGTGAAGACCGCGCCCGGCAACACCTCTTCGCGATAGACCGGCTCGCCCGTCGTCACCGCCGCCAGCGCCCGCGTGGCGGGAATGCCGAGCGCAAACATCGCCTCGCTGATGATATATTCCCTGAGCACCGGCCCGATCGCCGCCCGGCCATCGCCGCGGCGCGAAAAAGGCGTCGGGCCCGCACCCTTCAGCTGGATGTCGAAACGCTTGCCGCCGCGGTCGATCACCTCGCCGAGCAGGATCGCCCGCCCGTCGCCGAGCTGCGGCGAGAAGCCGCCGAACTGATGCCCGGCATAGGCCATCGCCAGCGGTTCTGCCCCTTCGGGAAGGAGGTTGCCGGAAAAGATCGCCGCGCCGTCGCGGCGCAGGGCCTCGACGTCGAGCCCGAGCTCGGCGGCGAGCGGCTCGTTCAGCTTGATCAGCCAGGGTTCGGCCACCGGCGTCGGTACTTGGGCCGCAAAGAAGTGCTGGGGCAAGCCGACATAGCTGTTGTCGAACGGAAAGGCCGCACCGGGCCGGTTTGTCTGCAGGGCGGAGGTCATCCCTCATAGGTAGGGCCGGGGTGCTTAGGGCGCAAGCCGGTTTGGATGAAGACCTTCACGAAGAACGGGCCGATGCAAGGAATCGTGATCTGCCTTTCCCTCTCGTCAAAGCTGCCTTGCCATAAAGGACATAGCGCCGCCATGATCCGAGGCGTATAGCAGACCGTCTCCCCTTGGCCTTGCGCCATGTCATCTCCGCGGCCTTGCTGCCTCGTGTGCTCCGCCGCGCCACCGCGAGTGATTCCGGACGATGTCGGATCAGATTTACCAGGCGCCGATGGTTCGGCGCGCCGCGCCCAATTTCCGGGTGATCGCGATGATTGTCGCGAGTGCGATGCTGATGGAAAATATCGATGCGACGGTGCTGGCGACCGCGCTGCCGACCATGGCGCGCGATTTCGCCGTCAGCGCCCCGGCCATGTCGATCGCGCTCACCTCCTATCTCCTCAGCCTGGCGATTTTCATTCCGGCCAGCGGCCGGATGGCCGACAGTTTCGGCTCGCGCACCGTCTTCCGCGCGGCAATCGCCGTCTTCGTCGCCGGCTCCATCCTGTGTGCGCTCGCGCCGACGCTGTCCTTCCTGGTGCTGGCGCGGCTCTTGCAGGGCATGGGCGGCGCGATGATGATGCCGGTCGGCCGCCTGGTGCTGATGCGCAGCGTCGACCGCAAGGATATGGTCAGCGCCATGTCCTGGCTGCTGGTGCCGGCGCTGATCGGCCCCATCATCGGCCCGCCGCTCGGCGGTTTCTTCGTCACCTATCTCGACTGGCGCTGGATCTTCTATATCAACGTGCCGGTCGGCATTATCGGCATGATCTTCGTCTCGATCTACATCGACGAGGTGAAGGGCAAGGCGAGCGGCCCCTTCGATACGATCGGCTTCATCCTCTCCGGCATCTCGCTCGGCTCGCTGCTCTTCGGCTTCGAAATGTCGAGCCATGAAGGCGAGGGCGCCTTCTCGATCTTCCTGATCGCGCTCGGCCTGCTCTTCGGCATCGCCTATCTCAAGCATGCCCGCAAACACCCGTCGCCGATCATGGATTTCTCGCTGATGAAGGTGCCGAGCTTCGGCACGTCGGTCATCGCCGGCTCGCTGACGCGCATCACCCAAGGGGCGCAGCCCTTCCTGCTGCCGCTGCTCTTCCAGATCGGCTTCGGCCTGTCTGCCGCCGCAGCCGGCCAGATCGTCATCGCCACGGCGCTTGGCGCGCTCGCCATGAAGCCGATGGCGAAGTTCGTCTTCCGCCGGCTCGGTTTCCGCCGCAGCCTCGTCCTCAACGGCATCTGCGGCACGGTCGGCTACGGCCTCTGCGCCGCCTTTCGGCCGGACTGGCCGATGCCGCTCATCTTCGTCGTCCTGGTGCTCAGCGCCTTCTTCCTGTCGTTCCAGTTCACCGCCTATAACACCATTGCCTATGACGAGATCGACAAGGAGCGGATGAGTTCGGCCACCAGCTTCTACACCACCTTCCAGCAACTGATGCTGTCGCTCGGCATCTGCATCGGCGCCTTGGCGCTGCACGGCTCCATGGCCTTGTCAGGCGCCGAAACGCCCGCGCTTGGCGATTTCTCCACCGCCTTCATCGTCGTCACCCTCATATCGATTACCGCGACCTTCTGGAACCTGCGCTTCTTGCCGACCGCCGGCGAGGAGATCAGCGGCTATAGGGCCAAACGGACGAAGGCGGCCGGAGGTTGACGATAAAATTCATAAAAACAAGGATTTGACGCGCGCCGCTTGAATCAAATTCTGCGCCCCCCCGCTCAGTCCTCGTTCTCCATATCAGCCGCCATCTCCGCGAGCTTGCGCACGGTGTTGAGATTGCGCGAGGTGCCGGGTTTCAGCCCCGGCAGCTTCAGCTTCGAGCGGCCGGACCCATTGGGATAATGCACATAGATTTCGCGGCCGGCGAGCTTCGCCTCCTCGCCATCGGGCGCCACCATTTTCTCCAGCGCATCACTGGGCGCCTTTTCGGGCAGGAAATAGACGAGCAGGAGGTTCGGCTTCGCGTCGGGAAAGGGGGCGTCGGCGACGATATCGTCAAGCTCTTTACGGGTGCGCACCATCACGCCTGGAGGTTTGCCCATCTTTCGGCCGAGCGCCTCGTCGAGCCGCTCCTCCACTGTCTTTTCCAGCTCATCAGAGCAGAAAACCACGTTGCCGCTCTGGATGTAGGTTTTCACGTCGGAAAAGCCGAGGCCTTCGCAAATGGCCTTCAGTTCGGCCATCGGCAGGGCGCCGGTGCCGCCGACGTTCACGGCGCGGAGGAGGGCGATGTAGACGGGCATTTCTCTCCCTCTCTTTATTGGCCTTGTGCCGTGCCAGCCCCCCTCTGCCCTGCCGGGCATCTCCCCCACAGGTGGGGAGATCGGCTGGGCGCACCGGCTTCCCCAAACAATGAGCGTCCAGCACGGCGAAACGGTAGAGAAGCAGGAAGGTCAAGCCACTTGTGATCTCCCCACCTGTGGGGGAGATGCCCGGCAGGGCAGAGGGGGGCGCCACACGGCACGCCCCATCCCATCCAATCCAATCCAATCCAATCCAATCCCTCACATCTTCCCCGCCACCTTGATGGCAAACGCATACTCGAACGCGATCTCTTCCAACCGCTGGAAGCGCCCTGACGCCCCGCCATGGCCGGCATCCATATTGGTCTTCAGCAGGATCGGCGCGTTGCCGGTCGTCTTGTCGCGCAGCTTGGCCACCCATTTGGCCGGCTCCCAATAGGTGACGCGCGGGTCCGTCAGCCCGCCGAGCGCCAGGATCGGCGGGTAGGCTTTTGCGCCGACATTGTCGTAGGGCGAATAGGAGGCGATCTGCTGGTATTCCTCCTTGCTGTCGATCGGATTGCCCCATTCCGGCCATTCCGGCGGGGTGAGCGGCAGCGTATCGTCGAGCATGGTGTTCAGCACGTCGACGAAGGGAACGGCGGCGATGAGGCCGGCGAATTTTTCCGGCGCCATGTTGGCAACCGCACCCATCAGCATGCCGCCGGCCGAGCCGCCCTCGGCGATGATCTTCGCGTAAGAGGTGAACTTCTGTTGATTCAGATAATCGGCAGCGGCGACGAAGTCCTTGAATGTATTCGTCTTCTTGTCCATCTTGCCGTCTTCGTACCAGGCAAATCCCTTGTCCTTGCCGCCGCGGATATGGGCGATGGCATAGACGAAGCCGCGGTCGGCGAGCGACAGGCAGTTGGTGTTGAAGCCGGCCGGAATGGTGATGCCGTAAGCGCCGTAGCCGTAAAGCAGGCAAGGCGCGCTGCCGTCGAGCGGTGTATCCCGGCGATAGAGCAGGGTGACCGGCACCTTCTCGCCGTCCCAGGCAGGCGCAAAGACGCGCCGGGTGACGTAGTCGTCGGGATTGTGGCCTGACGGCACTTCCTGCGTCTTCAGCAGCGTGCGCTCGCGCGTCACCATGTTGTAGTCGTAGAGCTGCGACGGCGTCGTCATCGAGGAATAGGAAAAGCGGATGATATCCGTGTCGTATTCCGCAGCACCCGAGAGCCCCAGAGAATAGGCTTCCTCGGCAAAGGCGATCGCATGTTCCTCGCCGGTCGCCCGGTCGCGGATCATGATTTGCGGCAGCCCGTCCTTGCGTTCCAGCCACAGAAGATGGCAGGCATAGGCCATGTGGCTGATGATGAGCGTGCCGGGCTTGTGGGCGACCACTTCGCGCCAGTTTTCCTTGACCGGATTGTCGACCGGCGCTTCCATGATCTTGAAATCCTTGGCGCCGCCATCATTGGTGAGGATGTAGAAGACGTCGCCGCCCTCGGTCAGCGAATATTCGATGCCTTCCTCACGCGCCGCCACCAGCTTCGGTTCCGCCGTGAGGTCCTTGGTCGACAGCAGCCGGTATTCGCTGGTCTCGTGGTCGTGAATGTCGATATAGATGACATCGTCGAGCAGCGAGCCGCCGACGCCCATGAAGAAGCCGGCATCGGCTTCCTCATAGACCAGCCGGTCTTCCGATTGCGGCCGGCCGACAATATGGTGGAACACCTTGGAAGGCCGGTGGTTCTCGTCGAGCGCCGAATAGAAGAAGCTCTTGCCGTCGGGCGCCCAGACGCCGCCGCCGCCGGTATTCTCGATCCGGTCGGCAAGGTCCTCGCCGGTTGCGAGATCGCGGACCTTCAGCGTGAAGAATTCCGAGCCCTTGTCGTCATAGCCCCAGATGCCGTGGCTGTGGTCGCTCGTATGGTCGAGGCCGGCGAGACGGAAATAGGCCTTGCCGGCGGCCTCCTTGTCGCCGTCGAGCAGCACCGTGCGGATCGTCTCATCAGCGACGTCGCCGTCGCGGGCGATGCGGAAATAACGCGGCTGTTCGCCGCCGGTGACATAAAAGGTGCCGTAGGCATAGGCGCCATCCTTCATCGGCACCGAGCTGTCGTCTTCCCTAATGCGGCCGCGCATTTCTGAAAACAGCGCCTTCTGCAGCGGCTTCGTGTCTTCCATCGCCGCACTCATATAGGCGTTTTCGGCTTCGAGATGCTGGCGGATTTGGGGATCGAGGATCGACGGATCCTTGAACATCGCCTGCCAATTGTCGGCGCGCAGCCAGGCATAATCGTCCGTGCGGGTAATGCCGTGGCGCGTGTCGGAGGTGGGCTTCTTCGGTGCGGCGGGCGGTGTCGGCAGGCTTTTGAAAACGGACAAGGAATGGCTCCGGTGGGAATGTCGGGTTGGCAAGAGATAGAGGCGCGCCGCCGCCGGATCAAGCGGCAAGGCTGCGCCAGGGGTGCGGGTGACCTTCCACAGACAAGGAGGGTGCTCGGCCGGCTTTGCCTTGATGTCACCACAATATTTAAGAAAGTCCGCTCTCGTCGCGCGAAATTTGCACGTGCCAAGCCCCCGGCAAGCTGCCCGGGGCAGGGTGAAGAATGGACAACAGTAAGGGATTTTCTCCGCAATGCCGAAACGTCTGATCCTGTTTGTATCCCTCGCAAGCCTTGCTGCCCCCGCCTTTGCCGTCGATCCCGCCATCAAGAAGCAGCTGGAAAAACTCGATCCCTCGACCCGGCTGGAACAGAGCTGCGACACCGAGGCGATGAGCCGCATCAACAATGACAGCACCGGCTTCAAGCCCGACAAGGTGATCGCCTACACCTTCAAGGATCCGGTCGCCGGCGACAATTCGCTGCAGGCGCCGGGCGCGGTCTTCCGCAGCAAGGGCGACTGGTACCATCTCTCCTACAATTGCATCACCGGTCCGCAGCATATCAACGTGCGCGAGCTCAACTACGAGATCGGCGAGAAAGTGCCGCGCGAGAAGTGGGACAAATATTATCTCTACGATTGATGCAGCGGCTTTTGGCCTAGAGCGGTTCAGCTTTTGATGAAAGCGCAGAACCGCTCTAAATTTTTGTTTTTACGCAATTCCCGGCAAAAGCGCTTCGCGCTTTGCCTGGGAAAACCGCTTCGCACTTTTCCTGGAATTGCTCTAGCGCCTGCGGTGACATCCGGCCACATGGCGGCGGACGAGAGCAATCGCTAAAATCGACGAACCCTAGTCCTAGAAGCCCTGATATGAACCGCATCCTTTTCGCTTCGGCCCTGCTCCTGGCCGCGATATCAGCTGCATCGGCGGCCGAGTTGCCGTCGGCGCCGTCCATCTCGGCCGCACCCACCATCGGCGCTCCAGGCCCGAAGGTGCCGGCGCCAAAACTCGTCGAGCCGCATCTGCATATCGCCCGGTCCAATATCGCCGGTCATGCCCGCATTGCGCTCACCTTCGATGCCTGCATGGGCCAGGCGGACGAGCGCATCCTGTCGATGCTGGTGCGCGAACGCATCCCGGCAACGATCTTCGTCACCGCCCGCTGGCTGAGACGCAATCCCGCCGCGGTCGCCGTCTTCCTTGGGAACCCCGATCTCTTCGAACTCGAAAACCATGGCGAGAACCATATTCCGGCAGTCGACACGCCGACGCTGATCTATGGCATCGCTTCCGCCGGCTCGCCGCAGGCGGTGCGGCAGGAAGTCGAAGGCGGCGCTGCCGCCATGGTCGCGGCCGGCATCCCGGCGCCGCACTGGTTCCGCGGCTCGACCGCCAAATACGACCTGTCGGCCATCGGTCAGATCCGCGCCATGGGTTTTCGCATCGCCGGTTATTCGGTGAATGGCGACGGCGGCTCGCTGCTCGGAGCCGTCATCACCGAAAAACGCATCGCCTCGGCGAGGGATGGCGACGTCATCATCTCCCACATCAACCAGCCGACGCATGCGGCAGGCGAGGGGGTGGCCAAGGCGCTGGTCGATCTCAAGGCAAAGGGCACGGAGTTCGTTCGCCTCGAGGATGTCGAGGATATGGGTGACGACAAGACGACGGAGTGATTGAAGGCGTGCCGTGGGGGACACCCCCCTCTGCCCTGCCGGGCATCTCCCCCACAAGGAGGGAGATTGGCTGGGTGCGATGGCTTCCTCAAACAACTGGCCGTCACATGAATCGTGAACTTAGGGCGAGGCATCGCTTCTTGCCGATCTCCCCACCTGTGGGGGAGATGCCCGGCAGGGCAGAGGGGTGCCCCACGCCACGACAATCAACGCGGGACCTTACCTCAGCTCGCTCCCCATCCGCACCACACCCTCTCCAAACCGCCGCAAGCCCGGTCCATCCCTGTCGAGCGCGAAATCCTCGAACCAGTCGCGATGCATGCCGGCGAGCATCGCGCCGATCATCTGCGCAGCGAGATAGGAAAAGGTGATGCCGTTGCCGCCGTAGCCATAGGCGGCGAACACATGCGGCGTCTCCGGCACCGGGCCGATCAGCGGCAGACCGTCAACCGTCTCGCCGAAAGTGCCGCACCAGGCGTGTTCCACCCGCGTATCGGCTTTCGGCCACAGCCGCTTCATCTTCTCCCGGATCGCCATGGTCTTTGCCGGCAGCTTGCGGTCGCGCGCTGCAGGATCGATCGTCTCGTCGTCCTCGCCGCCGGCGACGATGCGATTGTCCGCCGTCGTGCGCATATAGAGATAGGGATGGCTGTCCTCCCAGATCAGCGCCCTGTCGCGCCAGAATTGTGCCGGGTCCTGGGGCACGGTGGCGAGCGCCCAGCTGGAACTCGAGCGGTGCAGCTTCGGCATGTCGAAGCCCGGCATCGAATAGCCGGTCGCCAGCACGACATGCCGCGCCTCGATGAGGTGGCCTTCATCCGTCTCCATCGTGACGTGATCGCCTTCGCTGTGAAGCGCCGTCACCGAAGCCTTGACCAGCCGCGCACCGCGCCGCACCGCCATCTCGATCAACGCCCAGGTCAGAAGCAGCGGATCGCACTCCGCCGAACCCGGCGAATAGATCGCACCATCCCGGTCGAGCTCGAATTGGGTGAAGAGATCGGGATGTTCGAGATAGACGCCGGGCAGGCCCGCCCGGCGGCGAAGCTGGCGCTCCTCCAGCAGGTTGCGGGCGCCTTCCTGATTGGCGGCGAGATAGAGCGTGTTGCGCGACCGGAAGCCGCAGGCGATCGCGTTGGCGGCGATCAGCTTGGAAAGGCCGGCGACCGCGGCACCGCTGCGGCGGTAGATGCCGGCCGCCCGCTCGAAGCCGTAATAATCCTCAAGCTCGGTCAGCGTGCTGTCGGTTTCCCATTGCAGCATCGCCGTGCTCGCCGCGGTGCTGCCGAAACCGGGCTTCTCCCGGTCGATGATCACAACGGAAAAGCCGCGCGCCGTCAGATGTTCGCCGACCAAGGCGCCGGTGATGCCGCCGCCGATCACCGCGATGTCGGCGGAAAAGCTCTGCTCGATCGACCGCCATTGCGGGCGTAAGCCGCTTTTCCCCCAGAGAGACCGGCCGCTGACCATCTGGTCGTGGTCGGATTCGGCAAGATCGAGATCAGCTGCCACGAACGTCTCCCCGGTTGATCATTTCGGCAACTGCGGCTGCGGCTTTTCCTCGATCAGCAGTTCGTCGATAACAGTCATGACGATCAGCGACAGCGGCAGCGCCAGCATCGCCCCGACGGCACCCCACATCCATGTCCAGAACAGGATGGCGAGGAAGACGACGAAGGGATTGATTTCGAGCCGCCGTCCCATCACCGCCGGGAAGATCAGGTTCTCCATAAGCAGATGCACGGTGAAGAAGGCGGCGGCCGGCATCAGGCCGATGAGCAGGCCGTCATGGGTGAGGATGCCGGCAATGGCGACGGCAAGCGTCATCAGGGTGATGCCGAGATAGGGGACGAAGCTCGACAGGAAGGCGAAGAAACCCCAGAGCATTGGGGTCGACAGCCCGGCGGCATAGGCGATGACTGTCATGACGACGCCGAGCCCGACATAGATCAGTGAGGCGGTGGCGAAATAGAAGCCGAGCACCTGCTCGACGGCGTTGATGACGCGGATTGCCGCCAGCCGCTGCGTGCGGGTGCGGAAGGTCATGATGACAGTCTTGCGCAGGTTGACCCGGCCGGCGAGGAAGAACAGCAGCGCCGCAAAGAAGATCATCCCCTGCACCACCGCCGGCGTCAGGCTGGTCGTCACCACGTGCAGCACGCTGCCGGTGTTTTCGAGCAGCGCGCCGATCGACATCGATCCGCTTTCGAATGTCGCCGGCGTGATATGCAGCCATTTGATGCGCTCCAGATAAGGCATCAGGCGGTTTATGGTTCGTTCGGCGAAGGCCGGCCCCTCATTGGCAAGCGTCATCAGCGGGTCGGCGAGCGAATTGATCAGTAGGAAGATCACGAGCGCCACGCTGCTTGACAGCAGGACGGCATTGGCAAGCCGCGGCACGCCCATCTTGCTGAGCTTTTCCGCCGCCATGCCGAGGATCATGCCGACGACGACGGCAAGCGTGATCGGGATGAGGATGAGCGACATCAAATAGACCGCGGCAAGGAAGAGAATGCCGAAGATGCCGATGATCGCCCAGGCCATGGTGACATCAAGCCCGTCCTTTTCCAGCCGGTGCAGCGGTGGCGGCGGCAACTCTTCTGCCGCCTCCTTCAGGGACTGTGCCCAGGCGCTGGTGTGGCGTTCGCCGATCGCGATCTTCTTTGCGTGTTTGCGGATGCCATTGGCGATGCCCATGCGGCGAGGTCCCCGAAGCCCCATTGCTTCGTCACGGAAACGCGCCGATACGGTTCCGGTTCCCTGAGGGAAGTGACCATCCGGAAAGGCGCGTCCGGCATGGTTTTACGCCGCTGTTTTTGCCCGCATGGCGTGAGCCTTTTCAACGGCCCGGGCTGATCCGCCGTGACCTGGAAATTACGCCGAAAGCGTCAGGCCGATATTCCAGGGATCCCTCAGGAAGGTGCCGCCGTCGCGCTTCTCGCTCTTGATCTCCAACGCGTCGAGCTTGGAGACCGCCGCATCCAGCGTCGCCTTGTCGTTGAAACGGATCTTGTAGTCCGAAAGTCCGGTCATGTTGCCGGCGCGTGCCGTTGCACCGCGGCTATTCCAGATATTGGCGGCGAGATGGTGATGATAGCCGCCGGTCGCAAAGAAACTCGCGCCGGGACGGCTCGCCATCATCTTCAGGCCGAGGACGTCGCGATAGAAGGCGTCCGCTTGTGGAATATCGCCGACCTGCAGGTGCAGGTGGCCGATCGCCGTCCCCTCAGCCATGCCGTCCCAGCGCTCGTCCGATGCGCTGTCGTAGAGCGCCTGCAGGTCGAGGCGTAGCGTCGCCATATCCACCATGCCGCCCTGGTCGAATTTCCATTGTTCGTGCGGCCGGTCGGCATAGATTTCGATGCCGTTGCCTTCAGGGTCGGACAGATAAATCGCCTCGCTGACGAGATGGTCCGAGGCGCCGTCGAGCACGACATTGTTGTGGGCCGCATGGCGCAGCCAGCGTGCGAGCTCGGTCCGGTTCGGCATCAGGAAGGCGGTGTGGAAAAGGCCGGCGGCATTGCGTGGCGCGATGGCGGCGTCTTTGGCCGTCGTCAGCGTCAGCAGCGGCAGATCGCCGACACCCAGCACTTGCCCGCTCGCCGTCTGCTCGATGACCTTCAGACCGAGTATCGATTGATAGAAGCCGGAAACGAGACCGAGGTCGGTCACCACCAGATGCGACTGGTCGATATAGGCGGGCCGCGTCAGCGCGTAGGAAGTTTCGGTCGTCATGGATTGTTCTCCTGCCCTTGATCCGGCCTGTAGAATGGAAGGCGTACCGGCGGTGGCGGCAAATGTGCCGCCCGCAGCAAGCCCGAGAAAGTTTCGCCGGTTCAATCGCCTCTGTCTCCTCGGTTGCCGTACTTGCATCCTATATGGCGCATTCCAATTGTTCACAGAAGACGCGTTTTTGAGGATGAAGCGTTGAATAGACGTTGACGATGACTTGCGCCCACTTGATCGCGATCAACGCGCCCATATCTTCTTTAGAGGACGCTTATAAAGCTCAGCCATGGAGGGAAGCCATGTATAGGAAGATCATCGTAGCGATCGCGCTCGGCGGCATCGAAAAGGGACAAACGATCCTCCGCAAGGCCGCGTCCTTGCTCGACGCCGGCGGCGAGATCATCGCGCTCAACGTCGTCGAGGATGTGCCGACCTATGTCGCGATCGAACTGCCGGCCAATATGGTCGAGGACGCCATGCAGGACAGCCGCGACCAGCTGCAGGCGCTGCTCGCCGCAACCGGTATCGCGGCAACCGTCGAGATCCGCAACGGCCCGCCCGCCAAGGCGATCATCTCGACCGCCGAAAGCCACGGCGCCGATCTGATCATCGTCGCTTCGCACGTTCCGGACTTTTCCAACTATTTCATCGGCGCCACCGCCGACCGGGTCGTGCGTCATGCCAAATGCTCGGTGCTGGTCGACCGGCAGAAGATTTGATTTGCGCGGGCTGCCGCGCCGTCAAAACCCGGCAGGTCTTGCAGCCTGTCACGAAGATTTACCGCCGGTGCGCTTTGCCGCAGTTGCGCGTCCATCCGTTCGATGCGACGATTGCAATCGGGGTCTGAAACGGATTGGCGCGCATGGCCGAGTTCAACGGCATTCGCTGGGCTTACGATCGATATGAACTGATCGCCGACGGCATCGTCCATGGCGTCGGTCTCGTGCTGGCGCTGATCGGCGCCACCGCGCTGATCTTCTATGCCACGGTCTGGAGCTCCTACGGCGCGCTCGCCGCCGCCTGGATCTATGGCGTCGGGCTGGTGCTGACGCTTGCCATTTCCTTTTCCTACAACGCCTGGCCGGTTTCGCGCACCAAATGGTACCTGCGCCGCTTCGATCATTCGGCGATCTTCCTGCTGATCGCCGCCACCTACACGCCCTTCCTCGAGCGCGGCGCCGACGATCCGCTGCTCTTGTTCATGCTGGTGGCGATCTGGCTGTTCGCCGCCGCCGGCATCGTGCTGAAATGCGTCTTTCCCGGCCGTTACGATCGTCTTGCCATCCTGCTTTATCTCGCCATGGGCTGGAGCGGCGTGGTGGTGGCCGGGCCCGTCGCCGCGCGCATTCCCTCCGCCTCGATGCTGCTGATTGTCATCGGCGGCGTCATCTATTCGCTCGGCGTCATCTTCCATGTCTGGGAAAAGCTGCGCTTCCAGAACGCCATCTGGCACGGTTTCGTCGTCACCGCCGCCGCCGTGCATTATTCGGCTGTCTTCACCTGCTTCAGCCTGTCGCCGCCGGGCTTGTGAACGACGGTCGTTTACATCTGTCGGGGTCGGGCGTATGCCGCGTTCACAGACAATATGAACTCGAGCATCATGACAGACGCTGTCCTCCTCCGCGACGCCACCGAAGCCGATCTTGCCGCCATCCGCGATATCTACAATCACGCCGTCGAGCACACGACGGCGATCTGGAACGATACGCTGGTCGATCTCGAAAATCGGCGGGAATGGTTCAGGGCGCGCAAGGCGCGGGGCTTTCCGGTGATCGTCGCCGAAATCTCGGGCAAGGTCGCAGGCTACGCCTCCTATGGCGACTGGCGGGCTTTCGACGGCTATCGCCACACGGTCGAGCATTCCGTCTATGTCGATAGGGATTGCCGTGGTGCCGGCATCGGCGAGCGGCTGATGCGAGAGCTGATCGCCCGTGCCGCGGCCGCCGATATCCATGTTATGATCGCCGGCGTCGAGGCCGAGAATACCGCCTCGATCCGGCTGCACGAAAAGCTCGGTTTCCGCATCGCCGGCCGATTTTCCGAGGTCGGCACCAAGTTCGGCCGCTGGCTGGATCTCACCTGCATGGAGCTTCGCCTGCCTCCGGAGTGATCCGGCAACCCACTTGTGAACGGCGCTCGCCATCTTTTTATTGTAGTCTGAGCTGTGTAAGAAAGTGGAGGCAGCCTGCTTCGCGAGAGGCGGCTCCCCAATATCATGCCCGAAAGTGTCATGCCCGGAAGCGCGTTATGGAGGTGAACAGTTCAATGGCAATGCACGGATTGTCGCTCGGTCTCCTTGCCCTCGTCCTTCTGGCATTCCCATCGGTTGCCGCCCGGGCCGCCGATTGCGGCAGCCTGGCCTCGCCGAAGCTTGACTGGCAGGAATGCACCAAGAAGAACCTGATGCTGCAGGGCAGTGATCTCGAAGGCGCCAATCTCTTCGGCACCGATTTCTCGCTGACCGATCTCGCCGGCGCCAACTTCAAATCCGCCAACCTGGAGAAAGCGACGCTGGTGCGCGCCTCGCTGGAAGGCGCACACGCCGAAGGCGCCAACTTCGCCAAGATCGAGGCCTATCGCTCCAGCTTCGCCAATATCGCCGCCGAGGGCGCGTCCTTTGCCGGCGCCGAGCTGCAGCGCGCCAATTTCGCCGGCGCCCAGCTTGCCGGCGCGAGCTTCGAAAAAGCTGAACTCGGCCGCGCCGATTTCGACAAGGCAGTGCTGACGGGGGTGAAATTCTCTTTCGCCAATCTCTCCCGCGCTGATCTCTCCAAGGCCACCTTCGAAGGCCCGGCGACCTTCGAGCGCGCCTTCATGTTCCTGACCCGCATCGAAGGCCTCGACCTCTCGGGCGCCGCCGGGCTCGAACAGGCGCAGATCGACCTTGCCTGCGGCGATGCCTCGACCAAGCTGCCGGCAGGCCTTTCGGCACCCTCGACTTGGCCATGCCCTGCCGATCACGATTGATTGGGGCTTTCGCGCGATACCGAGCGGTTGGTAAGGCCCTATGGGCAACAATGGCTGGCGGGTACGCAACCATCTGCTGGGACTGTCGGATTCGATTTAGTGCAATCGCAACTCGCCCGTGACGCGACGCGCCATTCGTTCGGTCCGATCAGCCGCTGGTGGCTATTAGAGCGTATTGCGAATTCCTTGAATCGGGATTCCGTTTTTGGCGCAAATCAGATTGGATTGGACAGGCCACGGAGGTTTGTTCGATGGGTCGAGCTTATTCGATGGATTTGCGCCAGCGGGCGATGGATCGGGTTGCTGCGGGCGAGACGTGCCATGCCGTTGCTGCCGCTCTGAAGGTTGCGCCGTCGAGCGTGATCAAGTGGGCGCAGCGCCAGCGCCGCACCGGCAGTGTCGCGCCTGACAAGATGGGCGGCCGCCGACCGGCCTTGATTACTGGCGAGCATCGCGTCTGGGTCTTGGCGATGATCGATGGATCGGACCATGTGACGCTGGAATGGCTTGCTCGAGGTCTGCAGGAGCGCGGCCTCAAAGTCCATCCAGCCAATATCTGCCGCTTTCTCCATCGCGAGGGCAAGAGCTTCAAAAAAAACCGTGCTGCCAGCCGAGCAGAACAAGCCGAAACTGGCACGTCAACGTGAACGCTGGAAGCGCCATCAGGGCAAGATCGATCCTGACCGCCTTGTGTTCATTGACGAAACCTGGGTGAAGACCAACATGGCTCCGCTCAGGGGCTGGGGCGAACGAGGCAAGCGATTGGTCGCCCATATCCCGCATGGGCATTGGAGGACGATGACCTTCGTCGCAGCCCTCAGACGCGACCGGGTCGATGCGCCATGGGTCCTCAACGGGCCGATGAATGCCAATGCTTTCCTGACTTATGTCGAGAAGGAACTCGCCAAAACCCTGTCGCCGGGCGACATCGTCGTCCTCGACAATCTCGGCAGCCACAAAGGCCAGGCTGTGCGCCGGGCTATCCGAAAGACAGGGGCCAAACTCATCTTTCTGCCTCCCTACAGCCCCGACCTCAATCCCATCGAGCAACTCTTCTCCAAGATCAAGCAGGCCATGCGCACTGCCATGGCCCGATCCGAAGAGGCCGTCCACAACGCCCTGGCCCAAGCAATCGAGACAATCCAACCCAACGAGTGCGAAAACTACATCCGAAACTCAGGATATGGGTCAACCTAAATGCAAACCGGTCTAGCGAACGGAATGCAGCGGCCCGTCAAGCTTGGACTGCCAGAAATCCAGGAATCTGTGCATTTCGGGAAAGTCGGGGGCGAGATCGTAATCCTGCCAGACATAGGTCTGCAGAAGCGACTCAAAATCCGGCATGCGGTAGAGGATGTGCGCGGTGGTAAGGCCGTAACCGTTGAGCTGGCGCTCTATGTCCGATGAAAATTCCATGCTTCATCTCCGTTTCGCGACAACGAGAAGGTGGCGCATATCTTTGCCTCCATCAACTGGTTTCTCAACGCGGAAACAGTGTTTGTTGTTCCTTCTCAGTATGTTAGCAGCCACTCCAGGCGAGTGCTAATTTTTTTCGCCACCCCCCTTGAAATGGAAAAACCGCAAAACCAGATCATTTCGCGCAAAACGCTCGACAGAGGTTTGCACCCGCCCGGACCGGTCATCCGGTCCGGCCAGGGAACAACGTCATTATTGTTTGTCCATTGGAGGAAAACATGTCGTTCCGACCGCTTCATGATCGCATTCTCGTCCGCCGGGTCGATTCCGAGGAAAAGACCAAGGGCGGCATCATCATCCCTGATACCGCCAAGGAAAAGCCGCAGGAAGGCGAGGTTATCGCCGTCGGCCCCGGCGCGCGCAACGATGCAGGCCAGATCCAGCCGCTCGACGTCAAGCCCGGCGATCGCATCTTGTTCGGCAAATGGTCCGGCACCGAGATCAAGATCAACGGTGAAGACCTGCTGATCATGAAGGAAAGCGATGTCATGGGCATCATCGAGGCCCAAGCCGCCGAAAAGATCGCCGCCTGAGGCGTTCTCAGCGCATAGTCAAGAAAAGCTGCCTATCGAAGGAGTGAAAGAATGGCTGCGAAAGAAGTCAAATTCCATACCGATGCCCGTGAACGCATGCTGCGTGGGGTCGATGTGCTGGCCAATGCCGTGAAGGTGACGCTCGGCCCGAAAGGGCGCAACGTCGTCATCGACAAGTCCTTCGGCGCGCCGCGCATCACCAAGGACGGCGTTTCGGTCGCCAAGGAAATCGAACTCGAAGACAAGTTCGAAAACATGGGCGCCCAGATGCTGCGCGAAGTCGCCTCGAAGACCAACGATCTCGCCGGTGACGGCACCACGACTGCAACGGTGCTGGCCCAGGCGATCGTCAAGGAAGGCGCCAAGGCGGTCGCTTCCGGTATGAACCCGATGGACCTCAAGCGTGGCATCGACATCGCCGTCGACGCCGTTGTCAAGGAACTGAAAACCAACGCCCGCAAGATCTCCAACAATTCCGAAATCGCCCAGGTCGGCACGATCTCCGCCAACGGTGATTCCGAGATCGGTCGTTACCTTGCCGAAGCGATGGAAAAGGTCGGCAATGAGGGTGTCATCACGGTCGAGGAAGCCAAGACGGCCGAAACCGAACTCGAAGTCGTCGAAGGCATGCAGTTCGATCGCGGCTATTTGAGCCCGTATTTTGTTACCAACCAGGACAAGATGCGGGTCGAACTCGAGGACCCCTATATTCTCATCCACGAGAAGAAGCTGTCGAACCTGCAGTCGATGCTGCCAGTTCTCGAAGCCGTCGTTCAGTCCGGCAAGCCGCTCCTCATTATCGCTGAAGACGTCGAAGGCGAAGCGCTTGCGACGCTCGTCGTCAACAAGCTGCGCGGCGGCCTGAAGATCGCCGCCGTCAAGGCGCCTGGCTTCGGCGACCGCCGTAAGGCCATGCTCGAAGACATCGCCATCCTGACCGGCGGCACCGTCATCTCCGAAGACCTCGGCATCAAGCTCGAGAACGTGACGCTCAATATGCTCGGCCGTGCCAAGAAGGTGTCGATCGAGAAGGAAAACACCACCATCATCGACGGTGCTGGCTCGAAGATGGAGCTTGACGGTCGCACGGCTCAGATCAAGGCCCAGATCGAAGAAACCACCTCCGACTACGACCGCGAGAAGCTGCAGGAACGCCTTGCCAAGCTCGCCGGCGGCGTTGCCGTCATCCGTGTCGGCGGCTCGACGGAAGTCGAGGTGAAGGAGAAAAAGGATCGCGTCGACGACGCGCTTCATGCAACCCGTGCCGCCGTCGAAGAGGGCATCTTGCCCGGCGGTGGCGTTGCCCTCCTGCGCGCCGTCAAGGCGCTCGATAATCTCAGCGTGGCCAACCAGGACCAGCGCGTCGGCATCGAGATTGTGCGCCGCGCAATCGAAGCCCCGGTACGGCAGATCGCCGAAAACGCCGGCGCAGAAGGCTCGATCGTGGTCGGCAAGCTGCGGGAGAAGAGCGAATTCTCCTATGGCTGGAATGCCCAGACCGGCGAATATGGCGATCTCTATGCGCAGGGCGTTATCGATCCGGCGAAAGTGGTGCGCACCGCGCTTCAGGATGCCGCCTCCGTTGCCGGTCTTCTGGTGACGACGGAAGCGATGATCGCCGAGAAGCCCAAGAAGGAGGCCGCTCCGGCCATGCCCGCCGGCCCCGGCATGGACTTCTAAGCGATCGCTCGGCCCGCCCTGCTCTTAAGGGCGGGCCTCCCCACGCACTATCGAATGAACCAAGTTCCATCGGTCAACATCAGTGGAGCCAAGCTATGAGAAAGGAAAGCACCAGCAATTCCATACAGCAGGAAGCCACGGCGGCAATCAGCGCTGCGCATCTGCTTTATCCGGCCAAACATTTCGGTCACCCGCGTGACGTGCTCACCGCCGCCGACATCGGCAATGACGAGAAGCGCGCTATTCTCGCGTCATGGGCATCCGATATTTTCGCGATCGATTCCGCACCTGCCCTTCGCCTTTATCCCGGGGCGGAAAGAGCCGTCTCCTATGACGAGATTCTTGAAGCGCTGAAAACGTTGGACAAGGGCGACCAGCAATCTGGCAACCAAGGTTCGTCCGCTTCCTCGGCTGCCCACAGGATCCGTCGTCGAAAGCTGCCGCCACGCCGGCTCCCCGGCTTTGGCATGTGCAGCTACCGGAAAGGAGGCCGCAGCCGACAGGCGTTCGAGATCTAGTTTCCAGCTGAACTGCCGCGTGCCTCTTTGAGGACGCTGGTTGATTTTTACCGTCGACTCTTGCTCATTCGAGGAGGTTTTGCCGATGAAGATCGCACAGATCGCACCACTTGCCGAAAGCGTTCCGCCGAAGCTTTATGGAGGAACCGAGCGGATCGTTTCCTATCTGACCGACGAACTGGTCCGTCAGGGCGAGGAAGTCACCCTCTTTGCCAGCGGCGACTCCGTGACCGACGCCAGACTCCTACCCTGCTCCGACGTCGCGCTGCGGCTCAACCCGGCCGTCAGGGATCACCTGCCGCATCAGGTCATGATGCTTGAGGAAATCCGCCGTCGGGCGCATGAGTTCGATGTGCTGCACTTTCATATCGATCTCCTGCATTTCCCGCTGATCCGGGATTTTGCCGACCGTACGGTGACCACGCTGCATGGGCGACTCGACCTGCCGGACCTCAAGCCTTTCTACAAGGCATTCCCCGATATTCCGCTGGTGTCGATCTCCAACGATCAGCGCCGCCCGATGCCGTCGGTCAACTGGGCCGGCACGGTCTATCACGGCCTGCCGATCGACCTGCTGCCCTTTACGGAAAAGCCAAGGGGCAATTATCTTGCGTTCCTCGGAAGGATATCGCCGGAGAAGCGGCCGGACCGGGCGATCGAAATCGCCGCGAAGGTCGGCATGCCGCTGAAGATCGCCGCCAAGATCGATAATGCCGACAAGACCTATTGGCAAACCATGATCGAGCCGATGGTGAAGAACCATCCGTATGTGGAATTCATCGGCGAAATCAATGAACAACAGAAAGCTGACTTCCTCGGAAATGCAGGCGCTCTGCTCTTCCCGATCGACTGGCCGGAGCCCTTCGGGCTGGTGATGATCGAGGCTATGGCCTGCGGCACGCCGGTGATCGCTTTCGGCTGTGGCTCGGTCCCGGAGGTCATTGACAACGGCATCTCCGGCATCCTGGTCGACAGCGTCACCGAGGCGGCCGAAAACGTCGAATGGGCACTCCGCCTCGATCGGCGCAAGGTGCGTGCCGCGTTTGAAAAGCGCTTCACCGCACAACGAATGGCGTGCGATTATCTCGACATCTATCGCAACCTGCCGGACGTTCGCATCAAAGCCGCGCCGATCCGCCGGTCGAATGGTCAAGCGCTCGGCCTGCAGGCTGTCGCCTGAGGCAAGGAGGAGACCATGTCAAACCTGTCTGCGGACAGCAACCCCGCCACAGCATCGTCAGGCCTGGCGGCGCCGGTCGCTCAGTTCTTCATTCCGGCCGCAGCATCGCTGCAGGAGCGCCGGCCGCGTACCTTGAAGCACGGCGATACTTTCGCCGTCTTCGACCATAATGGCGATGCTCTTTCCGGTCCCGGCAGTCCGGAAGGCCTTTTCCACAGGGACACCCGTTATCTCTCGCATCTTTACCTAACGATCAACGAACAGCGGCCGATGCTTCTGTCGTCGACGCTGCGGGATGACAATGCCACGCTGACCTGCGATCTCACCAATCCTGATCAGTTCGATGAGAAGGGAAGGCTGGTTCTGGGCCATGACGTGATTCATCTGCGCAGATCGCGCTTTCTCTGGAATGCCTGTTGTTATGAACGGCTGGCCGTGAGGAATTATGACGACCGTCGGCAACATATCCGCATTCAGATCTCTTTCGGGGCCGATTTCGCCGATCTTTTCGAAGTCCGCGGCACCAAAAGAGCAAGAAGAGGGCGCCATCTTCCCGCCGTCGTGGAACAGGATTGGATCCTGCTTTCCTATATTGGCCTGGACAATCGCAAGCGGTCGACGCGCCTTTCCTTCATGCCGGAACCGGCCGAGATTCGTAGCGATCTTGTTACTTACGACCTCTACCTGGAGCCGCACGAGACCAAATCGCTCTTCATGCAGATCGGCTGCGACCATATCTCCGCCGATCGACTGAGCCGCCTTTCCTTCTTCCTTACCTTGCGGGATGCCCGCCGTGCGTTGCGCGCCTCCTCCTCGCGCGCGGCGTCAGTCACAACCTCCAATGAGATCTTCAACGAAGTCGCGCGACGCAGCGCCTCTGACCTCTACATGCTGATCACCGACAAGCCGGAAGGCCCCTATCCTTATGCCGGCATTCCCTGGTTCAGCACCGTTTTCGGCCGCGACGCCCTGATCACGGCGCTTCAGACACTTTGGCTCGATCCGGAGATCGCCCGCGGGGTTCTGGGTCATCTTGCGGCCAATCAGGCGACGAACGTCGATCCTGCTTCAGACGCCGAGCCGGGCAAGATCCTGCACGAAGTGCGTTGCGGCGAAATGGCTGAACTCGGCGAGGTTCCATTCCGGCGTTACTACGGCAGCATCGACTCGACGCCGCTCTTCGTGATGCTGGCCGGCGACTATCTTAAACGAACCGGCGATCTTGCGACCATCGACCGTCTCCTGCCGAATCTCGAAGCCGCACTGACATGGATCGACGAATATGGGGATCGTGATGGCGACGGCTTCGTCGAATATGGGCGGCTGACGGAGGAAGGACTGATCAACCAGGCGTGGAAAGATAGCCACGATTCGGTCTTCCATGCCGACGGCACGTTGGCCCGAGGCCCAATCGCGAGCGCCGAAGTCCAGGCCTATGTCTATGGCGCTTGGCAAAGTGCTGCCGAAATCTTCCGGTGGACGGCCAAGCCGGAACGCGCGGCGAGCTTTCTCGCGCGCGCGGAGGGACTGCGCCGCGCCTTTGACGCGAGCTTCTTCGATGAGGAACTTGGCACATACGTCTTGGCCCTCGACGGGGATAAACGGCCCTGCCGGGTTCGATCTTCCAATGCCGGCCATGCCCTGTTCACCGGTATTGCTTATGCTGAACGGGTCGCACAGGTGACCCGCACCCTGATGAGTGCCTCGTCCTTCTGTGGCTGGGGCATCCGCACCATTCCCTCCACGGAAGCGCGTTACAATCCGATGAGCTACCACAATGGCTCGATCTGGCCACACGACAATGCCTTGATCGCCAGCGGCCTTGCCCGCTATGGCTACCGCGCCGAAGCCGCGCGGATATTCGAGGGGCTGTTTGCCGCTGCGACCTATATCGACCTGCGGCGGCTTCCCGAACTCCTCTGCGGCCTGCCACGTCAGCGCGCACGCGGACCGACCTCTTATCCGGTCGCCTGCTCGCCTCAAGCGTGGGCGGCAGCAGCCCCTTTGTCGCTGCTTCAATCCTGCCTTGGCCTCGACTTCGAGCCGAATAGTTTGCAGATCAGCTTCAGCGTGCCGCGACTTCCTTCTTTCCTCGATGAGGTGATCTTGCGGCGCCTGCTGATCGGCAATGGCTCGGCTGACGTGGCCATCCGCCGGTCGAGACACCAGGTCGTGGTCGATGTTATCAATCGACAGGGCAGTGTCAGCGTGCTCACCACGGCCTGATGAAGGACGGTGCAGCGAAGGCGGGTTAACCGCCTTTTCTATTCCGGTTCCTCTTCGTCCGACCTCAGCAGGTCAACAAGCGCAGCAACCCTGCCGGTCGGTAGATGCCGGCCTTCACTCATCAGGGCCTCGTCGTTGTTGGCCCATGCAAACGCCTCGGCAAGCTCGGCTTGGGTTGCACCTGTCGCGATGATCTCGGCCACAAGCGTTTTGTCGGCGGGCCCAAGGACGGCGACGACGTCGCCTGAAGTCATTGTCATAGCCATTGCTCCTAGCTCAAGCTCCAAAACATATGGTGGCGCCTTAGAAAAGATCAAATTTTTTCGCTGAGAAATCCGATCCTCTTGAAACGGTAAACTGCTGAATTATATCAGTATTGTCGATCGCCGAGCAGGGATCGACAGGTCCAGGAGACGCCTGTGTCGCTCTTGGCGTCTCCTGTATCCATGTTGCTTGTAAGGAGGATATGGCTATGAGGACAAACCTCGATTTCTCTCCACTGTTCCGGTCGAGCGTCGGCTTCGAGCGGATGTTGAACGCACTCGACGCTGCAAGCCGCGCCGAGACAATCGACAACTGGCCGCCTTACGATATCGTCAAAACCGGCGAGGACGACTACCGCATTGCCATGGCCGTGGCGGGCTTCTCGCAGGACGAACTGGCGATCATCCAAGAGCAGAACATGCTCGTCGTCTCAGGGCAGAAGGCGAACGGCGAAGATGTTCAATACCTGCATCGCGGCATTGCTGGTCGGAGCTTCCAGCGTCGGTTCGAATTGGCCGACCACGTCAAGGTCCTGGATGCCGGCCTCGTCAACGGTCTGCTGACCATCGACCTCAAGCGTGAAATTCCTGAAGAGATGAAGCCGCGCCAGATCGAGATCGGAACTGGAAATGCAATGCCGAAGGCCGAGACCAAGCAGATCGAGGCCGAGACGCAGGCAGCCTGAGCCGTCAGGAATGCCCAAGAACCACCAGAAAGGAGTAAGCCATGAGTGTTCGTGATTTGATTCCTTGGGGCCGCAACAACGGCCACCAGGTTCCGAGTCTCCTCCGCGAGGACGACCATGATCCTTTCCTGTCGCTCCATCGCGAGGTCAACCGTCTGTTCGACGATGCTTTCCGCAGCTTCGGCTCTGGCCTGCCGTCACTGCGGGGCGCCAGCGGCTTCGGTGCCGGCTGGCCGAGTGTCGAGATCTCCGACACCGATAAGGATATCAAGGTGACGGCCGAAGTCCCCGGCCTTGAGGAAAAGGACATCGAGGTCATTCTCGATGATGGCGTTC
The DNA here is from genome assembly GCF_002531725.1 of Rhizobium sp. L43. Lineage (GTDB taxonomy): Bacteria > Pseudomonadota > Alphaproteobacteria > Rhizobiales > Rhizobiaceae > Rhizobium. The sequence goes on from NZ_NWSQ01000003.1 coordinate 31,012, forward strand.
TGACGCTGAAGGGTGAAAAGCGTTCGGAGACGGAAGACAAGGAGAAGCAGTTCTCGGAGCGCTACTATGGCCGCTTCGAGCGACGCATCCCACTCGGGACCGAGGTCAAGGAAGATCAGGTCGACGCGACCTTCAAGAACGGCGTCCTGACCGTCACCTTGCCCAAGAGCGAAAAGGCGCAGTCACAGGTCAGGCGCATCGCCATCAGAAGCTGATCGAAACGAGGGCGGCGGCCGACCACCTGGCGGCCGCGCTACCATGTCATCCATGGTTGCACGGAAATTTCCGTCGCGCTTAGTCTCCTCATGGCCGCGGGATCGGCAGATGCCGATCGCAGGTTCAGGCCTATTTCCCAGGCTCGAACACCATGGAGTGGCCGTTGATGCAGTAGCGCAGGCCGGTCGGCGGCGGGCCGTCGGGAAAGACGTGGCCGAGATGGGCTTCGCAGCTGCCGCAGCGGATTTCGGTGCGCACCATGCCAAAGGCCGTGTCGCGATGCTCCGTCACCGCTTCGGGTGACACCGCTTCGAAGTAACTCGGCCAGCCGCAGCCGGCATCGAATTTGGTGTCGGAGCGGAAAAGCGGCGCATTGCAGCCGACGCAGCGGTAAAGCCCCGTCTCGAAGGAATCCCAGTAGGGGCCGGTAAAGGCGCGTTCGGTGCCGTGCTGGCGCGTGATGCGGTATTGCTCAGGCGTGAGCTGCTCTTTCCATTCGGCGTCGGTCTTGTGGATCTTGGCGGTCGTCGCAGTGTCGGACATGAGGTGCTCCTTTCGCCGAGGGGCGGGTTCCGTTTCGCGAGAAAATGTGGTGCGCCGCGTTCAGTTCATCAAGTCTCCCGCGGCGCGCCATGAGATTGGCGGCATACCCAATTAGGGGAAGAGGCTTGCTTTTACATCCGTTAGGAGTTTCCTGTTAGGGTTAATGTTGCGTGCATTGGAGAATCACTGGTGTTTGAAACAGCAATCGTCCTGCTCTACGGCCTTGTGGCCGTGGCCGCCATGGCGGTCACGCTGTTGGAAGGCTGGGCCAATCATCAAGGTTTGACGCTCCATCGTCTCGCCGGGCTCCTCGCTTGCCTGCTCTGGCCGCTGACGCTTCTGGTCTTCATCCTGCACGGTTGCATCGCCCGGCTGCTGACGCGTCTTTCCAGATCGACGGCCTGATCGGCTTTGAACATCGCCATGCAGTGCGGCCTGCGGCCGAAATCACTTGAGACGCTCCCCCGTTTCGCCTAAGCCAGAAGACAGGCCGGTTTTCTACGGCTTTTCGTCTGTTGCCTTTACAGCACCGCGGGCCTTGTCGGACGTGCAAAGGACTGTAATATTTTGAATTATGCAGTAGAGGAGGGGACATGGCCGATGTCACGGCTCTGACATTTCTGGCCCTGTGTCTGCCGCTCGCCGGCGCTCTTGCTGCTCCCTTCGTCATCCGCATCTTCGGCGCAAACGGCGCCTGGCTCCTGGCGATCGCTCCCTTGCTCGCCTTTCTGCATTTCCTGCGGTTCATTCCTGAGATCGCACGCGGCGAGGTCGTCACCGGCGGCTATTCCTGGGTGCCGAGCTACCATCTCTCTTTCTCCTGGTTCCTCGATGGCCTGTCGCTGGCTTTCGCCCTGCTGATCACCGGCATCGGCACCATGATCGTGCTTTATGCCGCCGGCTACCTCAAAGGACACAAGGATCAGGGCCGCTTCTTCTCCTTCATCTTCCTCTTCATGGGCGCGATGCTCGGCGTCGTCGTTTCCGACAGTTTCCTGATGCTCTTCGTCTTCTGGGAACTGACATCGATCACGTCCTTCCTGCTGATCGGCTTCGACCACGAGCGTACAGCGGCTCGCCGCGCCGCCCTGCAGGCGCTTGTTGTGACCGGCGGGGGAGGGCTCTGCCTGTTGGCCGGTCTGCTGCTGCTCTGGAACATCTCGGGCGTCACTGAGATGTCGCGGCTCATGGGAGCGGGCGATATCGTGCGCGAAAGCCCGCTCTATCTCGCTGCCCTCATCCTGGTCCTGGGCGGCGCCTTCACCAAGTCGGCGCAATTTCCCTTCCATTTCTGGCTGCCGAACGCCATGGAGGCGCCGACGCCGGTTTCCGCCTATCTGCATTCGGCGACGATGGTGAAGGCGGGCGTCTATCTGCTGATGCGGCTCAATCCCGTCATGGGGGCAACGCCTGCCTGGGAAATCCTGCTGCCCTTCTTCGGCGGGCTGACGCTGGTGGTCGGCACCGCGCTCGCCATCCGCCAGACCGACCTGAAGCTCAAGCTTGCCTATACCACCGTCTCCTCGCTCGGCCTGCTCGTCATGCTGATCGGCTTCGGCTCTGACCATGCGGTGGAGGCGGCGGCGCTCTATCTGGTGGGGCATTCCCTCTTCAAGGGCGCGCTCTTCATGGTCGCCGGCATCATCGATCACGAGACCGGCACGCGCGATATTACCAGGCTGCGTGGCCTGATGCGGGCGATGCCGCTCACCTGGATGATCGCACTTGCGGCGGCCTTCTCGATGGCCGGCCTGCCGCCCTTCTTCGGCTTCCTCGCCAAGGAGGAGATCTATACGGCGCTCGTCGGCGGCGATGTCCGCGCGATTACTTTCGCCGCCATAACCGTCTTCGGCAATGCGCTGATGTTTGCGGTCGCCTTCGCGGTGGCGCTTAAACCCTTCCTCGGCCAACCGGTGGAGACGCCGAAACCTCCGCACGAAGCGCCCGTCCTGCTTTGGCTCGGCCCGGCCGTTCTCGCCGTCCTCGGCTTGCTCGCGGCGATCTTTTCCGGCTTCACCCATACCGTCCTGTCCTCGCCGATCGCATCCGCCATCCGCCAGACACCCGTCGAAATCGACATTTCGCTGACGCCGCATATCGGCCTGCCCTTGGCGCTCTCCGCCCTGACCGTGCTGCTCGGTATCGGCGTCTACTGGCAGCTGGCGCGCGCCCGTTTCCTGATGGCCGTTTTCCTGCGCGCGGCCGGACCTGGGCCGGACCATGGCTTTGATGTCGCTATATCTGGTCTTGTCCGCTTTTCCGGCCGCCTCATGCGTGTGCTCCAACCGGGGCGGCTCGAAATCTATGTCACCTGCACCTTCCTCTGCGTTGCCGCCATCCTCATCGTCCCGCTCGTCGTCTACGGCGAACTGCCGCGTTTTCCGGCCTGGCCGGCCGATGTCAGGCCGCATGAATGGGCAGTCTTCCTGATCGCCGCCTTCGGCCTTGCCGCGGTGCTCGTCGCCCGCGACCGGCTGACGGCGATCGTCTCGCTCGGCATCCAGGGTTTCGCCGTCGCCATCATCTTCCTGCTGTTCGGCGCGCCGGATCTCTCCTTCACCCAGTTCATGGTCGAAACCCTGTCGGTGGTCATCCTCGCCCTCGTCATGACCAGGCTTCGCCTGTCGCCCGCCGACCGGCGCCCGCTCGGCCGCAAGCTCTTCGACGGCGCGCTGGCGCTTGGTTGCGGCCTCGGCTTTGCACTTCTGCTGATGCGGGCGACGGAGGCGCCGTTCAACGACGCGCTGACCACCTTCTTCAACACCTATTCCAAATCGATCGCCCACGGCGCCAATGTCGTCAACGTCATCATCGTCGATTTCCGCGGCACCGACACGCTCGGCGAAATCGCCGTCGTCGCCGTCACCGGCCTTGCCATCCTGGCGCTGATCCGCATCCGCGCCGGCAGCGAGCGCAGGCTGGCCGCCAATGATCCCGCGGCAGAGGCGGAGGGCTGATCCGATGAACACCCTGATCTTCCGCACCATCGCCCCGTTCCTCACCGCGCTGATGCTGCTGTTTTCGGTCTTCGTGCTGCTGCGCGGCCACAACGAGCCGGGCGGCGGCTTCATCGGCGGGCTGATCGCCGCCTCGGGATTGGCGATCTACGGCATTGCCCGCGGCGTCGCCGCCGTTCGCCGGGCGCTATTCTTCCATCCGCTGTCGATTGCCGGCTTCGGCCTGCTGCTGTCGACCCTGGCCGGGCTTCTCTCCATCCTCTTTGCCGTTCCCTTCATGACCGGTCTCTGGATCTATCCGAACCTCTTCGGTCTCGAAGTGCCGCTGTCGAGCGTCATGCTCTTCGACGTCGGCGTCTATCTCGTCGTGCTCGGCGCCATCACCTCGATCGCCCTGGCCCTGGAAGAAAAGGAGACGGAATGATGGAGCCGCTTCTGTCGATCCTCGTCGGCCTGTTCTTCGCTGCCGCCATCTATCTCCTGCTGTCGAAATTCACGATCCGCATCATGCTCGGCATCGCCATCCTCGGCAATTCCGTCAACCTGCTGCTCTTCACATCAGGCCGGCTGACGCGCGAGGTGCCGCCGATCATCCCGGCGGGTCTCGACAGCTTACCATCCGGCGCGGCCAACCCGCTGCCGCAGGCCCTGATCCTGACGGCGATCGTCATCTCCTTCTCCTTCCTCGCCTTCCTGCTGGTGCTCACTTACCGCGCCTATCAGGACCTCGGCACCGACGACACCAACGACATGCGCGCCGCCGAGCCCGACGACCGGCCGCTGCCTCCATTGGGGTATTGATGCGGATGTCGGTGCGAATGTTCACCCCACGGCAGGCCCTCGCGCGCGGTAGCGGAGGCGCCACCTGATGGCCGCTCCCACCACCATCGATCTCTCCGCCGCCATGATCACCGCTCCGGTGCCGATTGGCCATTGGCTCGCCATCCTGCCGGTCGCCCATTGCATTACGCTCGGCGCCGTCCTGCTGATGTTGCGCGCCCATCCGCGTCTGCAGGCCTGGCTTGCCATATCGGGCCTTGCGGTCCTGGCGCTGATCGATGCGACGCTGCTCGCCAAGGTCGCGGCGGAAGGACCGCTGACCATGGTCATGGGACGTTGGCTGCCGCCTTTCGGCATCGCCTTCACCGTCGATCTCCTCGGGGCGCTGATGGCCTTCACCGCGGCCCTTGCGGCGCTCGCCGGCGGCATCTATGCGCTCGCCGATATCGGTGAAAGCGGCCGGCGATACGGTTTCTTCCCGCTGCTCATGCTGTTGATGGCCGGCGTCAGCGGCGCCTTTCTCACCGGCGATGTCTTCAATCTCTATGTCTGGTTCGAAGTGCTGCTGATCTCCTCCTTCGGGTTGATCATCCTTGGCTCCGAACGCCAACAGATCGACGGCGCGCTGAAATATGCGGTGCTGAACCTCATCGCCACGACGCTGTTCCTGATCGGCGTCGGCATCCTCTATGCGGCCTTCGGCACGCTCAACATGGCCGATATCGCGGCAACAACGGGGGATTTGCGCGGCACGGCGCCGCTGATGACGCTGGCCAGCCTCTTCCTGCTCGCCTTCGCCATGAAGGCCGCTGCCTTCCCGGTCAATTTCTGGCTGCCCGCCGCCTATCATACGCCGCGCATCGTCGTCTCCGCGCTGTTTGCCGGCCTGCTGACCAAGGTCGGCATCTACGCACTGATCCGGGTGATGGTCATGCTGCTGCCGGTGGAACGCCAGGAATTGAGCCTGGTGATCGCGCTTGCCGCCGCCGCGACCATTGTCGTCGGCGCTCTCGGCGCGCTGGCTGAAAACGATATCCGCAGGCTGTTCGGCTATGTCGTCATATCGGGCATCGGCAACATGCTCGCCGGCGTCGCCCTTGGTGGCGGCATTGACGGCATCAGCGGCGCGGTCTTCTATGCGCTCCATTCCATGGTGCTGATGACTGCACTTTATCTCGCCGCTGGCGAGATCGCCCGGCGCGGCGGCGGCTTTTCGCTGTCGGATCTCGGCGGGCTCTATCGGCAAAGCGGCGGCTTCACCGCGCTCTCCCTGGTGCTCTTCCTTGCTGCCTGCGGCCTGCCGCCCTTTTCCGGATTCTGGCCGAAAGTCATTCTCGTCAAGGCCTCACTCGATAGCGGCGCCTGGTGGCTGGGGGCGACGATTCTCGCCGGCGGTTTTCTGACGACGATCGCCTTCGGCCGCCTCTTTCTGCTCGCCTATTGGCGCCCGCCGGCGGTGGCACTCGCTCCGTCGAGAGCAAACTGGCGCACAGGCCTGCCGCTTGCCGCATTGACGGCGCTTACCATCGGCTTCGGCATCCTGCCGGAAAAGCTGCTGGCGCTGTCGCAATCGGCTGCCGCCGGCCTTGCCGATCCAAAGGCCTATCTGCATTCGGTCTTCCCCGGAGGTATCAGGTGATCGCCTTCGTCTTCAACCTGCTGCTGTCCATTGCCTGGGTCACTGTTACCGGCAGCGCCTCGCTGCACAATCTCGTCTTCGGCTTCCTGCTCGGCGCCTTGGCGCTGGCCATCATCCGCGAACCCTTCGGCGGCAAGGGATATATCGGCCGCGCCCGACTGGTGCTTTCACTCGCCGCGCTGTTCCTGAAGGAATTGTCGCTGTCGGCCTGGAAGGTCACGGTCACTGTGCTCTCGCCCGATATGCAGCTGAAGCCCGGCATCTTCGCCTTCCCGCTGACGGTGACGAGCGATTTCGAGATCACCTTGCTCGCAAATCTCATTACCCTGACACCCGGCACGCTCTCGGTCGACGTCTCCACGGATCGCCGCACGCTCTATATCCACGCGCTCGATTGTTCCGATCCGGAGACAACCAAGCGTGATATCGCCAATGGTTTTGAACGCAAGATCATGGAGGCCTTCCGGTGATCACGCCTGCCGCCATCGTCGCGGCCGCATCCGCGGCCGCCCTCGTCATCCTCGGGCTGGCGCTGATTCTGACCGTCTGGCGCGTCGTTGCCGGCCCGACCTTGCCGGACCGGATCCTGGCGCTGGACATGCTGACTGGTCTCGCCATCGGCTTCACAGCCGTCATCGCGGTCAAGACAGGTTTTTCGCTCTATATTGATATCGCCATCTCGCTCGGCCTCGTCGGCTTCCTGGCGACTGTCGCCTTCGCCCGATTCGTGCTGTCGCGCGGCGACATCAAATCGGCCCCGTCCGCGCTTGCGGCAAAAGGCAGCGCAAAAAAACGCCGGGCAGGGGGGAAGAAGCGATGATGGATTACATCCTGGCTGCCGTCACCGCTCTTCTGCTGATCGCCGGTGCGCTCTTTGCGCTTGTCGCGGCGATCGGCCTGGTCAGGCTGCCCGATCTCTATACCCGCATGCACGCGGCCTCGAAGGTGGGAACTGTTGGCTCCGGCCTGCTGCTGCTTGCCGCCGGCCTCTATTCCCAGGAGCTGGCGATTCTCGCCCGCGCCATTGCCGGCTTCGTCTTCCTGTTGCTGACGGCGCCGGTCTCGGCCCATCTGCTGGCGAGAGCCGCCCATCTTTCGGGATATCAGCTCGGCGCTGTCTCGGTCCGCGACGATATCAGCAAGCGCTGAGCCTGTTCTGTGCGGCTGCTTTACCAGATTTATGCAAAACTTATGCACAGGAAGCTGTGAGTAAAGCTTGCCTGGGCGTGCCTTAATTCTTCATCTGTCATTTTTTCTCAAGAAAAACGACAAATAATAATTGGCCTTTTGGTCAAACGATGGTATTTGAAAATGCAAGTAGAGTTCTGATTGTGAATTACAATCGTACTGCTTCCAAGTCCCTCAGTTTTGATTTTTCATGTCTAACTGAGGCCAACGCCTGGGGTATGACGTAGTGGTTTGCAATCAGGCAGTATAAGAACAGGTCTCGCTCTTCGGAATCTAGGGGTGGATTTCGCGTTTTTCGAAACAGAAGGTCGCTTCCCGTGCTTTTGCTGTTCGCTTCTACGAGGCGGGTCTTTGGCGTGTCAGTCAAAGGCCGTTTGAGCATGCTAACAGGAGAAAAAATATGACGGATATGGCGACCGGCAATGCGCCGGAGCTGCTTGTGGAACTGACGGCCGACATCGTCGCGGCTTATGTCAGCAACCATGTTGTACCGGTCAGCGACCTGGCTAATCTGATTTCCGACGTGCATTCGGCACTGAGCAACACGTCCGTACCGCAGCCTGCTGCGGCGATCGTCGAAAAACAGAAGCCTGCAGTTTCTGTCCGCAAGTCCGTACAGGACGAGCAGATCACGTGTTTGGAATGCGGCGGCAACTTCAAGTCCCTCAAGCGTCACCTGATGACGCATCACAGCCTCTCGCCGGAAGAATACCGCGAGAAGTGGGACCTGCCGACCGATTACCCGATGGTAGCGCCCGCTTATGCCGAAGCGCGTTCGCGCCTGGCAAAGGAAATGGGCCTCGGGCAGCGCCGCAAGCGCGGCCGCGGCTGAGCTTTTTCGAAAGCATCGACGACAAAAGCCGGGTCCTGTGCCCGGCTTTTTCAATTTGTGGAGTTTCGTTCTCGACTCGGCTTCGTGCCACAGTTGTCGGTTCGTGCGGATGGTAGCCGGATGAGGGGCGGGTCTCCTGCATCGAGGGTGCCGCATGTTTTTGTGTGCCGTTTCAAGGCGATGAAAACAATCGCTGCAGTATTTCGAACCTGCGCAAGTGATTCGGGGGGGCGCCAAAATAGCGTCAGGCAACCCGCCTTATGCTTTGCCGGCGGGCTTAGAATGATTTCCTATACTGTGAGCAAGAGTTAATATACTCGATTCGGCTGGGAGGCGCTTTCCGAATCGATTGGCCAAAGCAACTCAAAGCCGACCTGGCCGCGATCGCGCTCACGCCGCGGCGCGGACTCTGGCTTCTTCCCGGATCCTGTTCACCATCGACCGCAGTCCGTTCGAACGCTGCGATGACAGGTTTTCCACCAGGCCGATCTTCGAGAAAATCTCGAAGGCATCGAGCCC
>NZ_NWSQ01000004.1 GCF_002531725.1 Rhizobium sp. L43
GCCGGAATAGGTGGCCAGCACGATGGCGACGAGGCCGCGCACGATATGGGCGTCGGAATCACCCTCGAAGTTCATGACCGGATTGTCGAGATTGCCTGTCGCATGCGTGACCAGCCAGACCTGGCTGGCGCAGCCCATCACCTTGTTTTCGGAGGTGCGCTTCTCTTCGGCCAGATCAGGCAGCGCCTTGCCGAGTTCGATGACATAGCGGTAGCGGTCTTCCCAATCGTCCAGGAAGGTGAAGTCGTCAATGATCTGGTCGAGGGATGCCATGCAGAAGCCTTTCACGATTGAAGCGCTTCCAGCAAAAGTGCACAGCGGTTTTGCGTCCGGAATGCGTCAGGAAATGCTCTATAGGTGCATATAGGTGAAAGACCGGCAGATTTGAACCATTAAAGCAATTTCAGGAAAAGTGTGAAGCGGTTTTCCGAGGCAAAGCGCGAAGCGGTTTTGCCGGGAATTGCGCAAACAAAAGATAGAAAAAACGCCGTGAGGGATGGGCATCCTCACGGCGCAGCAACATGCTGAATTAAAACAGGGCAGGCACGTCAGGCATGGGGCATCTCCGCGTCATGCGGACCACCGATGCAAGCTGAAACGCTGCGGGCGGGTGCCCGCGAAAAATTTCGTCAGATCGCCGGCTTCGGCGTCGGCAGCGGAATCGCGCCGGTGACCACCGTCTCGGCTGCGGCATCGTCGTCGACCGGCGGGCGGTAAGGCATCGGCTGGCCGAGCGCTGCTTTTGCCTCGCGCAGCTTCTCCTGGATGGCGGGCGCCGCCAGCGAAGGCATGTTGAGCGCCACCGGCACCTGCGGCTCGGCATGCCTTGCGGTCGCCGGCGTCTCGTCCTTGAACTGGCTGTCGAGAAGTTCATAGGCGACGCGGGCGCCTTCACGGGCCCGGTAGCCGAGCGCGGTGACGGTTTCGGCGCCCTTGGTGCAGACCTCTGGCTTTTCCGAGCACATGCCTGTCAGATAGTCATAGGCGCCGCTTGCCGCCGTGAACGCGTCGGAAAGCTGCAATTGCGGGCCGCCCGCGAGCGTGTCGGAACTCTCCGTGCTGAAGACGGAAAGAAGCACGAGCACGAGGCCAAACCAGAAGGATCCTTTGATCAGAAACCACATTGTCGTTGCCCATCCTGTTTTCCCGTCCGGTTCTTGTCGCCGAATCAGGCCGGTTGTCCGGTGTGTTTTCACCCTACCGCCAAGTTGCGAATGCCGCTTTTCGAAACTCACGCGCATTTGCGGCAAATTTAGTTCAAATTTTAGCGAACGGCATTTGAACCGCATTTTAGTCGAATGCGAGCGATCGCCGTTAAGCATCAGGGCAGCACCTGCTTGCAATTGCAGGACTTTTACCAGCTCGCCTTGCCACAGGAGTTAACGCAATGCTGAAATATGAGGAAAATCCGTCGCTTACCCCCTATTAACCACAAAAGGCAAAGAGCCTTCCAGATGCTTCAAAACGAGAATTTCGACCGTTTCAGGCTGTGAACAGCGCTTTTGCCTTATCCTTTCTTTAAGTCGCCAAGGCCTATTGTCCGGATCGATAGACAGCCTTTCGGGCGGGTATTGCGTGCGTGTATTGAGTAACATTGGCGGCTGGATGACGGCCCTCGTAGACCGGGCAGCGACAAGCTGGCTCTCCCGGACGGGCGGCGGTGAAGCCGTGCGCCAACGCGAGCTCGCGATCCTGCGCCGCCTCGTACTGTTCTCGTCGGCCGCTCTCATTGTCGCCCCTATCGGCCTTTCGGCGGTCACCAGTCCGGCCGTCGCCTTGCCGGCCGGTGTCGCCATGGTCTGCGCCGCCTTTCTCTTTTCCGCCGTCGGCAGCATCGCGCTCGCCCGTCAGGGCTCGGCCGCCGGTATCGCCACGCAGTCGGCCGAGGATTTCTTCCTTGCCGCCACCCCGGGCCTCGTCTTCTTTCTCGACCCGCATGGCAGCGTGGCGACCGTCGGCGGCCGCGACCGGCGCGATTTCCTCGCCTGGATGCGCGATCCCAAGGGCAGGGGCTTCCTCGAGCAGGTGCATGTCTCCGACCGCATCCTTTTCCTGCAGGCGTTGGATAGCCTGCGCCGGGGCGAGGAGGCCGCGTGCGTCGATCTGCGCCTCGACCGGCCCTCGGTCTCGCGCGATCAACGCCAGTTCGCCTATCTCAGAATGGACATGACGGCCCGGCGCGATGCCGACGGCGAACTTGCCGCCATCATCGCCCAACTGCGCGATGTCTCTGTCGAGCAGCAGCTGCGGGACGAAGCCCATAACCGCGCGGCCGATGCCGAATCGGCAAACGACGCCAAATCGCGCTTCCTTGCCGCCGTCAGCCACGAGTTGCGCACGCCGCTCAACGCCATTCTCGGTTTTTCCGATATCCTGATCGGCGAATATTTCGGCAAGTTTGAAAACGACCGCCAGCGCGAATATGTCGGCCTGGTGCGCGATTCCGGCGCGCATCTCCTGTCCGTCGTCAACACCATGCTCGACATGAGCAAGATCGAAGCCGGCCGCTATGAGCTGATCCTCGAAGGCTTCGATATATCGAGCTCGGTCAAGTCCTGCGAATCGATGCTCGCATTGCAGGCCAAGACCAAGGGTCTCACGCTGACCAGCCGTATCCAGCGCGGCCTCGGCGAGGTCGTCGCCGATCAGCGCGCCATCCAGCAGATCCTCATCAATCTCGTCGGCAATGCCATCAAGTTCACCGATGCCGGCGGCGTCGTCTCGGTCGATGCGGCGGCGCGCGACGGCATCCTGAAACTGACGGTCAGCGATACCGGCATCGGCATCCCGGCCGACAAGCTGGCCTTGCTCGGCCAGCCCTTCGTCCAGATCCAGAACGATTATACCCGCCGCTTCGAAGGCACCGGCCTCGGCCTATCCTTGGTCAAGGGGCTGGTGGCGCTGCATGGCGGCAACTTCGCCATTGCCAGCCAGCCGGGCGAAGGCACGATCATCACCATCGAGATCGCGGTGGACGGCTCGGGCGCCAAGCACGCCGAAGACGCCGGTCATGGCGCGACTGTCGAATTTCCGCCGCGGCTGAAGGGCGCGGTCAAGTCAGGTGCAGAATTGGAAGAGGGGCGTTTCGATGGCCGCGCGCAAGCGAAAATCGCCTAAGGGAAGAAAGGGCCGGCAGCAGCCGGGCCTTATCATCTCGGGCGCTGCCGCCTTGGGCGGCCTCAGCCTGCAGGGCGCATCCGTGCTCGGCGGTGTCATCGGCCGCAATCCGTCGGTCGCCGGCGGCACGATCACCTTCATCGTCATCTTCTCCTTCGTCGCCGCCAATGCGCTCTGGTATCAGCCGGGCCTGCATCCGCATCCGATTTTCCGCACCCGCGACCCGCAGTCTCCGACCGTGCTCGGCGCCCGCCGCCCGGCCGAGGAGCAGGGCGACGTCACCACCTTCCGGATCGAACGGCCGGACGATGCCGCCGCCACCACCAATGCGACGCCGGCGCCGGTCGCACCCGGCCAGCAGCCGAGCCAGCTTGTCATGGACATCCAGCAGCAGCTGGTGCGCCGCGGCCTCTACAACGGCATCCCCGATGGCATCATCGGCCCGCGCACCAGTGCGGCCATCCTCTTCTTCGAGGAAACCGTCGGCATGGCCCAGACCGGCGATCCGACGCCGGAGGTGCTGGCGGCGCTGAAGACCGATGCATCAGGCCCGTCAACCGTGCCCGCCGAAAGGCCGCCCGAGGATGTGAGCTCGAAGGCGGCGGCGGAAGACCCGGTGGCAGCGGCGATCCGCAGCGCCGAAAAGACGGTCAAGACAGCTCCTTCGGCCGCAAAGCAGGTTCCATCGAGCGAAATCACCAATGTCGACCTGGTGCTGAAGATCCAGAAGGGTCTTTCCAACATGGCCTATGCCAATGTCGGTGTCGACGGCGTCGCCGGCGAACAGACCCGCGCGGCCATCCGCCATTTCCAGAAGCACTACAACCTGCCCGAAAATGGCGAGCCGAACCAGGCGGTGCTGAAGAAACTCAAGGAAATCGGCGCGATCTAAAGCGCGTGGCGATCTTTCAGATTCGCTCCTCGCGGCCTCTCGCCGTCCGCGGGCGGCATTGGGGCGGATTGCCGCCGTCGGCGCGCCGGTCTATACCGCGCCGATGAGATTACGCGCCGACATCTTCGTTTCCGCACTCCTGCGCCGCGTCTTCGCCAGCGGCGATTTCGCAGCCGTCGAGAAGAAGGGGGCGGACGAGGCGGGTGCGATCTTCATCCGCCAGCATTTCCGCGACGGCCTGGAAACGCTCTATGCGCCGGCGCCGCAGACCGCCTTCGACGAAGGCCAGGCCGGCGACCGGCTGTTCGAGGTCCGCCTGTCGCGAGCCGACCCGGACGCGGTGCGCGCCATGCTGGAGCGTGAACGCAAGTTCGACCCCGATCTCTGGATCGTCGAGCTGGAGGCGGAGGAACTGGGAGACATGCTCCCGCTTGGGCGGAATGGCTGACAGCCGAAGCGGGGCTTGAGTTCAGCGATACCGCCGTCCCATGACGCGCATGTCGCGCTGCTGCGCCGCCTGGCGGATGAAGCGGTGGTTGGGCGTTTCCTGAGGGGCCGGCACATTGGGCACTTCGGGCTTATAGGTATAACGATCGGCGCGGCGCCAGGCGTCCACACGTTCGTGGCATTCTTCCGGGTCGAGCGCATCGAGCACCATCCAGCCGCGTGTGACGTTGTGCTGCTGTTCGGCAAGATGCGGATAAAGTCTTTCCAGCACGAAGACGGCGTCGAGAAAGTTCATGCCGAGGCTCGTCAGCGTCGTGGCGAGTTGCTGGCCTGAGAGGTCGAGCATGATGCGCTCGGCAAGCCAGCGGCTGGCGAACAGCGCGTCGGCAAGGGCTGTCGCGAAATGCGTCGCCTCGCGCGAGCGGGCGAAGCGCACCAGCAATGCCTCCTGGATGTCGGTGAGCGTGCGCAGGCCGAGCCTGTCGTCCTCCTTATGGCCGAGATGACCGGCCAGGCCGAGGATGCGCTCGCGCAACGCCTCTTCATTGGCGATCCGCTGTTCTTCCAGCGCGTCTGCCTCGTTGGTTTCGGTGGGGGCCGGCGCAAGCGGCACTGCCGGCGATTCCGTGATCGGCGCCGGTGCGGCGGCGGAGCGCGGCTGGGTCTGGCGCAGCGCCACCAGCGCATCGATGACCTTCGGCGAGAGCGAATCGCGGCTGACGATCGCCTTGACATGCGCCGCACCCTGCATGCGCGCGATGGTGATCAGCGTGTCGTCGGCAATGGCTTTTGAAGCGGCAAGAAAAGGTGCGGCGATTTCGATCGGCTGGTTGCCGATGAACAGCGCCACGGCGGCCGGCATGTTCTCACATTGGGACAGGGCTGCGACCGCCTGGCGCTTGGCCTCGTCGGAGGAGGCCTGGAATAGCGGCATGAAAAGCTCGGCAAATTGGCGCAGTTCGGAGCGTGTCGGATGAGACAGGTTCTCGAAACTGCTGACAGTCGCCATCAATACCACGTCCTTTTTCCTGACGGCCAAGGGGCCTTCTAGGTCTCGAAACCGGTCACGCACAACAACACCCCGAAAACGCAGAACAAGGGGACCACGGGCCGATATGCGCTGGCGGAACGCATGTCAGGCCATACGGTTATGAACAAATCCTACACCGGTACGGTTAATGCATGCTGAAGATTTTATTAAAATGCCACAGAAATACACACGCGAAGCGTGTCGCGATTTGATTAGCCGGCAATATAAAAATGCCGGGTTTGAGCAGGGCGCCGCCGCCGTTGCTCATCGCTGATGTGAGGGTGGAAAAGTTCAGGCAGCCTTGCGATCGTGGAGCGCGTGCAGCAGCTTTTCGCGGCTGTCGTGACCGGCCTGATAAAGGTCGAGTACTGCGGATGCGGCAAACTGAGCCTCGACGCTCTTGATGTCGACGCGCTGTTCCGCGCACCAGGCATCGAGCGCACTGCGCAGCACGTCGAGATCCTCAGGCGAGAAAGATGAATTCACCAGCAACGACACCGCGTGTCCTCCGCATCCCGGCAAGAGCGCGGGAAATCCGCGATCGACCGGCGCCCGGAAACTGTGATCGACGAGAGCAACCATACGCGCATCCGAGGTGGCCGCAATTAAATATTTATATGAAGCATTTTTGCAACACATGCCTTTCCCCGCAGATAATCCCGTCTCTTCTATCCCAACTATATGAATTGCCTCCAATTTTACGCATCGATCCGCGGCCGGTACTTTGCGCGCGCGGCATGAAACCAAATCAACTCTTCGCGCGTTTCAGGGAAGTGACGTGAACTGTGTTTGGCGTCCGCCGAACATTAGTAAACTGTTAACTGTCATCTGTCTCAATTCGGATGGGAACCACGCGATTTGAGTATCTGGATCGTTGAAAGTCCTGATCACGGTATTTCAATCAGGTGCCGTGGGAAAGGCGCGAATGCCCTCGGTCCGGCAATCCCGGCCCCGCAGGACGCGCCGGCCCGCACATTGGCGGGCAGGGTGAAATCCATCGCAAATTCATCCGTCTCGGGCAGTGCATGGAGACGAGAATGGCAATAGTAGTCGCATTGGCGGATCGGCGGCCGCGGGCGCCGCGTCGGCCGGATAAAGAGCCCCGCGAAGCCAAGATCCTCTGGTTCACCGGCGTTCGCTACGAGCGGTTGGTCGAGAGCCCGAAACATCGCCCGGCGCCCGCGCCGCGCGTCAACAAGAAGTAACCGCGTGCTCAACCCTAGCGAGCGGTGAATTGCTCGCAGCCGGCTTGCGTCAGGAAGGTCCGCGCCGCCTCATCGAAACTCACCTGCGGCGCCAGCGTCCGCAGCACGGCATAACCGTCCGGCCGAGCCATTTCCACCAGGATCGCCTGTTGCAATTCCTGCGGCAGGTTCTTGCGCAGGTCGGTCAGCTGGATCGGACCTCCGGCCAGCACGTCGAGCGCGCCGCCGACCGACGTCCTGTCGTTCATGCTGAAGACCTCATTGGACGCACTGTCGTAAATCGCGATCGACCAGAAGGGCACATTGCCCTTGGCGGTGAAATGCACCGGCGCATCCTCGACGTCGAAGGAGCAGACGGCGGTGCGCAGGAAGGGGTCGCCATTGGCAAGGCCGGCCTCGTCATACTGGCTGCCGAGCAGGTAGAAATTGTTGAGGTCACCCTCCGCCTCGACCCGGGTCGCCGCATCCTTGCCGGTGAAATGCGGCAGCGACAGGATGATGACGAGGTGCAGCAGCGCTGCGCCGAAAAGGCCGGTCAGGATGGCGAAGAATATCCTAAGCATTGCCGCATCCGGTCTTGGTGAGCTTCGGCATGGCGAGGTCGATCACCCCGGAACTGCCGGCAGTCGGTGTGTCGAACAGCGTCAGCACCAGCCGGAAGGTGCCGGCCTCCGGCAAGGCCAGCCAGTTGCCCGGCTGCGCGGCGGCGGAGATTTCGATCGAGAAGCTGCTGTCCGGCTGGCGCAGCACCGTCCAGGAATTCAGCGCCGAGGGATGCCCGGTCTTCACCGCTGCCGGATTGCCGCCATTGTCGGCGGTAAAAAGGGTCCACAGCCGGGCAGGCGGCGTCTGCCCGCTGATGCGGTAGCGGCAGTTGGCATTCAGCCGCGCGCCATCGTCATCGACGCTCGCCGTAAAGGTCAGGCCCTCGGCGCTGCCATAAAGCAGCTTGCCGGCGCGGGCGCGGTGCGACTTGGCATAAGGATCAGCCTCGACCGTCTGCAGCGCCGGAAAGGCCTCCCAGGCGCCGAGCTTGATCGCCCCGAAACCCTGTGTCGCATCCAGCGCATACAGCGAAATCATGATCCCGCCGCCGAAGGCGACGATCAGCGTGATCAGGATGAAAAGGGGAAAGCGAAACACGTCATGACCTTGGAAACCGGGATCAAAGGGTTACCACTGATTCTGGCAGGGTGGAATGCCGCACCGTGACATAGGCGGTGATTGATCCCCGGTTATATCCGCAAAGCCGTCATGCCAGGTGCGGCAAGAAGGCTGCCCTGTTGGCGCCAATGGCTGCCCCTTCATCCTAACCCTCTCTCCGTAAAAACGGGGAGAGGGGAGGCGCCCTGTGAGAGGTTGGCGAGGGACGGAGAGGTCGCGGTGTGGTCCCTTCGCCCCGCGAGCGGGGGGTCCGAAGGACGGTGCCGGCAGGCGAAGGGGCAGCCACAGGCAATCTCCCGCGCCAACTATTCCGCGCTCGCCACCTTCGCCGGCGCCAGCGGCGCGGCATTCTTCAGCTTCTCGCCGAGCTTTTTAAGGATGTCGGTCGATTGCACCGAGAGCATGCGCGGCCGGATGAGCTGCGGCAATCCGTCCTGCGGCTTGGCGGCGGTGGTTTTGGCGAGGTCCTTTTCCGAGGGCAGAGGGTTTTCGACGCCGGGAATGGCGCGCAGCGTCACACCCTGATGGGCGTAGTCCATGGCACGCTTGAAGGTCATCGCCGGCAGCGAGCCGCCGGTCATCTCGTTGGTCGAGGTATAGTCGTCATTGCCGAACCAGACGGCGCAGGTGTAATTACCGGTGAAGCCGACGAACCAAGCGTCGCGATAGGCCTGGGTCGTGCCGGTCTTGCCGGCGGTCAAGATGCCGTTGTCGAGGGCCGCCTTGCGCGCCGTGCCGACATAGGGAACACGCGACAGCATCTGGTTCATATAGGCGTCGGCCTGTTCGGAGAGCACGCGTTTCGGCGCCGGCTCGTCTCGGTCGAAATCGTAGAGCACATCGCCGTCGTAATCGAGGATCTGGGTGATGCCGTGGCGGCGCGACTGGTAGCCGCCGGCCGGGAAGGTGGCATAGGCGGTCGCCTGGTCGAGCACCGTCACCTCGGAGGTGCCGATCGGGATGGTGACGTCGTCGCGGATCGGCGTTTCGACGCCGAGATTCTTCGCCATTGCCCGGATCGGCTGGATGCCGAGCTTTTCCTTGGCGAGCCGCACCGGCACGGTGTTGATCGACTGGGCAATCGCGGTCTCGAGCGTGATGCGGCCGGCATAGCGGTTGGCATAATTATGCGGGCTCCAATTGCCCCAGGAGATCGGCGCGTCGACGATCGTCGTCTGCGGCGTCATCCCGCTCTCCATCGCCACCGAATAGGTATAGACCTTGAAGGAGGAGCCCGGCTGGCGCAGCGCCCGGGTGGCGCGATTGAACTGGCTTTCGCCGTAATCGCGGCCGCCGACCATGGCGCGCACGGCGCCGCCGTTTTCGATCATCACCATCGCGCCCTGCTTGGCGTGGTAGGCCTCGCCATATTCACGCAGCGACGTCTCGACCGAATCCTCGGCCGCCTGCTGGATGCCCATGTCGATCGTCGTGCGCACGATCAGCGAATGCTGGTGGAAACGCGGCGAAAGCCGCTGCACCTCGTCGAAGGCCCAATCGAGGAAGAAATCGGGCGATTCCACCTCGTTGCGGTCGACGACGGTCGCCGGATTGCGCCGGGCGGCGATCACCTGGCCCTCGGTCATCAACCCGCTCTGCACCAGATTGGTCAGCACCTCGTTGGCGCGCGCCCGCGCCGCCGGCAGGTTGACATGCGGCGCATATTTCGCCGGCGCCTTGAACAAGCCGGCGAGCATGGCGGATTCGGCAAGGTTCACATCGGTGATGTCCTTGCCGAAATAGAATTGCGCTGCCGCCGCAGCGCCAAAGGTGCCGCCGCCCATATAGGCGCGGTCGAGATAGGTGGAGAGGATTTCCTTCTTGGAAAGGTTGGCCTCGAGCCAAAGCGCCAGGAACGCCTCGGTGACCTTACGGTCGATCGAACGCTCGTTGGACAGGAACAGGTTCTTGGCGAGCTGTTGCGTCAGCGTCGAGCCGCCCTGGACGACTTCGCCGGCCTGGGCGTTGGTGACCATGGCGCGGAAGAGGCCGATGACGTCGATGCCGAAATGGTCGAAGAAGCGCCGGTCTTCGGTGGCGAGAACCGATTTGATCAAGGAATCCGGCAGTTCGTCGATCGGCACGGAATTCTGGTGGATGACGCCGCGATGGCCGATGACGTTGCCGTAGCGGTCGGTAAAGGTGACGGCGAAATCGCCGCGGTTGCGCCAGTCCTCCTTGGTCGCCTCGAAAGCGGGCTGGGCCAGCAGCAGCATCAGCACCGAGCCGGCCGCCCCGAGCGTCAGCCCTTCGCCGGCAAGTTCGAAGACCATGCGCTTCCAGCCGCGCACCCGGAAGCGGCGGAAGAAGATGGTGATGTCTTCCCAGATCTCGGCGGCACGGAAGCCGGCGTTCCAGACGGTCGAATCGATCCAGGAATCGATGCGCAGCAGAATGTGACGGCTCTTCGCCGGACGTTTGTCCGCCGCGCCATTTGCCGCTTTTCCCGGCCCGTTTTCCGAGCCGTTTTCTGGGTTGTCCGGATCCTGCACGTCCTGTATTCCCGCCTGATCGCACTTCGGTCATATCCAACGAAAGCGCGAGGCCCGCATATGGCCGCAAAGCTCTCCGATACCAGGAGAGAATTCTCCGAGTACCAGGAGTATACTGAAGGATTGATTGATTTTGCGGCTGATAACAAGAGAGATGCATGAGGGGCACGCGAATTTGCGGGTCGCTGTTGCAAGAAACGAACGATGAACGATCTGCCCTTCTGGAAGCGCAAGACGCTGGCCGAAATGACTGTCGCCGAGTGGGAAAGCCTCTGCGACGGCTGCGGCCTCTGTTGTCTCAACAAGATCGAGGAATGGGATAGCGGCGATATCTATTTCACCTCGGTCCGCTGCAAGCTGCTCGACGGCGAAAGCTGTCGCTGCTCCAGCTATGAGAACCGCTGGGATTTCGTGCCGGATTGCGTGCAACTGACGAAGGAGAATGTGCCCGACATCGCCTGGCTGCCGCCCACCTGCGGCTACCGGCTGGTCAATGAACGCCGGGATCTCTACTGGTGGCATCCGCTGATCTCCGGCGATCCCGAGACCGTCCATGCCGCCGGCATTTCCGCCCGCGGCCGCACGATCAATGAAAATGAAATCGATATCGACGATCTCGAGGATTATGTCGTCGACTGGCCGCTGACCGTCGGCGAGGAGAAGGATGAAGAGGAAGCGTGAAACGGCGCATTCTCGCGGTTAACTGCCAAACGACATGAGCCCCATTCTGCGAACGAGCATGACGTGGCGCGAACGTGTCAGTGTGCGACGCCTGGTTCCTCGTGTGCCCTCACGATGGCGTCCGCTTCCTTGCCGTATAGCTCCTCGAAGTGATCGAAGGTCTTGGAGAAATAACCAATGCCCTGCGTCGCCGAGCGCAGCGCCCGCGCCAGATCGTCAAGTGCGCCGCCCGGAATGAGTGCCCGGAAGATGTCCCATCCTTTAGCGGTTTCATCCCGGTCGAAGCCAAGAACCTGACCCTTGAGAGCGGAGACGATCTGGACGAGGTTGCCGGAATAGATCGACGGAATGTGAATTTCGCTGCGGAAGACCGGTTGCATTAAAACGGCCGACCCTTCGGAAAGCGCCTGTCGCACTCCCATTTTCGACGCAGTCCGGAAGGCGTGTTCCGAACTGTCGACGGCATGGTGCTGACCATCGTACAGCGTTACGCCGACATCGATGACCTGGAAGCCGAGCGGCCCTTTCTCCATCGCTTCGCGCGCGCCTGCTTCGACTGCGGGAATGTAGTTGCGCGGAACGACGCCGCCCTTGACCGATTCATTGAAGGTGAAACCCTGGCCACGCGCGTTAGGATGAATGTTCAGCTTCACATCCGCGAATTGCCCGGCACCGCCGGTCTGTTTGCGGTGACGGTAATGAACCTCAGATGGTTTCGCAATTGTCTCGCGGTAGATCGGGCTGGGCGTTCGATCGGTTACGTCGATGTGAAACACGTCGGCCAGGGTTCGGCAGAGATCGCGCAGATGCACCGGCCCCTGGGCGCAGACGAGCTGGGCGCCGGTGCTTTCCTCCTTCAAGACCGTTAGGCCGCGATCCGTCTCGGAAAGTTTTGCCAGCGTTTCGGAGAGCTTGTTTTCATCGCGCTCGCTGCCTGGGATTAGGATCCTTTCAAGCATCGGCGTGGGTGGCTCCGTCCATTCAGGCGGGGCGACCACCGCGACTGATGTCAACAGCGAAGGGACGGGCAAGTGGTCGGACTTGACCGTCGCAAACACATCCCCCGACGCAGGCACAACCGCCGAATTGGATCGCCCGTTTGCGAGATGCTGTACGGCGCCGAGGCTGGAGCCGCCCAGTGATGCGCCCTGCCGCAGTCCCTCGCCAAGCGCGCGCACGAGCACTGTCTTACCGACATTCTGGCGATGATAGGCATGGAAGCTCACGGCGGTCAGCTTGTTTTCATCGACATTGCCCGCACGAGCCAGGCGCTGTCGAAGAACCCCCACCGGCGGCGCCTCGTGGCGCAGCGCCTTCATCAGCCTCATCATGCCGTTGCCGTGACTTGCGGCACCGATCAGGACGGGAATAATCCTGTTTTCCCTGAGAACCCGCGATGAAATGGCATAGAGCGCGTCGCTGGGCGGCTCGCGATCTTCGATCAGTTCCTCGAGAAGCCAGTCATCGAATTCGGACAGGTGTTCCAGAAGCTCGCTGCGCGCTTCGTGCTCGCGCTCGGCGGAGCTTTCGGGGATTGCGATCAGCGCCGAAGCCTGGCCTTCCCGGTAGCGCCACGCCCGTTCCGAAATCAAATCGCAACTGCCTATGATCCTGTCCCCCTCGCGTATCGGGATCTGGCGAAGCAAAAGCGTGTGGTTGGCGTAGTCTTGAAGCGCGGCGATCACGTCCCTCAGCCGCCCTCTCGGTTCGTCCATTCGGTTGACGAAGAGGATGCACGGCGTCCCCGAGGCTTCGACTATCCGCAGATAGGGCGCGGCGAGCACAGCCTCCTCGGGTGCCGATGAAACGCACAAGATGCAGGCGTCGCTGGCAAGAAGCGCGTGCTGTGCATGCGCCAACGCTTCGTTGGGTCCCGGCGCATCCAGCGCACACCACGCCTCTTTTCCAAAGGTGAATTCTGTGAGGTTCAATCCATAAGGGGAGCTGGACTTTCTCGGCGCCCCCTCCAGGGAGCCGAGCTTTTCCACGACTGTTGATTTTCCGGTCTGCGAGGGTCCAAGCACGGTAAAGCAGCGCATCGGCATTCCTCCAACTGCCATAAACACAATTTTCAGCCATCATAGGATGCCCTGAACCGCCGCAAGGCGCCAGAGGTGTTCAGTTTCACAATGCTTTGACCTGGACTTGCATTTGAGGCGGATGTCGTCTCGCATTCAATCATGAGATTCTGTCTGCAACGAATTCAAGATGATACCTCGACACTTGGGATCAGGGCTTCACTGCTGTCAGGAAGCGCTTCAATTCCGTCTCCACATAGGCAGCCACCGGGCCGTCTGCGCCAAATCCCCACCAGGTGAGCGAACCCTGCCATTGCGCCAGCATCAGCCGGGCAATCGTCTCCGGATCGCTCACCGAGCCGAAACAGCGCGCGATCGCTTTCGTCAGCGCCGTTCCCCAGTCGGCACCGCGGGCTCGCAGCACCGGATCGCGGAAATCCTCGCGCAGCACCAGCAAGCCCTCGCCATAGGCGGCGGCATTGTCGCCGTAATCCTGCGACAAGCCGACGAGCAGCGCGACGGCGCCTTCCGGGGTTTTCGCCACGCTCCCGGCAAGCCGCGCCGTCTCCGCATCCAGCCTGTCACAGGCATAGAGCAGCGCTGCGCGCAGCATCGCCGCCTTCGTTGCGAAACGCTGCACCAGCGTCGAGCCGGAAAGGCCGCTCGCTTTCGCCACCGCCGCAAAGGTCGCCGCATCCGGCCCCTCGGCCTGGATCAGTGCCAGCACCATGGCGAGAAGCTGCTCATCGGACAATGTGCGACGGCGTGGCATGAAATTCCTCTTGCATTCACCACCAATGTAAACGATCATTCGTTTATATACAAGGAGCGCGGGCTTAATTCCGGGCGCTTCCTGAACGGCATGAAGGCCGTCCTAAAGCAATTCCAGCAAAAATGCGTAGCGCTTTTGCGCCCGGATTTGCGCAGTTCTATCGAGGAGGATGGACAGATGACAGCGGACTTGCGGGAGAAAGTGGCTTTGGTGGCCGGTGCAACACGCGGCGCCGGTCGCGGCATCGCAGTGGAACTCGGCGCCGCCGGCGCCACCGTTTACGTCAGCGGGCGCACGACACGCGCGCAGCAATCCGAATACGCCAGGCCGGAGACGATCGAGGAGACGGCCGAGCTGGTAACCGCTGCTGGCGGCAGGGGCATTGCTGTGCAGGTCGACCATCTGGTCAAGGAGCAGGTCGAGGCGCTGGTCGCCCGCATCCGCGAGGAGGCCGGCCGGCTCGATCTTCTCGTCAACGACATCTGGGGCGGCGAGAAGCTGTTCGAATGGGACAAATCAGTGTGGGAGCATTCGCTGGACAAGGGCCTGCGCATGCTGCAGCTCGGCATCGAGACGCATCTGATCACCGCCCATTACGCCCTGGCGCTGATGATCGAGCGGCCGGGCGGGCTGCTGGTCGAGGTAACCGACGGCACGGCCGACTATAATGCCACCCATTACCGGCTGTCGCCATTCTATGACCTCGTCAAAACAGGCGTCACCCGCATGGCGTGGGCGCATGCACAGGACCTGGCAAAACACGGCGCCACCGCCATTGCCATCACGCCCGGCTGGCTGCGCTCGGAAATGATGCTGGATGCCTATGGTGTCAGTGAGGGGAACTGGCGCGACGCGACGAAGGTGCAGCCGCATTTCGCCATTTCCGAAACCCCGCGCTTCGTCGGTCGCGCGGTTGTGGCGATCGCTGCCGATCCTAACCGCGCCCGCTGGAACGGCCAGTCGCTGTCGAGCGGCGGCATGGCCAAGACCTACGGCTTCGATGACATCGACGGTTCACGGCCGGATTGCTGGCGCTACATGGTGGAGGTTCAGGAGGCGGGCAAACCGGCTGACGTGACTGGCTACCGCTAAAGCAAATTCCGGGAAAAGTGCGAAGCGGTTTTCCGTCCGGAATTGCGTAGACCAAACAAAGCAAATTCCCGGCAAAGCGCGAAGCGGTTTTGCCGGGAATTGCGCAAAACAAAAGACTCGAGCGGTTCTGCTTTTCCATGAAAAGCTGAACCGCTCTGAGGTTTGTCGACTACCGTGCGGGGGCAAGCCGGGCTGCATCGCGAAACGACACCAGCCGCTTCGTCTGCTCGTCCCACAGCACCAGCTTGACGCAGCGCAGGCTATCCATGAGGGTGATGCGGCCGATCTCGGCAAGCTCGGGATGATCCCGCAGCACTTCCGGCAGTCGGTAATAGGGCACCCGGCTCGACAGATGATGCACGTGGTGGATGCCGATATTGCCGGTGATCCAGCGCAGCACCGGCGGCAGGTCGTAATGCGAGGCGCCGTGCAGGGCAGCATGCTGGAACTGCCAGTCCGGCTTCTTCGACCAATGCGTTTCCTCGAACTGGTGCTGGACATAGAACAGCCAGACGCCGGCGGCACCGGCCAGCAGCACGATCGGCAGATGCACCAGCAGGAAGGGGACGATCCCCACCGCCCAGATCAGCAATGCTGCGGCGAGTGCGATGGCAAGGTTGGTCGCCATGGTCGAGACCCAGGGCAGGGCGCCGGAGCGCATCATGCCGAAAGGCAGGCGCTGCTTGATGATAAACAGCCATGCCGGCCCGATCCCGAACATCACCGCCGGGTGCCGGTAGAGCCGGTAGGCCAGCCGGCCCCAGCGCGACAGCGCGTTATATTCGGCGATCGTCAGCGTCTCGATGTCGCCGACCCCGCGCTCGTCCAGGTTTCCGGCCGAGGCGTGGTGTTCCGCATGCGCCCGGCGCCAATAGTCGTAAGGCGTCAGCGTCAAGATTCCGATCGTGCGTCCCACCCAATCGTCGAGGCGGCGACGGGCGAAAAACGAGCCGTGGCCGCAATCATGCTGGATCATGAACAGCCGCAGCAGGAAGGCGGCGGCGGGAATGACGAGAATCAGGCCAGGCCAGAAGCTGTAGTGAACCGCCGCCCATGCGGCGACCCAGAACAGCACGAAGGGGACGACGGTGACGGCCAGCTCGAAGGCGCTGCGTCCGGCCCTCGGCTGGCGATATCCGGCAAGGATCTTCAACCAGCGTTTTTCGGCGAAAAGCGCGGCATCCCCGTGTGATCGCTCCGGGTTTTCGGCATGCTCGCCCAGACGGGCAACTTGGATTTCCTCGCACTCGCTGCGGCGCGCAGATTCGATCACAGAGTGACGCCGTGAAAGGCCGCGATGGCCGACAGGCCGAGGGCAATCACCACGGCCGAGCGAATGAGGAAAAGCGGATAGTCGAAGTGGTACATTGTGTGAAGAGTGGTCATGGGTGCAGCAATTCCTGTTTTTCTGAAAACATGTCAATGGGTGATGGTGTCGCGCTGGAGCGCGGCGCGTCCGACGGGACGCGCTATCACTTTGAATTCGCGCATAATCCTCTCGCAAATCGATTCAGATTTGCGCTGTCATGCGCGGTGAGGGCGAAAGCCGGCGGCTCGATAAGAGCTGCTATTTCTTTGGAGCATGGCCCTGCGGAGCGGTTGTGGTCGCCGTCTTCATCTGGTTGGCGAATGTGCTTTCCACCTTCGCTGCCTGCTTGTCCTTCTTCGGCTTCCGGACCTCGCGATTGCTTCTGACTTGTCCTTTTGCCATGGTGAAATCTCCCTTTGAGATCGACATTGAAAGCTGCTGCCTGCGTGGTTTCGCCCCGCTTGTCGGTCGCGACCTCGGTCGCGTGATCGTCATGAGGGGCAACCCGACAACACCGGGCCGCAGGAGTGGAATGAAAATGATGCCTGCTGAAACCGCATCGCAGTCTGGAGGCGGATGACCGGAGAGTCACCGAAAGCCAAACCCGACATTGAGACGGGACGTCACCATGCTTTCGCGATCGGGAAAATGGCGGGGCCGGAAATCCGGTCACCGCAAATGCCGCATCGGCCAAATCAGCGATGCCATTCCTATAGAATAAAATTGAGGTGCCATTAAGGCGGCTGCCGCAGGAAAGCCACATTTCCACAGGGCTTATTCATTCATGGGAAACAGCCGGATCAGCTTCGTTTTTTCCATTTCCGCCAGGCCGGATGCCGACATGATGCCGCGGGCGAGGCACAGGTCTATATCCCGCCCGATATCGAGCGGCACCTGCATGCCGCCGGCCTTGAGCAGACGGTCAGTCATCGTCAGAAGCAGCTCTACCCGTGCCTGGCAGCCATCGACTTTGAGGAGCGCCACCCGGCGCTCCCTGTCGATGTCAGCAAAATCCCGAGCCTGCTGCCGTTGTTGATAAGCCCCGAACTGCACCCATCCGAAATAACCGGCCGCTGCGACTGAGATACAAAGCAAGAGGGTTTTCCGCACAATAATCCTTCGGAGCTAGCCGGCGACGCGTCTTTCGTCGCGGGGCAATCCCTGTATCGCATAGCGGTTGCAGACAGGGGTGAGCGGTTTCGGCGGTGTCTTCGGCTTGCCGAAATGGTATTCGAGCGCCCGTGAGAGCATGGCCGGCGAGGTGACGCCCTCCTGGAACAGTCTGATCAGCAGCACGGCGGCGACGTTGAAGACCCGTTCGTCGTCGATCAGGATTTTGGCGTCGTAGCCAGCGTCGTCGAGCACGCCTTGAAGCATGTCGAGATCGGACGAGGTCAGATGCGGCTTTTCGGAAGTGGAAGACATAGGTCCTCCTTTCGTCGGGGCGAGGGTACGAAAACCCTCAGTCGGCAGCGCCCGTGCAATGGCTGCCGAAGGCGAGACCATGCACCTTTCGCCGAGGCAAGGCAATAGATTTATTGCTGCTAATATTCACTTTGGCTTATGAAGGGCCCGCACCCATCGGGGTGCGGGCGCGCGGTCATTCCGCCGCCTGATAGGCCGGCGTCCGGGCGGTCGATGTCCGCGGGCCGGCTGCCGCAAGCAGGGTGATCGCGACGGCAAGCAGCGCCATGAAGGCGATGCCGGCGACATAGGGGTCCCAGCCGAAATGCGGTGCAGCGCCGAACACCGCCGAGGCGGCCGCAAGCACGATGCCGCCGCCGATCTGGAAGGAGGCGAACAGCAGCCCGGAGGCGAGCCCCGCCTTGTCATCCTCCACATCGGAAAGGGCCGCAACCTGTACCGAGGGGTAGGTCAAGGCGTAACCGAGGCCGAGCGGGATTTGCGAGAACACGACGAGCAGGATCGGATCGACATGCCCGAGGGCGGTCACCCAGAAGACGTAGCTGAAGGCCTGCAGACCGACACCCGCTGCCATCAGCCGGGTAGCGCCACGATTTTGCGCGAGCGTGGCAAAACGAGGCGCCAGAAACATCACGAAGACCCCGCCCAGCGCAAAGCAGAAGCCGGTGGTAAAGGCCGACCAGCCGATGACGTTCTGATAATAGAGCGTCGCCAGGAACTGGAAGCCGACATAGGCGCCCTGGAAGAGGGCGGCAATCGCATTGGCATGCCGGAGCTTGGCCCGGCGGAACATGCCGAGCGGCACCATCGGATCGGCATGGCGCGTTTCGACCAGGAGGAAGAGCAGGATCAGCGCCAGCGACGCCGCGAGCGAACCCCAGCTCGCAAAGTCCTGCCAGCCGGCGGCCGCGGCATTGGTGATGCCGAAGACGAAGAGCAGCAGTCCAGGGGTGATCGTCAGCGCGCCGGCCCAGTCGAAGGCCGGCCGCGGTCCCGTCCTTTTCGGGTCGGCGGGCAGCACCAACGGCGCAACAAAGAGGGTGAGGATGGCGACGGGCGCGCCCATGACCAGTGTCGCCCGCCAGCTGATGATCGCCGCCGCCCCGCCGAGCACCATGCCGAGCACGAAGCCGGCGGCGCCGGTCGAGGAGAAGACGCCGAGCGCTTTTGCCCGCGCCGCTCCCTCGCCGAAGACGGAGAGCAGCAGCGCAAGCGCCGCAGGCGCGGTGAAGGCGGCGGCAATGCCCTTGATCAGGCGGGCGGCGATCAGCGACGGGCCGCTGTCGACGAAAGCGCCGGCAATGCTGGCGGCGGCAAAAATCGCCAGCGACCACAGGAAGACGCGGCGATGGCCGAAGACATCGGCGACCCGGCCGCCGAGCAGCAGAAAGCCGCCATAGCCGAGCACATAGGCGCTGACGGCCCATTGCAGCGAGGTCGCCTCCATGCCGAGTTCGGCCTGGATGGCAGGCAGTGCGACGCCGATGGTGGAGACGTCCATCGCGTCGAGAAAGTTGGCGGCGCAGAGCAGCAGCAATGCCAGCCCCGCCCCGCTTTTCGATTGGAAAATGTCATCGAAATCGTTCCTTATTTGCTGCCGCCTCATCGGAGGGAGGTTGCCGGGCGACAGGGAACGAGAAAATGTACAGCTTCCAATCCTATTGCAAATTGATAGTAGCCATGCCAGGTATTACTGACGATGATGAATGATGCCACGCTTCGCAAAATCGACCTGAACCTGCTGCTGGCCTTTTCGGTGCTGATGCAGGAGCGCAATGTCAGCCGTGCCGCCGAGCGGCTGCTGCTCGGCCAGCCGGGCCTGTCGGCCGCCTTGCGGCGCCTGCGGGAGGCGCTGGACGACGAATTGTTCGTGCGTGTCGGCCGTGGCCTGCAGCCGACGCCGCGCGCCCTTTCCATCGCTCCGGCGATCGAGGATGCGCTGTCGGGCATCGAACGCGCCATCCGCCCGCAGTCCGAATTCGATCCGGCAAGCTGGCAGGGCGAGTTCCGCATCGGTATGTGCGACAATCTCGAATCGGCCTTCTTCGGCCCGCTTGCCGCCCGTCTTCTCCAGCTTTCACCCGGCGCCCGGCTGATCGGCATCGCGTCGGACAAGCGCGATGCCGCGCGCCGGCTGGACGAGGGCGTCTTCGATTTCAGCGTCTCCGTGCACGAGGAGCCGGCCTCCTGGCACATCCGTGCGCCGCTGTTCAATCAGGCATCGATCTGCATTTACGACGAGGCCCAGCTCCGGCTGAAGGCGCCGCTGGGCCTCAAGGATTTTGCCGATGTCGCCCATGTCACCGTCTCTTTCGAGGGCAACGCTTCGACCAGCATCGACATTGCGCTGAGCCGCACCGGCCATGTCAGGCGTGTGGTGGCGACTGTGCCGCGCTTTTCCGCTCTGCCGACGGCACTCAGGGCCATGCCCGCCATCGCCACCGTGCCGGAATCGATCGGCCGCTGTATGGCGCAATTGCATGGGCTGACCATCTCAGCGCCGCCGCTTGCGTTGCCGGCCGATCCGGTGACCATGCTTTATCGCCGCGTCGACCAGGCCGACGGCCGGGCGCGCTGGTTCCGCCGCCTGTTTCTCGACGTCGCCGGCGAGGCGCTCGAAGCCTCCGGCTGCCGCGTCTCGATATCGAGAGCTGCGGCTTAGGAGCCCCGTTCTCAGTCGAGATCTCATCTCTGCCGCCGTCTATTCAACGACCGATTTGAACCACATAGAGAAAGCGGAAATTGATTTTTGCGGAGATGCCTTGCAGATGAGGAAGTAACTCTCCTGTTCGAGAATCGAGATGTCCGAGAGCACGATCAGGTCGCCATTCTCGATTTCGCGGCGGCATAACTCGACCGGACAAAGCGCCACGCCATGACCGGCAATGACGGCGGTTGCGAGCAAATTGAAGTCTTGAAACACCGGCCCCTTCAGCGTTTGCGTCAATGGCGCGCCCGCCTTGCCGAGCCATTGCGCCCAATGCGCCGTGGTCTCGTCATGAAGCAGATCTGCGGTTGCGATCTGTGTCGCGTTGTGGAGGCTGCCCCTTCTTTCAAGATAGCGCGGGCTGGCGACAGGTTGGGTGGCGCGGGAGAAAAGCCGGTGGCAGACGACACCTTCAAAGGTATCGGCGCCAAGTGTGATCAGCACATCGCAGCCGGTTTCACGCAGACGCTGTTCGGCCATGGCGTAGACCACCTTGATCGTGACATCCGAATGCCTGGCGAGGAAATCGCCGAGCGATGGTATGAGCCATCGCGTCGCGACGGACGGAATGCAGGCGACGGTGATCTCGGATCTGGTGCTGAGCTTCAGCAATTCCGCCTCTGCGGAAATTCTTTCAAAGCTGCTCGACAGGATCTCGGCAAATCTCTTGGCCTCGGGTGCCAGCCGTACGCCGCGCTTTTCACGCAAAAACAAGGCGCGTCCGAACCATTCCTCCAAATGACGGATCTGATGACTGATCGCGGCATGCGTAACCCGCAATTCGTCGCCGGCGCGCGAGAAACTTGAAAGACGCGCTGCCGCTTCGAAGGCTCTCAATGCGCCGAAAGGGAGTGTCATCTGTAAGTTTTCCTCAATGATCCGATGAGGAATGATCATTTGTCCGCGTGCAGAAATCAAGGGTATGACCGCGTGAAGCGGAGCTGAGTAGCATCGCTTTCGTGTCAAAGGTTCTTACAGAAGGGGGATGAAATGTACGTGCGCAGCCTAAGGGATGTCGAAGCAACCGAACATTTCGTGGAATGGGGCAACGGGACGAGCCATCGCCTGCTGACGGAAAAGGACGGGATGGGCTTTACCGTTTGCCACATGATCGTGCGCGCCAACACCGTCTCGCTTCTGGAATACCGCCAGCATCTCGAAGCCTGCTATTGCATCGCCGGCGAGGGCGAGGTGGAGGATATGGCGGGCACTGTCTTTCCGATCCGCCAGGGCGATATCTATGTGCTCGACAAGCATGACAAGCACCTGCTGCGCGGCGGCCGTGACCAGGACCTGATCCTCGTCAGCGTCTTCAATCCACCGCTCGAGGGATCCGAGCGCCATAATCTGAACGACCCCTCGGGGTCGGCTTATTGACGGCAGCCGGATAAAGGGAAGAAGCGCGGTTTTCCCAGAGGAGTGCTTGAAAACAAAGCTTTGAGCGGTCGGTGCTTCCAGGAAAGCTGAACCGCTCTAACAGCCTGTTACAGCTCACCTTTGTGGAAATACGCTTCGAGGCGGTAGCCGTCCGGATCGATGATGAAGGCGGCGTAATAGAAGCGTCCGTAATCCGGCCGGATACCCGGTTCGCCATTATCCGTGCCGCCGGATGCTACGGCAGCCGCATGAAAGGCATCGACCGCCGCCTCGTTCGGGGCGGCGAAGCAGAAATGCAGCCCGGATCGCATGTCGGCAACAACAGGCTGTTCGACCTGCATCACCCAGAGCCCGACCTCTTCCGGGCCGTAGCCGATCATGGCGTCGGAATTGGATAGACGCTCATATCCGAGTGGCGCCAGCGCCGCGTCGTAGAAACGGCGAGCCCTTTCGAGGTCTTTTACGCCGATGGAGATATGATCGAACATGGACCGCAAACTCCCTATCTTCCGCCAGTCCCCGCAGGACTGCTCATCCCCAAGATGGCACGACGCCAACATCCTTCAACCGCCGTCCCAAGTCAACGAAAGGGCGTCATTCACGGCCGGCGATCCGGTCCAGCATCCTGGCGAAGAAATCAGGCGCGCCGAAATTGCCGCTGTTCAGCGCAAGCCCTGCGGCGCTGTCATATGATTTTGGGGGAGGGCGCAACTGGCTTTGAACCACGGTCAGATTGCCTTGCCGCACCCGCCAAGATCCGCCCTAGCGCCACGGGTGAGCCGGCGGCGTGTCACGAGCGATCTGCGCAGCGTCCGACAGCCTGAGCCATTCCTTCCGGTATCCTATGTTGAGAAGATTGAAGGACAGCATGTGTCTCCCGGCCTCCGAACGGCTCGCGCCGATCACGGCATGGTCCGCGTGCGCCGGAACACTCGCGTGATAGACGGCCCACGAACGGGCGGGTTCGATCCGGCCGTCGCGTCCGATATCCATGGAGTAGTGGCCGGTCGCGCCACCCTTGTCTTTGCCGCCAACAAAGGCGTTCCGTCTTCCTTCGTCTTCATGGCTGTTCACGATGTCACCCTTCCATCCTTCGGGCCGTGGCCAAACGTTGTCTCGATCAGTGTTGCGCCGCTTCCGGGCGATAGTACCGGCTCCAGGCTGTCTTCCGTCGTGACCCGTTCGTGACGCTCGTCGTCACTGCGGATGCGGTATTGCAGCAAATTTCCTCTCAGAGGCAGCGTGGCGGTTATGCGATATGTTTCGGGAAGTTTGGAGGGGGCTATTAAGAACCCGTCCTTCAACCGGACGGTCTGCCCGATCTTGAAAATATGTGTTGCTGCCTCGCGTCGGATTGAGCGTCCATTGCGTTGCGGGGTGCGCATAGCGGTCATGACGGTTCGTGGTCCTTTTCGAGCGCGGTTTCGAGATCTGACGGCTGGATAGGCATCATCTGCAGTGTCGAACTCTGTGCGGCAATCGCCGGCAGGTGGATAAAGGCGCCGATCCGTCGCCAGGCAAGCCTGGAAACACCATCGATCAATTCCTCGTCATAGTCGACGCGGTATTCTCCGGCTGGCTGTGCCCCGTCGAAACCCGGCAGGCGGAATGGGGATGAAAAGTGGACGACGGTCTGTGTTGTGCGACTTGTCATGGCTGAGGCCTCCGCAGGAATACATCGATGCGTTTCCTGTGTGGTTAGATCCGAACCGGACGACCTCAACGCTGCCGGTACATCCGCGGTCAGCGTCAAGTTCATTCCGGATCGGAACACGCGAAATACACGCCGGAACGACGTCATATATTCGCTATCGAGAATTCGGTGGTGTATGGCGGGTCGTAGGTCTCTGACAGCGCGAAGCCAAGTCGGCCAAATTGACGAGGCTTATCGTTATGCCTTGATTGAGTTTAAATCAAGGTAAATTCGGATTTATCCATAAAAAACGCCAAATTAACTCTGTGATGCCGAAAATAAAAAAAGAGCGTGATGGCGTAAAAAGCCCGTTCAATTCGCAATTATTACAAAGCGTATGGCCAGAATGATTTCCTGATTTTTCCATTATTGAATAATATTTCTTAGCACTCCTATCAATCGAGTGCCACGAATGCTATTTATAGATTGCAGCCGCCATATGCGCCGGCAGCAGAAAGACCTCTATGAAATTCCGTTCACTCCACGACCGCGTCGTCATTCGACGTGCGGAAGGCGATGTCAAATCGAAGGGCGGGATCATCATTCCAGACGCCGCCAAGGAGAAACCGCAGCAAGGCGAAGTGGTCGCAGTCGGCCCGGGCCTGCGCGACAAAAGCGGCAATCTGGTCCCGCTCGACGTTAAGGTCGGTGATCTCATTCTGTTCGGAAAATGGTCGGGGACAGAGGTCACGATCGATGGCGAGACCCTTCTGATCATGAAGGAGACCGACATCATGGGCATCGTCGAAAAGATCGGAGAGGCATCTCAACAGGCGGCCTGATCGACCGCATTCCGATCTGTATCTCAAGACCGAACTGGACGAATATCATGTCTGCCAAGCAAATCAGATTCTCCACCGATGCGCGCGATCGCCTGCTGCGCGGCGTCGAATTGCTCAACAATGCCGTCAAGGTGACACTTGGTCCGAAGGGTCGCAACGTCGTCATTGATAGGGCCTATGGCGCACCGCGCATTACCAAGGACGGCGTTAGCGTCGCCAAGGAGATCGAGCTCGAAGACAAGTTCGAGAACATGGGCGCGCAGATGGTGCGCGAGGTGGCTTCGAAGACCAATGATCTTGCCGGCGACGGCACGACGACGGCAACGGTGCTCGCCGCCTCCATCTTCCGCGAAGGCGCAAAGCTCGTCGCAGCCGGCATGAACCCGATGGATCTCAGGCGCGGCATCGATCTCGCCGTTACCGCCGTCGTCAAGGAGATCCAGGCGCGGGCGATGAAGGTCAAGTCGTCAGGCGAGATCGCCCAGGTCGGCACCATTGCCGCCAATGGCGACGCCGCCATCGGCGAGATGATCGCCAGGGCGATGGACAAGGTCGGCAACGAAGGCGTCATAACCGTCGAAGAGGCGCGAACCGCCGAGACCGAACTCGATGTCGTCGAGGGCATGCAGTTCGATCGTGGCTATCTCTCGCCCTATTTCGTCACCAATGCCGAGAAGATGCGCGTGGAACTGGAGGAACCCTATATCCTCCTTCACGAGAAGAAACTCGGCAGTCTGCAGGCGATGCTGCCAATCCTGGAAGCCGTCGTGCAGAGCGGCAAACCGCTGCTCCTCATCTCCGAGGACGTCGAAGGCGAGGCGCTGGCGACGCTTGTTGTCAACAAGCTGCGCGGTGGCCTGAAGGTCGCGGCCGTCAAGGCGCCGGGCTTCGGCGATCGCCGCAAGGCCATGCTGGAAGACATTGCCGTGCTCACGTCAGGCGAGATGATCTCCGAGGATCTCGGCATCAAGCTCGAGAACGTCACGCTCGATATGCTCGGCCGCGCCAAGCGCGTGCTGATCGACAAGGAGAGCACCACGATCATCGACGGCTCCGGCGAGAAGGCGGCCATCCAGGCGCGTATCCAGCAGATCAAGGCGCAGATCGAGGAGACCACCTCCGACTACGACAAGGAAAAACTGCAGGAACGCCTGGCGAAACTCGCCGGCGGTGTCGCGGTCATCCGCGTCGGCGGTGCGACTGAGACGGAGGTCAAGGAAAAGAAGGACCGCATCGACGACGCGCTGAACGCCACCCGCGCGGCAGTCGAAGAAGGCATCGTGCCCGGCGGCGGCGTGGCACTGCTGCGGGCGAAATCAGCGCTCACCGGATTGACCGGGGAGAACGCCGACGTGACGGCCGGCATCTCGATCGTGCTCAGGGCGCTCGAAGCCCCGATCCGGCAGATCGCCGACAATGCCGGGTTCGAGGGCTCCATCGTCGTCGGAAAACTCGCCGGCAGCAACAATCACAATCAGGGTTTCGACGCACAGACGGAGACCTATGTCGATATGATCGAGGCCGGCATCGTCGATCCCGCCAAGGTCGTGCGGACTGCTCTGCAGGACGCCGGTTCGATTGCGGCACTTCTGATCACCGCCGAAGTGATGATCGCCGACATTCCCGCAAGAGACTCTGCCCCTGCAGCCGGAAACGGCGGCATGGGCGATATGGGATACTGAGAACAGCCTGAACCGTTCCGGCGTCGCCGGACGGCCCAACTCGAACGATAGACAGGAAGAATTCCAATGTCCGTGCAGAGCAGCAGCAAGACATCGATCACCCAGCGTTTCGACAGTTACCAGCCATCCAAGACGCTTCTCGTCTGGGCCTGCGTCGTCACGGCGATCGCCACGATGATTATCGGCTTCAGCTGGGGAGGTTGGGTAACAGGCGGGACGTCAAGCAAAGCGGCAGCCGCCGCCGGCGACGTTGCGCGCGGAGAACTGGCGTCTGCCATTTGCGTCGAGCGGTTCAACGCGGCGCCGGATGCGAGCGCCAAGCTGATCGAGTTCAAGGCGATTACCGAAGGCTACAAGCAGCGTCAGTTCGTCGAGGCCGGCGGTTGGGCGACCATGCCCGGGCAGACCTCACCCGACAGCCGAAGTGTTCAGGCCTGCGCCACCGCGCTTGCCATCTGACACCGTTTTTCCCGAGCGCTCCGATATGTTGCGGAGCGCTGCCACGGTCAAAGCAGGATATAACCAATGATCCGTTTCGTGAAAAAGAGCGACCCGCAGCCAGCCGCAGAAGACGCCGGCGACAACCGTTTGCAGAAAATCACAAGAAAGCAGCCAGCAGGCGTCGCCGCGCCGCGGGCGGCGGAAGATGACGACCAGCTTATCTGAATGCATGGACGGGCGTTCTGGAACAGAACAGGCCTCTGGGCTCTCATCGAGGTGGAGGTCAGCGCCGAGCCGGTGCGCTTCCTGACGATCACATCGGAAAATCTCTGATGCGGGATAAGGATGCCCGGACATCCTCGAACGAGCGCCAGCGGCTTTCACGACGCTGGCTCGACCTTACTGCAGCTGCGGCTTTTTGAGAAAGCTGGCGCGGTCGGCGGACTTGATGCGCAGCCAGGCTTCGCGGCCGTTCCTGAGGATTCGCATCGGGATCTCAGCGCCGGCCGGGCCGCTGCTCCAGATCTTGCGGTAGAAATCGGCCAGGCCATCGACTTCTTCGTCGCGAATCTCCGAGATGATATCGCCCTGCCGCAGGCCGGCCTCGGCGGCCGGACCGCCTTCGGCAACGCTCATGACCACCACGCCGCCATTGCTTTCGGCGGAGAATGCGCCGAGCCAGGGCCGCGGCGGCTTGTTGACGCGGCCGCGGTTCAACAGATCGTCGAGGATCGGCGGCAAAAGGTCGATCGGCACGACCATGTTGATATCGGCGACCTCGTCGCCCTGGCTCATTTGCAGGCGAAGCGAACCGATGCCCAGAAGCTTGCCGTCCGAACCGATCAGCGCCGCACCGCCCCAGGAAGGATGGGCCGGCGCCGTAAAAATCGCCTCGTCCAGCAGATATTCCCAGTAGCCGGCGAATTCCTGCCGGGCGACGATGTTGGCCTCGACGAATTCTCCGATGCCATCGGCAAGCACGACGGGATCGCCGGGCTTGGCCGTGGCGGCGTCGCCGAGATCCACTGCCGGCGCATCAAGCGCCCCAAGCGCCTGCACCAGGCCGAAGCCGCTTTCCTGATCATAGGCAAGCGCATGCGCGGGAACGACGCGGCCGTCATGGGTGGTCAGCCAGACCTCTTCGGCCTCGGTGATGAGATAGCCGATGGTCAGCACCAGTCCATTGTCGCGAATGACCACGCCGCTGCCCTCCCGGACAGTGCCCAGCGTCTCCGCCGTGAAGGCATCTTCCGGAATGGAGGAACGGACGGCCACGACTGACCGCAGGATTGGATCGATATTCATGCTTTCATCCCGATCGGCGCGACAGGCTGGAAGCCGGCGCATTCCACCTTGAATAAGTAAGAAGACGGAGGGGCAGAGGCAAGACTGCGGGACGGGAATTTGCCGCAACCGCCTCCGCGACGCGGTGGCAACCTGTGAATTTGCGGGGGTGACAGCAACGCCATGCAACAATATACAGTCAATCCCATCAGGAATCAGACTGACGCGGATCACGACATGAAAGACTGGCATCCCGATCTCAGCCGCAGCAGCAGCCCCCGTTATATGGCGATCGCCGATGTGATCGAAATGGATCTGCGCAGCGGCCATCTGGTGGTGGGAGACCGGCTGCCGCCGCAGCGCGAACTCGCCAAGCGGCTGAATGTCGATTTCACGACGGTGGCGAGAGGTTATGTCGAGGCGCAGAAGCGCGGGCTGGTGGATTCGCATGTCGGCCGGGGCACCTTCGTTACCGGTGGTGCTGACAAGGAGCGCCAAGGGTTCGCCCCCGGCGCCGCGCCGGATCCCCGCCGCGCCTCCGTCATCGATTTCTCGATGAACATGCCGCCCGAACCGGACGATCCGGACCTGATCGCCCGCATGCGCGAAGGCATGTCGGCGGTGGCGGAAAACCTCATTCCGCTGCTGCGCTACCAGGGTTTCGGCGGTTCCGGCATGGACAAGGACGCTGCCGCTGCCTGGCTCAGCCGCCGCGGGCTGGTGCCTTCGCAGGAGCGCATCTTCGTCACGCCGGGCGCCCATCCGGCCCTGCTGGCGATCTTCGGCCTGCTGGCAAAGCCGGGCGAGACCGTGCTTTCGGAAATCATCACCTATCCCGGCATGCGCTCGATCGCCGCCCAGCTGCGGCTCAATCTGACCGGCCTGCAGATGGATGAGGACGGCATCCTGCCGGATGCCTTTACCGAGGCCTGCGAGAGATTGAAGCCGAAGGCGCTTTATCTCAATCCGACGCTGCAGAACCCGACGACGCTGACGATCCCGGCCAGACGGCGCGAGGAAATCTGCGCCGTTGCCCGCAAATATCATGTGCCGATCGTTGAAGACGATGCCTATGGCTTCATTCCCCAGCACGGTCCGGCGCCGCTCGCCGCAACAGCGCCCGATCTGACCTGGCATATCGGTGGACTGGCGAAATGCATCGGCGCGGGCCTGCGCCTTGCCTATGTCGTGGCGCCGGATAGCAAGGCCGTGTGGCCCTTCGTCAGCGCCATGCGCGCCAACAATGTCATGGCCTCGCCACTGACCGTGGCGCTCGCTACCCGCTGGATCGAGGACGGCACCGCCGATATGATCCTGCGCTTCATCCGCGCCGAGGCCGCCGCCCGCCAGCAGATGGTCGCCGCCGTCCTGCCTGCCGGCAGCTACCGTGCCGATCCGATCAGTTTCAACATCTGGCTGCCGCTGTCGAACGGCTGGACACGATCCACGTTCGGCAGCCACATGCGCTCCTCCGGCATCGGCGTCGTCGCAAGCGATGCCTTCACGGTCGAGGGTACGGCGCCCGAGGCCGTGCGGGTCTGCCTCGGCGGCCCGATCACTCGGGAAAAACTGCAGGGTGCCTTGGAATTCATGGCCCATGCGCTGCAAGGCCCGCCGGAGATGGCGGCCTCGTTCTTCTGACGTCCCAGCCTTGCGGCTGAGCCCATCAGGCGCATCCGAAAGCCGGAAACGCTCACCACTCAAATCCGCCGCGACTTGAACCCTTCGCGATGGCGAAAGGCGGCCGTCGCATCCGGCGCGGTCCTTATGGCGCCTCTTTGATCCCCATCTTCATGGTTGTCGCTGGTCAGCCCCGCCAGTCGGCGGGAAACCTGCGGCATTCTGACGAGTTGACTGGCAATGTATGTGAGATGTAACTATATTGAATGCATACATTGCGCGGATTGATTGGATCGATGTTCCGCGCCAGATAGGACGAGGACCATCATGGACACTGAATATCCCCCGCTTCCTCCGATACAGACCGGCATCAGGGGACGCTGCCCGCGTTGCGGCCAGGGTCATATGTTCAAGGGCTTTCTGACGCTGCAGCCGCAATGCGAGGCTTGCGGCCTCGATTATTCTTTCGCCGATCCGGCGGACGGCCCGGCCTTCTTCGTAATCTGCTTTGCCTGCATCCCGAGCGTACTGCTCGGCGTCTGGCTGGAGGTGGCCTTTTCGGCGCCGATCTGGGTGCAGCTTCTGATCACCGGCCCCTTCATGCTCGCCACCTGCATTCCGCCGCTGCGGCCGCTAAAAGGCTGGCTGGTCGCCAGCCAGTATTTCTACAAGGCGGAAGAGGGCAAGCTTGCCTAAAGCATGTCGCGCAAAAGTGTGCCGCGGTTTTGCGACAACGACATGCGTAAAAACAAAGACCTAAAGCGCGAGGGGCGAATCTGAAAGATCGCGACGCGCTTTAGGGCCTGTTGAGCGTCGCGCGCAGGCGCGGCGTCGCGAAATCGAGCAGCGCCCGCAATTTCAGCGGCACCAGCCCCTGTGCGGGATGGACGAGATGCACCGGTGCCGGCGGCGGTTCGAAATCTTGGAGCAGCGGCACCAGCAGGCCGGCCATCTCGGCGCGTGCGGCCTGATAGGAAAGCACGCGGGTGATGCCGAGGCCGGCGACGGCCGCATCGACCGCAGCCTCCGCGGTGTTGACGGCCAGCCGTGAACGGATCGGCACGGTGAGATCGCGTTTGCCCTCGGTGAATGTCCAGCTCAGCGTCGAGGCCATGGCCTCGAAGGTGATGCAGTCATGCGCCGCGAGATCGCCCGGATGCCGGGGTGCGGCGTGCCGCAGGAGATAATCGGGGCTGGCATAGACCGTGCGGCGGATCGCGCCGAGCCTTGTGGCGATCAGGTTGCTGTCCGGCAGGTTGCCGATCCGGAGCGCCACGTCGATATGATCCTCGACGAGGTTCGCCAGCCGGTCGCCGAGCATCAGCTGTAGATTGATCTCGGGATAGGCCTTCAGAAAGTCCACCACGACCGGCAGGACATGCAGCCGTCCGAAGACGATCGGCGCGGTCATCGTCAACTCGCCCTTCGGTGCGCTGTATTCGCCGGCGGCCGTCCGTTCCGCCTCTTCCACCCGATCGAGAATTTCCCGCGCCGCCTCGACATAGGCGCGGCCGGCCTCCGTCAGCGTGATCTTCCGGTTGCTCCTCTGCAGCAGCTGGGCGTTGAGATGGGCTTCCAGTTCCGAAACCTTGCGGCTGACGGTTGCGAGCGGGGATCGCAGATGCCGCGAGGCGGCCGACAGGCTGCCCTGTTCGACAACGGCGAGAAGCACAGCCATGGCGTCGAGGCGGTCCATTCTATCCTTCCATGAATTGGGAGCATGCCTTCCAGATTAGCATTCTACTGTACTCAAGTGGAAGGCAATAAATTGGCCGCAGATGGTCGAAACGGCCATCACCTACCGCGCCCCGTCGATTGGAAGACCAAAGGAACCATCATGAAACTCTATCATCACCCGCTTTCCGGCCATTCGCACCGAGCGCATTTGTTCCTCTCGCTGCTTGGTGTGCCCTGCGAACTGGTCGAGGTCGATATGGCGGCGGGCGCCCACAAGGCGCCGGAGTTTCTGCGGCTCAATCCCTTCGGTCAGGTGCCGGTGCTCGATGACGATGGCACGGTCATTGCCGATTCCTCCGCCATTCTCGTTTATCTCGCGCGCAAATACGGCCGCACCGACTGGCTGCCGGAAGACGCGGTGGCGGCGGCGCGGATCCAGAAATGGCTCTCGGTTGCGGCAGGCGAGATTGCCTACGGGCCATGTGCTGCTCGCCTGGTCACCGTCTTCGGCGCCGATTTCCGCACCGATGAGGTGATCGCCCGGGCACACCGCATTCTGGCGTTGATCGAGGCGGAGCTCTCCGGCCGCAGCTTCCTGCTCGGCGACAATCCTGTCATCGCCGACGTCGCGCTCTACAGCTACATCGCCAATGCGCCGGAGGGCAATGTCGACACCTCGGCCTATCCAAACCTCCACGCCTGGCTTGCACGCATCGAGGTGCTGCCGGGCTTCGTCGGCTTCCGCAAGACCAGGATCGGCCTTGCCGCATAAAAACCGCCGGGGCGGGATCGCCGTCCCGGTTTTTCCCAAATCATAACCGCAAGGAGGCCCGTGATGTTGGAGCAGACAAGACAGGACGCGCCGTCTCCCTGGCATGAGGGTGAACTTGCCATGCAGCGCAGTGTCGGCGTCGTCGAGCGCATGGACGGGCCGGGACGCAATTTCCTCCGCAAGGCGATGCCCGAGCAGCACCGCGCCTTCTTTCCGATGCTGCCTTTCGCAGTGCTCGGCGCCGTCGATGCCAAGGGTGACGTCTGGGCGACGGTGCGGGCTGGCCAGCCGGGTTTCCTATCCTCGCCGGAGCCGGAGATCCTTGATGTCAGCCTGTCGCGCGACCCAGCCGATCCTGCCGATGCCGGCATGGAGGATGGCGATGCGATCGGGATGCTCGGCATCCAGCTCGAGACCCGGCGGCGCAACCGGCTGAACGGCGTCATCCGCCGGACGGAGGCCGGAGCTTTCCACGTCCGCGTCGGCCAGAGCTTTGGCAATTGCCCGCAATATATCCAGCCTCGCTCTGCCGCCTTTGTCCGCGATCCCGATCTGCCGACAGCGATGACGCCGCTTCATTCCGGTGAACTCGACGATCGCACGCGGCGGATGATCGAGGACGCCGATACCTTCTTCGTCGCCTCCTATATCGACCGTGACAATGGCGAGCGGCAGGTCGATGTGTCGCATCGTGGCGGCTATGCCGGCTTCGTCCGTCTCAGTGCCGATGGTGTGCTGACCGTTCCCGATTTTCCCGGCAACCGGTTCTTCAACACGCTCGGCAATTTCCTCGTCAATCCGAAGGCGGGGCTGGTCTTCGTCGATTTTAAAACCGGCGACATGCTGCAGATGACGGGCAAGGTCGAGGTGCTGCTGGATTCGCCTGAGGTTGCCACCTTTCAGCGGGCGGAACGGCTGTGGCGTTTCACGCCCGAAGCGATCGTGCTTCGCCCGGATGCTCTGCCGCTGCGCTGGAGCGTGCCCCGCGACCTCTGAGGGAAACGCCCTTCGACCCGACTTGCCAATCATTGTACCGATCGGTACAATGGAAGCCATTCAGTACAGGAGAGTCCATGTCCAGCCTCGTCCCGCCCTTCACCCTTGAGACCGCCACCCGGAAAGTCCGCCTTGCCGAGGACGGCTGGAACAGCCGCGATCCCGAGCGCGTCTCGCTCGTCTATACGCCGGACAGCCGCTGGCGGAATCGCGCCGAATTCGTCAACGGCCGTGCCGAGATCGTCGCCTTCCTCACCCGCAAATGGGCGAAGGAGTTGGACTATCGGCTGATCAAGGAGATCTGGGCTTTCACCGATGATCGCATCGCCGTGCGCTTCGCTTATGAATGGCACGATGACAGCGGCAACTGGTTCCGCTCCTATGGCAACGAGAATTGGGAATTCGACGCTGCCGGCCTGATGCAGCGCCGCTTCGCCTGCATCAACGACCTGCCGATCCGGGAGTCCGAGCGTAGATATCACTGGCCGCTCGGCCGGCGGCCGGACGACCATCCCGGCCTGAGCGAGCTCGGCCTCTGAAAGGCGGCCGCCGGTGAAGACCGTCTACGAACGCGCCGACATCGTACCGCTGCTCGCCGAAATCTTCCGCGAACTCGGCTATGAGGGCACCTCGCTCAGCCGCATCACCGAACGCACCGGCATCGGCAAGGGCAGTCTTTATCACTTTTTTCCCGGCGGCAAGGCGGAGATGGCGGCCGCCGTGCTCGCCGAGGTCGATGCCTGGTTCGAGCAGGCGATCTATCAGCCGCTCGGAAAGGGCGATGCCCATCAGGCGATCGCGGCGATGTGGACCGATGTGAATGATTATTTTCGTTCCGGCCGCCGCATCTGCCTCGTCGGCGCCTTCGCGCTCGATGAAACCCGGGAACGATTTGCGGCAGCGATCGGCGACTATTTCATCCGCTGGATCGACGCCGTGCGTTCGGCGTTGGTGCGGGCAGGCTGTTCGGAGGAGGAGGCGCTGGCCCTCGCCGAGGAGGGCGTTGCCGGCATTCAAGGCGCGCTGGTGCTGTCGCGCGCGCTTGATGATAGA
Source organism: Rhizobium sp. L43 (assembly GCF_002531725.1). Taxonomy (GTDB): domain Bacteria; phylum Pseudomonadota; class Alphaproteobacteria; order Rhizobiales; family Rhizobiaceae; genus Rhizobium. Next base: position 33,729 of record NZ_NWSQ01000004.1, read on the forward strand.
GCGGTTTTCACCCGATCGGTGGAAACGCTGGCGAAGCGGCTGGATGCCGCGATGCGATGAGGCGACAGTCAAGCCACCGTTATTGCAGTGGTGAAGAATTCACCCGGCCACGATTGACTGGCCGGGGCATTGAGCGGCGCTCGATCTTACATCGGTACCGCTTTGCGTATATCAGCGTTGTTGCGGCTGCTGGGCGGGGCGCGGAGTTTCCCGTTCAGGGCGAATCTGGCGCCACTCATTTTCCATCTGGTCGACAACGTGCTGGGGAATGGTGGTTGGCGTATTGGCGGGCGTCTGCATCGGAAGTCTCCTCTTTCGGCGTCAAGGCTTCAGGGCAAGAAGATGCATTGCACAAGACAAAAGGCGTGTAAATCAGTGGCTTAAACACGTTAAACGATTAAATGAATTTTAATCGATTAAGACGGTTTTAACCATGATCTTTTTTGGGAAGCGCGGAATGGTTGTCCACATGGACCGAAGGTTCTTTTTCGAGGCGGTGCGGGACGGGCTCTTCAAAGGAAAGCTGACTCATCCTCAGGTAGTGGGCATCACGGCGATTCTCGACGCCTGGGAAGGGCGGTTTGCCCATGCCGACCGGCGGTGGCTCGCCTATATCCTCGCCACCGCTTACCACGAGACCGCCTATACCATGCAGCCGGTGCGGGAGACGCTGGCGGAAAGCGATGCACGCGCGGTCGAGATCCTGGAGACGGCCTTTGCCGCCGGCCGGCTCTCCTGGGTAAAGACGCCCTATTGGCGGCCGGATGAGGACGGCCGCAGCTGGCTCGGGCGCGGCCTGGTGCAGCTCACCCATAAGCGGAATTATGAGGCGATGAGTGTGCTGACCGGCATCGACCTCGTTGCCGATCCCGACCGGGCGATGGAGATGGACGCGGCGGTGACGATCCTGATCGAGGGCATGCTGCAGGGCAGCTTTACCGGCCACAAGCTCGCCGATCACCTGAATGCGACGACTGCGGACTGGGTGAATGCACGCCGCATCGTCAATGGCACCGACCGGGCGGAAAAGCTGGCAGGCTATGCCGTGATCTTCGATGCGGCGATACGTCCCGATGCCGCGCCTGGCATGCGCGCGCGGTTGAAGGCCTGGGGCGCGCGTGTTATCGCCCGGCTGAGACTTGGAGCGCGGCGCGTCCGATAGGATGCGCAAAGGTCGCTCCACCATTTCGACAAATATGACAGGAGCTTCCGCGTGATCCGCCATATCGTCTTCTTCACCGTGCCGGAGGAGCATCTGCAGGAGGTGAGATCAGGGCTTTCCATCCTGACCGGCATTCCGCATGCGCGGCTGCTGGAAATCGGCACCAATGTGAAGACCGATCAGCTCGGCACCGAGATCGATCTCGTGGTTTACGGCGAATTCGACGATGAGGCGGCCCTGGCCGCCTACAAGGCCCATCCGGATTATCAGCTGTCGATCGAGCGTGTCCGTCCGCTCCGGGAAAAGCGCATCGCCGCCGATTACGACAGCCGCGCGGCGGTGACGCGGCCGCTCTGAATTCCGCGCCTGCCGAGCCACATTCCGTTGAAATTTCAAATGGATGAATGATTATCCGGATTCGCATCGGCGCGAAGCTCACTCAACTTCCGAATCCCCGGATTCAACTTTCGAAAAAGCGACGGCAAGCGATTCAAAAGATTCGCCAAAAATCGGCTGCTGATTCATCGCCAGCTCGCCGCAGCGGTCGCGATGGGTGGACGTAAAGGCGCTCTCGTCCTGATCTCGATGATAATCAGGACATATTAAGAAGGGCTGACTTGTTGCGAATGGCTGAGTTGGTGGGCCGGGCTCTTACGGAACGGCCGGGCTCGGCTGCGATGCGTGGGCGCCGCGCACCAGCGCCATCAGCATCAATATGAAGGCCAGCGCCAAGGCCGCGAGAACGGCGCCGGTGACGAGCGCCGGGCCGGTGCCGGCGCGGTCGAGGATGGCGGTGAAGACGACGGGGGCGATGGCATTGGCGAGGTTTTGCGGCAGCGACAGCCGGGCCGATTGCAGGCCGTATTCGCCCGGCGAAAACAGCGCCAGCGGCAGAAGCGCGCGGGCGACGGTCATGACGCCGGTGCCGAAGCCGTAGAGCAGGACGAAGGTGACGAGCAGCGGTGCCGACGGACTGGCGACCAGCATCACCAGGAAACTCATTGCCATCAGCCCGATGCCCATGGCCGCGCTGAGCAGGGGGTTGCCGCGCCGGCCGAGCAGCATGTCGAGGAACCGCGCCGAGATGCCGAGCACGCCGCGCGCCGAGCCGAGCTGCAGCGCAAAGGCGGGCGAGGCGCCGGACTGGCGGAAGATTTCGAGCAGCGATGGCGAGATGCCGAAGGTGATGAAGGTCGTGATCGTCGTCGCCGCGGCAATCAGCAAGAACGCCCTGCGCCGCGCCGCCTTGGTGAGCGGCACCGGGGCGATTTCGGCCGCGCTGCCTTCGGCATGCGTAACGATCGGCTTCGGCAGGGCGAAAAGATGCAGCGGCAGGCAGACGAAGAATTGCAGCGCGGCGCAGACGAGAAAGGTGAGGCGCCAGCCGAGCGTCTCGTTGAGCAGGCTGAGGATCGGCCAGAAGATGGCGCTCGATAGCCCCGTGAACAGCATCAGGATGGCAATGACGCGTTTGCCGTTTTCCCCTTCGCGCTCGACGACGGCGGTATAGGCCGGTGCCGAAAGGCCAAATGCGCCGCCGATGCCGATGACGACCCAGGCGCTGGCATAGAGCACGATGCCGTCTGCGGCGGCAAGCAGAGAGAGGCCAAGCGCGAAGATCAGCGAGGCGGCCGAAAGCACCCGGGCAGCACCATAGCGACCGAGCCAGCGGCCGGTCGCAGGACCGGCAATGGCGCTGACCATCATCATGATCGTCAGGCCGGCAAAGACCACCTCATTCGCCAGGCCGAGAGCGGGCGCCACGACGCGGCCCATGACGCCAAGCATGTCGAATGTCGTGCCCCAGCCGATCAACTGGGTGACGGCAAGCACGGTGACCGTCTGCGCCGAGCGGAAGCGGGAGGATTTTGGCATCGGTGCTGAAATGGCCTGAAATGGGGAGCGGCAAGGACATATCAGTTTCAATCTGCCGGCGAAAGCAGCGATCAGTATTTAGGTGCGCGGGCCGCGCTTGGATCGGGCGAAAAGGTGGAACGATGACATGAATGACACGAAACATCAGTACAATTTCAGGACGACCCCTGCGTGCTGAAGCGGGGCTGAAGCCTGCCGACATCTGCCGGTCGATCGCGGCTGCGGTCTACAGGAATCGGAACCGTGCAGCCGAGTCGCGAACGGCGGCAGCGGCGTGGACCTGCCGGCTCCCCGCCTTTACGGGAGGTGATGGAGAATGCGTGGATACCAAGGGCGCAGCGCATCGTTTGGGGCACGGCGAAGGCCGCCGAGGCTTGCCGCGGCGGCGGTTTTCAGCAGCCCAGACCGGCTGCCGCAAACAGTCGAGAATGGTTCTAAACGCCCTGCATTACAGCGCATTCATTTGCCATTCAGGTCACGTGAGTACATATTCGGGACAAGTTGGCATTACCTTGAAAGCACAGAACATGGCCTTTCCTCTGAGCGTCGCAGCACTGGCCGCCGGACTGGTGGTATCGGCGCCCTCACCGGACGGCGCGGGCAGCCTCGTCCTGCGCGTGGCGGCCGATTGCAGCGCCGCCGCAGCCCAGGTGGTCGAGCAGACGGGCGGCCAGCTCCTGTCCGTACAACCGGTGGGCGATACCTGCATCATCACCGTCCTGGTGTCGGGCAACGGCCAGCGTCCACGCAAAGTGACGGTAAAGGTTCCGATGTAAGCGGAATCGGTCTATTCAGGACATGATCGAATAGAAGCGGACGAAGGCGGACCGATGCGCATTCTGGTAGTCGAAGACGACGTCAATCTGAACCGGCAGCTGGCCGACACGCTGAAGGAGGCGGGTTATGTCGTCGACCAGGCGTTCGACGGCGAGGAGGGGCACTTCCTCGGCGATACCGAACCCTATGACGCCATCATCCTCGATATCGGCCTGCCGGAGATGGACGGGGTCACGGTGCTCGAAAAATGGCGCGGCGCCGGCCGCGGCGTGCCGGTGCTGATCTTGACGGCGCGCGACCGCTGGAGCGACAAGGTCGCAGGCATCGACGCCGGCGCCGACGACTATGTCACCAAACCCTTCCATGTCGAAGAAGTGCTGGCGCGCATCCGGGCGCTGATCCGGCGCGCGGCCGGGCATTCCTCATCCGAGATCATCTGCGGGCCGGTGCGGCTCGATACCAAATCCTCGAAGGCGACGGTCAACGGCACGACACTGAAGCTGACCTCGCACGAATATCGCCTGCTTGCCTATCTCATGCATCACATGGGCGAGGTCGTTTCGCGCACCGAACTGGTCGAGCACATGTACGACCAGGATTTCGACCGCGATTCCAACACGATCGAGGTCTTTGTTGGTCGTTTGCGCAAGAAAATGGGCGTCGATCTGATCGAAACGGTGCGCGGTCTTGGTTACCGCATCCAAGCGCCGAAACATGCGAATTAAGTCGCTCACCGCACGCGTGCTGCTGCTGACCACGGTCTGGTCGACGGTGGCGCTTGTGGTGATCGGCCTGTTGATCTCCACCCTCTACCGCAAGAGCGCCGAACGCGGTTTCCAGGATCTGTTGCGGGCGCAGCTTTATAACGTCATCAATTCGGTGACGATCGGTGATCAAGGGGCGCTCAGCGGCAGCCCGCAGCTCGGCGACCTGCGTTTTGCCCAGCCGAAGACCGGCTGGTATTGGGTGGTGGAGCCGCTCGGGACCTATACGACGGCACCGCTGGTGTCGCCCTCGCTCGGCTCGGCGCTCATTCCGGTTCCCTCCGTCGTCGAGGCGCCCTTCGACAAGAATTACGAGCGCTATTACCAGGTGACGGATGCCTCCGGCAACCGCGTGCAGGTGGCCGAGACCGAAGTGGTGCTCGATACCGACGGGCGCGCCGCGCGCGTCCGCGTCACCGGCAATGTCGATGTCGTCGAGGACGACGTGCGCACCTTTTCCCACAGCCTCTATCTGGCGCTTGCCGGTTTCGGCGTCGGCAGCCTGATCGTCAATGCGCTGGCGATTCTCTACGGCCTGAAGCCGCTCGACAAGGCACGTGCCGCGCTGGAGCGCATCCGCGCCGGCGAGAGCGAGCAGCTGAAAGGCGACTTCCCGCGCGAAATCCTGCCGCTCGCCAACGAGGTCAACGCGCTGATCGACAGCAACCGCCGCATCGTCGAGCGGGCCCGCATGCAGGTCGGCAATCTCGCCCATTCGCTGAAGACGCCGATCGCCGTGCTTCTGAATGAGGCGCGTGTGCTCGAGAAATCCCATGGCGAGCTGGTGCGCAGCCAGGCGGAATCGATGCAGGGGCAGGTGCAATCCTATCTCAACAGGGCCCGCATCGCCGCGCAGCGCGAATCCGTGCTCGCCCGCACCGATGCCGAGCCGGCGCTCGAACGGCTGGTGCGCGTCATGCGCCGGTTGAACGTCGATACCGAATTCGATCTCGTCGTCTCACCGCCGCATCTGGCCGTCGCCATGGAGCAGCAGGATCTCGAGGAGACCGTCGGCAATCTTTTGGAGAATGCCGCGCGTTTCGCCAAAAGCAGGGTGCGGCTGTCGGCCGTCGAGGCCGGCGACGACGTCAAGGGAGCGGAGGCGAGCGCGCGCCGCCATTGGGTGGAGCTTGCCGTCGAGGATGACGGGCCGGGCCTGGAGCCCGATCAGATCCGCGAGGCACTGAAGCGCGGCCGCAGGCTCGACGAAAGCAAGCCCGGCACCGGGCTCGGCCTATCGATTGTCACCGAGATTTCCAGTGAATATCAGGGACGGCTCGAGCTTTCCCGCGGCGAATGGGGCGGGCTCAAGGCGAAGCTTATCCTGCCTGGCATCACAAAGGATGTTGCATGAGCAACTGCTTGATGTCACAAAGATACTGGCAAATGTATAGCATGCTTTGCCTTAATGCTGACACGGGGACGCTGCACTTCGATCGGCTGAAATTGACCCCTGATCGTGGTTCGACGCAATGATTTTACGCTCGCAAGGCATGATCGCTTCCGCTCTTCTCGTCGCCGTCGCGCTGTCCGGCTGCGTGACGACGAAGGGCGCCGCTTCGCGCGGCATTTTTTCCAGCAAGCCCTCGGCTTCGGCCGCCTTCCTGACCGCGCTGCAGGGCGGCCTTGCCGGCCGCAGCGGCGTGAGCTTGAGCGATAGCGACAAGCAGCGGGCGCTCGAGGCGGAATATCGGGCGCTGGAAGGTGCCGCCGTCGGCCAGCCGATGCAGTGGACCGGCAAGGACGTCAGCGGCAAGGTGGTCGCCGCCGCGCCCTATCAGGTCGGTTCGCAGAACTGCCGGCAATATACCCATACGCTGACGGTCGACGGTAAGGACACCGTGGTGCGCGGCGCTGCCTGCCGCAACGCGGATGGCAGCTGGTCGCCGCTCGGCTGAGCCCAATTGCGGCAGATGGCCTCAAATCTTCGTCATTCCGGCTTTGGCAGTTGGAATAAAGGCGCGCTTCAAGTATTTGGGCGACATGCTGTTCTGGATTCTCGTTGCCGTTCTGACGGCAGTCGTCGCCGCCATCCTGCTCTACCCCCTTCTGCGCGGAGCGAAGGCGGCGGAAAATATCCGTGCGGGCGAGGCGGCGGTCTATCGTGACCAGTTGCGCGAACTCGACCGCGATCTCAACGGCGGGCTGATCACGGCGGAGGAAGCTGATTACGCCAGGGCGGAAATCGGCCGGCGGCTGATCGCCGTCTCTGCCGACGAGCCGGCTGAGACACCGAAACCCGCACGGCATCACCGTTTCACCGAGGCCTTCGTGCTTCTGGTCCTGCCGGTTCTCGGGCTCTGTCTTTACTTGACGACGGGCAGGCCGGACCTGCCGTCGCAGCCGCTGGAAGCGCGGCTGGAAAATCCCGGCAACGATGTGGCGGTGCTGATCACCAAGGCGGAACGGCACCTGGCCGAGAATCCCGATGACGGCAAGGGCTGGGATGTGCTGGCGCCGATCTATGTCAGGACGATGCGCGTCAACGACGCGCAAGTGGCCTACCGCAATGCCATCCGGCTTCTCGGCCCGAGCGCGGTGCGGCTCGACGGACTTGCCGAAACACTGATGGCGGTCTCCGACGGCGTGGTCACGGAGGAGGCGCGCCAGGTGCTGGAACAGTCGCTGACGCTGGAACCCGACAATCCGCGCGCCCGCTTCTACATCGCCCTCAGCAGCGAGCAGGCGGGACGACCCGACGAGGCGCGCCAGGCCTTCGAGGCGCTGGCCAAACAATCACCACCCAATGCGCCCTGGCTGCCGCTGGTCAACGAACATATCGCCATGAACGGCGGCGCGCCGGCAGGCGCCAATCCGGCTGCCCCGGGCGCCAATCCGGCTGCCCCGGGCGCGGGTTCGGCTGCCCCCGGCAATCCGACGCAGGAAGATGTGGCCGCGGCCGAGACCATGAGCGCCGGCGACCGGCAGCAGATGATCCGCGGCATGGTCGAGAGCCTCGACGCTATGCTCAGCGCGGATCCGAACAATTTCGAAGGCTGGATGCGGCTCGTCCGCTCTTACGCCGTATTGAACGACAAGGATGGCGCCGCCGGCGCCTTGAAGCGCGGGATTGCTGCTTTTCCGGCCGAGAGCGAGCAGGGCAGGCAATTGCTGGCGCTTGCCAACGAGCTCGGCATATCAACTGAAGGATCGTCACAATGACGCGCAAGCAGAAGCGCCTGGCGGTGATTACAGGCGGCATGGGCTTCATTGCCGCCGCCGTGCTGCTTGTGATGTTCGCCTTCAGCCAGTCGGTCGCCTATTTCTACATGCCGGCGGATCTGGCAAAGACGCCGGTGGCGCCGGAAACCCGCATCCGGCTCGGCGGCCTGGTCGGCGAAGGCAGCGTCGTGCGCGGCACCGGCTCGACGGTGGAATTTGCCGTCACCGACGGCAGCGCCAATGCCGTGAAGGTGAGATATACCGGCATCCTTCCCGATCTTTTCCGCGAGGGGCAGGGCGTCGTCACCGAAGGCATGTTTACCCCAGGCGCGAATGTTTTCGTTGCCGACACCGTGCTGGCCAAGCATGACGAGACCTATATGCCGAAGGACGTGGCCGACAGGCTGAAGCAGCAGGGGCTGTGGAAGGAAGGCCAGGGCCAGGAAAGGCAAGGCCAGGGAGAGGAAGCGAAGGCGACGCAATGATCATCGAGATCGGCCATTACGCGCTGGTGCTGGCGCTGGCAACGGCGCTCATCCTTTCCATCGTGCCGGTGATCGGCGCCCGTTGTCATGACCGCGCAATGATGGATGTGGCGACGATCGGCTCGCTGGCGATGTTTTCGCTGGTCGCCTTCTCCTTCGGCGTCTTGACCTATGCCCATGTCGTTTCGGACTTCTCGGTCGAGAACGTGTGGGAGAATTCGCATTCGCTGGTGCCGCTGATCTATAAATATTCCGGTGTCTGGGGCAATCACGAGGGATCGATGATGCTCTGGCTGTTGATCCTGACGCTGTTCAGCGCGCTGGTCGCCGTCTTCGGGCGCAATCTGCCGGAGACGCTGAAGGCCAATGTGCTTTCCGTGCAGGCCTGGATTTCGGTCGCCTTCACGCTGTTCATTCTGTTGACCTCCAATCCCTTCCTGCGGCTCGATCCGGCGCCGGCCGAGGGCCGCGATCTCAATCCCGTCCTGCAGGATGTCGGTCTGGCGATCCACCCGCCGCTGCTCTATCTCGGCTATGTCGGCTTCTCCGTCTGTTTCTCCTTTGCGGTCGCAGCCCTTCTGGAGGGGCGCATCGATGCGGCCTGGGCGCGCTGGGTGCGGCCCTGGACGCTCGCCGCCTGGACCTTCCTGACGCTTGGTATCGCCATGGGCTCCTACTGGGCCTATTACGAACTCGGCTGGGGCGGCTGGTGGTTCTGGGACCCGGTGGAAAACGCCTCCTTCATGCCGTGGCTGGCCGGCACTGCGCTCTTACATTCGGCCCTCGTCATGGAAAAGCGCGAGGCCTTGAAGATCTGGACGGTGCTGCTTGCCATCCTCACCTTCTCGCTGTCGCTGATGGGCACTTTCCTGGTGCGCTCCGGCGTGCTGACCTCGGTGCATGCCTTTGCCAGCGACCCCACCCGCGGCGTCTTCATTCTCTGCATCCTGCTGGTCTTCATCGGCGGCGCGCTGTCGCTGTTTGCCTTTCGCGCGCCGCGGCTTTCGGCCGGCGGGTTGTTTGCGCCGATCTCGCGCGAGGGCGCGCTCGTCGTCAACAATCTGATCCTGACGGTCGCCTGCGGCACGGTTCTCACAGGCACGCTCTATCCGCTGCTGCTGGAAACGCTGACCGGCGACAAGATTTCCGTCGGGCCGCCCTTCTTCAACCTGACCTTCGGCCTCTTGATGGCGCCGCTGATCGTCATCGTGCCCTTCGGGCCGCTGCTGGCCTGGAAGCGCGGCGATCTGCTCGGCGCCCTGCAACGGCTCTATGTCGTGGCGGGCCTGGCCTTCCTTACCGCTGTTGCCTTCTTCTACATCCAGCATGGCGGGCCGGTGCTTTCTGTGCTCGGGCTGGCGGCCGGCCTGTTCCTCATCCTCGGCGCCATCGCCGATCTCTGGTATCGCGCCGGCATCGGCAAGGTGGCGGGCTCTGTCGCCTGGCGGCGGCTTTCCGGCCTGCCGCGTTCGGCCTTCGGCACCGCCCTTGCCCATGCCGGGCTCGGCGTCACCGTGCTCGGCATCGTCGCCGTTACGACCTTCCAGACCGAGCACGTCATCGAGATGAAGCCCGGCGAAACGGCGGATGCCGGCGGCTACAGCCTGCATTTCGACGGCATGCAGCCGGCGACCGGCCCGAACTATACCGAAGAGCGCGGCCACTTCACCATCCGGCGCGCCGGCGTCGCGGTTGCCGACACCTGGTCGGCCAAACGCCTCTATACCGCCCGCCAGATGCCGACCACGGAGGCCGGCATCGTGACTTTCGGCCTCAGCCAGCTCTACGTCTCGCTCGGCGACGCCGCCAAGGATGGCGGCATCGTCGTGCGCATCTGGTGGAAGCCGTTCATCCTCTGCATCTGGGGCGGAACGCTGCTCATGGCTTGCGGCGGCCTAGTCTCGCTGAGCGACCGCCGCCTGCGCGTCGGTGCCCCGCGTCGCAAGGCGAAGCCGGCGGCGCCTGCAATGGAGCCGGCGGAATGATGCGGCGCCTCCTCCTTGTTTTGGCTCTGCTGCTGATGGCGGCACCCGCCTTCGCCGTCAACCCGGACGAGGTGCTGGCCGATCCGGCGCTCGAAGCCCGGGCCCGCACCCTGTCGGCCGAACTGCGCTGCATGGTCTGCCAGAACCAGTCGATCGACGATTCCAACGCCGATCTGGCCAAGGACCTGCGCCTGCTGGTGCGTGAGCGCATCACCGACGGCGACAGCGACGAGGCGGTGCTCAACTATATCGTCTCGCGCTATGGCGAGTTCGTGCTGCTGAAGCCGCGTTTCAGCGTCAAGACGGCGCTGCTCTGGGGCGCCCCGATGCTGCTGGTGCTGGCCGGCGGACTGTCGCTGCTCCTCTTTGCGCGCAGGAGGGCGGGCAAGCCGACCGGCAGCAAGCTGACGGCCGACGAGCAGGCGCGGCTGAGCGAGCTTCTGAAAAAGTAAGCGGCCTGGCTGAGCCGGCAGATGAGCATATCTAGCCGCGTCCATGCCGCCGAAGAAGCCGGGGCATGTTTGGCCGAAAGCAAACATTGCAAACATTACCAACTTTTCATTGGCCGGACAGTTCGCAGTAAGGTGCGGCGTCCTATATCTTCATTCATCGACTGATCCGGCGCCGCCGGTCTGAAGATTTAAGAACAAGAGAAGGTGCTCCAATGCTCAAGAATTTCAACGGACGTCCGTCCCTCGCCACTGTGCTCAAGGCTTCTACCGTCGCCGGTATCGCAGCCGCTGTGCTCGCAACCGGCGTTCCGCTCGAAATCACCCGGTCTTACGCCGAAGCTGTCAAGGTTCAGGCGCCTGCCGTTCCGAGCTTCGCCAATGTCGTCGATGCCGTTTCGCCGGCTGTCGTCTCCGTCCGGGTTGAAAACCGCGTCAATCCCGTCTCCGACAATAATGACGGCTTCTCCTTCGATTTTAATGGCCGCGGTTTCGACGACCTTCCCGACGATCATCCGCTGAAGCGCTTCTTCAAGCAGTTCGGCCAGGATCCGAATGACCAGCAGGGCCATCAGCGGCGCTTCGGCCAGAATGGCCCCGGTGGTCCGGGCGGCCCGAATGGTCCCGGCGGCAAGGGCCGTCTGCGCCCGGTCGCTCAAGGGTCCGGCTTCTTCATCTCCGAGGACGGCTACATCGTCACCAACAACCACGTCGTTTCCGATGGCCAGGCCTTCGTCGCCGTGATGAATGACGGCACCGAGCTCGATGCCAAGCTGATCGGCAAGGATCCGCGCACCGACCTCGCCGTGCTGAAGGTCGACGGCAAGGGCAAGAAGTTCACTTACGTCAACTGGGCCGATGACAACAACGTCCGCGTCGGCGACTGGGTCGTTGCCGTCGGCAACCCCTTCGGCCTCGGCGGCACGGTCACCGCCGGCATCGTTTCGGCCCGCGGCCGCGATATCGGCTCCGGCCCCTATGACGATTACCTGCAGGTGGATGCCGCCGTGAACCGCGGCAACTCCGGCGGTCCGACCTTCAACCTCAGCGGCGAAGTCGTCGGCATCAACACCGCGATCTTCTCGCCGTCCGGCGGCAGCGTCGGCATCGCCTTCGCCATTCCGGCCTCGACCGCCAAGGACGTCGTCGCCGACCTGATGAAGGACGGCCAGGTCTCGCGTGGCTGGCTGGGTGTGCAGATCCAGCCGGTGACCAAGGACATCGCCGAATCCATCGGCCTTTCCGAGCCGAGCGGCGCCCTCGTCGTCGCCCCGCAGTCCGGATCGCCGGGTGACAAGGCCGGCATGAAGGCCGGCGACGTCGTCACGGCGCTGAACGGTGAAACGATCAAGGATGCCCGTGATCTCAGCCGCCGCATCGGTGCGATGCAGCCGGGCAGCAAGGTCGAGCTTTCGGTCTGGCGCGCCGGTAAGGGCCAGTCCCTGACCGTCGAACTCGGCACGCTGCCGGCCGATCAGAAGGATGCCTCTGCCGACGACAACAACCAGCCGCAGCAGCCCGAGGCACCGGCTTCCGAGAAGGCGCTTGCCGATCTCGGCCTGACGGTCGGCCCTTCCGATGACGGCAAGGGCCTGGCGATCACCGGCATCGATCCGGACTCCGACGCCGCCGACAAGGGCATCAAGGAAGGCGAGAAGATCACCTCGGTCAACAATCAGGAGGTTTCCAGCCCCGCCGATGTCGTCAAGGTGCTGAACCAGGCCAAGAAGGACGGCCGCACCCGGGCGCTCTTCCAGATCCAGTCGAGCGAAGGAAGCCGTTTCGTAGCACTTCCGATCAACGGCCAGGGCTGATCTTTACGAAAACAGGAGCCGTGCGGATGAGAATCCGCGCGGCTCGTTTCTTCTGACCTTTGAAGGATGATCGCGATGAGCGCCGCCCCGCAGGAAGATGCTTTGAGCCTTGCCGAAACGCAGCCGGTGGGTAATGTCGGCCGCATGAAGATTCTCATCATCGAAGATGATCTCGAAGCCGCGGTCTACCTCACGAAAGCCTTTCGCGAGGCGGGCATTGTCGCCGATCACGCCAGCGACGGCGAGGCCGGCCTGTTCATGGGGTCGGAGAATAGCTACGACGTCATCGTCATCGACCGCATGCTGCCGCGCCGCGACGGGCTCTCGGTCATCAGCGAGCTGCGCCGCAAGGCGATCCATACGCCGGTTCTCATTCTTTCGGCCCTCGGCCAGGTCGACGACCGCGTCACCGGTCTGCGCGCCGGCGGCGACGACTATCTGCCGAAGCCCTATGCCTTCAGCGAGCTGCTGGCCCGCGTCGAGGTGCTCGGCCGCCGCAAGGGTACGCCGGATCAGGATGTCGTCTATCGCGTCGCCGATCTCGAACTCGACCGGCTCTCCCATGAGGTGCGCCGCGGCGGCAAGGAAATCCTGCTGCAGCCGCGCGAATTCCGCCTGCTCGAATATCTGATGAAGAATGCCGGCCAGGTGGTGACCCGCACCATGCTGCTCGAAAATGTCTGGGATTATCACTTCGACCCGCAGACCAACGTCATCGACGTCCACGTCTCGCGCCTGCGCTCGAAGATCGAGAAGGACTACAGCCAGCCGCTCCTGAAGACCATTCGGGGCGCGGGGTACATGATCAAGGATGAGGGATGAGCCGTTTCAGGGTTCTCTTCAAGTCCACCGCAGTCCGCCTTTCGGCACTCTATATCCTGCTTTTCGCCATCTGCGCCGCGACGCTCGTCTTCTATGTGACGGCGATGTCGGAACGGCTGCTGACCGGCCAGATCCGCGACGCCGTCAAACAGGAGGTGGAGCAGGTCCAGCGCGCCTATGACACTGGCGGCATGAACCTTCTCCTGCGCACGATGGAGCGGCGCGCCCGCCAGCCGGGCGCCAACCTCTACATCATCGCCGGTCCCTCGGGCGATATTCTCGCCGGCAACGTCGCCTCGGTGCAGCCTGGCGTTTTCGAGGAAATCGGCTGGACCTCGGCGCCCTTTATCTATCAGCGTTATACCGACAGCGGCATCGAGCGCCGCCACAAGGCGATCGCCAATATCTTCGTGCTCGACAACGGCTTGCGGATCCTGATCGGCCGCGACCTTGGCGATCCCGAGCGTTTCCGTCTGCTGGTGCGCCAGGCGCTGATGGTGGCCTTGGCGATCATGGGGCTCGGTGCGATCATCATCTGGTTCGCCATCGGCCGCAACGCGCTGAAACGCATCGACCGCATGTCGGATGCCAGCAAGAAGATCATGGCCGGCGACCTGTCGCAGCGCCTGCCGGTCGGCGGCTCCGGCGATGAATTCGACCGTTTGTCGATGTCTTTGAACACCATGCTGGAGCGCATCGAGAAGCTGAACGAGGGCCTGCGGCAGGTCTCCGACAACATCGCCCACGATCTGAAGACACCGCTGACGCGGCTGCGCAACAAGGCGGCCGATGCGCTCGATATATCAGATGGCGATACGCGCCGCACCGCGCTCGAAGGCATCATTTCCGAATCGGACCAGCTGATCCGCACCTTCAACGCGCTGTTGATGATCTCCCGCGTCGAGGCCGGGTCGGTGGCGGCGGAAATGTCGCCGGTGGAGCTTTCGGCGATTGTCTCCGACAGCGCCGAGCTTTACGAACCGGCGGCCGAGGAAGCCGGGCTTGGCCTCAGCGCCAGCGTCGAGCCTGGTGTCGAGGTGCAGGGCAACCGCGAGCTGATCGGCCAGGCGATCTTCAATCTGCTCGACAATGCCATCAAATATTCCTCCGATACGGAAGGGGCCGGCACAGTGTCGCTGAAGCTTGCCCGCCGCGCGGATGGCATCTGCCTGTCGGTCGCCGACCACGGCCCGGGCGTTCCGGCCGACAGGCGCGACGATGTGGTGAAGCGCTTCGTCCGCCTCGATGAAAGCCGTTCGAAGCCCGGGACCGGGCTCGGGCTTTCGTTGGTGGAAGCGGTGATGGAGCTGCACAACGGCCGGCTGGAGTTCTCCGATACCGATCCCGACAAGCCCGAACAGCGCGGTTTGACCGTCAGCATGATTTTCCCGGCCAAGGCTGCCTGATCTCTTCCGCCGAAATACGATCGGTTGAATCGCGTATTGGCGGTTTTCCGCCAAGACCCTAGTTTAATTTCGATCGAAGGCGCGGGCTGCGATTCTGCGTGGTCGTTTCCTGAGGTGTTAAAGCAGGGAGAGCGCATGCTGACGAAATCGACGCATGGCCTGAAGGACGTCGCCGAAGGGCTGCTGCGGCCGCTGAACCAGACGGAGTTGAAGCTGGCGCTGGCGGACCTTCAGGAGGCCGGCAGACAGGAGCCGTCGGTGGCTGCGATGCTGAAGACGGAAGGCCCGCTTCGCGATTTCATCGCGGCGGCGCTGACGCTGTCGCCCTATCTGCGCGAAATCGTCAATCTCGACCCGACCGTCCTCGCCGGCGCCATCGCCGAGCCGCTGGAGCCGCAGATCGAGGCGCTGGTCGCCGAGGCCAGGGGCTGCTGGCGGCCGGACGGCGAGGGGGCGGCGCCGGCCGAATCCGTGGTGATGAGCAGGCTGCGCATCATCAAGCGCAAGGTGGCCTTCCTCGTCGCGCTCGCCGACCTCTCGCGCATCTTCGACGGGCGGGCGACGACGGCCTGGCTGAGCGAGCTTGCCGAGGCTTCGGTTGCCGCCGCGATCGACCATCTGCTGCTGTCGGCGCACGAGGGGGGAAAGCTCAGGCTGCGGGATCCGGCGGCTCCCAGCGACGGCTCGGGGCTGATCGTGCTCGGCATGGGCAAACTCGGTGCGGGCGAGCTTAACTATTCCTCCGATATCGATCTCGTCGTCTTCTTCGACGAAGAGGCTGGCATCGTGCCCGACCCCGATGATGCGATCGAGATCTTCCCCCGGATGATGCGCCGGCTGGTGCGCATCCTGCAGGAGCGCACCGCGGATGGTTACGTCTTCCGCACCGATCTCAGACTGCGCCCCGATCCCGGTTCGACGCCGCTGGCGATCCCGGTCGAGGCGGCGATGATCTATTATGAGGGCAGGGGCCAGAACTGGGAGCGGGCCGCCTTTATCAAGGCGCGCGCCGTTGCCGGCGATCTTGCGGCGGGCGGCGATTTTCTGCGCGGGCTTTCCCCTTTCGTCTTCCGCAAATATCTCGATTACGCGGCGATTGCCGATATTCATTCGATCAAGCGGCAGATCCACGCGCATAAGGGCCACGGCGCGATTGCGGTCAAAGGCCACAACGTCAAGCTCGGCCGCGGCGGCATCCGTGAGATCGAATTCTTCGTCCAGACGCAGCAGCTGATCGCCGGCGGCCGCATGCCGGCACTACGCGGCCGGGTGACGGAAGAGACGCTCGGTGAACTCACCAAGGCGAAATGGATCGACGCGGAGACCCGCGACGAACTGACCGAGGCCTACTGGTTCCTGCGCGACGTCGAGCATCGCATCCAGATGGTGCGTGACGAGCAGACCCACCTGCTGCCGGAGACCGATGCCGATCTGAAGCGCATCGCCTTCATGATGGGTTTCACCGACACGCCGAGCTTCGCCGAGCGGCTGGTCGGCGTGCTGAAGACGGTGGAGCGCCGTTATGCCCACCTGTTCGAACAGGAGAGCAAGCTTTCCACCGACACCGGAAATCTCGTCTTCACAGGCCAGGGCGACGATCCCGATACGCTGGAGACGCTGAAGAAGCTCGGTTTTACCAGGCCGTCCGACATTTCCCGCATCATCCGCACCTGGCACTATGGCCGCTACCGCGCGACGCAATCGGTCGAGGCACGCGAAAGGCTGACGGAATTGGCGCCGGAGCTTTTGCGGGTTTTCGGCGAAAGCAAGCGCGCCGACGAGGCGCTGCTGCGTTTCGACAGCTTCATCTCGGGCCTTCCCTCCGGCATCCAGCTCTTCTCGCTGCTCGGCAGCAACCCGGCACTCTTGTCGCTGATCGTCAACATCATGTCCTCAGCCCCGCGGCTTGCCGAGGTGATCGCCGCCAGGCCGCATGTCTTCGACGGCATGCTCGATCCCGGCCTGATGGCCGAGCTGCCGACCCGCGATTATCTCGGCGAACGGCTGAAAGGCTCGCTTGCCCAGGCGCGCCATTATGAAGAGGTGCTCGACCGCCTGCGCATCTTCGCCGCCGAGCAGCGCTTCCTGATCGGTATCCGCCTGCTGACCGGCACAATCAACGGCGCGATGGCCGCACGCGCCTTTACCCATCTCGCCGACCTCATCATCGCGGCGGCACTCGATGCCGTGGTGAGCGAGATGCGGGCCGCCCACGGCGACTATCCGGGCGGCCGCATCGCTGTCGCCGGCATGGGCAAGCTCGGCAGCTTCGAGCTGACGGCCGGTTCCGACATCGATCTGATCCTGCTCTATGATTACGACGACGCTGCTGGCGAATCCGACGGGCCGAAGCCGCTCGACGCGACGCGTTATTTCACCCGCATCACCCAGCGGCTGATCGCCGCTTTGTCGGCGCCGACTGCCGAAGGAGTGCTCTATGAGGTCGACATGCGGCTGCGCCCCTCCGGCAACAAGGGGCCGGTCGCCACGCGCATCAACGCGTTCGGCAAGTACCAGCGCCAGGAGGCATGGACCTGGGAGCATATGGCGCTCAGCCGCGCCCGGCTGATCTCGGGCGATGACAGCCTGATCGCCGAGACGGAACATATCGTCCGGGAAGTGCTGACGGCCGATCGCGATATCGCCAAGGTGGCGCATGATGTCGCCGAGATGCGCGAACTGATCGATAGGGAAAAACCGCCCTCCGGCCCATGGGACCTGAAACAGATCCCCGGCGGCGTCATCGATCTGGAATTCATCGCCCAGTACCTGGCGCTGATCGCTCCCACCAGGGGTGCCGGCATCGCCGTCAACGGGCTGAGCACCGGCGAGGCCTTGAAGGTGCTTGGCGACAGGCTGATGGCGGCGGCCGATCTCGACATCTGCCTCGAGGCTTTCGCCCTTTATACCGGCCTTTCGCAGCTGATCCGCCTTTGCATCGACGGCCAGTTCGATCCGAAGGATGCGCCGTCCGGCCTCGTCGAACTCGTCTGCCGCGCCGGCGACTGCCCTGACATCAGGACGCTGGAAGGGGAAGTGAAGCGGCTTTCGAAAGCGGTCAGGAAGATATTCCTGAACACCATTAAGAACTAAACATCATCCGGAATGCGCAGCGAGATCACGGTACCCACCGCTTCGCGCGAGCGGATCTTCATGCGGCCGCCATGCAGCGCGGTCAGCGAGCGGGAGATGGCGAGCCCGAGGCCGGAACCGCCCTTGCTCTTGGCATACTGGCTCTGCACCTGTTCGAAGGGCTGGCCGATCTTCGACAGCGCCGAACGCGGAATGCCGATGCCGGTATCGGCGATGGTGACGAAGACGGCGCCGTCGACGCGCCGGGTGCGTACCGCGATGCGGCCGCCATTGTCGGTGAACTTCACCGCATTGGAGAGCAGGTTGAGCAGCACCTGTTTCATCGCCCGGCGGTCGGCCCTCAACGTCAGGCCGGACGAGATGCGCTGTTCTATGACGATGTTCTTTTCAGCCGCGGGCATGGCGGTGAAGCGCAGGCTTTCCTCGATCAGCGGCACGAGATCGATGCGCTCGCAATGCAGCTTGAGGTGGCCGGCCTCGATCTTCGACATGTCGAGAATGTCGTTGATGACGTTGAGCAGATGTTTGCCGCTGTCATGGATATCACGGGCATATTCGTCGTATTTCAGCGAGCCGAGCGGCCCGAACATCTGGTTCTGCAGGATTTCCGAGAAGCCGAGGATGGCGTTGAGCGGCGTCCGCAGCTCATGCGACATATTGGCGAGGAATTCCGATTTCGCCTTGTTGGCGGCCTCGGCGCGTTCCTTTTCCGCCTGATAGTTGGCATTGGCCGTCGAAAGCTCGGATTTCTGGCTCTCCAGCGTCTGGCGCGAGGCGGAGAGATCACCGATCGTCGCCATCAGCCGGCGTTCGGATTCGCGCAGCCGCTCCTGATGGCGTTTCATCAGGGTGATGTCGGTTCCCACCGAAACCCTGCCGCCGTCGCGGGTCCGCCGCTCGTTGATCTGCAGCCAGCGCTCGTCGGCAAGCTGCACTTCCGTCGTGCGCGAATAGCCGGGGCCGTCGGCATCGGCGATCCGCCGTTCGATCACCGGGCGGGCCGCGGCGGCATTGACGATCGAGCGTTCGGTGCCCGGCACCAGCACGCTGTCCGGCAAGCCGTAGGCCTGCTGGAAATGCGTGTTGCACATGACGAGCCGATCGTTCTTGTCCCAGAGCACAAAGGCTTCCGACGTGCATTCGATGGCGTCGGCGAGCCGCTGGTCGGCTTCCGCATAGCGCTGTGCGAGCCGATGCTGTTCGGTCACATCCATGGCGATGCCGATCAGGTGCACACGGCCGGAATTGCTGCGGATCACCTGGGCGCGGGCGCGCATCCAGACATAGTGGCCGCCGGCGTGACGCATCCGGAAGATCTGATCGACCTGGCCGGAATGGCCCTTGGCGATGGCGCGGGCGATCTCGTAGAGCCCGCCGTCATCGGGATGCATCAGCCGCGCGGCTTCGCCGAAGCCCATCGTCTTGTCGGAACCCGGCAGGCCGAGCATGTCGTACATCGAGCGCGACCAGAAGAATTCGCGGTTCTCGAAATCGAAGTCCCAGAGGCCGCAGCGGCCGCGTGACAGCGCCGTCTCGACGCGCAGGTTCGATTCCAGGAAGATGTCGTCGGCGTCGCGGGCGCGCTTCACCTGGGTGTAATAGGCATAGAGGATGACCAGCAGGATCGAGGAGATGCCGGCAAACAGCGTGACGTTGAGCGCCAGTTGCTCGCGCCAGAGCCGACTGATCTCGCTGAGCGAAGTGGCCGCGACGATATAACCGCCGGCATTGCCCATCAGCGTGATCTCGGCGTAGTGCGGCACGCCGCCGATCGTCGTTTCGATGACGTCGGCGCGATCGCCGAAACGCCGGATCGCCGAGACCTCGGGGAAGAAATCGCCGACATTGCTGCCGACATGCGAAAGCCCGGCGGTGGTCGCGGCAAAGACCTTGCCGCTTGCCTGCACGAGCAGCACGAAGGCGCCGTTATCAAGCCGGTCCTGCGGCAGGAACCTGGCGAGCCGGGCCTGCGCTTCTGCGGCATCGCCGCTGTCGAAGATGTCGGACGCATCGGCAAACACGGCGGAAGCGGTCGCGGCCGAAAGCGCCGTGGCATGGCGGGCCGAGGCTTCAAGGCGGGAATATTCGCTGACCATGCCAAAGAAATGCGACGCGGCGACAACGAAGAGGAAGGCGACGATCAGCGCCGGAATGGCCCGCTTCAGCAGCAGCTCGGCCTTCGGCAGATGACGCAGAAGGGGTTCCGATGTCGCATGACCGGATAGGCTGTCTCGCCAGGCTTTCAACCCGTCAAAATCGACACGCAGCCGTCCTCCGGCCACGGTTGCCCGCCGCACGTCCATCATCTCTTCGCCTTGTCCCTCGTGTGATTCGCGCGCCGCTCGCTCGAACCTGACCTAGAGAATCATGGGTGATTCGCCTTGTCCAGAGGCAAAGGTAAAAATCCGTTAACTATTTATAATTTCGCGCTTTTCGAGCGATTCGATCCGCTGGGCAACCGGCCGCCGAATTTTTCGCGGCGGCCGATTGAGGCGAATTACCCCTTAAGCGTGCGCTCGACGATATCGCGCACGTCGGTGGAAAGACCGGGAGCCTGCTCGATCTCGATCAGCGCCGAGCGGGCGTGATCGGCCCGCGTCGGTTCCAGCGAGCGCCAGGAGCGCATCGACGTGAGAATGCGGGCGGCAAGCTGCGGGTTGCGCCCGTCGATATCGAGAATCTGATCGGCAAGGAAGCGATAGCCTTCGCCGTCGGCGCGGCCGAAGCCGGTCGGATTGGCAAAGGCGAAGGTGCCGACCAGCGACCGCATCCGGTTCGGATTGGTGCGCTTGAAGAGCGGATCGTCCATCAGGGCGCGGACCCGTCCCAGGGTGTCGGCGCCGGGAATGCCGGCTTGGACCGCGAACCATTTGTCGATGACGAGTGCATTTCCGGCGAAGCGGTCACGGAAGGTGGCGAGCGCCTCGCGCGTCTCCGCGCTGTCGGGAAAACGATGGGCAAGGATCGTCAGCGCATGGCTGAGATCGGTCATGTTGTTGGCAGTATCGAAGGCGGCCTTGGCGCGGGCCGGCGTCTGCTCGGCATGCGAGAGGTAGGTGAGGGCGGTGTTTCGCAGCGCCCTGAGGCCGGCGCTTTTCGCGTCCGGGCTGAAATCATCAGGTGTCGTCATCGCGGCGTAAAGGCCGGCAAAAACATCCTTTCCGGCCTCGGCGATCTGTTGCAGGATTGCCTGCCGGCCGGCATGGATGGCATCGGGATCGTTGTTGCTGCCGAGTTCGCGGGCAATATCGGATTCGCTCGGCAGCGCCAGCGCCTGAGCGCGGAAGGCCGGCTCGAGGCTCTCGTCGGCGGCCGCCGCAAGCAGCGTCTCGACGAAGGTCGCTTCGCAGACGACAGGCTTGCCCTCGCGGGCGTCGCGGGCGGCTTTCAGCAGGTTCGGCAGCGCCAGATCGGTCAGCGCCTGCCAGCGAGCGAAATGATCGGTTTCATGGCGGGCAAGGTGGGCGAGATCGGCCGGGCTCTGATCGAAATGCAGGTTGATCGGCGCCGAGAAGCTGCGGTTGATCGAAACGACCGGACGTGCGCCGATGCCGTGGAACACCGCCGTCTGGGTGCGGCCGGTGAGATGCAGCACCTCGCCGGCATATTCCGCGCCCTCGACCGCGCTCGGCTCGATCCTGCCGCCGTTTTCGCCGAAGAGCGCCAGGCTGAGCGGAACATGCATCGGCTCCTTGGTCGGCTGGCCGGGCGTTGCCGGGATCATCTGCTCGAGCGACAGGGTGAAGCTGCCGGCGGCCGCGTCGTAACTGCCCGATGCGGTGACGAGCGGCGTGCCGGCCTGATGGTACCAGAGCGAGAATTGCGTGAGGTCGCGCCCGCTTGCATCCTCGAAGCATTTGACGAAATCCTCGATCGTCACGGCCTGGCCGTCATGGCGATCGAAATAGAGGTCTAGGCCCTTCTTGAAGCCGTCCTTGCCGAGCAGCGTCGCGATCATGCGCGTGACTTCGCTGCCCTTCTCGTAGACGGTCCTCGTGTAGAAATTGTTGATCTCGCGATACGTCGTCGGCCGCACCGGATGCGCGAGCGGGCCGCCATCCTCCGGAAACTGCTCGGATTTCAGATGGCGCACGTCGGCAATGCGTTTGACCGGGCGCGAGCGCTGATCGGAGGAAAACTCCTGGTCGCGATAGACCGTCAGGCCTTCCTTGAGGCACAGCTGGAACCAATCGCGGCAGGTGATGCGGTTGCCGGTCCAGTTGTGGAAATATTCATGCGCGATGATCGCCTCGATATTGGCGTAGTCGGCATCGGTCGCGAGCTCCGGATCGGCAAGGACATATCTGTCGTTGAAGACGTTGAGGCCCTTGTTCTCCATCGCCCCCATGTTGAAGTCGGAGACGGCGACGATCATGAAGATGTCGAGATCGTATTCGCGTCCGAACCGCTCTTCGTCCCACTTCATCGAGCGTTTCAGCGCGTCCATCGCATAGGCTGCGCGCGGTTCCTTGCCGTGCTCGACATAGATCTTCAGTACCACCTCGCGGCCGGACATGGTGGTGAACGTGTCTTCGATGACGCCGAAATCGCCGGCGACGAGCGCGAAGAGATAGCTCGGTTTCGGATGCGGGTCGAACCAGGCGGCGAAATGCTTGCCGGGGCCGTAACCGGCGCCGCCGAGGAAGTTGCCGTTCGACAAAAGCAGCGGGTTGGCGTCCTTGTCGGCGATGATGTTGACCGTGAACGGCGCCAGCACGTCGGGCCGGTCGGGGAAATAGGTGATGCGGCGGAAGCCTTCGGCCTCGCATTGCGTGCAATAGATGCCGCCGCTGCGGTAGAGGCCCATCAACTGAGTATTGGCCTCGGGGTTGATGATCGTGGTGATCGTCAGCTCGAAGGGTGCGCTCTCCGGCAGGTCGCGCACCGTCAGGCTTTCCGGTGTCGCGTCATAACGCGAAGGATCCATCTCCACCTGGTCGAACAGCAGCCCCGACAGCGTCAGCTCGTCACCGTCGAGAGCGATCGGCGCCGTGGGATCAGCGCCCGGGCGGCGATGAAAGATCAGGCGAGCCTCGACTTTTGTCTCCGTCGGGTCGAGTTCAAAGGTCAGGTCCACGCGTTCCAGCACGAAGTCGGTGGGACGGTAATCTGCCAGATGATTGACCTGGCCGGTATCTGTTCGCATGGTGTTTCCTGAAGACCGTTATTTGACAACCGCGGAATACAGAGGCGGGCGCACTCTGCCATAAATTTGCCGGGCATGATTACATTAAAGTCTGAACTAAAGTTAAAGCAAATTGCCCGCGAACACGAAGTTCGCGGGCAAAATACCTGATTGGGACGAATGACTGCGGCCACCAGGGCGCGAGGCTCTACTTCAGATTGAGCGCGGCTTTGATCGTCGCGTCGCTTTCGGTCCGCTGCACGACGACGCCGTACCAGCCGAGCCCGTCATAATCCTCGTAGCCGAGCGTGCGTGCAAAGGCGACGATCGAGCCATTATTGTCGTAATAGCTCCCTTTCGCCTGGCCGGAGGGGTTGGCGAGGGCGAAATGCGAAAACAGCAGGGCGGGATTGGTGGTGGCGATCACCCGGCTCTTGCCGTCGAGCAGCATGACCGTCGTTCTTTCCGCCAGCTGCGGCGGCAGGTTCGCCTCCTTCTCGACGATCGCCTGGCCCTGGTTCTGCCAGTCGAAATAGACGCCGAGCGTGCCGATCAGCCGTCCGTCGAGCTTGCCCTCTTCGCGGATGCCTGTGGCATAGACAAGCGCATGCCTGTTGTCATGGGTCGGGCTCGCCTTGACCTCGTCGACAATATAGGCGTCGCCGGAGGAGCAGGCAGACGCCGCGCGGAACCACGGATCGCCGGCAAGGCTTGTGCCGGCGATCTTGCGCTGGAACTTGGGATTGGCGGATGCGATCACCTTGCCCGAGAGATCGGTCATGACGAGATCGAGATAGACGGTGTAGAAGCGGTTGATGGCGCCGAGACGCTCCGCCGCAAAGGCGACGGTTTCCCGATCCGGATTCTCAAGCGCCTGCCAGAGTGCCGGGTCCGTCGCCCACCAGCGCACATCGGCCGTGCGCTCGAAAAGATTGCGGACGATGAGCTGCACCAGCGTCTGCGCCAGATCGGTGAGGCGGACCCCCTCCATCTCCTCGACCAGCGAATCCGCCATGGCGCGGCTCAGGCCGATGCGGCCGAGCACGTTGCTCTCGAACCGGCCGGTGATGTCGGTGGCGATCTGCGCCAGCCGCTGCACCTCGTTGGCAACGACCGCAAAGCCCTTTCCGGTCTCGCCGGCTCTTGCCGCCTCGATCAGCGCATTGATCGCCAGCAGTTTGATCTGCTTGACGATATGGGTGTTGTCAGCGCTGAAGCGCTCGAGGTCGGTGCTGATACCGTCGGTGACGACGCGCATCGAGCGCGGTGTCGCATTCTGCGACTGGGCAATGGTTTCGGCGCTGAGCGGCTTCATCAAATGATCCTTGGGGCGAGCAATCGTTTGGAGGGCGAAGAAAATTTCGAAATCAGCAAAAACGATGCGTGCCTATGGTTTTCAATTGGTTAACAGCGAGCGATGAGAGGTGAACATTTTAGGGCAAATGGCTGACGAGAGGAAAAATTCGACGCAGGCGCGTGCATGCGGCACCGCCGAGCCTGAGGCAGAAGGCGATTTTGCGATTCTTCTGCGCGGCTTGCGATTTTTTCGCCAATCGGAATTTTCTTCGCTACGATGGAAGGCGTCGCCCTCAGCGTTCCCGAGTCGAACGCGTCTCCCCGTTGCCGTTAAGTCGATATAAGAGCCAGGATCATGCACTCGGTTCTCAGAAACCCGATGAGAGGCATTGCGCTGAAAGTCTCGTCGGTCGTGGTCTTCCTGGCCATGCAGACCTTCATCAAGCTGGCCGGCTCGGAGATCCCGCCGGGTCAGGTCACTTTCTGCCGGTCGTTCTTCGCGCTCTTTCCGATCATGGCCTATCTCGCCTATATCGGGCAGCTGCGCGCCGCCTTCTACACCGCCAATCCGGTCGGCCACCTCAAGCGCGGCACGATCGGCATCATGTCGATGGCTTTTGGTTTTTATGGGCTGCTGCATCTGCCGCTGCCGGAGGCGATCGCGCTCGGCTACGCTTTGCCGCTCGTCGCCGTCATCTTTGCCGCCGTCTTTCTCGGCGAGACCGTGCGCATCTATCGCTGGAGTGCCGTCCTGGTCGGCATCGTCGGCGTCGCCATTATTTCCTGGCCGAAACTCACGCTGTTTCGCGATGGCGGCATGGAGGCCGAACAGGCCATCGGGGCGCTCTCAGTGCTGTTCTCGGCCGTTCTCGGCGGTATGGCGATGATCCAGGTGCGCCGTCTCGTCGAGGAGGAAAAGACAGCGACGATCGTGCTTTACTTCTCGCTCACCGCCTCGGTCTTCTCACTGGCCTCCCTGCCTTTCGGCTGGCTCGTCCTGCCATGGCCGTCGGCGCTCTATCTGGTCGCCGCCGGTTTTTGCGGTGGCGTCGCGCAGATCCTGCTGACGGAAAGCTATCGCCATGCCGATGTCTCCACCATCGCGCCGTTCGAATATACCTCTATTCTCATCGGCAGCATCGTCGCCTATTTCGTCTTCGGCGACGTGCCGAGCGTCACCATGCTGATCGGCACGCTCATCGTCATCTCTGCCGGCATCTTCATCATCTATCGCGAGCATCAGCTTGGCATCGAGCAGAGAGAGGCGCGCAAGGCCACGACGCCGCAAGCCTGAGGCCCGCAAGCTGATGATATCAAAGCTTTTAAGGCGAAAATCGTCGCGGTGGAGAAATTGCTCGCCAAAAGCGAAAAGAATAGTGAATTCTTGGGGTATCGTCATTTCTTGGAATATGTTTGTTGAAGGTGAGAGGGTATCACTTATTCGAAGCCGTTCATGTCTGAATGGCCGCTGATACCGGGAGGTCTTCGGTATTGCTGCTCCGAACGCTGGCCTGTGAGCGGAGGTGGAGAAAAGCATAATGGCATTCACGGCGGAGCAATTGGCGGGGAACTGCTCCTTTCTGCTGAGCATCCGTTTTTTGGCCGCGCAGATGCGCGGCATGTTCGATGCCGGCCCGCGATTGGCGCGATTGCTCGCTTCGCATCAGCGCTGGCTTCTGACCCAGACCGCCTATGCCCTCAATCTGGAATATGATCCGAGCGACCCGACGTCGGGTTTCACTGCCGTTCGGCTAACGGCGCGCATCACCGCGCATAAGGTGGCGAGCCGCAACACCGTGCTCGCCTTCATCGAAGAGCTGTTTACGTACCGCTTCATTGTCCACACACCCGGCGACGAGCGGCGGCGGCCACGGCATTTCGAGCCGGCCGACGTCAGCCATCAGGCGATGTTTGCCTGGATTCTCGGCAATCTCGCCGCGCTCGATCTGCTCGACGGCGGTCAAAGGGCAGCGTTTTTCCAGGCAAACCCGACATTGATGCGGCTCGTTCAGCCGCGCATTGCCCGCCATTGCCTGGAAGATGCCGCCTGGCGCGAGCCGCCGGAACAGGTGGCGATGTTCCTCTGGACGGAAGCCGGTGGCCTCGTCGTCGACAATTTCATCGCCCGGATGGATATAGAAAACACCGAGGCGGAGCGCTATTCCGTCGGCCGCGTCGAAACCCGCGCGCTCGCGGCCGATTTCATGATGTCGCGCACCCATCTGCAAAGGCTCTTGGCAAAGGCGGCGCAACGCGGCTGCGTCGGCTGGGACGACGAACCGCGCAAGGCGCATCTCTGGATATCGCGGAAGTTCGTCGAGGAATACTGCGCCTGGCAGGCGGTCAAATTCGCTTATGTCGACGAAGCCTTCGAATGGGCAAAGGCCCAGATCGATGAGACGGCCGGCTGATCAGAGAACGATTGCCGCTGTACTCACGCCCTCGCATCCCAGGACATCGGCCGGCTTCACCGAAAGCTCGCGCTCATATTCCCGCGCGGCGCAGACCGCGACGCGGATATGCTCGAACGTGTCGATTGTGCGCAAAAGCGATAGGATCGTGGACATTTTCAAGTACTCGTGGATTTGACGCGAAGGGGCAGGCAAAGCCTGCCGCTCAATATTGCTGGAAGTCCGAAAAAATCGCGTCGGGGCGCGCTGTGCGGCCGTTGATGCCGGTGCCGCGGGCGATCATCTGTTCGTTCGCGGCAAAGCCGAAACGGCTGTAGCCGTGAGTGGAACGAACCTGGTCGCCGGCGAGGCGGAGGGTTTCAAACCCGCTATGGATAGGACGAAAACGCTTGTTCATGGCCTTGGTTCCTGTGGTTCCTCCCAAGACACAGCTGATATTGCGATGCAGCATTGATTCCGCAATGCGTCATGGCGGGATGCAGTCATGCATCCAGCGCATGGGTCGCTTCATAAATTCTTCAACTTTGGCTAATTTCTAAGCAAAGAGAGGGACTTAAGCTTCGCTTGAAAGGCGAGCAGGTCATTCCAGGCCAGCCTTTTATTGACCGGTGCGGTTAAGAGATCCTGCGGATGCAGGCTGGCTATGGCAGGAATGACACAGTCGGCGACGGCAATCTCCTTCCAGCGGCCGCGCAGGCCGTGGATCGTGTCGTTTTCGCCGAAGAAGAAGCGGGCCGAAAAATTGCCGAGCAGCAGGATCGCCTTTGGTTCGGCCAACGCGATCTGCCGCTCGATGAACGGCCGGCAGATGTCCATCTCCGCTGCCGAGGGGGCACGATTGCCAGGTGGCCGCCAGGGGATGACCTGCGTCAGCAGAACGCTTGCGCGGGTCAGCCCGATCGCCGCCAGCATCTTGTCGAACAGCTGGCCGGATTTTCCCGAGAAGGGCACGCCTTCGCGATCGTCTTCGGCGCCCGGCGCCGAGCCGATTACCATGATACCGCTTTCGGCATCACCGCTGGCAAAGATGGTCGAGCGGGCGCTGTGCTTGAGGTTGCAGCCGTTGAAGGCTTCGATCGCGGTCTTGAGTTCTGCGAGCGACCGCGCCGTTTCGGCGACGAAACGCGCCTGCTGCACAGCCTCGCCATCCGGGATCGCCGGTTGCGGGCCGGACGCGGCGATCCCCGCCGGCGCCGGGCGTGCCGTTGCACTCGGACGCGGCGGTGTCCGGCCTTCTCCGGCACCGGAACGTTCCCCGAGGGAAGGTTGCGGCTGCGCCTGTGTCGCCGGGCGCCGGGCGGCCTTCATCGCCTCGAACTCGGCGAAGCGGTCGATCGCCCCTTCTTCCAGCAGCCATTCCACGCCGGCATCCGCATGGAAATGCAGAAGCGCTGCAAGCTCGGCGGGGGAAAGGTCGTTGGCGGAGATCATCCGACAGGTTTAGCCGACAGACTGTGGCATGGAAAGGGCAGGCGACAGATTGCCCGCCCTTGCCGGCGCTATTGCACAGTCCATTGCGCGATGTCGTCGCGTTCGCCGATCAGCGCCAGGCCGTGGGCGATCGACAACAGCTCGCCGCCGCTCTCGATCTTGTCGCTGTCGAAGCGCTCGGTGAAGATGCGCCGCACCGCCGGCACGAAGGAGGTGCCGCCGGTCAGGAACACCTTGTCGATCTCCGCGGACGTCGTCTCGGTCTTGTCAAGCACGTCGTCGAGCGCCCCTTCGATACGGGCGAGGTCATCGACGATCCAGCTTTCGAAATCGCTGCGCTTGATCGTGCGACGACCGCCGCGGCCGAGCGGCGCGAAATCGAACGGCGCCTCTTCGGCGGAGGAAAGCGCCATCTTGGTTGCAGAGACGGCCTGATAGAGCGGATAGCCCTCGTCATGGTCGATCAAGTCGACGAAGATTTCCAGTTTCTCCGGTTCCAGGCTGGTGCGCACCAGCTTCTTGAGATCCTCGAATTCCCGCGAGGTCTTGAAGATCGACAGCTGGTTCCAGCGGCTGAAGCTCGCATAGTAGTTTGACGGCACCTCAAGGATCTTGTCGAAGCTCTTGAAATGGCTACCCTTGCCGATCTGCGGCGCGACGATGTTGTCGATCATGCGCGCATCGAAATGGTCGCCGGCCACACCGACACCCGAATGGCCGATCGGCGTTGCCGTCAGTTTGCCGGCCCTGGTCTCGAAGCGGATCAGCGAATAGTCCGTCGTACCGCCGCCGAAGTCGGCGACGAGCACGGTCGCATCGGACTTCAGGTTCTGCGCGAAGTAGAAGGCGGCCGCAACCGGCTCGTAGACATAATGAATTTCCGGAAAGCCGAACCGCGTCAGCGCCTCGTTGTAGCGCAGCACTGCAAGCGCCGGGTCCGGATTGGCGCCGGCGAAATGCACCGGACGGCCGGCGATGATGCGGCTGGTCTCATCGGGCCAACTCTCGCCTGCGTAATGGCGGAGGCGCCGGATGAAGATTTCCATCAGGTCTTCGAAGCTCTGCCGCTTGCCGAAGATGATTGTGCCCTGGAAGAGCGCGCTGGCGGCAAAGGTCTTGATCGACTGCAGGAAACGGCAGTCGCCGGGATTGTCGATGAACTGGCGGATCGCCGCATGGCCCGCCTCCACCTTCAGCGCCGAAGCCCCGAGCTGCGCGTCCTTCATGAAGGACAGCGCCGTGCGCATGCTGTCGGCCGTACCCGCTGTGCTCGTGAACGCCATCGAGCGTGTCGCCCCGCCATCCGCCATGGCGAGAACCGTATTCGTCGTGCCGAAGTCCAAACCCAGCGCCTGAGCCATGCCCGCACCTCTTCATGCCGATTGTTGTTGGAGACGGAGCGTTGCTCCGCAGGGGCGTGCGAACGCCCGGATCAAGGAGGGCGGGTGATGCCACAGAGGCGTGACACATTCAAGAGGAGCGGAAGTTGATGTGATCGAGGCGCACTTCTTCTCCCGGTGGAAGAAGAAGTGCGCCTCAGGGGCTGATCGGCTATGCCGAACTCAGAGGGCCGTCATCACTCGGCAGCCATTGCCCTTGCCTCCTGCACCACAGGCTCCTCGACCTTCTTTCCGCCGATCAGGCGGCCGAGGAAATTGCCGAAGCGGTCCATCTCGACGAAGATGACCGGGGTGATGAACAGCGTCAGCATCTGCGAGACGATCAGGCCGCCGACGACGGCGATGCCGAGCGGCTGGCGCAGCTCCGAGCTTGCGCCGGTGCCGAGCGCGATCGGCAGGGCGCCGAGCAGGGCGCAGAAGGTCGTCATCATGATCGGCCGGAAGCGGCGCACGCAGGCCTCGTGGATCGCCGCCGTCGCCTTTTCGCCCGTCGTGCGCATCGTCTCCACCGCCACGTCGATCATCATGATCGCGTTTTTCTTGACGATGCCGATCAGCATCAGCAGGCCGATGAGGGCGATGATCGACAGGTCGAAGCCCATGATCTTCAACGCCAGCAGCGCACCGAAGGCCGCCGCCGGCAGGCCGGAGAGGATGGTGAGCGGATGGATGAAGCTCTCATAGAGCACGCCGAGCACGACATAGATGGTCAGAATGGCCGCCAGGATCAGATAGGGCGTATTGCCCTGCGACTGCTGGAAGATCTCCGCCGTGCCGCCATAGGAGGTGAAGACGTCTGCCGGAACGCTGATGTCCTTCTTGATCTGATCGATCGCCGCCGTGGCATTGCTGAGCGACACGCCTTCCGGCAGGTTGAAGGAAACCGTGGTCGAGACCAGCTGGCCCGTCTGGTTGATGGTCACCGGGCCGGTGGTGCGCTGCACATGCGCGAAGTTCGACAGCGGCACCAGGCTGCCATTGGAGGAGGCGACGCGGATCTCCGACAGCTTCTGGTCGTCCCAGGGTTTGCTGGTGTCGTATTCGACGATGACGTCGTAGCTGTCGCCGGTCGACTGGATTTCCGCCGCCGCATAGCCGCTGAAGGATTCCTGCAGCGTCGTGCGCAGCGTGTCGTTGTCGATCCCGTAAGCGGCTGCCCGCTCGGTATCGATGACGATATTGGCCTGCAGGGCGTTGTTCTGGGCATCCGAGGTCACATCGGTGAACAGGCTTCGCTCGCCACGCATCGCCGCCTGGATCTTGCCGGCCCACAGGTTGGTCTGGTCGGCGCTCAGCGCCTGCACCACCAGCTGATACTGGCTGGCGGTCTGGCGGCCGCCGAAGCGCAGGCTCTGGTTCGGCGTCACGAAGGCCTGCAATCCGGGGATCTTGTTGATCGCCGTGCGCAGCTCGCGCAGCGTCTGGTCAAGCGGCGGACGCTCCTTCTTGTCCTTGAGCTCGACGAACATCGAGCCGTTGTTCTGCGGTTTGTTCGGGTTGCCGCCGATCGTCGACATCACGTGATTGACCGCCGGGTTCGCCTTGACGGCGGCTGCCGCCTGCAGCTGCAGCGCCTCCATGGCGGAATAGGAAATGTCCTGCCGGGCCTGGGTGCTGATTGTCAGGCGGCCGATATCTTCCTGCGGGAAGAAGCTCGTCGGCAGCGTCATGAAGAAATAGACCGTCAGCGCCACCGAGCCGAGGAAAACCCCGAGGATGGTCAGGCGATGCCGCAGGCACCAGCCCACCGCCCTGTCATAGCCGTTGAGCGTCCGCTCGAAGCCGGCATCGAAGATACGGATGAGGAGCGGCGGGCGGCTATGGTTGTTGGAGAGCCGCGAGCCGAGCATCGGCGTCACCGTCAGCGAGACGATCGCCGATGAGATGATGGCGATCGCGACCACCATGCCGAATTCGTTGAATACCCGGCCGACGACGCCGCCCATCAGCAGGATCGGGATGAACACCGCGATCAGCGAAACCGACATGGAAATGATGGTGTAGCTGACTTCGCCGGCACCCTTGATCGCCGCTTCCCGCACCGGCATGCCTTCCTCGACATGGCGCAGGATGTTTTCCAGCATGACGATCGCGTCGTCCACCACCAACCCCACCGCGAGCGTCAGCCCGAGCAGCGAGATGTTGTCGATGCTGTAGCCGAGCACATACATCATGCCGAAGGTCGAGATCAGCGACAGCGGAACGGCAAGCCCCGGAATGATCGTTGCGGTGGCATGGCCGGTGAAGAGGTAGATGACCAGAACGACGAGACCGATCGTCAGAAGCAGCGTGAATTTCACGTCGGCAATGGCGGCGCGAATCGGTTTTGCGGCATCGTTCATGACGACGGTGTTGACCGAAGGCGGAATTTCCGCGTGCAGCTGCGGCAGCTTGGCGTTGATCGCATCGACGACATCGACCGTGTTGGCATCCGGCTGGCGCTGGATGGCGAGGATGATGCCGCGCTGGCCGTCATACCAGCTGCCGGTATACTGGTTCTCGACGCTGTCCTGTACATCGGCGATATCGCCAAGGTGGATCGGCGCGCCGTTCGGATTGGCAATGACCAGCGAGCGGAATTGTTCGGCGTTGGTGCGTTGCGTGTTCGCCGTGATGGTCATGCTCTGCGAATTGTTCTGCAGCGTGCCCACCGGCTGCTGGCTGTTGGCCGCAGACAGCGCCTTGTTGACGGTATCGATGCCGATGCCGCGGGTGAGCAGCTTGTTGGGATCGACCTCGACGCGCACGGCATAGGTCTGCGCACCATAGACGCTGACCTGGGCAACGCCCGGAAGTGTCGACAGCGACGGCGAGATGATGTCCTCGGCGATCTCGTCGAGCTTGCTGCGCGGCATGGTGTTGCTCTGCACCGAGAGCAGCATGACAGGCGCATCGGCCGGGTTGGTCTTCCGGTAGCTCGGCGGCGTCGTCAGGTTGTCGGGCAGTTGCCGGGTCGCATGCGAGATCGCCGCCTGCACGTCGGCTGCAGCGGCGTCGATATCGCGGTTGAGATCGAACTGCAGCACGATGCTGCTGCTGCCGAGCGAGCTCGAGGCGCTGATTTCGCTGATCCCGGGAATGGTCTCGAACTGCTTGATCAGCGGTGTCGCAACCGACGTCGCCATCGTCTGCGGCGAGGCGCCGCTCAGCTGCGCCGAAACGTTGATGGTGGGAAAATCGACCTGGGGCAGGGCAGCGACCGGCACGAGCTGGTAACCGGCAAGGCCGGCCAGAATGACGCCGATGGCAAGCAGCGTCGTCGCGACGGGGCGCTGGATACAGAAATTGGGGATCATTGCTGAGCTCCCACCGCGATCGTCTCGGATTGCTGCTGTTGCCGAGGCTCTTCGGCGGAGGCGACATCAAGCGCCTTTTCGTCGAACTGCTCGTTGATCGCCTGCTGGTCGCTGAGCTGGCCCTGGCCCTCGACGACGACATGGTCGCCGGCCTGAAGGCCGGTTTCGATGGCGGTGAAGCCGCCATTGGCGCGGGCAACGGTCACCGGCGTCAGATGCGATTTGCCGTCCTTGGCGACGAAGGCGAAGAAACCGTCCGGGCCGGGGCTGACGGCAACCGTCGGCACCACCACCTGCTGTTCGTCATTGTTGAAATGCACCACGATGTTGACCGATTGGCCGGGCCAGAGCGCGCCGGAGGCATTCTCGAATTTCGCCTTGGCGAGGATCGTGCCCGAGGCCGTGTCGACCGTGTTGTCGTAGAAGCTGATCTCGCCCTTGCGGACTTGTCCCTTGGTGGAAGCGGGAACCGTGCTGACCTCGACCGGACCCGCTGCCAGAGCTTTCTTCAGCACACGCAGATAGCGTTCCTGCAGGTGGAATTTCACATAGATCGGATCGTATTTGGCGATGGTGACGATTGCCGAGCCGGCATTGAGGAAGGCGCCCTTGCTGATGGCGATATCGCCGAGCCGGCCGTCGAAGGGCGCGCGGATGTCGGTGTTCTCGAGGATGATCTGATCGGAGGCAAGCGACGCCTTGTCGGCATCGACGGTGGCCGCAGCGGTGTCGCGGGCGGCGACCGCCTGGTCGAGGCTCTGCTGGGTGCCGGCCTTCTGATTGAAGAGGTCCTGTGCGCGCGTCAAAGCGGTTTCTGATTCCGCAAGGGTTGCCGTGTCCCGGACGATCATCGCATTGTCCTTGTCGACGCTCGCCTTGGCCGTCCGGTCGTCCAGCTTGGCGATCAGATCGCCGGCTTTGACGGTTGCCCCATCCTGCGCATTGATGCTGACGATCAGGCCCTGTTCCTGTGCGGCGATGGTCGTGTTGTCATCGGCATCCGCCCAGCCGGAAGCCGTCACATCCGTCGGCAGCGTCGTTTTTACCGCCGCGACGGTTTTGACGACGGTCGGGCCACCGCCGCCACGTCTGCGCCCGCCGCCCTGATGTTGCCCACCGTTCTGCGCTTGATCGGCCTGCGCTTGATCGGCCTGCGCCTGATCGCCCTGTGCCCGATCGCCCTGTGTCTGATCACCATGGGCCTGCTGCCCGCCGCCATTGCCGCCGGCCGGCTGCTTGATGAACTGCGAGAGGTAGGGAATGCGGGAGGCATAGGGGACCAGATTCCCGAATTGCCAGACGCCGACGGCGGCAACTGCGATAATGCTGACGGTGATCCAAAATTTCTTCATGGGCGAGACCGGTTTTTGGGCAAGGTTGCGGGGGCAAGGTTGCGAATTTTATGCCCTGATAGAGCCGCTTATATTGCGGCGCAAAAAAGACATAATTCCCGGTTCGCGATCACTAAGTGGTTATAACGGCTTAAATTTTTGTAATGAATATTCCGTAATATTCAAACTATACTAATATAGACCCAGAGTAACTCGATGCCGTTCGACGGCGCGGGGGCAGGCGGCTCATGACGAGACGAAATCAACCCGCAAGCCGTCGATTGCGCGGAGAGGAACAGGGAAAAACCAAAGAAGGCAGGCCGTCATGACCGAGTTGAACGCCAGCGAATTTCGCTCTCTCATAACAAGCGTGTTTCCTGAACTCACGGCCTCCGTCTTCAAGCTGGCGGCGAAGGGCTGGGATTCACTTGCCGTCGACGTCGATGACACGCTGATCTTCAAATTTCCCCGCCATTCGGGCGCTGAACGAGCGCTTGTGAAGGAAGCCGCTTTGCTCGATATCGTTCGGCCGTCGCTGTCGATCGCGGTTCCCGACATGCGCATTCATGACGGACCGCCGATCTTCTCCAGCCATGCCAAGCTCGAAGGCGAACATCTGATTGCCGAAGATTACGATGCGCTTGGCGAAGGCGATCGTCAGCACCTTGCCGATGATCTCGCCCGTTTTTACGCCGAGTTGCATGTGCTCGATGCCGATCGCCTGCGCTCGGCCGGCGCCGGCCTGATCGAGGCCTGGCAATCGCCGGATGCGGTGCGAACGAAGGCTTTGCCGCTGCTGCCGCCCGACATCGGCAGCTTTGCACAGGCCATTATTTCCGATTTCGAAGCCCTGCCGCCTGATCCCCACGGCAAGACCTACGGCTTCTTCGACGGTCATGGCTGGAACATGGCCTTCGATCATGCGCACAGGAGGCTCAACGGCATTTACGATTTCGCCGATTCAGGTTTTGGCCCGCTGCACCAGGAATTCATCTACTCGAATTTCATCTCGCCGGATCTGACCGCCCGCATCGTATCGGCCTATGAAATGCTGACCGGACGCAAGCTCGACCGGCGGCGCATTGCGATCCTGACCGGCTTCCATCGTCTTTCCGAACTCGCCGAGATCGCAGACGATCCGGCCCATGTCGGATTGATGGTGCAAAATGTTGCGACATGGGCCGCCGCCGCTCACGTCGCCTGAGGCACAGCCGTCAGACCGATCGTGCCGCGCCGCCGTCGCAGCGGATCAGCGAGCCGGTGATGTAGCTTGCCGGCTGGCTGCAGAGGAAGGCGGCCGTTGCGGCAAATTCCTCCACCCTGCCGTAGCGGCCGACCGGAATGCGCGCTTCCTTGTCGGTACGGACCTCTTCGAGGCTCTTGCCCGTCCGCTTTGCCGCCGCCCCGTCGAGATCGTCGAGCCGTGCGGTCAGGATGCTGCCCGGCAGCAGCAGGTTGGTGGTAACGCCGAATCCGGCCACCTCAGAGGCAAGTGTCTTGCTCCAGCCGGCAAGGGCAGGGCGCAGCGTATTCGACAGCGCCAGATTGGCGATCGGTTCGATCACGCCGGAGGAGGCGACCGTCAGGATGCGGCCCCAGCCCTGCGCCTTCATGCCGGGCAGCAGCGCATTGGTGAGCGTAATCACACGGGCGACCATGGAGAGGAAATAGGTCTCGAGTTTTTCGCCCGTCATGTCCTCGGTCGTGCCGGGCGTCGGCCCGCCGGTATTGTTGACGAGGATATCGAGCCCGCCGAATTTCTCCTTCACCGCCGCCGTCGCCGTTTCGACGAAGCGTTCATCGCCGAGGTCGGCCCAGATCCAGTCGGCCCGGCCTTTGCCTTCGCTATTGATCGCCTTGCAATTGGCCTCCAGCTGCTCGCCGCTGCGTCCACAGAGCAGCACGTTTGCGCCCTCGCGCGCCAGTGCCACGGCGATGCCGAGGCCGAGCCCACGCGAGGAGGCGAGGACGAGCGCGCGTTTGCCTGTGATGCCGAGATCCATGATTGTCCTCCAATATTTCTAGGCGATGTATAAGGCGCAAGCGGCGGAAAAGGAAAGGGAGCCTGATCGGTTCGGCAACGTTGAAAATTGATGTTGACGTAAACGTTATATAATTTTGCCCTCCGAGGCATATGATTGTGCGAATTGAAGATTGGCTGTCGTATCCCGGCTCGACAATGCTTTCTCGTTTTGACAAGAAAGTGACCATGCAGGGATGACGGCCGCGTGCGGCCAAGCGGAGACGAGTGAATGACCGAGACGACTGAGCTGCCCGAACGCGAGAGCATGGAATTCGACGTCGTGATCGTCGGCGCGGGGCCGGCCGGCCTGTCTGCCGCGATCCGGCTGAAGCAGGTCAATCCGGAACTCTCGGTCGTCGTGCTGGAGAAGGGCGCGGAAGTTGGCGCGCATATCCTGTCGGGCGCCGTCGTCGATCCGATCGGCATCGACCGGCTGCTGCCCGGTTGGCGTCAAGAGGCGGATCACCCCTTCAAGACCGAGGTGACGGCCGACCACTTCCTGCTGCTCGGCCCGGCCGGTTCGATCCGCCTGCCGAATGTGCTGATGCCGCCCTTGATGAACAATCACGGCAATTACATCGTCTCGCTCGGAAACGTCTGTCGGTGGCTGGCCACCAAGGCCGAAGAACTCGGCGTCGAGATCTATCCGGGCTTTGCCGCCACCGAAGTGCTCTACAATGAAGAGGGCGCGGTGATCGGCGTCGCCACCGGCGACATGGGCATCGAAAAGAACGGCGAGCCCGGCCCGAACTATACCCGCGGCATGGAACTGCTCGGCAAATATACCCTGATCGGCGAGGGCGTGCGCGGCTCGCTCGCCAAGCAGCTGATCGCCAAGTTCGATCTGCAGAAGGATCGCGAACCGCAAAAGTTCGGCATCGGCATCAAGGAGCTCTGGCAGGTCAAGCCCGAGCACCATCGGCAGGGCCTGGTGCAGCACTCCTTCGGCTGGCCGCTCGGCATGAAGACCGGCGGCGGTTCCTTCCTCTATCACCTCGAAGACAATCTGGTGGCGGTCGGTTTCGTCGTCCACCTGAACTACAAGAACCCCTATCTCTATCCTTTCGAGGAATTCCAGCGCTTCAAGACGCATCCGGCGATCCGCACCACCTTCGAGGGCGGCAAGCGGTTGTCCTATGGGGCGCGTGCGATCACCGAGGGCGGTTATCAGTCGGTGCCGAAGCTGAGCTTCCCCGGCGGCGCGCTAATCGGCTGTTCGGCCGGTCTGGTCAACGTGCCGCGCATCAAGGGCAGCCACAATGCGGTGCTGTCGGGCATGCTGGCGGCGGAGAAGCTGGCGGCGGCGATCGAAGCTGGCCGCAGCCATGACGAGGTCGCCGAGATCGAAAACGAATGGCGCAAGGGCGACATCGGCAAGGATCTGGAGCGGGTGCGCAACGTCAAGCCGCTGTGGTCGAAGTTCGGCACCGCCCTCGGCGTGGCGCTCGGCGGCTTCGACATGTGGACCAATACGCTGTTCGGCTTTTCGTTCTTCGGCACGCTTGGTCACGGCAAGACCGACGCGCAGAGCCTGGAGCCGGCCTCCATGCACAAGCCGATCGCCTATCCGAAGCCGGACGGCGTCCTGACCTTCGACCGGCTGTCCTCGGTGTTCCTGTCGAACACCAATCACGAGGAGGACCAGCCGGTGCATCTGCAGGTCAAGGACATGGCGCTGCAGAAGCGTTCGGAGCACGACATCTATGCCGGCCCGTCGACGCGTTACTGTCCGGCCGGCGTCTATGAATGGGTGGAGAAGGATGGGCAGCAGACCTTCGTCATCAACGCCCAGAACTGCGTGCACTGCAAGACCTGCGACATCAAGGACCCCAACCAGAACATCAACTGGGTGCCGCCGCAGGGCGGCGAGGGGCCGGTCTATCCGAACATGTGAGGCGGATTAACTCCGCCTCGACAATTTTCACGTGCTGACGCCTTCGTGATCGCTTGTTGCGGGCGGCCGTTAGCCGTTCATTAACCATAATCTCCTTAGCTTGCGACATCTTCTTGACGCACTAAGGACACATTCATGACGATCTCGCGCCGGGGCTTCCTGATCGCTCTGCCCCTTTTTGTCGCCGGCTGCTCTTCGACCGGCTTGAACAGCCAGACGAATTACGCCGCACTTCCGGATGAAAAATTCCCGTTGAAGCAGGTGCCGATCGACAGGATCAAGCCGGAACTCCGCCGCCAGGAAGTGGCCTATGAAACCACGCACGCTGCCGGCACCGTGGTGGTCGATACCCCGGCGCGGCGCGCCTACTACGTTCTCGGTGACGGCAGGGCGATGCGCTACGGCGTCGGTGTCGGCCGCGAGGGGCTGGCATTTGCCGGCGATGCCTATATCGGGCGCAAGGCCGAATGGCCGAGCTGGACGCCCACCGAAAACATGCAGCGCCGCGAAGAGCGCTATCGCAAGCTCGCCGGCGGCATGCCGGGCGGCCCGAACAACCCGCTCGGCGCCCGGGCGATGTATCTCTATCGCGGCGGCGGCGACACGCATTTCCGCATTCATGGCACCAACCAGCCGCAATCGATCGGTCTTGCCATGTCGAGCGGCTGTATCCGCATGATGAATCACGATGTGATCGACCTCTATAGCCGCGTCGAGGTCGGCGCCAGGGTCGTCGTCATCCAGGCCTAAGCAGCATTTCGGTTGAAAAGCCGCCGCAGCGATCGCTGCGGCGGCTTTTGACGTGTTGGTTCCTGGCAGATCTCAGCGGCGTGGCGCGGCGATACCCGTCGACAACGCCACGCCGATGCCGGTGATCACGGCGGCGCTGATTTCGGTGAGGCCGATCGGTTCGCCAAGCAGGAAGCCGCCGCCAAGCGTTGCCAGCACCGGCGTCAGCGCCGTGAAGGCGGCGGCCTGTGTCCCGCCGAGTCTTCTGACGGCGGTGCCGTAGGCCAGCATGGCGACGAGGCCGGAAAGAACGCCCTGGCTCAGCGCCTGCAGACCGATTTCCGAAAGAGGAGCCTGCGGCAGCGAGACGCCGAAGGCGAGGGCAAGCCCGCCCATGATCAGGAAGGACCAGACGGCGATCAGTGCGCTGGCTTGCACGGCCGTCAGACCGGAGCGGCGGAAGGCATGGGTATAGCTTGCCCACAAAACGGCGCCTGCCGGCAGCAGCACGAAGCTCGTCCACGGCAGCGAGGCGCCCGTCAGGCTATGTGTGAGCAGGATCAGCACGCCGGCGACGATTGCGGCAAGCCCGGCGATGCGCGTGACGTCAGGTCTCTCGCCAAACAGCGCAATCCCGATCAGCGCAGCGGCGAGCGGCATCGAGCCGCCGAGCAGAATGCCTGACGAGGCAGCCGGCGTCGAATGAATTGCCAGCGTGGTCAGCAGGAAGAAGACGGCGCCCGAGCCGGCGACCATGATCGCCAGCAGATGCAGCGGCAGGGCCTTCGGCAGCAATCCGGTCTTCAACCAGACCGGCGAAAGCACCAGCGCCGGAATTCCGAAGCGGATCAGCCCGATGTCGATCGAGCCGAGCGGCGTTGCGGCGCTATGGCGGGTGACAAGGAACCATGTCGCCCAGATCAGTACGGTAACAGTGCCGCCGGCATAGCCCAGTGCCTGCGATGGCGACTTGTCGTTGGAAAATGCAATGGTGCTCATCGTCCTGTCCTTTCCCTGGTCCGGAGCCTCTCCGGTTGAGAAAAGACTAGCGCCAGAGGGCAGGGCATGTCCTTGCTATCTCTGGCTCAAAAATCATGCTAGACGCAATCTTCTGCCAATTAGTGCCGACAGGAATCGCGAAAATGCCAAATCTCGATAAATTCGATATCGCCATCCTGAAGTGCCTGCAGGAGGATGCACGGGCCACCAATGTCGAGATCGCCGAGAAGGTGAACCTGTCGCCGTCGCCCTGCCTGCGCCGCATCCGCAATCTCGAACGCTCCGGCATCATCCGCGGCTACACGGCCGATATCGACCGCAAGGAGGTCGGTCTCGGCCTGACCGTCTTCGTCGAATTCAAGGTCGTCCACCACAGCCGCGAAAATTCCGAGGCGCAGCAGAAGGCGCTGCTCGCCATCCCAGAGATCGTCTCCTGTTTCCTGATTTCGGGCACGGCCGATTTCCTCGCCGAAGTGG
The DNA here is from genome assembly GCF_002531725.1 of Rhizobium sp. L43. Taxonomy (GTDB): domain Bacteria; phylum Pseudomonadota; class Alphaproteobacteria; order Rhizobiales; family Rhizobiaceae; genus Rhizobium. The sequence continues at coordinate 73,935 of NZ_NWSQ01000004.1, forward strand.
TGGTGGAGGATCTCGCCGCCTATGAGCGGCTTCTGACGGAAACGCTGCTGACTCTGCCGAATGTCAGCGAGTTCCGCTCCAACTTCGCCATCCGCAGCATCAAGACGCATGGGCCGTTGAAGCTGCCCGAGGCGAAATAGTTCCCCCTCGGGCGTGCGGTCGATTGTTCGGTGTCATCTTCGGTCCGGGAGATTGCCGATGCCGGCCCCTCATCCGCCTGCTGGCACCTTCACCTTCTCCCCGTAAACGGGGCGAAGGGGATATGCCGCGACCTCTCCGTTCCTCGCCCACCTCTCGCAGGGAACGTCCCCTCTCCCCGTCAGAACGGGGAGAGGGTTAGGGTGAGGGGCAGCCCTCGGGTCTTGCCGTTTGCAAGCGCTACAGCAACGTCCCGCTGAGGATGAGCAGCGCCACCGAGAAATAGATGACGAGCCCGGTGACGTCGACCAGCGTGGCGACAAAGGGAGCGGAGGCGCTGGCCGGATCGAGCCGCAGTTTCTGCAGCAGGAAGGGCAGCATCGAGCCGCAGATCGAGCCGAAGGTGACGATCCCGATCAGGGCAGCAAACACCGTGATGGCGACCATCTGCCAGTGCGGGCCGTAATCGTAGAGCCCGGCCGACTGCCAGAAGACGATGCGGATGAAGCCGACGAGGCCGAGGATGGCGCCGAGCACGATGCCGGTCGGCAGTTCGCGCAACAGCACCTTCCACCAGTCGGAAAGCTTCAGCTCGCCGAGCGCCAAGGCCCGGATGATCAGCGACGTCGCCTGCGAACCGGAATTGCCGCCGGAGCTCATGATCAGCGGGATGAACAGCGTCAGCACCACGGCCTTCTCAAGCTCGCCTTCGAAATGCTGCATGGCGCTTGCCGTCAGCATCTCGCCGAGGAAGAGGGCAGCGAGCCAGCCGGCGCGCTTGCGGATCATACCGGCGAAGCCGATCTTCATATAGGGCTGGCCGAGCGCTTCCATGCCGCCGAACCGCTGGGCCGCTTCTGTCGTGTCCGAGATCATCGTATCGATCACGTCGTCGACGGTGACGATGCCGAGCACCTGCCCATGCTCGTCGGTGACCGGCAGGGCGAGCAGGTCGTGCTTGCGGATCAGCCGGGCGACATCCTCCTGCTTCATCAGCGGATCGGCCGAAACCGGCGTGCCCTTCTGCGCCACCGAGAGGATGGAAGCCTCTGGCTCGCCGGTAATCAGCCGGCGCAGCGTCACCACATGCATGAGCGCATGGCTGATCTCGTCGAGCACGTAGATCGCATAGACGGTCTCGCGCGAGCGTTCGACCTGGCGCACATGGTCGAGTGTCTGGGCGACGGTCCAGCTATCGGGCACGCTGACGAATTCCGTCGTCATGATGCCGCCGGCCGTGCGCGGCGGATAGCCCATCAGATGCTGGATGGCGATGCGCACCGGCTCGTCGAGGCTGGAGAACAGCCGGGCGCGGGTCTCGCCGTCGAGTTCGAGCAGCACGTCGGCGACGCGGTCGTTCGACATGCCGTGCAGCAGCCGGGCGGCATCCTCGGCACCCATCAGTGCCAGGATCTGTGCGGCGTTGCGAAGCTCCGGCCGGTCGAGAATGTTGACGGCATAGTCGAGCGGCATGCCTGATAGCACGCGGCCGGCGTCCTGGACGCTCAGCGCGTTCAACGCATCGACGTGTTCGGCGATCGTTGCGCCGCGGCTATTGTTGATGAAGGCACGGGCGGCATGGCCTGCCCGAAGAGGGAAGCGATTGATATTCATTTAAGGCTCGCCTTTCCGTCGATCCGCCGTAGCGTCCGATCGGGCGAGCCGACAGGAGTCGGTCAGCGCACGAGGGCCGCGTACGGCAAAGGCAATCGACTGCTACTGTCGCTTGGCATCGTTAAGATGGCTCCGTTGAAATCCGCGGAAGACAAGTGCCGTCCGCGTGAGATGCTAGGTGGTCCCGAACGCGAAAAAAGTCAAGCGGGGTAAATGCTTAACGCCAGAATGTCGCACCCGGCGATGCGGCATTCCAGGCGGGTACGGTTTATACGACCTTGCGGGAAACACCGGGCCTGCTGGCTGCGATCTCAGAATCCTGCAAGCACCGCTTTGCCCTTCATCCTGCCGCTTTCGACCATGGCATGCGCCGTCTTGAGGTTTCTCGCATTGATCGGCCCGACGATTTCTGAAAGCGTCGTGCGGATTTTTCCGCCGTCGACCAGCTCGGAAATCTTGTTCAGCAGCTTGTGCTGCTCGATCACGTCAGGCGTGCCGTAGAGCGGGCGGGTGAACATCAGCTCCCAATGAACGGACACGGCCTTGCGCTTGAAGGGCACGATGTCGAGGGTCTTCGGATCGTCGATCAGCGCGAAGCGGCCTTGCGGCGCAATCGCTTCGACGATGTCGCCGATATGGCTGTCGGTATTGGTGGTCGAGAATATGAATCCCGGCGCGCCGATGCCGAGCGCTGCCACCTGCGGCGCGATCGGTTTGGAATGGTCGACGACGTGATGCGCGCCGAGTTCCTTCACCCAGTCCTGCGTTTCCGGTCGCGAGGCCGTGGCGATCACCGTCAGGTCGGTCAATGCCCGGGCGATCTGAATGGCGATCGAGCCGACGCCGCCAGCGCCGCCGATGATCAGGATGGATCGTCCAGCTCCCGAAACTGCGTCCTGCACCTTCAGTCGGTCGAACAGCGCCTCGTAGGCCGTAATCGAGGTCAGCGGCAGAGCGGCCGCGGCCGCGAAATCGAGGCTCTTCGGTTTGGCGCCGACGATGCGCTCGTCGACGAGATGAAATTCGGCATTGCTGCCCGGGCGGCTGATGACGCCGGAGTAGAACACCTCGTCGCCGGGCTTGAACAGGGTGACATCAGCGCCGATGGCCTTGACGATGCCGGCGGCATCCCAGCCGAGCACCTTGAGTTCGTCTGCGGGCGGCGCGGAATGGGCGCGCACCTTCACGTCGACGGGATTGACCGAAACGGCTTTGATCTCGACGAGCAGATCGTGGCCCCCAGCCTCCGGCATCGGCAGCTCGACATCGATCAGCGAGGTTTCGGCGGAGATCGGTTGGGGCGTTTTATAGGCGACGGCGCGCATGGGAAACTCCTGTGTTCGTTGCACGGAAGCTAGATGCGCACTATGTTCTGACAACGCAAGAATGCACAAATTCTGTACGTAGTACCCAAAAGGATACTGTAAAATGTCATTGCCGCGCGCCAAGCTCGTCAAGAATTTCCCCGGCTGCCCGGTCGAAGCGACGCTGACTTACCTCGACGGGAAGTGGAAGGGCGTGATCCTCTTTCACCTGATGCAAGGAACCCTGCGCTTCAATGAATTGCGGCGCAAGCTGCCGGCGGTGACCCAGCGCATGCTGATCAAGCAACTGCGTGAACTGGAAGAGTCCGGTCTGGTATCACGCACCGTCTATCCGGTCGTGCCGCCGAGGGTCGAATATGCAATGACACCGCTCGGCATGACGCTGAAGCCTGTCATCCAGGCGTTGGCCGCCTGGGGTGACGATTATGTCTTCTGCAGCCCGGAAGGCTGCGAGCTGCGCCTGGCCTCAGACGGCCTGCGCGCTCCGGTCGCGGCGCTCGAGGCGTAGCGAGGCGGCAAAGACGAAGAGGCCGAGGAAGGACAGAGCCGCGCCGACATAACCGGTTGCCGCAAAACCGTAGCCCCAGGCGATGACGAGGCCGCCGAGCCAGGCGCCGATCGCATTGGCGATGTTGAAGGCGGAATGGTTGGACGCGGCGGCCAGCGTCTGCGCATCGGCGGCGACATCCATCAGCCGCGTCTGTAGCGCCGGGCCGGCGGCAAAACCGCAGCCGACGAGGAAGACGCAAAGGCCGAGCATATAGGGATTGGCGGCGGTCAGCGAGAAGGTGGTCAGCACGACGATATTGTAGACGAGCGAGCCGCCGATCGTGCCAAGCAGCGACTTGTCGGCAAGCCACGAGCCGATGAAGTTACCGGCATTCATACCGACACCGAAGAGCACCAGCATGATCGGAACGGCTGTTGCCGGCAGCATCGCCACCTCGGTCGCCGTCGAGGCGATATAGCTGAACATCGCAAACATGCCGCCATAACCGACGGCGGCGATGCCGAGCGTCAGCCACACCTGCGGCCGGCGGAAGGCGCCGAGTTCGCGCAGGAACCCGGCATCCTCGGAAACCCGGTCCTTCGGAACGTAGAACCAGATCAGCGCCACGGTCAGCAGACCGAGCACGCCGACGGAGAGAAACGCCACCTGCCAGTCGAGCGACTGGCCGAAGAATGTCGTCAACGGCGTGCCGAGAAGGGTGGCGACGGTCAGGCCGAGCATGACGCGGCCGACGGCCCGGGCGCGGCGATGCACCGGCACCATCGAGGCGGCGACAAGGGCGGCGACGCCGAAATAGGCGCCATGCGGCAGGCCGCTGATGAAACGCAGCAGCGTGAAACTTTCGAAGCTCGGCGCCATGGCGCTCAGGATATTGCTGGCGGCAAAGATCAGCATCAATACCAGGAGCAGCGTCCGGCGCGCCATCTTGGCGGCGAGCACGGCGATGACCGGCGCGCCGACGACGACGCCGAGCGCATAGGCGCTGATGACATAACCGGCCTGCGGCGTCGTCACCGAGAAAGTGTAGGCGACATTGGGCAAGAGCCCCATGATCGCGAATTCGCCGGTGCCGATGCCGAAGCCGCCACAGGCGAGCGCCAACTGAACCAGCGCCACTGTCGTTGCCGACGGCAGAGCTTCACCCTGGCTGTCGATGGAATCATTGACGGTGATCTCACTCACGAGAGTTCCTCGATGCGGTTTTCTGCTTGGCAATGACCCCTGGCGCAAGCGCGGCCGCGGGGCGATCGTAAAATGGCGGGAGGCGGAGGCCGATGCCTCCAATGTTTTATCTATCTCTAACGTTCCGGTTGGCGTCGAGTGCATTTTTTGCAGTGCAGCGTCCTGCTATGTGCATACGTCTATTGCAATTTTTGCATTTCTGTCATGTCTCACGGGAGGCGGAGGCGCTTGAAATCGGCGATATCGCAACCATCTCAGGGCAAAGGCAGGATTGTTTCCGCGCCAGAGACAGGAACCCTTATGAAGCTTGTAGGCTTTTTCAATCGCGACGGCGGTACGTTCAAGACCACCGACATGCTGGCCTACGAAAAGAGGGCGGAGGAAGCATTCCGCGACGCAGGGCACGATTTCGACGCCATCGTCTTCTCCGGAAAGGAAATCATTCCCGCGATGGAGCGGGCGGCCAAGCGCGACGATATCGACGGGATCGTCGCCGGCGGCGGCGACGGCACGATTTCGGCGGCGGCCTCGATCGCCTGGAAAAACGGCATTGCGCTCGGCGTCGTGCCCGCCGGCACGATGAACCTCTTTGCCCGCTCGCTGCGTGTGCCGCTCGATATCTGGCAGGCGCTCGATGTGCTTGCCACCGGCGAGATCGACAATGTCGATATTGCCAGCGCCAACGGCCGGCCCTTCATTCACCAGTTTTCCGCCGGCCTGCATGCCCGCATGGTGCGCTACCGTAACGCCTACAGCTATCGTTCCCGGCTGGGCAAGATCCGGGCAAGCACAAAGGCGGCCTTGAGCGTCATCTTCAATCCGCCGGAATTCGAGGTCGATTTCGAGGCGGCCGGCATGCGGGAGCGTCGCAGGGTGTCGGCGATCTCGGTCTCCAACAATCCTTTTGGCGAGAACGCGCTGCTCTACGCCGACAATCTGACAAGCGGCGAACTCGGCTTCTACACGGCAAATCCGCTGAAGCCTCTGGGTGTCGCCCGTCTCGCCGTCGATATGCTGCGCGGCAAGTTCCGCGAGAATGCCGACGTCATGGTGATGCATCCGGCCGAAGTGCACCTGCATTTCCCGAAGCTGCGCTTCAAGGCCAATTGCGTCATGGACGGTGAGTTGCTGCCGCTCGAACGCGATGTCTCGATCCGGCTGCATCCGGGCGAATTGAAGGTTCTCGTCAAGCAGGGTCTTGCGGCGCAGGTGCACGCCAGCGAACGCCGTGAGCCCGCCGCGTAAACCGGCCCCGCGTAGGTTTCAGAGCCGCGGCAGATAGGTGCGGTAGTCGAAATCCGAGACGGTGCGCAGATGCGCCAGCGCTTCCTTGCGCTTGGTGTCGCCATAGAGCGCCTGATATTGATCGCCGAAGATATCGGCAATGAAGGGCGAGGTGCGGAAGGTTTCGACGGCGGTGAGGAAATCATGCGTGAGCCGGGCCGTATTCGGCGGCGTGTGCGAGGGCGTCGTCTCTTCGCCGGGGTCGAGTTCGCCATCGAGACCTGTGAGCATGCCGCCGAGGATCGCCGCGAGCAGCAGATAGGGATTGGCGTCGGCGCCGGCGACGCGGTGCTCGATGCGGGCGGCCGGCCCGTCCTTGTCGGGTATGCGGATCGCCGTGCCGCGATGGCCGCTGCCCCAGGTCAAGTCGACGGGCGCGAACGAACCCGGCTGGAAGCGCCGGTAGGAATTGGCGAAGGGGGCGAAGATCAGCTGCGCCTCGCGCATGGTATTGAGCAGGCCCGCCGTGGCCGATTTGAGCCGCTTCGGCTCACCGCCTTTGGCATCGAGGATGTTGCGGCCTTGCCGGTCGATGACGCTCGCATGCACATGCAGGCCGGAGCCGGCATGGTCGGAATAGGGTTTGGCCATGCAGGTCGATTTCAGCCCGTGCCGGCGTGCTGCCTGTTCGGCTATGCGTTTGAGACAGAGGCAATCGTCGGCGGCTGCCAGCGCATTCGGGCGGTGCAGCAGGTTGACCTCGAACTGGCCCGGGCCGAACTCCGCCGTCGTCGCATCCGCCGGCAACCCCTGTGCCCTCGCATAGGCCCTCAGCGTCTGGAGATAATCGTCGAGCGCGTCGACGGCGCTCATGTCGTAAAGCTGGAAGCCGTTCGGTTCGCCGCGATAGGTGAGGTTTCCGGGCGGGGAGGGACGTCCGGTTTCACGCCAGTCTCCGGCCATCACGTAGAATTCCAGCTCGGTCGCCACCACCGGCGTCAGGCCGCGCGAAGCATAGCGCTCCAGCACCGAGGCGAGGATGGCGCGCGGGTCCATGAAGCTCGGGCTGCCGTCGAATTCGTGCATGCTGGCGAGCACCTGCATCGAGCCCTCCGGCGCCCAGGGCATCGGCGCCAGGCTGCGCCGGTCGGCAACGACCATGCCGTCGGGATCGCCAATCGTCAGCGACAGGCCGGTGATGTCGTCATTGTCGTCGCCCCAGATGTCGAGCGATTGCGTCGAGGTCGGCAGGCGGATCTCGCCGGCCCAGACCTTGCCTTGTGCGTCGAGCGGAAGCTGCTTGCCGCGCAGGTCGCCGTTCATGCCGACGATCAGGATCTCGAAACGCGGGTCGCCGCCATCGGTCTTGCCGTCCATCCTGTCGCTCGCCATGACCTTGAAAATCCTCCGGGACAAGGCCAAGCTCCTATCCCATCGATAGCAGCCTTTCAATCCACGAGGGTCTTTCACCAGCCATGCCCGATACTTACCCTCTCTCGAATCTCGCCGCGATCGACGCAGCGCACCACCTGCATCCCTTCGCCGACATGAAGAAATTGAATGCCGAAGGCACGCGCGTCATTCAGCGCGGCGAGGGCGTCTACATCTTCGACAATCACGGCAAGAAATATCTCGACGGCTTTGCCGGCCTCTGGTGCGTCAATATCGGTTATGGTCGCCGGGAGATCACCGAAGCCGTCGCGCGGCAGATGAACGAACTGCCCTATTACAACACCTTCTTTGGGACGACTTCGACGCCGACCGCACTGCTTGCCGAGAAAGTCACCTCTCATGCCGGCGTAGGTTTCAACCATATCTTCTTCACCGGCTCCGGCTCGGAAGCGAACGACACATGGTTCCGCATGGCCCGAGTTTATTGGAGTGCGGTCGGCAAACCGTCGAAGAAGATCGTGATCGCGCGGAAAAACGGCTATCATGGCTCGACCGTCGCCGGCGCCAGCCTCGGTGGCATGAAATACATGCACGAGCAGGGTGACCTGCCGATACCAGGCATCGTCCATATCGGTCAGCCTTACTGGTACGGCGAGGGCGGCGATCTCTCGCCCGATGAATTCGGTCTGAAGGTCGCACGCGAACTCGAAGCCAAGATCGACGAGCTGGGCGAGGAAAATGTCGCCGCCTTCGTCGCCGAACCGGTGCAGGGGGCCGCGGGTGTCATCATCCCGCCCGAGACCTACTGGCCGGAGATCGACCGGATCTGCAAGGCGCGCAATATCCTGCTCGTGACCGACGAAGTGATCTGCGGTTTCGGTCGCCTGGGGTCCTGGTTCGGCCATCAGCATTTCGGCGTCGAGCCCGATCTCGCGCCGATCGCCAAGGGACTTTCCTCAGGCTATCTGCCGATCGGCGGCGTGCTCGTCAGCGACCGCATCGCTGATGTGCTGATCAATGAGGTCGGCGACTTCAATCATGGCTTCACCTATTCCGGTCATCCGGTCTGCGCCGCCGCGGCCCTCGAAAATCTGCGCATCATCGAGGAGGAAAGGTTGGTCGAACGCGTGCGCGACGATATCGGCCCGTATTTCAGCAGGGCCTGGGCCGCACTGGCAGAGCATGATCTCGTCGGCGCTGCTGACAGCATCGGCCTGATGGGCGGATTGCAGCTTGCCGCCGAAAAGAGCACGCGCACCCGGTATGAAAAGCCCGATCAGGTCGGTTCGCTGGTGCGCAACCACGCGCTGGCAAATGGCCTTGTCCTGCGCGCCACCGGTGACCGTATGCTGGCCTCGCCGCCGCTCGTCATCAGCCATGCGGAGGTGGATGAGATGGCTGAAATCACCAGGCTGGCGCTGGATGCAGCTTGGAAGGAACTGAAATCCTGATGCAGCTATGTCGACGCCGCATCACTGCAGCTGCTGTCGGATGATGGGCAAAGCCAAGGTGAGGAGCGCGGCGAAAACCATGACGACGCCGTAAGGTACCTTTCGGCTTGCCCGGATTTCCTCGACGCGCATGAAAAAGGCGAGATGTGCGACGGGCAGCGGCACCGGCAGCCGCAGGACCAGGAGCGTCACGATGCCGAGCACGAGGAGCAAAAACGAAAACGGCAGCATTCCGTGCCATCCGATAAAAAGGCCGATCGGCAGGAAAAGCTTGGCGTCTCCTGCGCCAAACAGCCGGAACGCCCAGAGCGCCACCCCAAGGGCGAACATCAGCAGGCCAGCCCCGAGGTCGCCGCCAATTCCGCTCGAAGCAAACAGCGCAGCGCCGACATCCTGTGAGCCAAGTATCACGGCGACCGTGCGCAATGCATAAAGTGCAACGAGCGCGAGCACGATCGCGTTGGGGATCTTCCATGTGCGGAAATCGGTCCAGGCGGCGTAGAGAAAAAGAAATACCGAAAGCGAACTAATAACATCGATCATTTGCGGCATGGTATTCACCCTTTTGGGCTATTATAGCCTGATTTGCAAGTTGTTCTACAGTAAATCCAGACGACTGAGTCAGTTTTTACGAATAGGCACCGGGACTTTGGTCTTAACCATAAAGTATAGATGTCGAGAGCCTGCGTATAAAACGATTGACTAAATTAGAGTTAAGAGATTACTAATAGTCCCAGTCGAAGAGGCGGTCTCGACGACAAGGCGGCCGGGGGGAATACGGCGCACAACTTATCTGGGAGGAAATTCTCGATGAAAGCCTTTGTAAATAGCGTACGCGCTTTCGCGCGGGAAGAAGATGGCGTCGCACTGACCGAATACCTCATTCTGCTTGCCTTGCTGGTTGGCGGCGTCATCGGGGCGGTGACATTGGCCGGCACCAATCTGGCTACCGTTTGGAACGGCTGGGCAGGCTGGTTTACGAACAACCTGACCGCCCCGGCCCCAGCAGCCTGATTTTGGCGTTGCGAATAAGAGGGGGGTTTGTTAACCCCTCTCTTCTAAATTAGCATCAATGAATGGATTCGCTCCATCCAGTGTACGAGTAACCGCGATGCGTTCTTCAACGATTTTAAGTCTCGTTATTGCGTTTGTGCTCGCAGCAGCAGCCGTTTTCGGCATGCGCGAGTATCTCTCCGATCAGAAGGCCCGGCTGCTGGCGATGAACGGCATCAAGGCCGAGGAACGGACACTCGTCGTCGCCGCCAAGCCGATGCGCTTCGGCGACCGGATCCGATCCGAAAATCTCAGAGCCATTCCGTGGCCCTCCAATGAAACACCCGCAGGTTCGTTCGTCAGCATCGAGATGGTCGTCGGCAACGATGCCCAGCCGCGCTATGCCATGGCGGCGATCGATCCCGGCGAGCCGGTGCTATCCTCGAAAATCACCGGTGCCGGCGAACGCGCCACGCTGTCGGCGGCGCTCGACCAGGGCATGAAGGCGGTTTCTATCCGCGTCAACGACGTGCTCGGCGTTGCCGGCTTCGTCAGGCCTTCCGATCGCGTCGACGTGCTTCTGACACGGGTGGTGCGCGGGACGGCAGGCAACGATCAGACCTTCGTCGACGTGCTGCTGCAAGGCGTCAAGGTGCTGGCGGTGGACCAGACGGCAGACGAGCGCAAGGACGAGCCATCCGTCGTGAAAACCGTGACCTTTGAGGTCACGACCGATGAGGCGCAGCGCCTTACCCTCGGCTCCAGTGTCGGCACGCTCTCGCTGGCGCTTCGCAATATTGCCTCTTCCTCTGTCGAGCAAACCCGGCCGATCACCGTCGCCGACCTCGGTGGTGGGGCGATGGCGGCGGAACTCGGCAAGGATTTGGAAAAGATTGAGTTGCCAGAAGCTGAAAAACAAGTGCAGATTGTGGATCCGAAGGTCGAACCGGTGTTGTCGGTCGAGCCGAAGTGGGTAACAGTAGGGGTCTGGAACACGACGAAGCGCGAGGAGCACCGAGTCGGCCTGGTCCAGTGATGTTGTTTATGCGGCCTGCCGCGGGTAGCGGCCGGCCGAAGGAGGGGGCTAAAGCAGGCATGGCGAACGGCAAGAGACGAATCGCAGGGACGAAAAGCCTTGCGGCATTGGCGGCAGTGTTTTCGGCCTGTGTGTGTTTGGGCCCCGGATTTGCCGGCTGCGCCAACGCACAGGAAAAGTCGGTCACCTTAGGCAAATCGGTCCAGCATGTGACCCTGCCTCCGAACGAGACGCTGACGCTCAATACCGGCCAGCCCTTCGGCGATCTGGTCATCGGCAGCGCCGATTTGATCGACGTGGTGCCGCTTTCCGACCGGTCGCTGTTCATCCGCGGCAAGAAGACCGGCGCCACCAATATCTCGGTCTATGGCGATGACAAGGCGCTTCTCGGCGTCATCGACATCCGCGTTGCCAACGATTTCACCGAAGTCACCTCCGCCATTCGCTCCGCCGCGCCCTCGGCCCGGGTCAGGGTGATCAACTCCAACGATCGCATTCGCCTGACGGGCACTGTCCGTGACAGCATCGAATTACAGCGGGTGATGGAAGTCGCCCAGTCCTATTCCGACCAACCGGTGCTGAACCAGCTGCGCGTCAGCGACAGCCAGCAGGTGATGCTGGAAGTCCGTGTCATCGAAGCCTCACGCCAGACGGGTCGTGACCTCGGGATTGGTTGGTCCGGGCACGGCAACAACGGCATCGGCAAGGCAACGACCAGCCAGGGTATCACCGTGGACGATAACGGCAACCTGGCCCGTAGCCTCCTTGACCCCAAGGGTGCGGCAACGGGTATGCTGCCCTTCGGCCAGTTGATCGCCAAGGTGCTGGAAATCTCCGGCGGTCGCATCGACGTGGTCATCAACGCGCTCGAGCAGAAGGGATTGGTGCGTCGCCTGGCTCAGCCGAACCTCATCGCCATGAGCGGCTCGACCGCCAGCTTCCATGCCGGCGGTGAAGTGCCGATCCTGAAGACGACGAACAACGGCACGACGGTCGCTACCGAGACGGACTATCGCCCCTTCGGCGTGCGGCTGACCTTCAAGCCGGTGGTGCTTGACGACGGCGTCATCAATCTGGAGATCGAGCCGGAGGTTTCCGAGCTTGATCCATCGATCAACGTCAACGGCAATCCGGGTTTCATCTCACGCGCTGCCAGCACCACGGTCGCACTTCGCGACGGCCAGAGCTTTGCCATGGCGGGCCTGCTGCAGTCGATCAATGCCAAAGACATCCAGCAACTGCCGGGTCTCGGGCAGATACCGATCCTCGGCGCACTGTTCCGTTCGACGAGTTTCCAGAAGAAGGAATCCGACCTCGTCATCGTCGTCACCCCGCACATCGTGCGACCGGCTCGCCCGGGCGAGGATCTCTACAGTCCGCTCGACCAGACGCGTTCGTCCAATGACGCCGAGCTTTTCGCGCTCGGTGTCCTGGAAGTCGACAAGGACATGCTCCGACGCTTTCGCAATGGCGTAGGTGTGACTGGGCCCTATGGCCATCGTCTCGACCTGAACCAGGGAGTCCAAGCCGTTGCTACAAAACGCTAAGCGCGTCCTTCTCGTCCTTGCAGCCGCCGGCCTCGCTTCCGGCTGTGCCGACTACATGAACCATCGCGATACGATCACCTTCGGGGCCGGCAACGCCATGGAAGCAAACAAGGCCATCCATACCGAGGACCCGTTCCCGCCGGAGGCCCAGCGAACCCGAATCGCAAGCGACGGCAAGGTAATCCGCAGGGCGGTCACTCAGTATCAGAACGGCGGGGTGGGCGTTATTCAGCCGTCGCCGGCCATGGAGGCCAATGGGGCGTCCAGTGGGGCCACCGTCAGCCAGTAGCTGATCGAAAGGCATGAACGGCGGCAGCGCGCCGGAAGGGGAAATGCACGAAACAGGGTCGTCACGGCGATAGCGCCGCGATGGGGGTATGCCAATGCTGAGCAGGGTTATCAGACGGTTCTGGAACGATCATCGTGGCTATGTCATCGCCTTGACGCTCATCGCCATGCCAATGCTTCTCGGCTTTTCGCTGCTGATCATCGATGTCGGCCGCAGCAGCAACCTGCATACCGATCTCCAGAACGCGGTCGATGCGATGGCGCTGGCCGGAGCCCGCGAACTCGATGGCCGCGATGATGCCATTTCCAGGGCGCAGACGGCGATCGAGAAAATCGCCAATAGCGCGGCTTTTTCCGGGGGCGGGGCCGGCATGTCGCTTGGCTCGCATATTACCGTGGCCTACGACGCCGGCAACGATGCCGGGAGCACCGTCACCGTGCTTTTTCTGAAGAGCATCCCTGCCAACGACGACACGCCCATCCCGTCTTCGATGCAAACGACCACGGCCAGCGAAGCGTCCTACGCCTGGGTCATCGCCAAGCCGCAGGCGATGACGACGATCTTTCCGATCCCGGTTGGCTTCACCCGCGATACGATCAACATCTCTGCCGACGCCGTGGCGGTATACCACGCCAGCGCCTGCGACGTGACGCCGATCTTTATCTGCAATCCGTTCGAGCCGGCGGGCAACACCAGTGAAAGCGCCAGCGAAGTTGCGGCTGCGGCCCTGCACACCAATTTTGCGGCCGGCAATCTCTACGGGCGACAGATCGAGCTTCACAGCACCTCGGCGTCCAATCCCGGTCCCGGCAATTTCGGGTTCCTGCGCACCCCCTTGGGCAATGGTGCCTCCGTGCTGGCGGAGGCTCTTGCCACCGGCAATCCCGGTACCTGCTACACACAGGACAGCCTCGATACGGAGACCGGCGCAAAGGCGGGACCGGTCGAGGACGGCGTGAATACGCGCTTCGGCTATTACTCCTCGTCGTTCAACAAGGCGAACGGCGATTATCGCTACCGACCGGCCCAAAACACACGCTCCGCCCAGACGATCACCGGCAAGGGAAAGAAGGGCTGCGATACCTACGATCCGGTCACGGTCGGAGCCGTTGTCGGCGATGCCACCAAGGCTTTGCCGCTCGGCTACGGAGCGTCCATGACCTCGCTTGCCGGCGGCAAGATCAGCAGCAGCAACAATTGGCAGTACATGACATATTGGAATGTCGCGCAGGGAACGGCCGCGCCCTCGGTGAGCACGGTCCTCGGCAGTCACTCCAGTTATCCCCCGCCGACCGGAACACCAAACCAACCCTCCGCCTACGATGTCTATCGTTACGAGCTGACAAACGCGGCTCTCATCAGCCATGCCTCGGCCAATGGTGAGACCGGAACACCGGCAACCGGTGGCCAGTGCTATACCGGCCCGGACCTTTCGAACTATACGGCGGCCGAATATGGTGATCGCCGCGAGATCTTCTCAGCCATCGTCAATTGCGGCTATGAAGCCTCGGTCGGCCATCTGAACGGTCACAAAGCCACGCGCGCCGTGGCCTTTGCGCGCATGTTCCTGACCAAACCGGCGATAAAGGATGCCGGCGAACGATACCTTTCCCTGGAGATGATCGACATCACCGGCAAGGGTGGTCGCGGTACGCTGGACGAATTCCTGCGGGAAGAAGCGGAGCTGGTCAGATGATGGCGCTCCGCAACTTTATCCGGCATCGGCTTTGCCTCGGCTTCTGGCGGCGGGAGGAAGGCGCGGTGCTTGCCGAAGCGCTGCTCGCCATCCCCTTTGTGACGCTCTTTGCGGCGGGGATACTGGAGTTTGGCAGCATCTTCTGGGAGCGTATGCAGATCGACGCAGGCTTGCGCGATGCGGGCCGTTACCTCTCGCGATGCCGGCCGGTGTCGGGAACCTATGTGCCGACATGCAATCAGGCGACTGCGAAGACGATCGCCTTTTACGGAACGCAAACACCTGCGGCAGGCGCTATACCCCGCGTCCCCGACTGGAAGGACCCTTCCGACATCACCATTAGTGCACCCGATGCGGATGGGAACATCACCATCTCAACTGCTCATCTCTACAAGAGCTCGCCGGTGTTCGGTTTTCTCGGAATCGGTGCCATCACGATCAGTTCCTTCCACGAAGAGAGATACATCGGATGGTGACCTCTAGGGCGATCAAGACCTTCTTGCAGGATAGCAGTGGTGCCAGCCTTGTCGAAGCATTGCTGACCTTTCCGATCGTCATGCTGGTATTCGCCGCCTTCATCGAGTTCGGCTATGCCATGTCGCAGTGGAATCAGACGGTCAAGGCACTGCAATATGGTGCCCGTTTGGCCGCCGTATCCGATCCGGTGACAACGAATTTCGATGCCGTTTTCCCGGTCGGAGCTGCCGATCCGCTCAACAACGGCAAAGCGGCGCCGAACGATGCCACGATATCCTCGACCTGCGGACCGGCTCTTGCCAACTGCACAGCGGCGTTGAACCGGATCGTCCTGGGAAGCGACGGCGTTTGCAACGCGGGAACCGATCCCCACCCCGGCATTTGCGATCTCAATTGGCGCATCACGCCGGATAAGCTGATGGTCACCTATCAGCGATCGGGGCTCGGCTATTGGGGCCGGCCGGACGGGCCTGTGCTGACGATGCGGCTGGAGGTGCGCAATATCACCTTCGATTTGCCGATCCTCGGCGGGCTGTTGGGACTGAACGACGTCACCATCCCGGCCCATCCGGTGACGATCACGACGGAAGATCTAAAGACGTGCTCCACCTGCTGACTCCTTAAATTATGCGTAGGAAAGCGAAATGACAGCTCACATGAACATTGCCGCATCCACCAAGATCCTGGTTCTCTCCGACGACGCGGCTGCAGCGAGCTTCATGCTCGATACGTTCGGGTCGCTTTCGCGTTACGATGTCCGCCATCTCTCGATGAAGGCGCTGGGAGAAAAGGGCCGGTTCGATCCGACGCAATTCAACCTGATCGTTCTCGACGTTGACAACGGGAATTTGCTGCAGCAGCCGGAGCTTTTCGCCTTTCGCGCCAGCTATCGGGACATTCCGCTCGTCGTCGTTTCCGAAGACCTGCCGGATGACATGCTACGGCTGCTTTTCCGCCTGAACGGCAATGACTGGCTGAAGAAGCCGCTCGAGCGCCGCGCCCTGATCGACATGATTTCGACCCATGCGCCGGGCACCGGGGCCAGCGACAGCCGGGTGCATGCCGTGGTCTCAGCCGTCGGTGGCGCGGGCGCCAGCATGATCGCTTCGTCGCTTGCGCATGTGCTGGCCCAGCCGACCAAGAATTCCACGCCGCGGATCGACTTGTTCGACACGGATTTCTGCTCCGGAGCGCTTGGCTATTATCTCAACCTCGTCAACGACTACGACTTGAAACCCGTCATCGCCAATCCTTCCCGGGTCGATCTGGAATTCATCGATCTGGTGCGAAAGCGTCATTCGGGCGGCTTTTCGCTGCTGTCCTTCAAGCAGCCATCCGTTCTTATGGCGCCGAAGGGCCGTGAACTCGTGCTGCGTATGCTCGATGTGGCCGCCTTCGAGAGCGACCACACGATCATCGACATTCCCTATTATGACACGCCGTGGAAATACGAAGTGCTCACTTCGGTCAACAGCATCTGCATCGTCACCGAAATGACGGTCCCTGCGCTTTCTCAGGCCAAGGATTTGTTTGCCAATCTGGTCCGGCTGCGCGGCAGTTCGGATCAGATATTCATCGTCATCAACAAATACCGCTCCAAGCTTTTCGGCCTCGGCCTGCGCCGACAACAAACGGAAAAGATCTTCAAGGAGATCCCGACGCAAGTCATTGCGGATGACTGGGATACTCTGAGCGAGGCGGTCAACCGCGGCGTACTGCCATTTCAAGTGAATTCCCGGGCGCGCTTCTGCGGCGCGGTCGGTAAGCTTGGAGCACTGGTGCGATGAAGGCGATCGACAGTGGGCGCATAAGGTCCCGCGCCGTTAATGTCGGTCTTGCGGTTTTGGCAATTCTGGCCGTTGCCGGCGATGCCGCGGCAGCCGGGCTTGTGCCGCGAAGCCTTGGGCCGACGACAGCCGCCGTGGTGACGATCGAAAAAAGCTACGCGGCTGGGACAATCGTCATCGTCAGCGGCAATCGTACGCTGGATCTCGTCATCTCCGAAGGACGCGCGATCCGTTACAAAATCGGGGTTGGACGAGACGGATTTCGCTGGAGCGGTACCGTCAAGGTTGGACGCAAGGCAGAGTGGCCTGACTGGCGCCCGCCTGCCGAGATGAAGGCGCGCGCAGCCGGGCTTCCGGACCTGGTGCCGGCCGGGCCGCTCAATCCATTGGGTGCTCGCGGGATCTATCTCTACAAGGGCGGGACCGACACGCTCTACCGCATTCATGGAACGAACGAGCAGTCGACGGTCGGCGGTTTCGCGTCATCGGGCTGTTTTCGCATGAGCAATGCCGACGTCATCGATCTCTATGCGAGGGTGAAAGTCGGTTCCACGGTCATTGTAAAATAAGAGTTCGGGGTGGGAAACATGGCGAACGGTATCATCGGGCGTTTCTACAAGCAGCGGGGGGAAAGCCGGGAAGATCTGGAGGCGGCCGAACTGTCTTTGGTCGGCGCAGTTGAGAACATGCCTGCCCAACCTTCCGACAGCGCCACTGCGAGCGGCGAAGAGGCTGCGCTCGGGCCGGACATGGTTTCCGAGCGGGTCAATCTGCACCGCTACCTGCTCGATCGCATCAACCTCGGGATCCTCGACACACTCGACAACGAGGAGATCGCCACCGAGATCCGGCCGTTGGTCAAGGACTATATCCGGAACAACAACTTTCCGCTGAATGCCAAGGAAATCAATGATCTGATCCGCGATATCACCGATGAGATGCTCGGGCTGGGACCGATCGAGCCGTTGCTGGCCGACGACACAATCGCGGATATTCTCATCAACGGTTACAACAGCGTCTATGTCGAGCGGAGCGGCAAGCTCGAGGGTACCGCCGTCCGGTTCAAAGACGAGGACCACCTGCTTCGGGTGATCAACAAGATCGTCTCGGCGGTGGGCCGCCGTGTCGACGAGTCGACGCCGATGGTTGACGCCCGCCTCAAGGATGGCTCGCGTGTCAACGTCGCCATCCGGCCGATCTCGGTCGATGGACCGCTCGTTTCCATCCGCAAATTCACGCGCAAGCCGCTGACGATGGAGCGCCTGGTGCAATATGGCGCCATGGCCGATGCGATGCGCATCCTTCTCAGCGCCGCGGTCAAGGGCAAGGTGTCCATGGTCATTTCAGGCGGCACCGGTTCCGGCAAGACCACCTTGCTGAACGCTCTCTCGTCGCAGATTTCGCCAAAGGAGCGCCTGATCACCATCGAGGATGCGGCCGAGCTTCAACTGCAACAGCCACATGTCGGGCGTCTGGAAACCCGGCCGCCGACGCTCGACGGACGCAACGAGATCCGGCAACGCGAACTTTTGAAAAACGCCCTGCGCATGCGTCCCGACCGCATCATCGTCGGCGAAGTGCGCGGCGACGAGGCGTTCGACATGCTGCAGGCGATGAACACCGGTCACGAGGGGTCGATGACGACCATTCACGCCAACACGCCGCGCGACGCTGTCGGCCGGCTTGAGCAGATGGTCGGCATGGCAGGGATGCCGATGTCGCAGTTGAGCATTCGCTCGCAGATCTCGTCCGCCATCACCATGATCGTGCAGGTCCAGCGCCTGAGCGACGGCAGCCGCAAGATCGTCTCGATTTCCGAGATCACCGGCATGGAGGGCGAAGTCGTGCAGATGCAGGAGATTATGAAATTCAAGAAAATCGGCACCGATGAAGGCGGGCGGATCCATGGGGAATTCCGCGCCACCGGCATCCGGCCGCGGTTCGTCGAGGAATTTGCCGAACTCGGGATCGAGATCCCTGTGGCGATTTTTGATCCCGGCAAACCGCTGCAAACGGGATCTGTTCAATGACCCTCACTCTGCTTTACGCCGCCGTTTTCACCGCCGCCCTTGTCGCTGTCGAAGCGATCATGCGCAACTACTTCAAGAGCTCCGAACGACACCGCGCCGTGAACCATCGGCTGAGCTTGCTCGAGGTCAGCGACGATCATCGCAAGACCTATAGCGATATGCTGAAGGAGCGCGGTGCCGGCGGCGGTTGGCGGCAAACCCCCATCACGCAGCGGCTGCTACAGTTCTACGCCCAGTCCGGAATCAAGTTCGATGCCAGGCGATTTGCTCTCTTCGCGATCGCGGGCGCCCTTTTGACGTGGCTGGCCGCGGGGTTCCTCGTGCCCAGCACTCTGTTCAGGATCCCCGTCTTTCTCCTGATCTGTCTCCTCATCCCTGCGCTCGTCGTCTGGCGCGCCCGGGCGCGCCGCATGCGGAAGTTCGAACTGAAGCTTCCTGAAGCGCTCGATGTCGCCAATCGCAGCTTGGCCGCCGGCCACCCGCTGCCGGCGGCGATTTCTTTGGTGGCACGCGAGATGCCCGATCCGATCGGCACCGAGTTCGGCCTCCTCTCGGATGAGCTCACCTACGGCGTGACGCTGGACGATGCCCTCGTCAACTTGGCCGACCGGGTCGGCGTCGAGGATCTGAACCTGCTTGCAATATCGCTGAGCGTGCAGGCCGGAACCGGCGGAAACCTCGTGGAGATCCTGCAGAACCTTTCGAAGACGCTGCGCGACCGGTATATGCTGAAGGCAAAGGTCAAGGCGATTTCCTCGGAAGGACGCATCACGGCGATCTTCATGTCGGGGTATCCGTTCCTGCTCTACGCGATGATCAAGACCTTGTCGCCGACCTACTTCGATCCCGTTTGGGATAGCGGCCACGGAACCATGGTGGTGAGCGTGCTGCTGGCCGTCATGGCGATCGGGAATGTCATTCTCTACAAGATGGTCAACTTCGAGTACTGAGGCTGTTATGTCGAGTGAGTATGGAATTTATCTCATCGTCTTCTTTGCAGTGCTGATCTTTTCCGCAGCAGCATCGGAATTGTTTTTCCGACAGCGCGAGGTCTCGGTCCGGGTGTCGAAGAGCTCGGCGGCATCAGGCGACGAGTTCCATCTTGGCGATACGACGATTGCCGATCTCGGCGAGGCGGAAAACCGCCTGATCCGTCGCTATTTCGAAATTACGCGACGTGACACCAATGTGAACTCTACCCAGAACCGGCTGATCCGGGCGGGGTATTTCGCTGCCGGCGCCGTGACCACCTTCCAGGTGGTTCGCGCGGTGATCTGTATCGGCATGCTGGTCGCAGCGGTCTGGGCCTTAAACCGGTTCGCGCCTGATATGTCGCAGGTGGTGACGCTGATCCTTGGCATGTTTGCTGCGGGGTCGACCTTTATTTTGGTCAACATCTATATCGACCGGCGTGGCGCCGCCAAGGAGAGGGAGTACCGCCGCCTCTTTCCCGATTTCATGGATATGCTGATCGTCTGCCTCGATGCGGGCATGAGCATCGAGGCGGCGGCGAACCGTGTTGCCCGGGAATTCGTTGCCAAGCAGCAGGACTTCGGCCTGCATCTCTCGATCATGATGCTGGAAGTGCGGGGCGGCCGGCGCTTGCGTGAGGCGCTCGCCAACCTTGCCATCCGCCTGAGGATTGACGAAGCCCGGGCCCTGTCCGTTCTGTTCCGCCAATCGGAAGAACTCGGGACCAGCGTAACGCAGACGCTGCGGGTCTACTGCAAGGAAATGCGCGACCTCCGTATCGTGCGCGCGGAGGAAAAGGCGAACGCCCTGCCGGTCAAGATGCTGCTGCCGCTCGGCGCGTTCCTTTTCCCGGTAAGCCTCGTCATCGTTCTTGTACCCGTTGTTATGCGTGTCGTCAGTCTTCTCATCGGCATGAAACCCGGCGGTTGAGCCAAGCGAGGTCGTATGCAGTATTCGCTCGAACAGAATCGTAACGAGGCCATCATTTCCCTCGATCCGCGTATGCCGATGGCACCGGCAAGCATCGAACAGGCCGGACTGGATCCGTCGTTCCTGCTTCGGCTGGCGTCAAAATGCGCGGCCGAGCAGGATACGACCACGGCATCTCATCTGGCCGACCGGATGAAATTGCCGAAAGTGATCGTCAATATCCTGATCAAGGAGCTCGTGAAACTCGCCTATCTCGAGGCGCGCGGCTTGGCTGGTGAGGATGTGCGATCCGATATTCGGTATGCGCTTTCCATGAAGGGGTTCGAATATGCCCACGCGGCGTCGCGTCAAAGCCAATATGTCGGCCCGGCGCCGGTATCGCTGGACGCGTTCTGTCGGCAAGTCGGTTTGCAGTCCATCCATGACGAGCGCGTGACCCCGGAGCGGCTGAACGACAGCCTTGACGGGCTGGTGCTCTCGGATGTTTTGGTCGAAAAGCTCGGCCCTGCCATCAACTCCGGTCGCTCTATCCTGCTTTACGGACCACCCGGCAACGGAAAGACGAGCATCGCCGAGCGGACGTCGCAACTGTTTCGCCAAACGATCTGGGTGCCCTATGCCATCGAGGTCGGCGGCCATGTCATCAGTTTCTATGACGAAGCAGTGCATCACCCCGTATCGGAGACTGACACGGAATCCCATCCGAAAGCGGATCAACGATGGATCGAGTGCCGCCGTCCGGTGATCAAGACGGGCGGGGAATTGACCCTCGATCAGCTCGACCTCACCTTCAACGAAGGACCGAATGTCTACGAAGCGCCCATACACTTGAAGGCATCAGGCGGTGTTTTCATCATCGACGACTTCGGGCGTCAACAAGTGGCGCCGCAGGCGCTCATCAATCGCTGGATTGTGCCGCTCGAGCGTGGATATGACTTCCTGACGCTGCACACCGGCAAGAAGTTCAGGGTTCCCTTTGACGAATTGGTGGTGTTTTCGACGAATATCGCACCGAAGGACCTTTCCGACGAGGCGGGCTTGCGGCGACTCAAGTATAAGATCTTTGTGAACACGCCGTCGCGCGACGAATATATCAGAATTTTCAAATCCTATGCCAGCAGCACCGGATTGGCTGTCTGTGATCCAGACCTGAACCTGTTCTACGATCGCAAGTACAAAGGCGATGTGCTGGCATCTTGCTACCATCCGAAATATCTTCTGGATTTCGTCGGTTCCTACTGCGAGTTCAACGGCATAGCCGGAAACGCGTCGCTCGATATGCTCGAACGGGCGTGGGAAGGCGTGTTTACATCGGAATGATTGCGGACCTGGTACTGATCGCGGCCAACGCAGATTTGATGACTTACGGGGGAGTAAACGAATGACCAGCATCCCAAGTATCGAGGTCGAAGCAGACCGCGCAAAACCAAGCAAGACGCCAGCAATAGAGCCGAGAGGCTCAAAAAGCCCGTTGCTCGTCGGTTTGCTCCTGATGCTCCTGCCTGTGAATGCCGGTGTTCTCATCTATACCGCCAAAAACTCAGCGGATGTTCGCGAGAGCCGCGAGACCATTGCCGCGCTCAAAAGGTCTATCGATGGCCTGAGAGGGCAAATGGAAAAGCAGTCGGGCCACATCGCGGACAATGCCAAGGCCGACGACGTCGCCCTTATCCGCCAGGAGATGGATAGCCTGCAAAAGGCTGTTTTGTCGATGAACGAACGGATGCGCAGCGACACCAGCGTCACACGCATGGGGTCAGCCTTGGTCCTCAGCGCGCCCGGCAAGGAACCGGCACAATTTTTCGCACCCCGTGCCATGCCGGCGGAAACGCAAACTCCGGATAACACTCTGGCATCCATCGAAGCCGGGGGCATTTCAGTGAGTGACCTGCCGCGTTACGAACGAACACTCTCGCCGGAAGGTCAGCTCATCCTTCGCAAGGCACGGTAAACAACGACGCCACCGAAATCTCCAAAACCATCGCCGGACGCTGCCAGGGGGCGGCGCCGATGCGCGCAATGCGGCAAGGGCGCTCTCATCGACGCAGATCGCCGAAGGGGCCACCTATCCCCGCTGAGCGTAATTCACGCTGTTCTTCATCAATTCCAGATTGCGGGCAGTGACTTCGTTTCCGGGATCAAGCTCATAGGCTTTCAGGAAATACCGTCTGGCGGTGCGCAAGTCACCGCGTAACAGGTGAGAATATCCGATATTGTTGTAGTAGACCGGGGTGTTGCCGATCATTCGCGAGAGCTGCTGATAGGCGCGGTCTGATGTGTCGAAGCGGGCAACCATGTCGGCGGAGGCCGCCAAGCCTAGCCAAGCGGCCGGATCCTGCGGAAACACGTCAACCGCTCGCTTGTAAATGGCATAAGATTTTCCGTAGTTCTTTTCCTGGAACTGCAGCTTGCCGGTGGTGATCAACTCGTCGTTCTTATAGAAGGCGACGGCTGAGTCATCCTCGACGGTCTTTGCACTATCGCCATAAGCAGCAAGGCCATCAACGCCGGATGACTGGCAACCAGCTAAAATCGCTCCCGTCGCTATCAAAAGCGCGATGCATTTAGTTCCAGCTCTGATCTGCAACATTGGCAATTTGATCCCCATCAGACACTCTTACCGAAGACTCGGATGCGTTCACCGGTAATCATCGTGAAAAAAAGCTAACAACTCAAGAATTTAAGCATATACTCACAAAAAAGCGAGAGAGGCGGTCTTCGCCGGAATGCGACAGTGTGATAAAAATGCCTACTATCCAAGGTAGGCATCACCTGCCTTGCGACTTCTTGAGTGGAAATCAATCAACATCGCCTATCCCCTTCTGAGGTTAAAGATGGAACGCCGCATGCGGATCGCTATTTCCACGCTGATGCGACTGGGGCCATCGCTGGCTTACGCGATAGCATCGATCTTCGTTCTCAGCATGCCGCTCCTGGAAAGCCACCCCTCAAGCGCCTTCGCCTGGTGGCTGTATATGACAATTCTTCCGGTCATGCGCGAGCCCATCTATCTGCTTTTGGCGGTACCCGGCGTTGGAGTTTGGAGCGCCACGGTCCTGTTGATGCTGGCATCGATTTTCGGGATTCGAGTGGCCATGCAGCCGCAAAGACACCGCCGCTCAGGATTCATCCATGCCCATATCGCGCTGATCGCGACCGGTCTAACCATGGTGCGGGGAGCCGTTGCGCAAGCCGGCCTTTCCGAGTTTGCGCTGCCTCAATTTCAACGGGGCGACTGGTCGTTCCTGCCGCTATCCCAACCGCTTGGGACCTTCCTTTTCATATCCGTGTTTTTGGCTTGCATCTGCAGCCATTTGATAGTCATCAAGCGTGCAATATCGGCGTGATAGTCCCCGCCGGAGGCGCGACAAGACGGACCTCGAGTTGCGGCAACGCACATGTCGCGCTCAGGGCTGCTGGTTGACCCAGGCATAGCCGAAACGATAGCGGTCGTCGCCGCGCCGGTAGAAATAGGGGGTGTCGATTACCAATGCCTCGGGTGCGGGCGCGCCGAGATTGGCCTGCAGCCATTCCGCCATATCAGGCGGCAGCGCTTCGCTGCCGCCCTTGGGGAGAAGCCACACCAGGAGAAGCGGGCGCCGGCCTGAAAGATCCGGGTGGAAGCCGGGATAATCCACCGAAAGGACCGGCACGCCGGGAATATCCTGCCTGAGGTTGCCGGCAAGCAGGCTGTCGCCGGCAAGGATCGCCGCCGGTTCGGCCTGTTGGCGCAGGGTTTCCAGCATCGTGGCATAGGGCCTGTTCAGCCGCTCGTAATGGCCGGTGAAACGTGCGGCTGCGACGCTGCCGTAAAGGGCTGCCGGCACGCCGATCATGATGATGGCGATGACGGCCATGAACCGCCGGAACGCTCGGCCGGTCACGACGCCCGCTGCCTCGATCTTCAGGCAGAAATAGAGCGGCAGGATGAAGAGCATCGGCACCAGCCAGCGATCCTTGATGCCGGCAGCGCCGCCGAAGACGATCAACAACAGAATGCCGACCAGGAAGACGAACATCATCCGCTCGAGCAGCCGCGTCCATTGCGAGCTCTCCGTCAGCGCCGGACGAAGGCCCTTGCCGAAGAGGATGGCGAATACCGCCACGGTCAATCCGGCAAAGCTGATGATGGCGAGAGCAAGCGAGCCGATACCCATGGCCACCTGCGCCGGATAGCTCGCATGGCCGCTCGCGGTCATCTTCTCCAGCGTGCGCGCGGTGGCGAAATCGAGATTGTCCTTCAGCCAGAAGAGATGCGGCAGGGTGATGATGAGCGCCACCGTCGCCGTCAGCACCAGCCGCCAATCGAAGATCCGCGGCCGCAGGCGGGCATCCGAAAGCGCGGCAATCAGGGCTGCCGCCGGCAGGATCGCGAAATTATATTTGGCAAGCAGGCCGAAGCCGATGCCGATGCCTGCTATCAGATAGGAGGCAAGGCTTGGCTGCTTCAAGCTGCGGATGAAGCCGTAGAGAAAGATGCTGGCCGAGAAGAACACCGCGACCGTATGCGTCAGGTCGCGCTGCATCTCGAAAGCCATCTGCGGGAGGGTCAGCAGCCCGAGGGTGGCGATCGCCACCAGCGCCTTGTCGCGCAGGATAAGGCGCGCGGTCAGGCCGTAGAGCAGGTAGGAAATGAACAGCAGAAGGTTCTTCACGAGCGAAAGCGCGGCAAGCGAGACGCCTGTAAACTGAAAGACGGTATATTGCAGCCAGTTGTAGAAGGGCGGCTGCGGGCCGTAGCCGGCGGCAAGCCATTGCGAGCGGAAGGCCTGTTCGGCTTCGTCGAGGTCGAGCGAATGTGAGGTTGCGAGCCGCACGCCGACCTGAAGCGCGAAATAGGCGGCCAGGAGAACGAAGATCCACCTGATGTCGCGAAGCTTGCTCTCGGTCATCTACTTGGTCCCCGGCTGCACCCAGGCGTAGCCGAGTGCGAAATTGTCGCCCTGGCGGCCGAAATAATAGGGAAGTGACAGCGAGCCGATCTCCTGCGCCGCAATGCCCGCGGCCGTCAGCGCCGATGAAAACCGATCCGGCATGACCGCGTCTGCAGCCGTCGCCGTCGTCTTGCCGCGCCAGACGATCAGCACTGGCCCCTTGGCCTCGGCATAGGCCGGAATGCCCGGTGCCGGAAAATCCGGGATCACCACCGGCACATCGGGAAATTGCAGCCGCATGTTGCCGCCGATATAGGTGTCGGAGGCGATCACCAGTGCCGGTTCCGCCTGTCGCGTCATCTCGCGCGAAAAACCCGCCATCGGCACATTCGGCCGGCTGTAAGTGCCGATCAGCCCGGCGCCGACGACGCGGAAGCTGAGTGCGATCAGCACACAGGCCATCAGCACCGGCACCACCGGCCGGAGGCGGCGCAATCCGGCCGAAAGGTCGATGCCGGCAGCCTGCATTTTCGCCAGGAAATAGATCGGCAGCACCAGCAGAAAGGGGTCGAGCCAGCGCTCACGCACCGTGGTGGAGCCGGTGAACAGCACGATGAGAGCGATGCCGGCAAGGCTTGTGAGCATCATCCGCTCCATCATTCCGGTCCAGCGGTTGCCGGCCGAAAGCGCCCGGACAAAATCCCGGCGGAAGGCGGCGGCGAAGATCGCCACCGGCAGCGCCGCAAAGGCGACGATGGCGATGAGAAAGGCGAGAAGACCCTTGCCGATCCGCACGATGCCGGCGGGTTCGTTGCCGGCGGCCATCTTGACCAGAGTATCGGAGGAGGCGAATGCGAGATTGTCTCGCAGCCAGATCGCATGCGGCAGGACGATAACGAGCGCAATGGCGACGGCGGCCAATATGCGCCAGTCGAACGCCCTGCGCCGCCATTCGGCATCGGGCAATATGGCGATCAAGGCGGCGACCGGCATCAGCGCGAAATTATATTTCGAGATCAGCCCGATGCCGGTCGCAAGCCCGAGCAGCAGGTAGCTCGCCATATCGGGCCGGTCGAGCGTGCGGAAGAAGCCGTAGAGAAACAGCGAGCTGGCAAAGAGCAGCGCCGTCGTGTGGGTCAGATCCTGCTGGGCCATGTAGGAGACCTGGGGCAGGGTGATCAGCGCCAGCATGGCGATGGCGGCAAGCATCTCGTCCTTCAGCGCGCGCCGCCCGGCAAGGCCATAAAAGAGATAGGATAGGAACAGCAGGATGTTCTTCGGAACGATCAGCGCGCCGATCGACATGCCCGTCAGCGAAACGACGGCATATTGCATCCAGTTGTAGAAGGGCGGCTGCGGGCCGTAGCCCGCCAGCAGATATTGCGAGAAGAAGGATTGCTCGGCCTCGTCGAGCTCCAGCGAATGCGGAAGTGCGATACGCAGGGCGATGTTGAGCACGAAATAGGCCGCAAGCAGCAGGCCCGCGGTTCTGATCGTCCTCGTTACGCGCTCCAGCATCATGCCGCCGGCTTAGGCTTGGCTTTGATCGTCGAAGATCTGCCGCACGATATAATTCGGAGAGGCGTCGTCGCGGTAATAGGTGCGCGCGATCATTTCCGCCAGGATGCCGGTGGTGATCATCTGCACCGACGACAGCAGCAGCACGACGCCGACCATCAGCATCGGGCGCGTTCCGATATCATTGCCCATGATGAACTTGTCGAAGCCGAGATAGATGAGGATCAGCATCGCGACCGCGCCGAGGCCAAGCCCCAGCGAGCCGAAGAAATGCCCCGGCCGCGCCTTGTAGCGCATGAAGAACATCACCGACAGCAGGTCGAGGATGACGCGGAAGGTGCGCGAAATGCCGTATTTCGATACGCCGTGCTCGCGGGCATGGTGAGTGACGGCCATCTCGCCGATGCGCGAGCTCGGGACGACGCCGGCTACCCAGGCGGGGATGAAGCGGTGCATTTCGCCCATCAGCTTGACCTGCTTGATGATCGAGGCACGGTAAATCTTCAGGCTGCAGCCGTAATCGTGCAGCTTGACGCCGGTGATGCGGCCGATCAGGTAGTTGGCGCACCAGGAGGGGATCTTGCGCAGGAACAGACCGTCCTTGCGGTTCTTGCGCCAGCCGACCAGCAGGTCGAGTTCGCGCCGTTCCAGTTCGGCGACCATCGCAGGAATGTCCTTCGGGTCGTTCTGCAGGTCGCCGTCCATCGTCGCGATCAGCCGGCCCTGGGCGGTGTCGATACCGGCCTGCATGGCGGCGGTCTGGCCGAAATTGCGCTGCAGCTCGACGATTCTGAGCGCCAGCCCGTCACGTCCGACGAATTTGCGGGCGTTGACGAGCGTCGCATCCGTGCTGCCGTCATCGACGAGGATCAGCTCCCAGCGATGGGGATAGGCGGCCATCGCAGCCACGACACGCTCGACGAGCGGGCCGACGCTTTCCTCTTCGTTGAAAATGGGCACGACCAGCGACAGCTCGAGCGATTGTACCGGATCATTCGTACCGCGAATGGGCTCTACCGTTGTCTGCAACTTTCATCTCCAAAAGGCCGGGCGGCCGAGCAATCTTACTGCCGCCGCCACGCTTGCGGAAGGCTAGTACATGAAGTGTCCGCCGGTTGCCAGCGGGCAATGCCGGTTTCCCCGCAATCGGCTGACCAGCCGCAACGCTATGTCGCGCCTCCCTCCACCCAGGAGTAACCGATGGAGAAGCTGCGTTTGCCGTCACCAAAGAGATAGGGCAGCGTCAGCGTCTTCAACTCCTGCAGATGAATGCCCGATCTGACGAGATCGTTGGCAAAACCGGGCGAAATCGTTGGGTCATCGGCGGTCTCGCCGCGCCAGATAACCAGCACCGGCCCCTTCGCAGTTGCATATTCGGGAACCCCGGAACCCGGGAAGAACGGGATCACGACGGGAACGTCGGGAAACTCCAGTTTCATGTTGCCGGCCACGAACTTGGTTCCGGCGACGATCAGAACCGGCTTGCGGGTCGCGGTCAGCTCAGCCGCGTAGCCGGAGAAGGGGACGTTCGTTCGCGTATAAGTGCCGATATATTGAATGCCGACGATCCGGAAGAGAAGGATCGACAGGATAACGACCATGAAGACCGGCACCACGGGCCGGAAGCGCGCAAGGCCGGCGGAGAGATCGAGATCTGCGGTTTCCAGTTTCAGGAACAGATAGAGCGGCAGGACGAGCAGGCACGGGTCGAGCCAGCGCTCGTGGATATCGCTGGCGCCGGCAAAGAGGACCACGCCGACGAAGGCGACCAGGCTGATGAGCATCATCCGCTCGATCACCCGGATCATCGGGCTGGAAGAGGAGAGCGCGCGAAAGAAATCGCGTCGGAAGGCGGCCGCGACGAGAACGATCGGCAATGCGACGAAGCCGAGGACGGCGATGACGAGAGACAACAGTCCCTGTCCGATGCGCGGCAGGCCGGCGGGCGCCAGGTCTTCGGCGGTCATCCGCTCCAGCGTCGGCGCAGAGGCGCTGGTGAGATTGTCAGGCAGCCAGAGCGCATGCGGCAGCACGATCAGAATGGCGAGGGCGATCGCCGGCAGCAAACGCCAGTCGATGAGACGGCTGCGCCATTCCCGGTCCGGCAGCACGGCGAGGAGGGCGGCAGCCGGCAGGATGGCGAAATTGTATTTCGAGATGAGCCCGATGCCGGTGGCGATGCCGATGATCAGATAGCTTGCGATCGTCGGCTGGCGCAGCGTGCGGAAAAACCCGAAGAGGAAGAGCGAGGTCGCAAACAGCAGGGCGACGGTATGCGTCAATTCGCGCTGCGCCATCAAACCCACCTGCGGCAGGGTGATCAGGCTCAGCATGGCGAGGGCTGCGAGCGAACGGTTCTTCAGCACCTCGCGGGCCGCAAGCCCGTAGAACAGATAGCAGCCGAAGAGAATGATGTTCTTCGGCACCGACAGCACCCACATCGATATGCCGGTCACCGAAACGATGGCATATTGAATCCAGTTGTAGAAGGGCGGCTGCGGGCCGTAGCCGGCAAGCAGATATTGTGAATAGAAGGATTGCTCCGCCTCGTCGAGATCGAGCGTATGCGGCAAGGCGATGCGCAGCGCGATGTTGAGCAGGAAATAGACTGCCAGCAAAATGCTGGCGCTCGTAATGCTTCTGGTAATCCGCTCCAACATCGATCTCCATGGCAAGCCGGCAAAGGCATGTCATTTACCAGTCAGCACTCGGATCGTCGGCGGGAAGCGCCTTCGCCCCCATCGCCATCAACTCCGCCGTTGTGCGCAACCTGCATTTCTCTTAAAAGGCCTGGCAACGGGACCGGTCCCATGCCGACCCAAGCGAGGAATGCCTACTACATGAAGAGTTCGATCGTTGAAAGCCGGCAATCCTGGTTTATGCGCAATCGCATGACCGTTCTGACGGTCGTCATCGTCGCAGCCTATGCGCTCTTCATCCAATGGTTCTGGGGGTGGCCTGTCATCATCAGGCAGTGGGCCGATGTCGGCGCCGGCCCGGTGATCGGGGCGCTGGTACTCCTGACGAGCACCTATTTCCTGCGCACCTGGCGCATCTATGATTATTTCCCCAAGGAGACGGCCGGCCGGTTCGCGGTCCTCTTCCGCGTCACGCAGATCCACAACCTCTTGAACATCATGCTGCCCTTCCGTACCGGTGAAACCAGCTTTCCGCTACTGATGCGCAGCGAATTCGGCATTCCGCTGACGCGCGGAACCTCGGCGCTGTTCGTCATGCGGCTGCTCGACCTGCACGCACTTCTGGCTGCCGCCGGCATCGGCTTTGCCGCCGCCGCCGCCAATGCGGTTGTTGCCTGGTCGCTCTGGACCGCCTTTCTGCTATTGCCGGTCGCAGCCTTTGCCGCCCGCAAGCCGCTGCTGCGTCTCGCCGCCAGGCTGCTGCCTGATAAGGCCCAGAAATTCGTCGCCGAGATCGAAAACGGCTTGCCGCTCGATGCCACCGCTTTTGCGCGCGCCTGGGCGATGACCGTCGTCAACTGGCTGGTCAAGGTGATGGTGCTGGCTTGGGCGCTCGGCCTGATGGGCGTGCTGCCGATGGCGGCAAGCTTCGGCGGCGCGCTCGGCGGCGAGCTCTCCTCCGTGCTGCCGGTACATGCGCCGGGCGGCGTCGGCACCTATCCGGCCGGCATCACCGCCGGCGCCATTGCCTTGGGCGCCTCGAGCGAGCGGCTGGCTCTGGCGGCGCTGGCGCAGGCAAGCGTCAACGCCCACCTGCTGATCATCGTCTCGGCGCTGACCGGCACGGCAATCTCACTGCCGCTCGGGCGTCGCGGCAAGGTCTGAAATCCGTTTCCTCAAAAACGCCTGCTCCGGCTCCTGCCGGCAGAGCGACAGCGCCGTTTCATAGGCGGCGATCGCCTCTTGCCTCCGGCCAAGCCGGCGCAGGAAATCGGCGCGCGCCGCATGGGCGAGGTGATAAGCCTGCAGCTCCCGGCGCCCGAAAATGGCGTCGATCAGATCCAGCCCCTTGGCCGGCCCTTCCGCCATCGCGATCGCCACGGCGCGGTTGAGCTCGACGATCGGCGAGGGCTGGGCCGCCAGAAGCAGATCGTAATAGAAGGCGATCCGCCGCCAGTCGGTCTCCTCGGCGGTGGGCGCCCTGGCATGCTCGGCGGCGATCGCCGCCTGCAGCGTATAGCTGCCGATCTCTTCCGCCCGCATCGCCTCGCCAAGCCGTGCCAGGCCTTCGGCGATCTTCCCATGATCCCAAAGCGAGCGGTCCTGATCGGCAAGCAGCACCAGCGATCCCTCTTCGCCGTGACGGGCGGAACGGCGGGAATCCTGCAGCAGCATCAGCGCCAGCAGGCCGGAAACGTCGGGATGCGGCAGCAGCTGGAGAAGCAGCCGTGCGAGTCGTATTGCCTCTTCGGTCAGGTCGGCGCGGATCACATCTTCACCCGAAGAGGCCGAATAACCTTCGTTGAAGACGAGGTAGATGACGTGCAGCACCTGGTCGAGCCGCGCAGGCAGCGCCTCGCGGGCAGGCACCTCGTAAGGGATCTTCGCCGCCCGGATCCTGCTCTTGGCGCGCACGATCCGCTGTGCCACAGTCGGCGCCGGAATAAGGAAGGCATGGGCGATCTCTTCGGTGGTCAGACCGCAGATTTCCCGAAGCGCCATCGCCATCTGCGCATCGGCGGGAATGGCGGGATGACAGCAGGTGAAGATCAGCCGCAGCATGTCGTCCTCGATCGGTTCCATGTCGCCGATTTCCTTGGCATCCGGCGTGTAGAGACTGTCCTCGATGTGGTGCTGAGAAGCATCGAAGCGCGCCCGCCGCCTTATCGTATCGATCGCCTTGAAACGTCCCGTCGAAACCAGCCAGGCGACCGGATTGCCGGGAATGCCGTCCGTCGGCCATGTTCGGGTGGCAGCGGCGAAGGCATCGTGAAGCGCTTCCTCGGCTCGATCGAAATCGCCGAGCAGGCGGATCAGCGTCGCCAGCACCCGGCGCGACTGCGTTCGGTAGATTTCCTCGATCACACTTTCCAAGGTCCACCTCAGTCCGGCAGGGTCAGCATTCTTACGGGCCTCAGTTCGACGGCGCCGAAACGCGCCGAAGGAATCCGCCCGGCAATCTCCCTGGCTTTCTCGATACCAGGCGCCTCGATCACATAGAAACCGGCCAGATGCTCCTTCGTCTCGACATAGGGGCCGTCGGTGGCCGAGAGCCTGTTGTCTCGAACACACAGCACGGTCGCCTTGTCGGGCATCTCAAGTGCATCGGCATGGATCATGATGCCGTCGCGACGCAGTTCCTCGTCGAAGGCAAAATGCGCTTTGACGAGTTCATCGGTCTCTGCCGAGGTCAGTGTGCCGTCGGTGTCGGCGCAATTGTAGATCAGGCAGATGTAGCGCATGGTTCAGCACTCCTCCTTGATCGAATAGGCCGGCCGCACCTCGATCGAGCCGTAGCGCGCCACGGGAAAAGTGGCGGCGATTGCGGTTGCTTCTTCCATGTCTTTTGCCTCGATCAGCACGAAGCCGCCGAGATGTTCCTTGATTTCGGCGAAGGGGCCATCGGTCGCCGTCACCGCATTGTCGCGGACCCTGACCGTCATCGCCGTCGAGGGCTCGCGCAGCGCCAGCGCCACCAGCAGGTGGCCGCTGTCGCGCAGCCTGTCGTCGTTGATGATCGAATCCTGCGTCAGCTTTTCGCCGTCCTCGGCGGAAATGGCGCTGATTTTTGCGGTTTCGAACCAGACCTGGCAAAGATATTTCATCGCCGTCTCCTCACGCTTGTTTGCCGAAGGCATGAATGGGCCTGACCTCGATCGCGCCGAGTTTGGCAAGCGGGATGCCGGCGGCAACGCGGATCGCTTCGTTGAGATCCTTCGCCTCGATCAGGATGAAGCCGCCGAGCGCCTCCTTCGTCTCGGCGAAGGGACCGTCCGTCACCGACATCTCGCCATTGCGCACCCGCACGGTCACCGCCGCTTTCGGCGGCTGCAGCGCCTGGGCGACGATCATATGGCCGCTTTCGACGAGGTCCTTGTCATAGTTCCAGGAATTGGTGTCGAGCTCGGCCTTCTCCTCTTTCGTCATGGCGTCGAGTATCCCGCCATCGAACCAGACCTGACAGAGATATTTCATCGCAGACAGCCTCCCTGTAAGTGTTGAATGTGAGTGTTCAATAACCCTGGACGACCGAGCCAGACGCATTTCGACAGCGACGGAAAAAAATCTTTTGTGCCGGTCCTATGTCGAAATCGCAAGGCAGCACTCGACAAGGCTTCGTCGAAACCTGTCGAGGAGAATGGCAATGAGTATTCTTGAAATTACGCTGGCAAGCCAGATCTGGGCGCGCCGCCATGAAAAGCGTGAGCCGGAGTTCCTCGAAAGCGATGGGCTGAAGATTCTCCAGCGCGTCGCTTTCGCCTTCCTGGCCTTCACCCTATTGATCGCAGGGCTGAATATGGCCGCCGGCAGGCCGCAGATGCTCGCGCAGCAGTCGGTGCCTCTCACGGAGAGATGAGGAAACGGCCTATTGGAAGGCCGTTTCGAAGAAGCTGCGCAGCTTGCGCGAATGCAGCGCTTCCTTCGGCATGGCGGCCAGCTTCTGGACGGCACGGATGCCGATCTGCAGATGCTGGTTGACCTGCGTGCGGTAGAAAGCCGTTGCCATGCCCGGCAGCTTCAATTCGCCGTGCAGCGGCTTGTCGGAAACGCAGAGCAGCGTGCCGTAGGGCACGCGGAAGCGGAAGCCGTTGGCGGCGATCGTCGCCGATTCCATATCGAGCGCGATGGCGCGCGCCTGGGAGAGCCGCTTCACCGGCCCGCGCTGGTCGCGCAGTTCCCAGTTGCGGTTGTCGATCGTGCCGACCGTGCCGGTGCGCATGATGCGTTTCAGCTCGAAACCCTCATAGCCGGTGATTTCGGCGACGGCGGCTTCCAGCGCCACCTGCACTTCGGCCAGCGCCGGAATCGGCACCCAGACCGGCAGGTCGTCGTCGAGAACATGGTCCTCGCGCATATAGGCGTGGGCGAGAACATAATCGCCGAGCCGCTGACTGTTGCGGAGACCGGCGCAATGGCCGAGCATCAGCCAGGCATGCGGGCGCAACACGGCGACGTGGTCGGTGATCGTCTTGGCGTTGGAGGGGCCGACGCCGATATTGATCATGGTGATCCCGGCATGGCCCTTCTTCTTCAGATGGTAGGCCGGCATCTGCGGCAGGCGGGTCAGCGTCGCATCCGTTTCCGGCGCGTTCGAGCCGGGCAGGGTGACGACATTGCCGGGCTCGACAAAGGCGGTATAGCCGTCGCCGCCCTCCGCCATCAGCTTGCGCGCCCAGCCGCAGAATTCGTCGATATAGAACTGGTAGTTCGTAAACAGCACGAAATTCTGGAAATGCTCGGCATGTGTCGCCGTATAATGCGACAGGCGGGCGAGCGAATAGTCGATGCGTTGCGCGGTAAACGGCGCCAGCGGCGAGGGCTCTCCCGGCGGCGGGATATATTCGCCGTTGGCGATCTCGTCATCGGTGGTGTTGAGGTCGGGCGTATCGAAAATATCGCGCATCGGAACGTCGATGAAGGCGTTGGTCGATGCTTCCACATGCGCGCCCTCGCCGAAGGCGAAGTGCAAGGGGATCGGCGTCGTCGATTCCGAGACGATGACAGGAACATTGTGGCTCTTCACCAAGAGCGCCAGCTGCTCCTTCAAGTAATGCTTGAAGAGCTTCGGCCGGGTGACTGTCGTCGTATAAATGCCCGGCGCCGTGACATGGCCGTAGGAAAGACGCGAATCGACATGGCCAAAGCTTGTCGTCTCGATGCTGACCTGCGGATAGAAAGCACGGTAGCGGGAAGAGATCGGCGCGCCCTGCGCAAGCTCGGTGAAGCTCTTGATCAGGAACGCCGTATTGCGCTCATAAAGCGCCGTCAGCGCTTCCACGGCCTTGGCGGGATCATCGAAGCTCTGCGGCTGGAAAGGGGGTGGTGAGGATATGTCGAGCGGCGACAAAGGGGAGATTCGTTTGTTCATGGCGCATTATAGAGAGTTGTTTTTGACAAGCAAACGACGCGCGCCGGCGGAATCCGATTATTTTATCTTCTTGCCTGTGGGATGCGAATGGTTGTCGCCCAAAAGTGCGCAGCGGTTTTGGGGCAACGACATGCATAAATCAAAGACCTGAAGCGCATCGCAGGATGCGCTCTAGTCATCGCACCGACGGCGCGCAGAAGTTGCCGTTTCTCTCCAGGCAGGTATAGCTCGCCCCGAAATGCGACTGGGCGCCGCCGCCGCCATTGTGCACCACGACCGCTGAAAAGGTGATCGCGAAGATCGCCGCAAACAGCGTGATGATGCTGAAGCGTCTTGCAAAAATATAGATGTTCATCGCCTTACCCCCGATACGCACTTCATCGTGGCATGAGTTTTGCCATGCGACGGCTGAACGAGTGCTGAGATACCAGTTCATCCTCCGTTCAGCTTGCGGGGCAGGCTCGGCTAGGTCGCCGGCGTCGACATGCTTGGCGTGTCGGATGATGTCTGAGCGGGATGCTTTGCGATCCGCTTATAAGTCGGCTCGGCTATTCTTGGGTCGGCCAATCCCGCGCGGTATGGATTACACGCAAGATGACGACGCTTTCACGTCCCGCGATCGGCCGCAGCTCATAGGAAATGATGTAGGGGAACCGGGTGAGGGATTTTTCATAAGTGCCGGTTACTCGTCCCAGCCGACCGGTTGCAAATTCGCCAAGTTTCTTGCCGGCATCCTCGATGGCGTCCAGCACCCTTTCGGCGGCATCGGGGTTGTCGCTTGCGATGTAACGCAGAATTTCCAGATTATCCTGGTGTGCTTCCTTCGACCAAAGAACCGGCCTCATCCGCGCGGAGTCTTTTTCCGCTTGGCGTCCTTTATGACCTGACGCATTTCGGCGACAGCCTGATCGTGCGGTATAACGCGCCCGGCTGCCGCATCGGCCATACCGCGTTTGATACCCTCGATGATTTCAAGCTCGCGCTCCACATAGGCCGCTACGGCCTCGCCGGCGAGGAATGATTTGCTGCGTTGCGTGTCGGCCGCAATCCTTTCGAGCTTTTCTTTGATGTCGGGGCGGACCCGAATTGTCATGGTCGTGCTGGCGGCCATTTCGAACACTCCTGTGCTGAAGTGTGTACACTCTAACACATATCGGCCCGGCCCGGCTATCCGCCCCGTATTCTCTCAGAGCCGCGTCCAGGTCTGCGACTTGCAGAGGATCTTCATCACGCAGCCCTGCATCCTCAGCGAATCGCCGGAAATCTTGCCGGAGCCGCTATAGGTTTTCTCGGCGGCCGGGTCGGTGATTTCGCCGGCATAGCTGCCGTCGGTTCCGGCAAGCGTGCCGATCTTCCGGCCGGCATATTTGCCGGTCTTCAGCGTCACGCAATAACTGCCGCCGCAGGATGCGATCACTGCCGTATCGCCGGCGGCCGTCTTCCACTTGCCGACAATCGGCTCCTCGGCATGCGCGATACCCGCGATCACTGTTACGGCTGCGGCGAGAACGAAGCTGCGGATCATCTTTTCCTCCATGATGTCCTTGATCGGTCGCGAAAATAACTGACGCGAACGTAAAGGTAAATACGCGCCGTCGCTTCTCTGAAACCGGGGGAAAAACACGGGAAAAAAGCTGTCTGGCGAACGTGCAGCGATGTCGCCTGCTGATTTCATGATGAACGATCCCTTTATTTTCAAATATGAATCTTTCGTAAAATTGAAGCCGAAATCCTTAATTCGCAAGGCATCCGATGTTTAACAAAAACCCAAATTTACCAAGCATTTGCACTTTGTTTGTCTCAAATTAATCATGCATTTTAGGCGTTTTTTGAAAGCCGTTTGGCATAGTGAACCCATCAAACGAGCGGGGCAAACCCGCCGGACCGCAAGGGCCGCAAGCCGCGATAGACGGCAAGGCCCCGAGGTAAAACAGGGTAAGTCATAAACAGGCTAACAGGGATAAAACCGATGGCACGCTTTGAAATGCACAATGCTGAAACGGCCACCATGGGTGGCGACAACAGCGCCGATGTCTTCTGCGAAATGGGTCTGATGTATGCGACCGGCCGCGGCTGCGAAATCGATCTCGTCGCTGCCCACAAGTGGCTGAACATCGCCGCAATCAAGGGCAACGATCGCGCCGCCGAGCTTCGTGCCGACGTCGCCGCCGCCATGGACAAGATGCAGATCGTCGCAGCGCTGCGCGCTGCCCGCGAATGGATGACGGTTCACTGAAACCAACCTGCCGGCATTCGGCAGGACGATATAACAACCTCGGAAAGAGGGGGCTGGCGGGGCGCTTTGGACGGGGCCGATGCCGGGAGAAGCGAGCCGCGACCGGGATCCTCCACCGGTCGCGGTTCTTGCCATTTATCAGCCGATCTTTTTCAGCACCTGCTGCAGCGCGTCTTCGAGGAGCGCCATGTCAGTCTCCGGCCCGACGCTGACGCGGATGCAGCGATTGAGCGGCGCGACACCTGGCATGCGGATGAAGACGCCGCGTTCCATCAGTCCGTCGACGATCGCGCGTGCGTAAACGCCGTCGCGGCCGGCGTCGATCGCCACGAAATTCGTTGCCGAGGGCAGGGGCTTGAGACCGTTCGCCCGGGCGATGCCGCCGATCCGTTCCCGCGCCGCGTGGATTTTCCCGACCACCTCGGCGAGATAGGCCTGGTCCTTGAGGGCGGCGAGCGCTGCCGCCGTCGCCAGCCGGTTCATGCCGAAATGATTGCGGATCTTGTCGAAGGCCTGCGCCGTGCCCGGCGTCGAGATCACATAACCGATGCGTGCGCCGGCAAGCCCGTAGGCCTTCGAGAAAGTGCGGGTGCGAACGACGTTCGGCAGTTCAATCAGTGAGGCGATCGACGGCAGCGACCCTGCCGGCCCGGTCTCGCTATAGGCCTCGTCGAGCACCAGCAGCGTCGTCTCGGGCAGCGCCCGGGCGAACGCGACGATGCTCTCGGCATCCCACCAGCTTCCCATCGGATTGTCGGGATTGGCGAAATAGACGAGCGGCGTATTCTCGCGTTTGACGGCATCGAGCAGGCCGTCGAGATCCTCGCGGTCGCTGGCATAGGGAACGCTCACCAGCCGGCCGCCGAAACCGGTGACATGGAAGTTGAAGGTCGGGTAGGCGCCGAGCGAGGTGACGACGGGTGCGCCCGGCTCGATCACCAGCCGGACGATCTGGCCGAGCAATTCGTCGATGCCGCTGCCGATGGCGATATTGGCGGGGGAGACGCCGAGATGGGCGGCAAGCGCTTGCCTCAGCGCGAAATTCTCCGGATCATTGTATTTCCAGATATTGCGGGCCTCCTCACGCATCGCCGCAAATACCGAAGCGGCCGGGCCGAAGCCGTTCTCATTGGCGCCGATGCGCGCGAGAACGGCAAGTCCGCGCTGGCGCTCGATCGCCTCGGGGCCGACGAAGGGAACTGTGGAGGGCAGGGCGCTGGCGAGGGGAGTGAAGCGCGAAAAGGCGGACATGCGAAGGCAGTTTCCCGGGCATATTGACAATTGACGAAACAATAGGCCCGGGCCCGGCCAACGCAAGCAAGATTATTTCTGCAGCAAGCCTGTTACGGGACGGTTCACGCCCTGAAGATCGGCGCGCGCCGGGCGGCGATCGCTTCCATGTTGCCGACGAGGAAATCGGTGCGGACGACGCGGCGCAGAACCTCGGGGTCCATGATGTTGATGAACCGTACGCCGATGCGTTCCTTGTGGCGATAGACCTCTGCGCAGCCGATGCGATAGGCGAGGCCGAGAATGTTGAGATAATAATGCTTCGGCAGACCGGCGGTGGTCGATACGATGAACGTGGCGCCGCCCTGCGAGATGTCGATGATCTCGGCGCTTCGCATGGAGACGCCGGTGAGGCACGGCCGGACGGCGACGATGCGGGCTGGCCGCTTGACGCTGAACTCTTCCCAGCGCAGGTCGTAGACAGCGGATTTGACCGTGGCAAGGTGGGTAGCGCGGAGCATAGTCATCTTACATTCTCCGTCAGTCAGGGCACATTTGGGGTTCTTGCTCCAGCCAACGTCACATGAATGTTTTGCACATTCGTCAAAGATAAAATGACAATTTTAACGAGTTTAAATTTTGTTCCCAAGCGGGACGCTCGATGTGCATTATCGGGACGCGGGGCTTTCATTCGAGCCGGGGATTCTGCCGGCGAAATATCCGTCAGCGCCGTCGGTAATGTGCTCCGGGCCATGTCGATGAGGCTATGGCCGAGGTGCCGGTGGCGCAGCTTGGCGAAATTGATGATGTCACAGCTGCCATAGGCCGGCCGGAGCGCCGGGCGTTCGATTTCGGCGCAATTTCCCGAACTCTTTCAATTGCCGGGCGTTCTGCCTTGATCGATGAAGCACGGCGCGCTTCGAATGACGACAGCGAGGAGTTGAATATGACCAACGTCAAAATCCCTTGGGAATCATGGGTGGTGGTCTGTGATGGAGCCAAGGCTCTGATCATGCAGAATGCCGGCGATGCCCAGCTG
This sequence comes from Rhizobium sp. L43, assembly GCF_002531725.1. GTDB lineage: Bacteria > Pseudomonadota > Alphaproteobacteria > Rhizobiales > Rhizobiaceae > Rhizobium. Next base: position 113,433 of record NZ_NWSQ01000004.1, read on the forward strand.
GTGAACCTGAAGGTGCTGGAAACCCTGACGCAGCCGAGCGCGCCGGATCGCGAAATTGGCGCCGATAAGCCCGGCCGGACCCATGCCGCAGACGGCTTCAGCGGCAGCGCTGTCGAGGAGACCAGCTGGCAGGATCAGGCCGAAGCCGAATTTCTGAAACAGGTGGCGGAAAAGCTCGATGAGCTGGTGCAGGAAAAGAATGCCCGTCGCATCGTCCTCGTTGCCCCGCCGAAGGCGCTCGGCACATTGCGGCCGGCGCTCCGCGCCGATACGCAGGCGGTGATCACCGCTGAGGTGGCGAAGGATTATACCAATATGCCGGTCGACGAGATCGAGCGGCATCTCGCTGCCTGAGTCGTTCGCAGCAATGAGCCGTTCGCAGTAACTTGAGGAAACGCGGGTCGAGAGGCCCGCGTTTTCGCCTCATACCAACGGCCGCTGCCCGGCAAACAGATCTTCATGACCGGCAAAGAGCGCCGCCAGGCGGTCGATGACGATCCTGACCTCCGGCCGTTGCCGCTCGTCGTCATGCGCAACGATCCACATGTCATAGGTCAGTTCGTCGATGAGAGGGCCAGCGCGGACGAGGTTGCGCTCCTGATCGCCGATGAAACAGGGGAGCACGCCGCGGCCGGCACCGCCGCGGATCAGGTGAAACAGCATATGCGGTGTGTTCGTCCAGCTGGTAATCCAGTAATCCGGCTGTTCGTACGTCCATTTGTCGGCCGGCGTGATGGCGGTATCGGTGCCGAGCGAGATCCAGTTGCAGTTGGCTGCGTCATAATCTGCCGCCTGGTAGGCCGCATGCGCCACCTTGACCGAAGGGCGGATCGCGACATTGCCGCTCTCCGGCCGGCTGTGGCGAATGGCGATATGCGCTTCCCGATAGGTGAAATCGACGCCTGTGTCGCAGGTCTTGTAGCACATGCGAAAGCTGTCCTTCGGCGTCCAGACGCTGCTGAGATGATCGGCGATGAAGCGCGAGGTCCAGCTGTCGGCGGCCGTCGAGACGATCGGCAGTGTCAGCACCTCGCCGCGCCAGTCGGAGATCGACCGCGCCGCATCCTGCATCAGCCGGACGCGATCGAGCAGCTCCTGTCCGTCCTTGGCGAGCAGATAGCCGGTCGGGCTGCGGCTAAAGAGCGAGCGCCCGGTCGCCCGTTCGAGCGCCAGCATGCGCCGGCCGATCGTCGGCGCGCTAATCCCGGTGCGCGCGGCTGCCGCCGAAAGCCCGCCGCCGGTCGCGACATGGAAGAAAAGTTGCAGGTCGTCCCAGCTCGCATCTTTCATGATGAAAACCCCCTTTCTCCCGCGCCTCTACATCGGAAGGGCGCGAAGGCTTAGCTCCAGTGCATGAGCCAATAGATGGAGGATGAAGCAATGCTTCTCAACTGGGTTGTTCTCTTCAATGAATTGCAGATCTATCACAGGCGGGTGCGCCGCGATCCCTTCGCCGACCCGCTCGAAGGGCCGGAATGGCGCGGATTCCTCTGGGCCGCTTCCGCCATCTCGCGTCTGGCCGCAAGACGGGGCGAGGAGAGAAAGACGTTGCGTCCCGATAAATCGCAGACGGAAAAAGGCCTCAGCTTTCGAAGCTCAGTCGCAGCACGTGGTGCAGGAATTCCGGATTGAGCAGCATGTTGAAGCTGATCGTCACCCATTCGCCTTCGCGCTTGACCACGGTCGAGCCGATTTCGTCATGGATGCCGAGAATTTCGAGGAAGAAATGGCTCGGCATTTCCAGGTTGGGGCTGACTTCGAGCAGGGCGCCGGCGAGCGTGATCGTGCGAATCAGGCAGCGCACCTGCGTTCCGGTGCTGAGGTGATGGCCGACGAAGATGATGTTGCCGGGCCTGTCGAGATTGAATTCCCTGTAAGCACGTTCCGGCTTGCGGTGTTCTGAGTCGAGGTGCATCTGAAAGGCCCTTTTAGCCTCCGCTTGGTATAGGACAGGATATTGGCTGAAGAATGCTGACGGAGGCTGAAAAATACCGTTAAGATTGGATGCTTCCGCGAAACTTGCAGGAAAAATGCACCGATTTCATGCAGATTTGCCCCAAATTTGCTCATTCCCGGCGCGGATGCGCCATTCTTGACATGTCTGCGGTGTTCGCGCATACAAAGGGCCGGTTCGAGGCACCAGCCGCTCGCGGATGAAAATCCATGGTGAAGCCCTCGCGATCATGGTCACGGCCTTTTGTGCATGCTGACTGGCGGCAATGCGAGCTCCCATCCACAGTCGAAGAGCATGCCTTGCGAAGGCTCACTCCATGACGACGACCTATCCTGCCATCGACGAATTGAAGGTCCAGGCCAAGCGCCTGCGCCAGGCGATGAACGATCGCGGCACCCCGCTGACCCACAGTGCGGCCCTGGAAATGATTGCCCGCCAGCACGGCGCGCGCGATTGGAACACGCTCGCAGCCCTTGCGGCAAAGCCCAATACCAGCCCGAAGACGCCACTCTTCGTCGGTGCGCATATTCGCGGCCGTTATCTCAACCAGCCGTTCACCGGCGAGATTCTGGCGCTTTCGGCCCTGCCGGGCGGCGATCTCCACAGGATCACCATCCATTTCGACGAGCCGGTTGACGTCGTCTCCTTCGAGAGCTTTTCGGCCTTTCGCCGGCGTGTGAACGCGCAGATCGATGCCGACGGCGTCTCGCCGAGGAAGACCTCGAACGGCGTGCCGCATCTGGTGCTCGATCTCTAGATTTTTTCCATCCCTTTCAGGCCGTCGCGATCCGGATGATTTTAACCCGGATCGGGCTTGGCCGGATATTACACGGATTTCTCCATGACCGATCTTTCCGCAGGCAATGCCTTTCTCACCGGCTGGCTGCCGGGCGTCTTCCTCAGGACGGCGGCGCCGATCGTTGCGATCACCACCGTCAACGGCCTGTTCACCGTCGTCGACGCCTATTTCCTCGGCGCCTATGTCGGCCCGGATGCGCTCTCCGCCGTCAGCCTGATCTTTCCGGGGCTGATGCTGCTGGTCGCTTTGCAATCGCTGGTCTCGAACGGCATGGCGAGCATCCTCGCCCGCCGGCTCGGCGCCGGCGATCGCCAAGGCGCGCAGCGGGTGTTTGCCGGCGCCCATACGCTGGCGCTGGCCGTCACCCTGATCCTCAATGCGGTCTTCTGGACCGTCGGCCGGCAGATCATCGATGCCGGTGCTGCCGGCAATGCCACTGTTGCCGATGGCGCCATGCTGTTCATGGGCGCGATGATCACTTTTGCGCAGGTCAGCTTCTTCCTGTCGCTGCATCTCGACGGGCTGCGCTGCGAAGGCAAGATCGGTTTCATGACGCTGGTGACGCTGTCGGCCTCGCTGCTCAACATCTTCGCCAACTGGCTGTTCATGGCGGTGATGCATTGGGGCGTGTTCGGTTCGGCAGTCGGCTCCATTGCGTCGCAATTCGTCTGTCTCGCAGCTGTGCTCGCCTATCGATGGCGCCGGCCACGGGCACTGAGGCCTTCCGCGGAATTTGCTCTTGTCGAATGGCGCAGCATCATGGCATTCGGCGCGCCGATGAGCCTCGGCTTCATCGGCATATCGCTGGCCTCGGCGGCCATTCTCATCAATATCTCGCTCTGGAGCGTGGCAGATCATGTCGCGACGGTGGCTGCCTATGGCATCATCACCCGGATCATGACCTTCACCTATCTGCCGTTGCTCGGCCTCAGCATCGCCTTGCAGACGATCGCCGGCAACAATGACGGCGCCGGCCTCGGGCTCCGCGTCGGCCGCAGCCTGCAGATCGCCATGCTCGCAGCACTCGTCTACTGCACCCTGGTGGAAATCATAGTCGAGCTCATGGCCGGCCGTCTCGGCGCCGTCTTTGTCGCCGATCCCGCGATTATCGCCGAGGTCAGGCGAATTCTGCCCTGGACGATCGGCGCCTATTTTCTCTTCGGGCAGATGCTGATCCTGTCGTCCTATTTCCAGTCGATCGGCGACGCACCGCGCGCCGCGATCTTCGGCCTGTCGCGGCCCTATCTGCTGACCTTGCCGCTGACCTTCCTTTTGCCCTTCCTCTTCGGCGAGCAGGGGATCTGGATGGTGCCCGTCTTTGCCGAGGCAGGCATGGTCATCCTGGCCTTTGCGGTGCTGTCGCAGAACGCCAAACGTCGCGGCTGGCGCTATGGGCTTCTGCCCGCTTGAAATGGCTAAGCGGCGCTCCCTCGTGACCTGCCCCCCGAAGGTTGAACATGAACCTTCGGGGGGCAGGTCACTGGCGGCTCTTGCTTCGTATCGTCTATTCCTTGCCGCCCGAAGCGGCCGATGTCGCAGCTTCCGCCTCATTCAGCGCTTCAGCGCATTCCTGGCAGCAGACCTCGACAGTCTTGCCGCCGAGTTTGACGGTGATCGCCTCGGCGCCGAGTTCGCAGTCGCAGGCGGCGCATGTGGTCTTCTTCATCTGGTGATCCTCCGGTTGATCGTCCCCGGATCGGGGCAGCCTCATAAGACCATCGAAGATCGCATCGCCGCTGTCGAAATCTTTAGCGATCGACCTCACCTGCGACGCAATTGCGCTGCGCGCTGGAATTCGCCAGGGCTCTGTCCGAAGGCCTGCTTGAAGGACGCGCTGAAATGGCTGTGGCTGGAAAAACCGAGATCGAGGCCGAGCGCGGTGAGATCCTCATATTGGCCGAGCAGGTCGAGGGCGCGGGCAAGCCGCAGCCGCAGCTGATAACGATAGAGCGGTGTGGCCTCGACCTGCTGGAAAACCTGGGTGAGATAAACCGGTGAGACGCCGACTTCCGAGGCGATTTCCGCAAGCGTCCAGCGCCGCGCGAGATCGGAGGAGAGCACCAGCTTGGCTCGGTCGACGAGTTTCTGCCGGCCGGCGCTGGCACCGGCCGCATGCGATGTGCGCTCGCCGAGCGAGCGGCGCACCAGCGTCAGCGCCAATATCTCCGCCTCCAACGTCTCTGCGACGTTGCGGCTAAGACCATGACGCAGGAGCGCGACCAGCGCCTGTGCGCGCGGATCGATCCGCCGGCGCTGGCGGCGGAAGGCAAAGGCCGGACCGGGCTGCACCTGATCCTTCGGCGCGAGTTCTTCGAGCATGGCCTCGTCGATCGCCAGATCGATGCAGGCATCGCCGCCCTCGATGGGGTGGCTGATCCGATATCCCTGGCCGGCGTTGAAGAACAAGACCTGATTGGCTTCGCCGCGATAGGGATAGACGAGGCCCGTCCTGTGGGCGCATTCCTCGTCGCTCTTGTGACGGCATTCGCCATTGCAGACGATGTCACGAATGGTGACGGTCTTTGTCTTCAGGAGCGGTGCTGTTGAAAACTGCGACATGGCATGTTCCGGGTCAGACAGGTCGCCCGATGAGGCGACCTGTCTGCACATTATCACGCTCAGGTTTCAGGTGCGACTGTAGACATGCACGTCGCTTTCCGTCTGCCCCCTGGAAAGGCCGATATCCTTCAACTGCTCGTCGGAAAGTTCCATCAGCGCATTGCAGTTGCGCCGTTCGGTAATCTTGCGTGCCAGCCAGCGTGCTGCGGTGACTATGGCAAGCAACAGGCCGGGCCGCATATTGCGGGCCGGTATCGTGACATTCGAGCTGTACATGGTGATCCTCCATCCGTGTTTGGATGGAGGCAGTGAACCATCAGCGGCGGTTTCGCGCTGTCAGATTATTTAGCGATCGAACGAGACCCTTACGCCTTCAGAAGCCACTCGTGCTCGGCGGCATTGTGGAATTTCCAGATCCGCTTCGGCCCGGCCATGACGTTGAGGTAATAGAGATCGTAGCCATGGGTCGCCGCGCAAGGATGATAGCCCTTCGGCACCAGCGTCACGTCGCCGTCCTCGATCGCCATTGCCTCGTCGAGCGAGCGGTCGTCGGTGTAGACACGCTGGAAACCGAAGCCCTGCGGCGGGTTGAGGCGATGGTAATAGGTCTCTTCCAGGAAACTCTCGTTCGGCAGGTCGTCCTGGTCGTGCTTGTGCGGCGGATAGGAGGAGGTATGGCCGCCCGGCGTGATCACCTCGACGACCAGCAGCGAATGCGCCGAGCTGTCATCCTCCGGCATGATATTGTTGACGTAGCGCACATTCGTGCCCTTGCCGCGTGTCACCTGCGGATGCGTGCCGGGTGGGATGGCCTTTGCCTGATAGGTGCCGCCGCCGGGCGCCGAGCAGACGGCGAGTTCCAGATCGGTCTCCGCCGTCACCGACCATGTCGATTCCATCGGGATGTAGAGCGCATGCGGTGCGCCTTCGAACGGGCTCATGCGGCCGCCGAGCGTGCCGAAATCCTTGGTGCCGGCCGATGCCTTGCCCTTGCCGGTCACCCAGACGAGGCAGACTTCCCGATCGCCGGTCTCTCCCGAAACCGTCTCGCCCGGCTTCAGCCGATGGAGATCGAAGCCGACATAGGTCCAGCCGGCATTTTCCGGGGTGACATGGGTGACGCGGCCATGCGTGCCGGATGGTTTGACCTTGAGGTTTGGCATTGGTGTGTCTCCTCGTAAATTAGCGGGTGCGGCCCCCTCATCCGGCTGCCGCCACCTTCTCCCCGAGGGGAGAAGGGACATGCCGCACCGTCTCTTTTCCCCTTCTCCCCAGCGGGGAGAAGGTGCCCGGAGGGCGGATGAGGGGGCTTCTTGCTCCGGCACTCCCGGTCTGCCCCTTGTGGGAAGGGGGTGGGGAGGGGTCTTTCGTTCCGTTATCCCTTCGGGAAGCCTTCCGTTTCCACGATATAACCCGCGGCCGTCATGACGCGCATCAGTTCGGCATGGCCGATCTCGGCCATTTTCTGCGGCGGCGCCTTGCGTGGATCCTGTTCGGCTTCGACAACGAACCAGCCTTCATAGCCGTGATCGGCAAGCCGCTGGACGATGGCGCCGAAATCGAGCGAGCCGTCGCCGGGCACGGTGAAGGCGCCGAGCGCCACCGCATCGAGGAAGGATTGGCGGCTGCGGTCGAGCCCGTCCACGACGGGTTTGCGGATGTCCTTGACGTGGACGTGGTTGATGCGGGCGTGGTGGTTGCCGATGGCGCGCAGCACATCGCCGCCGGCAAAGGCGAGGTGGCCGGCATCGAGCAGCAGCGGAATGCCGTCACCCGAAGAGCGCATGAAGGCGTCGAGTTCCGGTTCGGTCTCGACGACGGCCGCCATGTGGTGGTGGTAGGAGAGGGGCATGCCCTGCTCGGCGCACCATTCGCCGAACTCGGTGACGCGGCGCCCATAGGCCTTCATCTCGTCGTCGGAAAGGCGCGGCTTGGTGGCGAGCGGCTTGGAGCGGTCGCCCTGGATGGAGCGGCCGACTTCGCCATAGACGATGCAGGGCGCATTGACCGCCTTGAACAGCTCGATCATCGGCGCGATGCGGTCCTTGTTGGCCGCAAGCTCCTCATTGACAAGCGTGCCGGAGAACCAGCCGCCGCACAGCGTCACGTCGGCGGCGCGCAGGATGGGCAGCATCTCTTCCGGATTGCTGGGGAAGCGGCGGCCTTGCTCCATGCCGGTGAAACCGGCGCTGCGCGATTGCCGCAGGCATTCCTCGAGGGACACATCGTCGCTGAGCTCCGGAAGATCGTCGTTCCACCAGGCGATGGGCGACATGCCGAGTTTGGCCTTCATCAACATTCTCCTTAAAACAGTGCGGAAGAGCGGCCCCGCTCTTCCGAAAAAATGACAGTAACCGAATCAGCCGATGCGCTGGGCAGCACGAGCTTTGATATAGCCTTCGCGCGCCTTGTTGACCTGTTCGCGGATGCTGACCTCAGGTACCGCGACATCCCACCAGTGGCCGCCGGCTTCCGTGGTAATCAGCGGATCGGTGTCGATGACGAAGACCGAGGTACGGTCGTTTTTCTTCGAATCGGCGATCGCCTGCTCCAACTCGGCGATCGAGCCGACCTTGACCGCGATGGCGCCCATGCTTTCGGCATGCGCGCGGAAATCGATCTCCGGCATCACCTCGTGATAGGAGTCCTTGAGCAGATTGTTGAAGTTGGCGCCGCCGGTGCCCATCTGCAAGCGGTTGATGCAGCCATAGCCGCGATTGTCGAGCAGGATGATATTGAGCTTGAGGCCCAGCATGACCGAGGTGGCGATCTCGGAATTCATCATCATATAGGAACCGTCGCCGACCATGACGACGACATCCCGGTCGGGATGCGCCATCTTGGCGCCGAGCCCGCCGGCGATCTCATAGCCCATGCAGGAAAAGCCGTATTCCATGTGATAGCTGCCCGGCACCGTTGCCGGCCAGAGCTTGTGCAATTCGCCGGGAAGTCCGCCCGCGGCGCAAAGAACCGTCGTATTGTCGCCGCCGATCGTGCGCGTCACCGCACCGATCACCTGCGCGTCGGAGGGCAGGGCGGCATTGGTCGTGGCCATCGCCTTGGCCGCAGCCTCCATCCAGACCTTCTTCTCCGCAGTTGCCTTCTCGGCGAGTGCGGCCGGCGCCTTCCAGCCCGAAAGCCCTGCCGAAAGCGCCTTCAACCCTTCGCGGGCGTCAGTCACCAGCGGATGGCTGTCGTGCTTCGCTGCGTCATAGGCGGCGATGTTGAGGCCGACCATCTTGAGGCTGGCATTCTTGAACAGCGCCCAGGAGCCGGTGGTGAAATCCTGGCAGCGGGTGCCGACGGCGATAACGAGATCCGTCTCTTCGGCAATCGCATTCGCCGCCGAGGTGCCGGTGACGCCGACCGAGCCGAGCGCCAGCGGATGGGTCTCGTTGATCGCCGACTTGCCGGCCTGGGTGACGACGACGGGAACGCCGTGCGCCTCGGCAAAGGCGGCAAGCTCCTTCGTCGCCTGCGAATAAAGCACGCCGCCGCCGGCAACGATTACCGGTTTCTGCGACGCCTTGATCAGCGCGATGGCATTCGCCAGCTCGTCTGCATCCGGCTGTGGCCGGCGGGTCGTCCAGACTTTTTCATCGAACAGGCTTTCCGGATAATCGAAGGCTTCTGCCTGAACGTCCTGGCAGAGCGATAATGTCACTGGGCCGCAATCCAAGGGATCGGTCAGGACCTGCATGGCGCGCTTCAGCGCCGTGATGATCTGCTCGGGGCGGGTGATGCGGTCGAAATAGCGCGAAACCGAACGGAAGGCATCATTGGCCGAAACCGTGCCGTCGCCGAAATCCTCGATCTGCTGCAGCACCGGCTCCGGCGCGCGGTTGGCGAAGACATCGCCCGGCAGGAAGAGAACGGGAATACGATTGACATGCGCCACGCCAGCGGCCGTCACCATATTCAGCGCCCCGGGGCCGATCGAACTCGTGCAGGCCATGAAGCGCGTGCGGAAATTCGCCTTGGCATAGGCGATCGCGGCATGCGCCATGCCCTGTTCATTGTGGGCGCGATAGGTCGTCAATTCGCCGCGCACCTGATAGAGCGCCTCACCGATGCCGGCGACGTTGCCGTGACCGAAGATCGCCCAGACGCCGCCGAAGATCGGCACCTTCTTGCCATCGACAACAGTCATCTGCTTTTTGAGGAAATGCGCCACGGCCTGCGCCATCGTCAACCGTATCGTCTTGCCCATCGGGTCCTCCCGCAATCTTTCTTTCGCGTTTTCCCCTCCCCAACCCCTTCCCACAAGGGGGAGGGGCTAACCCGCCGTGCCGCTGCATTTCACCGCAACCTCGCGTCCGCAAGGATCTCGTTTGTGGCGTGAAGCGATGCCTCAACTTAAGTCCCTCCCCCTTGTGGGGAGGGGTTGGGGAGGGGTCTTAACTCTATATCCTACTGAAGCCCGCGCGTCTTAAGCCAGGCCTCTGTCAGCTGCCGGAAGCGGCCGGCCATGTCGGCGATCGCCTCCTCGTCGTTCATTCCGCCCGAAAGCCAGGCGCGCGCCGGATCGGCAAAGATCGTCCGGCCGACGGCAAAGCCCTTCACGGAGGGAGCCGCCAGCGTCGCCTCGAAGCAGGAGATCAGCTCGTCGGCGGGCGCCTCGAGGCCCAAGAGCACAATACCGCGGCACCATGGATCATTCTTGGCGATCACCGCATCGATCTTCTTCCAGGCCTCGGTCGAGGCCTGCGGCTCGAGCTTCCACCAGTCCGGTTTGATGCCGAGCGCATAGAGCTCTTCCAGCGCAGTCGCAATCGTATCGTCGGTGAGCGGCCCGTTCTTGCCAGCGATGATCTCCACCAGCAGCTCGCGGCCGACCTTGCGGGACGCCTCGAACAGCGTGCGCAGCTTCTCCTGCTGCTCCCTCTTCAATTCTGAGGGGTCGTCGGGATGATAGAAGCACAGGCACTTGATGCAATGACTGAGTGGCCATTCCACAAGCTGCGAGCCGATATCCTGGCTGAATTCGAAGCGCAGCGGCTTCGAACCCGGCAACTCCACCGGCCGGCCGATCCAGGAGAAATTCTTCGTCGCCGCATCGAAGAACGCGTCGCGGCCGAAACGCTCGTCGATCAGCATGCCATAGCCGTCGCGGCCGTTCGAAACCCGCGCCGCTGCGGCAACCGCCAGCCGCTTGAAGGCGACGATCTTGTCGTGGCCGACACCGAGTTCATCGGCGACGCTGACGAGCTGCGAACGGTGGTCGATCGCCAGCGCCATCAGAAGCGGGATTTTGCCGCGCCGGGTTGATGCCCAGTGGATATGGTTGATCGCCTCGTCCTTGCGCAGCGCCCGATGTTGGCTGCCTGATGTCAGGAAGAAGTCGAGTTCGGCCCAGGTCGGATATTCCGGCGAGCAGAGCAGGCGGGAAACGGCAAAGGCGCCGCAGGCATTGGCCCAGGTGGCGCAGGTCTTCAGTGGCTCATCGCGCAGGAAGCCGCGCAGAAAACCGGACATGAAGGCATCGCCGGCGCCGAGCACGTTGAAGACTTCGATCGGGAAACCCTGGCCGATAATGCCGGCTTCGAGGTCGTCGGCGATCGGTCCGTCATAGACGATGCAGCCCATGGCGCCGCGCTTCAGCACGATCGTCGCCGGTGACAGGCGGCGGATCTCCTTCAGCGCGCCGAGCACGTCGTCGGCGCCGGAAGCGATCAGGATTTCCTCTTCGGTACCGACGATGAGATCGCAATCCGGCAGCGTCTCCTTCATCTTCGAAGAGACGCGGTCGGACTTCACGTAGCGCTCGAAGCCTTCTGCATGGCCGGCAAGGCCCCAGAGGTTCGGCCGGTAGTCGATGTCGAAGATCACCTTGCGGCCGTTCGCCTTGGCGATGCGGATCGCCTTGCGCTGCGCGGCCTCGGTATTCGGCCGCGAGAAATGCGTGCCGGAAACGAGAACGGCGCGCGACGACTTGATGAAATCTTCGTCGATATCGCCTTCATCGAGCGCCATGTCGGCGCAGTCCGACCGATAGAAGATCATCGGCGACACGCCCTCGGCCTCGACCGCCAGCAGCACCAGTGCCGTCAGCCGCTCCTTATCGGTGACGATGCCCTGTGTCGCTACACCTTCGCGCCCCGATTGCTCGCGGATGAAACGTCCCATCTGCTCGTCGCCGACGCGGGTGATGAGGCCGGATTTGAGGCCGAGCCGCGCCGTGCCGATGGCGATATTAGCCGGGCAGCCGCCGACGGATTTGGCGAAGGAGCCGATATCCTCCAGCCGTGAGCCGATCTGCTGACCGTAAAGATCGACCGAGGAGCGGCCGATGGTGATTACATCAAGCGCCGGCTCCGGCTGTGAGCCCGGATTCGATTGTACCATGATGTCCTCCCGCTAGATTTTGCGCGGCTTCCAGTGCCTGCGAATTTTCAATAATGAAACATCGGTTCCGATATTTTGTCAATTCGGAATGTTTATTCCATTTTCGCTTTTCCAGCTTTTGAGTGCTGATGCTTGCGGCGCCGTTCGGCGATGGCCACCGGCAGCGCCATGGTCAGCGCCATGGAGGCCGAAAGCGAGCGGAAGCCGGCGAAATCGGCCTCCGCCACTTCGAACCAATGCGTCGCGCAAGCAGCAAGCGGCGAGAAGGCCGAATCGGTGATCGCGATGACGGGCACGCCGCGGTCGGCAAGCTCCTGGCTCTGACTGAGGCTGTCGGCCGCATAGGGCGAGAAGCTCGCGGCGATCGCTGCATCCCTGGGGGTTGCGAACTGCACCATTTCAGGGTCGACGCCGTTCGGCGAGGCGACGATCTGGTGGCGGATATTGAGCTTGGAAAAAGCGTAGGTCATGTGCGCCGTCAGCGGGTAGGAACGCCGTTTGGCGATCAGATAGATCGTCTCGGCGCCGGCAAGGATATTCACCGCTTTCGTGAATGTATCGCTCTGTACCGTCGCCGCCAGCCGGTTGACCGACTGGCTGGCGGCGGCAATGAAGCCGGAGAGCAGATTGGCGTCCTCATCGTCGCCGCTCGCCTGCTCCAGCGTGACCAGCCGCTCTTCATAGCTCAGCGTCCGGTCGCGCAATCTTTCGCGGAAAATGCTCTGCAGGTCGGAGAAGCCTCCGTAACCCAAATGATGCGCCAGGCGCACCAGCGTCGAGGGCTGAACGTCGGAGGCAGCCGCGATGCTTGCCGTGGTGCCGAAGGCGATTTCATCAGGATTGCCGAGCGCGAAGGCGGCAACCTGCGCCAGCCGCTTCGGCATGCTCGCCTTGCGTTCGATGATGGTGCTGCGCAGGCTTTCGAAATCGCGCGGCACACGCGCGTGCCTCTGGGGATCGTTATCCATGCTTGCGGCTCACGAGATGAAACAAATATTCCATATTGCCAAACATAGACGATTTCAAACGGCACGCCTAATTGTTTTTAATCGCCTGTAATTGAAGGCTTTTAAACAGCTTACCGGGAAGAATGGAAAAATGCCTGCGTGTGGGTCCCTTGTCAAAATGATCCAAATATTCCAAAAATCCGCGCGCAACTCTGGAGGGGACGGAAATGAAGCCACTCGGCATCGGTTTGATCGGCACCGGTTACATGGGCAAATGCCATGCGCTGGCGTGGAATGCGGTGAAGACGGTGTTCGGCGATGTCGAGCGTCCGCGTCTCGTGCATCTGGCCGAAGCCAATGCCGGGCTTGCTGCGGCGCGTGCCGGCGAATTCGGCTTCGAGAAGGCCACCGCCGACTGGCGGGCGCTGATTGCCGACCCGGAGGTCGACGTCGTCTCCGTCACCACGCCCAATCAGTTCCACCCCGAGATGGCGATCGCAGCCCTTCAAGCCGGCAAACATGTCTGGTGCGAAAAGCCCATGGCGCCGGCCTATGCCGATGCCGAGCACATGCTGGAAACGGCGAGGGGCTCAGGCAAGGTGGCGGCTCTCGGCTACAACTATATTCAGAATCCTGTGATGCGGCACATCAAGACGCTTGTCGGCGAGGGCGCCATCGGCACGGTCAACCATATCCGCGTAGAGATGGACGAGGATTTTATGGCCGATCCCGATGTCTTTTTTTACTGGAAGAGCGAGCTTGCCGCCGGCTACGGCGCGCTTGACGATTTCGCCGTGCATCCGCTGTCGCTGCTCTGGTATCTTTTCGGCCACGTCGAGGCTGTCATTACAGACATGGTAAGACCCTATGCCGACCGCCCGCTGAGCGAGGGTGGCCGCCGCGCCGTCGAAAACCACGATGGCGCCAACGTGCTGATGCGGCTTGGCGGCGGCATCTCCGCCGTCTTGATGGCGAATCGCGCCGCCTGGGGCCGCAAGGGCCGCATCGCCCTGCAGATTTATGGCTCGAAAGGCTCGATCGTCTACGACCAGGAGCGCATGAACGAATTCGACCTCTATCAGGCAGAGGGTCGCGGTTCCGAACAGGGCTTCCGCAAGATACTGGCGGCACCGGCCCATCGGCCTTATGATCGCTTCATCCCGGCGCCCGGCCACGGCCTCGGCTTCAACGACCTGAAGATCATCGAATGCCGCGAGCTGATCCGGGCAATTTCCGGCGAACCGTCGTTGATCGTCACATTTGAAGACGGTCTCAGGATAGAGAAGTCGGTGCATGCCATGGCACAGTCCTTCCACGAGCGCCGCTGGATCGAGATCGGTTGAATGGAAAGACCGCTTTCCGTCTGACGTGCGGCGCTGTAGGGGTAGGCTTGGACCGTATTGGCGGGCGCAGTTTCGGGAGTGAGATCGTGACGGATAGACTGGTGATCATCGGCGCGGGACAGGCCGGTTTCGCATTGGCGGCCAAGCTGCGTGCCTTGAAGGATACGCGCCCGATCACCCTCATCGGTGCGGAGGACGTGGCTCCCTATCAGCGCCCGCCGCTTTCGAAGAAATATCTGCTTGGCGAAATGGCTTTCGACCGGCTGCTGTTTCGCGCCGAGCACTGGTATGCGGACAATGACGTCGATCTTCGACTTTCGACCTGGGCCGAACAGATCAAGCCTGATAGCAAGCAGGTTCTGCTGCAGGACGGCTCCGTTCTCGATTACGGCACGCTGGCGCTGGCCACCGGCTCGACGCCGCGCCGGCTGCCGGCCGCAATCGGCGGCGATCTCGACGGCGTCTACGTCGCCCGCGACAAGCGCGATGCCGATCTGCTCGCCGAAGAGATGCGCCCCGGTCGCCGCGTCCTCATCATCGGCGGCGGTTATATCGGTCTCGAGGCGGCAGCCGTTGCCCGCCACCGCGGCCTGGAGGTCACCGTCATCGAGATGGCCGACCGCATCCTGCAGCGCGTCGCGGCGAAGGAAACCGCCGACATCATGCGCGGCATCCATGAGACCCACGATGTGGTGATTCGGGAAAAGACAGGGCTCAAGCATCTGGTCGGCAAGGATGGCCGCGTCACTGGCGCCGCACTTTCCGACGGGTCTGTGATCGACATCGACTTTGCCGTCGTCGGCATCGGCGTCGTGCCGAACGACCAGCTCGCCAAGGAAGCCGGCCTCGAAGTCGCCAACGGCATTGTCGTCGACGAATTCGCCCGCACCTCCGATCCGGCGATCTTTGCCGCGGGCGATTGCGCGGCCCTTCCCTGGCAGGGTGGCCGCATCAGGCTCGAATCGGTGCAGAACGCCGTCGACCAGGCCGAAGCGGCGGCAGCCGTCATCGCAGGCGGCAGCGCACCATATGATCCGAAGCCGTGGTTCTGGTCCGATCAGTATGACGTCAAGCTGCAGATCGCAGGCTTCAATCTCGGTTATGATGAAACGCTGCTGCGCCCCGGTGCTCGCGAAGGCGCCCATTCGGTCTGGTACTTCCGGGAAGGCCTGCTGATCGCCGTCGACGCCATCAACGACGCGAAGGCCTATGTGACCGGCAAGAAACTGCTGGAATCCGGGACCAACCCCGACAGATCGATTCTCGCCGACCCCTCTGCCGACCTCAAAAGCCTGCTCAGCTGAATCAGTGCAGGTCGTCGCGAAATGACCGCCGGCGGCAACGCCGCGCTAGGTTAATCCTGCCGGAGCCCGGACGGCAAAGTTCGGCTTCTTCAACAAAGGGAACGAAGCGCGATCAAATTCCGCCGATCACGGCAGGAAATGCCGTCTGTTTGCGCAGCCAGCCGAAATGCCGCCCGCTGCATTTCTTTGTGGTGAAAATTCAAAAAACTCTTGCATTCACAGACCGGTCACCATAGTTAGGCCGCACCGGAGAGGTGGCCGAGTGGTCGAAGGCGCTCCCCTGCTAAGGGAGTATACGTCAAAAGCGTATCGTGGGTTCGAATCCCATCTTCTCCGCCATTTCGATTTCCTGAACATTTCGCGATCTTTAGTTCCTGATGGAGAATCAGGTTCGCTTAGTCGGCTACGCCTTACGGCCGCGCGACGGCGCAAATCTCTCCGCCTTCAGCGAAAGAATCGGTTGCGGAATCATCTCCCGCTTCCACGCTCCATCCGGTGGCGAAAGCGGATCGGTGATCACCGGGTTACGCTTCCAGCAATCATAACATCTCCTGCATGAGCCGGATTTTGTCGGAAAAGTGTCGCAGATGCGTCGAAAGGCGCATGTCCAACTCTTTGTGGATCTGACCTAAGCGGCCGCAAAATCAGGGTTTTCTTAATAAAGCATAAAGGAAAGCGGGGCCGGTTGCCCGACTTGTGTCCTTTCAGCAACAGAATGTCGGGAAGGCTCCCTCAAACCCCCTATCCGAGCAAGTTGGTGATTGCGTGACGGCCGCCGTCTTGTATTTTCACCCTCGGAAGCAAGGGCGACGGATCGTCCACTTCTTGAAACACGGGGATGGGGCAGGGAACGCTGCTCAGCGAAAGATCCCAAACCCGATCGAAACTTTGAATTGGAGGTCATTTATGAACATCAAGAGCCTTCTTCTCGGCTCCGCTGCTGCTCTCGCAGTAGTTTCCGGTGCTCAGGCTGCTGACGCTATCGTTGCTGCCGAGCCGGAACCGGTTGAATACGTCCGCGTCTGCGACGCTTACGGCACCGGCTACTTCTACATCCCGGGCACCGAAACCTGCCTCAAGATCAACGGTTACATCCGTTTCCAGGTTAACGTTGGTGAAGACATCGGCGGCGACTCTGATTGGGATGCAACGACCCGCGGTCAGGTTCAGTTCACCGCCAAGAGCGACACCGAATACGGTCCGCTGACCGGCGTTATCGTCATGCAGTTCAATGCTGACAACGCCACCGATCAGGCTTCGAAGCTCGACTCCGCTTACCTCGACATCGCCGGCTTCCGCGCTGGTCTGTTCTACAGCTGGTGGGACGACGGCCTCTCGGGCGAAACCGACGATATCGGCTCGCCGGTCACGCTGCATAACTCCATCCGTTATCAGTACGAAACGTCTGACTTCTACGCTGGCATCAGCGTCGACGAACTGGAAGACGGCTTCTACAAGACGGACGAAAATCCGAACAACGTCGGCGTTGCCGTTGGCCTCGGCGGTAAGGCTGGTGCATTCAGCTACCAGATCACTGCCGGCTACGACGTCGACAACGAAGAAGGCGCCGTCCGTGCAATGGGTACGGTTGACGTTGGTCCTGGCACGCTCGGCCTCGCAGCCGTATACGCTTCCGGCCCGAGCTCCTACTACACCAAGGCTGAATGGGCTATCGCTGCCGAATACGCTATCAAGGCAACCGACAAGCTCAAGATCACCCCTGGCGTCCAGTACTACAGCAACTACTACGTTGCTGGCGACGACTTCAGCAATGACGACGCTTGGAAGGTCGGTCTGACGGTTGATTACCAGATCGTCGACAACTTCTACGCCAAGGCTTCGGTTCAGTACCTCGATCCGGACAATGCTGACGACTCCACGACGGGCTACTTCCGTCTGCAGCGTTCGTTCTAATCTGATCTGACTTCGGTCAATCAGGAAAGCCCGGCTCTCTCGAGCCGGGCTTTTTGTATTTCAACGCATGGCAAATGTACCAGCGGACTGGCTCCGACAAGGTTACCGGCAAGGGGCGAGAAAGGCCCGAATCGCTGCGGGGATATTGCCGAGATGCAGGAGGGGCGCGTGTCCTTGTCCTTCGGCAGCATGAAGGATCAGCTTCGAATGCCGCCGCGCCATTTCATTCGCGCTTTCCTGTGAAAGCAGCGAGGTATTTTCGCCGCGGATCAGCATCAGCGGCAAGTGGCTCAGCTTCTCGAATTGCTCCCAGAGATCGGGCAGCGGCTGGCTGAAATCGATCGATTTCAGCGCTTCGGCGATCGCCGGGTCGAAATCGGCGACCGGTCTTCCGCCGACGTCTCGATAAAGCGCCAGCGCCATTTCGCGCCAGTCTTGCTCCGAAAGCGCGGTAAACGACGCGCCATGATTTTCCTGCAGTATATCGACCGCCTCGCGCCAGTCTGCCGGCCGTCTGCCGCTGTTGAGATAGTCGCGGATCAGCATCAGCCCCGTGGCCTCGATGGCAGGCCCGATATCATTGAGAATGACGGCTTCGAGAAGATCCGGCCGCATCACCGCGATCAGATGCAGGATCAGCCCGCCCCGGGAGGTGCCGATGAAGACCGCCCGCTCGATGCCGAGCGCCGCGCAGGCGGCGACGACATCGCCGGCCTCGATGCCGAGATTGTAGTTCGCCTTGTTCTCATCCCATGCCGAGTTTCCCCGCCCGCGCGAATCGAGCGCGATGACCCTGCGTGGTGCTGTTATGTCCTGGGAGAGAAGCAGTGCCAGCGGATGAAAATCCCGCGTATTGCGGGTCAGGCCGGGCAGGCAGATGACCGGCAGCCGTCCCGCGGTTGCCGTCTCGCCGGGCCGATAGTCGCGGGCATAGAGCTTCAGCCCATCGGGAGACGTATAAAATCGTTCCTGGAAACCGCTTGCGTAAGTATCCGGCATCGCATCCCTCGAAATCTGTTGATCACGAAGATGTAGCCTGCTTTTCCGGCCGCACCAAATGGCTTCAGGAGGCGCTGCGTCCGCCGATGAGGTCGCGCTCGATATCGGTGGCCTGGCCGAGGCGAGCCTTGTAGACCTCGTAATTCTCCATCACCCGCTGGACGTAGTTCCGCGTTTCGGGGAAGGGGATGCGCTCGATCCAGTCGACGATCTGGTCGATCGACTTGCCGCGCGGATCGCCGTAACGACCGATCCATTCCGGCACCCGCTTCGGCCCGGCATTGTAGGCAATGAAGGTGAGGATATAGGAGCCGCCGAAGGCGTCGATCTGCTCGCCGAGATAATGGGCGCCGAGTGTGGCGTTATAACCGGCATCGGCCGTCAGCTTGTCTTTCGAATAGGCGATGTTGTGGCGCTTGGCCACCGCCTGGGCTGTCCCCGGCAGAAGCTGCAGCAATCCCCGCGCATTCGCAGCTGAAACGGCGGCTGGGTTGAAGGCGCTTTCCTGCCGGGCGATGGCATAGGCGAGTGCCTTGCCGGAGCCTGTTATATTGGCGTTCGCCGGGATGACGCCGACCGGAAAGGCGAGCGCTGCGACATCGATGCCGCGGCCATAGGCGATCTTGCCGATCTGTAGCGACAGATGATGATCGCCGGATTGCTCGGCCTGCGCCGCAAGCACAGCCAGTTCACCGGGGCTTTGCAGCTGATCGGCGAGTGCGAGATAGAGGATGTCGGCCCGCCATCCATGGCCTGCGGCCTCCAGCCGGGCGATCGCCTGCACGGCTTCTCGTGCCTGGAAGCGTTGCCGGTCGGCCGTGCTCGGCGAGGGATAGGTGACGTTCAGCGTCTTTCGTCCCAGCTTTTCGGCTGCGAGCTGGCCATAAAAGGTGCCGGGGAAGGTCGCGGCCTTTGCATAGAATTCGCTGGATTTGCCAGGACCCCCGGCCTCCGCCGCTCGTCCCAGCCAATACCAGGCGCGTGAAACCGAGATCGGTCCGTTTGAGGTCTGCAAAATCTTGCGGAAGTGTTTTTCCGCGGTTGCCGGATCCTGCAGGCCGCGAAGCGCGTACCATCCGGCATGGAACTCAGCCTCGACGATGTCAGTCGGGCTCGTTGCGGCGTAATTGGCGACGATGCGATAGGCGGGCTTGAACTGTCCCTGGTCGACGAGACCACGGCTGACGATACGCTGCTCGTTCCACCACTCACCGGAGTTGACGAGTTCGCTGCGCTCGGGCGGCATCTGCTCCAGCAGTGCTGCCGCTTCCACATATTTGTCCTGTTTGCGCAGATATTCGATCCGCGCAAACAGCAGGCCGGCATCGCCGCGCCATTTTGCATCGACGGCGTTGAGCAGCGCGCCGGCATTGCCGGCCTTGGCGTCGACGGCAGCCCAGGCCTTGTAGAGCGACTGCGCCTGGGCCATGTCGCCGAAGCGCTTGGCCTGCGCCACCCGGCCGCGATACATCAGATAGTCCATCCGTGCCTTATGGTCGGCCGGCGTCAACAGCGCTGAAAATTCGATGAGGATCTTGTCCTCGGTCGCCTTGTCGAGAGCCTCTCCGCGCCAGACCTTGCGGATATATTTTGCCGCCTGCGCTTGGTTGCCTGATGCAACCAGCGCCCGGCCGAGGATGACGGCGCCCTGCATCGTCTCGGGCGCGGTATCGCCGAAGGCGGCGAGCACGGCTGATGGGGCGGGGTTCTCGTCATAGAGCGCACGTTCGGAATAGACGCGCAGCCGCGAAAGGCCCGGCCAGCTCTTCAGCTCCTGCCCAGCGCTGGCGATTTCATAGGAGGGAACGCCCTTCAATCCGGAAACGGCGATCGCCCAGGTGAGGATATGGCGGTCGAGCGTACCGTCCTGCATGCTGTCGCGGATCGACAGCGCCAGCTGCGGGTTCTTGTCGGAAAGCGCATCAAGGCCGGATTTCAGGTCGCTGTTGACAGGCGCGATGGCCGGATTGCGCGGAATGGCGCCTGTTGTGATCGATTCCGGCATGGCCGTTTCGGGAATGAAGCCGAGCGGCTTGACGCCAGGCATAGGCGTGCTCTCGCCCGGAAGCGGCGAGGCTCCGCTGCCCCACGCGGCGGCGGCGAAGCCGAAGGCGGACAGAATCAGGACAGCTTTCTTCATCCGGGATCTCGCAATGAAAACACGCCCTGCCATTTGGCTAGAGGCATCTTAACGAAACCTTACCGTACCAGGTAAAATTCATTCACATCTGCTATCGGAATTTGCCCTAAACCGAACTCTACGCGCTTGTCGCGATGATTTCGGCGCTCTATGGTGCGCAAAATATTCATGGAATGCGGCCGAAGCAAGGATTTGGTCGTGAGGAGCTTTGCATGTTCAATGGGTCCATTCCCGCCCTCGTCACCCCTTTCACGGATGCCGGACTGATCGACGAAGACAGCTTCGCAGCTCATGTCGACTGGCAGATCAAGGAAGGCAGCGGCGGTCTCGTTCCGGTCGGCACGACAGGCGAATCGCCGACGCTGTCGCATGCCGAACACAAGCGGGTGGTGGAGCTTTGCATCGAAGTTGCTGCAAAACGCGTTCCCGTCATGGCCGGCGCCGGCTCGAACAATACGCGTGAGGCGGTCGAGCTTGCCCAGCACGCCGAAAAGGTCGGTGCCGACGCCGTTCTCGTCGTCACCCCCTATTACAACAAGCCGACGCAGAAGGGCTTGATTGCGCATTTTTCGGCGATTGCCGAGGCCGTCGATCTGCCGATCTATATCTACAATATCCCCGGCCGCTCGGTGGTCGACATGACACCGGAAACGATGGGTGCGCTCGCCAAGGCGCACCGGAATATCGTCGGCGTCAAGGATGCGACGGGCAAGATCGAGCGCGTCTCCGAACAGCGCATCACCTGCGGCAAGGATTTCCGGCAGCTGTCGGGCGAGGATGCGACAGCGCTCGGCTTCAACGCCCATGGCGGCGTCGGCTGTATTTCGGTCACGGCCAATGTCGCCCCGCGCCTCTGCGCCGATTTCCAGGCGGCGACGCTGGCGGGCGATTACATCAGTGCGTTGGAATATCAGGACCGGCTGATGCCGCTGCACAAGGCGATCTTCCTCGAGCCCGGTCTTTGCGGCGCCAAATACGGGCTCTCCCGGCTTGGCCGCATGAGCCGCAACGTCCGCTCGCCGCTGCTCTCGACGCTGGAGCCGGCAACGGAAACGGCGATCGACGCTGCCCTGCGCCATGCCGGCCTTCTGAACTGAAGAGACCGGCCGTCTTCACAAGGCCGGGTCGTTCCCTTACATAGAGGGTAAGAAAAAGGGGGCGCGGCTTTTCGCGCCCTAAGCAATGGAATATCGTCATGGCCCCCAAAGGCAGCCAGCGCGTGGTGAACAAGGTCGTGGCCGAAAACCGCAAGGCCCGCTTCAACTACGAGATCATCGATACCTACGAGGCCGGCCTCGTGCTGATGGGCACGGAGGTCAAGTCGCTGCGCGAAGGCAAGGCCAATATCGCCGAATCCTATGCGTCGGATGAGGGGGGCGAGATCTGGCTGATCAATTCCTACCTGCCGGAATATCTTCAGGCGAACCGCTTCAATCACGAACCGCGCCGGCGCCGCAAGCTGCTGCTGTCGGGCCGTGAGATCCATCGCCTGCGCTCTGCCGTCAACCGTGAGGGCATGACGCTGATCCCGCTGAAGATCTATTTCAACGACCGGGGTCGGGCGAAGATGGAGTTGGCGCTCGCCAAGGGTAAGAAATTGCACGATAAGCGCGAGTCCGAGAAGGAGCGCGATTGGAACCGGCAGAAGAGCCGCCTGCTCAAGGATAGAGGCTGACGGGATCGGCTGGCGATGCTGCCACCGCTGTGTCTTGACCGCTTACCCTGAAATAGGAAAAGCCGGCCGCGCTGTGACGAGCGGGCCGGCCATAACGTGTAAATCCACTTAGTCCTCGAAATCGCTCGCCGGTGCGACTTCGGCCGGGCGTGGGGCCCGTTCGGCGGGATCGCGACCGATTTCGGCCTTCAACGACAAGAGATCGATGAAATGATCGGCCTGGCGGCGCAGGTCATCGGCGATCATCGGCGGCTGGGTCGCCATGGTCGAAATGACAGAGACCTTGCGGCCTCTGCGCTGCAACGCTTCGACGAGGTTGGTGAAGTCACCGTCGCCCGAGAAGATCACGAGATGATCGACCGTTTCGGATTGTTCCATGGCGTCGATTGCAAGCTCGATGTCCATGTTGCCCTTGATCTTTCGGCGACCCATGGAATCTGTGAATTCCTTGGCGGGCTTGGTGACGACTTTATAGCCGTTATAGTCGAGCCAATCGATCAGTGGTCGGATCGACGAATATTCCTGATCCTCGATCAGAGCGGTATAATAGTAGGCGCGCAGCAGGTAGCCGCGTTTCTGAAATGCTTTCAAGAGCTTACGGTAATCTATGTCGAAGCCGAGGCTTTTGGATGCAGCGTAGAGGTTGGCGCCGTCAATGAAGAGTGCAATTTTTTCGCGTGGGTCAAACATCGCTTACCAATCCAATGAGAGCAATCGAAATCCGCAAGTGCCAAACGTCAATAAAAACAATAGGTTGTTTTGTCGTTTTCGATCCGGTCCTTACTTTATGGATTATTCATATACGAAAGATTTAGGGCACGATTCGGCATATTCCAAGCAACCAGAGGTGGAATTGTGACGTTCTCCATGGAAATTTAGCTCAGCCGCGGATAAAGACGAGGGGAGCCGGAATGAAAAACTTGTATTTGCCCGGTTTTAATTGTATCGGGCGTGTTAATCCCGAAATGACGACCGTAAAGGACAGGCAATGGCCCGTGTCACAGTTGAAGATTGCATCGACAAGGTGGAGAACCGCTTCGAGCTGGTTCTGCTCGCCAGCCACCGCGCCCGGCTGATTTCCCAGGGCGCCTCGATCACCATCGATCGCGACAACGACAAGAACCCGGTCGTGGCGCTGCGCGAAATCGCCGACGAGACGCTTTCGCCTGATGACCTCAAGGAAGATCTGATCCATTCGCTGCAGAAGCATGTCGAAGTCGATGAGCCCGAGCCCGATCCGGCAAGCATGATCGCCGCCGGCGGTGTCGCCGCAGCCGACAGCGAAGAGCAGGACGACCTGCCGGAAACGATCACTTTCGACCAGATGTCGGAAGAAGAACTGCTTGCCGGCATCGAAGGCCTGGTGCCGCCGGAAAAGAGCGACGACTACTAAGCGCCGAGACCGGATCTCCGTCGCATTGGTCGGATGCGACACGGAAACAGTTTCATGCGATGCAAAAGCGCGATGATTACCAATCGTCAATCTTGCGCCTTTATTGCTTAGGCATATTATTGCCCATGTGTGCGCCAATCGTTGATTGGCGCGCTTTTATTTTTATCGGAGTGGCTTTGGAATGATGCGGCAGTACGAGCTCGTGGAGCGGGTTCAGCAATACAAGCCCGATGCCAATGAAGCACTGCTGAACAAAGCCTATGTGTACGCCATGCAGAAACATGGCCAGCAAAAGCGCGCCAGCGGCGATCCCTATATTTCCCATCCGCTCGAAGTCGCCGCCATCCTCACCGACATGCATCTCGATGAATCGACGATCGCAGTCGCTCTGCTGCACGATACGATCGAGGATACGACGGCGACGCGCGCCGAGATCGACGAACTCTTCGGCGAGGATATCGGCCGCCTGGTCGAGGGCCTGACGAAGATCAAGAAGCTCGATCTCGTCACCAAGAAGGCCAAGCAGGCGGAAAATCTGCGCAAGCTGCTGCTCGCCATTTCAGACGATGTGCGCGTGCTGCTCGTCAAACTCGCCGATCGCCTGCACAATATGCGCACCCTCGACCACATGTCGGCCGACAAACGCGCCCGCATCTCCGAGGAAACGATGGAAATCTATGCGCCGCTTGCCGGCCGCATGGGCATGCAGGACATGCGCGAGGAGCTGGAGGAGCTCTCCTTCCGCCATATGAACCCGGAGGCCTACGAGACCGTCACCAAAAGGCTGGAAGAGCTTTCCAAGCGCAACGAGGGCATCGTCAAGAAGATCGAGGCCGAACTGCGCGACTTGCTGGTGGCGAGCGGCCTGACGAGCGCCTATGTCAAGGGCCGGCAGAAGAAGCCCTATTCGGTCTTCCGCAAAATGCAGTCGAAGTCGCTTTCCTTCGAGCAGCTTTCCGATGTCTACGGCTTCCGCCTGATCGTCGAGGACATCCCGTCCTGTTATCGGGCGCTCGGCATCGTCCACACCCGCTGGCGCGTCGTGCCCGGCCGTTTCAAGGACTATATCTCGACGCCGAAGCAGAACGATTACCGTTCGCTGCACACCACCATCGTCGGACCCTCCAGCCAGCGCATCGAGCTGCAGATCCGCACCAAGCGCATGCATGAAATCGCCGAATTCGGCATCGCCGCCCACACGCTCTATAAGGACGGCGCCACCAATGCCGACGGCGACATCCTTTCGCGTGAATCCAATGCCTATTCCTGGTTGCGCCATACGATCGAGGCTCTGGCCGAGGGCGACAGCCCCGAGGAATTCCTCGAACACACCAAGCTCGAACTCTTCCAGGACCAGGTGTTCTGCTTCACGCCGAAGGGCAAGCTGATTGCCCTGCCGCGGGGCGCCACCCCGATCGATTTCGCCTATGCGGTGCACACCAATATCGGCGATACCACGGTCGGCGCCAAGATCAACGGCCGCATCATGCCGTTGGTGACGCGGCTTGCCAATGGCGACGAGGTCGAGATCATCCGCTCCGGCGTGCAGGTTCCGCCCGCCGCCTGGGAGGAGATCGTCGTCACCGGCAAGGCGCGCGCCGCCATCCGCCGCGCCACCCGCATGGCGATCCGCAAGCAATATGCCGGCCTCGGCCACCGCATTCTCGAGCGCACCTTCGACAGGGCCGGCAAGATTTTCTCGCGCGAGGCGATGAAGCCGGCGCTGCACCGTCTCGGTCAGAAGGATGTCGAGGATGCGATCGCCGCCGTCGGCCGCGGCGAGATGTCCTCGCTCGACGTGCTGCGCGCCGTCTATCCCGACCATCAGGATGAACGCGTCACCGTCAAGCCCTCCGGCGATGACGGCTGGTTCAACGTCCGCAGCGCCGCCGGCATGATCTTCAAGATCCCCGGCAAGGCCAAGCCCGGGCCCGACGGCCGCCATCCGGAAGTCGACGCCGACATCGATATCGGGCCGATTCGCGGCCTGTCCGGCAATGTCGACGTCAAGTTCGCATCGACCGGCGCCGTGCCGGGCGATCGCATCGTCGGCATCATGGACCAGGGCAAGGGCATCACCATCTATCCGATCCAGTCGCCGAGCCTGCAGCGGTTCGACGATCAGCCCGACCGCTGGATCGACGTCCGCTGGGATCTCGATGAAGCCAACAAGTCGCGTTTCATGGCGCGCATCATGGTCAATGGGTTGAATGAGCCCGGCACGCTTGCCAAGGTCGCCCAGACGGTTGCAGGCCTCGACGTCAATATCCGGTTGTTGAACACGGTGCGCGTCGCGGCCGATTTCACCGAAATGATGCTCGAGGTCGAGGTCTGGGACCTGCGCCAGCTCAATCAACTGCTCGCTCAGATGAAGGATCTGGATTGCATCGCCACGGTGCGGCGGCTCTACGAGTAAGCTTTTGTTAAGCCTGCCGCCGGCTGGGTCGAAAAATTGCACATTTTGTGATCGTTTTATGGTCGGAGTAGCGCATCCAAAAGGCAAGCAATGCGCCTGGTGCATGGCTGTCTCCATGTTGCGGCGGTGGTAATTAACCTCTGTCGGGACTATCTTCTGGTCATCGAAACGCAAACAGAAGATGAGACAAGGTAATGTTTGACCCTATCAGGAAAATTGCTCGCGCCCTTCGCGCTCCGACTGCCCAGGAGCGTGAAATGGCATATTTGAACGGCTCGTTCGATCGTATCGATCTCGAGTTTCGTCAGCGCCAGGTCGACCGCGGTCTGTTCCGCAATCGCTGATACCAGACTTTTATACTTGAGATGGGTGAGGGACGTTATGCATAACGGACGCCCCTCGGCATGAAGAAGCTCCTCTCCGCTGTCGGGACTGAGCTGTTTTTTCGGCGGTGTCATTTGCCGCTCTTGTCATGGTCATGTGCGCTGCACTAAATACCGGCCATGTTGTTTCGCCGTCGCAAGCCCGCGGGATTCAAGGAAAAGATGCGAGAGCTTCTATGGCCCCGCAAAGGTTTCCTTCGCCCGATCCGTTACCTCTCCATGCGCATCCTGCGCCTGAGCGCTTCTCCGCATGCGGTTGCGGCCGGCGTCGCTGCGGGTGTCTTCGTCTCGTGGACGCCTTTCATCGGCGTACATTTCGTCATGGCCTTCGTCATCACCTATTTCCTCTCCGGCAGTATGGTGGCCGCCGCCCTCGGTTGCGCGGCCTTCGGCAATCCGCTGACCTATCCCTTCATCTGGGGCATCACCTGGGAGATCGGGCATCTGCTGCTCAGCCGTGAGGATCATCTGGCCGGTCAGACGGTGGATCTCGCCGCCCTTTTTCACAAGCTGAACTTCACTGAGCTATGGAAGCCGGTGCTGGAACCGATGCTGGTCGGCGCCATTCCGCCGGCGATCGTCACCTCCGTTGCGCTCTATGCGCTGACATTCTACACCGTGAAGGGGTTTCAGACGCGCCGCCACACACGGCTGCTGGAGCGGGCGCGCCTGCGTCTGGCGAGCCCGGCCGGCGACATGCCGAGCGTATGAGCCTGAACAAGAATTCTTAAGCGACGGAAGGTTCCGGCATGATCATCGGCATTGGCAGCGATCTGATCGACATTCGCCGCGTCGAGAAATCCATCGAGCGCTTCGGCGACCGCTTCACCCATCGCTGCTTCACCGAGATCGAGCGCGCGCGTTCCGACCGCAGGGCGAATCGTGGCGCATCCTACGCCAAACGTTTCGCCGCCAAGGAGGCCTGTTCCAAGGCGCTCGGCACCGGTATCGCCCAGGGCGTCTTCTGGAAGGACATGGGCGTCGTCAACCTGCCGAGCGGCAAGCCGACCATGCTTCTGACCGGCGGCGCCGCGGCAATTCTCGAATCGATGCTGCCCGCGGGCCACCGGCCGGCCATTCATTTGACAATAACGGATGATTATCCCTTGGCGCAGGCCTTCGTGATTATCGAGGCGTTGCCCGAGAGCGTATGATCGCGAACCTCGGGAGCGTTTGACGCGACCTCGGAAGCGTACTATCGCGACCTCTCGTCGCTTTTGATGCTGTCGCCATTGCCGCAACCGGCCGAAGCCGCTAGAGAGAACGACAGAAAGAATTGCGCCGCCGCGGCGTCTTGAAGGAATAAGACTGCGTGTCCGAAAAAGTCGAAACCAAGCCGAACGCCCTCTGGGAAAATATCAAAGTCATCATCCAGGCGCTGATTTTGGCGATGGTGATCCGAACGGTGCTGTTCCAGCCCTTCACCATTCCGTCCGGTTCGATGATGCCGACGCTGCTCGTCGGCGACTACATCTTCGTCAATAAGTTCGCTTACGGCTATTCGAAATATTCGCTGCCCTTCTCGCCCGACATCTTCAGCGGCCGCCTGTTCGGCGCCGATCCGAAGCGTGGCGACATCGTCGTCTTCCGCTTTCCGCCAAATCCTGAGGTCGATTACATCAAGCGCTGCATCGGCCTGCCGGGCGACCATATCCAGGTGACCGACGGCGTGCTCTACGTCAACGGAAAGCCGGTTCCGAAGGTGGCGGATGGTACGTTTACGTCGGATTACAAGCTCGATCCGGGCGCCGATGTGCCGGTCTTCCGCGAAACGCTCGACAACGGCAAGACCTATGACACGCTCGATCAGTCTCCTGTGTCGCGCGGCGATAACACCCGTGAATTCATCGTGCCGGAAGGCCATTATTTCATGATGGGCGACAACCGCGACAACTCGCTCGACAGCCGCTTCGACGTCGGCTTCGTGCCGGCCGAAAATCTTGTCGGCCGCGCCAGCGTCATCTTCTTCTCGCTCGGCAACGACACCTCCTTCCGCGAAATCTGGAAGTGGCCGACGAACATGCGTTGGGACCGCCTCTTCAAGGTTGTTGAATGAGCAAGGCGCAGACGCTTTCTGCGGCGGACCGCGCAAAGCTTGAAGACCTGATCGGTCACGACTTCGCCGAAAAGGAACGCCTCGACCGGGCGCTGACCCATGCCAGCGCCCGCACGGAAAAGGGCGGCAATTACGAACGGCTGGAATTCCTCGGCGACAGGGTCCTCGGGCTCTGCATCGCCGAGCTTCTGTTTCGCACCTTCGGCACAGCGGCGGAAGGCGAGCTCTCGGTGCGCCTCAACCAGCTCGTCAGCGCTGAAACCTGCGCTGCCGTCGCCGACGAGCTCAACCTTCACCTCTATATCCGCACCGGCGCCGATGTGAAGAAATTGACCGGCAAGCGCATGATGAACGTGCGGGCCGACGTCGTAGAAAGCCTGATCGCCGCGATCTATCTCGACGGCGGCCTCGAGGTCGCCCGCCGCTTCATTCTGCGCTACTGGCAGGGCAGGGCGGTCAGGGCCGATGGCGCCAAGCGGGATGCCAAGACCGAGCTGCAGGAATGGTCGCACGCGAAATTCGGCGTCACGCCCAACTACCGGGTTGATGAACGCAGCGGACCGGATCATGATCCGCGCTTCAAGGTGACGGTGGAAGTTGCTGGCATTAAGCCCGAAACCGGCGTAGAGCGGTCGAAGCGGGCCGCCGAACAGGTTGCGGCGACGAAGATGCTTGAGCGCGAAGGCATTTGGCAGCAACAGCCTGCCGGAAACTGACGGGACAATGACACAAGAAGAAGATATCGCGGCCGAAGCTGCCGCAGAAACCAGTGGTCCGACGCATTCGGGCTTCGTCGCGCTGATCGGGCCGACCAATGCCGGCAAGTCGACGCTGGTCAACCGCCTCGTCGGCGCCAAGGTGTCCATCGTCAGCCATAAGGTGCAGACGACGCGCGCGATCGTGCGCGGCATCGCCATCCACGACAATGCCCAGATCGTCTTCATGGATACACCCGGCATCTTCAAGCCGCGCCGCCGGCTCGACCGCGCCATGGTGACCTCGGCCTGGGGCGGCGCGAGGGATGCCGATCTGATCGTGCTCTTGATCGACAGCGAGCGCGGCCTGCGCGGCGATGCCGAAGCCATCCTCGAAGGCCTCAAGGAAGTCCGGCAGCCGAAGATCCTGCTGCTGAACAAGATCGACCGCGTCAACCGCGAGGATCTGCTGGCGCTGGCGGCCGCCGCCAACGAGAAGATCGCCTTCGAACGCACCTTCATGATCTCGGCCGAAAACGGCTCCGGCTGCGACGATGTCATGGACTATCTGGCCAAGACGCTGCCGGAGGGGCCGTGGTATTATCCGGAAGACCAGATCTCCGATCTGCCGATGCGCCAGCTCGCAGCCGAGATCACCCGCGAGAAGCTGTTTCTGCGCCTGCACCAGGAGCTTCCCTACGCCTCGCATGTCGAAACGGAGAAGTGGGAAGAACGCAAGGACGGCTCTGTGCGCATCGAGCAGGTGATCTATCTCGAGCGCGACAGCCAGAAGAAGATCGCGCTCGGCAAGGGTGGTGAAACCATCAAGGCGATCTCGACTGCGTCGCGCAGGGAATTGTCGGAAATCCTCGAGCAGCCGGTCCATCTCTTCCTGTTCGTCAAGGTTCGCGAGAATTGGGGCGATGATCCCGAGCGATTCCGCGAAATGGGTCTCGATTTCCCGAAATAGCCACGGCAAGGATTTCACCGGCCTGACGCCAGTCCCTTGTTTCCGTAGAAAAAATCGGCCTCGTTGCGGAACGAATCCATGCTTGGAGCATTCCTTGCTCGACGGTGCGCCGAGGGCGGGCCGCCGGTTTGCGCGACCGCAGGGGCAGGCATGGCAACGTCGAGACGCGTCCACTCTTTCAAGACCCCTTGCGAGCAATGTCCGTTGCGGCCGCTGCCGCATTTCAGGGAATTCAGTCGCGACGAGCTGGAATTCGTCTCCCGTTTCAAGCGGGGCGAGCTTGCCGTCGATGCCGGCTCCACCATCCTCCTCGAGGGCGCACATAGCGCTCATCTCTTCACCGTGCTTTCCGGTTGGGGCTTCCGTTACAAGATGCTGGAGGATGGCCGCCGCCAGATTCTGAATTACATCATGCCGGGCGACCTGATCGGCCTGCAGGGAACGATCGCCGGCGAGATGCAGCATTCGGTCGAAGCGCTGTCACCGGTGTCCCTCTGCGTCTTCGAGCGCGACAGGCTGATGACGCTCTATAACAAACACGCCTCGCTCGCCTTCGATATCACCTGGATTGCGGCGCGCGAGGAGCGCATCCTGGATGAGCATCTGCTCTCCATCGGCCGCCGCACGGCGCTGGAAAGAGCAGCCTACCTGATCGCTTTCCTGTTCGAGCGCGGCCGGAAGCTTAATCTCTTCAACGGCCGTACATTCATCCCGATCACCCAGCAGCACATTGCCGATACGCTTGGCCTTTCCATCGTTCACACCAACAAGACTTTGAAAAAGCTCGGTGAACGTGGGCTGATCCGCTGGCAGGAGCGCGGCTGCGAGGTGCTGAACGGCGAGGAATTGATGGCTATATCAGGCTGGGAAGGGCTCGGAGAGAGCAAACGCCCCTTCATCTGATGCATGTCGCCCGGAAGTGTGCCGCGGTTGCGGGACAACGACATCACCCAAGACGTTTGCAGCATTCCTGGTTTCTCCGCCTCATGCGGTAGCCAACCCGCTTGCTTATGTCTTTTTTAAATGCGCATTAGCATCAGGGAAAATAAGGTTGGCCGTCATCCTTCCTCCGATTTGATTCTTATCGA
This sequence comes from Rhizobium sp. L43, assembly GCF_002531725.1. Classification (GTDB taxonomy): domain Bacteria; phylum Pseudomonadota; class Alphaproteobacteria; order Rhizobiales; family Rhizobiaceae; genus Rhizobium. Next base: position 144,413 of record NZ_NWSQ01000004.1, read on the forward strand.
CCGGGCAGAAAAATGTTTTATTCGAAAATGGTGGCGGAATTCACCGATAGCGTGCCATGCGGGGCACCGGAGGGCGATGATGTTGGGGAAACGGCCGGGGCGCTGCGACAGGCGCCCGACGGGGGGCATAGAATCATGAGCGCAATCCGTGTTCTGGTTCTTGAAGACAGTCTGATCATCGCGATGGAGGCGGAGGATATGCTGCGCCTTGCCGGCGTCGAGAGCATCGATATCGTCGGCAGCGTCGAGCAGGCAAGGGCTGCCATCGCGGCGCAGACATATGATTTTGCCCTTCTCGACGTCAATCTCGGCGAGGGCATGAGCTTCGGATTTGCCCGCCATCTTCTCGATATCGGCATTCCCTTCGGCTTCGTCAGCGGCTATTCCGATACGGGCGATTTCCCGCCCGACCTTCAGCATATTCCGCTTTTGGTGAAGCCTTTCGACGAAACAGCGATGCGCGACTTCCTGCTGAGGCTTTCCCCGGCTGTCGCCTGACGCTGTCCATGGCTAAAGGGGCGCGATGACAGCAGCCAGGCCTTGCATTACAGCGCGTCTTATCGGACGCGCAAGGACGCTGTAACGCGTTGAATTATGCAGTAGGATGGATATTCGTCAGCCGTGAGGACTTCTTTCGATGCAGTGGCAGGACCATGCGATCATCCTGGGCGTCAAGCGCCACGGCGAGACGAGTGTCATCGCCGAGGTGATGACGCGTGATCGCGGCCGCCATCTCGGCCTGGTGCGTTCCGGCCGCTCGCGCGCCATGCAGCCGGTGCTACAGGCGGGCAATGCCGTCGAGGTCCTCTGGCGCGCCAGGTTGGACGAGCATCTCGGTGAATTCCGCGTCGAGCCGGTGACGTTGCGCGCCGCCCGCCTGATGGAAACGGCGACCGCCGTCTACGGCGTCCAGGCGATGGGCGCGCTGCTGCGGCTGCTGCCGGAGCGTGATCCGCATCCACACCTCTTCGATGCGCTCGAAGTGATCCTCGATCACCTGCACAACCCGGCCGATGCCGGCGAACTCTTCGTGCGTTTCGAACTTGCGGTGCTGAACGACCTCGGCTTCGGCCTCGATCTTGCCGAATGTGCCGCGACCGGCGCCCGTTCCGATCTCGTCTACGTCTCGCCGAAATCCGGCCGCGCCGTCAGCCGCAGCGCCGGCGCCCCCTGGGCGGACAAGATGCTGCTCCTGCCGCCCTTCCTCAGCGCCGAAGGCAATCATGCGGCCGACTTCGATAGTCTCGCCGCGGCATTCCGTCTGACGGGGTTCTTTCTGCATCGCCACGTCTATGAACCGCGCGGCATCGAGGCGGCGGCGGCCCGCGACGGCTTCGTTCAGGCGGTGCTCAAGGCGCTCAATCCAGCCTTGCGGACGCTTTCCGGTTCGAATGGTATTTCCGCCTGACTTCCTTCCTTTCTTTCTTTCGCGCATTTTTTACCGGTGCAAAACATCCTCCGGATTTGGCGGTTTACCCGTATGGGAGCCCTTCCTATGTCTTTGAGACGCCAACCGAGGAGGATCTCATGCTGACCAAGACCGCATCACCGACGACGATCACGCTCTGGAACGGCCGCGAATTTCCGCGTCTCGGCATGGGATGCTGGGCGATCGGCGGTCCCTTCTTTGCCGGCGACACGCCGCTCGGCTGGGGTGAAGTCGACGACGATGAATCCGTCGAAGCCATCGACCGCGCCATCGAACTCGGCATCCGCTTCTTCGATACAGCCTCGAACTACGGCGCCGGCCACTCGGAGGAAGTGCTCGGTCGGGCGATCGGCAATCGCGACGATATCGTCATCGCCACCAAATTCGGCTTTGCCACCGATCCGCAGACGAAGCAGGCAACCGGCGCCTTCGCCGATGAGGCCTTCATCCGTCGTTCGGTCGAGACCTCGCTGCGCCGTCTCAAGCGCGATCGCCTCGATCTCCTGCAGTTTCATCTCAACGATTTTCCCCTGGCACAATCGGATGCCGTCTTCGATACGCTGGAGGCGCTGCGCAGCGAAGGCAAGATCGATGCGTTCGGTTGGAGCACCGATTTTCCCGATCGCGCCGCCCGTCATGCCGGCCGCCGCGGTTACGTCTCGGTCCAACATACGATGAACGTTTTCGAGCCGGTGCCGGGGATGATTGCGGTGATCGAAGGCAAGGGGCTGATCTCCATCAATCGCGGCCCGCTGGCCATGGGGCTCTTGACCGGCAAGTTCACCGCCGACAAGGCGGTAGGCGCCAAGGATGTGCGCGGCGCGGCCCTCGACTGGATGGTCTATTTCAAGGACGGGCGCATGGCCCCGGAATTCGCCGCAAGGCTCGATGCCGTCCGCGATCTCCTGACATCGGACGGCCGCACGCTGACGCAGGGGGCGCTTGCCTGGCTCTGGGCGAGGTCGCCGCGCACCCTGCCCATCCCGGGCTTCCGCACCGTCGCCCAGGTGGAAGAAAATGCCGGCGCGCTGGAAAAAGGACCGTTATCGGTGGACGTTATGGCGGAGATCGATGCCGCACTCGATCGCGTATAGGTGGGGCGCAATTTCCTCCCTCATGTGCCCGTCACAGGAATCCACCCACCGCGCGGACGCGCGGTGGGTGCCTCTCATACCCGAAGCAGAGTCTCCTGCGCCCAAGGACTTGGGCGCACGGGATTCCTGTGACGAGCACAGGAGGGAGGAAATTGCGACATATACGGGAAAGCCGCCATTCGAGCAGCTCTTCCGCAATTCGACCTACCCCCCTGCGCGAACCTTCAACGCCCAGCCTTCCGGCCTTTCTTCGACGATTCGAACGGTGTCACCCGTCGTGATCCTGCCGCTGCCGCGCGGCGTGACGTTCCAGCCGAACAGCGGGCCGGGCACGCGGCGGTCGGCCGACATGCGGATGCGGCCCATAGCCGGCATCGGGTTGGGCCCTTCGCGTGAGCCGGTCAACTGGTCCTGCGTCGTCATGATGCAGCGCGAGCAGGGTTTGACGAGATCGAAGCGGATGCCGGCGATTTCGATCGCCGCCCAGCGGTCCTCCGGCCAGGCCTCGTCGATATCGATGACGATGTTCGGACGGAAGCGTTCCATGCCGACGCTGCCTTCGCCATGGGCGGCGAGATCGGCATTCAAAGCCTTCAGCGAGCCGGTCGTCGTCACCAGGATCTGGTAGCCGTCCGTAAAGGTGACCGGCGTGCCTTCGCCGGCCCATTCGGTATTCGCCGTCCGCCGCGCCTGGCCATCGAAGAAGACCAGCCGCACCTGACGGCCAAGCCATTCGGAAAGCTGGCGGTTGCTGTCGGGATCGGCGACAGCGGCGCTGACGGTCGATTTCCACACGGTCACATCCATGCGGGTTTCGGGCCGAGGCGGCGGCACCGATATGTCAGGCCGTCCATCCATCAGCAGCCGGAAGGCGCCGGATTCCGGCCGCAGCGCGATGCGGGCGAGGTCCGGCAGCTCCCGCTGGGTGATGAAGTGACCCTTGGGATCGGTGATCATTGCCCGCCGGTCGCCTGACAGTCCGTGGGCATCGATCTCGGCGGCGGCCAGCGCAATGCCGCGGGCGCTCTTGAGTGGGTAGATGAAGAGGTCGCTGATACGCATGCCGTTCTCCTGGGTCTCGTCCCCTAAAGCGCGTCGCGAGCTTCCAGATTCGCTCCTTGCGCTTTAGCTCTTTGTTTTTACGTATGTCTCGGCAAAAGCGTTTCACGCTTTGCCTGGCAAAACCGCTGCACACTTTTGCGCGACATTCTTTAGATTTCATCCATGAAGGCCGAGAGGAAATCGCGCAGGCTTTTGTCACGCGCGGCCGCCAGCCTGCGGCCGGTCTCGGTCTGGAACCCGTCCGCCAGCTTGAACAGCTTCGTCCGGAAATGGTCAATGGCATAACGCTTGTCGTCGAGCGGGCGGTGTTCCGCCGCCGGGTCGAACGGATCGTAGAGCCCCGATCCCAGTCGTCCGGCGATATAGAAACAGCGGGCGGCGCCGACCATGCCGATCGCGTCCAGCCGGTCGGCATCCTGCAGGATCTTCGCCTCCAGCGTCTGCGGCGCCACTCCGGCCGAGAAACTATGCGCGGTGATCGCATGCGCCGCAGCCTCGATATCCGCCTTTGTCCAGCCGAGCTCTGCCAGGATCGCCGATGCCTTTTCCGCGGCCAGAGCCGATGCTTTTGCCCGCAGCGGCGAATTCTTCTCGACGGCGACGCAGTCGTGCAGCAGCACGGAAGCGGCAAGAACCCGCCCGTCACCGCCTTCTCCAGCATGGATGCGCATGGCGTTCCTGAAGACGCGCAGAATATGGGAAAGATCGTGCGAGCCGTCGTCGCCGTCGGCCGCATGCGCAATCAGCGCCGCCGCCAGCGTTTCGTGAGGGGAAAAGGCTTCAGCCTCGAACATCGCGCCACCTGTTCTGAGAAAGGTTAAAGCATAGGCTGCAAGCCGATGCCGGCCAAAGCATGCGACAGGGAGGCCTCCGCTATCGCAGCCGATTTTTTAGCGGCTTGCCATGCGAGTCGCAATCGAGCGAATCTCAGCGCCCGGTTTTAGGAAGACGCGTCACGCCGCCGTTCTTCGGCGGCAGCGAGAGAAGGTGGGGCACGTCACGCGCCGGTCTCGGCGGACTGATATGGTAACCTTGGATCTCGTCGCATTCTTCGCATTCGAGCAGCGCCAGCTGCTCGGCCGTCTCGACGCCCTCGACGGTGACGCGCATGCCGAGCGCATCGCCGAGCAGGATGATCGCGTGCATGATCGCATGCGCCTCCTTGTTGTCGCCGATGTCATTGACGAAGGATTTGTCGATCTTGATCTTGTCGAAGGGAAAGCTCGAGAGATAGCTCAGCGAGGAATAGCCGGTGCCGAAATCGTCCATCGAAATGCGGATGCCGCGCTCCTTGAGCGCATGCAGGATCGGCAGCACCTCGTCGAGATTCTCCATCAGCACGCTCTCGGTGATTTCGAGTTCGAGCCGCGACGGCGACAGCGCGGCGGCTGCAAGCGCTTCGCCTACGTCCTTGGTCAGGTCGCTGCCGCTGAATTGGATTGCAGAAACGTTGACCGCGACCTTGATGCCCTCCGGCCATTGCGCCGCATCGCTGCAGGCTCGGCGCAAAACCCAACGGCCGATATCGACGATGAGGCCGACCTCTTCGGCGAGCGGAATGAAATCTAGCGGCCGGACCCGGCCGCGGATCGGGTGGTTCCAGCGGATCAGGGCTTCAAAGCCGCAGATGCGCCGCTGCCGGAGGTCATAGAGCGGCTGGTAGTGCAGCTCGAATTCCTCATTCTCGACGGCTGCCCTGAGGTCTGCCTCGAGCGCGTGGCGCAGCTGCATCTGCACTTCCATCTCACCGGCGAAGAAACGCTCGCGTTTGCGCCCGTCCGCTTTGGCATGCGATAGCGCAACGCCGGCATTCTTCAGCAGGATATCGGTTTCCTCGCCATCACCAGGGGCGACTGCGATCCCCATGGAGACGCTGAGCTCCACTTGTTTCTCACCGTCGAAAAATGGCTCGGAAAGCGCGCGGCGAATCTGCTCGGCCAGCGCCGTCACGTTCCACGGTTGCTGTCTGCCGGTCTGCAGGATGGCGAATTCATCCGAGCCGAGGCGCGCCAGGGCATTCTCCGAACCGGCCGAGGCTCGGATGCGCTCGGCGACCTGCTGCAGGATCTTGTCGCCGACCGACACGCCCATCGAGTTGTTGATCGATTTGAACCGGTCGAGATTGAGGTGAACGAGAGCGATCTGCTCGTCCGGTTTGCGCTCGATGAGCGTCGCATCGACCTGCTCGCGGAAATGGATGCGGTTCGGAAGGCCGGTCAGCGGGTCGTGGTGAGCGAGATAGGTGATACGCTCGGCCGCCTTTCGATCCTCGGTAATGTCGGCATGAATGGCGATGCTGCTGCCGTCGGCAAGGATGGTCACCATGCTCTGGATGGTGCGGCCGTCGTCCATCAGCCATTCGCGCCGGCGGATACTGCCGCTTGTTGCGATCGCAGGGAAATGTCGCCCGACCCGCCGGCCGGGCTTGGCGCTGGCGCCCTCCGCGCCACGCATTTTGTCGACGAGATCGGCGATTGTCGCGCCTGGAGTGACATCGTCCTGCGTGAGGCCAAAGAGTTGGCCGAAGCGAATGTTGGAAAGCGTCAGCCGCTGGTCTGCGTCGAAGACGCTGAGGCCGAGCGGCAGGTTGTTGAGGATGATTTCGAAGAGCCTCTGCTGTCCGTCGAACGCTTGACTGAGGGCTGATATATTGCCTCTCAGCGCATGATTTTCCCTCAGCAGCGTTTCCGCGCTTCTCTCGATTTCGTCATAGTCATTTTCATGGACGCGATAGGTCGCGATCACAAGCTCCATCAGACGCTGCGCGTCGACCATTCCATCGGCTGTGACGGCCTGGCTGCATTGCTGCCAGAAGAGCGCTTCGGCTTTCATGTGGATGCAACTTGCGGGACGGCTGCGATGGCAATGGTCGTCGTCTGTTGATGAACGTACCTCATTGCGTCGGAGAGCCTTTCTGAAATGAACGCCAAATTGATTTTTTATAAGCTGAACGTCTGGGTGGTGGCTGGTAGTGCCCATTCTGGATGGGTCGGATTAATATTCGGTTGCAGTGCAGCAGCGGCGACACCTCGTTAGACATTTGTTTTATATGTGAAAAATCGCTGAAATACGCCGCGATCCCTTCGTTTGCCGCCGGAGGAAGCCTGGCCTCGAGGCATTCCGTTAACGATTGTCAATCATCGTTAATCAGAAGTTAACAACTTATTGACGCACTGCGCAAATCAGTTTAACCAGCGAGTCAACAGTGATTTTCCACCTTCGTATTGCGTACAAACACCACCGGCAAAAGGCGGTGAATGGAGGTTTGTATGACCAGCACCACATCCGTTTCCGACACTTCATACGCATATCTGGCGACGCTTTCGCGGCTTGATGCCAATGGCGACGGCGTACTCAGCCGCAGCGAACGTGCGGCCGATAAGAAGCCCGGCATCATCAAGGAGCTTCTCGAAGAGGACAAGGCCAGCGAGACGCAGCCGAAGTTTTCCGGCAGCCTGATTGCGCTGATGATGGACACGCGTGACGGCGGCACGGCAAGCAGCATCGCCGTTTCCTATCCGTTGCAGCAGACCGCATCGGCGACCGGCGACCAGCCCGAGGATCTCTACCGCAAGACCTACGGCCAGTTCGATTTCGACGCCGTCGCCTGAACGCGTCGCGGTTCGTGATCTGCAAGCCGGCCGTTTGGCCGGCTTTTCTCGTCCCATATTTCTTCATCAGGAACACCTTCCGGGTTGATACGTTCAGAAGGACAACCGGACGGAAGGAGATCTCCATGAAAGCCATGTGCACCATCGCCGCCCTGAGCCTGCTTGCCGTTGCATTGCCGGCGGGCGCTCAGGACAAGCAGACGGCGATCGCCAATTTCGTCGGCAAGGACGGCAAGGAAGACGGCCGCGCGCAGCTGACGGCTGCCGCCAATGGCGGTGTGCTCATCGAAGTCGAGATATCGGGACTGCCTGTGAATAAATGGGTGGCCTTCCATGTTCACGAGACCGGCCGGTGCGACGCTGCGACCCATCACGAATCGGCCGGCGGTCATTTCAACCCTGATAAGGCCGAGCACGGCATCCTTGCCGCCAAGGGGCCGCACCCCGGCGATATGCCCAATCAATATGTCGGGCAGGACGGCGTTCTCCGGGCGCAGATCTTCGACAGCATGGTCACGCTCGACGGCAAGACCGACGGCATTCGCGGCCGCGCATTGATGGTGCACGCCAATTCGGATGATTATCGCAGCCAACCCTCAGGCGACGCCGGGGAAAGATTGTCCTGCGGCGTCATTCAATAGCCAACTGCAGCATTCGACGTGTTACAGAGCCGAGCGTCTGCAAAGGCACGGGGGCGCTGTCATGTCTCATTGCCGCGTCGGCGCCGGCTTTTCGGCCGCCGCCCTGCCGTTTGACTTCTTCGTAGGTGCTGCGTCTAAAGCATCCGCCACCGTGGCCGGACTACCCTTCTCGTCGAAGGCGAGTTTGACACGCTTCACCATGTCACGGCTGAGCGACCACCAGTCGCCGGTCTTTGCCCAGTAGCGCAGCGTCACGAAGATCGTGCTGTCACCGAGGCTGTCGATGAAGACGCTGGGTGCCGGTGACGTCAGCACCCGCGCATCGCCTTTGGCAAGGCCCATCAACGTCTCCATCGCCCGATCGAGGTCATCTTCGTAGGCGACCTTGATCTTCACCTCGTTCTGCCGGGTGGGCTCGCGGCTGAAATTGGTGATCGGCGTGTTCCAGAGCGTCGAATTCGGCGCCAGCCGATAAAGCCCGTCGGCAGTCCTGAGTTCGGTTGCAAACAATCCGATTTCGCGCACCGTGCCGGCCACGCTGCTGGTCTCGATATATTCGCCGACCCGGAACGGCCTGAGGATCAGCAGCATGATGCCGGCGGCGATGTTCTGCAGCGTCCCTTGCAGTGCCAGTCCGATCGCCAGGCCTGCCGCGCCAAGGGCCGCGATGATCGAGGCGGTCTGGACGCCGAACTGGCCGAGCACGGTGATGAACACCAGGATGAGCAGCGCGTAACGCAGCACATTGGTGAAGAATCGCGCCAGCGTCTCGTCGATGCCATGGACGCGCGACAGGCCTTCATAGGCCCAGCGGCTGGCAAAACCGGCAAGCGTCCAGCCGAGAACGAGCAGGATCACCGCTCCGAGGACGGAGAAGGAATATTGCACCGCCAGCGCACTCGCCTGGCTGAGCGCCGTTTGCGTGGCGAGAAGAACATCGGCTGCCTGTTGTTGCATGATCTGGCCCTGTCGATTCTACGTCGTCGGGGCCTAGATGGAGCAGCGGGCGGCAGCGTCAACCGCAGGCGGCGTCCCGGATATCAAGCACGAAGGGCGTGTTGCCGTCGGCATCGGCACCGCGTCCGATTGCCCGCACCGCTGCGGCCAGCCGGCCGCCGCGGTTAAGCAGCGCGTCGCCGATCTCGATCAGCCGGGTGTTCGGTGTGGCGAAAGGTGAGGCGGCCCGCAGCCGGCGGGCAAGCGCTTCCTCGCTCTGATCCGGTGCGAGCGACAACGCGGCGATCAGGGCTGCCGCCGGCGATCGCGACACGCCCATCCAGCAATGGATGAGCAGCGGCGTCTCCTGCCGCCATGAGGCGGCAAAATCGATAAGCCCGCGGACATGGGTCTCGTCGGGTGCCACGAGACCGCCGGTGCCCTTGAAAGTGATATCGTTCATGCAAAGCGTCAGATGACGGTCGGCCGCGATCACGCCCGGCCGGTGAAAGGCCTGCTCCTTGGCGATCAGGCTGATCATGTCACGCGCCTTATGGCGCACGGCCATCTCCGCGATGCGCGACAGCGGCGAGACGACGATGAAGCTCATGACACCATCGCCCGCTCGGCCTCGATCGCCGCGAAGCGCTCGCAGAACAACCGCTGTGCTTCGATCGCCGGCAACGGCTCGATCATCAGCATCTCCCTGCTGATACCGCGCGGCTGACCGAAGAATTTTTGTGCCTCCGCGGGTGTGAAGCCGGCCAGCACGGTCGCCTCGAAATAGGCGGCGATCGTATCGGCCTTCTTGATTCGGTCCTTGAGGTCGCGCGAGGGATGCGGCGGCAGGCCAAAGCGCAGGTGCACGGCGGCCTCCAGCCGCATCTCCACCGTCTTGTAGCCGCCGCCGACCACCGATTTGAACGGCGAGATCATATCGCCGATCACATATTCCGGCGCGTCATGCAGCAGGGCCATCAGACACTCCTGCGGCCGCGCCTCGTTGAAGCGGCGGAAAATGTCTTCGACGAGGAGACTATGCTGCGCCACCGAAAAAGCATGGTCGCCTGACGTCTGGCCATTCCAGCGGGCGACACGCGCCAGCCCGTGGGCGATGTCGATCAGTTCGACATCGAGCGGCGAGGGGTCGAGCAGGTCGAGCCTGCGCCCGGACAGCATGCGCTGCCAGGCACGCGGAGCTTTCGCCACTGTCACGCGTTGGCCTCGTCGGCACTGGTGGGAAAGGCAAGGCCGGACCATGCCGGCAGGACGAGGGAAACGGCTATGTCGCCGGCAAGCAGCGGCGTGCCTGCCGCCATCGCGGCGCCGGCGCGGTCGATGCGCACGATCGCAAGCCCATGGCCGTCTTCGACCGAACCGAGCGTTCCCACAGGCCTGCCGGCGGCGGTGATCTCGGTTCCCGTGCCTGGCAAGGCTGTCGTGGCGGACACCGTCACGACGCGCCGGCGCGCGGTGCCGCGGTGCTGCATGCGCGAGACGACCTCCTGGCCGACATAGCAGCCCTTCCGGAAGGAGAGGCCGCCGTTGAAATCCATCAGCACGTCATGCGGGAAGGCGTCCTGCAGGGCGAAGTCCGATCCCGATGTGACGATGCCGTGGCGGATACGCAGCGCGTCGTAGAGCGCCTGCGCTCCATCGCCGTGTTTTCCTGCCCGGCGGATCAGCGTGACGCCCGCCTTGGCGAAGCGGCTGTCTCGGACGCCCTGGCCATTCTCGATCTCGTCGCCATCTTCGCCCCAGGAAACCGTGACGCCTTGCTCGGCGCTGAGCGCCAGCGTGACGGCGGCGCGCAGCTTATACATGGTCAACCGCTTCAGCAGGCCATCGCGCTGATCGGCATCCGTTTCGATCGTGAAGCCGTCGCCGTCCTGCCAGATCATGAAGTCGAACAGGATCTTGCCCTGCGGCGTCAGCAATGCTCCGGGCCGCGCCTCGTCGGGTTCAAGCGAGGTGATATCGGTGGTGATCAGGTTCTGCAGGAAGGACTGGGCTTCCGCGCCGCTGACGAGGAGCAATGAGCGGTCTTTCAGGAATACGGCTGGCATGGCGGAACCTGTCGCGTTGGTCATCGCTCAGAGGTATGTCTTCGCAGGGTGGATCGCAAGCGCCATGCGAGACGCGAAGGGCGCAGGCAGGCGTCAATCGCCCGCGGTGAAGAATTTCCATTTGCCGTCGGGCTTGATACCGAGGCGGTAGAAATTATATCCGCCGAATTCCTGCATGTCGGAAAGATCGCCTGCCGTGACGATGCGCAGCAGCTCGACGCGTTCCGGCGGCGTCAGCGACTTCAAGTCCTTCTCGGCAAAATAGGGCCAGACATACATTTCATCAGCCGTGCCCTGGCCGACATGCACGAAGCCGGTCGAAATGATGTCGAGCATGATGGCCAGGATCTCGTCTCCATCGGGATCACCCGAAAGATCCTTCAGCGTGCCGATCGGATCGTCGGTCGGCTCGCCCACGGTCACCTGCGTCTGCTCCGTGCCGGTGCCTATCAGCGGCCGCAGCCGTTCGAGATCGCCGGAGGCGGCCGCCTCGACGATCTGCTCGCGCATCTTGCGAACCGGCTCGGGCGCCTTGCTGATGTCGTAGATCACCTCCACCGGCTTGGAAGCATCCTGAGCACCCGGCGTCTTGTCGACACCCTGATTATTCTGGCTGTTGACCAGCGGATCGGCCATCGGAACGCCGGACGCGGTCCCGCCCTGCGGCTGGCTCTGTCCCTGAGCGCTTCCCGGCGCGGCCGGGGCGTCATTGGCCGCCTGGCCGGGGATCTTGTGCAGTTCGGAAAGCGCGTAGGCTGCCGGCGCGAGGCAAACATTGCCGGCGGCGAGGCTGAACGCAAGCAGCACCGGCGCGAGCGGAATTCGCGAAACTTTCTCTTTACCGGTGCGCATCAAACTCTCTGATATCGGTTATTGCAGGGTGCGGTTGGCGGAAAATTCGCCGGCAAGCATGCGTTCGCGCAACGAATCCAGCAGGGCTTCGGCGCTGTTTTCCCCGTGCAATCTGATGGTCTCTCTCAGTGCATGCGCAATGGCTGCATCAGCGATGATTTCAGGCTCGATTCCGTCGGCCATGCCGTCGGCCCAAGCCTCGTTCTGGTACTCCAGAGCCGCCTGCATCTTTTCGTGGACGATCATGTCGTCGATGTCGTTGAGGCTTGCTTCCATTGTTTTTTCCTCAGAACTTCTCATGTCTTACTGCACCGTTAACAACACTAACAGCCTTTTCCCAAAACGACACGTCCGCATGCGAAAACAGGTTAATTTAACGTTAATTTCCAAAACGCGAGGTAATTTCTGTGGCGAGTGTTGCGCCTTCGTTACGGTAGCGCTCTTCTGCCACGATGGCCGCCGGGGTGCAATCCGTATAGACCGAGGCGAAGGCGCGATAGCCGCGATTGAAGGCCGCAGTGAGCTTTTCCCTGCGCTGCTGCTCGCCCCCGGTCTCCGAATCGAGCAACTGCTGCATGCCGTTTCGCCACTCGTCGCCGCCTGCCGCCTTGCAGAGCGTTCTGAGATAATGCACCGAACCCAACACCTCGGCGAGCCGCGCCAGCTTATCGTCATAGGGCACGGTCGCGGCCGGCGGCGGCGCAATCTCCTGCGCCTGTGGAGGCGGCGTATTCTTGCCCTGCGCCATGCTGGGGCCGGCGAGCACGAGGGCCAGCACGGGCAGGGACAGGAAAACGCGTCGTACGGGAATCATGCTCGTAGTTGATACGCTGAGCATGACGGCAACAAGGCGTGCCTGAAAGTTTCCACTTCTATTCGCCGCTCGAAAGCCGCTCCGCGCATTCGAGCACGCTTTGCGGCGTGGGCAGAAACCGGATTTCCTCCACCGTGTACCAGCCGAGCGCGGCCGCATCGTCGGCGGCTTCCGCCACGGCGTCCTCATCCGCATCGACGCGAAAGACCGAGAGCAGGAAATGGCTGCTGACGCTGCCGTCGGCGGCATGCGTCTTCAGCTCATAGGTCGAAAACAGCCGCGGATTACGGGCCGAAATGCCGGTTTCCTCGCGGAATTCCCGCAATGCCGTTTGCTCCGGCGTTTCACCGGGTTCGGCCCGTCCGCCGGGAAAGGCATACATGTCGGCGGAAGGCGGGTTGCGCCGCAACACCAGAAGGAAACGTCCGTCGCGTTCGAGAATGGCGGACGAGGCGGCTTTGGCGGTGGAGATCATCGGAGGCTGCTCTTGCTGTGATTGCCCATCTTATCGGATGAAGAGTGCGACGGGGATTCGAAAGGTACTTCCGTGACCTATATCATCTATGCCTTTGCCGCTCTCTTCGAGATATCAGGCTGCTTTGCCTTCTGGGCATGGCTGAAGCTCGAAAAGCCCGTCTGGTGGCTGGCGCCGGGCATGGTCTCGCTGGCGCTTTTCGCTTGGGCGCTGACGCTGGTGCCGAGCGAGGCCGCCGGTCGCACCTTCGCCGCCTATGGCGGCATCTACATCCTCGCCTCGCTGCTCTGGCTGTGGCTGGTCGAAGCCCGCGTGCCCGATCGTTACGATATCGGTGGGGTGCTGATCTGCCTTGCCGGCGCCAGCCTCATCCTGTTCGCGCCGCGAGGCTGAGGCGTCTTGACCGGATACGGGCCGGGTGCAAAGACAGGCCGATGTGTGGACGTTTCGCTCTGACAATCTCCAGCGCCGACCTGCGCGACTTCTTCTCCGGTCTCGATCTCGACGATTTTCCGGCGCGCTACAATATCGCGCCGACGCAGCCAATCCTCGTCGTCATATCGGGCGAAGGCAGGGACCAGGGCAGCAATCTGCCCGACCGCCGCGCCGTGCTCGTGCGCTGGGGCCTGACGCCGGGCTGGGTCAAGGATCCCAGGGACTTCCCGTTGCTGATCAATGCGCGCTCCGAGACCGCGATCGGTAAAGCCTCCTTTCGGGCGGCCATGCGTCATCGCCGCGTACTCATCCCGGCCTCCGGCTTCTATGAATGGCATCGCCCGTCCAAGGAAAGCGGCGAGCGGCCGCAGGCCTATTGGATCCGGCCGCGCCGGGGCGGGGTCGTCGCCTTTGCCGGGCTGATGGAGACATGGTCTTCGGCTGACGGCTCCGAGGTCGATACCGGGGCGATCCTGACGACGTCAGCCAATTCAGGAATATCGGCGATCCATGATCGCATGCCTGTCGTCATCAAACCCGAAGATTTCACGCGCTGGCTCGATTGCAAGACGCAGGAACCGCGCGAGGTGGCAGACCTGATGCGGCCCGTTCAGGATGATTTCTTCGAGGCCGTCCCGGTCTCCGACAAGGTCAACAAGGTCGCCAATATGGGTCCGGACCTGCAGGAGCCTGTTGTCGTCGAAAAGCCGCTGAAGGCGCCCGAAAAGCAAAGGCCTGACGGCCAGCTCAGCTTCTTCTGAATGCTATCCGCGTCGGCGACCTACGGCGCCGACGTCTCACATCAGCGGCGGCGATGCGTCGCTTCATCCATCAGGTTTTTCGGGTTGCGCTTATGTCGCCAGAGCGTCGTCAGAAGATGTCAGGCGATCGCCTCGTCATTCACTTCGTCCGCGGTGCCTAACGCATGGAACCCGAAAGCACGCATGATTCCGATTTGAAGCTTTCCGCTTCAAGCGGATTTTTTGACGCTGGTCGGCTTGTGCTTGGCCATCAGCGATGCTGCGGCAACCGCCTTCAGGCCGACGGGGCGATAGTTGGCGGCGAGGTCCGGCTTGGCCGTCTGCTGTTCGCCGGTACTGCTCTTCTTCGAAGTCACGATACTCTCCTTACGTGGTTCTTCCCTGGGTATTTTATCGTTTTATGTTTCGTCACGAATAGCGACAAAACGGGGGCGTAGCTTATCAGGAATTGTAAACGCCCACCATAATTCGCGAGGCTTAACTGAAGCCTACGTTGGTTAATACTTACTGAAGGGAGCAGTTCCAATAAAAGTGCGAAAGCGGTTTTCCGGGGAAAAGCGCGTGACGGTTTCACCCGCATAAGCGCGCGACTTCCTCCCGGGAAAGCGTACGCCTTTCCCGGGGATCAGCAGAACGAAGGGAGAGAGAAGCATTGCCGTCATTCGGAGAATCCGGAAATGCCCGGAGGTCAAATGTGCCGGCCGATATCGTCGTCGCCGACGCCGGGTTCCTCGATCGTCAGCGTCCCGTATTTCCGCTGCCATTTCCGCGCGCCGAAGGGGAGCGATACGAGGTAGGCTGCAACGGTAAAGACCATCACTTCCCAGGTGTAGCTCATCAGCAGCGCCACATAGAGCACGACGCCGAGCATCATCGGCAGCACGAGATCGCGCCGCAGGCGGTTGCCTTCCGATTTACCCGACCAGACCGGCAGCCGGCTGATCAGCAGGAAGGCGATGAGCACGGTGTAGATCGACGAGAGATAGGCGAAGGTGCGGTCCGTCGTCAGCCCGAGGAAGCCGAGATAGACCGGCAAGAGCACCAGCATGGCGCCGGCCGGCGCCGGCACGCCGACGAAATATTCCGATTGCCAGCTCGCCTTGTTCTCGCGTTCGGCCATGACGTTGAAGCGGGCAAGGCGAAGTCCGGCGGCGATCGCATAGATCAGGGCGGCGATCCAGCCGAGCGAGCGGGCCTGGTCGAGCGCGAAGACATAGACGACGAGGGCGGGTGCGACGCCGAAATTGACGATGTCGGCAAGCGAATCCATCTGCGCCCCGAACTTCGAGGTCGCCTTCATCAGCCGCGCCACGCGCCCGTCGATGCCGTCGAGGAAGGCGGCGACCAGCACCATCGAGACGGCGAGTTCGTAACGGTTCTCGAAAGCCAGCCGGATGCCGGTCAGCCCGGCGCAGATCGCCAGAATGGTGATGAGGTTCGGAAAGACGAGACGCAGCGGGATTTCGCGCAGCCGCGGGCCGCGGGCGGAATCATCAGGTCCATTGGGCTCGAAGGGCGGAAAAGGCGTTTCCATATCGACGTTCCTAGCTGCGGCGGCTGATGATGGGACCCTTGGCGGAGGCGAATTCGGCGATCACGGTTTCTCCGGCAACCGCCGTCTGGCCGAGCGACACGCGGGGTGCCGCACCGGCCGGCAGGAACACGTCGAGCCGCGAGCCGAAACGGATGAGGCCGAAGCGCTCGCCGGCATCCAACGGTTCGTTGGTATTGGCCCAGCAGAGGATGCGCCGCGCCACGAGGCCGGCGATCTGCACGACGCCGATCTGGCCGTGGCGGGTTTCGATGACAAGCCCGTTGCGCTCATTGTCCTCGCTCGCCTTGTCGAGCTCGGCGTTGACGAAGCTGCCGGAGCGGTAGTTGATGCTGACGATGCGCCCGCGCATCGGCGCCCGGTTCACATGGCAATTGAAGACGTTCATGAAGACGGAGATGCGCAGCATCGGCTCGGAGCCGAGGTTGAGTTCGGCCGGCGGGGTCACCATCTGGATCGCCGAGACCTTGCCGTCGGCAGGAGAGATCACCAGATCGTCGTCCTGCGGCGTCACGCGCTCGGGATCACGGAAGAAATAGGCGCACCACAGCGTGAAGATCATGCCGATCCAAAAGAGCGGCTTGAAGATCCAGCCGAGGAGCAGCGATGCGACAAAGAAGGCGGCAACGAAGGGATAACCCTCCTTGTGCACGGGGACGATCGTGTTGCGAACCGTATTGAACAGGCTCATGCTGCCGGTCTCCTTGCGTTGTCGTTTTTTGCTGGTTAGCGAAAAACCGTCTCCGGGGCAATGCTGTGGCCCCGGCACTGGTTCCGACGCCGAGGTTCTGAACAACAAAAGCCTGCCGGCGCCGTCCTCCCTGTTCAGCGGTCTCTGGGTCAGCTTGCCGGAGCAAGCCGCGTGATCACGCCGAGGTCGTCGCTTTCGCGCACCTGCTTCAGATGTTCCTCCGCCTGGATCGCCTCGCGCTGGCGGTTCCACATCGAGGCATAGAGGCCGTTCTGTTCGATGAGGGCAGTATGCGTCCCGCGCTCGGCGATCTCGCCGCTTTTCAAGACGATGATTTCGTCGGCGCCGATAACGGTCGAAAGCCGGTGGGCGATAACAAGCGTCGTGCGGTTTTTCGACACCACGTCGAGCGCGGTCTGGATTTCCCGTTCCGTCGTCGTGTCGAGCGCCGACGTCGCCTCGTCGAGGATCAGGATCGGCGGCGCCTTGAGGATGGTGCGGGCGATCGCCACCCGCTGCTTCTCGCCGCCCGAAAGCTTCAGCCCGCGTTCGCCGACCTTGGTCTCGAACCCCTCGGGCAGCGTCTCGATGAAATGGGCGATCTGCGCCACCTCGGCTGCCGCAAAGACCTCGCCGTCGCTGGCCGATGTGCGGCCGTAGCGGATGTTGTAGGCGACCGTGTCGTTGAAGAGCACCGTATCCTGCGGCACCATGCCGATCGCCGTGCGCAGGCTCTTCTGCGTCACCGTGCGGATATCCTGGCCGTCGACGGTGATCGTGCCGCTCTGGATATCGTAGAAACGATAGAGCAGCCGCGACAGCGTCGATTTGCCGGCGCCCGACGGGCCGACGACGGCGACCGTCTTGCCGGCCGGCACCTCGAAGGAAATGCCCTTCAGGATCGGACGGGCCGGATCATAGGCGAACTGCACGTTCTTGAAGGCGATCGCGCCCTGGCCGATGCGAAGCTCGGTCGCATCGGGCGCGTCCTTGACCTCGGCCTTCACCTCCAGCAGATCGAACATCTGCTCGATATCGGTCAGCCCCTGGCGGATTTCGCGGTAGACGAAGCCGATGAAGTTGAGCGGCGCGGAAAGCTGCAGCAGCATCGAATTGACGAAGACGAAATCGCCGACCGTCTGCTCGCCGCGCTGCACGGCCAGCGCCGACAGCACCAGCATGATGGTGGTGCCGATGCCGAAAATGACGCCCTGGCCGAAGTTCAGCCAGCCGAGCGAAGTCCAGACATCGGTCGCCGCCTTCTCGTAGCGTTCCATCGATTTGTCGAAGCGTTTCGCCTCCATCTCTTCGTTGCCGAAATATTTGACGGTCTCGAAATTGAGCAGGGAATCGATCGCCTTGGTGTTGGCGTCGGTATCGCTGTCGTTCATCGACCGGCGGATGGCGATCCGCCAGTCGGAGGCGCGGATCGTGAACCAGATATAGGCCCAGACGGTGAAGGCGGTGACGGCGAGATAGGAGAAGCCGTAGCCCCACCAGAAGATCGCCGCCGTCAGCAGGAATTCGATGACGGTTGGCACCGAATTGAGGATCGTGAAACGCACGATCGTTTCGATGCCTTTGGTGCCGCGCTCGATGATGCGCGAGAGGCCGCCGGTCTTGCGCTCCAGATGGAAGCGCAGCGACAGCTCGTGCATGTGCACGAAGGTCCTGTAGGCAAGCTGGCGCACCGCATGTTGACCGACGCTGGCAAACAGCGCGTCGCGCAGCTGGTTGAGGCCGAGCTGGATCAGCCGGGTGATGTTGTAGGCGATGACAAGCGCGATGGCGCCGGCAAGCAGCGGCGGCACCGAGCCGGCAAGATCCATCCTGCCGTTCAGCGCATCGGTCGACCACTTGAAAAAATAGGGAACGAGCAGCAGCACGAACTTGGAAATCAGCAGAAAGACCGAGGCCCAGACGACGCGCATCTTCAGGTCGGTGCGGCCGGCCGGCCACATATAGGGCCATAGGTTGAGAAGTGTGCGCAGCAGGTTGGATTCCGAGACTGTCTTGCTGTTTGCCATGATTGTCTCCAGCCCGGATGGGCTTGCCGCGATTTACGGCGCTTCGATGCCGGCAAGGGTAGGGGACCGGGACGTGCCTGAAAGCGCTTCCCGCAATTCCGCAGCCGCCACCGCCAGATAAGGTGCCGGGCGGATGAATACAACAAATGCAGGGGTCAGGAAAAGACAGACCGGGCGGTTGTGCCGCCCGGCCTCGTCATGTTGTCTGGTGCTTAGAGACGCTGGTGAGACATGCGCTTGCGGTGCAGCTCTTCGGCGTTCGGCAACGCATCCTTCGGAAGCCCGAAGATCTGGCCGGGGCGGATGCGATCGGGATCGATGATCTTGTCCTCATTGGCGATGTAGATCGTCGTGTAGCGAACGCCGAGGCCATAGGTGCGGCGCGAGATCTGCCACAGCGTGTCGCCGCGGCGAATGATGACCGCCGCGTTGTTTGCCGTCAGCGGCGCCTGTTCGATCGTCTTCGGCTGGTTGCTCCCCACCTCGTTTGCAGCGGGTGCAGTCAGAGCAGGTGCAGTCGTGAGCTCGGCGATCATAGCGCCCAGCCTGTCGAGTGCTGCGCCGACGGACGTCGCATCCCCAGGCAGGCCCTGCAGCAGCTTTAGCGCATTGGTGGCGACCTGCGAGGCGGAGCCGGAGGCTTGCTTGAAGGCGTCGGGCGCATCGGCCGCCGGGCGGAAATCGGCGACGGAGCGCAACGCGAATTCCGTGGCCGAGCGTGCCGCTGCAAGCTGTTCGGCGCCGGGCAGCTTGCCATCGGCAAACAGCCCCTTCAGCAGGCCGAAGGCCTTGCTGGTCTCGGCCTTGCGCTTGCCGAGTTCGCCTTCGTCGAGCGGCACCATCGCCGAAGACCCGTCCGCGTCGGCCGGACCGACCTGTGCGGCGACCCTGACCTGATCGCCGGCCGGGCGATTGAAATTCACCGCTGCGCGCACGATCACCTTGCCGGCGGGATCGACGACATCGACGCGGATCTTGTGGTCGCCGACCGAAAGCGCCACCACGCCGTCGATGACGAAATGGCCGTCGGAGCCGGCGGTGTCCTGGCCGACGAGGCTGTCGTCGGCATAACCGATGACCTTGGCGTTGGCACGCGTCGTGCCGGCAACGAAGATCTTGTTGCCTTCGATCTCGACCGCATTGACCATCACATCAGGGGCAGTCGTCTTATCAGGTGCGGCCGTGCCGGGAACGGCCGGTGCCGTATCCGTGCCGCCGGAGGCAGCGTCGGTGACACCAGGCGTCTGCAGCGCCAGCTCGCCGGTCGGTGCAGGCGTTGCGGCAGACGCGGTCTCACCCGCCGGTTTGTCCGCAGGCGGCGCCATCGGATTGGAGGCATCGGCAACTTCGGTTCCGCCCTTCGGCGCAGTGATGATGCGGCTTGCCGTGCCGGGTTTGGAGACCATGGCGAGCAGATTGGCGCCATTGCCGTCCTTCGGCACGGAAATGGTCGCGACCTCTTCGGAAAGCGTGCTCTTGCCGTCCTTGCTGGTGAACTTGAGCACGAGCTGATGGTCGCCGGCCGAAAGCGGATCGTCGAGAACCGCAGCGAAATCACCGCTCGCATCGACATTGGCCGTCGTCACCACCTTTTCGCCGTCAAGCACTTCGAGCTTGCCGTTTGGTTCGGCGGAGCCGGCAATCACCGTCGAGCCGTCCGGTTCGACACGCAAGACGTCGAAAGCCGGAAGCTTCGGGCCGGTATTCACTGCGGCGTTATTGGCAGCAGGGGCGGGCTCAGTCGCACCGGTCAGCGCAGCCTCGGCCTTGGCGATCGCGGCAAGCGCATCGGCGATGTTCTCGGGCAGTGCCTGGATGATGGCGAGCGCCTTGGCGCCGCCTTCCCTAGCCTTGACGGCAAGCGTCCGGGTGGCGGGATCGAGACCCTCGGGGACGGCGAAATCGGCCAGCGCCGTCAGCGCATTGACGGCCTTGGTCTTGGCGGCGGCGAAGACATCGTCGGCAGGGCCCTTGCCGTCGGCAAACAGCGCCTTGAGCTCACCGAGCGACACACCGGCATCGGCCGAAAGACGACCCACCTTATCGGCGACCCCAGCCGTGTCGGCGACGGCCGAGCGCGATGTCTTTTCTGCCTCGTTAACCGTGTTCTTGAGCTCCGTGCTCGCCTGGTTGATGGCGTCGCCGACCTTGGCTGCATCGCTGCCGATGCGCGGCATGACGAAAAACACCATCAGTAAGATTGCGATTACGAGGACTGCAAGGGCCAGCAAGCCGGCACGGTTCTTCATCATTATGTCTCCCCAGGCGGCAATTTGCCGTAGTAACCGAAATTGCTAGCGATTCCCGTTGCTTTTCACAAGCATTCAAAGCAATTAGGCAAGCTAGGCACGCTGCTTTTCAGTCAATTTTCTTGACTGCATTGAAATGGAATAGTTGTTTGCCCTCATGACCGAGCAATCTGTATCGATTCGATCCATCTGCGTTTACTGCGGCTCCAGGCCGGGACGCGATCCCTCCCACATGGCGGCCGGGCGTGCTCTCGGACGAGAGATCGCCGAATACGGCCTGCGCCTCGTCTATGGCGGGGGTACCAAAGGCATCATGGGCGCGGTTGCCAGCGGCGTGCTTTCAGGCGGCGGTCAGGTGACGGGCATCATTCCCGAATTCCTGATCGATATGGAAGCGACTCGCCACTCGCTCGGTCAGCTTAACGAACTTATTGTAACGCCTGACATGCACGCGCGCAAACATACGATGTTCGAGCGCTCCGACGCCTTCGTAGCACTCCCCGGCGGCATCGGCACGCTGGAAGAGATCGTCGAAATCATGACCTGGGCGCAGCTCGGCCGCCACGAAAAGCCGATGGTCTTTGCTAACGTCAACGGTTTCTGGGATCCGATGATGGAGCTGATGCGCCATATGACCGAAGAAGGCTTCCTGCACACCGCCCACCGGGTGCAGCCGCTCGTCGTCGACGAGATCTCCGGCATCATTCCGGCGATCATGGCCCAGGCAGCCCAGCTCGCCGCCGACCGTGACGGCGAGGACGAGGTGATTTCGAAGATGTAGGCGGCCGGGCGGTGCCGGAGCAGTCAAGCTTTTCTGCAGGCAAATTCAGCTATATGCCGAGACAAGCTGCGTCACCTGAGATCGCATCCATCGGCTGGCGGGATCATTGTCACTTGCCGTCGACCAGACCATCGATATCGGGCTTACCGTTAGATCGAGGGGAACGTCGGCGACCGCCAAGCCGAACAGGCCGGCATACCGCTTCACGATTCTGGTCGGCAGGGTCGCGATCAAGGGCGCTTCCAGAACAGCGGTCAGCACAGTCAGGAATTCCGGCGCTGCCACCGACACGTCAAGCCGCACATTGATCCGCTTCAATGCATCATCAATGCAGCCTTCGATGGCGTCTTTCTGTGAAACCAGTGCATGCTTCAGCCCGACATAGCTGTCTCGGTCCAATGTTTCGGGTAGGTCGAGAAGCTTCGGATTGTAGCAACACATCAGCGATTGCTCGAACAGCAGGCTCCGCCGATGTCTGTTGTTGCCGTCATCGTAGCAGCCGACGCCGAGATCGATGACGTTGTCGTCCAGAAGCTTGTGGACCATCTCTGGATCGACCGCGCGGGCGAGTACCCTGATGCGGGGCGCCGTTTCGTTCAACATAGCGGCGAGGCGCGGCACGAGCAGCACCTCAAGCTCGCTGGAAAAGCCGATGCGGAATATCTGTTCGGCCTCACCGGGCTCGAAGGTCGATGGCGTTACGATCGCCTGCTGCGTACGGCTGAGGATCTGCTCGACGGCCTCGGCGAAACGCAGTGCGCGATGGGTCGGCTGCATGACTTGGCCGACACGCACGAACAACTCGTCCTGAAGCAATGTCCGAAGCGTTCCGAGATTGTGGCTCATGGCAGGCTGCTGGATTTTCAGACGAACAGCAGCCTTCGTCACGCTCCGCTCCTTCATCAGCGCATCGAATGCGACGAGCAGGTTCAGGTCGAAAGACCACAAATTGAAATGATCGATGGAGACAATTTCATTCATCGATTTGATCGTTTCACGAATTCTCCCTATTGTCCATAGCCATCAGACAGCGCTGTCCCGATCCCAGTTCAACTCGAAAGGAAGTTCCATGAGCGATCTTGGAAAGGAATATCGTATTGCCGGCGTGGCGGTGAGAAAGGTGCAGGAGCAATATCTGCATAACGTGCCGCCGTCGTTTCTCTATCCGGATGCTGGTTCTGAGGAGATCAAGGCGGTCGAGCCGCGGCTTTCCGCCGTTGATATGGAAGAGGGCCGCGATGCCCTTGTGGTGAGCATACATAGTTGGCTTGTGAGAACGCCCGACCACGTCATCCTGATCGATACGAGCTCGGGCAACGACAAGGAAAGACCGCGTAACCCCAGCTTCCATCAACAGACTATCCCGTTTCTCGACAGGCTGCGCCAGGCGGGTGTCGGGCCGGAAGACGTCGACTTCGTCATCAATACTCATCTCCACGTCGATCATTCCGGCTGGAATACCGTGCTTGAGGACGGAAGATGGATTCCCACCTTCAAAAATGCGCGCTACATCTTCCCGCGCGCCGAGCAGGAATACTACTCGTCAACGGCAAGCCACAACGACGTCAACATTCCGAGTTCCGGCGTCTATGAAGACAGCGTGCGGCCCGTGATCGAGGCGGGGCTTGCGGATTTCATCGACAGTGCTGGCGGTCCTTTCCTGGATCGCTTCACCTTCTTGCCGACACCTGGCCACAGCATCGGCCACATGTCCGTTCTGCTGGAATCGGACAATGAAGCGGCGATTTTTGCCGGCGATGTCATGCACCATCCGATCCAGGTGGAGCGTCCCGACCTCAACACGGTGTTCTGCGAATTCCTGGATCAGGCTGCCCAGTCCAGACGGCGTGTCCTCGAGCTCGCAGCCGATAATCGCGCCATTTACTTCTCCACGCATTTCCCCGGCTCGTCTGCTGGTTATGTGACCCGCGACGGCGAAAAATTCAGGTGGTCCTATGTCTGAGAACAAGCTCGCATCTTCAGCTTTTGACGCAGGCGAGATCGTATTCGACGAACATTACGTCGATAGCGGAACCGACGGCATCAAGCTCTATCTCCGCAATAAGCGAAGGAAAGATCACAAGACCTTTCTCGCCGAGAAGACAATCGTGATGGTGCACGGGGCGACCTTCTCGTCCGGAAGTCTTTACGATGTTCCCTTCAACGGGATGTCCTTCATCGACTTCCTCGCTCATCAAGGCTTCGATGTCTTTGCGGTCGATGTCAGGGGCTATGGAAAATCGACCCGCCCGCCGGAAATGCAGGCGGAGCCCGATCTCAACCCGCCGCTTGTCGCTACCGACACCGGCGTCACGGACTTCGCAACGGCTGTCGATTTCGTCCTTCGACTGCGCGGTCTGAAGGCTGTCAACGTCTTCGCCATGTCGTGGGGCGGCACCGTGGCCGGCGCATATGCTGCGCGCAACGGCGACAAGGTCGTCAAGCTCGCGCTGCTCGCGCCGCAATGGCTGAGCGACGTTCCCATCCCGATCGACCAGGGTGGCGTCCTCGGTTCCTACCGGCTTGTTCCGGCCCAGGCGGCCTTGGCGCGTTGGCTGAGCACTGCACCCGAGCACGCGCGTGAACGTCTTGTGCCGGAGGGCTGGTTCGACCTCTGGGCCAAACTGACTCTTTCCGAGGAGACGTCGCAGGCTGACAGGGAGCAGGGCAAACTCCGAGCTACCAACGGGCCGATCCAGGATATCCGTACCTACTGGCGGGCTGGAAATCCCTACTATCGGCCGGGCGAGATTCGCGCGCCGGTGCTGCTGTTGCACGGTGAATGGGACATCGACGTCCCGCTTGATCTGGCGCGGGCCTATTTCGAGCAGCTGACCGGCGCCTCCTACAAGCGATGGGTGGAAATCGGGGAGGCGACGCACCTCGCCCTGATGGAAAGCAACCGCATGCAGGCCTATTCCGAGGTTGCCCGCTTCTTCGATGAAACCTTCCAACCGGAATAGAATTTGAACGAGCGGGCTCCGGGCTCAAATCCGGGGCCCGCTTCCTCCATCAGCCTGCCGCAAGCTCGGCGCGGCCATCAAGTCACTCGTTCCTATGACAATTCTGATCAACGCCATCTTGGATGCCGGACGAACTGCCGTCGACATCGCGATATTCACCTTTCTGCCGTTGATGATCGTGACATTCTCGCTGATGCGCTATCTCGAGGGTATGAGCGCCTTGCGATGGATGGCCGGCAAGGCCGACCCGCTCTTCCGATTGTTCGGTCTGGACGGTTTCGGAGCCTTGGCGATTATCCAGCTCAGCCTCGTCAGTTCGGCAGCCCCGGTCGCGGCCCTGTCGCTCATGGCGCACAAACGGACATCGGAGCGATTCATGGCCGCCGCCTTTGCCGCGGTGCTTGCGGCCGCGCCGGCAAATGCCAGTTTTCCGCTCGCAAGCCTCGGTGTCGATCCCGGCTTGATCATCGTCAACGGTCTTTGCGGAGCGCTTGTGGCGTCCACTCTCGCTTGCTGGATGATTGGACGCCGTTCCTTGTTTGAAACGGTCTGTTCCCGTGACACGGCCGATGACCACGTCGCCGCAAGACGCGATCTGCTGGCGGCAATCAACCGCGGTGGCGCAGATGCCGTTCGGGTCATTTCGGCAATTCTGCCGGTGCTGGTGATCTCCCTGGAGATGGTGAGGCTAATCCAAAGCACAGGCGCACTTTCGGTCTTCACGTCCGTTGCGCAGCCGTTGCTTCAGTTGCTCGGCGTCTCGCAGCAGGATGTCCTGTTCTTGCTCACAAAGTGCCTGGCAGGGTCGAGCGCAGCGGTCACGCTGTTACTCGACCTCCACAAGGAGCAGGGCCTTGCGCCTGAGAAGATCATTCACGGGTCCGCATTTCTGCTAAACCCTCTCGACGTTCCCGGTCTTTCCATCCTGATCGCTTCGGTGCCGGCGCTCAGGCCGGTGGCAGGCGTCGCCGTCGTGAGCGCATTGGCCGGGATCGTTGTCCGCACGGCGCTGCTGTCCTGGTTTTAAAGCCGACGCGCTCCGGCTTTCGATGGTTCGATCGTTACGTAGCAACGACGACATCCGTTGGACAGGGACTCCGAACTAGCGCCCGCGGCTACCCTTCAGCATCGACCAGCTATAGAGGAACAGCCCCGCCCAGATCAGCGGGAAGGCGATCATGCGCGCCGTGCTGAGCGGCTCGTGGAAGACGAAGACGGCAATCAGGAAGATCATCGTCGGCGCGATATACTGCATGATGCCGATCGTCGACAGCTTCAAGAGCTTGGCGCCGTTGGCATAGATCATCAGCGGCACGGCGGTGATGACGCCGCAGCCGAGCAGCAGCGTGGTGTCGGCAAGACTTGTGCGGTAGAGATGGCCCTGGCCGCTGTCGAATTCGAGATAGAGGATGTAAAGCAGGGCCGGCCCGCTGAGGATCAGCACTTCGAGGAAGAAGCCCTGGTTCGGCCCGAGCGGCAGCGTCTTGCGGAACAGGGCATAAAAACCCCAGCTGATTGCCAGCGTCAGCGCCACCCACGGGATGCCGCCGCTATCGAATGCGAGAATGGCGACGGCAAGGGCGGCAAGCGCGATCGCCGCGATTTGCAGCGGCTGCAGCTTTTCCTTGAGAAACACCGCGCCGAGGAAGATGCTGAACAGCGGATTGATGAAATAGCCGAGCGCCGCATCGAGTGAATGGCCGGCACCGATGGCCCAGACATAGGTGCCCCAGTTGACGGTGATCAGCGACGCCGTCAGCGCCGCCATCGCCAGCATGCGCGGCGAGCGCAGCGCGGTCGCGATGTCCTGCGTACGCCCGAGCACGATCAGCACGATGCCTGCCAGCGGCAGCGACCAGACAATGCGATGGGCGATCACCTCGGCCGGCGGAATATGCGCCACCGCCTTCATGTAGATCGGCAGAAAACCCCAGAGCAGATAGGCCGTCAGCGCGAAGGCGAAACCACGCGGACTATCTTCGTTCTTGGCCAGCGGAACGGATACATCGGTCGACATCGGCTGTTTCCATCTTTGTTCTTCTTCTGATCCG
This sequence comes from Rhizobium sp. L43, assembly GCF_002531725.1. Taxonomy (GTDB): domain Bacteria; phylum Pseudomonadota; class Alphaproteobacteria; order Rhizobiales; family Rhizobiaceae; genus Rhizobium. The sequence goes on from NZ_NWSQ01000004.1 coordinate 170,903, forward strand.
GCCTAGCTTAAGCGCCGTGAATAGGCCAATTCATTTCGTTGAATGAAGGGTAAGGAGATTTGACGCGGATGGCGACGCGATGAACGGATGACAGCGGCCAAGGCCGGTATCGGCCTTGGCGCGGAGAACCGGCGGAATAGACTTATTCCGCCGCGATCTTGCCGGCCAGCTGCCGGTTCTTCATCAGCTTGTAGATGACGGAATCCATCAGCGCCTGGAACGAGGCGTCGATGATGTTTTCCGAGACGCCGACCGTCCACCAGCGCACGCCGTCGCTGTCGGTGGATTCGATCAGCACGCGGGTGATCGCCTCCGTGCCGCCATTGAGGATACGCACCTTGAAATCGGCGAGCACCAGATCGTCGATCTCGTGCTGATACTTGCCGAAATCCTTGCGCAGCGCCAGGTCGAGCGCGTTGACCGGTCCTTCCGCATCGGCAACCGACATCAGCGTCTGGCCGTCGATGGTGATCTTGACCACCGCCTCCGAGACGATCTTCACGCGGCCAAGGCTGTCGAAGCGGCGCTCGATCATCACGCGGAAGCCTTCGATGGTGAAGAATTCCGGGATCGTGCCGAGCGTGCGGTGCGCCAGGAGCTCGAAGCTCGCGTCGGCGCCCTCATAGGCATAGCCGATGGATTCCCGTTCCTTGACGATCGAGATCAGCAGGTCGAGCTTCGGATCGTCCTTGGCGACGGTGATGCCGCGCCGCTTCAGCGCATTGATGAAGTTCGCCTTGCCGCCCTGGTCCGACACCATGACCTTGCGGAAGTTGCCGACGGTTTCCGGCGGCACGTGTTCATAGGTGCGCGGGTCCTTGATCAGCGCCGATGCGTGGATGCCGGCCTTGGTGGCGAAGGCGGAAGCGCCGACATAGGGCATCTGGTGGTCGGGCGAGCGGTTGAGCAGCTCGTCGAAGGCATGCGAGAGCCGGGTGAGGTTGAGCAGCCGCTCCTCGTCGATCGCCGTTTCGAAACGTGAGGTATAGGCGCTCTTCAGCGCCAGCGTCGGGATCAGCGTCACCAGATTGGCATTGCCGCAGCGCTCGCCGATGCCGTTCAGCGTGCCCTGGATCTGCCGGACGCCGGCTTCGACCGCGGCAAGCGAATTGGCGACTGCCTGTCCGGTGTCGTTATGCGCATGAATGCCGAGACAGTGGCCGGGAACGCCTGAGGCGATCACCGCCTCGACGATGGCGCGGACCTCCGGCGGCTGCGTGCCGCCATTGGTGTCGCAGAGCACGACCCAGCGTGCGCCGCTCTCATAGGCCGTCTTGGCGCAGGCGAGCGCATAGGCCGGATTGGCCTTGAAGCCGTCGAAGAAATGCTCGCAATCGACGATCGCTTCCTTGCCGGCGCCGACGGCTGCCTTGACGCTTTCGGCAATGCTTTCGAGGTTTTCCTCATTGGTGCAGCCGAGCGCCACCGCGACGTGATAATCCCAGGTCTTGGCGACGAAACAGATGGCGTCGCTTTTGGCCTGCAGCAGCCCGGCAATGCCGGGATCGTTGGAGACCGAAACACCCGCCCGCTTGGTCATGCCGAAGGCGACGAAGCGGGCCTGGCTGGTGCGCTTCTCGCTGAAGAAGGCGGTATCGGTTGGATTGGCGCCGGGGTAACCGCCCTCGACATAGTCGAAGCCGAACTCATCCAGCATGGCGGCTATCGCAATCTTGTCCTCGACCGAAAAATCGATGCCGGGCGTCTGCTGCCCGTCCCGGAGCGTCGTGTCGAAGAGGTAGATGCGTTCTTTCATGTCGTTTCCTCCCGGCGGGCGGGTGTTGTTTTCTGTTGTGCGGAAGCCCCCTCATCCGCCCTACGGGCACCTTCTCCCCGAGGGGAGAAGGGGTAGCCGCGTCGCTCGCCTTGTCCCCTCTCCCCTCGGGGAGAGGGTTAGGGTGAGGGGGCCTCACGGTACGGCTTATAACTTCCCGGCAAACTGATCCGTCGCCCGGATCAGCCGATCGAGAATCCCTGGCTCCGAATAGGCATGGCCCGCACCCTCGATCAGGTGGAACTCCGCCTTCGGCCAGGCCTTGTGCAGCCGCCAGGCATATTTGGCCGGGCAGGGCATGTCGTAGCGGCCATGGACGATGACGCCGGGAATATCCTTGAGCCTGCCGGCATCGCGGATCAACTGTCCCTCGTCCATCCAGCCGGCATTGATGAAGAAATGGTTCTCGATCCGCGCAAAGGCATAGGCGAATTCCGCCTCCTCGAACTTGCCGCTCGTCGAAGGTTCCGGCAGCAGCGTGATCGTTTCGCCTTCCCAGATGCTCCAAGCCTGCGCGGCTGCAAGGCGCACCGTCCGATCCTCATGCGTCAGGCGGCGATGATAGGCATGCATCATCTCATGCCGCTCCTCCGGCGGAATGGGAGCGATGAAGCGCTCCCATTTATCCGGGAATATTTCCGAGACGCCGAACTGATAGTACCAGTCGAGCTCGGCCTTGGTCAGCGTATAGATGCCGCGCAGAATGAGTTCGGACACGTGCTGCGGATGCGTCTCGGCATAGGCGAGCGCCAGCGTCGAACCCCAGGAGCCGCCGAACACCTGCCATGTCTCGACGCCGGCCATTTCGCGCAGCCGCTCGATATCGGCTACGAGGTGCCAGGTGGTGTTGGCGTTGAGATCCGCATGCGGCGTCGACCTGCCGCAACCGCGCTGGTCAAACAGCATGACGTCGTAGAGATGGGGATCGAAAAGCCGGCGATGGGCAGGCGAAAAGCCGCCGCCCGGGCCGCCATGCAGGAAGACGGCCGGCTTGGCGCCAGGTGTTCCCGAGCGCTCCCAATAGATCACATGGCCGTCGCCGACATCGAGATGGCCGGAAGCATAGGGTTCGATCTCGGGATAGAGCGTGCGCAGGATCTCGGTCATATCTTCACGCCTTTCGCGGGCCAGACGGCTGTATCGTGATCGGGATGCTGGAAGGAGATGATCGCTTCCTGCCGGGCATAAAAATCGGGATCTGTGTGCACCGGCGCCTTGAAGATTTCCTCGACCCAGGGCAGGCGAGCCTCGTAATTGACCTGGATCTGCGGTGCGAGGTCGCTGCGATCGTCGAAAGTGCCGATCGCAAGCTCCAGCCCGCCGGGATGACGATAGGTCATCGGCGTGCCGCAATTGCTGCAGAAGCCGCGCTCGATATTGACTGAGGACTGGAAGTAGCTCGGCTCGCCGCGCGTCCATTCCATACCTTCCTCAGGCGCGGTGACGAGCGCGGAGAAAAAACCGCCGAACTGCTTCTGGCACATGCGGCAATGGCAGATCGAGGGGCGCCCCAACTTGCCTGAGATGCGGAAGCGCACGGCGCCGCACTGGCATCCGCCTGTCTTGATCGTATCCGTCATGCGGTCTCTCCGAGGGGCCAGATTTTCGTATCGTGGTCGGGGTGCTGATGATTGCTTGCCGCGATCGCGGTCTCGCGGTCGGGTGTTTCAGGCTCTGGTTCGAGCGGCAGGCCGTCCAGCGCATGAAACCAGGACATCTTGCGGCCGGTGTTCGATTGCGCCACCGGCTTGACCGCATCGGGATTATCCAGCGTGCCAAGCGTGATATTGATGAAATCAGTCCCCGGGATGTCGTAGAACAGCGGCGTCCCGCAATCGCCGCAGAAGCCGCGCCGCACCAGATCCGAGGATTGAAACCATTTCGGCGCGCCGCGCGTCAGGGTAAAATCGCTACGCTTCACGCCGGCCAGCGGCATGAAATAATTACCGGCCGCCTTCTGGCACATGCGGCAATGGCAAAGATGGGGGTAGCCGAGTTCGCCTTTGGCGCGATAACGCAATGCGCCGCACTGGCACCCGCCGCTTTTGTCCGTTTCCGTCGTCATCCGAGCTCCTTGGGTGGCCATGCCTGCGTCTCATGATCGGGATGCTGATAGGAAACGAGTTCGTGCAGGAAAGAGCCCGCCGTCAGATCCGCCTCGGTTCTTTCTCCGGGCAGTTCGTGCAGATGATCGACGAATCCGATCTTGCCTTCCACACCCCATTGAATGGTCGGCGGAAGCAATGATGGATCGTCGAAGGCGCCTGCGGCAATCGCCATTCCATCCGGTGCCTCATAGGTCAGCGGCGTGCCGCAATCACCGCAGAAACCGCGCTCGACGAAATTCGAAGAGCGGAACCGCTTCCGCTCTCCGCGCGCCCATTCGAACTCGGCGCCGCGCACCGAGACCAGCGGCGCATAATAGGCCCCGAACGCCTTCTGGCACATGCGGCAATGACAGATCGACGAATCCTTGAGTTCGCCGCTGACGCGAAAACGGATCGCTCCGCATTGGCAGCCGCCGGTGTAGGTGGTCATCGACTATTCCTCCCTTGGGATTCCAGCCTGGGCGCAAAGACCCCTCCCAACCCTCCCCACAAGGGGGAGGGCTCGCTGGTGGCACCACCTTCGCTTTTGCCTAGAATTCCGGCAGTGGTGGTGAGGTCGCATCGGAGGAGCAGCGCGGCACCATAGCCCCTCCCCCTTGTGGGGAGGGGTTGGGGAGGGGTCTTTTCCCAACTCGCCACTTTCACCGCTTGACCTCCCAAGTCGTCACGCGCTCGCCGGTCGCCGCATCCTTGCCGTCCTTCAACTGGATGCCTTTTGCCGTCAGCTCGTCGCGGATCTTGTCGGCCTCGGCAAAATTTTTCGCCTTCAGCATTTCGAGGCGCATGGCGACCAGCGCATCGACCGCCGCCGCCACGGCTTCGTCGATCTCCATCTTTTTCGGCAACAGGCCCAGAAGGTCGGCCGTTGCGGCGAAGGTGGCACCCACGGTGGGATCCGTATGGGCGGCCTGCGCCAGCGCATGCAGTGCCTGCACTGCCGCCACCGTATTGAGATCGTCGGCCAGCGCCTTCAGCACGCCGTCGTCGGGTGCGGCATCGCCGGCTTCCGTCGCCGGCCATTTGGCGAGCAGCCGTTCGGCTTCTTCCAGTCGCTTGATCGAGAAATCGATCGGCTCGCGGTAATGCGTCATCAGCATGGCAAGACGCAGCACCTCGCCCGGCCATTTGCGGCCGCCGAAGGTGTCCGTGTGCAGCAACTCGTGGATGGTGACGAAATTGCCTTCGGATTTCGACATCTTGCGACCTTCGACCTGCAGGAAGCCGTTATGCATCCAGACATTCGCCATCACCTCGGTACCGTGGGCGCAGCGCGACTGGGCGATCTCGTTTTCATGATGCGGAAAGATCAGGTCCAGCCCGCCGCCGTGAATGTCGAAGACATCGCCGAGATAACGCTTGCTCATCGCGGAGCATTCGATGTGCCATCCGGGCCGGCCGCGGCCCCAGGGGCTCTCCCAGCCGGGCTCGTTGTGGCTCGACAGCTTCCAGAGCACGAAATCGCCCGGATTCTTCTTGTGCGCGTCGACGGCGATGCGGGCGCCGGCCTGCTGTTCGTCGAGAGGGCGCTTCGAAAGCTGGCCATAATCCGCCATGGATTTGGTGTCGAACAGCACTTCGCCCGATGCGACATAGGCATGACCGTTGCCGATCAGCTTTTCGATGATTTCGGTCATCTCTTCGATATTGTCGGTGGCGCGCGGCTCGAAGCTCGGCTCCAGGCAGCCGAGTTCGGCGACATCGGCGTGATATTGCGTCTCGGTCTTTTCGGTGACCGCGCGGATCGCTTCATTGAGCGGCAGGCCTGGATGGTCGCGAAGTGCGCGCGCATTGATCTTGTCGTCAACGTCGGTGATGTTGCGGGCATAGGTGACGTGGTCTTCGCCATAGGCATGGCGCAGCAGCCGGAACAGCACGTCGAAGACGATGGCTGGCCGGGCATTGCCGATATGGGCGAAGTCATAGACGGTCGGGCCGCAGACATACAGGCGGACATTGTTGGGATCGATCGGCGAAAAGACCGATTTTTCCCGTGTCAGCGTGTTGTACAGCTTCAGTTCCGGCGTCGCGTCCATTTCACTCTCCCAAAGGCACGATCAGAAAAATAGTGCGACCGGCGGACCGGGGCGTTTCGCATCTTGACTATTTGGGAGACGAAAACGGCCGGGCCAGCGCTCGCGCTAGCGAATAATCTTCCGGCAGATAATGCAGATAACCGTTTTCATGGCGGGATTTATGGCTCGGGAATGGCATTTGGTCAAGAGGGACGAGGAGCGATCCGGCGGTAACCGGAGCGACATATCCGGCGACCCGATTGCAAGGGTGAGCGTCCGGCGAAGACACGGGTGCGCACGCTGAGGCTCGTCCGCCATTTTCGCGGCACAAATCGCGAATAGCCAGTTGGCGGGCTGCCGAGAAATGGGGGGATGAGTGAGAAGCTTGGTCTGGGGAACGATCGGAGCGACTGTAATTCTGATGGTCGCATCCGCTGCTTATTTCGCATACGATTTCGGGATGCTTCGTTTCAACAATCCCTCTCTCGACAGCTATCCGATCCAAGGCATCGATGTCAGCCATCACCAGGGCGACATCGATTGGAAGACCGTTGCCGCGCAGGCGAATGTCCGCTTCGCCTTCATGAAGGCGACCGAAGGCGGCGACCACAGGGATTCCCGATTCGCCGAGAACTGGCAGCGCGCCGGAGACGCCGGAGTGGTCAGGGGCGCCTATCATTTCTTCACCTTCTGCCGCCCGGGCAAGGATCAGGCGCAGAATGTCCTGGCGACCGTGCCGAAAGAGCCGGGAACCCTGCCCATCGCCGTCGACCTAGAGTTTGTCGGCAATTGCAACAAGGTCCCGACGCTCGAGGAAATGGCGACGGAGGTGAACGCCTTCTTCACCGAGCTGAAAGGCACCTTTCCGGAAAAGCCGATTTTCTACGTCACGCAGGAGTTCTTCGATCAATATCTGAAAGGCAATGAAGCCCGCTTCCCCGACCATTACCTCTGGCTGCGAAGCGTATTCAAGGAGCCGGCGCAGGAAGACTGCCGTCGTTGGTCGATCTGGCAATTTGCCGATAACGGCACCTTGGACGGCATTCAAGGACCGGTGGACCTCAATGCCTTATGCCCGTCGGAGACGGGCCTGGCGCCCCTATTCCCATCCGTTGCAGCGAAGTGAGAGGTGCGGCCTATTCCGGCAGGCGGTAGTCGACGAGCTTGTTTTCCCGCACGATGAACAGCTTGCCCGTCTCCGTCACTCCGGGACCGAGCAGCGGCAGGATTGCCTTCGCCACCTCGGAAGGATGCGGCAGCGTCTGCGGGTCTTCGCCGGGCACCGCCTGCGACCGCATGGCGGTGCGGGTCGCGCCGGGATCGACGCTGGTGATCCTCAGCGGCGTACTTTGGCTCTCGCCGGCCCAGGTGCGCGCCAGCGCCTCGACGGCGGCCTTGGACGCGGAGTAGGCGCCCCAGAAGGGACGGCACTTATGGGCGGCGCCCGAGGTCAGGATGACGGCGCGGCCAGCATCGGAACGGGCGAGCAGCGGGTCGACCGAGCGGATCAGCCGCCATGTCGCGGTGACATTGATGGTCATCACCTTCTCGAACACCTTCGCCTCGATATGGCCGATCGGCGAAATCACCCCGAGCACGCCGGCATTGGCGACGAGGATGTCGAGCTTGCCCCAGCGCTCGAAGATCGAGCCGCCGAGCGCGTCGATCGCGTTCATGTCGGCTAGGTCGAAGGGCACCAGCGTCGCCGTGCCACCGACGGCCTTGATCGCATCGTCGAGATCCTCAAGCCCGCCGACCGTGCGGGCGCAGGCAATCACATGGGCGCCGGCTCTGGCAAGCTCCAGCGCCGTGAAATAGCCGATGCCGCGCGACGCACCGGTGACGAGCGCGATCTTGCCCTCAAGATTGATGTTCATGATGTCGTATTCCCCGACGAAGGGAGAGGGGTGCGGTGAACCCCTCCGGATGGATGATAGGAAAGCCGGCCCGTGTCAGCCTTTGCTGGTCAGCCGTTGCTGGCAAGCATCGAAAGCTTGTTGCCCATCGACTCGCCGTTCTTATCGAGCAGGCGGGTCGGATAGTCACCGGTGAAATAGTGGTCGGTGAACTGCGGACGGGCCGGATTGCGATCCTCGCCGCCAACGGCACGATAGAGGCCGTTGATCGACAGGAAGGCGAGCGAATCCGCGCCGATATATTTGGCCATCGCCTCGACATCGGCATACTGGTTTGCCAGCAGCTTTTCGGCATCGGGCGTGTCGATGCCGTAGAAGTCCGGGAAGAAGATCATCGGGCTTGCAACGCGGACATGGACTTCGCGTGCGCCGGCTTCACGGATCATCTGCACGATCTTGAGAGAGGTCGTGCCGCGCACGATGGAATCGTCCACCAGCACCACGCGCTTGCCTTCGATCATCGCCCGGTTGGCAGAGTGCTTCAGCTTCACGCCGAAGGCGCGAATCTGTTGCGTCGGCTCGATGAAGGTGCGCCCGACATAATGGTTGCGGATGATGCCGTATTCGAAGGGAATGCCGCTCTGCTGGGCATAGCCGAGAGCCGCAGGCGTGCCGCCATCCGGCACCGGCACGATCACGTCGGCATCGACGGGCGATTCCTTGGCGAGGTTCATGCCCATGTTCTTGCGGGTGGTATAGACATTGCGGCCGCCGACGACCGAGTCCGGCCGGGCGAAATAGACATATTCGAACAGGCACAGGCGCTCCGGTTGCGGCTTGCTGGGCTTGCGTGCATCGATGCTGATCGAGCCGTCAGGCTGGATTTCGCAGATGACGACTTCGCCGTTCTCAACGTCGCGGATGAACTTGGCGCCGATGATGTCGAGCGCGCAGGTTTCCGAGCAGAAGATCGGCTTGCCGTCGAGTTCGCCCAGCACGAGCGGGCGGATGCCTGTGGGGTCGCGCGCGGCAATCAGCTTGGTGCGCGTCATCGCGAGCATCGAATAGCCGCCTTCCATCTGGCGGATGGCGTCGATGAAACGATCGGACGTGGAAGCATGACGGGAGCGGGCGATGAGATGCAGGACGACTTCGGTATCGGAGGTCGACTGACAGATGGCGCCGGTCGCGATGATCTGGCGGCGCAGCGTCAGGCCGTTGGTGAAATTGCCGTTATGGGCAATGGCGATGCCGCCTTCTTCCAATTCGGCAAAGAGCGGCTGCACGTTGCGCATGGCCACTTCGCCCGTCGTCGAGTAGCGCGTATGACCGATCGACATGCTGCCGGGCAGGCGGGCGAGCGTCATCGGATTGGTATAATGGTCGCCGACCAGGCCCATATGGCGCTCTTGATAAAAGCGCTTGCCGTCGAAGGAGACGATGCCGGCCGCTTCCTGTCCGCGATGCTGAAGCGCATGCAGGCCAAGAGCGGTGAGTGCCGCGGCATCGGGATGTCCCAAAATTCCGAAAACCCCGCATTCTTCATGCAGCGTATCTCCGTCGAGCGGATCGTCGGTCGGGATGGCATGGGACTGGTTCATTTCTGCGGGCCTCTGCTCTCACAAGAATGGATCGGCATTTCCAGAAATAACTGAAGCCCGGTAGAGCTGGAATGCTCGGCCGGACCCCTCATTCACGTCCCGCTCAAATGGCAATTGCCTTAGGGCGGGTCAAGCTCTTGAACACTGTGTCAATTCGCCGGCTGCTGTGCAGGCGCGGCCGGTGCGTCTTCCGCCGGCGCCTGGTCGCCCGTCGGCGGATTGGTACCTTCCGTTCCCTGTGCCTGCGGCTGAAGCTTATCACGGATGCTCGCCGGTATCATCTGGGCAAATTGTTCCGGCAGAACCGATTTCAGCTTCACGACCATCGAATCCAGGAAGGGTTTCGACTTCGCGTCGTTGACCCAGGCCGGGCGGTGGTCGGCATCGACCAGCCAGTTCCAGAAGGCGACGGCAACGACCAAGAGCAGCACGCCGCGCGCTGCCCCGAACAGGAAGCCGAGCGTGCGGTCGAGCGCGCCAACGCGGCTGTCGATGATGAAATCGGCGATCTTCATGGTGATGAAGGAGATGACGATCAGCGCGATCAGGAAGACGACCGCTGCCGAACCGACGATCGCGATGCGGTCGTCATCGGTGTATTTCTTCGCATAGGGCAGCAGGTACGGATAGAGGTAATAAGCCGCCGCCGCCGAACCGCCCCAGCTCGCGATCGAGAGGATCTCGCGCGAGAAGCCGCGGACCATCGCCAGCACGGCGGAGAAGAGCACGACGCCGATGACAATACCGTCGAAAATCGTAATGGGCATGTAATTTCAACTCCAGGACTGCCGCTTGGCGGCCGTGTCGCGCCTTATCGTGTGCCTCCTATATCATCACCAATCTTGGCAATGAAAGGATCAAACCTCGTCTTCCACACGCAGCGCTCCCTTCGACCCGGCAATGCGCGCCACCAGATCCGGCAGGCTTGCGACTTCGCTCCAGCGCCCGCCGGAGCCCTTCGGCAATTCGGCGGAGGCGGACGGAAGCAGTGCAGCGGAAAAGCCCAGCTTCTCGGCTTCCTTGAGGCGCTGGGCGGTGTGCGCAACCGGCCGGATGGCACCCGACAGGCTGACTTCGCCGAAATAGACGCAATCGGCAGGAAGGGCAATACCGGCAAGCGAGGAAACGAGCGCCGAGGCGACGGCAAGATCGGCCGCCGGTTCGGAGATGCGGTAACCGCCGGCGACGTTGAGGTAGACGTCGTGCTGGCCGAGCCGGACGCCGCAATGGGCTTCCAGCACCGCAAGGATCATCGACAGCCGGGCCGAATCCCAGCCGACCACGGCACGCCGCGGCGTGCCGAGCGAGGTTGGGGCCACCAGCGCCTGCACCTCGACGAGAATGGGGCGGGTGCCCTCCATGCCGGCGAAGACGGCAGCACCCGGCGATTTTTCGTTGCGCTCGCCGAGGAAGAGCTCCGAGGGATTGGCGACTTCGCGCAAGCCTCTGTCGGACATTTCGAAGACGCCTATCTCGTCGGTCGGGCCGAAGCGGTTCTTGACCGTGCGCAGGATGCGGTAGTGATGGCCGCGATCGCCTTCGAAATAGAGCACGGCATCGACCATGTGTTCGACGACGCGCGGGCCGGCGATCTGCCCGTCCTTGGTCACATGCCCGACAAGCACCATGGCAGCCCCGGTCTGCTTGGCGAAACGGATCATCGCCTGCACGCCGGTGCGCACCTGCGTCACCGTTCCCGGTGCGGATTCGGCAAGTTCGCTCCACAGCGTCTGGATGGAATCGATGATGACGAGATCCGGCCTTTTGCCCTCGGCAAGCGTCGCCAGAATATCCTCGACATTGGTTTCGGCCGCCAGCATCACGTCGGTATCGGCCGCCGCAAGGCGCTGCGCCCGCAGCCGCACCTGCGCCACGGCTTCTTCGCCGGAGACGTAGATGATCTTGTGGCCGCGCCGTGCAAGGGCGGCTGCCGCCTGCATCAGCAGCGTCGATTTGCCGATGCCGGGATCGCCGCCGATCAGCACTGCCGAGCCGCGCACGAAGCCGCCGCCGAGCGCCCGGTCGAGCTCCGACATGGCGGTGTGGATGCGCGGCGCCTCCTCGATCTCGCCCGACAGCGCCGTCAGCGTCACCGGCCGGCCTTTTTTCGGCGTCTTGCCGGGACCGGAGCCGATCCCGCCCATCGGGTCTTCCTCGACGATGGTGTTCCACTCGCCGCAGTTCTCGCATTTGCCGGCCCAGCGGTTATGAACCGTGCCGCAGCTCTGGCAGATGAATTGTGTCCTGGCCTTCGCCATCGATTACTCTTTCAGTCCGGGGTTCCCGAGGCAAGCAGACGCGCCGCTTCAACGAATCATTGTCGTGCTTGAGATAATGGCTATCGCGACGGATCAAAACTAATGATTTCCCCATCAGCGCGCGCCGTGCCAATCCTTTGCCTTTGCTCATCCGGAACGGTGGAATATGTTCGATTATTCGCTCGCGCACTGGCTTGCATTTCTGTCGGCGGCGGTTTTGCTCAACCTCTCGCCTGGCCCCGACATCGCGTTCATCCTCGGTCACACGATGAGAAGCGGAAAACGCGCCGGTTTTTCCGCGCTGTTCGGCGTTTGGTCCGGCGCCTGCCTGCACGTGCTGATGGCGGCACTCGGCCTCTCCGCCGTGCTTGCCGCTTCCGCCGTCGCCTTCTCCGCGGTCAAGTGGATCGGCGCCGCCTATCTCGTCTGGCTCGGCATCCAGGCCTTGCGCGCTGGTGGCGGCAATGGGTTGATAAAGGCTGCCGGTGAAGAAATGCCGGTCGCAAGGATCTACCGGCAGGGAATTCTGGTGTCGCTGCTCAATCCGAAGGTGGCTATATTCTTTCTGGCCTTCCTGCCGCAATTCGTCGTCGAAGGGGCAGGGCCGGCATGGGCCCAGCTCATGCTGCATGGTGGGCTCATCATTGTCGTCGCTGCCTTCATCGAGCCGCCGCTCGTCCTTCTCGGAGGGCGCCTTGCCGATGCGCTCAGGCATAATCAGAAAATCGGGCTATGGCTCGATCGCGGCCTCGGCGCGCTTTTCGTGGCGCTCGGCGTCCGCCTTGCGCTCAGCAGCCGCTGAGAGGAGCTTATTCCTCGGCGACATAGCGCCGCTCGTGGCGCAGCCCCATGCTGGTCAGGATCTCGTATCCGATCGTGCCCGCTGCCCGCGCTACGTCGTCGACCGGCATGTTCTTGCCGAAAAGCTCGACATAGTCCCCGGCGCGCACGGCATTGTCGGGCAGGTCGGTGATATCGAAGATCGTCAGGTCCATGGTGATCCGGCCGGCAACCGGCACCTTGCGTCCGGCGATGAAACCTTGTCCGCCTTGTGGCACCACCTGGCGCAGCGGCACGCCGCCGCTCGACTGGCTGCGCATGTAGCCGTCGGCATAACCGGCCGAAGCGATCGCCAGCCGGCTGTCGCGGCGAAGCTGCAGCGCTCGGCCGTAGCTGACGGTCTCGCCGGCCTCGACGCTGCGTACCTGGATGATTCGGGCTTCCGCGGTTGCGACCGGCCGCATCGGGTTCGCCATGCCGTTGACCGCTTCGCCGCCATAAAGCGCGATGCCGGGTCGTGTCAGGTCGAAATGATAATCTTCGCCGAGAAAAATGCCGGCCGAGGCGGCAAGACTTGAATCGATGCCTTCATAGGCGGCGCTAACCCTGTGGAATGATTCGAGCTGTCGCTTATTCATCGCATGGCTGGGATCGTCGCCGCAGGCGAGGTGACTCATGACGAGCACCGGCGCGAAACTCGCCGGCCGCGAGACGTCGTCGGCGAGCGCGATCGCATCGTCCATGCGCAGTCCCAGCCGATTGAAGCCGGTATCGACATGCAGCGCGCAGGGGTAGTCGCCGTAATCGGTAAGCACCGCCATCCAGAAGGCGAGCTGCTCGTCGGAGGAAATCACCGGCACCAGATCATTGTCGAAGAAGCGCCGCTCGGTGCCCGGCCATATGCCCGAGAGCACGAAGATGCGCGCCTCGGGCGCATAGAGGCGGAGCGTGACACCCTCGTCGACTGTGGCGACGAAGAAATCGCGAGCACCTGCCATATAAAGCGCTTCGCCGGCATCCTCGATGCCCATGCCATAGGCATCCGCCTTGACGACTGCCGAGGCGCGCGCCGCACCTGAACGGCGCGCCATGTCGCGCCAGTTTTCCGTCAGGGCGGTCAGGTCGACGGTCAGCCGCAGGCCCGCGGAAGCGAAAAGATCGTCGTCTTCGAAGGGGATAGGAAAATCTGTCATGAATCGCCGTGAAGAATGGAAGGAAAATCACTTCGCCAGTCTAGAGAGCATTGTGGCCAAGGGGAAGCACAGCGGCCACATACCATCCTTTGCCACCGGCGTGATCACTTTTGTTCAAGACGCGTACCGGCTTCCACGCTAATCTTTCCGGATGCAGAACGTATCGCAGAAAGAGGCGGCAGACGCCATGCCGCTTGCCAACGTGGAATCGGCTCGCTTCTGGCGGGATAGCCGCTTCCACGACATGGAGTGCCTGAGCGCCACCTTCCTGACGCATGAATATGCGCCGCATGCGCATGATACCTTCAGCATCGGCGCGATCGAAAGCGGCACCCAGATCGCCACCCTCAGCGGCAGGCGGGAGGAGACCGGTCCGGGCGATCTTTACCTGATCGATCCCGGCGTCATTCACGACGGCGCTCCCGGCGGCGAGGGCTATCGCTACCGCATGATCTATCCGGATACGCAGCTGTTCATCGACATTCTGGAGGATGTCACCGGCAAGGCCTTCCACGCGACGCCGTCCTTCGCCGGCGGGCTTCCACGCGATCTGCAGCTCGCCAATGCCTTTCACGCCGCTCATCGGACACTCGAGAGCGGCGCAGGCGCGCTGGAATCCGATGAGAGCATGTTCTCGGTGCTGGCGGCGATCTTTGCGCGTCACGGCAGCGCCATCATCGTTCCGGTCGATACACAGGAGCGAAGCGCGGTCGCCCGCGCCCGCGACTACTTGGTCGAGAATTTCGACAGCGATGTCGGCCTCGATGAGCTGGCCGGTGTGGCGGGATTGAGCCGCGCTCACCTCATCCGCGCTTTCCGCAAGGAATATCACATCACGCCGCATGCGTTCCTGACGGACCGGCGCGTGCAGGTGGCCCGCCGGCTGCTGCGGCAGGGGTGTGCGCCGGCCGATATCGCGCTTGAATGCGGCTTCGCCGATCAGGCGCATTTCACCCGACACTTCAAGGCGCGCACGGGCGTAACACCTGGCCAATTCCGCACGGGCTGATCACTTTCGTTCAATACAGCCATCCCAGGCTGGGCTAAGCCTCCGTGATCCCAATCAGGAGGTTGCCATGTTGCAGTACAGCCGGCGATCCAGCGAATTTATTGCCGGAACGCGTGCTATTTTTCCGCTTGTTGTCGCCGTCCTGCCGATCGGCCTGGTCTTCGGCGCGGTCGCCGCCACCAAGGGCCTTTCCCCGCTGGAAACGACGCTGATGAGTGTCCTTGTCTTTGCCGGCGGATCGCAATTCGTCGCCATGGACATCTGGACGCATCCGGCAAGCTGGGTCGGCGTCGGCTTCGCGGCCCTCCTGGTCAATATCCGCCACGTGCTGATGAGCGCGTCGATCGGCACGAAGATGCAGTCCTTCTCCGGCGTCAAACGCTATATCGCCATGCTCTTCCTTGCCGATGAGCTGTGGGCCATGGCGGAATTCCGCGCCGGCGCCACGCGGCTGACACCCGCCTGGTATGCCGGCATCGTCACGCCTTTCTACCTTACCTGGGTGGGCTCGTCGCTGACAGGCGCGCTGCTCGGCGCCTTTCTCGGCAATCCTGCCGTCATCGGTCTCGACTTCGCCTTTCCGGCGGTCTTCACCGTACTCGTCATGGGCTTCTGGAAGGGGCCGGAAACCGGCGCCGTTCTTGCCGCAAGTGGTGTCGCCTCCGTGGCGGTCCATCACTTCGTGCCCGGCGTCTGGTATATCGCCGCCGGTGCGCTGGCCGGGCTGGCAACGGCCCTCTGGCAGGGCAGGGCGCGGGAGCAGGCGGCATGACGCTCGATCTCGACACCTTGATCGCCATTCTTGCGATGGCCGCCGCCACGGTCTTCACCCGTATCAGCGGCCTCGTATTGATCCGTCACGTCGAAATGGATGAGCGCCGGAGGACCGCGATCGAGGCCATTCCCCCGGCCGTGCTGATGGCCGTCATTGCGCCCACCGCTTTTGCGACCGGCTGGGCCGAGGCGCTGGCATGTGCGGCAACGGCGGTGGCCGCACGCCGCTTGCCGATGCTGGCCAGCATCGTGGTCGGCGTTGCGACGGTGGCTTTGCTCCGGGCTGCGGGCCTCTGACGGAAATTGACGCGGAAGCCCGCGTCAATGTTCCTCGTAATGGGTGAAGGATGGATCGGCGAGATCGGCGAAGCGGGTGAATTCCGACTGGAAGGCGAGCTTCACCGTGCCGGTCGGCCCATGGCGCTGCTTGGCGATGATGACGTCGGCCGTGCCCTTGACCTTGTCGAACAGCGCTTCCCATTCCGGATATTTCGGATCGTGGATGTCGCGCGGCTCCGAATTCTTGACGTAATATTCCTCGCGGAACACGAAGAGCACGACGTCGGCGTCCTGCTCGATCGAGCCGGATTCGCGAAGGTCGGAAAGCTGCGGCCGCTTGTCGTCGCGGCTTTCGACCTGACGCGAAAGCTGCGACAGCGCGATGATCGGAACGTTGAGTTCCTTGCCGAGCGCCTTGAGGCCGGTGGTGATCTGGGTGATTTCCTGCACGCGGTTGTCGCTTGATTTGCCCGAGCCGGTCATCAGCTGGATATAGTCGACCACAAGCACGTCGAGGCCGCGCTGGCGCTTCAGACGGCGCGCACGCGCCGAAAGCTGGGCGATCGAGATGCCGCCGGTCTGGTCGATATAGAGCGGCACCTTCTGCATCATCATCGAGCAGGCGACGAGCTTTTCGAAATCGGCATCGTTGATGTCGCCGCGGCGGATCTTCGAGGAGGAGACTTCCGTCTGCTCGGAGATGATACGGGTGGCGAGCTGTTCGGACGACATTTCGAGCGAGTAAAAACCGACGACGCCGCCGTTCTTGGCCTTCATGCTGCCGTCCGACTGGACCTCGCCTTCGTAGGCGGCGGCGATATTGTAGGCAATGTTGGTGGCCAGCGAGGTCTTGCCCATGCCGGGACGACCGGCGAGCACGATCAAGTCCGAACGCTGCAACCCGCCCATCTTGGAATCCAGCGAATGGATGCCGGTGGAAATGCCGGAAAGCCCGCCGTCACGTTCCTTGGCGACGGCCGCCATGTCGATCGCCAGCGCAACCGCATCGTTGAAGGCCTGGAAGCCGCCGTCGTAGCGGCCGTTTTCCGCCAGTTCGAAAAGGCGGCGTTCGGTATCCTCGATCTGCGACTGCGGCGGCATGTCGAGCGGCGCATCATAGGCGATGTTGACGACGTCCTCGCCGATGGTGATCAGCGCCCGGCGCAGCGCCAGGTCGTAGATTGCCCGGCCGTAATCCTCGGCATTGATGACGGTGACGGCATTGCTGACAAGGCTCGCCAGATATTGCGAAACCGTCATGTCGCCGACCTTCTCGTCGGCCTTCAGGAAGGTCTTGATCGTCACCGGATTGGCGATCTTGCCCATGCGGATGATATCGCCGGCAACCTCGAAGATCTTCCGGTGCAGCGGCTCATAAAGATGGATCGGCTTCAGGAAGTCCGACACCCGGTAATAGGCGTCGTTGTTCATCAGGATCGCACCCAGGAGCGCCTGCTCGGCTTCGATATTGTTGGGTGCTTCGCGATAATGCTGCTCCGACGGAGCAACAGCTGCAATCTTTCGAGCGGCGTCGTTCATCATCATCCGTTCTGTCTTTTTCCAGCTCCGGATTTGCAATTCCGGACGCGAAAATCAAGAGGCTGCGAAAGGAGCGGGGGCTCGCTTCGCTTAAATCCTGAACGCTGTGCCCGTTGTTCGACTTCTCCACAGTCCTGGGCGACACAAAGGAGAAATACCGGCAGTGTCACCCGCACGACACGGTATGGAGCCGACTCAGTCTATCCGTTTCGCAGAAATCTATTTTAGCGCGATACGATAAGGCTCGCAGCAAAACATCCGGAGAATCCCCAACGAAAAAGCCCGGCACGATGGCCGGGCTTCTCTCTCGTGGATTGCTCCGGCGAGAATTATGCTTCGTCTTCGTCGACGCCGTCGGCTTCCGGATCGAAGAAATCTTCAGGACGCAGCGCGTCTTCGTCGACGCCGTAGATCGCGTCGACCGAGGTGAGTTCTTCGCCCTTGGCCTGGCGCTCTGCCTCTTCGGCGGAACGGGCAACGTTCAGCTCGACGTGGATTTCGACTTCGGCATGCAGCTGCAGCTCGACCTTGTGCAGGCCGATCGCCTTGATCGGCGTGTTGAGGTGAACCTGGTTGCGGCCGATGTTGAAGCCTTCGGCGGCGAGGATCTCGACGACGTCACGGGCAGCAACCGAACCATAGAGCTGGCCGGTTTCGCCGGCGGAACGCACGACGATGAAGGACTTGCCGTCGAGAACGTCGGCAACCTTCTGGGCTTCCGACTTGCGCTCGAGGTTGCGGGCTTCGAGCGTCGAACGCTCGGCTTCGAAGCGGGTCTTGTTGGCGGCGTTGGCGCGCAGCGCCTTGCCGAGCGGCAGCAGGTAGTTACGGGCAAAGCCGTCGCGAACCTTTACGGTTTCGCCCATCTGGCCGAGCTTGGAGATGCGTTCGAGAAGGATGACTTCCATTTTCTTTTTCCTTTCTTGTGTCTCAGATTTTCGTGTCGGATTGTTTGGGGGCATCAGCATCTTTCGTCGGGGTCAGCGCGATCGCCTTGCGCGTATCGCTGAGACCGAGGACGAGGATGAGGAAAGCTGGCAGCAGCATGAGCAGCGAGGCCAGGTAGCTGAGGATGAGGGCCGGTATGCGCCAGTCCTTGCCGCGCGTGCGGAAATGCAGCGAGGCGAAGCCGGACAGCATGAAGCCGGCGCCGAAGGTGCCGATCACGGTCGCACCGACCAGTGCCGGAACGCCGCCGAAGAAGCAGGCGGCAAGCCCGGCGAGGAAGATGAAGATCGAGTTGCGGTTCATGCGCAGCGACGAGGGAATGTCCTCGCGCGGGCGAAGGCCGCGGCCGGACGCCGCGACGATGCGCACCGCGAAATAATAGGCAGCAAACAGCATGGAGACCCACATGCCGCCCTGCAAAGCCGGCAGCATCAGCAGGATCAGCGACTTGGTCTGCGCGGTCGCCGCCGGGTCGGGCATGAATTCCGGCTGCTGCTGCTTGAGCGAGGTGATCAGCAGATCGACGATCGGATCGGTGATCTCGGGCCCGTAGCCGATCATCACGCCGATGACGATGACGGCGATCGTCACCAGGCCGCAGAGATGCAGCAGGATATCGGAGAGCGGATACCAGGCAAGCAGATGGTCGGGGCCGCCGAGTTCGGAGGCGGGACGCGCCAGATTGGCCAGGTGGCTGAGCCAGCCGGCCGGCAGCAGCGTCACCAGCGTCATGATCAGCGCGAAGGAAGGCGAGATGAAGATCGCGCCGAGTGCCGCAGCGGTGGCGACGGCCGAGACCGCGGCAGCATTGCCCCATCCGAGTCCGACGATCAGGATCGGCAGGGCCGAGGCCGTATAAAGCAGCGCGCTGAAAAACGACGGCTGCATGCTCGCGCCCAGCACCAGCAGGGCGGCGGTCAATCCGGCGAGTGCGCCGATCAGCAGCGTTCTAAGATTCGGTCGTTTCAAGGTCGCTGTCCTGCTTCATCAAGCAGTTAGAGGATGTTGCTGAATCAAATTCAGAAACGTCTCAACATGGGTTTTAAGAGTTCCGATCCGCGCCCATCGCGGAAGGGAGAAGGGAAGGCACGAATGCCTTCCCTCATGAGTGGTCACGTCAGCCGATCAGGCGACGACGTAGGGCAGCAGGCCGAGGAAACGGGCGCGCTTGATCGCCTGGGCGAGTTCGCGCTGCTTCTTCTGGGAAACGGCCGTGATGCGGGACGGAACGATCTTGCCGCGCTCGGAAATGTAGCGCTGCAGCAGGCGTACGTCCTTGTAGTCGATCCGCGGTGCGTTGGCACCGGAGAACGGGCAGGTCTTGCGGCGGCGATGGAATGGGCGGCGGACCGGAGCGGAGGAAGTTTCAGACATATCTCGGATCTCCCTTATACACGGTCTTCGCGCGGACGGCGCGGACGGTCTTCGCGGTCGCCGAAGCCACCTTCACGCG
This sequence comes from Rhizobium sp. L43, assembly GCF_002531725.1. Taxonomy (GTDB): domain Bacteria; phylum Pseudomonadota; class Alphaproteobacteria; order Rhizobiales; family Rhizobiaceae; genus Rhizobium. Next base: position 190,487 of record NZ_NWSQ01000004.1, read on the forward strand.
GAGGACGCGGGCCACGGTCACGATCGCCGAAGCCGCCTTCACGCGGGCCACGGCCGCCTTCGCGCGGACGGTCGTCGCGGTCGCGCTTCTGCATCATGGCAGACGGACCTTCTTCATGCTTCTCGACGGCGATCGTCATGTAGCGAAGAACGTCTTCGCTGATGCGCATCTGACGTTCCATTTCCTGGACGGCAGCAGCCGGTGCATCGATGTCCATCAGGGCGTAGTGTGCCTTGCGGTTCTTCTTGATGCGGTAGGTGAGGGACTTGAGGCCCCAGTTCTCGATACGCCCGACTTTACCGCCGTTAGCTTCGATCACGCCCTTGTACTGTTCTACGAGGGCATCGACCTGCTGAGCGGAAATATCCTGCCGGGCAAGGAATACATGTTCATAAAGAGCCATGACAGCTTTGCCTTTCTTGCGTTTGGTTCAACCCGATATTCGGCGGCTAAGCCTCAACGACTGCTCCTGATTGGGCGGACCCAGGCAAGAAAGCGTTTTCCGAGACGGTCGAGAGCGGAGACACGGGAGGCTGGAACGCTTCCGTTCCGAACGATTTCCCAGGGGAAACCGGCCCTCCGTTCAGCCACCAGCCAGAAGACCGGGTTAACGAACAGGGCGGCTTATACGGATTTTTCGGGCAAAGGCAAGCGTTGGTAAGGATATTGGCAAGAAATGCCTAGCTGCTGGTGCGGGTTGCCTCCAATCGCCGGGCTAGTTCTTCCGGAATCCAGGCGTCGGCCGGTGCAAGCTTACCCGCACTGCTCAGTGTCAGCGCTATTTTCAGTGCCATTTTATAGTACACCGATGCATTTTCTGGCTCGCATTCGGCTAACTTGATCAGGCTCACAATCAGATCACGCTGCCATTCGGCATTGTCGGGATCGTGTTCGGCAAGCGTCTTCCGAATGTCGAAGCCGTCCCGATAAGCCTGAAGGGCGTCCTTGGCGTGGCCCGCGGCACGGCGGATGTCGCCGATATTGTCGTAGTTGACGGAAAGATCGCGCTGCCATTCGGCATTGCCGGGATCGCGTTCGGCAAGCGCTTTTGCGATATCGAAACCGTGCTGATAGGCCTGAAGGGCGCCCTTGGCGTGGCCCGCGGCGCGGCGAATGTCGCCGATCTTGTTGTAGCTGACGGAAAGGTCGCGCTGCCATTCGGCATTGCCGGGATCGCGTTCGGCAAGCGTCCTCCGAATGTCGAAGGCGTCCTGATAGGCCTGAAGGGCGCCCTTGGCGTCGCCCGCGGCACGGCGGATGTCGCCGATCTTGTTGTAGCTGACGGAAAGATCGCGCTGCCATACGGCATTGCCGGGATCGCGCTCGGCAAGCGTCTTCCGAATGTCGAGGCTGTCCTGGTAAGCCTGAAGGGCGCCCTTGGCGTGGCCCGCGGCGCGGCGGATGTCGCCGATATTGTCGTAGCTGACAGAAAGGTCGCGCTGCCATTCGGCATTGCCGGGATCGCGCTCGGCAAGCGTCTTCAGAATGTCTAGGCCGTCCTGATAGGCCTGAAGGGCGCCTCTGGCGTCGCCCTCGGCACGGCGAATGTCGCCGATCCTGTCGTAGCTGACGGAAAGATCGCGCTGCCATTCGGCATTGCCTGGATCGCGTTCGGCAAGCGCTTTTGCGATATCGAGGCCGTCCTGATAGGCCTGAAGGGCGCCTCTGGCGTCGCCCTCGGCGCGGCGAATGTCGCCGATCCCGTTGTAGCTGACGGAAAGATCGCGCTTCCATTCGGCATTGCCGGGATCGCGTTCGGCAAGCGCTTTTGCGATATCGAGGCCGGCCTGATAGGCCTGAAGGGCGCCCTTGGCGTCGCCCTCGGCGCGGCGAATGTCACCGATCCCGTTGTAGCTGAAAGCAAGATCGCGCTGCCATTCGGCATTGCCTGGATCGCGTTCGGCAAGCGCTTTTGCGATATCGAGGCCGGCCTGATAGGCCTGAAGGGCGCCCTTGGCATCGCCCTCAGCGCGGCGGATGTCGCCGATCTTGTTGTAGCTGACGGAAAGATCGCGCTGCCATTCGGTATTGCCGGGATCGCGCTCGGCAAGCGTCTTCCAAATGTCTAGGCTGTCCTGATAGGCCTGAAGGGCGCCCTTGGCGTCGCCTTCGGCGCGGCGGATGTCGCCGATCCTTTCGTGCGAGACACCAATTGCGCGTTCGTCATCTGCCCTCAACGCTGCCTCCAAGGCGGCTTCAAACGCAGCAACTGCATTCAAACGTTGGCCTGTTTTCCGCAACTCGTCGCCAAGTTGACCCCATCGCCATATTGGGTCGGGATCGAGCATCAGCCCTTGTCGTAAAGCTACAACTACGCCGTCATGATCATAAAGAGGCAGAAGGATATCGGCTTCTTCGAAGAAAAGCCTTGCATCTGCCTTGTTCTGATTATGCCGTTGCAACGCTTGTTTCCCCTGTGCTTTGCGCACGGTTGCCAGCGCGCCTTCGACATCCAAGGTTTCCAGCTTCTTGCGTGCGGTGTTAATGGCGCGATCGATTTCGGGATAATCATTTTGAATAGCCGCCAGCGTCTGGGAGCGGGCTAATAGGTCATCCACAGCATCGGCGAGCACCTTGGCGATCTTGTCTCGGGGCACATCGGAATGACCGATCAGGCGCGCAAGAACAGGTGCCAATTCCTCTATCGGAATACCCTTTTCCTTCGAAACAAGATTAAGAATCCGCGCCTGTCCTTCCATCTGCTCATTGTGGCGTCGTTCGGCTTCTCTTTCTGCTGTAGTCTGTCCGTCGAGAACTCGGTCTATCTTCTTGTCGACGAAGTCCAGAATAGCCCTGATCCGCGCCAGCTGCTCCGCATTCCATATCGCCTTGAACGCCTCGTTGTCCTTCAATCTTCCTGAGGCCGCCCGGACGAACATGTCGTGCCAGCCGTCATTGCCGTTCGCATTGCCATGGAACGCAGCCATGAACAGGGCGGGCAAGGCGTCACCGATCTCAATTGACAACTCTCTAAGTACGTTGTCTTCCAGCTCCTTACGGACCGTTGTCGCATCGGACATATCACTGCTGCGGGCGGCAAGAGCGGTTTCGTAGGCTGCGGGGAGGGCGCCGAGAACGTTTTTTTCTTCCGCGGATGTTGCGCCGTCGCTGTTGAATTTCCGCGCGTCCTGCAGATAGGACCATAGCAACGCCGAGACGCGCTCAGCCTCGACCTGCCGCATATCGTTGAAATCGTTCCGGCGTCCTTCGTCGAAACGCGCAAGGATCGTTTCCGTCGCGTCGAGGTGGGCAAGCCGCAGCGCCATAATGATATGGTGATTGCGGTCAATCTCTGGATGCCGCTTGAAGAGTGCGGCCGCGTAACGCGCACCAAAGGCGGTGTAGGCGGCGTGGGCTTCGTTGCCGGCGATACCGCCTGCAAGATTGGCGGCGATTCCTAGGGCCTTAGCCGCGACGCCGGACGTGGCTCCGGTCGGATCCACCGCCAAAGCGGAGCCAGCGATCGCTAGAACGACGGCCCCTATCCCCTTACCAATAATCGACATTCCATCCCCTCTTGCCGAGCCGAAGGGTAACATCCGGCATTGCACGGTCAAGGAGAGTGGAGTGATTTTTACAGCGTCAGCGGATACTGCCGGTGAACCTTGGCGATCTCCGCCAACACCTCGTTCGACAGCGTCAGCTCGGCCGCGCCGATATCGATTTTCAGCTGCTCCATCGAGGTCGCGCCGATGATGACCGAGGCCATGAACGGCCTGGATCGGCAGAAGGCGAGCGCCATTGCCGCCGGGTCGAGACCGAAGGTTGCCGCGATCTGCAGATAGGCTTTGGTCGCCGGTTCCTGCAGCGGCTGCAGGCGGCCGCCGATATCGTGGTTGATCGAACCGCGCGAACCCTTCGGCCTGCCGCCATCGACATATTTGCCGGTCAGGATGCCGCCGGCGAGCGGCGAATAGGCGAGCAGCCCGACATCCTCGTGATGGGAGAGTTCGGCGAGATCGAGGTCGAAATGGCGGTAGAGCAGATTGTATTCGTTCTGGACGCTGGCAATGCGCGGCAGGCTCTTCTGTTCGGAGAGCGTCAGGTATTTCTGGATGCCCCAGGTGGTTTCGTTGGAAAGGCCGATCGCCCGGATCTTGCCTTCCTGCACCAGTGCGCCGAGCGTTTCCAGGATGTCGAGCATATTGGCGACGGTCACATCACGATCCTGGTTGAACGGATTGTAGCTCCAGTTCTGGCGGAAATGGAAATGGCCGCGGTTCGGCCAATGGATCTGGTAGAGGTCGATATAATCGGTCTTCAGCCGCGCCAGGCTGGCCTCGAGCGCCAGGCGGATATTCTTCGCATCCGCGCCTTCGCCGCCGCGTATATAGTCGCGGCCGCGGCCGGCGACCTTGGTGGCGAGCACGATATCTCCACGCTTGCCGGTCTTCTTGAACCAGCTGCCGATATAGTCTTCGGTCCAGCCCTGTGTTTCCGGCGAAACCGGGGTGGTCGGGTAGAGTTCGGCGGTATCGAAGAAATTGACGCCCTTCTCGACGGCGTAGTCCATCTGCGCATGCGCGTCGGTTTCGCTGTTCTGCGAGCCCCAGGTCATGGTGCCCAGGCAAATCTCTGAAACGGAAATGTCGGTGCGGCCTAGCGAATTATACTTCATGAGAAAACCTTGGGAGCGAGGGGAAGCCTTGGGAGGGCCTGCGCAAATCTAGGCTCGATTTGGCAGAGCGCAAGAGTAAAAACCGGGCTTTTGTGCGCGTGCGAAAGGCTTTGCGCAGAATGCACCGCCACTTGACTCTGCCGGAAAGAATGTCAATTGGAGGCAAAACAGCCTCAAGGGGCGCAATCAGGGGCATGAGCCAGGGACATGAGCATGACCATCGCTTTCACTTTTCCCGGTCAGGGCAGTCAGGCCGTCGGCATGGGCAAGGATCTGGCCGAGAATTTCACGGAAGCCCGCGCCGTTTTCGACGAGGTTGACGAGGCGCTCGGTGAAAAGCTTTCGGACGTCATGTTCAACGGTCCCGAGGATACCTTGACCCTGACGGCGAACGCCCAGCCGGCGCTGATGGCCGTCTCGATCGCCGTCGTCCGCGTGCTCGAGGCTAAAGGGCTGGATCTGAAGTCCAAGGTCGCCTATGTCGCCGGCCACTCGCTCGGCGAATATTCGGCACTCTGCGCCGCCGGCACCTTTTCGCTCGCTGACACCGCGCGGCTGCTGCGCATTCGCGGCAATGCCATGCAGGCGGCCGTGCCCGTCGGTGTCGGCGCCATGGCCGCGATCATCGGCCTCGAACATGCCGACGTTATTGCCGTCTGCGAGGAAGCGGCCGCCACCGGCGCCTGCCAGATCGCCAACGACAATGGCGGCGGCCAGATCGTCATATCAGGCGAGAAGGCAGCCGTCGAAAAGGCCGCCGGCCTTGCCACCGACAAGGGCGCCAAGCGCGCCATCCTGCTGCCGGTTTCCGCTCCCTTCCATTCCAAGCTGATGGCGCCTGCGGCCGAGGCCATGCGCGCGGCGCTGGCAACGGTCGCCAAGTCCGATCCGGTCGTGCCGCTGATCGCCAATGTCCGCGCCGCCCCGGTGACCGGCGCCGACGAGATCGCCGGCCTTCTGGTCGAGCAGGTGACCGGTCAGGTCCGCTGGCGCGAGACGGTGGAATGGTTCGCCGGCAATGGCGTGACGACGCTTTATGAACTCGGCTCCGGCAAGGTGCTGACCGGCCTTGCCCGCCGCATCGACAAGACGATCAACGGCATCTCCGTCAACGGTCCGGCGGATATCGACGCGACCGTTGCCGCCCTCATGGCCTGATTGGTATCTCCAGATATAAGGAACGTTTCCATGCTCGATCTTTCCGGCCGCAAGGCTCTCGTGACAGGCGCATCGGGTGGTATCGGCGAGGAAATCGCCCGCCTTCTTCATAAGCAGGGCGCCATAGTCGGCCTGCACGGCACCCGCGTCGAGAAGCTGGAAGCGCTGGCGGCCGAACTCGGCGAGCGCGTCAAGATCTTCCCGGCAAACCTCTCCGACCGTGATGAGGTGAAGGCGCTCGGCCAGAAGGCCGAAGCCGAACTCGAGGGCGTCGATATCCTCGTCAACAATGCCGGCATCACTCGCGACGGCCTGTTCGTGCGCATGAGCGACGAGGACTGGGACGCCGTTCTCGAAGTCAACCTGACGTCGACCTTCCGCCTGACGCGCGAATTGACGCATCCGATGATGCGCCGCCGCTATGGCCGCATCATCAACATCACCTCCGTCGTCGGCGTCACCGGCAATCCGGGCCAGGCCAATTACTGCGCCTCCAAGGCCGGCATGATCGGCTTCACCAAGTCGCTCGCGCAGGAAATCGCCACCCGCAACGTGACGGTCAACTGCGTCGCCCCCGGTTTCATCGAGAGCGCCATGACCGGCAAGCTGAACGACAAGCAGAAGGAAGCGATCATGGGGGCGATCCCGATGAAGCGCATGGGCACGGGCGGCGAGGTCGCTTCGGCGGTCGCTTATCTCGCCTCCTCCGAGGCTGCTTACATGACGGGCCAGACGCTGCACGTAAACGGCGGCATGGCGATGATCTGAAACGACAAACTGTCGGCGTGGGAAGAATTCCGCCAATAGCATGTTGAGCAATCACGAACCGTTGATTTTCTGGCTTTGCGGCAGGCATAAAGCATGTTAAGCGGGCCATGACTGTCATCAGTCGTCCCGAGAAAGCAGACGGACCGGCGGGCTTTTTGCAAGCCTGGGACATCTCTGAAGCCGGGTAAACGAGTTTGCCGAGGATGTCTGAAAACATCGCAGGCTGAAACAGGGTAGGGGTGCCGCAACGGCATTCCGATCAGGACATAAGGTCGAGGAAACCGACATGAGCGATATCGCAGAACGCGTAAAGAAAATTGTTATTGATCATCTTGGCGTCGATGCCGACAAGGTCGTCGAGAGCGCCAGCTTTATCGACGATCTGGGCGCCGACTCGCTCGACACGGTCGAACTTGTCATGGCCTTCGAAGAAGAATTCGGCGTCGAAATTCCCGACGACGCTGCCGACTCGATCCTGACGGTCGGCGATGCCGTGAAGTTTATCGAGAAGGCCCAGGCCTGATCCTGTAATTTTGAGAAAGGGCGGGCCTGGAGTCCGCCCTTTTCTTTTCGGCATATTTCTCCATAGAACATAAGAGACGGGGGAAAGCACGCGATGAGACGTGTCGTCATCACCGGTACCGGTATGGTATCACCCTTAGGATGCGGAACCGAGGTGACGTGGTCCCGGCTGCTTGCCGGCCAGAACGGCGCCCGTCTGGTCACCGAATTCGAGGTCGACGACCTTCCCGCCAAGATCGCCTGCCGTATTCCCGTCGGCGACGGCACCGACGGCACCTTCAATGTCGATCAGTGGATGGAGCCGAAAGAGCAGCGCAAGGTCGACCCCTTCATCATCTACGGCATGGCCGCCGCCGACATGGCGCTTGCCGATGCCGGCTGGCATCCCGAGACCGATGAGGAGCAGATCGCCACCGGCGTGCTGATCGGCTCCGGCATCGGCGGCATCGAAGGCATCGTCGAGGCAGGTTACACCCTGCGCGACAAGGGCCCGCGCCGCATTTCTCCCTTCTTCATTCCCGGCCGCCTGATCAATCTCGTCTCCGGCCAGGTCTCGATCCGCCACAAGCTGCGCGGACCCAATCATTCGGTCGTCACCGCCTGCTCGACGGGCGCGCATGCGATCGGCGATGCCGCGCGGCTGATCGCGCTGGGTGATGCCGACGTCATGGTCGCCGGCGGCACGGAATCTCCCGTCAGCCGCATTTCGCTCGCCGGCTTTGCCGCCTGCAAGGCGCTGTCGACCCAGCACAATGACGACCCGCAGAAGGCTTCGCGCCCCTATGACCGCGACCGCGACGGCTTCGTCATGGGCGAGGGCGCCGGCATCGTCGTGCTCGAGGAACTGGAACACGCCCTGGCCCGTGGCGCCAGGATCTATGCCGAAATCGTCGGCTACGGCCTGTCGGGCGATGCCTATCACATCACCGCGCCGTCCGAAGACGGCGAGGGCGCCGGCCGCTGCATGGCGATGGCGCTGAAGCGCGCCGGGCTGACACCGGCCGATATCGACTACATCAACGCCCATGGCACCTCGACCATGGCCGACACGATCGAACTCGGCGCCGTCGAGCGGCTGGTCGGCAATGCGGCGTCGAAGATCTCCATGTCCTCGACCAAGTCGGCGACCGGACACCTTCTCGGTGCTGCCGGTGCGATCGAGGCGATCTTCGCCACGCTCGCCATCCGCGACAATGTCGCACCGCCGACGCTCAATCTCGACAATCCCGAGCGTGAGACGGCGATCGATCTTGTTCCGCACAAGGCGCGTGAGCGAGAAATCAATGTGGCGCTGTCCAATTCGTTTGGCTTCGGCGGCACGAATGCGTCGCTCGTCCTGCGCCGTTACGCGCAATAAGAGTCCTGCGCGCGGCGTATCGGGTGTCCCTTACGCTGCAACGGCCGGTTCTCTCTGTTGCGTAGCAGAGCGTGCGGGAGCATAACGACCGGCAACGGCGTTGCGGGAGCATAACGACCGGCAACGGCGCCGTTGAACGGCGGCAGAACCTGCTTTTGCCGCATTGCTTCGCGAAATAGCGAAGTGAGGGTCAAGTTTTAGAGGATTGCCGGTGAGCGATACGACGAACCAGAGCAACGATACCTCGCAGGGCGAGAACGACCGGCAGGCGCAGAAGGGACCGATCATCCCGAAGTCGCCGAGCGAAGCCCTGCGTCCGGAGCGCGTTCCGGAGCCGCCGAAACGCTCCAAGAAAGCCCGCGGCCAGGTCGTTCTTTTCCTGAACTTCATCATGACCATGGCGGTTCTGGTCTGCGTCGTCGCCATCATCGGCTTCTATTATGCCACATCGACCTATCGGAACCCCGGCCCGCTGCAGACCAACACCAATTTCATCATCCGCAATGGCGCCGGTCTCGCCGAAATCGCCTCGAACCTCGAGCGCAACGCGATCATCAGCGATGCCCGCATCTTCCGCTATCTCACGGCAACGCATCTTTCTGCCGGCGAGAGCCTGAAGGCCGGTGAATACGAGATCAAGGCTGGAGCCTCCATGAGCGATATCATGGAGCTTCTGAAATCGGGCAAATCCATTCTCTATTCCGTTTCCTTCCCTGAAGGCCTGACAGTCCGCCAGATGTTCAACCGGATGCTGGAGGATAAGGTGCTGGAGGGCGATCTGCCGGCCGCCCTTCCGGCCGAGGGCAGCCTGCGCCCGGATACCTACAAGTTCTCGCGCGGCACCAAGCGCTCGGAAATCATCCAGCAGATGGCGGCGGCCCAGCAGAAAATCGTCGATCAGATCTGGGACAAGCGCGACTCCTCGCTGCCGCTGCGCTCCAAGGAAGAATTCGTCACACTCGCCTCGATCGTCGAAAAGGAAACCGGCGTTGCCGACGAACGCGCCCATGTCGCTTCCGTTTTCCTCAACCGGCTCGGCAAGGGCATGCGCCTGCAGTCCGATCCGACGATCATCTACGGTCTCTTCGGCGGCGACGGTAAACCGGCCGACCGGCCGATCTACCAGTCGGACCTGAAGCGCGACACGCCATTCAACACCTATGTCATCAAGGGTCTGCCGCCGACGCCGATCGCCAATCCCGGCAAGGATGCGCTCGAAGCCGTCGCCAATCCCTGGAAGACGCAGGATCTCTATTTCGTCGCCGACGGCACTGGTGGCCATGTTTTCGCCGCCACGCTCGAGGAGCACAACGCCAACGTCAAGCGCTGGCGCAAGCTCGAGGCCGACAAGGGCTCGGACCCGAACATCGCAGTCGACGGCCAGCCGGAAGAGCAGCCGGCCGATAGCGGCGCGACCGTCGTGCCGCCGAAGAAAAAGAAGATCAACTGATAGTTTCTGGAGGCTCGCATGGCTTTGCAGTCCATGACCGGTTTTGCGCGGCGCGAGGGAACGAGCGGCCGCTGGCGCTGGGCATGGGAGTTGCGCTCGGTCAACGGCAAGGGGCTTGACCTGCGGCTGCGGCTGCCGCCCGGCCTCGAACGCATGGAGACAGAGGTCCGCCGCCTCGCCGGCGAAAGCTTCAGCCGCGGCAACCTGCAGGCCTCGCTATCCGTCACCGCCGACGAGAACCGCTTCGAGGCGGTGCTGAACAGGCAGGCGCTCGCCGCCGTGCTTGCCATGCGCGGGCAATTGGACGGTATCATCGATCCGTCGCCGCTGAAGCTCGATACGCTGCTGCTGGTACGCGGCATCGTCGAATTCCGCGAAAGCGAGGATGGCGAGGAGGCGCTCGCCGCCCGTGACGCCGAGATTGCTGCCGGCCTGCTGGCCGCGCTTTCCGATCTCAGAGCGATGCGGGAACAGGAAGGGGCGGCGCTGACCCGCATTCTGTTCGACCATGTCACGACGATCGAAGGCCTGACACGGGCGATCGAGGCCGATCCCTCACGTTCGCCGCAGGAGATCGCTGCGCGGCTTACCGCGCAGGTCGCCATGTTGATGGACGGCATGGCCGCGCTCGACCGCGACAGGCTGCATGCCGAAGCCGCATTGCTGGCGACCAAGGCGGATCTGCGTGAGGAAATCGATCGTCTGAAGGCGCATGTCGCCGCAGCGCGCGATCTCTTGGTGAAGGATGGCCCGGCCGGCCGCCGGCTGGACTTCCTTGCACAGGAATTTAACCGCGAATCGAATACCATCTGCTCGAAGTCGAATGCCTCGGCGGTCACCGCTGCCGGCATCGAGTTGAAAGTCGTGATCGACCAGTTCCGCGAGCAGGTCCAGAATTTGGAGTAAGACATGAAACCGGCGAAATCCTCGCCCGTGCAGATCGCCCGCCGCGGTCTGATGCTTGTCATCTCGTCGCCGTCAGGCGCCGGCAAGTCCACCATTGCGCGCACGCTGCTGGGGATCGACAAGAATATCGGCCTTTCCGTCAGCGTTACCACGCGCCCGCGCCGCCCAAGCGAGGTCGAGGGTGTGCATTACCTCTTCAAGAGCGTGCGCGAATTCGAGCGGCTGCGTGACAGCGATGCGCTGCTCGAATGGGCCGAGGTGCACGGCAATTTCTATGGCACGCCGCGCGAGCCTGTGGAGCAGGCCATGGCCGAAGGCCGCGACATGCTCTTCGATATCGACTGGCAGGGCGCCCAGCAATTGCAGGAGAAGATGTCGGCCGATGTGGTCTCGATCTTCGTGCTGCCGCCGACCATGACCGAACTGCAGTCGCGGCTGCACCGCCGCGCCGAGGATTCCGAAGAGGTCATCCAGACGCGCCTCGCCAACAGCCGCGCCGAAATCGCCCACTGGCGCGAATATGACTATGTCATCGTCAACGACGACCTCGACACTGCCTTCGACGCCGTTCAGTCGATCGTCAAGGCCGAACGCCTGCGCCGCGACCGCCGCCATGGCATGTTCGATTTCGTCCGTGAATTGCTGGAAGAGACGCCGAAGCTTTAGAGGCTGTTTGCGAGTAGGCAGAATTCCTCGACGGAGAGGGTTTCGGCCCGCCGCGCCGGATCGATCCCGGCCTTGACGAGCAGGCGCTCGCCCCCAAGCGGTTTCAGGCTCTGGCGCAGCATCTTGCGGCGCTGGCCGAAAGCGGCTTGCGTCACCTTTTCCAGATTGGCGACAGTGCAGGGGATCGGGTTTTCCCGGGGCGTCAGATGCACCACCGTTGAGGTTACCTTCGGCGGCGGCGTGAAGGCTTGCGGCGGCACGTCGAAGGCCATGCGCGCCTCCGTCCGCCAGCCGCAGAGCACGCCGAGGCGGCCGTAATGGTCGTCGTCTTCGTTGGCGACGATACGCTCGCCGACTTCCTTCTGAAACATCAGCGTCAGCGATTGCCAGAAGGGCGGCCAGGCTTTCGGCAGCAGCCAGTTGACCAAGAGCTGCGTGCCGACATTGTAGGGCAGGTTGGCAATGATCTTGATCGGGCCTTCCGGGGCCAATGTTTCGAAATCCGTCTTCAGCGCATCGCCTTCGATCACCTCCAGCCGGCCGGGATAGTGATCGGCGATCTCGGCAAGCGCCGGCAGGCAGCGGGCGTCGCGCTCGATGGCGATGACCTTCCGGGCGCCGAGCGCCAGGATCGCCCGCGTCAGCCCGCCGGGGCCGGGGCCGACCTCGAAGACCGTCGCCTCTTGAAGGGCGCCGGCCGTACGGGCGATCTTCTGCGTGAGGTTGAGGTCGAGCAGGAAGTTCTGCCCGAGCGCCTTTCGCGCATCGAGGCCGTGACGCTGGATGACGTCTCGAAGCGGCGGCAGACCATCGAGTGCCATCAGCGGCGGCTTTCCGCGCTGCGGCCGAGCTGGGCGGCGAGCTTCAGCGCCGCAACGAGGCTCTGCTCGCGCGCCAGCCCCTTGCCGGCAATGCCGAAGGCGGTGCCGTGATCCGGTGAGGTGCGCACGAAGGGAAGCCCGAGCGTCACATTGACGCTGTCGTCGAAACCGAGGGCCTTGGCCGGGATCAGCGCCTGATCGTGATACATGCAGATCGCGACGTCATATCGCGCCCGCGCTTCGTCATGGAACATCGTGTCGGCGGGCAGGGGGCCGATCGCATCGATGCCTTCGTCGCGCAGGTGTTCGATCGCCGGGCGGATGATATCCTCGTCCTCCTTGCCGATCGTTCCGTCTTCGCCGGCATGCGGGTTGAGGCCGGCGACAGCCAGCCGCGGCGCCGCGATGCCGAAGCGCTGCCTCAGGTCTTCATGGGCGATCCGGCAGGTCTCTACGATCAACTCGCGCGTCAGCGCCTGCGGCACGTCCCGGATCGGAATGTGGATGGTGACCGGAATGGCCCGGAGCTTCGGCCCTGCCAGCATCATGACAGGCGTCACCGGCTTGCCGGTCGCCCTGGCGGCGCGATCGGCGAGAAACTCGGTATGGCCGGGAAAGCGGAAACCTGCTTCGTAGAGCACGGCCTTGGCGATCGGGTTGGTGACGACCGCCAGCGCCTCGCCGCTGATGACGAGCGACACGGCTTTCTCGATCGCCGCGATCGTGCCCTTCGCCGTTGCCGCATGCGGCTCGCCGGCCACCACTTCGATGCCGACAGGCACGGTCATGACCGGCAGCGCGTCGGCAAACATGCCGGCGGCTTCGCTGGCTCTATCGGTCTCGCGGATCGAAACCGCCAGGTTGAGCTGGCGCGCTCTCAACGCCAATACGCCGGGATCGCCGATCAGGAAGAAAGGCGGCAGCCCGAGTTCGCGCCGCCGCAGCCAGGCCATCAGGGTAATATCCGGCCCGATGCCGGCGGGGTCGCCCTGGCTCAGCGCAAGCGGTCGCGAAAACGGTATCGTCATCGTCGGTCAGCGATAGGCGATCTGCGCCTTCTTGCGCAGTTCATCCAGGTACTTCTTGCTGTTCTCGTTTTCCGGGCTGGCGTCCTTGTCGGCCTTGGACTTGCCAAGATCTTCCTGGCGGAAGACCATTTCGGCCGCCTGGTCGTCGGAGACCTGGCGCTGGCTGCAAATTGCCAGGTATTCGACGCCCTTGTCGGTGACGCGGGTGCCTGTCGTATTGCCCTTGGCCTGCTCGACCAGCGGCTTCCAATCCGGCGGGATCTCGGGGGCGAGCATGCGGCCGAGATCGCGCACGGAAACGTCGCGCATCGTCGCGGCAAAGACCTTTGCCTGATCGCAGCCCGGAAACTTCGAGCGCGACGCCTCGGCCTCACCCTTACGCTTGCCGGTGATGGCGTTGCGCTTGGCCTGCGGGATGACGAAGATGATCTGCTGCAGCATATATTCGGTCGTCACCGGCTTCTGCTTGTTATTCTGCATCATGCGCGAGACGAGGTCATAGTTCGACAGCCGCGAGGTTGAACCGTAGCGCGCGTTGACGACCCGCGGCCAGCTCATCTGCACGGCGATGAAGCCCTTGAAATGGTCGACGCCGACGCCGGCGCGATCGAGGATCTGCGACATCTGCTCGACGGAAAGCTTGTTGCCGCTGGAAAAGCGGGCGAAAGACGCGTCGACGTCCTGCTGCGAAACCGACATATGGACGCGGGCGACCTCTTGCCGCTTGAGCGCCTCGTCGATCAATTGCTCCTCGGCAGCCTTGGCATCGGCCTTCGTATGCTGCAGGCGCAGGAAGGCCTGGCGCTTGGCGACATCGCCGCTGGTGATGGCAGTGCCGTTCACCACGGCCTTGACCTCGCTTGCCGCAAGCGCTGGCGCGGCAACACCGGTCAGCAAGGCAAGTGCCGCCCCGGCGAGGAACGTCGTTATAGCTTTTTTCGCGTCAATCATCTGCTGACCTCCCGATAGCGTCGCGAGACCTTGTTCGCGGCGTTCTTACCACAGTGCGAGACACGCGGAAATCGCTTCCGTCACGGCGCGAAACCCCTATGCCTCAGATATCGACTGGCGGCAATGTCCTGCACAGGCTTACGGCGAAAGAATGGCTTCAGGCCATGTTCGCGCCGCCCGCCCGTTACTCCAGGGTGTCGGAGCCGATCTTGATGTCGCCGAGCGTGCGGAAGGTCAGCCGTGCGCCGATCGTCCAGTCGCTTGCCGTCTCGTCGTCGGAATCCCTGCTGTCTGTATAGGCGATCGTGAAGATCGTGCATTCGTCGTCATAGGAGAGGCCAAGCGTCCGGCGGCTGATCACATCATTGTTCAGATCCCAGGCGATGCCGCCGAAGATCGACCAGTAATCCTTGAATTTGACCTTGCCGTTCGTCTGGACCTCGTCCTTGTCCTCGTCGAAGCCGTATTCCGGCTGGGCGCTGAGATGGGTGAAGGTCACCTGCGAGGAGAAGGTGTCGTTCTGGTAAGCCGTCGTCAGGTCGCCGCGGCGGAACTCGAAATCCTTCTCGTCGAGGCGGTAGGAGGCCGTCACGGAAACGCCGTAGGGTGTCTCGATGCCGCCGAGGCCGACATAGTCGGAGCGCGTGGTTTCGAGGCCGGAATCGGCGCCGACATTGACGAGGTCATCGGTGGCAAACGAGTTCTGGCCGGCGATCTGGTAGGATTGGCCGAAGATGCCGTGCAGCTTGTAACCACTATCGAACGTACCGGTATACTGGACGCCGAGATTGGCACGCGTACCGCCTTCGACGCGGTCGTAGCCCGAGAATTTGTCGCGGTCGAACAGCGAGGTGGCGTCGAAGACGAAGCTCTGCGCATCCTCGTTTGGCAGGCGGCCTGCGAGCTGCTCGTCGGGGCGGGCATAGATCTGAGCGATCGGCTCGAGGATATGGGTGCTGTTATCCGTCGTCATCAGGATCGGATAACGCATCTCCAGCCCGGCCGTGAACATCGAGCGGGTGGCGGAATTGCCGTCGATATAGTTGCCGGTGTAGCCTGTGGGATCGTCCATGTTCAGCGCGAAGGCGTCGCCGCGCGCAGCCAGCAGCGGCGTGATGACCAGGCCGGTCGGCGTGACATAGGTGCGCTTCCACTGCAGCTCGCCGGTCAGCCGCGACGTCTGGCCCTTCAGGCCGCGGAAGCGGTCGAATCCGTCGACGGTATAGAAGTCGTCATGGGTGCGCGAAATATTCGTCAGGTTGACGTCAGCCGACAGTTCGCCGCCTGCAAGCGGCTGCGGCGCCACATAGTGATAGTCCATCGCGGGATAGACGATCGCCTGCTGTTTTTCGGCCGTGTTGGTCCGATCGGCATCCTGGACGTCGAAATAGAACGCCCGCATGTCGAAATAATTGCGTTTCCCAAGCCCCGTCAGGTAGATCTGGTTGGTGCGATCCGTGCCGCTCAGACCGCGCAGCTTGTAGGTCTTCGAGAAGTTGTTGTCGCTCTGCATCATGACGTCCCAGCCGAACGTCCAGCGCGGATTGATGCGGAATTCGGCCTTCGACGCCACCATGCCGCGCCGGCTGGCTTCGGCATCGCTGGTGCCTGAGCTGAAATTGTCCGGCTTTGCCTGGTCGATGCCGGCGACGCGCAGGATATGCGTGCCATTTTCGAAGCGCTGGCGGAATTCGCCTTCGACGAGGAAGCCCTGGGCGGTGTAGCCGGTGGTGGTGACCGTCGCGTCCATGCTCGGCGAGATCACGTAATAATAAGGAATGGAAAGACCGAAGCCGAGATTCTGCGAGAGGCTCATCGTCGGGAAGAGAAAGCCGGACTTGCGCTTCACCGTATTGTCGGGAACCTCGATGAACGGCAGGAAGGCGATCGGATGGCCGAGCAGCTCGAAGCGCGCTCTCTCCAGACGGATCGTATGCGTCTCGCCGTTCTGGATCACCCGCTGGGCCTTGACCTGCCAGAAGGGCGCGCGCTTCGGATCTTCGGCGCAGGGAAGGCAGGCGGTGTAGACGCCCTTGTTGAGAATCATCATCGTGCCGCCGACGCGCTGGCCGGATTCGGCAACGATGCGGGTATTGTCTGATGTCTCGATGCGCAACGAGTTCAGGAACCCGTCGGCAAAATTGTCGGTCACGTCAAGGTTGTCGGCATAGATGCGGTTGCCGTCCGGGCTGACGAGCTCGACATTGCCGAGCGCCATCATCCGGCCGGTCTTCTGATTGTACTCGACCTTCTGCGCGACCATTTTATAGCCGCCGTAGTTGATCTGCACGCCGCCGACCGCCGACACCAGGTCGGCGTCACGGTTATAGACGAGTTCATTGGCCGAAAGCAGCAGCTTCGCGCCTTCGGGAATCTTCTTCTCTATATTTTGTTCGGGCGCGCTGGCCTGACCGTAGGAGGCCGGGACGCTGCCGAAATAGGAACATAAAGCCGCACCGACAAGCAGGGCAACCAACTGTTTACTAAAATACTTGCGGTCGCCTGCCGCCACTAGCCGTCCTCCTGATGAAGCAGAATAGTCGCACCCAAGGCCAGCGCGACGACCACCGGTATCCACGTCGCCACGAAGGGAGGCACGACTCCACTGCTTCCGAATGCCTTTACAAGCACGGTGATGACATAAAGCATGAAGCCCGAAAGGATGCCACCCAGAATCACGGAGCGGGATTGGTTGAACCGGCTAAATTTTAGGGACACTGTTGCAGCAATGAAAGTCATGGCCACCAGCAGCAATGGCTGGGACAACAGGGAGTTGAATTGCGTCTCCAGCGCCTTGGTGGAGATGCCGAAGGATTTGGCCGCGGCAATGCGGTTGGAAAGGTCAAAGAAACCAATTGTTTCCGGCGCCGTCAGCCGCTCCTGGACGAAGTCCTGTTTCAGATTGGTGCGAAGTTGAACCGAAGCTTTACGCACAGGGATTTCGCCAGGCTTGCGCTCGACAACGTTGTTAAGTTGCCAGTAACCATCTTCCAATTTTGCCGTCGCGGCGTCCTGTCTCAGAATGACCTGACCGCTTGAATCGAAATGGATCAGCACGGCGTCGATCAGCTTGGTTCCGTTCTCCTGAACCGTCTGGGCGCCGATGATGACATCGTCCCGGCCGCTGATCTGGCGCAGCCACGGAATCTGCGGCGCCTTGCGCAGAACTGCGTTCTCGCCGCGCCAGTCGGATTCGACGAGCAGCGCCTGTCGCTGTCCCCAGGCGGCAAGCGGGTTGAGCGCCGTCATGGTGAGCAGGCCGAGCAGCAGCGAGCCGGCAATGAAGGGGAACATGAACTGCCAGACCGAAATGCCGGCGGCGCGCGTGACGACGAGCTCATATTTGCGGTTGAGCCCGATCAGCACCGTCATACCGACGAACAGCGCGATGAACGGGACGGTCTGCTGCAGGATGAGCGGCAGGCGCACGGCGGTCATCAGGATGCCGCCGCCGATCGTGTAGCCGGGCAGGCCGGACATGCGGCCCGCCGTCTCGCTGAAATCGAGGAGGAAAGAAATCGCCGAGACGCCGATCAGGAACCAGCCCATCGTCACCAGGTAGCGGCGAAAGAAATAACGCGACAATGTCCCGAACATCATTGGGTCGCATCCCTGCCGGTCCTGCCGGTAAGCGCAAGCAGCCTTTCCTGCATCCGTCTCCAGAAAGACGACATCCGGTCCCGAACGAACGACGGCATGGCCAGTCGCTTGTGCAGGCCGAGGAAGACGATCGAGATGATGCTGCTGACGATCGGGATGGCGTAGAGGACGGCGATATATTCAGGATCGGTGTCGATCTGATTGGCCGCGTAGAAGGCCGCCCATCTGAGCGCGAAGGCATAGGCGAGCGCGCTCACCATCGGATGCAGCCGCGCTTCGCGGTGCGAGCGCGCATCGCCGGCGATCGCCAGGGAAAACAGGGCAAAGACGACCGGCAGAATCCAGTCCGTCAGCCGGCGATGCAGTTCGGCGCGATAGCTCTGCGGCCGGATCGTATAGTCCTTGTCGGCCGGATCCGGATTGAGCAGGAACCACAGGTCGCGGTCGCTGGCGCGCAGCGTCGCCTGGCCGCGATTCTCGGTCATGTCGGAGAGGTCGAAGGAATAGGAATCGAAATTGATCACCGAGACGTTGCCATCAGGCGTTTTGCGGTGCACTTCGCCTTCATGCATGATCAGCGTCGTGCCCGTATCGTCGACGGCGCCTTCCTTCGCATAATAGATCAGTTCGTAGGCCGGGTCGCGCTCGTCGGCGACGAACAGGCCCTTCAGCATGCGGCCGGCCATCCGCTTCGAGATCTGCACATAAAGGCCTTCATCAAGCTTGCGGAAGGTCTTTTCTTCGATCACCGAAGAGAGGAGGTCGGCATAGGTCTCGGCGATCATCTGGCGCACGACGGTTTTTGCGCGCGGCTCGACGACGTTGTCGACGAAGAAGGAAAACACGCTGACGACGGCCGCAAGCAGCAGGATCGGGCGGGTCAGCACGCTGCGCCTGGCTCCGGCGGCGTCGATGACGGTGAGCTCGGAATCATTGTTCATCGTCGTCAGCGTCTGGGTGATCGCGATGACAAGGGCGAAGGGCAGGACAACAGGAATGATCGACGGCAGGATCATCGTCGCGAGCTTGGCGAACGAGCCGATCGACTGGCCGCTGTCGGTCACCAGGTTGATGCGCTGCAGAACCTGTGTCGTCCAAATGATCGCCAGAACGGGCAGGAGCGCCACGAGAAACATCTGGCCGACGCGCCGCAATATGTATGTCTCGAGTAGTTTCATGCCTGCCCTTGAAAGCACCTGCACGCCCAAACGGCTTTGCAGGAGAATCCCTCTACGCTCTTTGTCGTGCTTTTGCGACAAGCTGGTGTCAAAAATTCATTCAAATTTCAGAATTTTTTTGATGCTGTTGCGACTCAGTTAACGCCAGCAACGCGGCGAAGACGACAAGCGACGAAAGCCACCCGAGAACGACGTCGGAGAGGTAGTGCGCGCCGAAGGATAGCCGCATCGCCGGTGTGAAGATCGAGATCGCCGCCACGGGTGCCGCCAGTGCATAACGCAGGGATTTCGGAACGAAGAGCAGAAGGCAGAAAAGCCAGCCGGCGCTCGCTGCCTCGCCTGAGATGAACGAGCAGTTCGAAACGCATTTTCCGGCAAGCGAACCGGCCTCGACGAAATGCAGCGCACCGCCGAAAATGTCCGTCTGTATCGGCCGCGGCCGGCCCCAATGTTCCTTCAGGATCACATTGACGAGCAGCACCGGCCCGATCAGCAGCGTTCCGAGCGCGACTTTCAGCTTGTTCGCCCGCTCGGCGTTGAAGGTCGCGCCATGCTGCTGGTAGCATTCGATGAGTTTCCACAGCATCACGATCGCCACGACATAGGGCAGGCGGAAGAAGACGGTACGCAGCAGGTCGAAGGTCGTGACGTCGCGGTAGGGAAAGCCGCCGCAGATGCTGCCGGCGGCGGCAGTCGTATCGCAATCTGCACTCACGAAAAAAAGCTGGGAAAAATAGATGTCTATCCCGGGGAAGGCGCGAAAGACGGCAAGCAGCGCCCACCACGTCCAGAACAGCAGCATGAAGGCACCGAAAGTCGTTTTCGGCAGGCGGATCGCGAGGCCCCGCCGTGGATTTTTCGGAAAAATTGTCAACGCGAATATCTACGAAACTGACGAAAACAGGAGGGCCGTGATGGCCGCGGGGGACCATAACAATTGTCGCCAGCCATTGACAGACCCGCCAAACGCGAAATTATCCGCCAGGGACGGATTTCAAGAATCCCAGCGGAGAAGACATGTCAGCAAAGTTCGAAATTTCATTCTCAAAGTCGGCAAAGCTCAATGGTGGCCTGGCGATCTTGTTGAAGACCATAGACGCCGACAGTCCTGCGGGCGCCGAAACAGTCGATCCGGCCGGCGTGATCGCCAAGGCTGCCAGGATCGCCCGATTCTCCGCGAAATCCATGAGCGCGCTCGACATTGTCGCCCCGGAAGGCGCGTCCGTCGAGCGCATCGTCGTCATCGGGCTTGGCAAGGCCGGCCTCACCACCCATGACTGGTTGAAGGCCGGCGGTACTGCGGCGGCGAGAATCAAGAATACCGACAAGGCCGCCGTCTTCATCGACGTGCCTGCCCTCGAGACCAGCGCGCGCGAAGCCGCCGATTTCGCCCTCGGCATGCTGCTGCGCGCCTATAGCTTCGATACCTACAAGACGAAGAAGGGCGACGACGAGGAGAAGCCGGCAAAGTCGGTCAAGGTGACGATCGTCACCGCCGATCCGGCTGCTGCCAAGAAGGCGTTTGCCGATTCCGAAGCGATCGCCGGCGGCGTCAATCTTGCCCGCGACCTCGTCAACGAACCGCCGAACGTGCTCGGCCCCGTCGAGTTCGCCGCCAAGGCGAAGGAGCTGGAAAAGCTCGGCGTCGAAGTGGAAATCCTGACCGAGAAGGAGATGCGCCGTCTCGGCATGGGCGCCCTTCTCGGCGTCGCTCAGGGCTCCGTGCGTCCGCCGCGCCTGGCGGTCATGCAGTGGAAGGGCGGCAAGGGCAAGGATCGCCCCATCGCCTTCATTGGCAAGGGGGTCGTTTTCGATACCGGCGGCATTTCGATCAAGCCGGCCGCGGGCATGGAGGATATGAAGGGCGACATGGGCGGTGCTGCAGCCGTCACCGGCCTCATGCATGTGCTCGCCTCCCGCAACGCCGCCGTCAATGCCATCGGCATCATTGGCCTGGTCGAGAACATGCCCGACGGCAACGCCCAGCGCCCGGGCGACATCGTCACCTCGATGTCCGGCCAGACGATCGAGGTGATCAATACCGATGCCGAAGGCCGCCTCGTGCTCTGCGATGCCCTCTGGTACTGCAACGATCGTTTCAATCCGCGGTTCATGATCAATCTCGCCACGCTGACCGGCGCAATCGTCGTAGCGCTCGGCAATGTGCATGCCGGCCTGTTCTCCAATGACGACCAGCTTTCCGCCCAGCTGACGGCGGCCGGCCTTTCCACGAACGAGAAGCTCTGGCGCATGCCGCTCGGCAAGGACTACGACAAGCTGATCGACAGCAAGTTCGCCGACATGAAGAACAGCGGCGGCCGACAGGCCGGCTCGATCACCGCGGCGCATTTCCTCAAGCGTTTCGTGCAGGACACGCCTTGGGCGCATCTCGATATCGCCGGTACGGCGATGGGCTCGCCGCAGGATGAGATCAACCAGTCCTGGGGTTCCGGTTTCGGCGTGCGTCTGCTCGACGAGCTCGTTCGCGCCCATTATGAAGCCTGATGACCGACGTTCTCTTTTATCATCTGACCGAAACCAGGCTGGAAGACGCGCTGCCGCCGCTGATCGACAAAAGCGTCGAGCGCGGCTGGCGCGTTGCCGTCCAGACGCGTGAGCCGGCGCGGCGCGATGCTCTCGATCAGCATCTCTGGACGTTCCGCGAGGAAAGCTTCCTGCCGCACGGCACCGACGAGAGTGATTTCGCCGAAAGCCAGCCGGTGCTTTTGACGGTGACATCGGACAATGCCAATGCGGCGACCGTGCGTTTCATCATCGACGGCGCCGAGCCGCCGCCGATCGATGCCTATCAGCGCATCGTCTTCATGTTCGACGGTCATGACCAGGAGCAGTTGGAGGCGGCCCGTGCGCAGTGGAAGAAGCTGAAAGGCGAGGGGCATAACCTCACCTATTGGCAGCAGACGCCGGAAGGGCGGTGGGAGAAGAAGGCTTAAGGCGAAAACATTATATTTGCGGTTGGTGAAATGATCTCACTGCGTCGAACCTTTGTCCTCGTCGAGGTTCGTCAGGATATTGAGCGGTACGATCCCTCCCGCACTTTCCGATGCGTTGAGCGCCTCGACTGCTAAAACATGCTTTCCATTCGGGCTGACAAAAGCGAATGCCCATGCCCTGTCGGCAAAGGTGCTGACCGGCATCTCTGCCCAGTCGGCTTGGTGAGTAAGGCGTTCGGCATAGTAAGCCTTTATGGTCTGCGGGTCGGTGGCGCTGTCGAGATTGCGCGCCAGGATACGCATGGACTTCTCTCCAAACCGCCCTTCCAGTTGACCCAGCACCTTTCTGGTGGCCTGCCAGTCCTGGGCCTGAGTCGCAGAACCAAATGAATACTCCTCCGGTCGGGAGACACCCGGTGCGTCAGGAGGCATGGCGGGTTGCTCGTCCCAACATGCCGAAAGGCTGAGAAGCGGCGCGAGAACGCCCCCGATTTTCAATGTATGGAAAAATCGACCCTTGCGGCGGATCTTGCTGCCCATGAGCGGCTGCCTCCAGCTGTCATATGCCCGCAAGTCTTGCCAGTTTTTGCGACGACATTACGACAATACCAGGCCCAAATACCAGGCCAAGTGTCGTAAACCACCCATGCCCAAGCCGGGGTTGAATTCCCCCGGCACAGGCAAGCCGGCCGCTCAGTCGTGGAAGGCGTCCACGAATTTCCGCTTGCCGAGCATGAAGGCGTCGGCGACGTGGCGCAGCGGCGCGAGATCGACATCCGATGTGCCGGCCTTGATGATTTCGGCGAAGCGGCGGTAGAGCGAGGGATATTCCTGCTCCGGCTCAGCGAAGGTCAGCGTGCCGTCGATCGAAAGCTTGGCGCCGCCCTCGGAAAGCACCATCTGGCCGGCTGCCGTCTCCGCGACGATGTCCCAGCTCTGCTTGCCGGTCTGGCGCCAGTCGAATTCGGCATGAACCGGCAGGCCGTCGGCATCGCGGAAATGGATGTCGGCCGCGATCGGCGCATCGCGATTCTCGGGAAATTCGAGCACGGCCTCGGTGATGAAGGCCGGTCGCGGCAGAATATGAGTGACGATCGACAGCGCGTTGATGCCGGGATCGAAAACCCCGAGGCCGCCGGCCTGCCAGATCCAATCCTGGTTCGGATGCCAGTGGCGGACATCCTCCTTCCAGATCACATGCACGCTTTTGATCGTCGTCGAGGCAAGAAACGCCTTCGCCGCCTCGACGCCCGGTGCATAGCGCGAATGCCAGCTGGCAAAGAGCGACGCGCCCTGCTTGCCGGCAAGCGCCTCGAGATCGGCCACTTCGCTCAGCGTCGCGCCGGGCGGCTTTTCCAGGAAGACATGCTTGCCGGCGACGAGCGCCTTATAGGCGGCCTCGTAGCGATATTGCGGCGGCATGCAGAGCGAGACGGCATCGATGGAAGGCTCGGCGTCGAGCATCGCCTCGATCGTCGTATAGCTGTTGACGCCTTCGACCGTGCCGTGGCGGCTTGCCGTGGCGACGAGCTTGAAATCCGGGTTCTTGGCGATGGAAGGAAGGTGCTGGTCGCGGACGATCTTGCCGACGCCGACGATGGCGAGATTGATAGGGGACATGGTGTTTCGCTCGAGCTTGTTAAAAAGTATGATTTATTGAGCCTGTTTGTAGCAGAAAGAGGCGAGCCGACAAGCTCTCCTCCTCCAATTCTGTTGCATCCTATCGCATGATAGTTTGGCGAAGGAAGCTGTAACCCATCGCCGCGCGGGCGGCGCGCTCCTCGGAATTTCCGTCGCCGCCATGCCCGCCCGAGCCGAATTCATGGAAGAGCGGCCGGTGTCCTGCCTCTTCCAGCCGCGCGGCAAAGCGGCGCGCATGCGAGGGGTGCACGCGGTCGTCATTGGCCGAGCTTTCGATATAGATCGGCGGATAGGTGAGCTTGGTCGCTGGCTCGACATTGTGAAGCGGCGAATAACCGAGCATGAAATCCCGGTCTTCCGGCATCTCCGGATCGCCATATTCGTCCATCCAGGCCTGTCCTGCGCTGAACAGATGGAAGCGTATCATGTCGAGCACCGGCACCTGGCACCAGACCGCGCCGAAATCCTGTGGGTAACGCGTCAGCATCACCCCGGTCAGCAGGCCGCCATTGCTGCCGCCCTGGCAGGCGATTCGTGACGGCACGGTGTAGCCGCGGGCGACGAGGTCGCGGGCGATGGCGACGAAATCGGCAAACGCCCGGTCGCGCCCCTGCCGCTTGGCGCTGCGATACCAGTCGGGCCCGAATTCGCCGCCGCCGCGGATATAGGCCTGCACATAGGCGCCGCCCTGTTCCAGCCAGCGTCCGGTCACGCCGGAATAGCTGGGCGACAGCGAAACATCGAAGCCGCCATAGCCGTACAGCAGCACCGGCAGCGCGCCCTTGGTCCACTGCTTCGGCAGGACCAGCCGATAGGCAACCCTGGTCCCGTCCTCGGAAACGGCCTCCAGCAGTTCGGATGACATATCGGTCGCATCGAAATAACGCGGCGCCGCGGCGACGAAAATCGGCTCGGCCTCTCTGCTGTGATCCGACAGCTCGAGGCGGTAACAGGCCGGAGGCTGCAGGAAGCCCTGGCCGATGATGCAGAGCGTATCGTCGCCAAGATGCAGATCGGCATGAAGCGGCCTGAAATGAGCCGTCTGCATGTTCGCCGGCAGAGCGATCTCGCGTTGCTCGGCATCGGGCTTCGTCAGGTCCAGCACCATCAGACGCGGCCGCAGCCGATCGGAGATGATGAAGACGCACCACTGACGCATCAGCATCATCTGCGCGATCGCCTGGCCCTCGCCGGGCTGAAACAGGATCCGTTCCGGCCCGAGCACTGTCGTCTCCGAGCTGGGATCGAAACGCTGCAGCACGAGGCTGCCGGTCGCGACGCGCTCGTCGGTCTTTGCCCGCCAGAGGCAATGATCGTGATTGAACTGGAAGTCCGCCTGCTCAGGCAGATCGATGCGCCGCCGCGCACCGTCATTGCCCATCAGGAACGCGCTCGAAACGCCGATCTCATGGGCGGCGACGAAAATGTCGATCAGTCCGGCATCCGCCGAAGCGCCCCACAGGGCAGGGTCGATGACGAGATTGAAACCGTAAACGTCCTCGTCGTCGGCCTCGAACATGATGGCGGCCTCTTCCAGCCGCTGCCCGCGCTTCAATCGCCGCCCGACCCGCGGCCATCCCGAGCGGGTCGCCGAAAATCGGTCGATGGAACCGAAATAGCAGATCTCGTCGCGGCTCAGCCAATTGGCGTGCGAGCGCGCCGCTGGCGTATCGAAACCGCCCTCGACGATCTGTTTGCTCTCTGCGTCGAATTCGAGCAGCCGGAGAAGGTCGGAGCCGCCATCCGAAAGCGTGAGCAGCACCCGCGTCGGCTCCCATGGGCAGGTGACGGCGCCACGCCAGTTCCAGCGCTTGCCTTCGCTCGCGCAGAAAGCATCGAGATCGAAGACCGGCTCCCAGGCTGCATCGGGCAGGGGAGCCTGGTCCGCGGGCAGGCGGAGCCAGACACCGAGCGGATTGTCCTTGCTCTGGCGGAAATCGAACAGCCACGCGCCGCGGCGCATCGGAACGATCAGCCTGTCCTGCCGCTCGATCAGCGCCTTGATCGCGTCGCGATCCCTGGCGAATTCCGGGGTTCGCAATGCCGCGTCGGAAAGCGCGTTGTGCTCGTCGATGAACTGGCGGGTGCGCGGATCCTCGTCGGTTTCGAGATGAAGGTTCATGTCCCACCTGCCGCTTCCGTTGATGTCGCCAAGATCTAGGCAGCCGGTCTGGACTTGGCAACCCACCTTAGCGGATCGTCACGAAATCGGCTGAGGCGAGGACGTTGTTCTGGACCGGCGTCTTCTTGAATTTCAGCGTCACCACCTTGTAGCCTTCGGCCTCGAGGTCCGAAAGCAGGGTCGGCAGCATTGTTGCCGTGCGTTTGTGGATGTCATGCATCAGGATGATGCCGCGGCCGCGCTTGTGCAGCAGATCCATCGTCCGCTGCGTCACCGACGCCGGCGTTATAGCGAAATAGTCCTTGCTGTCGATATCGACATCCATGACCACCATATCGCGCATGGCGATCGCGGCGCGCAGCCTGTGGCTTTCGGCCAGATAGGGGAAGCGGAAGAAGGAGACATCGGTTCCGGTCGCCTTGGTCACCGCCAATTCGCCCTTGATCACCTCGGCCATCGCCGCGTCGAAATCAAGCGAACTCAAATTGGCGTGATCATAAGTGTGACTGCCGATCGTGTTGCCGTCCTCGGCGACCTTGCGGGCCAGCGCCGGGTGCATCTCGGCCATTTCGCCGACCATCATGAAGGCGCCCTTGACGCCGAACTGGTCGAGGATTGCCAGCACCTTGTCGGTCCGGCCGGGGATCGGGCCGTCGTCGAAGCTCAGGATCACTTCCTTGTCCTGCAGCTTGAGATCGGCAAGCGAGGAAACCTCCAGCGTCCGCCCGGCCAGATGGTGCCAGCCGGTCATGCGCGGCGGCGCATCGTCGCCGGCATAGCCAAGCTTCCGCCCCTCGGGTGCAATCACCGAGGAGGTCTTGATCGATGTGTCGGGCGCGGATTGTCTGGTGGTGCTGCAGGCCGACAGGGCGGCCGTCAGGGCCATGAGGACAGGATGAAAAAACGGTACATGGAAAGGGCTCAACAAATCGGTAACGAATGTTGAGACAACCTTTCGAATTATGGTTAACGATTGGTTGAGAGCGGCGGGAATTGTGCCGATGCGCGGCACTTCGCCACGCTTTAGCGAGAGCATGATGCCGAAAAGTGTGAGCGGTTTTCGGGCGACATCATGCTCTACTCTTTAATTTGGAACAGGATGATTTTAGGCCGATCCGGCCCAAAATCATCCTGTTCTAAGGCCTCTGGCTATCCCGCCATCGCTTCTTCGTATTCGGCCGAAAGCATCAGCCAGTCTTCCTCGGCGGCGGCGAGTTTTGCCGCGGCTTCGCCGCGCTGTTTTGCCTTCTCTGCCGCCTTAGTCGGCGTCTTTTCATAAAGGGCGGGATCTGCAAGTTCCGCGTCAAGCGCCTGAATCTGTTTCTCCAGCTTCGCCGTCAAGGATTCGATTTCGTTGATCTTTTTCTTGAGCGGCGTCAGCGAGGCGCGGCGTTCGGCATTGAGCTTGCGCTGCTCCGCCTTCGACGTCGCGTCATCAGTTAGCTGCGGCTTTTCTTCTTTTTTTTTACCGGAAGTGACGATCAGGTCGCGATACTCGTCCATATCGCCTTCGAAACTCGTCACCGTACCGCCATTGACCAGCCACAGCCGGTCGACCGTCGCCTCGATCAGATGGCGATCGTGCGAGATCAGGATGACGGCGCCTTCGTAATCGTTCAGCGCCTCGATCAGCGCGCGGCGGCTGTCGATGTCGAGATGGTTTGTGGGTTCGTCGAGGATCAGCAGATTGGGTGCATGAAAGGCGGCAAGCCCCATCAGCAGCCGGGCTTTTTCGCCGCCGGAAAGATCCTTGGCGGCCGTCGCCATCTTCTCGGTCGCAAGCCCCATCTGCGCGACGCGGGCGCGCACCTTGGCCTCCGGCGCGCCGGGCATCAGCCGGCGCACATGCTCCACCGGCGACTGCTCGGGAATGAGGTCGTCGAGCTGGTGCTGCGCGAAGAAGCCGATCTTCAGGCTCGGTGCCAGCTTCACTTCGCCGCTCTCGGGTGCAAGTCGTCCTGAGATGAATTTGGCGAAGGTCGATTTGCCGTTGCCGTTCGAGCCGAGCAGGGCGATGCGGTCGTCATTGTCGATGCGCAGATTGAGGTTCTTCAGGATCGGATTGCCGGGTTCGTAGCCGACCGCGCCGCTCTGGATCGCGACGATCGGCGAAGCCGGCTGCTTTTCCGGCTCGGGAAAGGTGATCGGCGTTACGTGATCCTCGATCACCGCGGCAACCGTTCCCATGCGCTCCAGCGCCTTGACGCGCGACTGCGCCTGGCGGGCCTTGGAAGCCTTGGCCTTGAAGCGGTCGATGAAGCTCTGCAGATGTTTGCGGGCCGCGTCGTTCTTGGCCTTGGCCTTGGTCTGCAGCTCGTCGGCCTCAGCCTTCTGCCGCTCGAACTGGTCGTAACCGCCGCGATAGAAAGTCAGTTTCTTCTGGTCGAGATGGACGATCGCATTGACCGCATTGTTCAAGAGATCGCGATCGTGGCTGATGATGATGACGGTGTGCGGATAGCGCCTGACATAATCTTCCAGCCACAACGTGCCTTCGAGGTCGAGATAGTTGGTGGGTTCGTCGAGCAGCAGCAGGTCCGGCTCGGAAAACAGCACGGCGGCAAGGGCGACGCGCATGCGCCAGCCGCCGGAAAAGGACGAGGCCGGGCGGGCTTGCGCCTCCTGGTCGAAGCCGAGGCCGGCAAGAATGCTCGCCGCGCGCGCTTCGGCCGAATGCGCGTCGATATCGACGAGGCGCATCTGGATTTCGGCGATGCGGTGCGGATCTGTCGCCGTTTCCGCTTCGGTGATGAGGGCTTTGCGTTCCTTGTCGGCGGCAAGCACGATCTCGATCAGCGCGTCTTCGGTCGCCGGTGCTTCCTGCGCCACCTGGCCGATACGTGCGGCCTTCGGGATCGACACCGATCCGGTCTCCGAGCCGAGATCGCCGGTGATGACGCGAAACAGCGTGGACTTGCCGGCGCCGTTGCGCCCGACCAGCCCCGCCTTCGTGCCCGAAGGCAGCGAAATGCTGGCATTGTCGAGAAGCAGGCGCCCGGCAATGCGGGCGGAAATGTCGGTGAGCGTGATCATGGCCGGGGTTTTGGCCGAAAGCGCGCGCCAAGGCAAGAGCGCTTCGTTCCGCGCCAAGCTCGCTTGGCGCCGACAAGCGTGCTCGCCCCGCGCCAAGAATGCCTATGCGCCTTAGCGGCCGAAGGCTTGCACCGGCTGGCGGGGATTCGACTGCGCGGCGAGAAGTGCCACGCGGGCATTGGCCTGCAGCTGTCCCGGCGTTGCCGCATCGGTGCTGAGCGCCACGCCGATCGAGATGGTCAGCCGGCCGGGATCGGCCTTGTCGGATGTCGCGAAGACGAGATTGTCCTCGACGGAGGCGCGCAGGCGCTCGGCGATCGTGATCGCATCCTGCATGCCGACATTGGAAAACAGCAGGGCGAATTCGTCAGCCTCGGTGCGGGCGATGAAATCGTTCTTCTTGACCGATTTGCGGAAGAGGCCGGCGAGCTTCTTCAGCAGCTTGTTGCCGGTCTGGGTGCCGTATCTGTCGTTGAGGTCGGTGAAATTGTCGATATCGACCATGATCAGCGCACTGCCGGCGGCACCTTCCTCGCGCTCGTAAAGATCGGCCATTGTCCGGTTCAGCGCGACGCGGTTCGGAAGCCCGGTGATCCTGTCGGCCACAGCGGCCGATTGCATCGCCGAAATACCGCGCTCCAGCGTTTCCAGCGTCTTGATGTCGTCCTGCAGCCTGGCGCCGATTTCCATCTCCGCCGACAGCACTGTCGTCAGTGAGGCGGTGAGATAGTCGATCTCGCCGAGGAAGGCGGCAAGGCTCTGGTCGTTGTTGCCGGAAACGGATTTCAGGATCGTGCCGCAGGCGCGCGCAAAGGCGTGTCTGTGCTCCAGCCCTTCGGCAAGCCTTTCCGCCACCTCGCGCAGCATTCGGCTCGCCTCGTTGCGTGACGTCTCGCCCGCCAGCCCGCAATGGCCGACGAGGCGATATTTCAGGCCGAGCTCATCGAGCATCGGCTGTTGCGGCTGTCGCCGGCGTTTTCTGTCGTCGAATGCATGCAGCTTCGATCTCGAAAGGACTGTCATGACCAGAGCTCTCTATTCCCTCTGCGGCGCCGACGAGCGGCGCTTCTTTTCGCCCCATTGCTGGAAGGCGGTGATGGCGCTGGCGCATAAGGGGCTGGATTTCGAGGAGATTCCGACGACCTACGCCCGCATCCGCGCGATCGGCGGCGGCGTCTCGCCGACCGTGCCGGTGCTCGACGACAACGGCCGGCTGATCCCCGACAGTTTCGACATCGCCCTCTATCTCGAGGAGGCCTATCCCGAGCGGCCGGCGCTGTTTGGCGGCGAGGGCGGAAGAGCGCTGTCGCGCATGGTCGAAGGCTATTCGCAAATGATCATCCATCCGGCGATCATGCGCATCGCCCTTCTCGACATCCATGCGAACCTCGACAAGGGCGACAAGGCCTATTTCCGCGAAAGCCGGGAGGCTCGGCTCGGCAAGCCGCTGGAAGTGGTTGCCGCCGATAGCGAGGCGGAGAAGGCCGCCTTCGGCGCCAAGCTGGAGCCGCTGCGGCACATGCTGAAGTTCCAGCCCTTCATCGGCGGGCAGGCACCGCTCTTTGCCGACTATATCGTCTTCGGCGCGCTGCAATGGCTGCGTGTTTCCGCGGGCCTTACCATGCTGGCCGCCGCCGATCCCGTCATGGCCTGGTTCGAACGCTGCCTCGATCTTCACCAAAGCCGGGGCCGGACTGTGACAGCGGCGTGAAATTGCCGCCGACCTCTTGTTTTCGGGCGTTGGGGCGGGTAAAGACCGCCCACTTTTCCCGAGAAAACAGAGGATTTGACTATGGCGATTGAACGCACCTTCTCGATGATCAAGCCTGACGCAACCAAGCGCAACCTGACGGGTGCCATCACCAAGATGCTCGAGGATGCCGGCCTGCGCGTCGTCGCCTCCAAGCGCGTCTGGATGAGCCGCCGCGAAGCTGAAGGCTTTTACGCCGTTCACAAGGACCGTCCCTTCTTCGGCGAACTGGTCGAAGGCATGACCTCCGGCCCGACCGTCGTCCAGGTGCTGGAAGGCGAAGGCGCGATCCTCAAGAACCGCGAGATCATGGGCGCAACCAACCCGGCAAACGCTGACGAAGGCACGATCCGCAAGGTTCACGCTCTGTCGATCGGCGAAAACTCCGTTCACGGTTCGGATGCTCCGGAAACGGCTGCCCAGGAAATCAAGTACTGGTTCTCCGACACCGAAGTCGTCGGCTGAGACCACGCTTCGGCATTGGCTTGCAATGCCTTGAATTGACTCTCGAAAGCCGGGGCCTCGCTCCGGCTTTTCTATTGCGCGCCTTTATGCCGGGCACTTGTCGGTATTCGAAAAATCGACGCTGCCGTCAGGCTTGAAGACCTCCGGGTTCTTGTCATAAAGCGCACCGACGACGAGCGGCTTACTCGGCAGGACGGTCTGGTCGAGGTCGGACCGAAACTCAGTCTTCAACTCCTGCAGCACCTTGCCGTCCTTGTCGACCAGCCGGACACTGACGGAATAGGGGCGGTCCTTGCGCACGCAGTGCAGTTTTTCGCTCTGCAGCGCGATCTTGTCGTCGATCGGATAGATCTTCTGGTTCGTTACCAGCGGATCGCCGCCTTGCGGATTTTCGAATTCGGCAATGATCACCGAACCGTCGGGAATGGGGCCGGTCTTCTTCAGCGTCAACAGATAGGTGGCGCTCGCCACCCGATAGTTGAAGACGAAGAGATGGCCGGTAACCTCGACCAGGTTTTCCGCCTGGCGCTGGCAGGCCGAGAGCAGGAGGCTTGTTGCCGCCGCCGCTGCGATCAGATGTTTCCTCATGGCGTCTCCTCCTTCTTGCGGCGGTAGTGCCGGTTGGCCTTGGCGCGGTTGCCGCAGACCGCCATGTCGCACCAGGCCCGGCTCCTGTTCTTGCTGCGGTCGATGAACAGCCAGCCGCAATTGCCGCAGATCTTCATGCGCTGGGGATCAGGCATGGCGAGCAGCCGCAGCACCGAATGGGCGGTGGCCGCGGCCACGCTGGCGGGGCGTGCTTTGCGCAACGTTCTCGCCATCGCTACCAGCAGCGCGGCCAGCAGTTGGTCGTCGCCGCCGTCGAGTATACGCTTGCGGAAATAGAGGTCGATTGCTTCCCGCAGCGCGATGAAATCCCGCTCGTCTTCCGCCGAGACCGGCGCGATATCGCCGAAGAGGGCGCGTTCGGCGCAGAATTTTGCGGCGGCGTGCGGAAAGTCCCGCATCTGCGCCCCAATGGCGAAGCGGTCGATCCGCCGCGCTTCATCGTGGCGAAGCACGACGCTGTTGGCGACATCGAACGCCAGTGCGCCGCCGGCAAAGCGGTGAGGGGTCCAGGAAAAGCTCATGATGAAATTATAACTGGCGAAATAGGTTTTACCAGTTATAATTTTGAGGACGCGGAGTGCATGGAATGGCCTATCTTCTGCAGCAGCTGGCAAACGCGGTTCCACTGGCCGCGCTCTATGCCGCGCTCGCCTTCGGTTATGCCGTGGCCTTCGGCGTGACGAAACGGGCCGACATCACCTATGGGGCGATCTTCGCCTTCGCAGGCCAGATCCTGCTGCTTTTTACCGAACTCGCCTATGTCAGGTTCTGGCTGGTGCTGCCGGCCGCCCTTGCCGTCGGCGCCGGCGCGGCGATCGTCTATTCGCTGGCGGCGGGCATCTGGATCGGCCGCTCGATCATGCTGCCGCTCACCAGCAAATCGCCGAATACGGTCATCGTTGCCGCCCTCGGCA
The DNA here is from genome assembly GCF_002531725.1 of Rhizobium sp. L43. Lineage (GTDB taxonomy): Bacteria > Pseudomonadota > Alphaproteobacteria > Rhizobiales > Rhizobiaceae > Rhizobium. The sequence goes on from NZ_NWSQ01000004.1 coordinate 222,998, forward strand.
TCATGATCGTGCTGATGGAGACCGCCCGGCTTGCCGCCGATACAAGGGCGATCTGGCTGCCGCCGTTTCTGAACGACACGGTGGTCTTCTGGAGCGATGGTCCGTTCAAGGTGACGCTCACCTATATCCAGCTGATCAACACGGCGCTGATGGCAGCCATCGTCGCTGTGGGTGCGCTGATCCTCAGGCGCACGGCCTGGGGCCGCGTCTGGCGGGCCGTCACCGACGATCCCTTGGCCGCCGAGCTCTGCGGCACCAGCGCAAACCGCGTCTTTCTCGTCGCTTATGCCGCAGCTAGCCTCGTCGCCACCATCTGCGGCATCCTCGCCACCCTCTACTACGGCTCGATGGATTTCGGCGCCGGCCTGATGTTCGGGCTGAAGGTGCTGCTGATCGCGGCTGTCGGCGGCTACTCCGACCCGCTGCGCTCGGCGGGCGGCGCTGCCGGGCTCGCCGTCGTCGAAACCATATGGGGCGCCTACGGCCCCTTCGTCTGGCGGGATCTGGTCATCTTCTCGCTGCTCGTCCTGCTCCTGGTCATGAGCCGCAGGGAGCGTGTAGTTCTCTGATCACTTCCACTTGTCGCGCGCCGCATCGTCGGCGTCTCTGGCCGCGACCCAGTCGCCGGCGGCGCCGTCGTTGCTGTGCTCCTTCTTCCAGAAGGGGGCCGCGGTCTTCAGGAAATCCATGACGAAATTGGCGCCGTCGAATGCCGCCTGCCGGTGCGGCGCGGCTGCGACGACCAGCACGATATTCTCGCCGGCTGCGATTTTGCCGTAGCGGTGGATGGCGGTCAGCCCGAGAAGCCCGAAACGGGCGATGGCAAGTTCGCCGATGCGCCGCATCTCCGCCTCCGCCATGCCGGGATAATGCTCGAGTTCGAGCGCCGCCAGCGTGCCGCCTTCATCGCGGCAGAGACCGGAGAAGGTGACGACGGCGCCGATGCCGGATTTGCCTTTGGAGAGGCGATCGACCTCGGCCTGGAGGTCGAAGTCCTCATGCTGGACGCGGATGGTGGGGGTGACGGTCATGATAACATCCCCAACTGCTTTGATGTCGTAACGGAGGCTATGGAGAGGGCGTACCGTGCCAACCCCCCTCTGCCCTGCCGGGCATCTCCCCCACAAGGAGGGAGATTACGGGCGGCTTGACCATCGTGCCCATCTACAGTTTTGCCGGGCTGCGACGTGGATTGTTTGGGGAAGTTCGTGCTTCCAGCCAATCTCCCTCCTTGTGGGGGAGATGTCCGGCAGGACAGAGGGGGGTAGCGACACGGCACCACCATCACCGCCTCATCCCCCCGTCATCGGCGGAAAGATCCCGATCTCCCGTGCGGCACCAATCGGCTCGTCATGCTCGACATGTTCCATGTCGAGCGCCACGCGGATCACCTCGGGATATTGAAGTGCGGTCTCATATTCTTCGCCCAGCGTCTTCAAATGATTCAGGAGATCGGCGACGGTGACGACGGAGGAGGGGAGGTCGATCTCCTCCTCGCCCTTGCCGATGCGTTCGCGCACCCATGCGAAATAGACAAGCCGCGTCATTCCTCGTCATCCACGATATGTTTCAGCCCGGCACGGAAATAGTCGTAGCCGGTATAGATGGTCAGCAGTGCGGCGATCCACAAGAGCGCGATGCCGGTCTGCGTCGTATAGGGGAAAATCTCGTCGCCGGCCGGGCCGGCGAGCAGGAAGGCTATGGCGACCAGCTGCAGCGTCGTCTTCCATTTGGCGATCCGCGTCACCGGCACGCTGACTTTCAGCGCTGCCAGATATTCGCGCAGGCCGGAAACCAGGATTTCGCGGCAGAGAATGGTGATCGCCGCCCAGATCGACCAGCCGGCGATGGTCTGGTCGGCCGCGACTAGGAGAAGGATCGAGGCGACCAGCAGCTTGTCGGCGATCGGATCGAGCATGCGGCCGATATTCGACGTCTGGTTCCAGATGCGCGCGAGATAACCGTCGAGGAAATCGGTGAGCGAGGCGATGACGAAGATCCACAGCGCTACCCAACGCGCCGTGTTGCTGATCGACAGCCTGCCCTCGATGAAGAAGCAGAGAACGATCAGCGGTACGGCGAGGATACGGCCGTAGGTCAGAAGATTGGGAATGCTGTACGCACGCGATGCCATGGGATCGTTTCTCTGAATTGATGCGCCGCCACAGCGCCGCCCGGCTTTTCAGACGCGCAAAAGACGCTGTGACATTGTGAACCTGCGCATCGTGCTTTCCAATCGATTCCGATTTTCGGGCCGATGCGGTAGATGACGGCTTTGGCCGCGGACCGTCAACATTCTTTCTGTCTTTCCACCGCCTTTGCGTGGAATTTGCGACGGAGGCCGGTTATTTCGCGGCGTCGTCGTGGAAATGGTTGTAGACCTGCCTGGCGACCGCTTCCGAGATGCCTTCCACCGTCATCAGGTCGGAAAGGGCGGCGCGCGAGACTGCCTTCGCCGTGCCGAAATGCTGAAGCAACGCCCGTTTGCGCGAAGGGCCGATGCCGCCGATCTCGTCGAGCGGGTTCTTGACCATTTCCTTCTTGCGCCGCGCCCGATGCGAGCCGATCGCGAAACGATGCGCCTCGTCGCGCATGCGCTGGACGAAGTAGAGCACCGGATCGCGCGGCGGCAGCGTAAAACTCTCGCGTCCCGGCGGGAAGAAGCGTTCGCGTCCGGCATCGCGGTCGACACCCTTGGCGATGCCGATCGCCGTGACGCTGTCGGTGATGCCGAGCTCGGTGAGGATGGCGCGCACCGCCGTCATCTGCCCCTGGCCGCCGTCGATGAGAATGACATCCGGCCAGGCCGGGAAGGGCATGTCGGCGGCGTCGGGCGTGGCCGTCTGCGCCGTCCGGTCGGGAATGCCCTCCTCCTTGATCAACCGCGAGAACCGCCGCGTCATCACCTCTTTCATCATGCCGAAGTCGTCGCCGGGGGTGATGTCGGTCGATTTGATGTTGAACTTGCGGTACTGGTTCTTGACGAAGCCTTCCGGCCCCGCGACCACCATACCGCCGACGGCATTGGTGCCCATGATGTGCGAGTTGTCGTAGATCTCGATGCGCTGCGGCGCATAGGTTAGCCCGAACGTGTCCTTGAAACCTTCGAGCAGCCGCGATTGCGACGCCGTCTCGGCGAGCTTTCGCCCATGCGCCTCGCGCGCATTGCCGACGACATGGTCGACCAGATCGCGCTTCTCGCCACGCTGCGGCACGAGGATGGAAACCTTGTGGCCGGCCTTTTCGCTCAGCGCCGCCGCGAGCAGCTCCAGCTCCTCGATCGTTTCCGATAGCATGATCTGCTTCGGCACCGGTTTGTCGTCGTAGAACTGGGCGAGGAAGGCATTCAGCACTTCGGCGCCGGAAAGCTGCGGATCGGCCTTGGGGAAATAGGCGCGGTTGCCCCAGTTCTGGCCGGTGCGGAAGAAGAACACCTGGATGCAGGAAATGCCGCCCTCGTGGTGGATGGCGAACACGTCGGCCTCCTCGACGCCGGCCGGATTGATGCCCTGGTGGCTCTGCACATGCGACAGTGCCGCCAGGCGATCGCGATAGATCGCCGCCCGCTCGAAATCGAGGTCCTCGGCCGCCTGGTTCATGGCCTCGGCCATATGCGACTTCACCTTCTGGCTCTTGCCGGACAGGAAGTCCTTCGCCTCCTGCACCAGTTCGCCGTAACCCTCGTCGCTGACCTCATGGGTGCAGGGTCCGGAACAGCGCTTGATCTGGTAGAGCAGGCAGGGACGTGTGCGTGTTTCGAAGACGCTGTCGGTGCAGGTGCGGATCAGGAAGGCGCGCTGCAGCGAATTGATCGTCCGCCCGACGGCGCCGGCCGAAGCGAAAGGTCCGAAGTAGTCGCCCTTTCGCGCTCTCGCACCGCGATGCTTGAAAATGGCAGGCGCCCGGTGATCGCCGGTGATGAGAATATAGGGAAAGGACTTGTCGTCGCGCAGCAGCACGTTAAAGCGCGGCCGTAAGCGCTTGATCAGATTCGCTTCCAGGAGCAGCGCTTCGGTTTCCGTGCGCGTCGTCACGAACTCCATGTTCGCCGTCTGCCGTACCATCTGGGCGATGCGGTTGGAATGCACGCGGCCGACGGCGTAATTGCCGACCCGCTTCTTCAGACTGCGCGCCTTGCCGACATAGAGCACGTCGCCCTCGGCATTGAACATCCGGTAGACGCCGGGGCTGTTCGGCAGCCGCTTGACGAATTCGCCGATCAGTTCGGCGCCGATCAGCCCGGTCTCGTTGAGGCTGCCCGCGTTCCAGTCGACCGTGGTCGCAAGCGGGGCTGCGGCGGAAACGTCGCCTTCCATCTCGATATCGTCTTCGCTCTCATCCGTCTCGTCGTAGAGAACGCCGCCATCCGGCAGCTTTCGTCCGTTCATTCCGTAATCTCCGCCACGTCGGGCGTCTGCCAGGCGAGGTGCTGGCCGCCGTCGAGGGCAATCATCTGGCCGGTGATCGAGGGCGTGTCGTAAAGGAAGCGAATCGTTTGCCCGAATTCCTCCAGCGCCGGCCCTCGCTGCAGGATAAGGGCTGAGACCTGCGCTTGGAAGTCCTCCTGCGCCTGCCGTTCGCTCGGCATCGCAGGGCCGGGGCCGATGGCATTGACGCGGATGCCCGGCGCCAAGGCCTGGGCAAGCGTCTGTGTCGCCGTCCACAGTGCGGACTTGGAGAGGGTATAGGAATAGAAGCTGGGTCTGAGCGCCCAGACCCGCTGGTCGATGATGTTGACGATCAGCCCGGCTGCGTCAGCGGGCATCTGCTGCGCGAAGGCGGCAGCCAGGATCGAGGGTGCGCGCACATGCAGGTCGAAGTGCAAGGCCCATGTGGCGGCGTTGAAACTGCGGACGGAATCGTGCTGGAAGACCGACGCATTGTTGACAAGCAGATCGAGCGGCCCGAACTCTTCCGACGCCCTTGTGACCAGCGCGCTTGTTTCGCCGATATCGGTCAGGTCGGCCTGCAGCGCGATCGCCCGATAGCCCTTCCGCCGCAATTCCGCCGCCAGCTCTTCGGCTTCGCCGATCGAGCCGTTCGCGTGGATTGCGACGGAAAAGCCATTTGCAGCAAGGTCTTCGGCGATTGCCCGGCCTATTCTTTTGGCGGCCCCGGTTACAAGGGCCGAGCGAAGTCTTTTGTGGTTCAAAATCCTGCCTTCTGATCCCGCGAGTCTGTCTGCTGACTATATAGGCGCGGGCGGAGATTATATAAATAGGTCGTTGCGGTTGCGTCCGTGGGCGGGATATTCTATGTATTATTTGAGAATGCGATTTCTTAAAATAAGTATTTTAAGTTTAACTCTTCAGTAGGGTTAATGAAATGCATGTTGCGCCAAAGCAACATCGAATTTCGGCCATGCGGTAGCCACAATGATATCACAATTTGGCTCTTTCAAATCCGCATTTGAGTTCCAATTTCAGTCTCGATCCGGAAGGGACATCTGGCAATATCCCGCCAATGCTTCACTGATAGACAGATGACAAGCGGCGCGGGACTGAAAGGAGACTAAGTATGCGTGTACTCATTGCTGGCCTCATGGCCTCCGTTTTTGCAATTGCGGGCGTCTCGGCAGCTCAGGCGGCCGATGCCGTCGACCAGATTCCGGAAGCACCGGTCGCCCAGGACGCTCCGGTCAAGCCGGCTGGTAACTGGGAAGGCTTCTACCTCGGTGGCGCCGGCACCTACAACATGGGTGACTTCGGTTCCGACCGCCACACCTATGGTTTCGGCGGCCAGGTCTTCACCGGCTACAACTGGCAGGCGGGCCAGATCGTCTACGGCGTTGAATCCGACCTCGGCTACAGCGGCGACGACGTCTCCTCGGGCGGCGTCAAGAACAAGTATGGCTGGAACGGCTCCGTCCGTGGCCGCGTCGGCTACGACATGAACCCCTTCCTGCTTTATGGCACGGCCGGTCTCGCCATCGGCGACGTCAAGGTTTCCGACGGCACCTCGGACGAAAGCAAGACGAACTATGGCTATACGGTCGGCGCCGGCGTCGAAGCCTTCGTGACCAACAACATCACGACGCGCCTGGAATATCGTTACACCGACTACCAGAGCAAGGACTACGACCTCGACTCCGGCAGCTTCTCGCGCGGTTACGACGAGAACAGCGTCAAGCTCGGTATCGGCGTCAAGTTCTAAGCCGACTGAACATATTGACATCAAGAAGCCGGGCACGTCGCCCGGCTTTTTGCTGTCCGCTCATTATTCCCCAGCGCTCAGCCCTGGGACTTGAGCTCGTTATGGGCGGGGAATTTCTTGTCGAACTGCCGCAGCCAATCGGTGAGCGGCGCATGATCGGCTTCCCACTGGTCCTTGAAGCGCAGTTCGAGATAATCGAGCGTGGCAGCCAGCGCGAAATGCCCGCCGCTGAGTTTCTTGCCTGTTTTCGGCGGATTGGCGCTGAGGTGAGCGAGCCCGCTCGTTGCCTTCTTCCATTGCCGGTCGATCCACGGCTGGTGAATCTTTTCCTCGTCGCGGAAGCGCCGCTCGTAGACGATCGCCAGCAGGCAGTCGCAGATGCCGTCGCAGAGCGCCTCGAGGATTTCCGCATCGGTGCGCTTGCCCTTCTTGGAAGGGTAGAGCCCGCCCTTCGTCAGCCGGTCGAAATAATGCATGATCGCCACGCTGTCATAGATCGAGACGCCGTCATCGGTCAGCAGCGTCGGGATCTTGCCGAGCGGATTATTGTCCACCAGGATCGCCGGTCCGGTATTGGTGTCGACCCGGATGGCGTTCAGCTCCAGCTCCAGAAAATGCGCGGCCATTCGCACCTTGTTGGAATAGGGCGAGGCGGGCGAACAAAGGAGCTTCATGGGACACCTGATGAGATTGTGGATCTGCGGCGCGGACTATTCCTGAAGGCGATTACGGGGTCAATCGTCCTTGACCGCCTTGGTCTCGCCGCGCAGCCAGAAGGCGCGGTGCGAGGCGAAACGGTCTTGCGCCAGATGGTCCTTCAATGCGGGCAGCAATTGGTGCAACTCGTCCTTCAGCGTGAAGGGTGGGTTGACGATGACGAGGCCTGAGCCCGTCAGTCCGGTAATGCCGCGGTCGCTGCGAACCACGAGTTCGGCGCAGAGCATTTTCGGGATGTCGAGCGCCTGCAGCGTCTCGTGGAATTCCTTGATCGGCGCGCCCTTCTTCAGCGGATACCACAGGCAATAGGTGCCGCCGGGAAAGCGCCGATAGGCCTTTTCCAGCCCCTCGGCCAGGCGCTGATATTCGTCCTCTTCCTCGAAGGGCGGATCGACGAGCACGATGCCGCGCTTCTCCTTCGGCGGCAGATGCGCACCGAGCGCCAGCCAGCCATCAAGCTCGGTGATGCGGGCATGGTGATCGCCCTCGAACAACCGGTGCAGCCTGACATAGTCCTCGGGATGCAGTTCCATTGCCGACAGCCGGTCCTGCGGCCGGAACAGCAAGCGCGCAAGTTTCGGCGATCCGGGATAGAAGCGGATGCCGCCCTCAGGATTGAGTTCGCGGATTGCCGAGAGGTAGGGCTCTAGCAGTTCGGAAACCTGAGGGCCGAGGTCTGCCTCCATCAGCTTGCCGATGCCATCGACCCATTCGCCGGTTTTCTGCGCTTCTTCGGAGGAAAGGTCGTAGAGCCCGATGCCGGCATGCGTGTCGAGCACGCGGAATCCGCCATCCTTCTTCTGCATGTAGCGGATCAGCCGCGTCAGCACGACATGTTTCAGCACATCGGCAAAGTTGCCCGCGTGATAGATGTGGCGGTAGTTCATTTTTGCTGATGTCCGTATGAATTCGCGTCATGGGGAATTTTTGTGGCTTTTGGCCGTGCAAGCCTTGGAATATACAAATGCCATGAACATTGCGACCCCCATCCACGCCAAATCAGAAAAGCCGGACAACAGGGTGGGCCACACGGCCTGTCCGCATGACTGTCCCTCCACCTGCGCGCTGGAGGTCGATATATCAGAGGATGGCCGCATCGGCCGCGTGCGCGGCGCCAACGACCATTCCTACACGTCAGGCGTCATTTGCGCCAAGGTCGCCCGTTACGCCGAGCGGCTCTACCATCCCGACCGCCTGATGCATCCTCTACGCCGCGCCGGCGCCAAAGGGGCAGGGCAGTGGCAGCAGATTTCCTGGGACGATGCGCTGGACGAGATCGCCGAAGCCTTTGTGAAGGCCGAGGCAAGGGATGGCAGCGAGGCGATCTGGCCCTATTTCTACGCCGGCACCATGGGCTGGGTGCAGCGCGATTCGATCGATCGCCTGCGTCATGCCAAGCGTTACTCCGGCTTCTTCTCCTCGATCTGCACCAACCCCGCCTGGACCGGCTTCACCATGGCGACCGGCACGCTTCGCGGTCCCGATCCGCGCGAGATGGGCCGCACCGATTGCGTCGTCATCTGGGGCACCAACGCGGTCTCGACGCAGGTCAACGTGATGACCCACGCCGTCAAGTCGCGCAAGGAGCGCGGCGCGAAGATCGTCGTCATCGACATCTACGATAATCCGACGATGAAGCAGGCCGACATGGCGCTGGTCGTCAGGCCGGGCACCGATGCCGCACTCGCCTGCGCCGTCATGCACATCGCCTTCCGCGACGGTTACGCCGATCGTGACTACATGGCGAGATATGCCGATGATCCCACCGGTCTCGAGGCGCATCTGAAAGCGAAGACGCCGCAATGGGCCGCTGCCATCACCGGCCTTTCGGTCGAAGAGATCGAAGCCTTTGCCAGCCTCGTCGGCACGACGAAGAAAACCTTCTTCCGCCTGGGCTACGGCTTCACTCGCCAGCGCAACGGCGCCGTCGCCATGCATGCGGCCGCCTCGATCGCCACTGTTCTTGGCTCCTGGCAATATGAGGGCGGCGGTGCCTTCCATTCGAACAGCGACATCTTCCGCATGAACAGCGCCGAACTGACCGGCCGGTCGATGAAGGATGCCGATATCCGCATGCTCGATCAGTCGCAGATCGGCCGCGTGCTGACCGGCGATGCGGTGGCGCTGCGCCATCGCGGCCCGGTGACGGCGATGCTGATCCAGAACACCAATCCCGCAAACATCGCCCCCGAGCAGCGCCTCGTCAGACACGGCTTTGCCCGCGACGACCTTTTCGTCGCCGTCCACGAGCAGTTCATGACGGAAACAGCTGAGATCGCCGATATCGTCATTCCCGCGACGATGTTCGTCGAGCATGACGACATCTACCGGGCCGGCGGCCAGAACCACATCCTGCTGGGGCCGAAGCTGGTCGAGCCGCCGCCGACCGTGCGCACCAATCTCTTCGTCATCGAGGAACTGGCAAAACGCCTCGGTGTCGCCGATCGCCCCGGCTTCGGCTTCACCGCCCGCGAAATGGTCGACCGCATCCTCGAATCGAGCGGCCTGCCGGATTACGACCATTTCCTCGAACACAAATGGTTCGACCGTCAGCCTGCTTTCGAGGACGCCCATTTCCTGAACGGTTTCGCCCATCCCGACGGCAAGTTCCATTTCCGCCCGGACTGGATCAACCAGCCGGCGCCGAACAAGCCGCCGGCCGCCATCGGCGCGCTCGGGCCGCATGCCGAACTGCCGGCCTTTCCCGATCAGCTCGATGTCATCGAAGTGGCCGATCCCGAGCATCCCTTCCGTCTCGCCACATCGCCCGCGCGCAACTTCCTGAATTCAAGCTTTGCCGAGACCAAGACGTCGCGTCAGAAGGAAGGCCGCCCCGAGGTAATGATCAATCCCGTTGATGCCGAAGCCAACGGCATCGCCCATGGCGATCTCGTCCGCATCGGCAACAGCCGCGGCGACCTGCGCATCCATGCCCGTATCACCACGGAGGTGAAATCAGGCGTTCTGATTGCCGAGGGCCTCTGGCCGAACAAAGCCCATGTCGACGGTGAGGGTATCAACGTGCTAACCGGCGCCGATCCGGTCGCGCCCTATGGCGGAGCGGCCATACACGACAACAAGGTCTGGCTTCGCAAGGACATAGCATGATGCAGCCGAAAACACGGGTGAAAATCGTCAGCGAGGAGACGCTGTCGAATGGCTGGACGCGGCTCGCCAGCTATCTGCTCGAATACATCGACCGCAAGGGCGCGACCCAGCGCTTGAAGCGGGAGGTCTACCACCGCACGCCGGCCGCCTGCATCCTGCTCTATGATCCGAAGCGCGATCTCGTCGTTCTCGTCCGCCAGTTCCGCCTCGCCGTGCACCTCAACGGCGATCCTGCCTGGATGATCGAGGTGCCGGCCGGCCTTCTCGACGACGATCATCCCGAAGCGGCGATCCGTCGCGAGGCGATGGAGGAGACCGGTTACGACCTGCGCGATGCGCGTTTCCTCTTCAAATGCTATCCCTCACCGGGCGCCATCACCGAAGTCGTCCACTTCTTCGTCGCCCTGATCGACATCGCCGATCGCGTGGCGGAAGGCGGCGGCCTGGACGAGGAGCACGAGGATATCGAAATTCTCGAAGTCCCGCTCGACGAAGCCGCCGCGATGATCGAAACCGGGGAGATTTTCGACGCCAAGACGATCATGCTTCTGCAATGGGCTGTGTTGAACAGGGGAAAGCTCTAACCCGGAGCGAAGGCGAGATTTTCCGCTGACGCGGAACGTTCCAGCCTGGCGTCCAGCGTCGCAAGCGACACGTTCTCTGCGACTGCAAGCGCCAGATAAGCGGCGTCATAGGCCGATAGCTGATATTTTCCGGCTAGGCGCAAGATCGCAAGATGGTCTTCGCTTGAGACAGTGCGCAGCGGCAGGCCGGTGAGGCGCATGAGGCAAGCGAGCACGTCCTCGCTGGAGATGCGTTTCCGCCGTTCCGCGGTCAACAGGATGTTGCGTATCTCATGCCAGAAGAGATCGGGCACCAAGGCATCTTCGGTTTCGAGAAACGACAAGGCTTCTTCGGCAGTCCGGCTTTCCTCATCGGCAAGCAACCAAGCCGCCGCAACCGAAGCATCGACCACGAACGGCATCAGCGCTGGCCTTCGCGCCGCCAAGCCTGAATTTCGGCTGCGGTCGCTCCGGCGCGTTCTGCCCGTTCGCTACGGAGTGCCCGGATGGCGTCGAGCCTCTGGCGACGGTCATCGATCTTGATCATGCGGGCGATCGCGTTGTTGCCACGCGATATCACCACATCCTCGCCTGCTTCCACCTTTGTCAGAAGCTCCGAGAGATGCGTTTTTGCCTCTGCCACTTTCACTTTGATCGTCATGGCCACCGTCCACTTTGTCTCCAATGTAATGTGAGGGCAAAACTTGGTCAACTGATTGGTCAAGTATGGCAAAGCAGGAACGGAAAGAGTAAGAAGTTTGGAAATTCTTCATGCAGTTGTCACGAAGCGGTTCTATCCGCTGCGTTTTGTCGATCATCGGATGCGGTCAGGAGAAAGCCCATGTGGCTCAGCAATTTCACCCTCGTTCTCCCAAACGAGGTGGTGAGTGAAGGTGCCGTGCGTGTTGAGGACGGCGTCATCGTCGAGATCAGGCCGGAGCCGGTCGCCGGTGCTGCCGTCGATGGCGGCGGGCGGCTGCTGATACCCGGTTTCGTCGATCTGCATGGCGATATGATCGAGCGCGAGATCGCGCCGCGGCCGAACGCGCATATGCCGATCGATTTCGGTATTCACGAACTCGACAAGAAGCTTGCCGCCGCCGGTGTCACGACGGCGTTTGCCGCCGTCTCCTTCGCGACCGAAAGCGTCTACGGCCACGTCCGCTCGCTGGAGACGACGTCTGCGGTGATCGAAGGCATCAACCGCTTGCGCGATGACCTGCTGATCGACCACCGCGTCCACGCCCGCTACGAAATCACCAATGTCGGCGCAGCCCCAGCCCTCGAGCGCCTGCTGAATGCCGACCAGATCGACATGGTGTCGTTGACCGACCACACGCCGGGCCAGGGCCAGTACAACAATCTGCAGAGCTACATCCTCAGCATCTCCGAGCGCCGCGCCATCTCCGAGGAAATGGCCGCCGAGATCGTCGCCAAGCGCATCGCCATGCGCAACAATCCTGAGATCGAGGCCAAGCTGAAGGAGATCGTCGCGCTGTCGCTGAAGCACAAGCTGTCGCTTGCCTCGCATGACGATGACAGTGTCGAAAAGGTCGCCGAGATGCATGATCTCGGCGTCACCATCAGCGAGTTTCCGGTCACCGCACCTGCGGCCGAAGAAGCACGCCGCCGCGGCCTCTGGACGCTGATGGGCGCGCCGAACGCGCTGCGCGGCCAGTCGATGTCGGGCAATCTGAGTGCGCTTGACGCCGCCAGGGCCGGCCTGCTCAGCGTCATCGCCGCCGATTACCATCCGGCCGCCTTCGTGCCCGGCATCTTCAAGCTTGCCGACATGGTGGAAGGCGGCCTCCCGGCCGCCGTCGCCATGGCGACCGGCAACGCCGCCCGCTCCGCCGGTCTTACGGATCGCGGCGAGATCGCCATCGGCCAGCGCGCCGATCTGGTGGCGGTCGAGCCGGGCGACATCAACCGCATCCGCGCCACCTTCCGCGCCGGCCGCTTTGTCTACAGCGACGGCACGCTGCATCCGCTGCGGGCGCTGGCGGCTTGACACATGTCGCCCAAGGCTGCGGTTTTGGGACGACGATATCCATAAACAAAGAGAGAGGGCTGCCCCTCACCCTAACTCTCTCCCCGTAAAACGGGGCGAGGGGACCTGCCCCGCGAGAGGTTGATGGGGAACTGAGAGGGTGCGGCATATCCCTTCGCCCCGTTCACGGGGGTCCGAAGGACGGGTCGAGACACGTGGCTCGACCCCGGTCGGTGGCGGCAGCCGGATGAGGGGCGGCCATTCGCGCCGCGTGGCGATGCGCTTAAGCGCGGTCGCCGATCAGCGAAATTAGCTGGCCCTTCGGCGCGGCAATCGAAGCCTCCGCGCCCACGGCTTTGCCGCCTTCCATCGTCACGCGGCCTTCGGCAAAGAGCCGCAGTGCTTGCGGATAGATCTGGTGTTCGACGGTGAGCACGCGCGCGGCAAGGCTTTCGGCCGTGTCGCCTGAGAGAATTGGGACGGCCGCCTGGCCGATCGTCGGTCCCTCGTCCATGCCTTCGGTGACGAAATGCACCGTGCAGCCGGCAATCCGCATGCCGGCGTCGATCGCACGCTGATGCGTGTGCAGGCCGGGAAACAGCGGCAGCAGGGAAGGGTGGATGTTGAGCATCCGGCCTTCATAACGCTGGATGAAGGTCGCCGTCAGCAGCCGCATATAGCCCGCCAGGCAGAGAATGTCGGGTGAAAGCTCGTCGAGCGCCGAAAAGATCGCCGCCTCATGCGCATCCTTGCTGGCATAGTCCTTGCGGGTGAGGGCGAAGGTGGCAATGCCTTCGGCATCAGCCTTTGAGAGCCCACCGGCATCCGGCCTGTCGGAGATCACCCCGACGATTTCAACCGGGTAGTCGGCGGACTTCGCCGCCGCAACCAGCGCCATCATGTTGGAGCCGCCGCCGGATATGAAGACGACGACGCGTTTGCGCGGCGTGCTCATAGGGCAAGCGTGCCCTTGTAAACCGTGCCGGCAGCGCCTTCGTCGCGGGCGATCATCCGGCCGAGCGTGACGACCTTTTCGCCCTCGGCTTCGAGCGCCTGCGATACCGCGGCGACATTCTCTTCGGCGACGACGACGATCATGCCGATGCCGCAATTGAAGGTGCGCAGCATTTCCTTGGCCTCGACGCCGCCCGTCCTGGCGAGCCATGAAAACACCGGCGGCACCTTGACGGCGTCAAGATCGATTTCGGCCGCCAGATGCTTCGGCAGCACGCGCGGAATATTTTCCGGGAAGCCGCCGCCGGTGATATGCGCAAGCGCCTTCAGCGCGCCCGTCTCGCGGATCGCCTTCAGAAGCGGCTTCACATAGATGCGGGTCGGCTCAAGCAGCGCTTCGCCGAGCTTCTTGCCTTCGGCAAATGGCGCCGGTGCATCCCAGCCGAGGCCGGAGAGCGAAACGATCTTGCGCACCAGCGAGAAGCCGTTGGAATGGACACCAGAGGAGGCGAGGCCGAGGATCACGTCACCCTCGGCGATATCGCCTGATGGCAGGAGCTTGCCGCGTTCGGCTGCACCCACGGCAAAACCGGCCAGATCGTAGTCGCCGGAGGAATACATGCCGGGCATTTCGGCCGTCTCGCCGCCGATCAGCGCGCAGCCCGCCTCGCGGCAGCCGGCGGCGATGCCGCCGACGATCGCGGCACCCTGGTCGGGATCGAGCTTGCCGGTCGCGAAATAATCGAGGAAGAACAGCGGCTCGGCGCCCTGCACCACGAGATCGTTGACGCACATGGCAACGAGGTCGATGCCGACGGTGTCATGATAATCGGCATCGATCGCGATCTTCAGCTTGGTGCCGACGCCGTCATTGGCGGCGACCAGAACCGGATCGGTAAAGCCTGCTGCCTTGAGGTCGAAGAGCCCGCCGAAGCCGCCGATCTCGCCGTCGGCGCCCGGGCGGCGGGTCGAGCGCACCGCCGGTTTGATCTTCTCGACGAGGAGGTTGCCGGCATCGATATCGACGCCCGCATCGCTGTAGGTCAGGCCGTTTTTCCCAGACTGGCTCATGCTGGTCTCCGATGGCTATTTCAGGCGGCAGACGCGCCGCGTCATCTGCCGGTCGCAATTGCATGACAGGGGCGTTTATGCAAGCGCTGCATGGCAAAAGCCCCCAATTTCCCGCGTCTTCCCCCGGCCTTTCCGGGATTTGCCGCGACAGGGTTGACCATCTTTGCGCCTGCATCCTATGTGCTGAATGGCCGCTTCGGTTCGGATGCGGCGTTTGGCGGCGGAAAGCGATCAGCGGGGAAGCAATGCCACAGCAAGTCAGCGGCAACAGTCTCAAACGTCAGATCTTTTTCTGGCTGGCAGTGCTCGTCTTTTTCATCGCCTTTCTCTATGTCTTCAGCTCGATCCTGCTGCCCTTCATCGCCGGCATGGCGATCGCCTATTTCCTCGATCCGGTGGCCGACCGGCTGGAGCGCCTGGGTCTGAGCCGCATGATGGCGACGGTCGGCATCCTGATTGCCTTCGTCATCGTCTTTGCGCTGGCGCTGATGATCCTCATTCCCGTGCTGATCAGCCAGTTCAACGACTTCGCCGAGCGTCTGCCGGGTTATATCAGCCAGCTGCAGCAGTTCATCAGCCAGTCGCAGAATTCGCTGCTACCCGATTGGATCAAGAGCCAGGCCGGCACGATCAAGGACAATTTCTCCGGCATCCTCTCCGAAGGCATGGGTTTCCTCACCGGGCTCTTCGCGCAGATCTGGAACTCGGGCAAGGCGATCGTCGACGTCATATCGCTGCTCGTCGTCACCCCCGTCGTCGCTTTCTATATCCTGCTCGATTGGGATCGCATGGTTGCCAAGGTCGACCAGTGGATCCCGCGCGATTATATCAGCGATGTCCGCCAGATCGCCAAGGAAATCGACCAGGCGATCGCCGGCTTCATCCGCGGCCAGGGCTCGCTCTGCCTCATCCTCGGCATTTATTATGCCGCCGGTCTGTCTCTCGTCGGTCTGAATTTCGGCCTGCTGATCGGGCTCTTTGCCGGCATGATCAGTTTCATTCCGTATGTCGGCTCGCTGGTCGGCCTCGTTCTCGCCGTCGGCGTGGCGATCGTCCAGTTCTGGCCGGATTATCCTTGGATCGGGCTGGTGCTCGTCGTCTTCTTCAGTGGCCAGTTCCTGGAGGGCAATATCCTCCAGCCGAAACTCGTCGGCTCCAGCGTCGGCCTGCATCCGGTCTGGCTGATGTTTGCGCTGTTTGCCTTCGGCGCCCTCTTCGGTTTCGTCGGTCTTCTGGTCGCCGTGCCGGCGGCCGCCGCCGTCGGCGTGCTTGTTCGTTTCGCGCTTTCGCGTTACCTTCAGAGCGATCTTTATTTTGGCGGGTCATCCAGTGGCCGCGCCGCCCGGAAGACGAAATCAGTTCCCAATGAATGACGTGAAGAACGCTGATCCGAAGCGCAAGGCCGGAGAGCAGCTGCCGCTGGTCTTTTCGCACGATGCCGCCAGCGGCCGCGACGACCTCCTGATCTCGGAGCGTCTCGCCGCCGCCGTTTCGATCGTCGATGCCTGGCCGGCATGGCCATCGCCGGTCGTTGTGCTCGCCGGCCCGGTCGGCTCGGGAAAATCGCATCTCGCCCGCATCTGGCGGGAGTTGAGCGGCGCCGTCGACATCCATCCGGAACTCGGCTCGGACGCCGCGGTTGCCGCCGCCGCCGGCCCCGTGCTGTTCGAGGACGCCGACCGTCTCGGCTTCGATGACAATGCGCTCTTCCACGTCATCAACAGCGTCCGCGAAAACGGCACCAGCCTGTTGATAACGAGCCGCCTCTGGCCGATGTCGTGGCCGGTTTTGCTGCCCGATCTGCGCTCGCGCCTGAAAGCGGCGACCGTGGTCGAGATCGGCGAACCCGACGAGGCGCTGTTGTCGCAGGTGATCGTCAAGCTCTTTGCCGACCGGCAGCTTTATATAGATGACAAACTCGTGCTCTATATCGTCAACCGGATGGAGCGGTCGCTGAACGCGGCCCAGACGATCGTCGAGAGGCTTGACCGGCTGGCCCTATCGCGGGGCACGAAAATCACCCGGTCTCTTGCTGCCGAAGTATTGAATGAATTGGGAAATTCGGAGCCGGCCGATTGACTGTCACAGTTCCGTCGTCAAACTGATATAATTGCCTGTGGCGATTGAGAACGGGGTAAGCGGACCATGGATAGTGCAGTCGCAGAACATCAAGAACTCGCTCCAGAGATCAACGACAACACTCCCCCGCTGGAAGAGCTGCTCAAGAGCCCCGAGCGCTTCATCAACCGGGAATTCTCCTGGCTGCAGTTCAATCGCCGTGTCCTTGAAGAAACGCTGAATACCGAGCATCCGCTGCTCGAGCGCGTCCGCTTCCTGTCAATCTCGGCCGCCAACCTCGATGAATTCTTCATGGTGCGTGTCGCCGGCCTCGAGGGTCAGGTGCGCCAGAACATCGCCATCCGCAGCCCCGACGGCAAGACGCCGGCCGAGCAGCTCGATTCGATCCTGCAGGAGATCGACCATCTGCAGATGGAGCAGCAGGCCTCGCTCGCCGTGCTGCAGCAGTATCTCGCCAAGGAAGACATCCTGATCGTGCGCCCCGGCGCCTTGAGCGATGCCGACCGCCAGTGGCTGGCCGCCGAGTTCGAGCAGGCGATCTTCCCGGTCCTGACGCCGCTGTCGATCGATCCGGCCCATCCGTTCCCCTTCATTCCCAATCTCGGCTTCTCGATCGGCCTGCAGCTCGTCAGCAAGAACGGACGCGAGCCGATGACGGCGCTGCTGCGCCTGCCGGTGGCGCTCGACCGCTTCGTCCGCCTGCCGGATGATGGAAACACGATCCGCTACATCACCCTGGAAGATGTCGCCAACATCTTCATCCACAGGCTCTACCCGGGTTACGAGGTGCAGGGCTCCGGTACGTTCCGCGTCATCCGCGACAGCGATATCGAAGTCGAGGAAGAGGCCGAGGATCTCGTCCGCTTCTTCGAAACGGCGCTGAAGCGCCGCCGCCGCGGCAAGGTCATCCGCATCGAGACCGATTCGGAGATGCCGGCCTCGCTGCGTCAGTTCGTCGTTCAGGCGCTCAATATCCCCGACAATCGCGTCGCCGTTCTGCCGGGCCTTTTGGCGCTGAACACCCTGTCCGAGATCACCAAGGCGCCGCGCGACGATCTCCGGTTTCTTCCCTACAATGCGCGATTTCCCGAGCGCGTCCGCGAACATGCCGGCGACTGCTTCGCCGCCATCCGCGAAAAGGACATGGTCGTCCACCACCCCTACGAATCCTTCGACGTGGTGGTCCAGTTTCTTCTCCAGGCTGCGCGCGATCCTGACGTCCTGGCGATAAAGCAGACGCTGTACCGCACCTCCAACGACAGCCCGATCGTCCGCGCCCTGGTCGACGCCGCCGAAGCCGGCAAGTCGGTGACGGCGCTGGTCGAACTCAAGGCCCGCTTCGACGAAGAGGCGAACATCCGCTGGGCGCGCGATCTCGAGCGTGCCGGCGTGCAGGTCGTCTTCGGCTTCATCGAGCTCAAGACCCACGCCAAGATGTCGATGGTCGTCCGCCGCGAGGAAGGCAAGCTCAGAACCTATTGCCACTTGGGAACGGGCAACTACCACCCGATCACCGCGAAGATCTATACCGACCTGTCCTATTTCACCTGCAATCCGGTCATCGCCCACGACATGGCGAATATCTTCAACTTCATCACCGGCTACGGCGAGCCGGAACAGGGCATGCAGCTCGCGATTTCGCCCTATACGATGCGCCCGCGCATCCTGCGCCACATCGAGGAAGAGATTCAGCATGCCCGGAACGGCGCGCCGGCGGCGATCTGGATGAAGATGAATTCGCTTGTCGATCCCGACATCATCGACGCGCTCTATCGCGCCAGCCATGCCGGCGTCGAGATCGATCTCGTCGTGCGCGGCATCTGCTGCCTGCGTCCGCAGGTGCCCGGCCTTTCGGAAAAGATCCGCGTCAAGTCAATCGTCGGCCGCTTCTTGGAACACAGCCGCATCTTCTGCTTCGGCAACGGCCACGGCCTGCCGTCCGACAAGGCGCTGGTTTACATCGGTTCGGCCGACATGATGCCGCGAAATCTCGATCGCCGTGTCGAAACGATGGTTCCGCTGACGAATCCGACCGTTCACGAGCAGGTCTTGTCACAGATTATGCTCGGCAACGTGATTGACAATCAACAAAGCTACGAGATATTGCCCGACGGTACGTCGCGACGCATGGAAGTGCGCAGGGGCGAGGAACCGTTCAATGCGCAGCAGTATTTCATGACCAATCCGAGCCTGTCAGGCCGTGGTGAGGCTCTGAAGTCCAGTGCGCCGAAGCTGATCGCCGGCCTGCTCGAAGGCCGCAACAACAAGTAAAACTGGACCTAAATGGTTGAATCTGAAGCCCAGGGGCGCCTTCCGGGGATCGCCCCGGTCTCCGTCGTCGACATTGGATCGAATTCCATTCGTCTGGTCGTCTACGAAGGCATGTCCCGTTCGCCAACCGTCCTCTTTAACGAAAAGGTTCTCTGCGGCCTCGGCCGGGGCATAGCCCTCACCGGCAAGATGGATGAAGACAGCGTCGGCCGGGCTTTGGCGTCGCTGCATCGTTTCAAGGCCCTGTCCGACCAGGCACGTGCCGCCACCATGTATGTATTGGCGACGGCCGCCGCGCGCGAGGCGAGCAACGGTCCCGATTTCATCCATCAGGCGGAAACCATCCTCGGCCGCAAGGTCCGCGTGCTCTCGGGCGAAGAGGAGGCGAAATTCGCCTCGCTCGGCATCATCAGCGGCTTCTACAATCCCGATGGTATTGCCGGCGACCTCGGCGGCGGCTCGCTGGAACTGATCGATATCAAGGGCAAGGAAGTCGGCAAGGGCATCACCCTGCCGCTCGGCGGCCTGCGCCTGTCGGAATATGCCGGTGGCTCGCTTTCCAAGGCGCGCACCTTTGCCCGCAAGCAGGTGAAGACGGCAAAACTGCTGTCGAAAGGCGAGGGCCGCACCTTCTACGCCGTCGGCGGCACATGGCGAAACATCGCCAAGCTGCACATGGAAATCACCCATTATCCGCTGCACATGATGCAGGGCTATGAGGTCTCGCTCGAAGCGATGATGCTGTTCCTCGAACAGGTGGTGACGGCCCGCGATTCCAGGGAACCGGCGCTGCAGGCCGTGTCCAAGCATCGCCGTTCGCTGTTGCCCTTCGGCGCCGTTGCCATGAAGGAAGTGCTGAGCGCCATGAAGCCGTCGGTGATTTCCTTCTCGGCGCAGGGCGTGCGCGAGGGATATCTTTATTCGCTGCTGTCGGAGTCCGAGCGCCGCCTCGATCCGCTGCTTGCCGCTGCCGGCGAACTGGCGATCCTGCGTGCCCGTTCGCCGGAGCATGCCCGCGAACTGGCGGAATGGACCGGCCGGATGATGCCGCTCTTTGGCGTCCAGGAAACCGAAGAGGAAAGCCGATATCGCCAGGCCGCCTGTCTGCTGGCCGACATCAGTTGGCGCGCCCATCCCGACTATCGCGGCCTGCAGGCGCTGAACGTCATCGCCCACTCCTCCTTCGTCGGCATCAGCCATCCCGGCCGCGCCTTCATCGCGCTCACCAACTACTACCGTTTCGAGGGCCTGCACGACGACGGCGCCACCGGCCCGCTGGCGCAGATCGCCACGCCCCAGCTCATCGAGCGCGCTAAACTGCTCGGCGGCATGCTGCGGGTCGTCTACCTCTTCTCGGCCTCGATGCCCGGCATCGTCAAGAACCTGACCTTCCGCAAATCCTCGAGCCCGGACCTCGACCTCGAATTCGTCGTCCCCCCCGAATACCGCGATTTCGCCGGTGAACGCCTGGACGGCCGCCTGCAGCAGCTGTCGAGGCTGACGAACAAGCGGCTGGCGTTTCGGTTCGAGTAGGGCAGGTATCTTTACGGCGGACGTTTGTGCGCCCCCATCGATCCCCGGCCTCCCTCATTCCTGTGCTCGTCACAGGAATCCAGCCACCGCGCGTCCGCGCGGTGAATAACGCACTTGGTTTTAAAGAGCCTCCCGCGCCCAAGGACTTGGGCGCACTGGATTCCTGTGACGAGCACAGGAATGAGGGAAAAACTTAGATGTTCGCAACCAAATAAAACAGGGCGGCACCTGCGCGCCGCCCTCCGTACTCGGGACAAGAACCCCGAATTACTTCGCGTTCAAAAACTCACCAACCTCAAGCAGGCTGAACTCGTTATTGTCGGCTTTGTCGACGGCGCGGCCGGCTGAGAAGGGCAGGTTGTTGTCGTTGCCGATGATGATGTGGGTGGCGTCGACGCGGTCGACGTTTTCGATCGTCACGAACGGCATGTCGTAGACGCCATCCTTGCTGCCAGCCTTCTTCTTGTTGTCGGGGTCCTGGATGTTCAGCAGGTCGATATAGCCGATCTTGCGGACGGCCTTGCCGACATTGGCGTCGTTGAACTCGATCTTGTAGACGCGCTTCAGCTCGGCCGGAGCCTCGAAGCAATCCGGCTTCGGCTGCTTCGGGTCGGCGCAGGCCTTGTCCTTGGTGCCGGCGCCGCTGTCGCGTTCGATGACGAGAGCGGTGGTGTCGTCGAGCATGTTGAAGTCGCCGATCGAAACGCCCTTGTCTTCGAACGGATAGAGCCAGCTGCGGCCGGTCCACTTCTTGGCGGCGACGTCGAATTCGATGACGCGGACGGCGGTGTGGCCATCGACCGTCTCCATTGTGCCGTCGTCCTTATAAAGGGCGCCTTCGAGCAGGCCGTAGAGTTTGGAGCCGTCCTTCGACATGGCGAGGCCTTCGAAGCCGCCGGAGCGCTTCAGGTTGAAGACCGGCATCTTCGCGGCCGGGTTGCCCGGAAGCTGGATCAGCGGATTGTCGGGCGAAAGCACCGGCTTGCCGTCGAGCGTCGTCGGGATGACGTCCGTCAGGCGGCCTTGCGTGTCGACTTTCAGGATGTAGGGGCCGAATTCGTCGCCGAGCCAGAAGCCGTCGGCAACCGGCTGGATCGATTCGATGTCGAAATCGGCGCCGGTGAGGTAGCGCGTATCCGTGCCTTCGAGGACGATCGGGAACGGAGCCATCTTGTTCGGATCGGAAAGGAACAGGTTCTTGACGATCTCGGCCTTGTTGCCGGCCCAGTCGAATTTCATCTGGTGCAGGAAAAGCATGGCGTCCGAAGAGTTGGCCTTCGAGCCGAAACCGTTGTCCGTTAACGTCCAGAAAGTGCCGTCGGCCATCGTCTTGATGCCCGAGAAGCCCTGGACCGGCTGGCCGTCGAAGGGGAGCTTCAGGTCGGTGATGCGGGCGCCGTCCTTGCCGGGAACGGTGCCGAGCGCTTCGGTGCGCTTGCGGTCGGCCGTCGTGAACTTGCCGGAATGCTTGAGAAATTCGGGAGCATCGGCCGGTGCCGGAACCATGGTGTTGGCAGGCAGAATCGCCTGGCCGGCGAGCTTGGCCGCAAACTGCTGCTGGTCAGCCGAAGCAGAAGTCGCGGCCAGGATGAAAAGTGATACGGAAGCAAAAAGGACGTTCTTCATAATATCCCCATGGAACGGATGCGAATGGCTTCCGCTTAGCAGGGCTTTGATGTCAGCGAATTGACGGTTGGGTGAAGCTTTGGTGACGCGGGCTAAAAGCGTTTGCTCAGCCGTGCAGAATGACGGCCGGCGTGTTCAGGACGGTGACGGCGCGTGAGGAAAGCGCCATGACGCCAAGCGCCTGGCCGCGTCCCTTGACGGCATGGGTGCCGAGATCCTCGCAGGAGATGTCCTCGGGAAATTCCATTCGCCGGGCAAGGTCGGAGGAGATCAGCAGCGGCCGGTTCAGGCTGCGGCAGAGCGTCTCCAACCGGGCGGTGGTGTTCACAGTGTCGCCGAAATAGCTGATCTTGTGATGGTCGACGCCGATTTCGGCGGTGATGATCTCGCCGCCGTGAAGCGCGGCCCGCAGCTTCGGCACCTGGCCGTAATTTTTCCGCCAGCCGGCGGCATTGGCGTCGATATCGGCGAGAATGTCGAAGATGCAGCGCACGCAGCGCGCATTCTTGACGCCGCGGGCCAGCGGCCAGGTGATGATCGCGGCATCGCCGACATAGTCGTTGATCATGCCCTTGTTGCGCCTGACGGGTTCGGCGAAGGTCGCAAACAGCGAGCTCAGCAGCTGCTGCGCCCGGAGGTCGCCGTGCTTTTCGGCAAAGGCCGTCGAATCGACCAGATCGATGAACAGGAAGACACGCTCTTCCCTGACCGGATTGCGGTAGCGGCTGACGAGCATGCTGAGGAAAACGTCGCGGCCGAGCAGTTCTCGCACGCGCAGGACGAAGATCATCGCCGAGCAGACGGCCAGCGCATAGAGGAAGACCTCGAACGGCATGATGACGAGATCAAGGAGCGATGGCGGCTTCAGCATGCCGACCGACCAGAGCAGCAGGCCCGCACAGGCAAAGCCGATGCTCATCAGGATCTCGTAGATCACCAGCTCGGTAACGATGAAGGCGAAGGTCGGCAGCCTCTGGATACGTCTGTAAAGCCCGCGAAACAGCGCCTTGCGCTCGAAGGCGATGATCGGCATGCCGATGAAAAGCGCGAAGATCGCCCCGATAACCGGCGTCTGATTGGAGTAGAACGACAGATCATAGACGACGCCGCTGGCAGCCAGGACGATCGTGATCAGAATCCAGTTCTGCGTCGGAGATATTTCCCGCATGCCGCCTCTTCGCCGTGATGTTCGCTCCAGCCATTGTTTCAGCCGGGAAAAAAGCGTCAAGCGAATTTGCTTCTGCCTCACAGACTGACGGTTTCGACCTTCCGGCCGACGAAACGCAGGCCAATCTGGCCCTGGATCAACTGCAGCGCCGGCTCGCCGAAAAGATCGCGCCGCCAGCCGTTAAGGGCCGCGACTTCGGCCTTCTCGCCCTCGGCGGCGATCCTGTCGAGATCCTCGCTGTTGGCGATCACCTTCGGCGCCACGCCGTGTTTTTCCGAAATCAGCTTCAGCAGCACCTTCAGCAGTTCGACGGCGGCAGCGGCCCCTTCGGGCGCCTGCGCCTGGCGCGGCACGTGTGGCATATCGGCCTTCGGAAGAGCGAGCGCCGCGTTGACGGCCTCGATGACGGATCCGCCTGACGTCGAGCGCTCCCAGCCTTTCGGAATGGTGCGCAACCGCCCGAGCGCCTCGGTATCTTTGGGCTGCTGCTGGGCGATCTCATAGATCGCATCATCCTTCAGCACCCGCGACCGCGGCACGTTGCGGGCGCGCGCCTCGCGTTCACGCCAGGCGGCGACAAATTTCAGGATCGCCAGCTCCTGTGGCTTGCGCAGCCGCATCTTCAGCCGCTGCCAGGCATCGTCGGGATGCATGTCGTAGGTTTCGCGCGCCTCGAGAATGTCCATCTCCTCGGAGAGCCAGGAGGTGCGGCCTTCGCGATCGAGCTCCGCCTTCAGCGACAGGTAGACGTCGCGCAGGTGGGTGACGTCGGCCAGCGCATATTCCAGCTGCTTGTCGGAAAGCGGCCGGCGGCTCCAGTCGGTGAAACGCGACGACTTGTCAATATGGACGTTCTTGATGCGGCTGACCAGCTGATCATAGGAGACGCTGTCGCCGAAGCCGCACACCATGGCGGCGACCTGCGTGTCGAAGATCGGATGCGGAATGAGATTGCCACGATTGAAGATGATTTCGATGTCCTGGCGCGCCGCATGAAAGACCTTCAGCACCTTCGGATCGGCCATCAGCTCGAAGAAGGGGGCGAGATCAATACCTTTGGCCAGCGGATCGACGAGAACTTCGGTTGTCGGGCTTGCCATCTGGATCAGGCAAAGCTCCGGCCAGAAGGTCGTCTCGCGCAGGAATTCGGTGTCGATGGTGATGAAGTCGGACTTGGCCAGCTCTTTGCAGGCGGCCGCCAAATCGGCGGTGGTTTCGATCATATCATTTCATTCGCAAGGAAAAGGTCGGTTGAACCTTCCTTCTCCTTTCGCTTCGATATGTCAATACAACAGCATACGCTTCGAGCATTGCTGGCTAAGAATCACGTCCAAACTGCGGCAAGGCGAACACCGGCGCGCAAAGTGTAGCCTCGATCAGCTCACCCTGAGATAGCTGGTCATCCCCGTCTTCTGGTGTTCGATGATATGGCAATGCAACAGCCAGTCGCCGGGATTGTCGGCGACGAAGGCGAGCTGCACCTTCTCATCAGGCTGGATCAGATAGGTATCGGAGGTGAGCGGCATCACCTCCCTGGTCGAGGAGGAGATCACCGTGAAGCTCATCCCGTGCAGATGGATCGGGTGCGCATGCGGCGTGGTATTTTCGAGATTGA
This sequence comes from Rhizobium sp. L43, assembly GCF_002531725.1. GTDB lineage: Bacteria > Pseudomonadota > Alphaproteobacteria > Rhizobiales > Rhizobiaceae > Rhizobium. The sequence continues at coordinate 247,846 of NZ_NWSQ01000004.1, forward strand.
AAACGTAGCTCTTGCCGAGCTTAAGTTCCGCCAACGGCGCCGTCGGATCGGGCGTATCGCCCGGCCACGGCACCTTGTTGATCGCCCAGAAACTGTAGCCGAGCGTGCCGCAGATGCTTTCGACGGCGGCATTCTCCGCGGTAGCGCTCAGCACCAGCGGGATCTGTTCGGCGACGGAAAGATCGGCCTTCGCCACCGGATTTTCGACAAGCGGCCCGAGATCGCCGATCTCGCGCTTCAACGATGATCCGACCGCGCGCAGGCTGGCGATCACCTTCGGCGTCGTGCCGCGGATATCCTCGAGCGTCGCGACGGCGCCCTCGCTGTCCGGCATGCGCACGGCAAGGTCGAGCCGCTGACCCGGCCCGATCTGCAGCAGGTCGAGGGGAAAACGCTTGGGCACCGGATTGCCGTCGATCGCAATCACGCTCGCATCGGCCCCTTCCATCTTCAGCGAGAAGATCCGCGTCACGTCGGTGACCGCGATGCGTAGCCGCACCAGCCCGCCGGCCGGCGCGTCATATCGCGGCTCCTGATGCCAGTTGGCCGTGCGCACCGTGCCGTAAGTGCCGGTCTTGGCGGCGTCGCGCGGCCGGAAGGCGGCGATGAATTGCCCGTCGGCGCCGAGCCGCCAGTCGCGCAGGTTCAGCACCACTTCTGCATCGAATTCCGGATCGGCCGGATCTTCGACGACGATGACGCCGGTCATGCCGTGGCCCATCTGCGTCAGCGTGTTGCAATGCGGATGATACCAGAAGGTGCCGGCATCGGGCGGCGTGAAGGCATAGTCGAAGCTGTCGCCGGTATAGATATAGGGCTGCGTCATGAAGGGCACGCCGTCCATGCGGTTGTCGATGCGAAGCCCGTGCCAGTGGATCGTCGTCGGCTCGTCGAGCCCGTTTTTCAGCCGTGCAGCGTAAGGGCGCCCCTTGGTCATCCTCAGAACCGGCGGCATGCCGTCATGGCCCCAGCTCATGATATCCCGGGTCGGCCCCGCCTCGCTCAGCATCGCCTCGGTCTTCACCGCCGTCAGCAGCTGCGGCTCGGGTGCCGCCTCGGCAAGACCGAATTTGCCGGCAATGCCCATGCCGACACCATAGGCGCCCGCGACGGCGGATGCCTTGAGAAGGTTGCGGCGAGTAAGGAGAGGCATGCGGGCGCTCCATGGGTGAGAATGCCGATCCTTTTAAAGTTGAGAGGCATCTTCATCAATACGGCAAACGCGGCCAAACTGCCGCAGCTTGGCGGTCGCAGCCTCGCCATAAACGCGTGCCAAACGCGCACCAAGCCTTGACAAATCGGAGCGTCCATGCGCTTTTCCGCCCGATTTTCTTGTCGGTGCGGGAGAGCCATCGGAGCCCCTTGCTGCCGTCTTTAAGCCAGATACCGGGAATTGAGATGATGCATCGCTATCGCAGCCACACATGTGCAGCCCTCCGCAAGTCGGACGTCGGCGCCAATGTCCGGATTTCCGGTTGGGTCCATCGCGTTCGTGACCATGGCGGCGTTCTCTTCATCGACCTGCGCGACCATTACGGCATCACCCAGGTCGTTGCCGATCCGGATTCGCCCGCCTTCAAGCAGGCCGAACAGGTTCGCGGCGAGTGGGTCATCCGCATCGACGGCCTGGTCAAGGCCCGCACCGAAGACACCGTCAACAAGAACATGGCAACCGGCGAGATCGAACTCTACGCGCAGGAGATCGAAGTGCTCTCGGCTGCCAAGGAATTGCCGCTGCCGGTCTTCGGCGAGCCCGACTATCCGGAAGACGTGCGCCTGAAGTACCGCTTCCTCGATCTGCGCCGCGAAACGCTGCACAAGAACATCGTCAAGCGCACCCAGGTCATCTCCGCCATGCGCCGTGAAATGGGCAATGTCGGCTTCACCGAATACACGACCCCGATTCTGACGGCATCCTCGCCGGAAGGTGCGCGCGACTTCCTCGTGCCGTCGCGCATCCATCCCGGCACCTTCTATGCGCTGCCGCAGGCACCGCAGCAGTATAAGCAGCTGCTGATGGTCGCAGGCTTCGACCGCTATTTCCAGATCGCCCCGTGCTTCCGCGACGAAGACCCGCGTGCCGACCGCCTGCCGGGCGAATTCTACCAGCTCGACCTCGAAATGAGCTTCGTCGAGCAGGAGGACATCTGGGACACGATGGGCCCGCTGATATCGAGCGTGTTCGAGGAATTTGCCGAAGGCAAGCCGGTCACCAAGGAATGGCCGCGTATCCCCTATGACGAGGCGATCCGCAAATACGGTTCCGACAAGCCCGACCTGCGCAACCCCATCGTCATGGAAGCGGTCACCGAACATTTCGCCGGCTCCGGCTTCAAGGTTTTCGCAGGCATGATCGCCTCTAACCCGAAGGTCGAGATCTGGGCTATTCCGGCTAAGACCGGCGGTTCCAGAGCGTTCTGCGATCGCATGAATGCTTGGGCGCAGTCGACTGGTCAGCCTGGCCTCGGCTACATCTTCTGGCGCAAGGAAGGTGACAAGCTCGAGGGCGCCGGCCCGCTTGCAAAGAACATCGGTGAGGAGCGCACCGACGCGATCCGTACCCAGCTCGGCCTCGATGACGGTGACGCCTGCTTCTTCGTTGCCGGCGATCCGGCGAAGTTCTACAAGTTTGCCGGTGAAGCCCGCACCAAGGCCGGCGAAGAGCTGAACCTTGTAGATCGCGACCGTTTCGACCTCTGCTGGATCGTCGACTTCCCGTTCTTCGAATGGAGCGAAGAAGACAAGAAGGTCGATTTCGCGCACAACCCGTTCTCGATGCCGCAGGGCGGCCTCGATGCGCTGCAGAACCAGGATCCACTGACCATCAAGGCTTTCCAGTACGACGCCGTCTGCAACGGTTTCGAAATCGCCTCGGGCTCGATCCGCAACCAGTCGCCGGAAACCATGGTCGCCGCCTTCGAGAAGGTCGGCCTCAGCCAGCAGGATGTCGAAGACCGTTTCGGCGGCCTCTACCGCGCCTTCCAGTACGGCGCGCCGCCGCATGGCGGTGCTGCCTTCGGCATCGACCGTATCGTCATGCTGCTCGTCGGCGCCAAGAACCTGCGTGAAATCTCGCTGTTCCCGATGAACCAGCAGGCCCAGGACCTGCTGATGGGCGCGCCGACCCCGGCAACTCCGACGCAGCTGCGCGAACTCTCGATCCGGCCGATCCCGCCGGTCAAGAAGGACTGATATAGCAGGTTGCCCGGCTTTCTCCGGCGCCGCGGCCAGCCCCGTCCTTCGAGGCCCCTGCGGGGCGCCTCAGGATGAGGCTGGAGAGAGGTGGCAGCTCGGCTCAAGGAGAGCGCCGCGGCAAGGCACGCCGGTAACGTTTTCCACGCGGCAGGCACCACGATCAGCCCTCATCCTGAGGTGCGCAGGCCAGAGGCCGGAGCCTCGAAGGACGGGGGCGGGTGGCTCAGCCAACTTCAGGCACCTCGGGTGAGGCTGGAGAGAACTCAGAAAGACAAAAGGCCCGGCAGCGGAACTGCCGGGCCTTTTGTCGTAAGGTCGAAGCGATCAGTCGTTGGCCGAAACCTTGACGCCGAGCACCTGCGGCAGCGTGGTCGGAGCGCCCATGGCGGCGCCGACGATCGTCGGGAACGGCACCGGCTTTTCGGGAGCGGCCTTGACGGTCAGGCTCTTCGGGTCGTCGAGGAAGGTGTTGACCGCTGCCGAAACGGCGTTCTGCAGTTCCGGGATATTGAGCTGCGCCAGCATGATCGGCGTCATCGTCTTCAGCGAATCCGCCATCTGCTTGCCCGACATGTTCTGCTGCGAACCGGCATAATCGAGCGCACGCTTGGTGATCGAGGCATCTTCGAAACGCACTTGCGCCGCCTCGAAGGAAAGCTGCTGCATCAGGCCGAGCATGGCAAGGCCGAGCGCCTGCTGCGACTGTTCCTTGTTCGGGTTGGCTTCGGATTCCTTCATCGCATCCTGCATCGATTTCATGAAGGCCATCGTGTAGCCCGAGATCTTGAATCCGAGGTTCAGCTTGCCGATGTTGGTGAAGTCGAAGGCAAATTCAGAAATGTCGATCGTGCCGGGGGCGAGTTCCCAGGCGCCCTTCATGGTGATGTCGCCCTGGACGTGCTGCAGGGCGAGCTTCTCGATCGCGTCCTTGCTCTGCGGATCCTCAGCCTTGGTGAGATCGGCCTTCATGCTTTTGAAGGCGCCGTCGAAATCGAAGCCGGATTCGTCCTCGCGCAGCGTCAGGTTCATGTCGCTTTCGAGCAGCGAGAACACTTCCGCGCCGTCCTTGACCACCTTCAGCGGGCCGGTATGGGCGGTTTCATAAAGCATCATGGTATCGAGCGTATCGCCGCCCGCCGTTGCCGGGACCGAGATGCCGCCGAGCGTCAGTCCCTCCGCCGTCACCGTGACGCCGTCTTGTGTCTTGTTGATATCGGGGAAGGCGGCTTCTTCGATGTAATAGCCGCCATCCTCGTCTTCTTCGACGCCGGAAAGGGTGACTTCGCCGATCGGCAGGCTTTCGCCGGCGGTCGGTTTGACGGTGACGTTCTTCAAGGTCACGGTCGTGCCGTCGATATCGACGGCCTCAGCCGAAATCGTTCCGCCCTGCGCGGCGTAGGCGGCATTGATCTTCTTCAGCAACTCGGTGCCATCGAGCGCGAAAGCCGAGCCGGCGAGTGAGAAAAAGGCTGCGCCCGACAGCATCAGCCGCGTTGTCCGGTAAAAGTTCATGGGGTGATTCCTCTGGTGGCGTGTGGCGGTTTTGAATCTGCAGTTACGCTACTACGGATTGGGCCCGCTTTATATTTGCGGACTTCTAAATTTCCGTTGAAAGGAACGGCAAACGAAGTCCAAATTGCGGCGGAACGTTTGTCTCATCCTTTGATGTGGGTTGGAAGACTTCATCCACAGCTGCAATGGCCCGGATTCCTTGCCCGCCGGGCTCTTCTGGGCTAGTCAAGACCCATGGGACAAGAGATTTTGCCGCCTTCCGGCGGAGACGACGACAACATCCAGCCGGTCGACCTCAAGGCGGCGCTCGAGCAGCGCTATCTCGCCTATGCGCTTTCGACCATCATGCACCGCGCTTTGCCTGACGTGCGCGACGGGCTGAAGCCCGTTCACCGCCGCATCGTCTATGCGATGAACGAGATGGGGCTGAGGCCGAATACAGCCTTCAGGAAATGCGCCAAGATCGTCGGCGAAGTGATGGGTAACTACCATCCGCACGGCGACCAGTCGATCTATGATGCCCTTGCCCGTCTCGCCCAGGATTTCTCGCAGCGCTACACGCTGGTCAACGGCCAGGGCAATTTCGGCAATATCGATGGCGACAGCCCCGCCGCCATGCGTTACACCGAATCGAAGATGACGGCGGTCTCGGAACTGCTGCTCGAAGGCATCGATCAGGATGCCGTCGATTTCCGTGATACTTACGACGAATCGAATACCGAGCCGGTCGTCCTTCCCGGCGCCTTCCCGAACCTGCTCGCCAACGGCTCCTCCGGCATCGCCGTCGGCATGGCGACCTCGATCCCGTCGCACAATGCCCACGAGCTTTGCGATGCCGCCCTGCATCTGATCAAGCATCCCGATGCGACGGTCGAAAAGCTGGTCGAATTCATTCCCGGCCCGGATTTCCCCACAGGCGGCATCATCATCGACAGCCGCGACAGCATCATCGAGAGCTACCGCACCGGCCGCGGCGGTTTCCGCGTGCGGGCGAAATGGCAGATCGAAGATCTCGGCCGCGGTGGCTACCAGATCGTCATCACCGAAATTCCCTTCCAGGTGCAGAAATCGCGGCTGATCGAAAAGATCGCCGAGCTGCTGATCGCCCGCAAGCTGCCGCTGCTCGAAGACATCCGCGACGAATCGGCCGAGGATATCCGTGTCGTCCTGGTGCCGAAGACCCGCAGCGTCGATCCGACGATCCTGATGGAATCGATGTTCAAGCTAACGGAGCTGGAAAGCCGCTTCCCGCTCAACATGAACGTGCTGTCCATGGGCCGCATCCCCAGGGTCATGGCGCTGAACGACGTGCTGAAGGAGTGGCTGGATCACCGCCGCGAAGTCCTGCAGCGCCGTTCGCGCTTCCGCCTGGCGGCAATCGACAGGCGTCTCGAAATCCTCGGCGGTCTTCTGGTCGCCTACCTCAACATCGATGAGGTCATCCGCATCATCCGCGAGGAAGACGAGCCGAAGCCGGTCATGATGGCGCGCTGGGATCTGACCGACAATCAGGTCGAGGCGATCCTCAATATGCGGCTGCGCGCCTTGCGCAAGCTTGAAGAATTCGAGATCCGCAAGGAGTTCGACGAACTCACCAGGGAAAAGGGCGAGATCGAAGCGCTGCTGGCCTCCGACGACAAGCAGTGGCAGACGGTCGCCTGGGAAATCGGCGAGGTAAAGAAGAAATTCGCCAAGGCGACCGAGGTCGGCCGCCGCCGCACCCAGTTTGCCGATGCGCCCGAAGCCGACGAGGAAGCTATCCAGCAGGCGATGATCGAGAAGGAACCGATCACCGTCGTCATTTCCGAGAAGGGCTGGATCCGCGCCCTGAAGGGTCATATCGCCGATACGGCGACGCTGACCTTCAAGGAGGGCGACGGCTTGAAGCTGGCCTTCCCGGCGCAGACAACGGACAAGATCCTGATCGTCACGACAGGCGGCAAGGCCTTCACGCTTGGCGGCGACAAGCTGCCGGGCGGTCGCGGCCACGGCGAGCCGCTGCGCATCATAGTCGATATGGACAACGACCAGGCAGTGCTGACCGCTTTCGTCCACGATCCCGCGCGCAAGCAACTGATCGTCTCCACTGCCGGCAACGGCTTCGTCGTTGCCGAGGCCGAGCTGGTCGCTAATACGCGCAAGGGCAAGCAGATCATGAATGTGGCGCTGCCCGAGGAAACCCAGCTGCTCGTGCCCGTCGGCGGCGATCATGTCGCCGTCGTCGGCGAAAACCGCAAGCTGCTGGTCTTCCCCTTGGCGCAGGTGCCGGAAATGTCGCGCGGCAAGGGCGTGCGTCTGCAACGCTACAAGGATGGCGGCATTTCCGACGTCCGCTGCTTCGCGATATCAGACGGCCTCGTCTGGGAAGACAGCGCCGGCCGCACCTTTACGAAGAACAAGGACGAGCTTGCCGAGTGGCTGTCCGACCGCGCCACCGCCGGCCGCACCGTGCCGAAGGGCTTCCCGCGCAGCGGCAAATTCGCCGGCTGAGGCACAAATTCCGCGCTCGGCCCTTGGCGGGCGCGGGAACTCCGCTATTTCATTACTGTTACCAAAAATAGGAGAAGGCCGCTTCCGAGGCTGGCGGAATGGCCGGTGTTTACGTGCGCCTGGGAGAGGCGCGCGCCCTTACCGGAGGAAAATCGATGCCCGCCAGCACCATCAAATTGCATGTCAGCCACACCTACAAGGTGCCGCCCGCGGTCGTCTACGACGCCTGGCTCAACCCCGAAATCGCCCGCCGCTTCCTGTTTGCCACCGATGACGGTCACGTCATCCGCGCCGATATCGATCCGCATGTCGGCGGCCGTTTCTTCGTCGTCGACCGCCGTCCGACCGGCGACGCTTTTCACCAGGGCGTCTTCCTGGAACTGAAGCGCCCGCAACGCATGGTCTTCAGCTTCTCCGTCGAGGAGCACGACCACAATTGCGACCGTGTCGAAATCGACATCGAGCCTCTCGGCGGCGGCAGCCGTCTGACGCTCACCCATGAAATGTGCGCCGAATGGGCCGAACACGAGGAAAAGACCCGGCAAGGTTGGGCGCATGTGGTCGAAGGGCTGGGCAGGGAACTGGAGCAGCAGCAGTTCAAGGCGACGGGTTGAGCGCTATGCTGAAATCCCGAAGGAAGCGGGTCGCACCCTCTTCGTCGATCTCGCCGGCGGCGACGTCGAGTACAAATGCAATGACCTGCGCATTATCCGCATCAATGACATAATCGTTGATGTAGAGAAACGTAAATGCTGCGAGATAGCCAGTACGCTTGTTTCCATCCACGAATGGGTGGTTTTTAACAATGGCGTAGAGATAGGCTGCAGCGAAAACGAAGATATCGGTTTCGCCATATGCGGCCTTATTGAGCGGGCGTGCCAAGCTGGTTTCCAACGCATTGGCATCCCGCAGCCCAGACAAACCGCCGTGCTCGGCGATCTGCTCATCATGCATATTTTCGATCGCTTGGCGGCTTAACCATTTAAGCGATATCATTTCGCGAGTTCGCGGAGCGCCACCCGATATTTTTCCATGCCGATGCGGGCTGCCCGCATTTGCTCGGCAAGGTCCGCCGATTCCGGTACAAGCTGAATATTACCCTCGACCTCTCGCAGTTCGAGGCTGTCGCCGCTGCTCAAGCCCAGCCGCTGCAGTACCTCTTTAGGGATAATAACACCCTCGGAATTGCCGATCTTGCGGATTGTGACGTTCATCGTTCTGTCCTCTGTGACAACGGAGTTATAACATGAGGCCGCGCAGGCAACAACGTCCTATTCAGCCGGTTGCCTGATGCTCTTCGCTCGCACCATCCAGAAGCAATGCCCGGCGATCGCCGCCACCAGGATAGCGCCGCCGACCAGCGTCATCGTCGCCGGCGTTTCGGCAAAGATCAGCCAGACCCAGATCGGCGCGAGCACCGTTTCCAGCAGATAGAACATGCCGACTTCAGGCGCGGAAAGGTAACGCGGCCCCGTCGCAAGGCACCAGAAGGCCACCGGCATCATGATGGCGCCATTGACGAGGATCCAGCCGGGGTGGGCGATGGCAAGTCCCGAGGGCAGCGCCTGCGCGAGGCCGAGCACGGCCGGCAGGATGGCGGCCAGCAGCGGCACGAAGCCCATTTCCCGGCGCGAGGCACGCCCGACCGTGATGGCTGCGGCAAGAATAAGCGCGCTGAGAAGCGCCATGGCGTCGCCAAAAACATGGCCGCTCGCAAGCCCTTCACGCACGATCAGCCCGACGCCTAAGATCATGAACAGCATGGCGATCAACGTTGCGGGCTGCGGCTTCTCCTTGAGGAATATCCAGGAAAGAAGCGCAGCGAACATCGGGTTGAAGGCGACGATGAAGACGACATTGGCTGTGGCCGTATTGAAGACTGAAAGCACGAAGGTGAGGGACGAGATGCCGTAGAGCAGGCCGGCGATTAGGCCGGCTCGCCCCGGAACGAGGATCGGCCATTTGCCCGAGGCAAGGCGCATTGCTCCCAGGATGACGAACGTGGCGAGAACCGTTGCAGCACTTCGCATTCCCAGGATCGACCAGATGTCGCCATCGCCGAGACGGACGAGCGGGATATCCATGGAAAGCGCCAGCCCGCCGACCGCCGTCAGCAGCAGACCCTTCCGATGATCGGAAAGAGCGATGGGAAACATTCAGTCGTGGGTGCTTTCGGGCATGGAGGCGGGATCGAAACGTTCCCAGCCGCGCGGGGTCAGATGTTCCTGCGGCTGGAAACGTGTCTTGTAGTCCATTTTCCGCGACCCTTGAACCCAGTAGCCGAGGTAGACATGCGGCAGGCCCAGCGCTTTCGTGCGCCTGATATGGTCGAGAATCATGAAGGTGCCGAGCGAACGCCGCTCGATATCCGGATTAAAATAGGAATAGACCATCGACAGCCCGTCGCTCATCGTGTCGGTGAGAGCGGCGGCAAGCAGCTCGCCCTTCGGCCGCTGTTCCAGTCCGGAGCCTTCCTCGCGCCGGCGATATTCGACGATTCGCGTGTTCACATGCGTGTCTTCCACCATGATCGCATAGTCGAGCACGGTCATATCGGACATGCCGCCCTGCTGGTGGCGAAAATCGAGATAACGTCGGAAGAGCGAATATTGCTCGCTGGAAGGCTGGGCGGCGAATTCGGTGGCGATGACGTCGGAATTGGCGGCAAGCACCCGCTTCATCGATTTCGTCGGTTCGAATTCCTGGGCGAGAATGCGCACGGAAACGCAGGCGCGACAGGATTCGCAGGCCGGGCGGTAGGCGATATTCTGGGAACGGCGGAAACCGCCCTGGGTCAGGATGTCGTTCATCTCGGCGGCGCGCGGGCCGACCAGATGGGTAAACACCTTACGCTCCATCTCATGCGGCAGATACGGACACGCAGCCGGAGCCGTCAGATAAAACTGCGGGGATGGCGTCGTCTGCGTATTCATCTGTCGCGGAAATTTCCTTGTCGAGACCGAGCCGTTTCTTGACAGCATGACCTAAGAATAGAAAACGTCAACAGCGGGGCGGCCTTCGCCTTCATTTCAGTCTTCTAATTTTAGATATGGGGCGCTGGCGCGCCTGGGCAAAGAGAAAGCGGAGACTTTATTTCGTCTCCGCTTAAGGGTTTCAGCGGTCGCCGCCGTCAGCCGTTCAGGCAGTCCGTATCGTCGCCGTGCCGACCAAGAGGTCATGGATAAGACGGCTGCGCTCGGTAAACAGGCCGGCAAGCAGGATAAGCGGCGTCAGTACCGAGTTGAGGATCCAGAACAGCGCCAGATGCACGATCGCCGTCAGGAAATCCATCGGCCGTCCATCGACGCGCACGATCGCGATCCCCATGGCGCGCATGCCGAGTGAGGCCTGGCTCGAGCCGCCCACCGTCAGGCCGAAGTAAATCCCGGCGACGATGACGAAGAGGGCAGGGTAGAGCAGGAAGCCGAGCCCGAGCGTGAGGATCGACAGGAAGAACAGCACGACCGCGGCTGGAATCCAGAGCAGTGCCACGATGACGTAATCGAGGATGAAGGCGAAGACACGGCGGCTCAACACGCCGCTATAGGCGCGCCAGTCCTCCGGGGCGGCATAAAGCGGATTGGGGTTGTAGCTCATCTCAATCTCCTGCGGAAAAACGATGCCGCTGATATGGTATCGGCAGGGCAAAATGCAATAATCTGCCCCCAAATCGCCAATCGCCATCGAAATCACCGCTTGGCGAGAATCTTCGCCACCTCGACGGCGAAATAGGTGAGGATGCCGTCGCATCCCGCCCGCTTGAACGACAGCAGCGTTTCGAGCATCGCCCGATCGCCATCGATCCAGCCGTTCATCGCCGCCGCCTTGATCTGCGAATATTCGCCGGAAACCTGGTAGGCGAAGGTCGGCAGGCCGAAGGCCTCCTTCATCCGCCAGCAGATATCGAGATAGGGCAGGCCGGGCTTGACCATCAGCATGTCGGCGCCTTCCTCGACGTCGAGGGCGGCATCGCGGATCGCCTCGGTGCCGTTGGCGGGGTCGATATAATAGGTCTTCTTGTCGCCCTTCAGCAGCCCGCCGGTCGAGATCGCCTCGCGATAGGGGCCGTAGAAGGCGGAGGCGAATTTCGTCGCATAGCTCATGATGCCGACGTTCTGGTGGCCGGCCGCATCGAGCGCCATGCGGATCGCGCCGATGCGCCCGTCCATCATCTCCGATGGCGCGATGATGTCGGCGCCGGCATCGGCCTGCATCACGGCGGCGCGGGCAACCTGGTCGACCGTCTCGTCGTTGACAATCTCGCCGCCTCTGAGAATGCCGTCATGGCCGTGGCTGGTGAAGGGATCGAGCGCGACGTCGGTGATGACGCCGATATTGGGCACCGCCTTCTTGATCGCTGCCGTCGCCTGATTGATCAGGTTGTTGGCTTCGAGGCTGTTCGAGCCGGTCTCGTCGCGCAGCTCCATCTCGATATTGGGAAAGGTGGCGAGCGCGGGAATGCCGAGGCCGGCCGCTTCGCGCGCCGCTTCGACGGCCTTGTCGATGCTCATGCGGTTGACGCCGGGCATGGCCGGGATCGGATCGATAATGCCGGAACCCGCCACGATGAAGATCGGCCAGATCAGGTCGTCGACCGTCAGCCGGTTTTCCTGCACCAGCCGGCGCGTCCAATCCGCCTTGCGATTGCGCCGCATGCGGCGATGGCCGGTGATCTCGTCGACGAGATGCGTTCTGTCCTGCATGATATCTGCCCCCAGCCCATTCCATTTATCGGAGCGCTCATTATCATGACGCCCGGAAAATCCAAACCGGACGATTGGCCGCGGCGGAAAACCCCTGACGCATAATCCCGAAAATCCAATCGATTTTCGCGGTTATGCGCAGGCTCAATGTGATAGAGCATCGTCAGCGCGTCTTGTCGGACGCGCGGGCGCCCTTATGAAGATGCAACCCCGAACCGATGTCTGCGCTATGGAAACCGATTCCCCGACGATACCGAAACGCACACTGGCGGATATCCTCTTCATTCTCTTCCTGAGACTGGTTGCCGTCTCCTGCTTCTGGTTCGGCCTGCAATATTGGGCGATGCTCGTCGGTTATTCGCTGGTCGGCGCCGGCCGCTTCGATCTGTTGAGCCTGCCGTGGAAGGTGGCGAGCACCAGTCTCGCCGTGCTTTTCCCCGTCGCTTCCCTCGGCCTCTGGCTGACCGTCTCCTGGGGACCGGTCATCTGGGTGCTGGCCGCCGGCGGCCAGATCCTGATGTACGGCCTGCTGCCGGATATTTTCGGTCCCAACCAGCTGATCATCCTGCTGCATGTCATGGTCGCCGTGGTTTACTGGATTTTCCGCCTGCTGCTGTGGCTGGAAAAGCGCCGGCACCGCCGTCAGGTAAGTGTTGATTTACCCTGAGACAACGTGGAGTTACCAGTAAGGCTCCGTTAAGCCTGCGGTTTAAGTCGAATTTTATATGTATTCGATAGGGTCTCACTCAAGGCGGGAAGAAAACACACCGCCAATCAAACAGTGAGGCAGTCAATATGAACACGAAAATTAAGCCGCAGGCGGCATCGAACTTCCGTGACCAGCAGGACCAGGGCATCCGTGATCTTTACATGGAATCCCTTCATCTTGTTGAACGTCTTCACCGTCGTCTTCTCGACGTCATCAAGGACGAGTTCGACCGTCAGGGTCGCAGCGACGTCAACGCCATCCAGGCGCTGCTCCTTTTCAACATCGGCAATTCCGAGCTGACCGCCGGCGAGCTGCGCTCGCGTGGCTACTATCTCGGCTCCAACGTTTCCTACAACGTCAAGAAGCTGGTCGATCTCGGCTTCATCAACCACCAGCGCTCGCGCATTGACCGCCGCTCGGTCCGCATCAGCCTGACCGAAACCGGCCAGGACATCGCCGAAACGGTCGCCAAGCTCTACGAACGCCACATTACCTCGATCGACAAGGTTGGCGGTATCGGCACCGACGAGTTTACGCAGATGAACAAGCTGCTCCAGCGTCTCGACCGTTTCTGGAACGACTCGATCATGTATCGCCTCTAGGACCCTTGACCTCCTTCCAGGGTTACAGAAAATCGGACGTGTTCCCTGCACGTCCGATTTGCCATTTGATCCGCGTGGCATCTTTGCAACGCATGGCTGACAAGCGCTAAGCCCGGTATTCAAGCCGTTTTTTAGCCGTTATTAACCCGCACGGTTTACCCCGTCGTATGGTTCGTTGCATCGCGTTCCCGGCAACCGGCAGTCCGTCTTCCGACCCGGCAACACGAATTGGCCATATTGGTGTGGCAGCGGAAGGCTTAACAACCGGCGCTTTCAATGGACCAGGAATGTCCAGGCTTTCCTATCGCAATCTTGTGATGGGACGCGCGGAATTTCCTGACGTGCCGGAAGAACGAATGGATGGGATCTGCGTTGAAAGCGCAGTGATATCGCAAAGGGCCGCGCCTCCTTGATAGCGGCATTGAGTGGTTGGGACGAATGTCGAAGAAAAACGGAATTGAAGCTCTCTCGCGCCGCGCTTTCCTTGCGTCCGCGGCAACGGTTGGCGCCAGCGCGATTGCTGCGCCGGCATTTGCGCAATCGGCGATCGATACGCTGATCAACGCGCCGCGCCGCGGCAACTGGGACGACCAGTTTGACGCCAAGGCGGCGTCGCGCACGGCAAGCGCCGTCATTTCCAACACCCCGATCCTAGGCCCCCAATCGGTTGCGAGCGCCCAGCAGGCGGTCATGCAGTATCAGCAGATCGCCGCAGCCGGCGGCTGGCCTGAGGTCAATCCCGGTGACCAGCGCCTGCAGCTCGGTGTCAGCCATCCCGCAGTCCAGGCGCTGCGCCAGCGCCTTGCGATCACCGGCGACCTGCCGCACGAGGCCGGCATGTCGAGCGCCTTCGATTCCTATGTCGACGGTGCCGTCAAGCGCTTCCAGGCGCGCCACGGCCTGCCGGCCGACGGCGTTCTCGGCGAATTCACGCTGAAGGCGATGAACATCCCCGCCGATGTCCGCCTGCAGCAGCTGAACACCAATATCGTCCGTCTGCAGACCTTCCCGGAAGACCTGGGCCGCCGTCACGTGATGGTCAACATCCCGGCCGCCTATGTCGAGGCTGTCGAGGATGGCAGTGTCGCGACGCGCCACACCGCGGTTGTCGGCCGCTTGAGCCGCCCGACGCATCTCGTCAATTCGAAGATCTATGAGGTCATCCTCAACCCTTACTGGACCTCGCCGCGCTCGATCGTCGAGAAGGACATCATGCCGCTGATGCGCAAGGATCCGACCTATCTCGAAAAGAACGCCATCCGCCTGATCGACGGCAAGGGCAACGAAGTCGCCCCCGAGACCATCGACTGGAACGGTGAGGCGCCGAACCTGATGTTCCGCCAGGACCCCGGCAAGACCAACGCCATGGCGTCGACCAAGATCAACTTCTACAACAAGAACGGCGAGTATATGCACGACACGCCGCAGCAGGGCCTGTTCAACAAGCTCATGCGCTTCGAATCCTCGGGCTGTGTCCGCGTCCAGAACGTGCGCGACCTGTCGAACTGGCTCTTGCGCGAGACCCCCGGCTGGAACCGCCAGCAGATGGAGCAGGTGATCGCAACCGGCGTCAACACGCCGATCAAGCTCGCCACGGAGGTTCCGGTTTATTTCGTCTACATCTCTGCCTGGGGCATGCCCGACGGCATCGTCCAGTTCCGCGACGACATCTATCAGATGGACGGCAATGCTGAGCTGGCGCTCGACACCACGGCCGGCATGGAACAGCCGGTTCAATAAGCGGCGACCTCTGCATCGAACCCTCAAACCGCGCCTTCCCGGCGCGGTTTTTTTATGCCGGGGAGGGCGTGGTATCCCTTGGCCACCATTCATAGCCACCGCGCTGTCGCAAAATGACCGGAGCGCGCGCTTTGCTCAGCAAATGTCGTTCTTCGTATTGCCCTTGCCACGGCGGAAGGCTAATACCTCAGCGCATTCCAGTTGAGGAGCCCGCCCATGACCAATGCTTCCACCGAATCCTTCTTCAATCGCTCGCTTGCGGACGTCGATCCCGAGATTTTCGGCGCGATCGGAAAGGAACTCGGTCGCCAACGGCACGAGATCGAACTGATCGCTTCCGAGAACATCGTCTCCCGCGCCGTGCTGGAAGCCCAGGGCTCCATCATGACCAACAAATATGCCGAGGGTTACCCCGGCAAGCGCTATTACGGCGGCTGCCAGTTCGTCGATATCGCCGAGGAACTGGCGATCGAGCGCGCCAAGAAGCTGTTCGGCGTCAATTTCGCCAACGTCCAGCCGAATTCCGGCTCGCAGATGAACCAGGCCGTATTCCTGGCGCTCTTGCAGCCGGGCGATACCTTCATGGGTCTCGACCTGAATTCGGGCGGCCACCTCACGCATGGTTCGCCGGTCAACATGTCCGGCAAGTGGTTCAACGTCGTTTCCTACGGCGTGCGCGAAGGCGATAACCTGCTCGATATGGATGAAGTCGCCCGCAAGGCCGAAGAAACCAAGCCGAAGCTCATCATCGCCGGCGGCACCGCCTATTCCCGCATCTGGGACTGGAAGCGCTTCCGCGAGATCGCCGACTCGGTCGGCGCCTATCTGATGGTCGACATGGCCCATATCGCCGGTCTAGTCGCCGGCGGCCAGCATCCGTCGCCGTTCCCGCACTGCCATGTCGCCACGACCACGACCCACAAGTCGCTGCGCGGTCCGCGCGGCGGCGTCATCCTCACCAATGAAGAGGATCTGGCGAAGAAGTTCAATTCGGCCGTCTTCCCCGGCCTGCAGGGCGGTCCGCTGATGCACATCATCGCCGCCAAGGCCGTTGCCTTCGGTGAGGCGCTGCAGCCGGAGTTCAAGGATTACGCCGCCCAGGTCGTCAAGAACGCCCGGGCGCTGGCCGAAACCCTGATCGCAGGCGGCCTCGACGTCGTTTCCGGCGGCACCGACAACCATCTGATGCTCGTCGACCTGCGTAAGAAGAACGCCACCGGCAAGCGCGCCGAGGCAGCGCTCGGCCGCGCCTACGTCACCTGCAACAAGAACGGCATTCCCTTCGATCCGGAAAAGCCCTTCGTCACCTCGGGCGTGCGCTTGGGCGCACCGGCCGGCACGACGCGCGGCTTCAAGGAAGCCGAATTCCGCGAAATCGGTAACCTCATCGTCGAGGTTCTCGACGGCCTGAAGGTCGCCAATTCCGATGAAGGCAACGCCGCCGTCGAAGCCGCCGTGCGCGGCAAGGTGGTCAACCTCACCGACCGCTTCCCCATGTATGGCTACATGGGGTAAGGAATAGGGATGCGCTGCCCCTATTGCGGTTCGGAAGATACCCAGGTCAAGGATTCGCGTCCGGCGGAGGATAACACCTCCATCCGCCGGCGGCGTATCTGTCCGGATTGCGGCGGCCGCTTCACCACCTTCGAGCGTGTGCAGCTGCGCGAGCTGATGGTCACCAAGAAGACCGGCCGCAAGGTGCCATTCGACCGCGACAAGCTGGTGCGCTCCTTCGAAGTGGCGCTGCGCAAGCGCCCGGTCGAGCGGGATCGCATCGAGCGCGCCGTTTCCGGCATCGTCCGCCGGCTTGAAAGCTCCGGCGAGACCGAGATTTCTTCCGAGCAGATCGGCCTGCAGGTGCTGGAGGCGATGAAAAGCCTCGATGATGTCGGCTTCGTGCGCTACGCCTCGGTCTACCGAGATTTCTCGCTTGCCGAGGATTTCGAGAAGGTCATTTCCGAAATCAACGCCAAGATCGCCCGCGACCCGCTGGACAGGTAAGCCATGAGCACCACGCCGCATGACGAAGGTTTCATGGCGGCGGCGATCCGTCTGTCGCGTCTGCATCTCGGCCGCACCGCCACCAACCCCTCCGTTGGCTGCCTGATCGTCAAGGACGGCGTCGTCGTCGGCCAGGCGGTGACGGCGATCGGCGGCCGCCCGCATGCCGAGCCGCAGGCGCTCGCTGAAGCCGGCGCTGCTGCCCGCGGCGCCACCGCATATGTGACGCTCGAACCCTGCTCGCATCACGGCAAGACGCCGCCCTGCGCCGAGGCGCTGATCGCCTACGGCGTTTCCCGCGTCGTCATCAGCGTCACCGATCCCGATCCGCGTGTCTCCGGCCGCGGCATTTCCATGCTGCGCGACGCCGGCATAGAGGTGGATGCCGGCGTGCTGGAGGCGGAGGGCCGACGTTCGCTCGCCGCTTATCTCACCCGCCAGACGAAGAACCGCCCCTATGTGACTCTCAAGCTTGCCGTTTCCGCCGACGGCATGATCGGTCGCGAGGGGGAGGGCCAAGTGGCGATCACAGGCCCGGAGGCCCGCGCGGAGGTTCAGGTGCTGCGCGCCGAAACCGATGCAATCCTCGTCGGCATCGGCACGGCGATATCAGATGATCCGCTGCTGACGGTGCGGACACCAGGTCTCGAAGCCCGATCCCCGATCCGCATCGTTCTCGATCCCACTCTGGCTCTGCCGCTGACCGGCAAACTGGTTGCGACGGCACGGGAGGTGCCGGTGATCGTTGTCGCCAGCGAGGAAGTATGGCCCCTATCGGCGGATGCGGAGGGGCTACCCCCCTCTGTCCTGCCGGAGTACCGGGGTCGAGCCACGGGTCTCGATCCGTCCTTCGGCCCCCCCACAAGGGGGGAGATCGGCAAGGAGCGAAATCGGAGTTCCCCCGTTTCTGTCGGCAATCAATCGGCTTCAGTGGATGTAGGGCAGGGAGCAAGCTCCCAGCCGATCTCCCCACCTGTGGGGGAGATGCCCGGCAGGGCAGAGGGGGGTACCTCACCCACCGACCCGGTCGACATGGAATCCCGCCACACCGCACTCGAAGCCGCCGGTGTCGAAATCGTCTATTGCAATCCCTACCATCCGGAAATCCTGCTGCCGGCCTTGGCAACGCGCGGCATTTCCTCGCTTCTGGTCGAGGGCGGCGCAAAGACGGCGCGGCTTTTTCTCGAAGCGGGCCTCGTCGACCGCATCCAGCTTTATCAGGCGCCTGTCGTTATCGGCGAGGGCGGTATTGAATCCCCCTTGCAGGCGACCGACATACCATCGAGTTTTGCCCATACGGGCACGCGGATGTTCGGCGAAGATCGCCTGGACGAATACGAAAGAGGGTTTTGATGTTCACCGGAATAGTCACCGATGTCGGCACGGTCGAATCCGTTTCCCCGCTGAAGGAAGGTATCCGTTTGCGGGTCGCGACCGCCTATGATCCCAAGACGATCGACATGGGCGCCTCGATCTCGCATGCCGGCATCTGCCTGACCGTCACCGCCCTTCCGGCCGAAGGCAGCAACGGCCGCTGGTATGAGGTCGAGGCCTGGGAAGAGGCGCTGCGGCTGACGACGATCGGCACTTGGCGCGAAGGCCGCCGCATCAATCTCGAACGGTCGCTGAAGATCGGCGATGAACTCGGCGGCCACATCGTTTCCGGCCATGTCGACGGCAAGGCGGAAATCCTCTCGGTGACATCGGAGGGCGACGCCACGCGTTACCGGCTGCGGGCGCCCGAACATCTGGCCAAATTCGTCGCCCCCAAGGGCTCGATCGCGCTCGACGGCACCTCGCTGACGGTCAATGCGGTCGAGGGCACGGATTTCGACGTCCTCCTCATCCGCCACACGCTCGAAGTCACCACCTGGGGCGAGCGCAAGGCCGGCGATTTCGTCAATTTCGAAGTCGATACCATGGCGCGCTACGCCGCCCGGCTGGCGGAATTCCCGAGCGCCTGAGCAGAAAACTCCCTCTCACCCTAACCGACCGGCGTCGAGTCACCCGTCTCGACCCGTCCTTCGGCCCCCCCGTAAACGGGGCAAGGGGACGTGCCCGCGAGAGGCAAGCGGGGGGCGGAGAGGTCGCGGCATATCCCCTTCGCCCCGCGAGCGGGGAGAAGGTGGCGGCAGCCGGATGGGGCTGCTCTCGCCGATCTCCTGGCGAGGATGTCGCGTGACATTGAACTCCACTCGTGTCTCGAGACGCGACGCGCTAACGCGAAAACTGAATGATTTCCCCATTATACTGCGTGCGCGCCGTCTCGCGAAAACCGAGCTTGGCCGCGACCCTGAGCGAGGCCTCATTCTCCGGGCTGATGATGCAGCTCATCGGTTTTCCCGGGAAATGCGCTTCCGCCCAGCCGATCAGTGCGGTCAGCGCCTCGGTGGCGTAGCCGCGGCCGTGCGCCCCGGGCATCAGTGCCCAGCCGACCTCCATCGTCCCCTCGATCGAGGGTTCCATTTCGCGGCGGGCTTCCAGGAAGCCCGCTTCGCCGATGAACCGGCCGCTCGCCTTTTCGACGATCGCGAGAAAGCCGAAGCCCATATGGTGCCACATACCGGCAACGCGCAGCATGCGGCTCCAGCTCTGCTCACGTGTCGAGGGCGCGCCGGTGATGAAGCGCACGACGTCCTCGTCCGCCCATAATGCTGCATGCGCCTCGAAATCGTCGAGGCGGTGAGGGCGAAGCGTCAGTCGCGCCGTTTCGAGGGTCGGAATATCGGTCACATCGGATCCTTCTGGAATCGCACCCTCAGGCGCCGGGTTCGCCGTCCCAATAGTCGAGATCGCTTTCCGGCCGTCCGATATGGCGGAAGCGCCCGGCCTTTGAACCCTCTCTGTTCGTCTTGGCAAGGAACTTTCCGGAATCGGGATATTCGACGATTTCGGTCTTGGCCATCGTCGAGATGCCGAGATAGGCGAGGGCGACCGTGCCGGTGTTGATGATCTGGTGCGCCGTTTCCTGCCCGCCGGCCGGCGCGCCAAGCATGTCGCCCGCCTTGATCGCATGGCGCTCGTCACCGAAGCGGTATTCGCCGGTGCCCGCGATCACATAAAAAAGCTCGTCTTCGACGTGATGATTGTGGAAGGGACAGCTCGATTTGCCCGGCGGCACTTCGTTATAGCTGACGCCGAGACCAGCCAGGCCGAGAAGCGTGCCGAACGAGGTGTCGGCGCTTTCATAGAACTCGCCCTGTTTCCAGTGCTCGAGCTCGAGATCGGCGGTATTGATCACCGCCTTCGGTTCCATCGCCATGCTGTTCTCCTGTTGCAGCAAGAGAAATTATCATCGCGCCGGAAAATTCAATGCCAATCTCGGAAACCCCCGGCATGGGCGGAGAGGAGACCGCCGCCCATGCTGTGAGCGCCGCACGTCCAAGGACGTCAAAACGCTCGATTCCGTTCAGCCCGCGCATCCGGAAGATCGGTGCCGATCTCGAGGGATGCGCCGAAGCCGTCAGCGGACGTAGAAGGTCAGGCTTCCGTCGGCCGCCTGCTCGGCATTGACGATGTTGCGGACATCGACGCCTTCGTTGTTGAGACGGTGGGCAAGCGATCTGTTGGCGTCGATCGAGGCCTGGATGCCGTGAACGGCCTGGCCGGATCGTTCCGGCGCCGAGCGTGGGCCGGTCGTTTCGTCGTCGAGGTTGCGCCAGTTATGGACCTGCTCGACATTGAAATCATTGCCCTGGAAGGTCCGGAGTGTCTGCTCGATGCCCTGGGCCGTGTTCATCCCAAGGCTTTCGGCCCGGCTGACGCCGGCAAATGCGAGGGAGGAGAGGGTGGCTGCGATGGTAATGGTGACAACGCGGTTCATGATGGTATCCTTTCATCTGCTTTGACGGTCGACTGTCGTTGCAGGGGATCGTCTGCGTCACGACATGGAATTGGCGTTCTCCTTTTGACGATTCAATAGCTTAAGCCACTGAAAACCCATTAAGAATTGTTCATGAAATCCGCCTTCGAATTGCCGTTTTCCAGGCATTCGGAAAAGCTGGTTTCAACGGCTTGCCTGGTGACGCAGGCGCAGCGCGGCTATCCCCTTGCGGATATTTCGTCTTTGGCGTTGCGGCATCGGGCGAAAGTGCTTGCCATTCTGATGAAGGCATGTTTTGACCGCGGGCTGCCGAGTGGAAAACGCCCCACAAATCGAAGGTGAACCATGCCGAGAGAGACCGCTCCCCATATTTTGATCGTTGAAGCCCGCTTCTACGACGACATGGCCGACGCCCTGCTCGAAGGCGCGACCTTCGCATTGCAGGAGGCCGGCGCCACCTTCGAGGTCGTCACCGTTCCCGGTGCACTGGAAATTCCGGCGGCGATTGCCATGTCGCTCGATGGAGACGACAATGGCGGCACGCATTATGACGGCTATGTCGCGCTCGGCATGGTCATTCGCGGCGAGACCTATCACTTCGATATCGTGTCGAACGAATCCTCGCGCGCCTTGATGGATCTTGCGGTCAGCGAATCCCTTGCCATCGGCAACGGCATCCTGACCGTCGAAAACGACGAACAGGCATGGGCGCGCGTGCGCCGCTCGGACAAGGACAAGGGCGGATTTGCCGCTCGCGCAGCTCTGACCATGATCGAGCTGAAGCAGAAACTGGGTGCATAACGAATGAACGACGACAAGACGGAACGGCCGGTCAAGACTGCGAACCAGCGGGGCGCTGCCCGCCTTGCTGCCGTTCAGGCGCTTTATCAGATGGATGTCGGCGGCACCGGCGTTCTGGAAATCGTCGCCGAATACGAAGCGCACCGTCTTGGCCAGGAACTCGACGGCGCGACCTATCTGAAGGCCGATGCCGCCTGGTTCCGTTCCATCGTCTCCGGTGTCGTGCGCGATCAGGTCCGTCTCGATCCGCTGATTGCCGCAGCCCTGCAGGATGACTGGGCCTTGTCGCGTCTCGACAGCACCGTGCGCGCCATCCTGCGCGCCGGCGTCTTCGAAATCACCGACCGCAAGGACGTTCCGGTGGCGGTCATCGTCACCGAATATGTCGAGATCGCCCAGGCCTTCTTCGATGACGACGAGCCGAAGCTCGTCAACGCCGTGCTCGACCGCATCGCCAAGCAGGTCCGCGGCGAGGCGAAGAAGTAACTCCTTAGCCGCCAAACAATCTCCCTAAGTCTTTCTTCGCACTGCAACGGTTTTCGCCCGTTGCGGTCTTGACGCCACGTGATCGACCACGCAATCTCCGCACGGCTTAGCTGTGGCATTTCTGTGGAGAGGAAAGGCGATTCGGCGGCGTATCTGCCGGAGGAGGAGTGATCTCCGGCCTATGGGAGGAAAGAGCGAAATGACCATTCTTTTATGCGTAATCGCATGCGGTCTGCTCTCGGTGGTCTATGCCGCCTGGGCAACCCGGTCGGTGCTTGCCGCCGATCAGGGCAATAGCCGCATGCAGGAGATCGCGGGTTATATCCGCGAAGGCGCTCAAGCCTATCTGACGCGCCAGTACAGAACCATTGCCCTTGTCGGCGTCGTCGTTTTCATCGCAGCTTGGCTGCTTCTTTCCGCCGAGGCCGCCATCGGCTTTCTGATCGGCGCCGTACTATCCGGTGCTGCCGGCTTTATCGGCATGCATGTCTCCGTCCGCGCCAATGTGCGCACCGCCCAGGCAGCTTCCGCCAGCCTTTCCGCCGGCCTCGACATCGCCTTCAAGTCGGGTGCGATCACCGGCATGCTGGTGGCAGGCCTCGCACTGCTCGGCGTCTCCATCTACTATACCATTTTGACCGTCGGCCTCGGCCATGAGAGCGGCTCGCGCGAAGTCATCGATGCGCTGGTGGCGCTCGGCTTCGGCGCTTCGCTGATCTCGATCTTCGCCCGTCTCGGTGGCGGCATCTTCACCAAGGGCGCCGATGTCGGCGGCGACCTCGTCGGCAAGGTGGAAGCCGGCATTCCCGAGGACGATCCGCGCAACCCGGCAACGATTGCCGATAACGTCGGCGACAATGTCGGCGACTGCGCCGGCATGGCCGCCGACCTCTTCGAGACCTATGCGGTCTCGGTCGTCGCCACCATGGTCCTCGCCGCGATCTTTTTTGCCGGCGCGCCGATCCTCCAGTCTGCGATGGTCTATCCGCTGGCGATCTGCGGCGCCTGCATCATCACCTCGATCATCGGCACCTTCTTCGTCAAGCTCGGTGCGAACGGCTCGATCATGGGCGCTCTTTACAAGGGCCTCATCGTCACCGGCCTGCTGTCGATCGTCGGTCTCGGCGCTGCCACCTCGCTCACCATCGGCTGGGGCTCGATCGGCTCCGTCGGCGGCGCCGATATCTCAGGCACGCACCTCTTCTTCTGCGGCATCGTCGGCCTTGTCGTCACAGCGCTGATCGTGGTGATCACCGAATATTATACCGGCACCGGCAAGCGCCCGGTCGTCTCGATCGCCCAGGCCTCGGTCACCGGTCACGGCACCAACGTCATCCAGGGCCTCGCCGTCTCGCTGGAATCGACGGCGCTGCCGGCGATCGTCATCGTCGGCGGCATTCTCGCCACCTACCAGCTCGGCGGCCTGTTCGGTACCGGCATTGCGGTCACGGCGATGCTAGGCATTGCCGGGATGATCGTCGCGCTCGACGCCTTCGGGCCGGTGACGGACAATGCCGGCGGGATCGCCGAAATGGCGCATCTGCCGCCGGAGGTGCGCAAGTCCACCGATGCGCTCGATGCCGTCGGCAATACGACCAAAGCCGTCACCAAGGGTTATGCCATCGGTTCGGCCGGTCTCGGCGCACTGGTTCTTTTCGCGGCCTATTCCTACGACCTCAAATATTTTGCGGCGAATGGCGACAAATTCCCGTATTTCGCCGGCATCGGCGAAATTTCCTTCGATCTTTCCAACCCCTATGTGGTGGCGGGATTGATCTTCGGCGGCCTCGTTCCCTACCTCTTCGGCGGCATCGCAATGACCGCCGTCGGCCGTGCGGCCGGCGCCATCGTCGAGGAAGTCCGCCGTCAGTTCAAGGAAAAGCCGGGCATCATGCAGGGCACGGAAAAGCCGGATTACGGCAGGGCTGTCGACCTCCTGACCAAGGCCGCCATCCGCGAAATGATCGTGCCGTCGCTGCTGCCGGTGCTGGCGCCTATTGTCGTCTATTTCGGCGTTCTTCTCATCTCCGGCTCCAAGGCCTCGGCCTTTGCCGCCCTCGGCGCATCGCTGCTCGGCGTCATCATCAACGGCCTCTTCGTCGCCATCTCGATGACATCGGGCGGCGGCGCCTGGGACAATGCCAAGAAGAGCTTCGAGGATGGTTTCATCGACAAGGATGGGGCGCGTCACATGAAGGGTTCGGATGCGCACAAGGCCTCGGTCACCGGCGATACCGTCGGCGATCCTTACAAGGACACCGCCGGCCCCGCCGTCAACCCGGCGATCAAGATCACCAATATCGTGGCACTTCTGCTGCTCGCCGTTCTTGCTGGTTGATGCATACCGAAAAATTGCGCGGCGGTTGACGACGCGCAATTCGCCACAGACTCGATCAGCGACCATCAAAAAACCCGCCGGAGCGATCCGGCGGGTTTTGTATGAGGCGTATCCGATCAGCGCAGGCTGCTTGGATTCTGCGGCGTGCCGCCGGCGCCGCCGCCGAACAGGCTGCGGGCAGCACTCGCGGCGCTGCCGCCGGAGAGCATCTGCTGCAGGAAGGTGAGTTCCTTGCCGCCGGTCGGCGTGACGCGTCCGATCGTGTCGAACACCTTGCCGTCCTGCAGCGTATAATTGGCGCGACGGCTGACAACGCTGTCCTTGTCGAAATAGATCGCCAGAACGCTCTGGTCGACGACCTTCAGCTTCTGGAAGGCGACGGCACGTGTGCGCCGCTGCGAGATATAATAGAAGACTTCGCCGTCGAAGGTCGCCGTCGTCGATGGGGTGCCGAGCGAAAGCAGCACTTGTTCGCGGCTCGAGCCTTCCGGAACGAGGTTCAGCGACTGCTGGTCGGCGACGTAGCCGCCATTGAGTACGGTGCTGGTCTGGCAACCGGAAAGAGCGGATGTGGAGGCGATTATGAAGGCAATGGCCGCACTGCTGAAGAATTTCACGTCAGACTTGAAATACCGTTTCTTCAACGACATCTACTCCCTTGAGTGTCGATAGCAGCCATTTTGGGCCTTGCACGCTTTACCTCCTGCAAAACTATTGTGGCCATTCCGGGTCGAATATCCCGAATTCGTTTCGCCGACGCATCGAAGGCGTCGTCCCGAAACTGGTCACGATCAGCATTGCAATTCGCGCCTGCTTCGGTAAACCAGCTTTCGAAATCATGCAACAAGGCCAGAGGCCGGCCGGCGTGAAGAATGAGGCATTTCCGGAAAAAACAATGATCTTCGGGCTCTTCCGTAAGAAAAACAACAATCAGGCAATCGTCGACAGACAATATGCGGCGCTGACGGCGGCCGCGCGCATGCCGGAGATTTATGAGCGGCTCCATGTGCCGGATACGGTCATGGGCCGTTTCGAGATGCTGTCGATCGCCATGATTCTGTTTTTTCGCCGCACGCGCAGCTCCGCCACCAGCGGCCAGGAGATCGCCCAGGAGATCGTCGACGCTTTCTTCCAGGATATCGACTATTCGATCCGCGAACTCGGCATCGGCGACAACAGCGTCCCGAAGCGCATGAAGAAGCTCGCCGGCATGTTTTACGGCCGGCTCGAAGCCTATTCGAAGGCGATGGATGCGGGCGATGCCGAAGCGCTTGCTCTTGCCCTCACGCGCAATATCTACCCCGAAACCGCGGCGCCAGCCGATATGTCCGGCCTTGCCCAATGGATGATGGCTGCGGAATCCCATCTGTCTGCTGTTCCGGAGGAGGCGATCTCCACCGGTTCGGCAACGCTCCCGCCTGTTGCCTGAAGGAGCAAACAATGAAGAACGATCGGGACGATGTTCCCTTCTCCTATCACGTCAAGGTCGGCCATATCTCGGCCAACCCCGTCGAAGTCCATGTCGAGGCCGACGCCGGCGAATTGAAGGCGCTTGCCGAGACCTGGAACGTCGTCTCCGTCGACGATCTCCGCGCCGATCTGCAGATCGCCCGCTGGAAGCGCGACGGCGTGCGCATCAAGGGCCGCGTTCAGGCAAAGATCGTCCAGTCCTGCGTCGTGACGCTGGAACCGGTGGAATCCGCCATCGACGAGAGCTTCGAGCAGATCTTCGTGCCGGAGGGCTCCAAACTTGCCCGCCAGCCCGGCAATGACGCCGGCGAGATGCTGCTCGATCCCGACGGCCCCGATCTGCCCGAGACCTTTGTCGGCGATACGATCGATGCCGGCGAGGTGGTTGCCGAATTCGCCGCGCTCGCGATCGATCCCTATCCGCGCAAGGAGGGCATCGAATTCACAGGTCATATCGAGGATAGCGGCGAGAACGACAAAAAGCCCTCGGCTTTCGCTGCCCTCAAGGATTGGAAAAAGGACTGAAGCGTCTCTGGTATTTGACATAATTCAGTTGTAAGCGACGCCAAAACCGGTATTTTGGCCGAAATTTCGCCCCCGGCGAAAAGAAGGATCAGGGACGCGTGATCAGAATATCTCTCGACCTCATGGGTGGCGACTTTGGTCCCCAGGTTGTCATCCCCGGCGCCGCCAAGGCGTTGGATCGGCATCCGGATATTTCCTTCGTTTTTTATGGTCTCAAGGAACAGTGCGATCCGGTTCTCGCCAAGTTTCCGAAACTCAAGGAAAAATCGCTCTTCCACGACTGCGAGCTCGCCGTCGGCATGGATGAGAAGCCGAGCCAGGCGCTGCGCCGCGGCCGCTACATCTCCACCATGTGGCGTTCGATCGAGGCGGTGAAAACGGGGGAGGCCGATGTTGCGGTCTCGGCCGGCAATACCGGCGCGCTGATGGCGATGGCGAAGTTCTGTCTTCGCACCATGGCCAATATCGAGCGCCCGGCGATCGCCGCGATCTGGCCGACGCTGAAGGGGGAGAGCATCGTGCTCGACGTCGGTGCGACGATCGGCGCCGATGCGCAGCAACTGATGGATTTTGCCCTGATGGGCGGCGCCATGGCGCGTGCGCTGTTCGAGGTCGAACGCCCGACGGTCGGCCTTCTGAATGTCGGCGTCGAGGAAATGAAAGGCCAGGAAGAGGTCAAGGAGGCCGGTCGCCTGTTGCGCGAGGCGAACATCGATTCGCTCGAATATTCCGGTTTCGTCGAGGGCAACGACCTTGGCAAGGGCACGGTCGACGTCGTCGTCACCGAAGGGTTTTCCGGCAATATCGCGCTGAAGACCGCCGAAGGCACCGCCAAGCAGATTGGTGAATATCTGCGCGCCGCCATGTCGCGCACGCTGCTTGCCCGCATCGGCTATCTCTTCGCCAAAAGCGCCTTCGATCTGCTTCGCGAGAAGCTCGATCCAAGCAAGGTCAATGGCGGCGTATTTCTCGGCCTGAACGGCATCGTCATCAAGAGCCATGGCGGGGCGAATGCCGAGGGAATCGCCGCCGCCATCGAAGTCGGCTACGACATGGCCAAGAACGGCCTCAATCAGAAAATAGAAAACGATCTTAAGAAGTATCATGCCAAGCGGCTGCCCCCGATGGGCCCGGAAGCTGCATGAGCGATGGGGTTCAATCGACTATGATCCGTTCAGTGGTTCGCGGGTTCGGAGCCGCACTTCCGAAGCGCGTGATGACCAATGGTGACATGGAGGCGATCGTCGACACATCCGACGAATGGATCGTCCAGCGCACCGGCATCCGCCAGCGTTATCTCGCCGGCGATGACGAGACGACGGCCTCGCTCGGCGAGGCCGCCGCGCGCGCCGCCCTTGCCAATGGCGGCCTGACACCGGCAGATATCGATCTCATCATCTGTGCCACCTCGACGCCTGACAACACCTTTCCGGCAACCTCGGTCAACATCCAGAACCGCCTCGGCATGAGCCACGGCTTCGCCTTCGACGTCCAGGCCGTCTGCACCGGTTTCGTCTATGCGGTGACGACGGCGGATGCCTATATCCGCGGCGGGCTGGCAAAGCGCGTTCTCGTGATCGGCGCCGAAACCTTTTCGCGCATTCTCGACTGGAACGACCGCACCACCTGCGTGCTTTTCGGCGACGGTGCCGGCGCGATCGTGCTCGAAGCGACCGAGGGCGAGGGCACTGTTGCCGATCGCGGCGTGCTGACCGCGCATCTGCGTTCGGACGGCTCGCACAAGGAAAAACTCTATGTCGATGGCGGACCGTCGACGACCGGCACCGTCGGCAAGCTGCGCATGGAAGGCCGCGAGGTCTTCAAATATGCAGTCGGCATGATCACCGACGTCATTCAGGCGGCTTTCGATGCGACCGGCACGACCGCCGATGACCTCGACTGGCTGGTGCCGCACCAGGCCAATCGACGCATCATCGACGGTTCGGCGAAGAAGCTGAATATCGATGCCGCGAAGGTCGTCGTGACCGTCGACCTGCACGGCAATACGTCGGCGGCCTCGATCCCGCTTGCGCTCGCGACCGCTGCCGGCGACGGCCGCATCAAGAAGGGCGACCTGGTGATGCTCGAAGCGATGGGCGGCGGTTTTACCTGGGGCGCCGTTCTGCTGCGCTGGTAGGCGTAAATCCTGAAAAACTGGCGGCGAACAAGAGCTTGACCGTGACGCGCAAGACAAATACTCTTTGCGCGATTTCACAAAATATTTGAAATGGGCGGGGAAATCATGACCGGAAAAACAGTGACGCGCGCAGACCTGGCGGAATCCGTTTTCCGAAAGGTCGGGCTTTCCCGGACCGAATCCGCGGAACTCGTCGAAACTGTCATCGACGAAGTTTGCAACGCCATCGTGCGTGGTGAAACCGTCAAGCTTTCCTCCTTCGCCACTTTCCAGGTACGCGACAAGAACGAGCGGATCGGCCGCAACCCGAAGACCGGCGAGGAGGTTCCGATTTCCCCGCGCCGGGTGATGACCTTCAAGGCCTCGAACGTGTTGAAGACACGCATCCTCAAGGCGCATGTCTCCCGCAAGGTCAAGCTGAAGCCGCAGAATCCGGCCTCCTGAGCATCGGCTTCCCGTTTCTAAAATGGCGTTTTTTCGCTTTGCACTGCCCATCGTTGTGCGCAACGTCGAGACATGACTTGAATTGTCGGCGCCAAACCGTTGAAATATGATGAGTCGCCGTTGGATCGAGCCGCGAGGTCGCGTAGCAGTATGACGTTGGACAAGAGCCCCGATGCCTTTCGCACCATCAGCGAAGTCGCAGACGATCTTGATCTGCCGCAGCATGTGCTGCGCTTCTGGGAGACGCGTTTTCCGCAGATCAAGCCGATGAAGCGCGGCGGCGGCCGTCGTTATTACCGGCCCGAGGATGTGGATCTCCTCAAGGGCATCCGGCATTTGCTCTATGATCACGGCTATACGATCAAGGGTGTGCAGAAGCTTCTGAAGACCAACGGCAACAAGTTCGTCATATCGGTCGGCCACGGCGATCTCGCCAGCGTCGAGGCGCTTGCCTCGGGCGTGCAGGACACCGGTGCCGGAGAACCGCGCGTCGGCATGGCCGACGAAGACCAGATCGTCGGCCGCGCCAAGCCGCCGATTACCCGCCGATTCTTCAATTTCGTCGCGGGAGACGATGAGCAGGAAGTCTCGATCGGCAAGTCGAGCGTCGGCAAGGAAGACAGGGCATTGCTGCAGGAGGCGCTCTACGACCTGCTGGAATGCAAGCGTCTGCTCGATCAGGTGCGTTGAGCAAGGAGCATGATGCCGAAAAGTGTGAGCGGTTTTCTCATAACATCCTGCTCTAACTTTTAATCGAACTCAGGCTTCGGCAAGCCGTTTCATCGCCTGTTCGAGTTCGCTGAGCTGGAAGGGTTTTTGCAGCACGGGCAATGTGCTTGGGCTGCTGCCGTCAGGGGCGGCGCCGTATCCCGTCGCGTAGACATAGGGTTTTCCGCGTTCGTCGAGCAGCTTTGCGACCGGCAGCGAACTCTGCCCCGCAAGCGATACATCGAGAATGGCGGCGTCGAATTCCGTGTCCCTGGCGGTGGCCAGCGCCCGTTCCAGGTCGGGTGCGCTGGCGCAGACCCGGTAGCCGAGATCGGCGAGCATGTCTTCGAGCAGCATGGCAATCAGCGCGTCGTCTTCGACGATGAATATGTCTTTCATGGTCCCCATCCACCCATTTCCCTTGCCGGGCATGGAGATTTATGTGGACTGCTTGCGCTGCGCGTCAAGACGTCGTGCCCGGCAGTGCAAGAAACAGCATATTGCCGGGTGAAATTCGATGTGTAAAAGCTGGGATGCCGTCTTCGTAACGGCTCCTGCATAATTCCCGATATCGGAATCGGTTTCAGGAATTATGCAGCAGTTCAAAGAGTTACGGCGTCCTTTGCGCATCCGAATGCGCGGGGCGGTATGAAGGGGTCTGGAATGGATTTGCTGAGTGCCACGGATTGGCTGCGTCAAAGGCCAGCTTATACCTATCCGCTGGCCATTGCCTTCGTTGGCCTGACGTTTCTTTTCCGGCTTGCCGCCAGCGATTATCTCTCCGGCTTTCCCTTTCTGAGCTTCCTTCCGGCAATATTGCTGGCGAGTTTCATCGGCGGCGCGGGGCCTGGCCTTGTCGCGGCGGTGCTTGCCGCTTTCATTGTCCAGCAGTTTTTCGTCGAGCCGCACGATGTCTTCTGGCCGATGAACGCCGGCCAATGGGTCGGTCTGTCGACCTATCTGATCAATGCGGCGATCATCATCGGCCTGATGGAGATGATCATCATCGCGCATGCCCGGCAGAGCCGCCTTCGCGGTGAGCTCAACAGCTTCAACGCACGCCTCGAACAGACGGTGGTCCAGCGCACCGCCGAGCTGAGGCACGAGATGGAGGAGAATGCCGCCGCGCAGGCGCAGGTGCGCCAGTTGCAGAAGATGGAGACGATCGGCCAGCTCACCGGCGGCGTCGCTCACGATTTCAACAACATGCTGGCGATCATCATCGGCAACCTCGACCTCGCCCAGCGGCGCCTGACCGGAAGCGAGGATCCTCGCCTGCCGCACTCCATTCAGAATGCCAAAGACGGCGCACAGCGGGCCGCGGTATTGACCGCGCGTCTTCTCGCCTTCTCGCGCCAGCAGCCGCTTGCTCCTGAGGTGATCGACCTCAACAAGCTGGTCGGCGGCATGTCGGAGCTGCTGCGCCGTACGCTCGGCGAGCAGATCCGGATCGAGACCGTTCTGGCCGGCGGCCTCTGGCCGAGCTTTGCCGATCTGAGCCAGCTCGAGAACG
This sequence comes from Rhizobium sp. L43, assembly GCF_002531725.1. Taxonomy (GTDB): domain Bacteria; phylum Pseudomonadota; class Alphaproteobacteria; order Rhizobiales; family Rhizobiaceae; genus Rhizobium. The sequence continues at coordinate 279,043 of NZ_NWSQ01000004.1, forward strand.
CCATCCTGAACCTTGCCGTCAACGCCCGCGACGCCATGCCGGGCGGCGGACATCTGACGATCGAGACCGCCAATACCGAACTCGACGAGCGATATTCGCGCATGCATTCCGAGGTCGAGGCCGGCCAATATGTGATGGTCAGCATGACCGATACCGGCACCGGCATGTCGCCCGACGTGATCGACCGCGCCTTCGACCCGTTCTACACCACCAAGGGCCCCGGCAAAGGCACCGGTCTCGGCCTCAGCCAGGTTTACGGCTACATCAAGCAGAGCGGCGGCCACATCAAGATCTATTCGGAGATCGACAGAGGCACGACGGTGAAGATCTATCTTCCCCGTCATGTCGGCGCGACGGACGCCCGTTTGAGCGCAGCCGGCTCCCAGCCGCTTCCTCAGGGCAGCGTCAACGATACGATCTTGGTGGTGGAGGATGATGAGAACGTCCGCACCATGACCGCCGAAAGCCTGCATGAACTGGGTTACACCGTCTTGCAGGCGGCCAGCGGCATGGAGGCGCTTCTCATCCTGGAAGAAAATCGGGAAGTCGACCTGATCTTCACCGATATCGTCATGCCGCAGATGAGCGGGCGCCAGCTTGCCGATATCGTCCAGGAAAAATGGCCGGCGATCCGGATTCTTTACACGACGGGCTACACCCGTAATGCCATCGTCCACAATGGTGTGCTCGATCACGGCGTTTCCCTGCTCGCCAAGCCCTTCAGCCTGGAGCAGCTTGCTCACAAGATCCGCGAACTGCTGAATGTACCGGCGAGGATGGAAGACGAGCGGACGTGAAGCCGAATTGCGGCCGCACGTCCACAGTTCAAGATCGCACTATTCCAGGACCTGGATCACGCGATGCGTCTTCGGTTCGACGATGACGCGCCGCTCGTTGACGACGGTGTAACCGTAGCCGTCGATATTGGGCACTGTATGCACCTCGACGGTATCGGGAAGCGTCGCGCCGACCACGATGTCGCCGTCATAGACGACGGACGGCGTCTGTTGCTCCATCACATAGGTGCGCACCTCGGCGGGCAATACGACGGAGCCGGTCGCTGCGGGATCGGTGACGATGACGGTGCTCTGCGCGAAGGCGGCGGAGCTGATGGTCAGCATGGCGGCCGCGGCCAGCATAATCTTGCGCATGGGATGTTCTCCTTCTTCAATTTGAGACATCAGGGCAACGCTGGCCGTGCGGCATAGTTCCTCGGGGCTTTCGCCGGGCAGAAGACACGCGCAATGAGGGCAGTTGAGGTGTTGCGAAACCGACTTATGCATCATACGGTTGAGCTGTCCGAATAAAATTCAGGGTGATTCCGTCCGGTGACATCAACGGCTCGTTCTTTACCCTTCGTTAACCATGCTGGCGGTTTATGTCGGGTGAACGGCCGGGTGGTCGTTGATTCGAAGGTCCGTCGCGTTTCGGTTGGCGAATGGATATCTGGAAAGACGAATGCGGCGGCTCGAGACATGGGTTTGCGGAAGACGATATCGCTGATGGCCGTAGTGGGCATGATGGCCGGTTGCACGTCGACGGGCGGTGTGCGCCAGCCTTCCGGGCCGGAAACCGTGGCGCCTGAAAAGGCGCTGGTCCTGCCGCCGCCGGGCGGCCCGTCGATCGTCAGCGTCGTCGAGCGCAAGCGCGGCAACGGTGTCGAGCAGACGGTATCGCTCTTTACCTCGTCCTCCGTGCCCGGTCAGAATTTTCTGAAGGTCCAGTTCTTCGGCGCTTCCGGAGCCAATCCCGGGGCGGGCGATGCGGGCTTCAGCATGATCAACGAGAGCGGCATCAATCGCGAAGTGGCCCGTTCGGCCCCGGGCGTGCCGATGGCGACGTCGGCGACCTTCCTGCAGAACGCTTACGGTCCCTTCGGTTACGCCTCCGGCCGCAGCCGTGCCGGCGACAGCTGCATCTATGCCTGGCAGCAGATCCGCTCGAGCACTCAGGCCAACAGCCAGGCGCGCAATTTCGGCATGATCCAGCTCCGCCTGCGTCTTTGCGACGCCAGGGCGAGCGAGCGCCAGCTGCTCGGCATCGTCTATGGCTATACCATCACCGGCACCTTCGACGGCGCGATCTGGAATCCCTACGGCAATCCGCCGCCCGCCGACGCCGCACTCGGACGCACCGGCGCGCCGGTCTATCCCGACGAGGACGGTTATCGCGCCAGCCCGATGCCGATCGGCTACGAGCCGGCGCCTGCCATTGTCAGCCGGCCGCGGGCAGTTGCGGTTCGCAGCGCTCCGGCGCCGCAACCGGCTGCGGGCGCGACATCGTTGCCGGCCCCCATCGGTCCGCGCGTGCCGCTGCCGGGCGAGGCGCCGCAGACGAGCGCCAAGTCCGCTGCAGCAGCCGAGCCGGTCGAACAATCCGCAAGGGCGATCGGCGTCACCGTGCCGTCGCCGGACTGCATAGGCGACGCGGCCATGACGGCCGCCTGCCGGAGATAGAGCATGATGCCGAAAAGTGTGAGCGGTTTTCTCATGACATCATGCTCCAACTCTTTCTCGTGAGCATACCGGGTGCGCCGGACTGTGCCCCGGTTGAGCAATTTCGAAGGAACGACGATGCGCAAAGCCCGCAGTGTCTTCATATGGGCCGTGGTTTCGCTCTGCATGATCGTGCTGATCACGCTGCCGGTCAACTTGCAGACCCAGCTCATCACCAGCATCACTGTCGTGACGGTGATGGCGCTGATCAAGATATTGAAAGGCGAGGGGACCTGGCGCCTGGTGGCGCTCGCCTTCGGTACGTCGATCGTGCTGCGTTATGTCTACTGGCGCACCACCAATACGCTGCCGCCTCTGAACCAGCTTGAGAATTTCATTCCCGGCCTGCTGCTCTACCTTGCCGAAATGTATAGCGTTGCGATGCTGGCGCTCAGCCTCTTCATCGTCGCCACGCCGCTGCCGCCGCGGCCTTCCCGTGCCGCCAATCCCGGGCGTTTACCTCATGTCGATGTCTTCGTGCCGTCCTACAATGAGGATGCCGGGCTTCTCGGAAATACGCTGGCTGCCGCCAAGGCCATGGACTATCCGGCCGACAAGCTGCATGTCTGGCTGCTCGACGACGGCGGCACCTTGCAGAAGCGCAATTCCGGCAAGCTGCTCGAAGCCCAGGCGGCAGCCGCCCGCCATATCGAGCTGAAGCAACTCTGCCAGGACCTCGACGTTGGTTACCTCACGCGCGACCGCAACGAGCACGCCAAGGCCGGCAATCTCAACAACGGCATGAAACACTCGACCGGCGAACTCATCGCCGTCTTCGATGCCGACCACGCACCGGCCCGCGATTTCCTGCTCGAGACCGTCGGTTACTTCGAAGATGACCCGAAGCTTTTCCTCGTCCAGACCCCGCACTTCTTCATCAATCCCGACCCGCTGGAGCGCAATCTGCGCACCTTCGACAAGATGCCGAGCGAGAACGAAATGTTCTACGGCATCATCCAGCGCGGCCTCGACAAATGGAACGCCGCCTTCTTCTGCGGATCGGCCGCGGTTTTGAGCCGCAAGGCGCTCGAATCCCAGAACGGCTTTTCCGGCATCAGCATCACGGAAGATTGCGAGACGGCGCTGGCGCTGCATGGCAGCGGCTGGAACAGCATCTATGTCGACAAGCCGCTGATCGCCGGTCTGCAGCCGGCCACCTTCGCAAGCTTCATCGGCCAGCGCAGCCGCTGGGCGCAGGGCATGATGCAGATCCTGCGCTACCGCTTTCCGCTGCTGAAGCGCGGCCTGTCGATCCCGCAGCGCCTCTGCTACATGTCCTCCACGCTGTTCTGGCTCTTCCCGTTCCCGCGCACGATCTTCCTGTTTGCGCCGCTCTTCTATTTGTTCTTCGACCTGGAAATCTTCACCGCCTCCGGCGGCGAGTTCCTGGCCTATACGCTGGCCTATATGCTCGTGAACCTGATGATGCAGAACTACCTCTACGGGTCGTTCCGCTGGCCCTGGATTTCCGAGCTCTACGAATATGTCCAGACCGTGCATCTGCTGCCGGCGGTCGTCTCCGTCATGCTCAATCCGCGCAAGCCGACGTTCAAGGTCACCGCCAAGGACGAATCGATCGCCGTCAGCCGCCTGTCGGAGATCAGCCGTCCGTTCTTCGTCATCTTCGCTGTGCAGATCATCGCGCTCGTCATCACCATCTACAGGATCTACGCCGAGCCCTATAAGGCCGACGTCACGCTCGTCGTCGGCGGCTGGAACCTCATCAACCTGATCATGGCCGGCTGCGCCCTCGGCGTCGTCTCGGAGCGCGGCGAACGCGCCTTGTCGCGGCGCGTCCGCGTCAACCGGCGCTGTGAATTCGGCGCCAACGGCAAGTGGTACGCGGCCTCGATCGAAGACGTCTCGGTCCATGGCGCCAGGCTTCACATCTTCAACAAGCAGCTCGACGAGATGCTGGTCGGCGCCGTCGGCGAAATGCGCTTCCGGCCCTATAGCGGCGCCGATCTGGAAACGCTGCCGCTCATCGTCCGCAATATCGAGCCATCGGGCGACATCTCCAATGTCGGCTGCCAGTACGTGCCGAAAAGCGCGCTCGACCATCGCCTGATCGCCGACCTGATGTTTGCCAATTCCGACCAGTGGACCGAGTTCCAGGCCGCGCGTCGCCGCAATCCGGGCCTGATCCGCGGCACGATCTGGTTCCTCGGCCTATCGCTCTACCAGACCAGCCGTGGCCTCATTTATTTCTTCCGCAGTATGCGGCCGGAGCGGGAAGCCCAGCAGCGGGCGGCAAAGGTCAACGCCGGATGAAAAGGATCGTCGCTGCCTCGCTTCTCCTGCTGAATGCCTCCGCCTTCGCCCAGGCGCAGACGGCGCCCTTCGACATGTCCGGCGAGCGGCCGCCCGGGGTATCCGTGACCCCGAGATTGACGCCGCCCACGCCGCCGGCAGCGCCGGCACCGGCTCCCGTCACGGTTCCCGTATTGCCCGCACCTGCAACTCCGGCCGCTCCGGCTCCCGCACCCGTTCCTCCGGCGATCGCCGTCCAGCCGCAGCCGGCGGCGCCTGTACTCCAGCCAGCCGCGGTGGCAAATGCGGCTGCGCCGCCGCACTCCGGCGATGTCCGCCGCTATGTCGTGCCCTTTTCGAAACTGGGTCTCGCCGGCGAATATGATCGCCGGTCATGGTCGGTCTATCTGACGCCGGAACAGGCGGCGGCCAAGGCAAGCTTCACCTTCGCCTACCAGAATGCGATCGTCGTCGCACCTGAGGCCTCGGCGCTGACCGTCTATCTCAACAACCGCCCGATCGGCCAGCAGCGCATCGGTTCGCCGGATGGCCCGTCGGCCGTCACCTTCGCGGTGCCGCCCGGTCTGCTGCAACCCGGCGCCAATCTCGTCACCTTCGAAGCCGCCCAGCGCCACCGCACCGATTGCAGCATCCAGTCCACCTATGAATTGTGGTCGAATATCGATCCGGCCGGAACCTATCTGAGTTTCGCCGGCACCGACACCGCACTGCTGGCGGGCGCCGATGCGATCCGCGCCATCGGCGTCGACGGCGCCGGCAAGACCGAGTTCGACATCGTTGTCCCGGCGCTGGAGCAGCCGGGAACCACCAGGCCGCTGCTTCGGCTGGCGCAGGGCCTGTCGGTGCTGAGCAGCATGCCGAACCAGATCTTTGCCTTCAGCACCGCTTCGCTTCCGGCCGGCGGGCCCGGAAAGCTCAGCGTGCTCGTTGGTACCGCGGCGGAGCTGCGGCCGCTCTTTCCCGGCCTGCCGCCCGGCGCCGAAAGCGCAGCACTCGCCGCTTTCGTCACCGATCCGCGCAGCGGCTCGCCGGTGCTTCTGATCAGCGGGCCCTCCTGGCCGGCGGTCTCCTCGGCGATCGATACCATCGTCTCCCCGACGGACAGGTCGTCGGATGTCCGCCGCGACGTGCTGACCACCGAGCGCTGGAGCGCGCCGAACGCGCCGCTGGTGTTTTCCGATACGAACATCGCTTTGTCGCAGCTCGGCGTGAAGACCACCGAATTCTCCGGCCGGCGGTTGCGGACCAGCTTCAATATCGCCGTGCCGGCTGACTTTTATGCCAATGCCTATGGCGAGGCGAAGGTGCTGCTCGACGCGGCCTATACCGATAACGTGCTGCCCGGTAGCCACATCGATATCTACGTCAACGACAATATTGCCTCCACCGTGCCGATCACCACGACGTCAGGCGGCATTCTCCGCCATCTGCCGATCCGGGTGACGATGCGCCACTTCAAGCCGGGTCTTAACACGGTGGCGATCGAGGCGATCCTGATGACCAAGGACGATGCGGCTTGCGCGCCGGGCGCAACCGCCGGCGCGACGCCGCGCTTTGCCCTGTTCGATACTTCTGAGCTGCATGTTCCGGATTTCGCCCGCGTCGGTCAGCGTCCGAATCTGGCCGCCATGGCCGGCACCGCCTATCCCTATGGACGGGCCACGGAGCCGACGCCGCTCTTCATCGACCGCATCGACGCCGACACGCTTTCGGCCGCCGCAACCCTGCTTGGCCAGATGGCGATCACCGCCGGCCATCCGATCGCCGTCGAAACCGTCGCCTCGCCGAATATGATCGGCGATCGCGATGCCATCTTCATCGGCTCCATCTCGCAGATGCCGGCAACGGCGCTGTCGCAGACCAATATCGCCACGGCGAGCCAGGCCTCCTGGCGTCCCGTGACGGATGCGCAGGCGGCTGTCGTCGATACCGGTACGGCTTTCGAGGAGTGGAATTCCAAGGTCAGCGGCGGTGTGTTGCGCAGTCGGATCACGGCTTTCCGCGAGTGGGTGTCGCGCAATTTCGATATCTCCCGCAGTTCGCTGCAGTTCGTGCCCGGCGCCGAGGAGATCTTTACGCCGCCCAATGCCGCCACGCTGCTGGTTGCCCAGGGCTCCAGCCCCGCGGGAACGGGCTCATGGACGGTGGTGGCGGCGCCGTCGGCGAAGGATCTGCGTGAAGGGCTCGAGGTTCTGACCGCGCAGCTGAACTGGCCGCAGATATCGGGCCACATCTCCACCTATTCGGGCAAGACCGGCAAGATCGAGGCGGTGCCCGTCACCCGTTTCGATTTCGTGCCGTCCATGCCCTGGTCGATCGCCAACTACCGCCTGATCGCCGCCAATTGGCTGTCGACGAACATCCTCTCCTATGCCTTCCTGCTGGTCGTCTTCGTGCTTTTGATCGGGGTCACCACATCGACAATGCTCAAAAGGCTGGGCCGGTCGAAATGAGGCGGTTGCGCACACTCCTGCTGGCGGCAACGGTTGCGCTTGCCCCGACGGGCGAGCCCGCCGTCGCGCAGCAGGCGATGATCAATGCCGCCGCATGGTCGGCCTACAAGGCGAAGTTTCTCGATGCGACCGGCCGCATCGTCGATAACGGCAACGGCAATATCAGCCACAGCGAAGGGCAGGGCTATGGCCTGCTGCTCGCCTATCTCGCAGCAAGCCCGGCTGATTTCGAGCAGATCTGGTATTTTACCCGCACCGAGCTGCTGCTGCGCGACGATGGCCTGGCTGTTTGGAAATGGGATCCGAACGTCAGGCCGCACGTCGCCGATACCAACAATGCCACCGATGGCGACATGTTGATCGCTTATGCGCTGGCGCTTGCCGGCACGGCGTGGAAACGCGACGACTATATCCTCGCCGCCTCCCGCATGGCGCAGGCTCTGCTTGCCGAAACTGTCGCCAGCTCGGAGGGCCGCACCTTGCTGTTGCCGGGAACCGAAGGTTTTACGGGCAGCGACCGTGATGACGGTCCCGTCGTCAACCCGTCCTACTGGATTTACGAGGCGATCCCGGTCATGTCGGCGCTCGCTCCGTCGGATGCCTGGAAAAAACTCTCGGCTGACGGCGTGGAGCTGTTGAACAGGATGCAGTTCGGCCCGCGCAAGCTTCCTGCCGAATGGGTGAGCCTGCGTGATAAGCCGCGGCCGGCAAAGGGGTTCGACGCCGAATTCTCATATAACGCCATCCGCATCCCGCTCTATCTCGCGCGCGGCGGCATCACCGACAAGGCGCTGCTCGTCCGCCTGCAAAAGGGGATGTCGCCAGACGGCGTTCCCGCCACCATCGATCTGACCACCGGCCGGCCGAAGGCCGTCCTGTCGGACCCCGGTTATCGAATTGTTAACGATGTTGTGGCCTGTGTTGTCGACGGGACCAAGCTGCCGAGCTCGGCCCTGCAATTTGCGCCCGCGCTCTATTATCCGTCCACGCTTCAACTGCTGGGGCTGGCTTATATCGGGGAGAAGCATCCGGAGTGTCTGTGAAGTCTTCTCTCGTGGCGGTTTCAGCAGCAGTGGTGGTGGCGAGCCTGGTTACCGGGCTGAAGGACCGTGCCGCTCTGCAGGAAAGGTTCGGCCTGGCGTCTGCCGGCAAGCCGGCGCCGGAGCTGATGATGATGGGCCGCATCAAGCCGACCGAGGCTGCCGGCAATGCCGAATTCAATGCGCAGCTCGTCGCCGACAAGATCGAGGCGATCACCTCCTCGCCGCCAGCATCACCAGATACATCAGATCCAAATGCCGCAGCACAGCAGCCTGCAACGCCGCCATCTGCGCCCCAGACGGCGGCGCCAGCGGCACCGGTCACGCCTCCGATCGTGTCCGAGCCGCCGGCACCGCAGCAGGCTGCCGCCCCGCCGCCGCCTGCCGTCGATGAAAGCGCGCTTCGTTATTTCGCCAGCCGCGGCGACAAGGTGCGTTTGCAGGCCGAGATATCCCGCCTTCAGGCGCTCTATCCGAATTGGGTTCCGCCGGCCGATCCGCTCGCCGTGCCGCAGAACGGCGACAAACAGCTCGAGGCCATGTGGCAGCTCTATTCCGATGGCCGTTATGCCGAGCTGCGCAAGGCGATCGCCGACCGCCAGGCAGCCGATGCCGGATGGCAGCCGCCGGCCGATCTGCTCGACCGGCTCGACGTCGCCGAGGCCCGCGCCCGCCTCATCAACGCTTCCGACCTCAAGCAATATGCGACCGTGGTCGATATTGCCGCCGCCACGCCGAGCCTGCTCACTTGCAGCGAGGTCGACGTTCTCTGGCGTGTCGCCGAAGCCTTCATCCAGACGGAGAGGGTACAGCGCGGCCAGGACGCCTATAGCTATATCCTGAAGAACTGCGCCAATCCGGCCGAACGGCAGGCGACGGTCGAGAAGGCCTCGACGCTGCTTTCCTATCAGCCGATGCAGGCGCTGCTCGCGCTGGAGAAGCCTGCCGCAGACGGCAGCAGGGAATTCGATGCGATCCGCGACAACCTCGCTCGGCGCTTCATGGCCGAAGGCAACGACGATCCGAATCTCGCCATCGCGCCCGAGTATGTCGCCCGCCTCGAAAAGCTCGCCGGGACCGAGGGACTTGCCTCGGATGCGCTGCTGCTCGGCTGGTATCAGCTTCGCCGCAACAACGATGCCGAGGCCGAAAAATGGTTCCGCGCCGCCCGCGCCAAGCAGGATACGGCGGCCGCTTCGCAGGGGCTGGCGCTGGCGTTGATCGCCCGCAAGGCGCCTGAGGAGGCCGAGAACGTGATGTTCCGCTGGCGTGCCGATTCCGATGATGCGAGCGCCACCTATCTCGCCGCCACCGCGAATCTGATGGCGCTGCAGCCGCCGGCCGATCTCGCCGAAGATGTGCTGCATCGCATCGCCTCCGAGGTGATCGCCCGCAAATATGTGCCGACGGCGCAGCAGTTCGGCTGGTATGCCCGCTCCCTCAACCAGTTTCAGACCGCCGCACGCTGGTTCGAGACCGCACTTGCCTGGAAACCCGATGACGAACCCTCCGCCTATGGTCTTGTCGTCACCCGCGAGCAGTTGAACGACCGCAAGGCCGTGCTCGCCATTCAGCATGCCTGGGCCGGCCGGTCGACCCGCATCACCAATCTTGAAGACACTGCTTCGCTGAGCCCCAACGGCGCCCCTCTGCCGCCGGAAAAGGGCGCGATTGCCCCGCAGCAGCCGGTTCAGCCGGCGCAGCAGCCGCAAGCTCCCGCCGCCACGGCCGAGCCGCGGGCTGAGCGCCCCGCTGCGCTGCAGCCGGGGCCCGATGTCGCCGTTCGCACGGCAAGGCCGGCGATGCAGACAGTGACCGTCCAGCGCGGTCCGCGCCAGATACGCGGCTGCTCGACGACCATCGATGCGGCGCAGCTCAGCCCGGCCGACGCGCTGTCGCGCGGCTGGTGCCTGATGGATATCAACCGGCCGATGGAGGCGATCTCGGCCTTCGAGGCGGCGTTGCAGAGCCCGGTCCGCAAGCTTCGCGAAGACGCAGCTTACGGCCAGAGCCTTGCCTATCTGCGCGCCGGCCTTTCCGGCAATGCCGCCGTCGCCGCCGCCAAGGCGCCGCAGAGCCGTCAGCGCGCCGCCGAGCTGCAGGTGGCGATCCTCGCCGACCGGGCGCTTTCGGCCTTCGACGCCGGGCGTTATCGCGAAACCCTCATCTATCTCGATCAGCGCGCCCAGCTGCAGCAGGAACGTATCGACCTGATGGTCCTGCGCGGCTACAGCTACTTCAATCTGAAAATGTACGGCGATGCGACTCGTATCTTCGAAGCCGCAGCCGCCACCGGCAATCGCGACGCCACCCGCGGTCTTGCCGACGTTCGCAAGGTCACCCATCCCGACGTCAACGACTAGCGTTGACGTCGACGTCAACGACTGACGTTGACGCCGCCGTCGCCCTCCGCTACTCGCCTGTGTAGCTCAAAATGCTCCGGCGTCTTTTGCCTGTCTGAAAAGACGCGCGGCGCTGCAGTGCCCGCAAGGAAACACCTGTGCCCGCTCTCCATGACATTCTCGACAAGTCCTACGACGCCTTCCTCTTCGACATGGACGGAACGCTGCTGAATTCCATCGCCGTCGTCGAGCGCGTCTGGAGCGACTGGGCAAGACGCCATGGCTTCGAACCGGAGGTCTTCCTGAAGACGATCCACGGCATCCGCGCTTCCGACGTGATCCGCGGGCTCGGCCTGCCAGGCGTCGATCCGGCCCATGAGGCGGACCTGCTGCTCGCCGAGGAGATGGAGGATGTTTCGGGCATCGTCGAAATCCCTGGCGCCATCCGTTTTCTCTCCGCCGTTGCCAATGGCAAATGGGCAATCGTCACTTCGGCGCCGATCGAGCTCGCCAGGCGCCGCATGGCTGCCGCCGGCATCCCGATGCCGAAGGTCATCGTCAGCGGCGGGGAGGTCAAATCAGGCAAGCCCAGCCCCGAAGGTTATCTGCTCGGCGCAAGCCGCCTCGGCGTCGATCCCTCGAAATGCCTGGTCTTCGAAGACGCCGTCGCCGGCATCCTCGCCGGCGAGGCCGCCGGCGCCGATGTCACCGTCATCACTGAAACTCACGCGACGCCCTTCGAAACACCACATTTTTCGATCGCCAACTACCAGGCATGGCAGCCCGGCCAGACCACCGAAGGCCGGCTGAAGCTCGCCGCGATCTGAACATTCCGGCAAACCGCCTCTTTTTGTCGGAGGCAAGGTTTTTCCGCTTGCATTGCACGCGCTGAAAAACTAAACGAAGCAAGCCGTTTCGGCAGGTCGGGGCGTAGCGCAGCCCGGTAGCGCACTTGACTGGGGGTCAAGGGGTCGCAAGTTCGAATCTTGTCGCTCCGACCATTTAAGTCCTTGAAAACATAGGGACTTCAGAAAACCGGGAAGACCTCCAAAGTGACGGGTTTCCGAAAATTGGGTCCATTTTGGGTCCAGCGCGGAAAGCCCAATAGGCAAACAGCAGCAGGGTCGATTTTGGTCGAGCCCCCCAAAACGTCCCCAGCGGCCCGCAATGGTGACGATTCAGTCCCGCTGTGGCATTCTTTGCGGTATGCCCGCGCCATCGAAAAGAAAACCCACCACCGATCCGCACCGCACTCTGCGCGCCGTCTCCGTGGAAAATCCCTTCTATAGCCGGGCCCATGCTGGCGACCCCACCAATCCCAGGAAGATCAGCGCCGTCGTCAACATCCGCGAATCGGCCATCACGACAATGGCGGCGCGTGGCCGGATCGACGTCGCCCAGGTCGCGGCGGCGGATCGTTTCCGTAGGCTTTGGGAGACCATGGGCGGCAAGGGCGCATCGGCCATCGACTATGGCCGGGAATATGTCGATGGCGGCAAGCGCTCTGATCCAATCACCGAACGGCAAATGAATGCGGCAGATGGATTGCGCCGCGCCCACCGCGCCCTCGGTGATCACGGCTATTGGCTTGTGTCCCGGATATGTGGCGAGGGCTATTCAATCAACGAAGTCGTCCGCCCCGGCAGCAGTAAGAGAGCCAAGCTCAACGCCGCCAATGATCTCCGGTCCTGCCTTGATACGCTCTGTGAAATGTGGAACCTAGTGGTAAAAATCTGACGCTTGGTACCCGGTGGAAGGCCCGAGGCGAGCTGTCGCTAATCGACCTGATACTGAACAGTGATATGCTGGAACGGCGCGGTCCAAAGGCGACTGCCCTGACTTGAACAGCGGAGAGGATCAGGGATACAAGAAATGGTCGGGCCAAATGGCTTTCTTACGAGTGTTTTCGGAATTGGTGCCTTTGTACCGGCGTCTCTCTTTATTGTCCTGATCGGGTATATTGCATTGAAAGACTTGCCTCTTATGGACAAGCAGGGGCGGTATCTCAGTTATTTCTTCACCCACAGAAAACGAGAGGCAAAGGTTTTGACCGCAACATGGGTGATTGCTTTCTGCTTCTTCGTTACAACATGGTTTCTATCAACGCTTTAGCAGCCTCAGAGCACATGCTCGGGTCGAGAGCGGCATCTCGTTTCCGGCACCAAATGGCGGGTTTTCACCACTAGCGACGCGGCGATAAGCCGGTGAGGTCGATGACCTCTGGGCGTGGATGCAGAAGAAGTGTTAGTCTCTGTGGATGCTTTCAATCCGGCAATCTACAGAGGCTATGCCTCGGGTCTTGTGAGTGCTTGCTTCTTCAGTAGTGGAGTCGCCCGGATCGAGATTTGTGACATAGACGGGTACGGAATCAATGCGACCTCCGGTACTGTCGCGCAATGTGCACTCCAGATAGAGTGACTTGAAGCGTTGGGTTCCGACGTTCTTGATGAAAACCTCAGCGTCTTTTTGACGAATGTTGTTCACCAAGATGAGGGTGTCGTCGTTTTCGGCTTTGGCGTCTGTGATTAGCCGAATATCTGTAGCGTCGAGGCAAAGCTTCGACAGAGCTACCCCAACAACGACGACCGCTATTTGCAACGCTTTCATGGTATATCCAATTCACATAAGCTTTGATGCAAGGCCGCAGCGGTGCGCTGACAAGGCTGCGACCTCTGACGAAAGAAGGTGTTATGGGAGTACGTGAGGCTACGCTTATTGTCGCCAGAGACGGGGCATCTTCAAGACCTACACAAAATGCAGGAGAACAATGGGGTTTTCAAGTTTCAACCCACATTCAATTGGCGTCCGCCCATGCCAACCTATACGCGGCTGTGATTCGCGGCCCTTACGGAAGATGACCTCGGCCAATTGGCCGATGTTCCCGAGCCGTCAATGTCGCTGCGCTCATTCTCGCCGAGAATGTCGAGAATTTGTCCGCGCGGGGCAACGCGCGGTGGCGCGGGCGATGCTTAAGCCCGACGACCCTTACTTCTGATTGTTGCAAAAACAGTACAGCCAGCGGTAAGCCTCGACTGCCATCATCAGACATTAGAAGACGCACCTTGGCCTTTGAAGAGGTCGCAGGTAGGATTCAATGCATGCCGAGCGAAATAGAAGAAAGACAACATGGGTAAGGCGGTATCATTGCCCGGTGTTAAACCGGCGCTCCTAAAATGGGCGCGGGAATCCGCCCACCTTTCCACTGAAGAAGTTGCCGGGCGTCTCAAGAAAGCGGTTGAAGAAATCGACGCTTGGGAGTCCGGGGCTGATGCACCATCGTATGCACAGCTTGAGAAGCTTGCCTATGAACTTTACAAGCGACCACTGGCGATTTTCTTCCTGCCGTCACCGCCCCAAGAACCTAAGCCCGAGGCTGAGTTCCGTGCGCTGCCTGATGCCGACCTGCGCAATCTGAGCCGCGACACCGTATTGTTAATCCGACGGGCGCGCGCCTATCAGACGTCGCTCATTGAGCTATTTGGCGGGCGCTCACCTGTTGCCGAACCGATATGGAAGCACGTGCCCTTAGACGCATCAAAGCCCAGTGCGCAGCAGGCCGCCGCAATACGCGCCTCGCTTGGTGTTCCCGCGCCTGGTGCCCGAGATTGGGGTGCCCCGGACGGTGATGAGGCGTTGAAGGTTTGGCGCAAAGCCATCGAAGCTGGAGGCGTTTTCGTATTCAAAGATACGTTCAAGCAGAAAGAAGTATCGGGCTTCTGCCTCGAACATCCTGAATTACCCGTAATGATGATTAACAACAGCACCACAAAGACCCGACAGATTTTCAGTCTGCTACACGAACTTGCTCATGTCCTGATGGGCCGGCGCGCGATCAGTACTTTCGATGATGCGCCTTTGAGTCGGTTGCCACCCGCAGAACAGAGGATAGAGCGCTTCTGCAATCAGATCGCAGCCGATATATTGGTTCCTGCCCAAGATTTCGCTGCTCAGGTGGCCGGTCTCCCGCAAAACGTCGAAGCCCTCCCATCAGATATTTTCGCTGCATTAGCAGCGCGCTATCGTGTCAGCCGCGAGGTTATTCTGCGGCGGTTTCGCGATGCGGACCGCGTCAGTCAAACTTTCTATGAGGAACGCAAACGCGAATGGGACGGTCAGAAGCTTGACAAGGCAAGTTCTGGCGGGAGCTTCTATTCTACCAAAGGTGCCTATCTCAGCGAACGCCTTATGAGCGAAGTGTTTGCGCGCTATGGCCGCCGCCAGATCAGCGTAGATGAAGCCGCAGACTTCATCGGTGTGAAGCCCAAGCAAGTCGACGAGTTGGAGAGTCGGTTCCTGAGGGGCATGGCGGCATGATCTATATCTTGGACACCAGCAGCTTTCGAGAACTTGAGCGATATTACAGTGACGTATTTCCAACTTTCTGGAAGCTGTTCCAGGCAGAAGTTGATGGCGGCGGCGTTGCGTCAGTCCGTGAGGTTTTACGCGAACTTGAGGCCTGCCCCGAGACAAATGTGATCGCGTGGGCCAAAGATAATTCTGGCATATTCAATCCTCCCACACCAGACGAGGCGGAATTCGTCGGGAAAATTTTCGCCATTCCACACTTCCAACAGTTGATTTCCACCAAAGCGCAAATGACTGGCCAGCCGGTTGCAGACCCTTTTCTAATCGCCGCCGCGAAGGCCTGCAGCGGCACGGTCGTAACGCAGGAGCGTTTCAAACCAAACTCTGCAAAGATCCCAAACGTTTGCGAACATTTTGGAATTGCTTGTACGACTTTCGAAGGCTTCTTGAAGGCCAAAGGCTGGAGTTTCTGATTTTAGCAACGTCGCTTCGGTCGGGGCTGTAATTCCACCCTCGGCGGCGCGAATTCCGACCATCCGCACTTTGCCCGGAGCGCGAATCTGATCGCCTTCAGCGCGGTGCCGTCGCTGCCTCCGGCAATCCGATGGAGATGCAGAACGAGCTTGGCCTCGACGAGCGCGCTGCCGCGCCTAATCTCCTCGCCATAGCGTCGCCGCAGCGTTTTTCCATCGATGCCGAGCGCGACGGAAATCTGCGACTGCGGAACCGCCTCGGCGGCAAGGATAGTGACCAACCGACGGCTGATCTCGCTGGGAACGTGCGCCGGTCGACCGCCGTTGCGATTCGATTTTTTCATTGGCGCGCGGGAAAAACCCATTGAACTGCCTCCCCCAGTTTTCTCTCACGGCGAAAAAAATCCCCGCGTGGGGGGCGCGCGGGCCCTGCGCCGCCGCCGATCTTAGGACCGACCCTCCCCCCCGGCTCTGCGGCGAGGCGGTCACCCACCAGAAATCGGGTTATCAAATAACCCGGTTATTCCACGCTCATTGTAGCGCGGAGGATGGCGCGTCCCAATCCGAGAGGCCACGGCGAACCTCGGCAAGACATGAGGCCCGCCATATGACTGCCTCTTCCCGGCGTTTTGCGACGTGAGCGGCGATCTCATCATCGGTTGCGCCTAGGTCAGACAAGAGCAGTTCGTCGTGCTCTATCGCCTCCTTGATCTGTTGGTCGAGCGATGCGGCGGTCCATTCCAGCGCTTCTTCGAGGGATTTCATTGCTGCCTCCCTGTGGCCCGCACGCGCTTTGTCGGTTTGCCTTTTCCCGAGAGCTGCCAAAACGCGGCATTGCTGCCTGGTGCGACGCCTTCCGGTGTGTCTGCGAGCGCGGTCCACATCGCGCCGTCCATCGTGACCACATGTCCACGGCGATAGTTGAGCGCCTTCTGATACACGCCGCAATATTTGACGCCGTGCAATTCCATGGCATCGAGGCGCGTCTGGTGTTCAATCAGAACGGCCTTCAAAGCATCAAATAGGCGATAGGCCTCGGCCTTCGTCATCGGCTTGGCGAGCACGCCGACCCCGAATTGCGTCGTCATTTCGTCGGTCAAAGACATGGCAATAACCTCCGATTAGCTCGACGCCGCAGCGCCCCATTCGATCCCGGTCATGACGGCCAGCGCGTCCGGGGTGCCAGCCGAAACGCCGAAAAGGCTCGATAGCCGGATGGCCACGGCATTCGTCTGCCAAAGCGAGGTCAAGGCGGTTGGCGTCGGCGTGTCCGAGGCATTCGTCGGTTCATCGCTCATTTGAAGCGCGGCGTGGCGCGCAACGGAAATACCAAGGCTTTCGACATCGCCGACGACCCTGTCACCGTCGAGCAGCACGAGCACGCCAGCAGGGAGGGCGGGACTGACGGCGAGCGGCAATCCCACAAATTCACTGAGGCCTTCCGGCGAGGCGGTGCCGCGCCCATCATTCAGCAGACAAATCGCGTTCGCGACATCGGTCGCGGCGATCCAAGCCAACCGCCCTGAGCCCGAGTTCGCCGCATCCAGCAGGATTTTCAAGTCCGCCGGGTGGTCTCCAGTGCTGGAAAACGAGGGCGTGGCGGAGGTGACGAGCGAATCAAAAAATCCGGTATCCAGCGCCTTGGCGACGGCCCGGCGAAGCTGTCGGGATACGAAAGCCTGACTGGCCGCCGACGAATTTTCGAGAATTTCTCGGCTCAGCGCAATAACGGCGTCGGCCCGCCGAGGCAGGAGCGCCCCGCCATTCAAACTCATCCGTGAAACGGGACGAGCTTCGCCTTCCCCGTTCACCGCACCGACGACGCCTTCCGAAAGCGCGCCGATATGAGCATGAAGAGGCGCGCGCGTGAGGACGCCCATGTCGAGCAGGCTGGCGAAACTTGATCGACCGCCGAGTTGCTGCAAAAAAGCGCTGCTGGCCGCCTGCATATCGGCCAACTGACCAGCCCATTGCGGATCGGCGAGCGTCCCGGCGGCGGTCGCCGCCTTGAGAATTCTCTGTGCTGGTGCGGGCAGGCGCAACCTCTCAGCGATTTCGGCGGTCGTCTCACCCGATTTCGACGCGATCACCAAAGCCCGAGTGACCGCCAAGATTGTGCCTGCATACTCGCCGCGATGATCCTGCATGGCAATTCTCCCTGCGTTGCCTTGCAAAGGTGCAAGACCAAACGCGACGGGAAAACCCCTTCAAACGCGACAAACGCGATAAACGCGACGGCTCACTCTTGGCCGAGGCGAGCCCGGACACGCGATGCTGATACCAGCCACCGTCCGCCGCGCTTCACGCCGCAGCCGTCTTCCCGGCACCATTTCCTCAATGTGTCCTGAGGCACGTCGAACCGTCGCTCGGCCTGCCAGGTTTCGATGAGGTCATGAAAATCGTCGTCGGCAAAATCCGTCGCGCTTTGCACCGGAGCACCCTCGGCCTCGGCCATCAGTCGGTCGAGCTTCTGCTCGATGCGGTTAAGCTGCTCGGCCAGCAGGCGGGCCTCATCCGTCTTCATGGTCGCCTCCTGTGGGTCGCCGACGCCGGGATGCTCGCCAATTCCTTGTCGCTAAGTCGTGGTGTTTTCGTTTTCTTTGGCATGCTGTGCCTCCATCACTCATCGTCTGCCGGTTTTCGTTTCAAGGCTTCGCTGGTTGGCGGCGAGGATCGAACGGAGGCCGCCGCCCGGGCGGGCAAGCTCAGCCTCGGTCGCTGCGATATAGACCGGGTCGGTTTCGGTCAGCGTCGGCACGATTTTAAGGTAGAGGTCGGGGAATCTCTGCAAGAGGTCACCCTGCCAGGCTTGTGGAGCCTCCGTGCGCCTTTGCGCTTCGCGTAGCTCCGCCTCGGTCATTCGCTGAGACACGGTTTTTGGAGGCCGGGGGACGACGATTGAACCGCCGTTTGACGCATGCGCTTTTTCAGCTTGCGCGCGCCGAGTTAGATTCGATGTGTTGATTTTCTTAAGTGTTTCTGTGGCACCGTCGCCACTGGCAGCCGTGGCACCGTCGCCACTAGCAGCCGTGGCACCATCGCCACGACCTTGACGTCCGAAAGCTGTGGCAACGTCGCCACCACTTTGCCGCCCGAAAGCTGTGGCACCGTCGCCACTGGTTTTAGCCCGCCGGGAGCGTTTGGGCGGTTTGTTTTTAGGGTGCAGAGGCGAAGTTTCGGCGGGTTCGAGGGCCCCCCTGCGGCGCGACTCGAAGTCTCTGACCATGAGTGCGGCCAACGCAAAGTTCGGTTCATAGGACGAGCGGTAGGCTTTGCCGCCGTGGCGACGCCTCTTAAAGAGGCCAATGCGTTCAACCTCGTTGATGGCATCATTTATCGCGCGCCGGTCGATGCCGAGCCGCCGCGCCAGCGACGCTTGGCTCGGATCCAACTGACCTGTCTGGGCGTTGAAGTGATCGAGCAACGCGCCAGCCGCCGCCTTGGCATCGGTGGACAACGGCGCGATGGTCAGTGCCTTGTAGAAGACGAGTGCCGCTGGCGGCTGCTTGCTCATGGCACACGTCCTTCCAGGGGTAGGCTCAGGACGCGCCACGCACAGTCCGCGTCACCCCACATTTCGTATACCGGATGACACGCCGCGCCGCCGTGAACGACTAAATGATCGCCACTTGGCTCTGTTCCGACGTTCGTTGGTGGTGTGTTGGGCATCGGTCGGTTCCCCCGTTCAGTGGAAGAAACCGACGCGAATTGACGCGCGAGAAAGCACAATCTAGGCTTTCAGCTTTTAAAGTCTCAAGACAATCAATGCTGATCTAGGAGCCGTCGCGCGCGCAATCGCGACGGCTCTATGCATCTGCCTCTGTATCGGCCACTTCAATGGCGGCGGGCACCTTGCGCGGCCTGCCGCGCTTCGGCGGCAAGGATGATTTCACAATTGCAGCTTTGGCCTGCGCCTCGGCCTTTTTGCGCTCCGCTGCAATCCATTCGCGAATCTGCCCCATTGAGTTGAAGCGCCCTAAAATCAGCTGCGGAAATTCGCCTTTCTTGCGCAACCGCCAGCGTACTGTAGGGGAAATCCCTGTTATCGCCCTGATTTCGTCTTCCTTCAGCAAACGATCACAGTCGTCGATCAGATTCGTGAGGGTCTCGTCCATCTGCTGTGCCTTTCGAGAAAAGAAAATACCCCCACACGGAAAGAACATGCACGCGTCTGAACACGTACGCAAGCCTTTGATTTTAAATAAAATAACTGAAAGAAAAAGTTACCTACTGCTGCCGTCCGACCTGCCAAGAAAAACAAAGCCTTGCCGAAACCGCCAAAAAAGCATGGGAAGATTTGCTTTCAGCCCGCAGGCAACCTTTCCCGTCCGTAATCTTTTCAGTGGAACGACATTCGCGCCGTCTTCATCCCCCCGAGCCGACTCGGGCGTGGCGCACTTAAACCGAAATATTGGTCATGGCCGCGCCCGCATCGGAATGACAGCGCCGGTCTTTTTCTCGCCCGACAGCAGGTCTTCGACATGGCGCGCCCATGCATCGAGTGCAATCTTCTTTTCATCGAACCGGTCATAGGCGTCGTAATGAAGGGCCATCACATCGTCATCGACATGCGCGACGACTGCCCGGCGATCTTCTTTTGGGATGCGCAAGCGCGACATGCCGGTAACGACCGTGCGCCGGAAACAGTGTGGGGTCGGCGGATAGGCCTTCAGGCTTTTGACAATCGCGCCATCCGCGCCTTCTGCATCGAGTGCCGGAACGATGCGGCGCATGGCTTGGCTCAGCGAATGGCGGGCAATGCGTCGCTTGTCCTGAAAGCGGCTGGCGAAGATATGCGCGCCCATGGGACGGCCTTCAACCTTTGCTTCCTGCTCCTGCCGCTCAATCTGCGCTTTGATGATCTTGGCAACCGGTTTGCTAATCGGCCAAATATGGCGCTTGCGGCCTTTCATCCTTGCGGCTGGAATCTCTGCATAGGCCTCGTTCTCATTGTCGAGATAGTGCAGATCGTTGAGTTCCAGTCCGGCAATCTCGTTTGGACGTTGACCGGTCAGGGCGAGGGTCTTCAGCGCCGCCTTGATACCCGATGCCAAATTGGCTTTTTCGATTGCACGCAGTAAGACGAGCAATTCGGCATCGGAAAGGGTGCGGTCAACTTCCTGCTTGCGTTCCTTTGTCGGTTTCGGAATGCCGACCATGGGTGACGATGGTAGCAATCCCTGATCGACGCCCCATTGGAAGAAGGTCAGCATTGCCGCCCTGAGCCGGTTGGCACTGACGGGTGCCTTCACCCTGACTTCCTGAATGCGCTTGGCACATTCGGCCTTGGTGATACTGTTGAGAGCACGCGATCCGAATTGCTTCTGCACGTTGCGTTTCAGATGGCCAATGTCCTGATCCCAACTGCTTTTCCGTTCTTTGAGGGAAGGACTGTAAAGTTCAACCGCCTTATCGACGGTCAGAACGTCCTCGGCTTCCTTCATCTGGCGTTCGGTCTTAATCGCTTCACGTTCGGCGGCAGGATCAGCGCCGGTTCGAACACGTCCGCGTTCAGTCTCGGCTTTGCCGCGCATGGTCGCCATGGTGATGTTGGGATGCTCGCCAAGCGGTGCGCGTTTCTTCTTGGCGCTGCCGAGCGGTTTATAGCGATAGGTGCCGACGATCCGGTCGGCATAAACGCGGACGATGAAGCCGCTGATTTTGTCGTCCGTGTATTCGACATAGCCCTTTTCAAGGCGTTCAACCTTCTTAGTGAAACTGTCATCCAGGTGCACTACCGGCATTTTGCTAATGGTCCTTTCCAAGGCGATCAAGGGGTCGAAAGAGACAAGGGGCCTAGGGTCCTGTTCCGATTTTGGGTCCATTCTGGGTCCACTTTTTTGAAAGCGGCGGACCCCGAACGAAAATCTCCGAAAGAATTATTGGCCAAAACACTTTGCTTTGCAAGGATTTAGAAATCTAGCGCATTTGATCGAAATGGCCTGAAAACGGCCTTTGCAATTCTGGGGGTCAAGGGGTCGCTGGTTCGAGTCCAGTCGCCCCGACCATTTATCCCCTTGAAATCCCAGTCAAAATGTCACTTTTCTTCGTCTCGCCGGAGGCGGAGAGGTCAGCAGTAAAGCTGAAACGGGCAGCGAAAATCCCGAAAAGTCTCGAGCGAAAATGTCATTTGTTCATGCTGCAGGCCAGCAGTTGCGCCGCCTCTGCAACCGGCGGCGGGCTTTTGACCGACTTCAGTGCGGTTTCTGAGCGATCGCGATCATCGATTTTGCCAAGAGCGGGATCCTCCCGACATATTCGAAGTCGACGTCTTCGAAACCTGTTTCCAGAAGCAGTGTGCTCAGCGTTCCGGGAGACCAGAATTTGATGTGGCCATGGTCCTTGAGCGGCATGAAATGGTCGTCCATCTTGCCGCTGACGGCCAATGCCAGATTTTTCCAGTAACCGTGAAAAGGCGTCGACATCACCGCGATACCGCCCGGCTTCACCAGATCGTACATGGTGGCCGAGAAAGCCTTGGGATCATAAACGTGTTCCACAACCTCGAGGCTTATCACCGCATCGAAGGTTCCATACCGGCTGGAAAGGTCTTCATAACCGGAGCCGATCTCCAGCGGGAGATCGGGGTGGGCCGTTCTCGCTTTGGCAATGCCGTCCGCGGACGGATCGACACCGACGACATCATAGCCTTTTCCGGCAAGCATGGCTGCGGCGCCGCCGGTACCGCAGCCGAGGTCGAAGACCGCCGTTTCATGTGCCTCCTGAAAACTGTTCTCGAGAACATCGACAACAGCCGGCAAAATATAGGAATGGGCAGTCGCCGGTTTGGCATGCACATAGGTCGTCGCGTCTAGTTCGATAGACATTTTATCTCCTGGAGTAGTGAGGCCCGCCAACCCAATAATACGCAACACAATGGTACGGCGGACTTTGACGGCAGTGTGGTGTCCCTGTGGTATTAAAGTGATTAGCGCCGAGGGCGCTCGCGGCGGCTGGGGCGCCGGGCCGTTTGGGTGTGCCGGCTGCGCGCAGCCGAACCTGTCTGTCTCAAGGACGATCGGGCCTCAGGACCGCGCGATGAAAGTCGAAGCTGGTTGACAGGAGTATCGGGAAGGTGCTGAAAACGGGCCGCAATCTGGATGCACCATTTTTGTGGGTCAAACGGCCGCTACGTCGGTGCTGGCGCCTCAACTATTTAAAATAAATAACGCGAGCAAATGCCATTTTACGGTGTTGATTAAATAATACCGTAGTTATTTATGGCGATCCTTCAGTTGGTGGAAGTGGTATTTGTTGAAAAATGTTAAGACTGTACCATTTTGATAGTGAATAACCAAATTTTTAACTTAAATAACGTGAAATCTCTTCGCATTCGTGTGAATGCGTTGTAGATTAACATTATCCTTGGTCACGATAGCCTAGTGCGAGCGCATGGCGGATATGAAGCAGAATCTAACTTGCAGGCAGGCCCTCGCCAGTGCGTTCCAGGCTCTGTCGGACGAGGCCATCAAAGCCGGCTGGTCGGAGGGCGATGTCGCCCTCGCGCTTGCTGAACTCGCCGAGGAGCGGGTGATCGAGATTACCGCCAAGGTGATCATGGAAGGCTCCATGCATCCCCAGTTCGCCGCCGGCGGCCGCAGTAGTTAATCTCACAGCAACGGTAGAAACGACCAGGCTGCTGGTTGGAGAAAGGACCCGGATAGGGGAGAGAAAGCGTTTTTCGCTCTCGTCTGCACTCACCGCTTCCTGCTGCAAAAGCCGCTCAAACGCGCGGGACAAGATTTTGTTCCCTAATTTTGCTTCGGGGAAATCTGCGTAGTTGCTAAAGTTCAAGCCGTCGCGCATAATCATTTTTGTCGGTTGCGGAGGGCGGCCGGCAATGCAAGCGTGGATGCGTTTGCCCTCGGAGGAAATGCGGCGTGATGTTACGATCATCAATCCATCCGCATGATTTACCGCTGTTTTCGGAAGATCTCGATCTGCTTTCCAAGGTGCTCGACAAGGTCTGCGACGAGCGCGGCCTCGTCAGGACGACGCCCGAGGCCGAGCGGATCGGTGCGGTCATCATTCAGCTCTACAGGCAGGGCGTGAAGGACGGCGGCAAACTCGCCGATCTGGCAAAGACCTATCTCTGATATTCAGTTCTGCTCGATCGAGACACCGTTCTCGCCGATGCTCATCTCGATCCCCTGCGGCTTGCTCTCCTCGTGGAAGAGTAAGCGCCGAGGCCGATGACGGCGGCGACGAGAATGCCGATGATGAGATAGAGACCATTGCTGCGGTTCAAGAGACTGTCCCTGATATGTGATTGGCCCCGATATGTAATGGGACAGCCGAAACGCCTGGATGGCGGATTGGTTCCGTCAGTCGTCGTTGGCGGCGTTGAGGTTTTCCGGCCGGATACCGTCGTCGCTCGTGGTGCGGGCGCGCAGCCGGATGCCGGGGCCGCCTTCATCCTGATTGCCGCTCGACAGGAAGATGATGCCGTGCGCCTCGAGCGTGTTGCGCACATCGAACAGCGCATGCGGCTCGCCCGCAAATTCGCCGGTTTCCAGCGCCGCTATGGTCTCGACCGGCAGGCCGCTTGCGGCGGCGAGCTCTTCGATGCTCATCCCGATCATGGCGCGCGCGCCGCGTATCTGTGTCGCTGTTATCATGTCGGAAAATCTAGCGCATTCACCGCACTTCTCAAGTGGCGCGGGCCGGTCATGCGTCCTTCAATTTCACACCAAACAGATCGTCATGCATGCGCTCGACCGCGATCCCCATGCCTCCCATGAGGGCGGCCCGGTTGCCGAAACGGCTGATCTCGATGCGGGGCGGATGGGGCGTGCAACGCGGCAGGAAACCGCGGATGGCGTTGACGAGTTCCGGTCTTGCACCGATGCTGCCGCCGGTGATCACCAGTTCAGGATCGAGCGTTGCGCCGATTGCCGCGATGGCGACCGCCACCAGCCTTGCCGTCTCTTCGATCGCCGCGACGGCGCTTGTCTCTCCTGCATTGAACGCGGCGAAGAGATCGGCCACGGTGGATGCGTTGCGCCCGCCAAAACCGATGTAGCGGCGCAGCATCGCGACGCTGCCGACCGCGCTCTCAAAGGTTCCAAGCGTAAAGCCGCCGGGATCGAAAGCATCTCCACCGATCGGAAGATAGGCGATCTCACCGGCCGCGCCACGCGCGCCGCGCAACAGAGCGCCATTGGCGATGATGCCCATGCCGACGCCGGTGCCGAGAGCGATGAAAGCAAAATTGCAGGTCTCGACACCGTGTCCCCGCCATCTCTCGCCCTGCGCGGCCAGGTTGACGTCATTTTCGACGATCACCGGTATGCCCATCTTGTCGCTGAAGACCTGACGCAGATTGATGGCGTCAATGCCGGGAATGTTTGGCGCTACATTGATATGGC
The DNA here is from genome assembly GCF_002531725.1 of Rhizobium sp. L43. Taxonomy (GTDB): domain Bacteria; phylum Pseudomonadota; class Alphaproteobacteria; order Rhizobiales; family Rhizobiaceae; genus Rhizobium. Next base: position 303,790 of record NZ_NWSQ01000004.1, read on the forward strand.
CGGTGGCCGGATCGAGCACGCCGGGACTGCCCAGAACGACGAGGCGGAGTTTGTCGGTGGTCGTTCCGGCCGCAGAGGCGAGTTCAACGATCAGATCGCTGAACTGATTGACGAGATGCATTCCGCCGCGCCGGTCTGTCGGCACTTCGGTTTCGGCAACCACATTGCCCAACAGATCGCAGATAGCCGCGGCAATCTTGGTGCCCCCGAGATCGATGGAGGCCGCCAATCCTGCCCTGGCATTGATTTCGTAGATGATCGCATTCCGTCCCGGGCGTCCATCGGTCTGCCCGATCGCTTTCAGCCATCCATCATCTTCGAGGTCGCGCACGACATCGGAAATCGTCTGTTTAGACAGGCCGGTGAGCTTGGCGATATCGGCGCGCGAGATCGACCCGCTCGCCAGGACGGTCCGGATCACCGCATGGGTCGAAATTTTTCGCGCGATTGGAGTCTGTACGACAGAAGAGGTCATTGCCATCCGGGCTAGCTCGATCCAATTAGTTCGGTGCGTATACTTAATTGGCGCGATATTGGCTGGCCAATAGCGCGATACGTCGAATTCTGGGCTGTCTCTGATCGTATCTACCGGCTTTTGGTACACCAAGGCCTTCACTTTGTCTATGTCCTTGACAAAGGGAGGGCCGCCTGTAGGCTGGGATCAACGTGCGGGGATTGCCGATGATAAAGCCCTCGACTGATGGACAGCTTTCTGCCGAACAAGGCGTTTTACTGCCTGTCATGGCGCCACGCCTTCAGGCGGATGTTCATCCGGACGGTTATGCTGATCTCGCCCTTTGGGGCGCCGGCAGTCTGGGGCGCGTCAGATTTTCTGCAATCGGCGGCCCTTATACCTATGCCCCGAACCGAATGATCTCCAAACATGGCGGCGTTTTCGTCGCGCAGTCGCTGCCGGTGATGTTGATCCGCGGCGTGGGCCTTCGGGGCGTATATCCGGCGCGTCGTTGCGCCTGGTGGCACGAGCCGGATGGGCAAAGCGCCAGCGCGAAGTTCACGCGGACCCATGATCGGCGGACTTTCGAAATGGCCTGGGGCGTACTCATCGTGGACGCTCTCGGCTCGGATCTGCGGATTGCCGTCGGCGCCTCGAGAGACGAAGCCGAGAAGGCGCTCAACCTCACCAGTCAAGCGATCATTGCCGAAGCCGCCGACTATGTGGCGCGCTGTGATCTGACGCCCGACGCCGACCCGCTGATGCGCAGCATGGTCAGCCAGGGGATCCACGCCGCCCTTTCCAGCATCAGGCGGCATGAAAACGGCGCCTTCGCCGGCCTTGCCGCGGGGCAGGCCTATAGTGCTCCGGCGCGGACCTATTACCGCGATGGTTACTGGACGATGCAGCCGCTTTTGACGCTGGCGCCGGAGGCGGTGCGCGACGAGATCCGGATTCTCGCCAAGGGCGTGCAGCCGGATGGAGAAGCCCCGAGCGGCGTGATCTTGACGGGACCGGCGCAATCGCAGGCTTGGCAGCACTTTGTCGCCGACAGCAAGGCCAATCCCAAAACCCACAAAAGAGCCGTTCCGGAGTACCATAACCGACCGCAGGATTGGTGGAGCGACCACTTCGACAGCCCGCTTTTCTTCGTTCTTTTCCTGGACGATTATGTCAGCGCAACCAAAGACTTTGCAGAGGTGGAGCGACACTGGACGGTCGTGAAGGCGATCACGGATCGCTATCTCGGCCTGGCCGGTCCTGACAGCGTTCTGCCGCTGAAGCCGCGCAACGACCGGGACTGGGCCGACAACGTCTATCGCGAGGGGCTGGTCTCCTATGATCTGGGTCTTTTCGTCGGCGCCATGGACGCGGTGGCCAGGCTTGGCGAGGATCTCGATCCCACGCTTGCCGAACGCGCCCGCAAGACGGCAAGCCTTGCCCGCGAAGAGATCGAGGCCAAGCTCTTTGTGCCGGCGACGGGAGGATATGTCGACTATGGAACGCCTGGCGCCTTTATCGAGGATCATTTGGCGCTCGACAGCCTGACCTTGTCGCGCTTCGCTGCGATTTCCGGAGAGAAGGCCGTAGGTCTGCTGAGCGCCTTTGAAAGCAAACTCGAAACGCGTCACAATCAGGAACAGCCCTATGGCAGTTGGGGTGTGATGTGCGCCTATCCGCCCTTCAAGCGGCAAAGTGATCTGCGATCCAAGACCGCGTTTCCCTACCGCTACCATAATGGCTCGGACTGGCCCTATTGGGACGGCGCCTATGCCGAAGAACGCCTTCGCCACGGACTTGGAGGTGCACGCTACGCGCTGACGCGCTGGTGGCAAACCTGCCTCGACAATGGCTGGATCGGTGCGGTGGAATATTTCTCGCCGCCATACGGGCGCGGCTCGCTGCTTCAGGGCTGGAGTACCATGCCGGCAGCGGTTGTTTTAAAATATGGGCTTGACGCGGCAAATTCGGAGCCAATGTCATGAGCACGCTATCGGCTTCAGCCGGCTTCCCCATCGATGCGCATGGCAAAGGCGACGGAACCATCCCGCTCGAATTGGGAAAAGCCAAGGTGACGGTAGAAACCTTTGGCGCGTTCGTTGTTTGGATCGACACCGAGATGCACAGCTTTGACCCCATGCTTTCGAAGCGCCTGAAGCTCGGTGCTGATCATCCTGCGCCCCCAGCCGCCTGCCTGAAGCCCGGGAAGAATGTTGATGTGAAGATGCGCCGGGTACTCGTCTTGCAGCCACGTCGTTCCGCTGCGCGGATTTTGAATTCGTTCCATCACGTCGGCATCGCGCGGACGGCTGGGCGTCAGTCCAGCGGTCTGCCGGCGGACGAACGGCCACCAGTTTGCCTCCAGATCCTTGTCGAATCCGCTGGTATCGGCCACCCCGACGACATAGCCGACCGGCCGATCGTCCTCAACGAGAACAAAGGCAAAGTCTCCGGCAAACTTGAGATAGGGGACCGACCAGATGTAACCGGGCAGATGCGGGTCGCTATAAAGCGCGCCGGCATCCTCGCCGCCCTTGGCGGTTTTCAGGCAGATGTCGAAAAGCGCTTCGGTATCGGCTTCCGTCGCCGGGCGGATGAAGCAACTGGTGTCCATCGCTTTGCCACCTCCTGCGTGGCGCTTCGTCATCATCGGTCGCGAGAGAGACTCTTGCATTGAGGATTACCTCAGATTCGCAGGCCCGGCAAAGGCCTGGGGAAGGAAACGTTCGGCCGGCGCCAGGCGCCAAGGCTCGGACGGGGAGTGGAGAATAAACCAAATGAGGTGGAGCAGATGAAAAGAACCGTGAAATCGATCAGCATACTGCCGGCATACCGATTGAAAGCAGCTGTCGCGCTTGCCGGCGCGGCGCTTGTGAGTTTCGGCCTTTCCGCCGCCCGCGCCGACGATCTGGCCGTGTGGGATGACCAGACCTTCGAAGGCCAGAGCGCGGTCATCGAGCAACTGAACAAGGAGTTCGAAGCCGCACATTCCGGTGTCACGATCAAACGCACCGCCCGCACCTTCGATGACATGAAACTGACGCTGAAGCTTGCGGTTTCGGCGGGCGATGGCCCTGTCATCACCAAGGTCAACCAGGGCGCTGGCGACATGGGCGCAATGGTCAAGGAAGGATTGCTCCTGCCGGTTGACGACTACATCAAGAGCTACGGCTGGGATAAGCGGCAGTCGGATTCCGTGCTGGCGCGAGACCGCTGGGATGGGCCGAAGTTTGGGGTCGGTAAGACCTACGGCATATCAGGCCTCGCCGAAATCGTCGGCCTCTATTACAACAAGAAGATCCTCGACGACGCTGGCGTGGCGCTGCCGCAGACTTTCGAGGAGCTTTTGGCCGATCTCGACAAGCTGAAGGAAAAAGGCGTTGCGCCCTTCATGATGGGCTCGGCCAAACAGCATCTGGCCCTGCACATGATCGGCGCCATCGATCAGGCCCATATCGACGCGGCCAATCGCGCCGAGCTTGACGACCTGATCTACGGCAAAGGCGGCTCCTGGAACACCAAGGGGAACATCGAATCGGCCACACTCGTGCAGAAATGGGCGCAAGGCGGCTATTTCTACCCCGGCTTCGAAGGCATCTCGGGTGACGACGCCGTCCAGCTTTTCATATCAGGGCAGGGCGCCTTCCTGATCTCCGGGACCTGGTACTTCGGTGACATGCAAAACAATCCGGATATCGGCTTCATGGCCATTCCCGCTCCGAAGGGTATTTCCAAGCCGATGAGTGTCGGCGGCGTGGATCTTGCCTGGGCGATAACGAGCCTTGCCAAAGACAAGGCAAAGCAGGACCTGGCCGGCCAGTACATCGACTATATGGTGTCGGAAAAGGCCGCTGAAAGCTGGGCCGCTGCCGGCTATCTTCCTGCAACATCGCTCCCGGCGGATGCAAAGCCCAAGCTCACGCCGCTCCTGACCTCCGGCATCGAGATGTGGAAGACGCTCAACGCCAATGATGCGCTCGGCCATTACCCCGATTGGTCGAGCCCGACGATGCTGAAGACGATCGACGACAACACGCCGCTTCTGCTGTCAGGCAAGATCACGCCCGAAGCCTTTGTCGATGCCATGGACAAGGATTATCAGGCCTATCTGAAGGACAAGAAGTAACAGCACGGGCGCGGGTCACGGCCGTCCGCCCGGCGGTCGTGGCCTGTGTCTCGTCGATCCTGAGTTGAAATGAGCGCCGGGAGCTCTGGCTTGCTGCGCGATGACCAGAGCTTTGGCTTCATGGGGTCCTGGATGAAACGCTCCGCACTTGATGGCTCGCAACATACCAATTTTATCTATTTATTGCCTGGATTGCTGCTCTACGCGGCTTTTGTCTTTGGACCGATCGTCGCGGCTTTGGGTTTGAGCCTGACCAGCTGGGACGGCTTGACCATGCCCAAATGGGTTGGCCTGGGCAATTACGCCGATCTCTTTTCCGACAGTCGATTTTATATTGCCTTGCGTAACAATGCCGAGCTGATGATCTTCTACTGCGTCCTGCCGCTCGTGCTCGGCATCACGCTTGCTGCCTGCGTCTGGAATCTGAAGCAACGCGAACAACTCGCCCTGCGGACGTTCCTGTTCCTGCCTTACATCATGCCGACCGCCGTGCTGGGCATCATCTGGGCCTGGCTCTACAATCCTGCATTCGGCCCATTCAACCAGTTTCTGAGAGCCGTGGGATTGGGCAGGCTCGCATTGCCCTGGCTCGGAGATTTCAATTTCGTGCTTCCCGCCGTTGGGATCGTTGCCACATGGTATTTCTTCGGTTTTTGCATGGTCATCTTCCTCACCGGAATTCAGCGCATCGACCCATCTCTTTTCGACGCCGCCAAGGTCGACGGCGCTTCGGCGCGAAAGACCTTTTTCTGGATAACGCTGCCGCTTCTCATGCCTGAGATCAGGGTGGTTTTGCTGTTGACGGTCATCGCGTCGATCAAAAGCTTCGACCTGATTTTTACCATGACCCGCGGCGGGCCTGCGAATGCGACGCTGGTGCCGAATATCTACATGTATCAGCTCGGCTTCGAGCTCAATCGGTTCGGCGCCGCAGCCGCCATCGCCATTGTCGGCGCCTTGCTGACATTCGCAATAAACTATGCAATTCACCGGCTGGTGGGCTCGAAAAGCAAAGGATTGGCTTGATGAGCCGTTCGTCCAACATCCCCGCCGCCACGCTGTTCCTTCGCCTTGTTCTCTGGCTTCTCGCTTTCGTCACGATCACGCCGTTCCTGCTTCTGCTACTGACGTCAATAAAGAGCAAGGCTGACGTTCTCAGGGGCGCATTCGCGTTGCCGGCCTATCCGCATTTCGAAAACTACGTCGATGCCTGGAATGCCGGGCATTTCAACATCTACTTCTGGAATTCGATCATCGTTGTCATACCCGTCGTTGCAGCCAGCGTTTTTCTCGGCCTGCTCACGGGTTTTGCCTTCGCCTACCTGTCGTTTCCGTTCCGGCGCACGCTTTTTGCGATCCTGACGCTCGGCATGATGGTGCCGGCGGAGGCCTTCATCATCCCGCTTTATTATGAAATGCGCTATCTCGGGCTGATCAATACCTATGCGGCTCTCATCGTGCCGCAGATCGCCATGTCGATCCCATTCTCGACGATCTTCCTCGCCAGCGCGATGCAGCAATTGCCGGAGGAAGTTCTCGAAGCGGCGGTCCTCGACGGCGCTGGACGCTTCTATATCCTTCGCAAGATCGTCGTCCCGCTGATGATCCCGGCCATGTCGACACTGGCGCTGTTCCTGTTCATCTGGACCTGGAACGAGTTTCTCATTCCGTTCATTCTGGTCAATGACGACGCCTATCGGACGCTGCCCCTCGGCATGCTGTTTTTCCAGGGACGCTACACCGTCAACACGCCGGTCCTGACCGCCGGCGCGGTGATCGTCATTGCCCCGCTCATCCTGACCTATCTGGTTTTCCAGCGGCGGTTTATTGCCGGCTTGACTGCAGGCGCGACGAAGTAGACAGGCCGCGTGGAGCTATGGCCTGCGGCCACGCTTGTGGCGCACTTCAAGCGCCGCAGGCGCTATGGCCTCCGGCCTCGCTTGTGACGCACTTCAAGCGCCGCAGGCGCTATGGCCTCCGGCCTCGCTTGTGACGCACTTCCAGCGCCGCGCAGCCCCACACCGTGCCGAGCAGCAGATAGACGTGGCGCCAGTGGTCGATATCGATGACGTTGCCGATCGCCGCATGGCCGAGGACCGAGATCCAGGCGATCATCAGGAAGGGCTGCCACGGCCGGTCGAGCAGCAGGTATCGGAAGCCGAGCGCCAGCGTCCAGACAAGCATGCCGACATAGCTGACGAAGCCGAGCCAGCCATAGGTGGTGAGCGATTTCAGCCAGATATTGTGTTCGTCCTCGGGAAACATCGTGCCGAACACCAGCGGCCCGATGCCGAGCGGGCGCTCCATCATCATGGTGAAGCCGATCCGGTGGCGCTCGAAGCGGCCGAGATGCTCGCCGTCATATTGCTGCACCAGCTGGGCCCGCGCCGAAAACAGTTCGGCGACCTTGGGGATCTGCAGCGCCACCAGCAGCGAGGCGACCAGCATGATGATCGCCGCCAGCGACAGCACCAGCACCCGTAGGCGAAAGGCGCCGCTGCGCTCCTTCAGCAGCATGATGAAAATCAAGAGCCCGACGCCGAGCGCAAACAGCCCCCAGGCGGCGCGGGAAAAGGAGAGGAAGATGCCGAGCGCCAGCACGAGCAGGGCGGCAGCCTTCAGCGGCGATTTCTTCAGGTCGCCGACCAGGATGCCGTGGACGAGATAGAGCGATGGCGGCACCAGGAAGGGGCCGAAGACGTTCGGGTCCTGGAAGGCGCCCTTGGCGCGGTCATAGAGCGTAAATATTTCCGCGCCGGGAAAGGCGTGGAAATAACCGAATATGCCGAGCGCCGATGTGGCGACGGCAGCGAAAACCCAGGCGTTGAAGATCAGCGGCAGCCGCTTGTGGCTGTCCTCGATGATCGCCGCGTAGAACACCGCCGTCAGCGCCAGGAAGGTCGAAACCGCAATATACATCGGCCCCGTCGCCAGATCCTTCATCTGCGTCAGCGACAGCATGCCGCCGATATTGAAGGTCAGCAGCAGGGCGAGCAGCGGCGCCACGCCGCGGGAAATTTTGAGGCCGAGGATGAACCAGAGGCCGATCAGCCCCGCCATCCAGAGTTCGTAGGGCGCCGGCTCGTCGATCACGAAACCGGAGAGGAAGACGCCGAAGGCGACGAAGGCCGAGCCGATCAGGCGCAGCGTCATCCGCTGCGGTTGGGCGACACGGGGATATGTCGCCTCGATCGCGCTCAATAGGCGTTTTCCGTGTTGAGCAGCCGGATCGGGGTCAGGAACAGGATCTTGAGATCGAACCAGAGTGACCAGTTTTCGATGTAGTAAAGGTCGTAGGCCGTGCGGAACTTGATCTTCTCGTCATTGTCGACCTCGCCGCGCCAGCCGTTGATTTGCGCCCAGCCCGTGACACCGGGCTTGACGCGGTGGCGGGCGAAATAGCCCTCGACGACATCGCCGAAGGCGCGATCGCGGGCCTGGGCGAGAACGGCATGCGGGCGTGGGCCGACCAACGAAAGTTCGCCCCTCAGCACGTTGAAAAGCTGCGGCAATTCGTCGATCGAGGTCTTGCGGATGAAGCGGCCGACGCGGGTGACGCGCGGATCGCCCTTGGTCACCGCGGCTTTGCCGGTGGGATCGGCCATGTTGGTGTACATCGAGCGGAATTTAAAGACGTTGATGACTTCGTTGTTGAAGCCGTGGCGCTTCTGCATGAAGAAAACAGGGCCTTCGGAGGTCGCCTTGATGGCGATCGCCGTCGCGACCATCAGCGGCCAGAGCAGTATAAGTGCGACCAGCGCGAAGAAGATGTCGAAGCCGCGCTTGGCGACGGAATCCCAGTCGCGGATCGGCTTCTTGAAAATGTCGAGCATCGGCACCGAGCCGACATGCGAATAGGCCCGCGGCCGGAAGCGCAGCCGGTTGGCATGCGCGGCAAGGCGGATATCGACCGGCAGAACCCAGAGTTTCTTCAAAAGGTCGTAAATGCGCGCCTCGGCCGACAGCGGCAGAGCGATGATCAGCATGTCGATGCGCGTCAGCCGCACGAATTCAACGAGCTCGGCCACGGTGCCGAGCTTCGGATAACCGGCGACCATGATCGGCGAGCGCTTTTCGCCGCGATCGTCGAAGATGCCGCAGATGCGGATGTCGTTGTCATCCTGCTGCTCGAGGATGCGGATCAGTTCCTTGGCCGGCTCGCCGCCGCCGACGATGACGGCGCGTCGCTCCATGATGCCATTGCGTGCCCAGTTGCGGATGCCGTAGGCGACGAGGAAGCGTTCGGCCGCAAGGAAGAGTGCGCCCGCGACGAACCAGGGGATATAGGCATCGACCATTGCCCAGGTGGTGCCTCGAACCAGAGCGAACAGGCCGACGGTCAGGACAAGCGCGATCGTCCACGACGTCAGAATGCGCGGCATCAGCCGCAGCTTGGCCCGAAGCGCGGGAATGGTGTAGGTATCGGCAAGCTGCAGGCCGATGACGGTCAAGGCCGAAGCGATCGCCGCCATGCCGGTCCGCACCAGCGAGGAATCGTTGCCGTCGCCGGGCCAGAAAAAGTGGACGATCAGGGCGATCGCGAAGAGCGCGAGGAATTCCAGCAGCCGCAATTGCCCGATGATGATGACAGGCGAATTGGTTCCATCGCGGAACTGTTCGGCGATCTGGCGGGCATAGGGGTTGATTTCGGTCGGGTCGGAAGGCTTTTTCTGACCCGCGTCGCCGCGCGCCTCGATGTCGGAGACCTGCTTGCGCAGGGCTTCCACGTCGAATTGATCGCCTTTTTCCAGCTTGTTCATGGGGGGCTTTTCGCTCGTTGACACCAAGCGATTACCAGAAAGCCCCTAAGAAACATTTACGAGGCGGCGGGCATTGTCTGGCCGGCGGCGGGATCGACGAGCTCATGGTACAATTTCAGGACATCGCGTGCCATGACGGCGGAGGAGAATACCGCCTTCACCGCCTCGGGCTTCGGCATCGTCTTGGCGTGCCAGCCGGGCGTGCTCAGCGTTTCCGCCATGACGCGGGCGAGATCGTCGGAATTGCCGGCCTCGACAAGTGCAGCACTGTCTGCGCCGAGCACCTCGGGAATGCCGCCGACACGGCTGGCGATGATCGTCTTGCCGGCGCCGAGCCCCTCGAGCACGATATAGGGCATGGCTTCGGCGCGCGAGGGAACGACGAGGTTCTGCGCCATGGAGAAAGCTTCGTGAACGCGCATCGCCGGCAGCATGCCGATGCGTTTGCCGAGGCCGCGTTCGACCATCATCTCGCGGTAGCGGTCGCGATCCGGCCCGTCGCCGATCATCAGCGCCGACAGTGGCCTGCCGAGCAGCCGTTCGGTCTTGGCGAAGGCATCGACAAACAGATCGGGACCCTTGAGGTCCCGGAGCATTCCCACATAGATGAAATGCACGGCATCCGAGCGGGTGGGGATCGGCTCGAAATCGCGCTCGCCGATGCCGTTATAGATCAGTCTCGTTTTCGTCCGCGGCTTGCCCACCTTGCGCGTATAGGTGTCGCGCTCATATTCGCAGATGAAAACAAGCGCATCGGTGAAATATTCCTGCAGGCGCTCCATCCTGAGGACGAACTGTCCGCCAAACGAGGAGCGCGAATAATGCAGGCTTCCGCCGTGCGCGGTATAGAGGCGGGCTACGCGATACCTGTTCACCCGCAACGCTGAGCCGGCAAGTCGCGCGAGCACGCCGCCCTTGGCGCCGTGTCCGTGCAGCACATCCGGCCGCAAACTTTTGATTTTCTTATATGTATCCCACATCGTCGCAATGTCGGACGGGCTGATCGAACGCCGGATCGGCACACGTGTCAGGCCGAGCGACAGATAGGGTCTTATATCGTCGAACAGGCTGTCCTCGTACTCGCCGCCGGTCGAGCTGTCGCAGAGGATGCCGATGTCATGACCGGCCTTGCTGTGTTCCTCGACGAGATCGCGGACATGGCGGAAAATTCCGCCGACCGGCGATCTGAAGCAATGGAGGATGCGGAGCGGTTGCTGTTCTGGCATCGCTCAGAAAAGCCGTTCGCGAACGTAGATCGTGTCGCCGGCGATGATCGGCCCCGATATGTTGATGCGGCCGGTCAGCACCTGTCCGTTGATCTTGCGGGTGACGTCGACCATGCTCTGGTTGGCGCGGCTGGTAAAGCCGCCGGCGACCGCGATGGCATTCTGCACGGTCATGCCGGGGACATAGGCATACTGGCCGGGTTGGCCGACTTCACCCATGAGGAAGATCGAACGGTAGCGATCGACGTCGATGGTGACGTCGGGATCGCGAAGGTAGCCCTGCTGCAGTTTCTGGGCGATCTGCCCCGAGAGTTGCTGCAGGGTCCGGCCACGGGCAGGGACCTGGCCGATGAGCGGGAAGGCGATATAGCCGGCCTGATCCACCGTATAGGTGTTGGTCAGGCTCTGCTGGTCGAAAACGGTAACGCGCAACCGATCGCCGCTGTCGAGCGTATAGGGCTGGATGGTTGCCTCGTTGAAGGCCTTCGGAGCAGGCTGATACGTCGTGCAGCCGCCCAATGCAGCCGTCATGGCTGCAAGGCTCAGGGCCAGAAGAATCTTGGGCTGGACGACAGACATCCGCTTGTGCTCACAGAAAATGAACTCGGTAGAGCCGTTATCGATCCGTTAGGGTTAATGCCCGGTAAAGGCCGCTTGCAATTTCCCGCGTTCCTTCACCGACTGTTGCTCGTTACTCGGCAGGATCGCCATTAACCGTTGAGTTACCATGGTCGTTTACGCTTGCGGCACCTTTGTTGTGGAGTAAGAGCATGTCCGGCGTAGCGCGTGATCAGGATGTGGACATCGACCTCGGCCAGTTGGTCCGCGCCGTCTGGGCGCGTCGGCTCAGGATTTTGGCGATTACCCTCGTGGGCGCGGGCGTCGCCTTTGCCGGCGCCAAGATCATGTCGCCGCAATATCGCAGCGAAACACGCATTCTCATCGAACCCCGCGCGCCGGCCTTCGCCAGCACCCAGCAGGTCAATGACGCCGGCGCCGGTCCGCTGATGGATGAACTGAACATCGCCAGCCAGGTGCAGCTTCTGCAATCGGCCGATCTCCTGAAGAGGGTCATCAACGACCTGAAGCTTTATAACCTGCCGGAATTCGACGACGCCGCCAACGGCTCGGCGATGAGCAGCATCCTGGTGAAGCTGCACCTGAAGAAGAACCCGCTGGAGAACCCGCCGGAAGAGCGGGTGATCGACGCCTTCGTCGAACGCCTGCAGGTCTACCAGGTGCCGGGTTCGCGCGTCATCGGCATCAGTTTCACCTCGAAGGACCCGAAGCTCGCCGCCGCCATTCCGAACGCCATGGCGAATGTCTATCTTTCGACCCAGAGCGGCGCCAAGCTCGATTCCAATTCCGAAGCGACGCGTTGGCTGGAGCCGGAGATCGAGGGCCTGCGTCGCAAGGTCAGCGAGGCCGAGAAGAAGGTCGCCGAATACCGCACCTCGCACGGGCTGCTGCAGACGAACGGCACGACCACCTTTCCGGCCCAGCAGCTGAACGATATCTCCGCCGAGTTGACCCGCGTGCGCGGCGACAAGGCCAATGCCGAGGCGAGGGCGCAGGCTGTGCGCAATGCGCTGTCTTCAGGCGAGGCCTCCGACACGCTGCCAGACATCATGTCCTCCCAGGCGATCCAGCGGCTGAAGGCGACGGAATCCGGCCTGCAGTCGCAAATATCAGATCTGCAGACCAGCCTTCTCAACAGTCATCCCAGGCTGAAAAGCCTGCGCGCCCAGCTTTCCGATATCCGGAGCCAGATCCGCCAGGAGACGCAGAAGATCCTGGCGAGCATCGAAAACGAGTCCAAGGTCGCCGATCTCCGCGCAAGCGAGCTAGAGCGCCAGTCGGACACGGTGCAGGCCAACAGCGCCCGCGCCGGTGAAGACGAGGTCGGTCTCAATGCGCTGGAGCGCGAGGCCACCGCCCAGCGCCAGCTGCTCGAAACCTATCTGGTGCGCTACCGCGAGGCCGCTTCCCGCGCCGACAGCAATTCGAGCCCGGCGGATGCCCGGATCGTTTCCAAGGCTGTCGAGCCGGTCGATCCCTATTTCCCGAAGGTAGTGCCGATCGTCGTCGTCGCTGCCGTCGCGACGCTGATCATGAGCGCCATCATCACCATGCTGGCCGAACTTTTCAGCGGTCGGGCGCTCCGCCCCGTGGATGCATCCGCTGAGGCAATCGAGGCGGAAGCAGCCGTCGAGGAGAAGCATGTGCCGCAGGCCGCGCCGATCGCCGCTGCCGCCAGAAAGCCTGTCCAGCCGAGCATGCTCGCCGTTGTCGCGGCGGAAGAGGAGGCGATCGAGGACGTGAAGGCGGCCGAGGAGGCGCCGGAGGACGACAACGAGTTTTCCGTCGCCTCCGTCGCAGACTATCTCAGCGGCAGCCGCGCGCCGCTGGCTATCGCAATCTCTCCGACCGGTGACAATGGCTCGGCGGCGACGGTCTTGCTGACCCGCATGCTCGCCGATGCCGGCCGCCGCGTCATCCTGATCGATATGACCGGCTCCGGCTACCCCACGGAACTGATGGCCGAGGACCAGGCCGCTCTTGGCGTCACCGATCTGCTGTGCGGCGAGGCCGCCTTCGGCGACACGATCCACAGCGACCGCTTTTCCGATGCTCACCTCATTCCCCAAGGCCGGAGCGACGTGCGCCGCGCCATGCGCGGCGTCGACCGGCTGTCGCTGCTGCTCGATGCGCTCGCCGCCGCCTATGATCTCGTGGTGGTCGAATGTGGTTCGGCCGATGTCGCCGGCGTCTCGCGGCTGACGCGCAGCCGCGACGTCGAGATCATCCTGTCGCTGCCCGAGGTCGAAGAGAGCATCTTCGTTGCCCTGATGACGGAATTCCAGGCTGCGGGCTACGAGCGCGTCGTGCTGATGTCGGGCGGTGACGGGGCCGAGCAGGAGTTCGGCCGGGCGGCGTGAACCGTCGGCCCATCCGCCTGAACGGTTAGCCGATCCGTGCCCGGATGCTCTGGGCGAATTTGTAGAGCTTCGGGCGCGCCTTGATATGCGCTTTGCCGCGGGTGACGATCCGGTGGGCAGCGCCGGCGGCGACGCCGAACGGCGAGACCGGCAGCACCACGTCGTAATGCGCGGTCTCGACAGGCGCCCAGGAACGCTTGTAGGTCTGGTCGCCGAGGCCGAAATCGAACAGTGCGATACCCTTGCCATGCAGTCCCGAGATGGTCTGCCAATAGAGGAATTCGCCGGGGCTGGTATCCGGCACGAGTTCTTCGTCGATCGCGCCGAACTGGCAGATGATGTGGTCGCCCTTGCGCGAAATCCCTGAAATCGCCGCGATCCGCTCTTCCTGCCCGCCCTTGAGCCGCAGCACATGCATCTGCAGCCCGAAATACGGCCTGCCGTCATCCCGCTTGTCGATGAGGCCGTGCAGGAAGGTCCGCGTTTCCTGGTCGGCGAAGACGTCAGGCAGGCCGAGGCTGGCGAAGCGGACGCTCTTCAGGCGGAAGAACAAATCGAGCAGACGGTGCTGTTCCTCCGATGTCTCGGGGATAGCGTATTCGAAGCCGCCGGCCGCCTCGAGACGTTTCGACTGAACGCGGAATTTCTTGCGCCGGTTCTTGGCGTTGATCTGCTTCAGCGTCTCCTCGAAAGTGGAGAGGAACGGCAGCTGGTAGGCATGATTCTGGTTCCGCACCATCGGCAGCCCGGCAAGCGGGCTCTTCCGCCCACGCCATTCCAGCGGAATGTTCTGCAGCAGCAGCAGATCGGCGCGACCCTTCAGCGCCTGCTGCAGCCGGCCGGCGAAGTCGTGAGGATCGATGGTCCCACCGGTTTCGGCAAAGCCTTCCGAGAACAGGCCGGTATTGATGTTGCTGTGATCGGCGGCGATGAATTTTGCAACAATGAGCCCGCGGGATTTGACGATCTCGACCGGCAGAATGAACGCGGCCTGGCCGCCATAGGTGCCTTTGAGGATTGCAAGCGGCCGCTGAAAGGCGTTCACCCAGGCCGCGCACCAGTCGTAACTCTGATGCAGCGACTGGAGATTGTCGCGCTCCAGTGCCCGCCACTCCTCCTCCAGCGGCTGCATCGTGTCGAAGACTTCGATGTCGATTTCAGCCATGGCGAGTTTCATACTCAGCTGGCGCAGGCGCGAAATGACCATATCGGCCGGCGCCGCGTCCTCGGACGGCTGTCGATGAACATCGAGCTTTTTCGTCTGCACGGGTTTTCTCCGGTCAAAAATGCTGAACGGGAAGGTAGGAATGCAGGACGTATATTTGGTTTACTCGCACGCGATGGGCGAGGTTTTCCGCCGATCACGGTTATTCGGCCGTTAATGGCCCTAAAGCATGTCGCGCAAAAGTGTGCAGCGGTTTTGCGACAACGACATGCGTAAAAACAAAGACCTAAAGCGCGACAAGCGAATCTGAAAGATCGCGACGCGCTTTAGCGCTGCCGCGGTCCGGCCATCCATTTGATGATCACCATTGCCGGCAGAACCCAGAGCAGGCCGGTGAGCAGGAAATAGAGCAGGTGGCCCCACCAGGGCGCGTTACCGAGCGTTGCCACCGCAATCGTATTCGCCACCAGCGCATAGACCAGCACGAGCACGATGATAAGGATCGTGCCGATGAATTTGCGAAGGCGGATGGGCATCGGTTATCTCTCGGCAGGGACGGGACGAACCGGCGCGACGGCATGCCGCAAAGGTTCGGGGCTTGTTTTGCATGAGCCGGTGGGGCAAATCAACTGCCGGATAGAAGGAGACATCATGGCCGTCGCAAACCCGACCACGGAACAGGCGATCCTGAGCGAAGTGCGCAAGCAGAACCGCGACCGCCGCGCCTTGCGCTTCTGGCTGGGTTTCGTGCTGTTGGCGCTCTTCTGTCTCGTGCTCGTCGGTGGCGCCACGCGGCTGACCAATTCCGGCCTGTCGATCACCGAGTGGAAGCCGATCCACGGCGTCATCCCGCCGCTCTCGGCCGCCGAATGGGAGGAGGAGTTCCGCCTCTACCAGCGCATTCCCGAATTTCAGCAATTGAACAGCTCCATGACCGTCGACGAGTTCAAGGGCATCTTCTGGTGGGAATGGGCGCACCGGCTGATCGCCCGTGGCATCGGCGTGATATTCGCGCTGCCGCTCCTCTATTTCTGGCTGACCGGGCGGATCGAGAAGCGCCTGCGCTGGCCGCTCGTCGGCATCCTGGCGCTCGGCGGCCTTCAGGGCTTCATCGGCTGGTGGATGGTGTCCTCTGGCCTGTCGGTCCGCACCGATGTCAGCCAGTACCGGCTGGCGACGCATCTGGTCATGGCCTGCCTGATCTTTGCCGGCTGCATGTGGATCATGCGCGGTCTCTCGCCACATTCCAACGATCCGGCGCCGGCACGAAGCTCGCGCGGTTTTGCCGCCGCAATCGCTATTTTCGCGCTGTTCCAGATCTATCTCGGCGCCCTGGTGGCGGGGCTCGACGCCGGTTTTTCTTACAATACCTGGCCGCTGATGGATGGCGCCGTCATCCCCTCCGATCTGATGATCCAGCAACCCTTCTGGATCAATGCCTTCGAGAACCCGAAGACGGTGCAGTTCATCCACCGCATCGGCGCCTATACGCTCTTCGCATTGACGCTGATCAATATGGTGATTGCGCTGCGCGCAGCACCTTGGACCACCCATGCACGCCGCGCCGTGCTGCTCTTTGCGCTGGTGACGCTGCAGGCGGCGATCGGCATTGCCACGCTGCTGATGCAGGTGCCGCTGCACTGGGGCCTGCTGCATCAGGCCGGCGCGCTCGTTGTTTTCGGTTTCGCCGTCGCCAACTGGCGCGGTTTTTACGGCGAATACCCGCACGGGACGATGATCGCCGAGCACGATTGAAGCTCGGCGCTGCTGGGGTCTACCGCAGCACGCCGTCGAGCAGCGGCATGCCGATGATCGCCGCGGCGGCGATCAGGACATAGCAGGCGATGCGGAAGGTCCGCTCTTCGGCGAGCCCGAACAGTTTCGAGCCGCCGTAGAGGCCTACCGCATAACTCGGCACAATGACGGCGGTGAGCGCGAAGACGGCAGGCACGAACAGTCCGCCGAAATAATAGCTGATGGCGCTGAACACGCTCGAAATCGAGAAATAGAGCACGACATTCGCCCTGACGCGGGTGAAGTCGCTCTTGCCGCCGAGCCAATAAGCGACAACCGGCGGCCCGCCGAGCTGCGCGGCGCCGCTGAAAAGCCCGGCGATCAAGCCGATGCCGCTGGTCAGCGGCGGGGATGGCTCCCCATGATAGCGCCATCCCGACACCAGCAGCGCAAGCAGGCAGATGGCGATGATCGTGATGCTCCAGCGCAGCACCAGCGGGTCGAGCAACGCCAGTATCGTCGTGCCGGCCGGGATGCCGAGCGCAGCACCTGCCGCCATGACGAAGACCTCGCGCCGGTTGGCGCCGCGCCAGGCCGGCGGGATCATCCCGAGTGAGGCAATGCCGTCGATGACGAGCAGGATCGGTGAGATCAGCTTCGGCCCGACGATCGCGCCGCCGATCGGAACGAAGATCAGGGCGGCGCCGAAGCCCGAAAAGCCGCGGGCGAGCCCGGCGATGAAGGCAAAGGCCATCAGCGCATAGATGCCATGGTCGGGCAGGGCAGCGGTAAACCATGCGTGCACGCCATCGACCAGCGCATCGAGCGTCATGACATCAGACTCCGTGATTCGGGAACGGCAGGCGAGGAAGGCCCGCTCTCATAGCCCAATCGTTGCCGATGTTCGAGCCGAAAGCGATGCGCGGCCGCCGAGGCAAGCGGCCGCGAGATCATGATGATGAGATCGACATAAAGCGTGAGCGGCATCACGTCGATGCCGCCGCTCCCGCCTTACGAGGCGAGCATCAGGTCCATGTTCTGGACGGCGGCACCCGATGCGCCCTTGCCGAGATTGTCGAGCAGCGCCACGAGGTTCACCTGCGAAGCACCCGCAGTGCCGAAGACGAAGAGCTTCATCGTGTCCTTGCCTTCGAGCTCGACGGCGTTGACGCGGGGCAGGGCCTTGCTTTCGGCGAGCGGCACAACACTGACGATATCCTGGCCGGCATAATGGGCGACGAGGGCGGCATGGATGGCCTCCATCGTCGTGCCCTCGGCGAGATCGTCGAGGTGCAGCGGCACCTGCACGATCATGCCTTGCGCGAACTTGCCGACCGACGGCGAGAAGATCGGCGCGCGGTCGAGCAGGCCGTGCACGGTCATCTCGGGTACATGTTTATGGGTCAGCGGCAGGCCGTAGAGGAAATGCGGCGCGGTGATCGCATCCGGGTGGTCCGGATTTTCCATTTGCGCGATCATCTGCTTGCCGCCGCCGGTGTAGCCGGAGACCGCGTTCACCGTGACCGGATAACCGTCCGGCAGAATGCCGGCGGCCCGCAGCGGCCGGATGAGGCCGATCGCGCCCGTGGGATAGCAGCCGGGATTGGCGACGAAACGAGCGGCCTTGATCCTGTCGGCCTGGGCGCCGTCCATTTCGGCAAAGCCATAGGCCCAGCCGGGATTGACGCGGAAGGCGGTCGAGGTGTCGATGACGCGCACATTGTTGTTGGCCGACACCATCTGCACCGCTTCCTTGGAGGCGTCGTCGGGCAGGCAGAGAATGGCGATGTCGGCGCTGTTCAGCATGTCCTCGCGCAGGGCGGCGTTGCGCCGCTCGGCTTCTGGAATGGACAGAAGCTCGACATCGCGGCGGCCGGCCATGCGCGTGCGGATCTGCAGACCCGTCGTGCCGTGTTCGCCGTCGATGAAGATTTTCGGTGCCATGTTAAACCTGCGCTTTCAATGGGTTCTGAAGGTTTCCGGATTCAATTTGAGCGATGATAAGTCAGCCTTGTGACACGGCGATGGCGCGTCGCTCGGCATGAAGCCCCAGCATATACATCGCCACCGTCGCCCCCGCAATGGCGGTGATATCGGCATGATCGTAAGGCGGCGATACCTCGACGACATCGGCGCCGCGGATATCGAGCTGGTGCAGGCGCTGCAGCACCGAGAGGATCTTGGCGCTCGACGGGCCGCCGGCCACCGGCGTGCCGGTGCCCGGCGCAAAGGCCGGATCGAGGCAATCGATATCGAAGGTCAGATAAGCCGGCGCACCGCGGGTGTGGGAGATGATCGCCGAAGCGATGTCGCCGGCGCTCATCTCCTCAACCTGATGACCGTAGAGGATATTGACGCCGCAATCCTCGGGCGCATGGGTGCGGATGCCGATCTGGATCGAGCGGTCGGGATCGATGATGCCCTCGCGGACGGCCCGTGCCACGAAGGAGCCGTGGTCGATGCGTCGGTCTTCGTCGAACCAGGTGTCCTGGTGCGCGTCGAATTGCACGAGCGCCAGCGGTCCATGTTTTGCCGCATGGGCTTTCAGCAGCGGCCAGGTGACGTAGTGATCGCCACCGAGCGTCAGCAAAAAGGCGCCGCTGTCGAGGATGGCGTTCGCCTGGCGTTCGATGGCCGCGGGCGTATCCTGATGATTGCCATAGTCGAGCAGGCAATCGCCGTAGTCGATCACCGCCATCTCGGCGAAGAGATCGCGGTTGAACGGATATTGCGGATCATTGTCGAAGATTGCCGAGGCGCGCCGGATTGCTTGCGGTCCGAAGCGCGTGCCTGGCCTGTTCGAGGTCGCGGCATCGAAGGGAATGCCCCAGACGGCAACGTCGACGCCGGCAAGTTCCTTGGTGAAGCGGCGGCGCATGAAGGACAGCGCTCCGGCAAAGGTCGGGTCGCCGGCGGCGGAGGTGAGGCTGGTGGCGGTAAAGGCATGATCAATGGACTTGTTCGCCAAGAGGGGGCTCCTTCTCTATGGGCGCTAAACCATAGTCGCGTTCGATGTCGACCTTATATCGGCCGGTCACCGGTCGCGACCAAACCGCCGGGCGACGAAATAAGCTGCGCCGGGCGGTCAGGTTTGCCTGATCTCCCGAAAGGACGGATGTTTCCTTTCGGGGCAGGAAAGGGGTAGGCGAGGTGGAGCGAGATTTCAAGCAATCCTTCGCTTGACGGCCGTTCTTGGCTTTCGAGCGGCCGCTATTCCGCAGCAGTTCGTCAGGCCGCCTTCCCGGGAGGCCGCCGCAGGGCGCAAAACAAAAAAGGCCGGGTTGCCCCGGCCTTCGTAATTCCGTCTGTCCGAAGCGATTAACGCTTGGAGAACTGGAACGAGCGGCGGGCCTTTGCCTTGCCGTACTTCTTGCGTTCGACGACGCGGCTGTCACGGGTCAGGAAGCCGCCCTTCTTCAGCACCGAGCGAAGGCCCGGTTCGAAGTAAGTGAGCGCCTTGGACAGGCCGTGGCGAACAGCACCGGCCTGGCCGGACAGGCCGCCGCCGGCAACGGTTGCGATGATGTCGAACTGGCCGTCACGGGCAGCCGCAACGATCGGCTGGCGCAGGATCATCTGCAGCACCGGACGAGCGAAATATTCCGCGAATTCCTTGCCGTTGACGATGATCTTGCCGGAGCCCGGCTTGACCCAGACGCGGGCGACGGCGTTCTTGCGCTTGCCGGTCGCATAGGAGCGGCCGAGCGAATCGACCTTGCGGACGTGGGCCGGAGCAGCAGCTTCGGAAACAGTGCCGAGATCCTTCAGGGAGGAGAGGTCAGCCATGATCAGGCGCTCCTTACGTTCTTTTTGTTGAGCGCGGCAACGTCGAGGGCGACCGGCTGCTGGGCTTCATGGGGATGGTTGGAGCCGGCGTAAACGCGCAGGTTCTTCATCTGGCGACGGCCGAGCGGGCCGCGCGGAACCATGCGTTCGACGGCCTTTTCGAGGACGCGCTCCGGGAAGCGGCCTTCGATGATCTGGCGCGCGGTGCGCTCCTTGATGCCGCCGGCAAAACCGGTGTGCCAGTAGTAGACCTTGTCGGAATACTTCTTGCCGGTGAAAACCACCTTGTCGGCATTGATGACGATGACGTTGTCGCCGTCGTCAACGTGGGGCGTGAAGGTTGCCTTGTGCTTGCCGCGCAGACGCATAGCGATGATGGAAGCGAGACGGCCAACGACCAGCCCTTCGGCGTCGATGATCACCCACTTCTTCTCCACCTCTGCAGGCTTCTGGGAGAAGGTTGCCATAGTGAATACTCTCTTTTGGGACCCTTGGCCCGAGGGCTTGAAGGGCGTTTCTTGTTGCTTGGATTGGCAGGCTTGCGGCATGCCAAAAAGAAAGCAGCCCGGACAGGCTGCGTTCTGGGGCGGTGTATAGAGGGAATGTGACATCGGGTCAATATCGACGTTCCCGAGGATTGGAAAAATACACAAGCGAAAACAATAAGTTAGATATATGGTATTATGTTACCACATATTTATCGGCTGAAGATCTGCCGTGTCTGACGCTTTTCTCCTGCAGGGTTTGACGCCACGGTCGAAAGCGGCGGCTAATCTTTGAACGCGCGCAGGCATTTCACCATTTCGCGAAGGCCGCGTGTCAGATGTTTGTCCCGGCGCAGAACCATGCCGAGGCGGCGCGTGAGCCTCGGCTGCAGCGATGACGTCGTCACCAGGCCGGCGCGGTCGCGCTTCAGCGCCAGCCCCGGCAGGATCGACCAGCCGAGGCCGACGGCCACCAGTTCCTTGATCGCCTCGATGCTGCCGAATTCCATCGCCGGCCGAATACTGGTGTCCGGTGCGGCCAGCCACGCGTCGATTGCCCGCCTCGTATTGCCGCCCTCATAAAGCAGCAGCGTCCTGTCGCGCATGAAGGCGGCGTCCGGTCCACCGTCGGGTATCAGGCTGCCGGCGGGAGCGACGGCCAGCAATTCCTCCTCGTAGAACGGTTCGATCTCGAAGTTGCGCCCCGAGGCCGGCAGGGCAACGACGGCAATGTCGAGGCTGTTGGCCTCCAGATCGCGCAGGACGTCGTCGGCATCGCCGATGCGCACGGTGATTTCGAGGCCGGGCATGGACTTTCTCGCGGCGGCAATGGCACGAGGAAGCAGGTGGATCGACGCCGTGCCGCCGCTGCCGATGCGCACGCGGCCGCTGGCGCCATCCCTGTAGGGCATCATCGCTTCTTCCGCGGCGGCCGATTCCTGCAGCAGTCGCCTTGCATGCACGAGCAGATCGAGGCCTGCCGCGGTCGGCTGCGCTCGCCGCCCGATACGCTCGATCAGCCGGACGCCGAGCCGCTGCTCGAGCCCCTTGACCTGCAGGCTGACGGCCGGTTGCGTCAGTCTCTCCTTGTCGGCGGCGGCCGTAAAGCTTCCGAGATCGGCGACGTTAACGAAGGTTGCGAGCTGATCGAGGTTCAGGGCCATACCAAAGATTTCCTTATGGGTACGATAATATCCATAAGCTTCCTTCATGAGATTTTCCAGTCATCCTTCGCGTGTTGAAGAAAGGCAGAAGAGATGGCCATGGAATTGAGCGACATCCTTGAAACGTCTCGCGATCTCGTTCGATCGAAAATTCGCCGGGCGGCGCGCTGGGGCCGGTGGCTGCTGGCGGCCATCGAGCATCGCCTGGAAAAGCGCCGCAGCCGCCGTACGCTTTGCGAGCTCACCGATGACGAGCTTTGCGATGTCGGCCTGACCCGTGCGGAGGCGAAGGCCGAGATATCGAAATCCTGGTTCTGGTCTTGACTGCGGCCGCCGCGGAAAGAGCGGATCCTGCTCGAAATTGCCGGCGCCTTGTGGCAAAACGTTTGCTTGGAATCGAGCGAGCGCAGGGAGCAGCATCATGGCCGAAATCGTATCCTTCCCGGACACAGACAGGGCGAATGGGTTGCTGCTCCGCTCGCTGCGCGACGGCGTGCTGCGCCTGGTGCTCAACGACCCACCGGCCAATGCGCTTTCGATCGCGCTTCTCGAAGCGCTGATGGCCGAGCTCCAGAAGGCCGGATCGGATGCGGATGTGCGCGTTGTCGTCATCGCCTCGACCGGCAACGTCTTTTCCGCCGGCCATGATCTCAAGGAACTCACCGCCCATCGCGCCGATGAAGATCAGGGAGCCGCTTTCTTCGAGAGGGCCTTCCGGCTCTGCGCCGATCTGATGCTGAAGATCGCGCATCTGCCGAAGCCCGTCATCGCCGAGATCGATGGGCTGGCAACGGCGGCCGGCTGCCAGCTCGTCGCTTCCTGCGATCTGGCAATCTGCACCGACACTTCGACATTCTGCACGCCGGGCGTCAATATCGGCCTGTTCTGTTCGACGCCGATGGTGGCCGTCTCCCGTGCCGCGCACCGCAAGCAGGCGATGGAAATGCTGCTGACCGGTGAGACGATCGACGCCTCGACCGCCAAGGATTTCGGCCTCGTCAACCGCATCGTGCCGAAGCAGTATCTGGCGCAGGTGGTTTTCAAATATGCGGGGGTGATTGCCAGCAAGTCGCCGCTGACCTTGAAGATCGGCAAGGAAGCCTTCAACCGCCAACTCGAACTACCGGTCGAGGCGGCCTATGATTATGCCGCCAAAGTGATGGTCGACAACATGCTGACTCAGGATGCGCAGGAAGGCATCGGCGCCTTCCTCGGCAAGCGTACGCCGGCATGGAAAGGCGAATGATTCACGCCAGTTTCAGAACCAGCCCGCCGATTGCGATGACGACGCCGGCGACGTAGCGCCAGATGCTGGCTTTTTCCTTGAACACGGTGATCGAGATCACCAGCGCAAAGAGGATCGCGGTTTCGCGCAGTGCTGCGACGGTTGCGACCGGGGCTCTTGTCATCGCCCAGAGCGCCAGCCCATAGGAAGCGATCGAGCCGGCGCCGCCGATGAGGCCGCGCCACCAGTTGCGACGGACGTGCCGCGCCACGGCGACAGCGCCGCGCTGGGAGGCTGCCCAGGAAAACAGCAGCACCGGCGGCAGCAGCGACATCCACAAAGTGTAGGAAACCGCATTGCCGGAGATGCGTGCGCCGATGCCGTCGACATAGGTGTAGCTGGCGATGACAAAGGCATTGGCAAGCGAGAGCAGGACGGCGCGGCTGCTGCCGCGCCGTGCCTCCAGCGCGAGTGTCAGGACGCCGGCGCAGATCGTCATCGTCCCCGCAAGAGCGCCGGCGGAAAGATTTTCCTTCAGGATGAAGCCGCTTGTCGCGGCAATCAGCAGCGGCGCGCAACCGCGCATCAGCGGATAGACGAGGCCGATATCGCCGGCCCGGTAGGCCGCGGCCACCAGCTGGAAATAGGCGAATTGCAGGATGGCCGAGATGCCGATGAACGGCCAGGCTGCGCTTTGCGGCAACGGAAGAAATGCCAGGAAAGGCAGCGCTGAAACCGCGCCGCCGGCCGAGATCAGCGCCGCATCGAGGGACTTATCGCTGCCGGCCTTGACGATGGCGTTCCATGTCGCATGCAGCAGTGCGCCGAAGAGAACGAGCAGGATGACGTCGAGTGGCAAGGGAGTAAATCCGGAAAAGATGAGGGAGGCGGAAAACGCCTTGCCGTCGGCGTTTCAAATTCCTGAAAAGACAACTGGGATTTGCACGAAAATACATGGCGGCGGTCGTGGACGCGTTCATATGTCGAATAGCATTCTTTCAGTATGGAAACAATTGCGGTGCATTGGAGCAATTTCTACGTGCGCTCGACATGCGTTCAATCCACACGATCGTTTCAACTATGAGATGTTTCTAATGGACGCGAGAACAGACGGCGGCATTATCGCGAACAAAAGAAGAAACTGTCTGCAGGAGTTAGGCGACCGATTATTCTATGCTGCTGAAATACAGATACTATTCTATAACTTTGACATACCGGAAATTTAAAGCTTTTGATTGTGAAATCTCTGGGAAAGCGCACCACGGGATTGAACCCAGGCCTCTCGCAACCGCGAATGACGGACGGTTCCTGCGGCCGTCAGGATGGTGAAACTGTCAGAGTTGATGATGCGGAACGAAAAGCATCCCGTCAAGGTTGTCGATGCTCTGGCAGTTCAGGACCGGGCAGCGGGGATTGTCTTTCGAGGGGATATGCGTCCACTCCGCATAATCGGTCGCATCACAATAATTGCTGTTGCGGACATAGCGATCGTAAAGCGGCAAGCCCCGCGGCGACTGGTAACGGAAGATGACGGCACCCTGATTGTGGATGGCGGCGCGCACGCTGGCGCAGCTCATGGTGAGCGGATTGTAGCGCGAGATCGCCAGCGCCGGCGATGCGGCGAGCACAAGAGTGAGGGCAAGAGCGATTTTTTTCATCGAATCATCCTCAGAGGGCATCCAATCATATATACGGAAAAGCCACGCAGCCGGTTTCACGGAAACGCAGAAAAACTGCGGGCCGAGCCGGAGGGCTTTCGGGATATGGAGAAGCGACCATGAACCACGACGCCTATACGGATGATTATCTCGCCGGAATCCTGCATTCCGTAAAGACCATCGCACTGACCGGCGCTTCGCCCAATCCGGCGCGTCCGAGCAACGGCGTCATGGGTTATCTGCTGTCGCGCGGCTACGAGGTCATTCCCGTCAATCCGGGGCAGGCGGGCAAACAGATCCAGGGCCGCACCGTCTATGCCCGGCTCGCCGACATTCCCGTGCCGATCGACATGGTCGACGTGTTTCGCGCCGCCGAATATCTGGACGGCGTCGTCGAGGAGGCGCTGGCGCTGAGCCCGCTGCCGCAGGTCATCTGGGCCCAGCTTGGCGTTCGGGACGATGCGGCTGCAGCAAAGGCGGAGGCCGCCGGCATCAAGGTGGTGATGAACCGCTGCCCGGCGATCGAGTACCCCCGTCTCATTGCCTGATCTCACGACCTGAGTTGCGGTCCGCCGAGACGGGTTATCCACCGAACGCCCAAGGGTGAAATGGATCGCGATTAACTTTCGCAAGCGAGAGGCTATGATCTCTCGCGTCAGCAATAACTGGAGGACGACATGGCCAAGAACGATCCGGGTTTCAACACGTTGGCGATCCATGCCGGCGCGCAGCCCGACCCGGCGACCGGCGCGCGGGTCACGCCGATCTATCAGACGACCGCTTTCGTCTTCGATGATTCCGATCATGCCGCCGCCCTCTTCGGCCTGCAGGCCTTCGGCAACATCTACAGCCGCATCATGAACCCGACGCAGGCGGTGCTCGAGGAGCGCGTGGCGGCGCTCGAGGGCGGCACGGCGGCACTTGCCGTCGCCTCCGGCCATGCCGCGCAGATGATCGTCTTCCACACCATCATGCGCCCCGGCGAGAATTTCATCGCCGCCAACCGGCTCTATGGCGGCTCGATCAACCAGTTCGGCCACGCCTTCGAGAATTTCGGCTGGCAGGTGCGCTGGGCCGATCCCGCCGATCCGGCAAGCTTCGAAAGCCAGATCGACGACAAGACGCGCGGCATCTTCATCGAAAGCCTGGCCAATCCCGGCGGCACCTTCGTCGATATCGCCGCGATTGCCGATGTCGCGCATCGCAATGGTCTACCGCTGATCGTCGACAATACGATGGCGACACCTTATCTCATCCGCCCGATCGAGCACGGCGCCGATATCGTCGTGCATTCGCTGACGAAGTTTCTCGGCGGCCACGGCAATTCCATGGGCGGCCTCATCGTCGACGGCGGCACCTTCGACTGGTCGAAGTCAGGCCATTACCCGATGCTGTCGAGCCCGCGGCCGGAATATAACGGCATGGTCCTGCACGCCACCTTCGGCAATTTCGCCTTTGCGATCGCCGCCCGCGTGCTCGGCCTGCGCGATCTCGGCCCGGCGATCTCGCCCTTCAACGCCTTCCTGATCCTGACCGGCATCGAGACGCTGCCGCTCCGGATGCAGCGCCACAGCGACAATGCGATCGCCGTCGCAAAATGGCTGAAGGCCCACAGCAAGATCGCCTGGGTGAATTATGCCGGCCTCGACGACGACTCGAACCACGCGCTGCAGCAGCGCTACTCGCCGAAGGGCGCAGGCTCCGTCTTCACCTTCGGCGTCAAGGGTGGCTACGAGGCGGGCAAGACGCTGGTCGAGGGGCTGGAACTCTTCTCCCATCTTGCCAATATCGGCGACACCCGCTCGCTCGTTATCCATCCGGCCTCGACGACGCACCGGCAGCTGACCGACGACCAAAAGATCGTCGCCGGCGCCGGGCCCGACGTCGTGCGCCTTTCCGTCGGCATCGAGGACGTCAAGGACATTATCGCCGATCTCGAGCAAGCGCTCTCGAAGATCTGAGATCAGAGGAATTCATGGCGACCACGGCAAATTTCATCACCTTCAGCATCGATGGCGTCGAACCGGAGTTCGGCGCCCCGGAGGCTGAGCGGATCATCTCCGGCGATCCGCAGTTCCGCACCTGGAGCCTGGAGGAGGCCGAAGGCGGCCTCTATTCCGGCATCTGGGAGGCGACGCCGGGCAAGTGGCGGATCGTCTACGAGGAATGGGAGTATTTCAGCCTGCTGTCCGGTCATTCGATCGTGACGGAGGAGGGCGGTGAGCCGGTTCATCTGAAGGCGGGCGACCGGATGATCCTCAGACCCGGCTTCAAGGGAACGTGGGAAGTCGTTGAAACGACTCGCAAGGACTATGTGATCAAGGTTTGAGCAGCGCCAGAAAACCGACGCTGACGATGCCGCGCCTGTCCCGCTTTGCGGCGATCATGGCCCGTTTTTCTGCAGATGACAGTGCTTCTTTGCCTGATAGAACGCTTTTGACCAATCCCGTTAATCGGGCCTACATTGTCAAAATGCTATATCTTATCCGCAGCGCATTGCGGACATGATGTCTCCTGCCGTCTCACAGACATGGTCTTGCAATCGATCTCTCCGGAATTTGCATGTCGTCGAATCTTGCGGGTAGGCACGTTCGAACTCAAACCTCTTCCATCGTCGCGACAACGGTCTGCTTCCTTGTCGTCGCCCTCGTGCTGACCGGCCTTATGGCGCATGTCGTCGTCACGATTACACGGTCGGCAAACGAGATCGATGACGCCAGGGCCAGTCGTGCCGCCGACGCGGCGATCGGAGCGTTCGTGGCTCGCCTGAGCGGGACAACGACGGACAATGCCATATGGGATGATGCCTATCGTGCGACCTCATCGCCGACCGCCGCGGATTGGGCCTATGAGAACTGGGGAAAAACCAGCGCGGATTACCCGCTCTATGACGGCGCGGTCGTGATCGGCCCCGACCGGAGTTCGGTTGTCTCCGCATATGCCAAAGGCAAGCCTTTCCAGCCGAGCGCGTTTTTCGGCCAGGCCTTTTATCGCCAGATCAATGCTGCTGCCGATCCGGCGAAGGCGCCTGTGGTTAATTTTATCAAGACCGAAAGCGGTATCGCGCTGATCGCATCGCAGGCGATCCAGCCATTCGAGGCCGCCGGCGAGCTTCCGAAGCTCAGCACGTTGAGCTTCTACAAGGAATTTACATCAGAAGTTCTCGACGCGCTGTCGAACGAACATGAACTCGAAGGCCTGCACCTTGAGGCGACGCCAAAGCCGGAATTCCTGAACACGCCGATCAAGGACATGAAGGGGGCCGTCATCGGCTATCTCGTCTGGCCGAGCAAAGCGCCGGGAAGCACGGTGTTTCGTCAGGTAACACCTTATCTCGCGGCCTCTGTCGCCATCCTTTCGCTGTTCCTGGTCGGCGTTCTCCTGGTCGGCGCGTCCGAGGCGCGGCGCCTGCGCCAATTGGCGCAAGCAGCGCTTTTCGAAGCGGGTCATGATAACCTGAGCGGCCTGTTGAACAGGCACGGGCTTCTCGGCCTGCTTGATGACATCGAGGATTCGGACGCTGCGCCACTCCGGCTCTATCTGGTCGATCTTGACGGCTTCAAGGCCGTCAATGATGCCTGGGGACATGCGGTGGGCGACGATTTGATCCGAATGGTCTCGAAGGCGCTGATGGCCTGTCACCCCGAAATTCTTGCCGCAGCCCGGCTGGGGGGCGACGAATTTGCGCTGGTGCATGTTGGATCCGCCACGTGCGAAGATATGGAAAGAACCATTCTGGCGCTGTTTGCCGAACCCTTCAAAATCGACGGACGAACAATCGAAGTCGGAGCAAGCATCGGCGCTGCGGCGCGCCACGGAGGCGTCGAGCCCTTGGAGCTTCTGCGCAGGGCCGACATGGCGCTCTATCGTGCCAAGGCAAATGGCAGAGGCCAGGCGGTCGAGTACGACCCCGAGCTCGACCAGGAGCGCCAACGGGTCGCCGAACTGGAAGGCCGCTTGAAGGGCGCCATCAAGAGCGGCGCAATCGAAGCCGTTTTCCAGCCTCTCGTCTCCGCCACATCAGGCGCCGTGACCGGCCTGGAAGCGCTGGCGCGCTGGCGAACCCCAACAGGAAACATCAGCCCGGAGATTTTCATCCCTCTCGCCGAGCGGTGCGGCCTCATCGATGCGCTGGGTGTTCATATGCTGAGAACATCGATCGAGCATGCCAAGAACTGGCCGGATCTGGCATTGTCGGTGAACGTTTCGCCGGTCCAGCTCTGCAATCCCGAATTTGCCGCCGAGGTGATCTCTGTCCTGCAGGAGCTCGATTTCAATCCGAAGCGCCTGACCTTGGAAATCACCGAAGGCGTTCTGATGACAAATCCGGATCAGGCCCGGCGCTCGATCGACCAGCTCAAGCGCGTCGGCATCAAGTTCGCACTCGACGACTTTGGCTGCGGCTACGCCAGCATTGGCGCCTTGCGGCAGTTCGGCTTCGATCGCATGAAGATCGATCGCTCGCTGGTCTCCGCTCTCGATGAAGGCGCCAATGGCGCCGATGTCCTTCGGGCGACCATTTCGCTGGCGATCGCCTTGCAGATTCCTGTGACCGCTGAAGGCATCGAGAATAGCCGCCAGGCGGCGATCTTGCGCGAGGCCGGCTGCGATCAGCTTCAAGGCTATCTGATGGGAAGACCGATGTCGGCACACGACATCTCCAGCAAGCTGGAAGAAGAGTCGGCCGCATGATGGCGCTGCCGGTATTCCCGCCGAGCGGTGACCGGTAAGCTCGACGGAATTTCAAAAGCCTGAAACGCCATTTTCAGCCACGGCTGCGGCAATCCACCACAGCCATGCGTCAATCTATCCCGATGTTTTTGCTAAGGCTTTGTTAAATCCCGCATTCGATGGAAGGCGCCGAGCGGAGCGTTTGACGCAGGGCCGCGCATTCGGTTTCAACGGTCAAAAGCCGTCATCAAACTGTAATAATACGCGCCTAGCCCGCCTGATGTGACGGGAATTTCAGCGCCCGAGACAATGGACACCCCCGCCATGGCGCTGGTCTCGTCGTTCTTCAAATCCATTAGGGAAGCGCTTCACATGCTCACCAGGAAACTCCTCTCGGCCTGCCTCGGTGCGGGTCTGGTTGCCGCTCTGGCGGTTTCGGCGTCGGCTGCCGATATCACCGGCGCCGGCTCCACCTTCGTCTATCCGGTGCTGTCCAAGTGGTCTGCGGACTACAACAAGCAGACCGGCGACAAGCTGAACTACCAGTCGATCGGTTCGGGCGGCGGTATCGCCCAGATCAAGGCTGCAACGGTCGATTTCGGCGCATCCGACAAGCCGCTCGAGCCCAAGGAATTGTCCGATGGCGGTTTCGGCCAGTTCCCGCTCGTCGTCGGCGGCATCGTTCCCGTCATCAACGTCAAGGGCATCAAGTCGGGCGAGCTGAAACTGACCGGCAAGCTTCTCGCCGACATCTATCTCGGCAACGTCACCAAGTGGAACGATAAGGCCATTGCCGATCTGAACCCGGGCCTGAAGCTGCCCGACAGCCAGATCGCCGTCGTCCACCGTTCGGACGGTTCGGGCACCTCCTTCAACTGGACGAACTACTTCTCCAAGGTCAACGAAGACTGGAAGAGCAAGGTCGGCGAAGGCACCGCCGTCAACTGGCCGGTCGGCATTGGCGGCAAGGGCAATGAAGGCGTCGCCGCTTACGTCACCCGCGTCAAGGATTCGATCGGTTATGTCGAATATGCTTACGCCCTGCAGAACAAGCTGCCCTACGCCCTGATCCAGAACGCCGCCGGCCAGTATCCGAAGCCGAATGCCGAAAGCTTCTCGGCCGCTGCCGCCAGCGCCGAATGGACCAAGGCTCAGGACTTCTATCTGATCATGACCAACGCTCCGGGCGAAAAGGCCTGGCCGGTGACCGCCACGACCTGGGCGATCATGTACAAGGAGCCGAAGGATGCTGCGCGCTCCAAGGCTGCCTTCGCCTTCTTCAAGTGGGCGCTCGAAAACGGCCAGAAGGAAGCCTCCTCGCTCGACTACGTTCCGCTTCCGGAAACCGTCGTGAAGCAGATCGAGGACTACTGGACGGCCTCGTTCAAGGGCTGATCCTGCAAGACACGCGGTCGGGGCGGAAAGCGAGCTTTCTGCCCCGAATGCCGTTGATACCCCTCAGCAGTCGAGCATCTTGATATGAGCGAAGCATTGGCATCGCTGCCCGCCTCCGGAGCGAGCGTGAAGCGTCGCGACGGCGCGACCGGCGATCGTATTTTCTATTGGATAGTTTTGGGCTGCGGCCTGTTTGTTTTCGCGGCATTGCTGGCCGCCGCGATCTCCATGGCCTTGAGCGGGTTTCAGGCGTTCCGGACCTTCGGCCTCGGTTTCCTCACCGGCACGGAATGGGATCCGGTCGCCGAGCAGTTTGCAGGGCTTGTGCCGATCTACGGCACGCTGGTCACCTCGGCGCTCGCCATGATCATCGGCGTTCCCGTCAGCCTCGGCATCGCGGTTTTCATTACCGAAGTTGCGCCGCGCTCCATTCGCGGGCCGATCGGCGGCGCCGTCGAGCTTCTCGCCGGCATCCCCTCGATCATTTACGGCATGTGGGGTCTTTTCACCTTCGCGCCCTTCATGTCGGATTACATTCAGCCGGTGCTGATCGACTGGCTGGGCCCGATCCCGGTGATCGGCGCGCTGTTCTCCGGCGCGCCGCTCGGCATTGGCATGCTGACGTCGGGCATCGTGCTGGCGGTGATGATCATCCCCTTCATCTCCTCGGTCATGCGCGACGTTTTCCTCGTCGTCCCGGCGCAGCTGAAGGAATCTGCCTATGCGCTTGGTTCGACCAAGTGGGAGGTGGTGCGCGATATCGTTATCCCGCACACCCGCACCGCCGTCGTCGGCGGCATCTTCCTCGGTCTCGGCCGCGCCCTCGGGGAGACCATGGCGGTGACCTTCGTGCTCGGAAACACCCACAATATCGCGGTGTCGCTGATGGAGCCCGGCACCTCGATCGCCGCCACGCTCGCCAACGAGTTTGCCGAGGCTTCCGACGATCTCTACAGGTCGTCGCTCGCAGCCCTCGGCCTCATCCTCTTCGTCGTCACCTTCATCGTTCTGGCGGCCGCCAAGCTCATGCTGGTGCGCATGGCAAAACAGAGAGGGGAGTGATATGGCCAGCTATTCGGGTTCCCTTTACCGCCGCCGCCAGATCGGCAGCGCGATTGCGCTGACGCTTTGCGGCCTCGCAACCGTGTTCGGCCTGGTCTTTCTGGTCTGGATCCTGTGGACGACGCTGATCCACGGCCTGTCGGCGCTGAGCCCCAGTCTTGTCACCGAAATGACGCCGCCGCCCGGCGAAGACGGCGGCGGTCTCGCCAACGCTTTCATGGGCAGCCTGCTGATGGTCGTGCTGGCCGTCGTCATCGGCACGCCGATCGGCGTGCTGGCCGGCACCTATCTGTCGGAATTCTCACGCGGCAAAAAGCTTGGCGAGGCAATCCGCTTCGTCAACGATATCCTGCTCTCGGCGCCATCGATCATCATCGGCCTGTTCGTCTACGAGTTGGTCGTGCGCCCGACGTCACGCTTCTCCGGCTTTGCCGGCGGCATCGCGCTTGCCTTCATCTTCCTGCCGGTCGTGGTGCGCACCACCGACGAGATGCTGCGGCTGGTTCCCGATGTCATGCGCGAGGCAGCCTTGTCGCTCGGCATCCCACGCTGGAAGGTCACGGTCAACGTGCTTTATCGCGCCGCGTCCACCGGCATTCTGACCGGTATCCTTCTGGCGATCGCCCGCATTTCGGGCGAAACGGCGCCGCTGCTCTTCACGGCTCTGAACAACCAGTATTGGAGCCTGGATATGTCGCAGCCGATGGCGAACATTCCGGTCGTCATCTTCCAGTTCGCTATGAGCCCCTATGAGCAATGGCAGAATCTCGCCTGGGCCGGTGCCTTCGTGATGACCGCCGTCGTTTTGATCCTGAGCGTCGTATCGCGCTGTGTCCTCAACCGAAAAGGTGGGAAATGATGCTTCAGTCCGCAGACACTTTCGATGCTGCCAGCAAGGCGGAAAAACACCTGGCCAGAGACAAGATCGCGCTTGAGAAAGTCAATTTCTATTACGGCGATACTCATGCGATCAAGGATGTCAGCCTGAACTTCCCCGAGCGTCAGGTCTCGGCCCTCATCGGTCCGTCCGGCTGCGGCAAGTCCACGCTGCTGCGCATTCTGAACCGCATCTACATGCTGTATCCGAAGATGCGCGCCACCGGCTCGATCAAGCTCGACGGCAAGAACATCCTCGAACCCAGCTTCTCGATGAACGAGCTGCGCGCCCGCGTCGGCATGGTGTTCCAGAAGCCCGTACCGTTCCCGATGTCGATCTATGACAACATCGCTTACGGCATTCGCCACCATGAGCGCCTCAACAGGGCCGAGATGGACGTCCGCGTCGAGCAGGCGCTGCGTCAGGCCGCCCTCTGGGATGAGGTCAAGGACAAGCTGAAGGGCAGCGGCCTCGGTCTTTCCGGCGGTCAGCAGCAGCGTCTCTGCATCGCCCGCGGTGTGGCGCTACGCCCTGAGGTCCTGCTTCTCGACGAGCCGACCTCGGCCCTCGATCCGATCTCGACCGCCAAGGTCGAAGAGCTGGTCGCGCAGCTGAAGGGCGAGTTCACCATCGTCATCGTCACCCACAACATGCAGCAGGCAAGCCGCATCTCCGACAACACCGCCTTCATGTATCTCGGCGAGCTGATCGAATACGGCCCGACCGCCGAGATTTTCCAGTCGCCGAAGGTCAAGCGCACGGAAGATTATATCACCGGCCGCTACGGTTGATGCGTGAGGGCTGGATCACCACCGCAGATCCAGCCGGTCCAGCCCGTGGAAATGGTAGACGTCCTTGACCACGGGCGTCTTTGCCAGCTTGAGGCCGGGAAGCCGCTGGAAGAGGATCGGCAGCACGATGTTGAGCTCCAGCCGCGCCAGCGGCGCGCCGATGCAGAAATGAATGCCGGCGCCGAAGGAGAGGTTCGCCGCCTCGTTGCGATCGGGCCGGAAGGTGAGGGGATCGGTGAATTTCGCCGGGTCGAGATTGGCGGCGGCGAGAATGAGGCTGACCTTGTCGCCGCGCTGGAAGGTGACCCCATCGATTTCGGCGGGCTCGAGCGCCCAGCGCTGGAAGATGTGAACCGGCGCGCAGATGCGCAGGGTTTCCTCGACGGTGCGCTCCGTCGTTGCTTCGTCGCGGAAGAGTTCCGCCGGATTTGAGCCGCTGTCGAGGATGGTGCGCACCGAGTTGCCGATCTGGTGCACGGTCGCCTCATGTCCGGCGTTGAGCAGCACGATCGTCGTCGAGATCAGCTCTTCCTCGCTCAGATACTGGCCCTTGTGCTCGGTATGGATCATGTGGGTGAGCAGATCGTCGCGTGGGATTGCGCGGCGTTCTGCGATGACAGTCCTGACATAGTCAGAAAATTCCTTCGCCGCCCGTTCGGCCTCGTCCTCCTGCTCGCGCGTGCGGCCGAACATGTACATGCGGACATAGGCGTGCGACCAGGCGAGCAACTGCGGTCCCATCTCCTCTGGAATGCCGATCATGCGGGCGATCATCGTCACCGGGATGATGTCGGCAAAGGCCGAAAGCAGCTCGACCTCACCCTTTTCAGCGAAGCCGTCGATCAGCCGGTTGGCGAGTTCGGCAAGCTCCGGCTTCATCTTCTCGACATGGCGGGAGACGAAGGCGCGGTTGACGAGCGTGCGCAGCCGCGTGTGCTCCGGCGGTTCGAGTTCGAGCAGGGAGTAACGTTCCGAGAGATCGAAACTGGCAAGATGCGGCATCGGCTCGGCAAGGCCGAGCTCCTCGCGGCTGGCGATATGCAGGATCTGCCGGCCGAAGCGGCGGTCGCGCAGCAGTCCGTTCACATGGTCGTAGCCGGTGAAGAACCACTGCCTCTGCTCGCTCCAGTAGAAGGTCGGGCAATGGGCGTGAAGTGCGGCATAGACGGCATTCGGGTTGCCGTAGAAGGCCGGGTTGCGGCCGTCCAGCGAGACGTGGCGGCGGGCAGGGTCGATCGAAAGAAAGGGCGGTATCATCATGCCCCGAGGCTTAGCGGATTTGCCGGGCCTCGAAAAGCGGGGTGAGGGCCTTCCTGAATGCGTGGCCGACAGGCCGCGCGCTAGGTGAGATGCGACATCACTTGAGGATTTGCTCGCAACCCCGAGGATCGATTCCGATATTTGGGGTCAGGCGCTATCCGGCCCGCGACAGCGTGCCCATGCGCCGCAGGGCTTCGACCTGGTCGTCGACCGTCGGCACCAGTTCGCCGGCGGTGCTGCTCGGCGTGGCCGGCGCTGGCGCTGCGGCCTCCGCTTCGCCGAAGGTGACCGTGCAGTTGCGGCCGGCAGCCTTTGCCGCATAGAGCGCCCGGTCGGCGGCGGAGATCAATTTGTCGATATTGGCTTCGATCGAGGAGGCGAGCGCGATGCCGATGCTGACGGTGGCCGGGACGATTGCTTCGCCGGTGCTGACGGGAAGACGGCAGAATTCGGTGCGGATCGCTTCGGCGATCGCCTCGGCTTCCGTCTGGTCGGCGACGGCGGCGAAGGCTGCGAATTCTTCGCCGCCCATACGGCCGAAGATGTTGTTCGGGATATACTGGCGGGCCATCCGCGCGAAGGCAGTCAGCACGGCATCGCCGGACTGGTGTCCGAAACGGTCGTTGACGCGCTTGAAATGGTCGAGATCGAAGAGCATCACCGCGACCTGGCGCTGGTCGTCATGAGCTTTTTCCTGGATGGCGCCGAAATAGCCGAGCAGGCCGCGGCGGTTGAGGACGCCCGTCAGCGAATCGGTCAGGGTGAGGGCGCGCAGGTGCCGTTCGGAGCGTTCCATGATCAGCCGGCAGGTGAAGGCGAAGGCGATGGTCAGCAGGAAGGCGCTTGCCATGGCGGAGGCGCCGCCGAGATTGGTTGCTTCAATATCGCTCGGCAGCGTCAGCGCCATCGTCAGCGCCGAGCCGAAGCACAGGCAGCCCTGGATGACGAAGACGCCCATCAGCTTGATCCGGGTGCGCTCGCGGCGCATGTCGCCGGCGGCAACCGCGAGCGCCAGCGCCGTCGCGCCCGTCGCCGAAGCGAGGTTGTAGAGCACCACCCGGTTTGAATAGTCGCTGTTGACCCAGGGCAGGAAGACCCCGGCGAGCCAGACCGCCGGCGGCAGCAGCGCCCACCATTCGATCCTTTTGCGGTCGAGCGCCAGAAAACCCGCAACCCAGGCGCTCTGGCCGAGCAGGGCGATGGCATTGCCGATCTCTATGGACAGCAGGCTCGGCACCTGGCCGCGCAGCGCGATCATCGCAAAGCCGATGCCGGTCAGAAGGAAGCCTAGGCCCCAATAGAGATAGGCCTCGTTCCGGACATTGTGGCGCCAGGCGACGAACAGCACCAAAGCGAGCGTCATGGCCTCCGAACACCAGATGGCGAGACCTGTAGCGATATTGAACACGGCAGCAACCCCTTGCCCGTCGGACTTAATCTGTCGGCCACTTGTCTGTCGGCCCGTCTGTTGGGGCGCATCCTTGCCGAGGGAAGTTCGCCACTTCCTTAATGTTGCGGCACTGCGGCATGGTTTTCGGCCGATATCTGCCGGTAGGCTTTCCGTCGGGTAAACGTGTGTGAGCATCGTCGAATGGAGTAAGGCTTCCTTCATCCTGTCACGGAGAAAAGCCGGGGGAGACGGCGCCGAGGGCTCGCCGTCGACAGGTGTTTGGGGGAAAGAGGCTCCGAACACCCGCCTTGCCCCGCCTTCTTAACGTTATCCTCATGCGTGTCTTGAAGAGGAGGGCCGGGACACTCTATGTAGGGATAAGACATTTTCTTTGATTCCCGGCGCCGGCCGGCGAGACGTTGACAAAGGACGCACATGAGAAACCCAGTCGATACCGCAATGGCCCTCGTGCCGATGGTCGTGGAACAGACCAACCGCGGTGAACGCTCCTACGACATCTATTCCCGCCTGTTGAAGGAACGCATCATCTTCCTGACGGGTGCCGTCGAAGACCATATGGCGACGCTCGTCTGCGCCCAGCTTCTCTTCCTCGAGGCCGAAAACCCGAAGAAGGAAATCGCTCTCTACATCAATTCGCCGGGTGGCGTCGTCACCGCCGGCATGGCGATCTACGACACAATGCAGTTCATCAAGCCGGCGGTTTCGACGCTCTGCATCGGCCAGGCCGCCTCCATGGGCTCGCTGCTCCTAGCGGCCGGCCACAAGGACATGCGCTTCGCCACGCCGAATTCCCGCATCATGGTGCATCAGCCCTCGGGCGGCTTCCAGGGCCAGGCTTCCGACATCGAGCGCCACGCCCGCGACATCCTCAAGATGAAGCGCCGCCTCAACGAGGTCTATGTCAAGCACACCGGCCGCACCTATGAGGAAGTTGAAAGGACCCTCGATCGTGACCATTTCATGGATGCGGACGAGGCCCAGAGCTGGGGCGTGATCGACAAGGTTCTGACGTCGCGCCTCGAAATGGAAGGCGAGCAGGCCTAGTAATTAATAGGGATGGTATTTTCGTCGCCACAGTTCTATCTCATTTGTGATCGAACAAGGCTTTCAACAGGCGACGAAGACGCTAATAGTAACTATTAATGCTATGTTGAATTTTTATGACATAGCATTCGGCATTCGAAGGGGAATTCGTTGCCGCCGGAACCCGGACATGATTGATTGGGCCCGGTTCGTAGCCCCTGAAGCCCTTCTCGGCAAAGGCTCCGGAAACGGAGTGCCGCCAGGAGCTGATAGAGTGGACCGCGATTTCGCCTTGAAATGCGGCGTGCTGGAAGGAAAGTGATATGAGCAAGGTCAGCGGCAGCAACGGCGGCGACTCCAAGAACACGCTTTATTGTTCGTTCTGCGGAAAGAGCCAGCACGAAGTCCGGAAACTGATTGCCGGACCGACGGTCTTCATCTGCGATGAATGCGTCGAATTGTGCATGGACATCATCCGCGAGGAGAACAAGTCCTCGATGGTCAAGTCCCGCGACGGCGTTCCGACGCCCCAGGACATCATCAAGGTCCTCGACGAATACGTCATCGGCCAGCGGCAGGCGAAGAAGATCCTGTCGGTCGCCGTTCACAACCATTACAAGCGCCTGGCGCACGCCTCCAAGAACGGCGAAGTCGAGCTGGCGAAGTCGAACATCATGCTCGTCGGCCCCACAGGCTGCGGCAAGACCTATCTTGCTCAGACACTCGCCCGCATCATCGACGTTCCCTTCACCATGGCTGATGCGACGACGCTGACCGAGGCCGGTTATGTCGGCGAGGATGTCGAAAACATCATCCTGAAGCTGCTGCAGTCGGCCGACTATAACGTCGAGCGTGCGCAGCGCGGCATCGTCTACATCGACGAAGTCGACAAGATTTCGCGCAAGTCCGACAACCCGTCGATCACCCGCGACGTCTCGGGCGAGGGCGTGCAGCAGGCGCTCTTGAAGATCATGGAAGGCACGGTTGCATCCGTTCCGCCGCAGGGCGGCCGCAAGCACCCGCAGCAGGAATTCCTGCAGGTCGACACGACGAACATCCTGTTCATCTGCGGCGGCGCCTTCGCCGGCCTCGACAAGATCATCTCCGCCCGCGGCGAGAAGACGTCGATCGGCTTCGGCGCGACCGTCAAGGCCCAGGACGACCGCCGCGTCGGCGAAGTCCTGCGCGAACTGGAGCCGGAAGACCTGGTCAAGTTCGGCCTCATCCCCGAGTTCATCGGCCGTCTGCCGGTTCTGGCGACGCTCGAAGACCTCGACGAGGATGCGCTGATCCAGATCCTGTCCGAGCCGAAGAACGCGCTGATCAAGCAGTATCAGCGCCTGTTCGAGATGGAAGACGTCGAACTGACCTTCCACGAGGATGCGCTGCGCGAAATCGCCCGCAAGGCGATCGTCCGCAAGACCGGCGCCCGCGGCCTTCGCTCGATCATGGAGAAGATCCTGCTCGACACGATGTTCGAACTGCCGACGCTGGAAGGCGTGCGCGAGGTCGTCATCTCGGAGGAAGTGGTGCGCGGTTCGGCCCGTCCGCTTTACATCTATGCCGATCGTCAGGACGAAAAGGCCAACGCTTCGGCGTGATCTTGCGGCTTTCCTATGATTATTTTGGGGGCTTGCCATCGGCAGGCCCCTTTCTATTTGAAAAATCATGCAAGGCGCTGTTAGTATTTTGCCGGTGGGGACCGGAATTGCCTTTGCCGATGTTGCGCAAGGGAGAGTGCTTGGCAATGATGCCGTGATTCCGTAAGCCTATTGTTGGCGTTTGTATTTTAGCCGGGTCGGAAGTGGTAAGCGCCGGTCCAGCCACGCGCTTCATAGTGTTGGCGTTCCGTTGTAATAAAGCTGTCACATCCGGGGAACGCGGGCGTTAGCGTGGCTTGAAAAGCGTAGTCAGGACCTCCACTTGTAGAGCCAAGTGAGAGTGCCGGCCGGTCCCAAGCGGCCGTGCAGAGAGCCCGGCAACGGGACGATGGAAAGGACTTAAAAATGACGAAGAAAACGTCTGTAGCGAGCAGTACTGCCTACCCTGTTCTGCCCTTGCGCGACATCGTGGTTTTCCCGCATATGATCGTGCCGCTGTTCGTCGGACGGGAAAAGTCGATCCGTGCGCTCGAAGAGGTCATGGGTTCCGACAAGCAGATCATGCTGGTCACGCAGATCAACGCCAGTGACGACGATCCGGATCCGTCCGCGATCCACAATGTCGGCACCGTGGCGAACGTGTTGCAGCTCCTGAAGCTGCCCGACGGCACCGTCAAGGTTCTGGTCGAAGGCCGCGCCCGCGCCGAGATCGACACCTATACCAGCCGCGAAGATTTCTACGAAGCGCTCGGCCATGTGCTCGAAGAGCCGCACGACGATCCGGTCGAGCTGGAAGCTCTGTCGCGTTCGGTCGTCTCCGAATTCGAGAGCTATGTGAAGCTCAACAAGAAGATTTCGCCCGAAGTGGTCGGTGCAGCCAGCCAGATCGACGACTATTCCAAGCTCGCCGATACGGTCGCCTCGCATCTGTCGATCAAGATCACCGAGAAGCAGGAGATGCTGGAAACCACCAGCGTCAAGGCCCGTCTCGAAAAGGCGCTCGGCTTCATGGAAGGCGAGATTTCGGTGCTGCAGGTCGAAAAGCGCATCCGCTCGCGCGTCAAGCGCCAGATGGAGAAGACCCAGCGCGAATACTACCTCAATGAGCAGATGAAGGCGATCCAGAAGGAACTCGGCGACGGCGAGGAAGGCCGCGACGAGATGAGCGAACTGGAAGAGCGCATCGCCAAGACCAAGCTGTCCAAGGAGGCCCGCGAAAAGGCCGATGCGGAGCTGAAGAAGCTGCGCCAGATGAGCCCGATGTCGGCGGAAGCCACCGTCGTGCGCAATTATCTGGACTGGCTGCTCGGCATTCCCTGGGGCAAGAAGTCGAAGATCAAGGCCGATCTCAACAATGCCGAGAAGATCCTCGAAGCCGATCACTTCGGTCTCGACAAGGTCAAGGAGCGCATCGTCGAATATCTAGCCGTGCAGGCCCGTGCCACTAAAATAAAAGGCCCGATTCTCTGCCTCGTCGGCCCTCCCGGTGTCGGCAAGACCTCGCTCGCCCAGTCGATCGCCAAGGCGACCGGCCGTGAGTATGTCCGCATGGCGCTTGGCGGCGTTCGCGACGAAGCCGAAATCCGCGGTCACCGACGCACCTATATCGGCTCGATGCCCGGCAAGGTCATCCAGTCGATGAAGAAGGCGAAGAAGTCCAACCCGCTGTTCCTGCTCGACGAGATCGACAAGCTCGGCCAGGACTATCGCGGCGATCCGTCTTCGGCTCTGCTCGAAGTGCTCGATCCGGCCCAGAACTCGACCTTCATGGATCACTATCTGGAGGTCGAATACGACCTGTCGGACGTGATGTTCATCACGACCGCGAATACGCTGAACATCCCTGCGCCGCTGATGGATCGCATGGAGATCATCCGTATCGCCGGCTACACCGAAGATGAAAAGCGCGAGATCGCCAAGCGGCACCTGCTGCCGAAGGCCATCAAGGAACATGCGTTGCAGCCGGAAGAATTCTCGGTCAGCGACGACGCCCTGATGGCGATCAGCCAGCAGTACACCCGTGAAGCCGGTGTCCGCAGCTTCGAACGCGAGTTGATGAAGCTCGCCCGCAAGGCGGTTACCGAGATCATCAAGGGCAAGACCAAGTCCGTTCACGTGACGGCCGCCAACATCTCCGACTATCTGGGCGTCCCGCGCTTCCGCCACGGCGAAGCCGAGGGCGAGGATCAGGTCGGCGTTGTGACCGGTCTGGCCTGGACGGAGGTCGGCGGCGAGCTGCTGACCATCGAAGGCGTGATGATGCCGGGCAAGGGCCGCATGACGGTCACCGGCAATCTGAAGGAAGTCATGAAGGAATCGATTTCGGCAGCGGCCTCCTATGTCCGCTCGCGCGCCGTCGATTTCGGCATCGAGCCGCCGCGCTTCGACAAGAGCGACATCCACGTGCACGTGCCGGAAGGCGCGACCCCGAAGGATGGCCCCTCGGCCGGCGTCGCCATGGCGACCGCGATCGTCTCGATCATGACCGGTATCCCGGTGAACAGGCACGTGGCCATGACCGGTGAAATCACCCTTCGCGGCCGTGTGCTGCCGATCGGCGGTCTCAAGGAAAAGCTGCTTGCAGCGCTTCGCGGCGGCATCAAGAAGGTGCTGATTCCGGAGGAAAACGCCAAGGATCTGGCGGAGATTCCTGATAACGTGAAGAACAACATGGAGATCATCCCGGTATCCCGCATGGGCGAGGTAATCAAGCATGCGCTGATCCGGCGGCCGGAGCCAATCGAATGGGACGGCACGGTGGAAACGCCGGTCATCGCATCGGTCGAAGGCCTCGATGAGACAGGCGCAACCATAGCGCATTGAATGGCCTCGGCCACATTTATGCCCCATTGGAGCAAAACACGGAAAAAGGCTGGCGAAAACGCCAGCCTTTTTTGTGAAAACGTCATGGAGACGCTTGCTTTTCCTTGATTTGCAGGGCTTTTGGGTTTCCGGCGGGCCTGATGAAACCTATTCGGCGCCTAGCTTACTTTTGAGTCGTTTCATACCATTTAGAAAGGGGTGGAAACATGAACAAGAATGAACTCGTGTCCGCAGTCGCCGAAAAGGCAGGACTGACGAAGTCTGACGCGGCTTCCGCTGTTGACGCGGTTTTTGACGTTGTCCAGGCTGAACTCAAGAACAAGGGCGACATCCGCCTCGCGGGTTTCGGCAGCTTCACCGTTTCTCATCGCGCCGCAACGAAGGGCCGCAACCCGTCGACGGGCGCTGAAGTCGACATTCCGGCTCGCAACGTGCCGAAGTTCACGCCCGGCAAGGGCCTGAAGGACGCCGTCAACGGCTGATCTGGGATTATCCGCCAGCC
Source organism: Rhizobium sp. L43 (assembly GCF_002531725.1). Classification (GTDB taxonomy): domain Bacteria; phylum Pseudomonadota; class Alphaproteobacteria; order Rhizobiales; family Rhizobiaceae; genus Rhizobium. The sequence continues at coordinate 345,927 of NZ_NWSQ01000004.1, forward strand.
GGAAACGAGACCGGCTGTGCAGGATTTGGGAGGGGTTCGGCTTGCCGGACCCCTTTTGCTTGTGGCGGGCCCTTTGCTTTGTCGGACCTTTTTTTGCTTTGACTGACCTTGCCGCCACGCAGGCTTTGATTTACGAGATTTCTGTTCTCAGGGCGGGGTGAAACTCCCCACCGGCGGTAAAGGGTCTCGGCTCAAGCCCGCGAGCGCCTTCTCTCGTGTCGAAGCGGGGGAGGGGTCAGCAGATCCGGTGCGATTCCGGAGCCGACGGTTAAAGTCCGGATGGAAGAGAATGAGTCGGTCGTGCGAAGGGCGAGGATTCGTCATGTCGTCCGTGTCGGCAGCTCATGCGTCCTGATTTATGTTGGTCCCTAAGTCGTGGATGAAAGACATGAATCAGACTTCCCTTGCTGCCGCGCCGTCCCGGGCCGTTGTCGGCGCCCTCTGGATGGTCCTTGCCGGCATTGCTTTTTCGCTTCTCAACGTCGTCACTCAATGGCTGACGATGAAGCTTGCCTTTCCCTCAGCCTCGGCCGCCTTCTGGCAGTATGGCTTCGCCTTCCTGTTTTCGCTGCCGTTCCTTCGCCGGCTCGGCCTTGCGGCGATGCGCACGCGCTATCCCTGGCGCCACCTCGCGCGCGTCGTGCTTGCCGCGCTCGGCGTCGAGGCGTGGGTCGCCGGCCTTGCCGCGGTGCCGATCTGGCAGGCGATCGCACTGGTGATGACCTCGCCCTTCTTCATCATTCTGGGGGCCCGGCTCTTTCTCGGTGAGCGCGTCGGTCCGGCCCGCTGGGCGGCGACCGCAGCCGGTTTCACCGGCGCGATGATCATCCTGCAGCCATGGTCGGACGGTTTTGGCTGGGCAGCACTCCTGCCGGTGCTTTCGGCGCTGCTGTGGGGCGCCTCGTCGCTCATCACCAAGAGCCTGACGGGCATCGAACGACCGGAGACGATCACCGTCTGGCTGCTCGTTCTGCTGACGCCGATAAACGGCGGCCTGGCGCTTGCGGCGGGCTTTGCCGTGCCGACGGGCGCAACCCTTGCCTTGTTCCTGCTGACGGGGCTCTTGACCGCGGCGGCGCAGTATTTTCTGACGCTTGCCTATGCCGCGGCAGATGCCGCCTACGTCCAGCCTTTCGACGATCTGAAGCTGCCGCTGAACGTGCTGGCCGGCTGGCTGTTCTTCGGTTATGCGCCGGCGGGTTACCTCTGGCTGGGAGCGGCCCTCATCCTGTCCGCCTCGCTCTTCATCATGCGAAACGAGATGCGCAGGGAGCGCAAACCCGCCTGACCTGTTCAGGCGCAAAATGTCGCATCTGTCATGCCTCTGTCACGCCGTTCCCGCAAAAAACTCATGTTTCGAATGTTCGATACATGGGGGATTTCATGACAATTTCATCGCGCAAGGCAGCGCTTGCTGCCGTGCTTCTCGCATCCGTTGCCTTTCCGGCTGCGGCCGAACCGGTCTTCAACCGGATCGCCTCTTTCCCGGTGGCTGAGAACCTGCCTGCTGACAAGGATAAGCTTTCGGCCACGTCGGCCGAAATCATCACCGCGACCGACGACGGCAACACGCTGATCTATAGCGACAGCCCGCTCGGCGCGATCGGCTTCATCGACATCACCGACGCCAAGGCTCCGAAGGCCGGCGGCGCACTGATGATGGACGGCGAGCCGACATCGGTCACCTCGAGCGGCGGCAAGGCGCTGGTCGCCGTCAACACCTCCGAAAGCAAGGCCAAGCCGTCGGGCCGTCTGGCAATCGTCGACGTGGCGACGAAAAAGATCGAAAACAGCTGCGATCTCGGCGGCCAGCCGGATTCGATCGCCCTCAACAAGGACAAGACGCTCGGCACTATTGCGGTCGAAAACGAGCGCGACGAAGAGGTCAATGACGGTAAGATCCCGCAAATGCCGGCCGGCGACCTCGTCGTCTTCCAGCTCAAGAACGGCACTGTCGATTGCGGCACCATCAAACACGTGGCGCTGACCGGCCTTGCCGGCGTCGCGCCCGAAGATCCGGAGCCGGAATTCGTCGCCTTCAACGGTCTGAACGAGATCGCCCTGACGCTGCAGGAAAACAACGAGATCGTCATCATCGACGCCAACACGGCTGCAGTGAAGACGCACTTCTCCGCCGGCAGCGTCGATCTCACCGGCATCGACACCAAGCGTGACGGCGCCCTCAAATTCACAGCCGAAGCCAAGGCTGTCGCGCGCGAGCCCGACGCCGTGAAGTGGCTGGATGATAACCGCCTCGTCGTTGCCAATGAGGGCGACTACCAGGGCGGCTCGCGCAGCTTTACCATCTTCGACAAGACAGGCAAGGTTCTCTACGAATCGGGCGCTTCCTTCGAACGCGCCGTCGCTCATATCGGCCACTATCCGGAAAGCCGTTCGGGATCGAAGGGCGTCGAGCCGGAGGGTCTCGAAGCCGCCAAGTTCGGCGACGAGCAATATTTCTTCCTGCTCGCCGAGCGCGCTTCGGTCGTCGGCGTCTATAGGGATACCGGCGCCGATCCCGAGCTCGTGCAATTGCTGCCGTCGGGGATTTCACCGGAAGGCGGGATCGCCATTCCTGCACGCAATCTCTTCGCGACAGCCAACGAACTCGACCTCGGCAAGGACGGCGGCGCCCGCTCGCACGTGATGATTTATGAGCGCTCGGAAGGCGAAAAGGCCTATCCGCAGATTGTTTCGGCCGAGAGGGACGGCAATCCGATCGGCTTTGCAGCCCTTTCGGGTCTCGCCGCGGTTCCGGGCAAGCCAGGCATGCTCTACGCCGTCAGCGACAGTGTTCTCGGCTCGCAGCCGACGATCTACACGATCGATGCCGGCAAGAAGCCGGCCGTCATTACCGACGCTCTCGTCGTCAAGCGTGACGGCGCCCCGGCCCAGAAGCTCGACATCGAAGGCATTGCGGCTGCCGCCGACGGCTCCTTCTGGCTCGCCTCGGAAGGCTACAGCGAGCGTCTCGTCCCGCACGCCCTCTACAACGTCAACGCCAAGGGCGACATCAAGGCCGAGATCGCCCTGCCGAAGGAGCTCGCCGCCAACGAAATCCGCTACGGCTTCGAAGGCGTCACCATTGTCGGCACCGGCGACGAAACGACGCTCTGGATGGCGGTCCAGCGCGAGTGGGCTGACGACGAGAAGGGCTTCGTCAAGCTCGTCTCCTACAATCCGAAGAAGAAGGAATGGGGCGCCGTGCGCTATCCGCTCGACAAGACGGAAAGCGGCTGGGTCGGCCTGTCGGAAATCTCGGCTCACGGCGACAGTGTCTACATCATCGAGCGCGACAACCTCGTCGGCGATGCCGCCAAGCTGAAGAAGCTCTACAAGGTGGCGATCTCGGAGCTGAAGCCGGCCAAGCTCGGCGGCGAGCTGCCGGTCGTCAAGAAGACCGAAGCCCACGACTTCCTCGGTGAACTCAAGACCGCGACCAACGGCTATGTGCTCGACAAACTCGAAGGCTTCACCTTCGACGCCTCGGGCAAGCCCTACGCCGTGACCGACAACGACGGCGTCAGCGACTCCTCCGGCGAGACCCTGTTCTTCCCGGTCGACTTGGTCGGCACGAACTGAGCTTCTGACGGTTCCACCACATGAAAATGGCCGGGCGAAACCCGGCCATTTTGCGTTTCGGTCATTTGCATTTTGGGATGTCGATGGCCTACCAACGCTGATGCACATGCGGTGCGATCAGCCGCTCGTAGATCTCGCGCGTTGCCGCCATGACGTCGGCCGAAAGCGGCGCGAGGTCGGCGGCGGCCGCATTGGCTCTCGCCTGCTCGCCATTGCGGGCGCCGGGGATGACGACGGTGACGGCTTCAGCCATCAGGATCCAGCGGAGCGCGAAGGCGGCCATCGTGGCACCTGCAGGCACCAGCTTGCGCACCTCTTCCACCGCCTGCAGGCCGACTTCGAAGGGCACACCGGCAAAGGTCTCGCCGACATCGAAGGCTTCGCCGTTGCGGTTGAAATTGCGGTGATCGTCGCTGGCAAAGTGCGTCTCCCGGGTGATCTTGCCGGAGAGAAGGCCGCTTGCGAGCGGCACGCGGGCGATGATCGCCACGTTCCTGCGGCGCGCTTCCTGGAAGAACAGGTGATCGGGGCGCTGGCGGAAGATATTGTAGATGATCTGGATGCTGACGACGCCGGGATATTCGATCGCCTTCAGCCCGTCCTCGACCTTTTCGACGCTGACGCCGTAACCCTTGATCTTGCCGGCCTTCTGCAGCGCGTCGAGACCTTCGAAGACCTCGGGCTGGTAAAGCACGTCGCGCGGCGGGCAGTGCAACTGCACGAGGTCGAGGCTGTCGACGGCAAGATTCGTCAGGCTGCGGTCGATGAAGCCTTCGAGATTGGCCTTGCTGTAGCCTTCGGCGACATGCGGATTGAGGCGGCGGCCCGCCTTGGTGGCGACCATCGGGCGGGCGCCGCCACGGGTCTTCAGCACGTCGGCGATGATTTTTTCCGAGCGGCCGTCGCCATAAACGTCAGCCGTCTCGATGAAGGTCATGCCGGCATCGAGCGCGGCATTCAGCGCCGCGCGTCCGTCCGCCTCGCTGATATCGCCCCAGGAGCCGCCGATCTGCCAGGCGCCGAAGCCGACATTGGTGACGGTGAAGGGCATGCGGCCGAAAGCATGGTGTTTCATGGAAAAATCCTTCGTAAGTGATGAAAGACACTGGCCTATCAGGCAGGGGACTATGCGGCAATTGTCGATCCGGCCTTGATTGGTCGCCTCGATGAAATATCGTCGGGTTACAAGGCTTCAACCGCAATGAATGGAAAAGGAAAGACCATGGAGATCAAACCCGCCGGCTCCAGTCCCTCGACGAAGCCACCGGCCGACTATTTCACCGGCGCCGTTCGCCAGGACCCGCTGATGGAAGCGCCGGCGCCAGCCCGGATGAGGGCAACCTCCGTCACCTTCGAACCCGGCGCCCGCACGGCCTGGCATACGCATCCGCTCGGCCAGACGCTGATCGTCACATCAGGCAAGGGCCTCGCCCAGAGCTGGGGCGAGGAAATCCGCGAGATCCGCGCCGGCGACACCGTCTGGTTCTCACCGGGTGAAAAACATTGGCACGGGGCTGCCCCGGATACGGCGATGGTGCATATCGCCATGCACGAGGCGTTGGATGGCAAGCACGTCGACTGGATGGAAAAGGTCAGCGACGCGCAATATTCCGGCAAGGCCTAAGCCAATCAGAGCCGCTTCAGGCAATAGGAAAAATGCGCGTGTGATTCGACCGTCAGGAACTCGAATTGCCAGCCGTAATCCTTGCAGAATTTGGTGACGGCCTCGACGACGCCATAGACGATCGGCTTGACCGTATTGCCGGTGCAGAAATCATGCCCGGCAATGCGCCCCGTCCGCTTCACCTTCTTGTCGCAGAGCAGCAGCTCCTGCCAGGTGAGCTCGAAGGAATGGTCGGTATCGATATAGGCCCAGTCGAGGAAATCGTCCTCGAATTCGGCAAGCTTCTCCAGCGACGTGCCCTGCATCAGATGCAGCCGGCCGGCGGCGATCTCGGCCGCGAAATTCGTATGGATCGCATCGAGCCCGGAGCTGTAGCGATCCATCGACCAGGGATCGATGAGATAGAGCTGCGCCGGGCGGTTCTTTTCCAGGATCTCCGCCGTGTATTCGCCGAAGGCGGCACCCACCTCGACGCCGATGCCGCCGTTCGGGATGCGGTAGAGCAGCTCGCCGCGGTCCGGCAGCAGCCGGGCGTTTTCCATATGATGGGCGCTGAGCGGAGTGCGCGGCATGCTCGCCCGGAGCGCCTGCCTGTCTTCACGTGTCTTCATCTCTGAACTCGGGATTGCGGGCGACTGACGGCCCTGATGCGGTTTGACGGGAAGGTAGGAGCGACTGATGACGATGACAACCACATGACAGGAATTTGCTTCTTTCGGACAAACCGCTAAGTTCCAGCTGTGGACTGACGGAAAAGCCTCGGGAGGAGCGATTTCATGAGACGCATGTGGCCTGAAGAATTCAACGCCATCATCAGCGGAGCCGAGGAGGTGACGTTGGACGTACCCGCCGAGGCCGGCGAAGCGCCGCTGCAGCGCAAGGCGCTGAAGGCGCGAATCACCATGCAGGATTACGAGCGGATCTGGCCGCTCGCCGAGATGCGCTTCCGGCTCGGCGACAGAGATGGCAAGGCCATCACCCTGATCACCACCAATCCCCATTACCACGCCTGGCACCCGAAGGACGGCGGCAGCGTCGATTCGGTGTCGGAGAGTGGGCGCCACTACAAGACGGATTATCTCGTCGTGCACTTCCTGCTCGACGACGTGAAGGAAACATCCCCGGCCTGAGGTGTGAAGGCCCGGTGCGGCCGGAAGCCGCACCGGCGTTTTGTTGACGCCGAGTTGATCCCGACGCTGATGACAACGGCGGCGATATCGCTAAGTTTGGCGAACCATATCCTTTAAAAAATTGGAGGTTCCCGTGACGGGCAACGTGCTGGATATCCCGGTCAAGACTGTGGATGGTCGCGAGACCACGCTCAACGAATACAAGGGCAGGGTGCTCCTGGTCGTCAATGTCGCCTCGAAATGCGGGCTGACGCCGCAATATGAGGGACTGGAAAAGCTCTATGGCGAAAAGCGCGAGCGCGGCTTTGTCATCGCCGCTTTCCCCGCCAACGACTTCAAGGGCCAGGAGCCCGGCACCGACGCCGAGATTCTCGACTTCTGCACCAGCACCTATGACGTCACCTTCCCGATCTTCTCGAAGATCTCGGTAAAGGGCGATGCCCAGCACCCGCTTTACCGGCAACTCACAAAATCGGGCGTGGCGACCACGGGCGATGGCCCGATGCGCGAACGCCTGAAATCCCACGGCCTGGCAGGCGGCGACGAGGACGACATCCTCTGGAATTTCGAAAAATTCCTGATCGGCCGCGACGGCAAAGTCGCCGCCCGCTTCGCGCCTGACGTGACGGCAGATGATTCGCGGCTGGTTTCGGCGGTGGATAAGGAACTCGCGAAGGGGTGAACGCACCAGGTGCGCCGGCACTACGATGATTGGCGAAGAAGCCGAGGAGGCTTCAGATCCCAAGCACGGTCACAAGCGGGGGCGTAAAGTTCTTGAAGCCTAGTCTCGGCCAGTCGCACCTGTTGTCGAATCGCGTTTTTGGTTCGTGGCGCTGGCATTTCGGATTCGTCTTGAAGGCGTATCCGGGCAGGCTGACATAGATGGCACTTGGCGTACAAAGGGCAATCGCGATGCACAGCGTCAATGCGGAGCTTAAGGCCCTCATGGCACACCTCCAGGCGTCGTAAGCCTTCCAGCGCGGAGACTTTCCGGGCGGCGAATACTCCCACTTTTGCCGGTCTCCATCCATTCGCCCAATAGGAGGTGGCGTGGTGGCGGGAGTAGTCCGTTTTGGTGGAGCGCTGCCGGGATGGCGCGCATCTGAAACGGTCGGACGTAACGCCTTGGTGCGCGGGAACGTCTTGCCGAATGCCGCCTCGAGAACGCAGACCTGTCCGCACTCGGCCACGGTCGTGGTCACTCCAGCCAGAAGCGGGCAGAGATTTTGATAGCATGAGGTCGATTTAGGATTGATCGCCGCTTCGCTCTGCGTCGATCCAACGGGGGACGATTCGCGGCTGGTTTCGGCGGCGGATCAACAACTGGCGAAGCGTGGCGATGAGTGCCCGCCAGACGGAAGGCGTGCCCAACACCCCAATCACGCAGTCACTTTTGCGTCAGCGAAAACGAGAAGGCGCATCGGGCGCCGCTCATAAATGAAACGTGGTTCTGGAAAAACGAAAACCTATATTCATCGCCACTTTGACCGCTGTCTCTAAAAGATGCGGGGAATCGGTTGATTTTGCTGAAGACGCCGCGCTGGCTGGCTTTCATGATTTCCAGGCTGCAGGCTGAATTGTCTGCATCGACTGAAAAAACAATCGGCAGATCCGACTGCATTCTCAGGAGATATGTCCTGGCTTCACGCGCCGGAGTTTCTCCCGACGTCGTCATCGTCTGGTCTCCGACAGACAGGAACACCTCTTGCGCGGGCTCCTTGGCAATGCACGGCGGCGCAGCCACGCTGGCGATAAGCAGCGCAGAGATGATGGCAACGGTTTTCATGAGGTGCCTCCTGACCGAAGCACCTTGCGCAGATCGTGACCGGATTAGCGAGCTAATTCGGACGCCTAACTCTGATGAACAAGCAGCGGGAAATTATAGAAATGGTGGGCGATGAGAGACTCGAACTCCCGACATCCTCGGTGTAAACGAGGCGCTCTACCAACTGAGCTAATCGCCCATCGCAAACGAAGCCGGATCGGCCTGCCGCGTTGGTGGCCGTGATCTATGCGGATCGCGGCAAAACCGCAAGAGTGTTTGTGAAGATTTTTTGATTTTTTTGGTGGCGGTTCCGCTCCCTGCTATGTCGATCGGGCGCGGCCGGGCTGTGGATAAAGGGGAGGGGAAGGCGGCGGGCATGTCGGCTTCGGCTCTGCCGTCGGCTTCGATCGGGCGTCAGCGCCGCTGCGGGAAACGGATTTGCCGGCTTTTCCTTCGCTCCGTGCGGGCCTTGCCGAAACAATTCAACGACTGTCATGGTTTTGTCTCCAAACCTGCTTGACACTAAAAGGCGAACCCCGTAGTTAGCCGCTCATCGAAACGGGCAGCCGTTTTGGTGAGGGTGCGAAGGCATCCGGACTGCTTGAAATGAATTGCGGGTGTAGCTCAGTTGGTTAGAGTGCCGGCCTGTCACGCCGGAGGTCGCGGGTTCGAGCCCCGTCACTCGCGCCATTTCAAGTCTTGTAAAACGCAAATGTGATTTGTCGTTTGTCCGGGTTTCTTCATCCTCGCGGCCGCAAATGGCCGGTCCTATGCGCGGGTGTAGCTCAGTCGGTTAGAGTGCCGGCCTGTCACGCCGGAGGTCGCGGGTTCGAGCCCCGTCACTCGCGCCATTTTCTTCGCAAAGCCATGCAGTTTCCAGTGGTCAGACATGCAGCTTCAGGCAGCTTGGGCGGATTTGTCGCGACATCGTTGCATCTGCTTGATAATGTCCGCGCGCGACGCGTCGAATTGCCTCTGTAAATCTCTTGCGCCGGGGCGTCGGCTGCGCTAACCACGGCTTGTTGCAACGCACGTTCGCTTGCCGGGCATTTGCCCAAATGCGCCGCCTGGCGCCTCCGGCAAGCAGGGATGAACATGATGACTGAACTGCTCAGTTCTTATATTCCGATCGCCATCTTCATCGGTATCGCGCTCGTTATCGGCCTGGCGCTGCTCATTGCGCCGTTCGCCGTCGCTTTCAAAGCGCCCGATTCGGAAAAGCTCTCGGCTTACGAATGCGGCTTCAACGCGTTCGACGACGCCCGCATGAAGTTCGACATCCGCTTCTACCTCGTGTCGATCCTCTTCATCATCTTCGACCTCGAAGTCGCCTTCCTCTTCCCTTGGGCCGTTTCCTTCGGCGCCATCGGCTGGTTCGGCTTCTGGTCCATGATGGTCTTCCTCCTCGTGCTGACCATCGGCTTTATCTATGAATGGAAGAAGGGAGCCCTGGAATGGGAGTAGCCCCTGTGAGCAATCAGCCGCTCGTCGCCCAGCAGCCGAAGGGGATCATCGATCCCTCGACCGGCAAGCCGATCGGCAGCAACGACGCCTTTTTCGGCGAGATCAATAACGAGCTTGCCGATAAGGGTTTTCTCGTCACCTCGACCGACGAACTGATCAACTGGGCCCGCACCGGCTCGCTGATGTGGATGACCTTCGGCCTTGCCTGCTGCGCCGTCGAGATGATGCAGCTGTCGATGCCGCGTTACGACGTCGAGCGCTTCGGTTTTGCGCCGCGCGCCTCGCCGCGCCAGTCCGACGTGATGATCGTCGCCGGCACGCTGACCAACAAGATGGCGCCCGCCTTGCGCAAGGTCTACGACCAGATGCCCGAGCCGCGCTACGTCATCTCGATGGGCTCCTGCGCCAATGGCGGCGGTTATTATCACTATTCCTATTCGGTGGTGCGTGGCTGCGACCGCATCGTGCCGATCGATATCTACGTGCCGGGCTGTCCCCCCACGGCGGAGGCGCTGCTCTATGGCGTGCTTCTGCTGCAGAAGAAGATCCGGCGCACCGGCACGATCGAACGCTAAGGGTTAAGGACAAGGCATATGAGTGAAGCCCTGACTGAGCTTGCGTCCTACCTTGGCGAAGCGCGCGGCAATCTGATCGCCGCCTCGCAGCTGAAGTATGGCGAGCTGACGCTGACGACGATGGGTGAAAACCTGATCGCGCTGCTGACCTTCCTGCGCGACGACGCCAAATGCGGTTTCGTCAACCTGATCGATATTTGCGGCGTCGACTGGCCGCAGCGCGAACTGCGTTTCGACGTCGTCTATCACCTGCTGTCGCCGAAACAGAATCTGCGCATCCGCATCAAGGTCGCAACCGACGAAGATACGCCGGTTCCCTCGGCCTGCGCCGTCCATCCCGGCGCCGACTGGTTCGAGCGCGAAACCTGGGACATGTACGGCGTACTCTTCACCGGCCATCCGGACCTGCGCCGCATCCTCACCGACTACGGCTTTGAAGGCCATCCGCTGCGCAAGGACTTCCCGACCACCGGTTTCGTCGAGGTCCGCTACGACGACGCCGCGAAACGCGTCGTCTACGAGCCGGTGGAACTCAAGCAGGAATTTCGCAACTTCGACTTCATGTCGCCATGGGAGGGGACGGAATATGTTCTCCCGGGGGATGAAAAGGCGAAACAATAAAGGCGAATAGTGAGTAGCGAATAGCGAATAGTTGGAAGGGGCGGGCAGACGATAAACTCCTACAAGGATCTTAAGGTCTGGCAGATGGCGATCGATCTCGCGGTGGATTGTTATCAGCTGACCAGAAAGTTTCCCAAGGAGGAGGTTTACGGCCTGACGGCTCAGATACGCAGGGCGGCGACTTCGATCGCAGCCAATATTGCTGAAGGACACGGACGTGAAGTCACAGGAAGTTTCATTCAGTTTCTGCGCATCTCCCAAGGTTCGCTGAAAGAATTGGAAACGCATATGCTCATCTCTCATCGCATCGGCCTGATCGACGAGGGTGAGTTCAGGCAGATGACCGGAAAATGCGACGAGATCGGACGAATGATTCGAGCGTTGATACGGAGTCTCCAGGAGAAGTGATGAGACCGAACGAAACTACTCGCTATTCGCCATTCGCTATTCGCTTGATAGGCAGCGCGTTTGGCACGGAGCACGCAGCATGACCGAACATAACGTCCGCAACTTCAACATCAACTTCGGACCCCAGCATCCGGCGGCGCATGGCGTTCTTCGTCTTGTCCTGGAGCTTGACGGCGAAATTGTGGAGCGGGTCGATCCGCATATCGGCCTGCTGCACCGCGGCACCGAGAAGCTGATCGAGACCAAGACCTATCTGCAGGCCGTGCCCTATTTCGATCGGCTCGATTACGTCGCGCCGATGAACCAGGAGCATGCCTATGCGATGGCCGTCGAAAAGCTGCTCGGCATCGAGATCCCGATCCGCGGCCAGCTGATCCGCGTTCTCTATTCCGAAATCGGCCGCATCCTCTCGCATCTCCTGAACGTCACGACCCAGGCTATGGACGTCGGCGCGCTGACGCCGCCGCTCTGGGGCTTCGAAGAGCGTGAAAAGCTGATGGTGTTCTACGAGCGCGCCAGCGGTTCGCGCATGCACGCCGCTTATGTCCGTCCGGGCGGCGTCCACCAGGACCTGCCGGAACAGCTCGTGCAGGATATCGGCGACTGGTGCGATCCCTTCCTGAAGGCGCTCGACGACATCGACAATCTGTTGACCGGCAACCGCATCTTCAAGCAGCGCAACGTCGATATCGGCGTCGTCTCGCTGGAAGACTGCTGGGCCTGGGGCTTTTCCGGCGTCATGGTGCGCGGTTCGGGCGCGGCCTGGGATCTGCGTCGCGCCCAGCCTTACGAATGTTATTCCGATCTCGAATTCGACATTCCGATCGGCAAGAACGGCGACAATTACGACCGCTACCTGATCCGCATGATCGAGATGCGCGAATCGGTCCGCATCATGAAGCAATGCGTCAATCGCCTGCTGTCCGATGCCAAGACCGGTCCGTTCTCGTCGATCGACGGCAAGGTCGTACCGCCGAAGCGCGGCGAGATGAAGCGCTCGATGGAAGCGCTGATCCACCACTTCAAACTCTATACCGAAGGCTACCACGTGCCGGCCGGCGAGGTTTACGCCGCCGTCGAGGCGCCGAAGGGCGAGTTCGGCGTTTATCTCGTCTCCGACGGCACCAACAAGCCCTATCGCTGCAAGATCCGCGCGCCGGGTTATGCGCATCTGCAGGCGATGGACTTCATGTGCCGCGGCCACCAGCTTGCCGACGTCGCAGCCGTTCTCGGCTCGCTCGACATCGTCTTCGGCGAGGTGGACCGCTGATGCAGGCTCTGCCGCTTGCCGTCGCACTTCTTCTTGCGGCATCCGGGGTTTCGGCTCAGGAAGCCGACAGCCTCGGCACGCCGCTGGGCCGTAAGGAAGTGACGCCGCCGGCGGCGCAAACGTCCATGGGCGAGCTTTTGTCCAAGGGCTATCAGATCAAGGCTGCCATTCCGAACGGCAGCAAATTCGTAGTGTTTATGCAGAAAGACCAGTCGGCCTATGCCTGCGAAATGCAGTCTTTGACCGCTTCGCGGTGTGGAACCCTAAACTGACAAGGCGTGAGGAAGAATGTCCGTTCGTCGATTAGCCGAAGATCAATTTCAGCCTGCCGCATTCGCTTTCAGCGATGAAAATGCGGTCTGGGCGGACAAAACGATCCAGAAATACCCCGCCGGCCGCCAGCAATCGGCGGTCATTCCGCTATTGATGCGGGCGCAGGAGCAGGACGGCTGGGTCACGCGCGCGGCGATCGAAAAGATCGCCGACATGCTCGACATGGCTTATATCCGCGTGCTCGAGGTCGCGACCTTCTATACGCAGTTCCAGCTGCATCCCGTCGGCACCCGCGCCCATGTCCAGGTCTGCGGCACGACGCCCTGCATGCTGCGCGGCTCGGAAGCGCTGATGTCGGTCTGCAAGAGCAAGATCCACGCTCATACCTTCGAGCGCAATGCCGAAGGCACGCTGTCCTGGGAAGAGGTCGAATGTCTCGGGGCTTGCGTCAACGCCCCGATGGTGATGATCGGCAAGGACACCTACGAGGACCTGACGCCCGAGCGTCTCGAAGAGATCATCGATGCCTTTGCCGCCGGCAATGGCGCCAGCATCAAGCCGGGCACCCAGATTGACCGGGTGTTTTCGGCGCCTGAAGGCGGCCCTACTTCGCTGACGACGGAAGAGCCGAAGGCACGGACGCGCGCCAAGAAGGCGGATGCCGAAACCATTTCGGCTCCGGTCGACGGCGCTCCGGTTCCGCCCTCCGAGGCTGCCCGCCCGAAGAGCACCGACGCGGAAACCAATGCTGCCCTGAAGACGCCGGCAACGGCGCCGAAGGCTGCGGCGAAGAACGCAAAGGCTGCACAAGAGCAGCCGATATCAGGCACCGCCGCCGCCGAACCGGCGCCTGCTGCTGCCGTCAAGGCCGAAGCTGCCCCGGCGGCAAAGCCTGCTTTGACCGACAAGAACCGTCCGGCCGGCATCGAAAAGCCCGCCGCACCGGATGATTTGAAGATGATCTCGGGCGTCGGCCCGAAGATCGAGGCGACGCTGAACGAGATCGGCATCTTCACCTTCTCGCAGGTCGCGGGCTGGAAGAAGACCGAGCGCGAATGGGTCGACGGCTACCTGAACTTCCGCGGCCGCATCGAGCGCGACGACTGGGTCAAGCAGGCCAAGGCGCTCGCCAAGGGCGGCGAAGCGGAATATATCAAGGTCTTCGGCAAGAAGCCGCGGTAAGAGGTGAAGCATGTTACAAGATAAAGACCGCATCTTTACCAACATCTACGGCCTCAAGGACAAATCCCTGAAGGGCGCGATGAGCCGCGGCCACTGGGACGGCACCAAGCAGATCCTCGAAAAGGGCCGTGACTGGATCATCAACGAGATGAAGGCATCGGGCCTGCGCGGTCGCGGCGGCGCCGGTTTCCCGACAGGCCTCAAATGGTCCTTCATGCCGAAGGAAAGCGACGGCCGCCCGCATTACCTCGTCGTCAACGCCGACGAATCGGAGCCCGGCACCTGCAAGGACCGCGACATCATGCGCCACGATCCGCATACGCTGATCGAAGGCTGCGTCATCGCGAGCTTCGCGATGGGCGCCAATGCCGCCTATATCTATGTGCGCGGCGAATATATAAGAGAGCGCGAGGCGCTGCAGGCGGCGATCGACGAGTGCTATGATTACGGCCTGCTCGGCAAGAACAACAAGCTCGGCTGGGACATGGACATCTTCGTCCATCACGGCGCCGGCGCCTATATCTGCGGCGAGGAAACAGCGCTGCTCGAAAGCCTCGAAGGTAAGAAAGGCCAGCCGCGCCTGAAGCCGCCATTCCCGGCCAATATGGGCCTCTATGGCTGCCCGACGACTGTCAACAACGTCGAATCGATTGCTGTTGCGCCGACCATCCTGCGCCGTGGCGCCGGCTGGTTTTCGGCCATCGGCCGTCCGAACAATGTCGGCACCAAGCTGTTCATGCTCTCCGGCCACGTCAACAAGCCGTGCACGGTCGAAGAGGAAATGGGCATCACCTTCCGCGAACTGGTCGACCGCCATGCCGGTGGCATCCGCGGCGGCTGGGACAACCTGCTCGCCGTCATTCCGGGCGGCGCATCCTGCCCGATCGTTCCGGCCAAGGACATTATCGACTGCCCGATGGATTTCGACGGCCTGCGCGGCGTCGGCTCCTCCTTCGGCACGGCCGCCGCGATCGTCATGGACAAGTCCACCGACGTCATCAAGGCGATCGCCCGTATCTCCGCCTTCTTCAAGCATGAGAGCTGCGGTCAGTGCACGCCGTGCCGCGAAGGCACGGGCTGGATGTGGCGCGTGATGGAGCGCATGGCCAAGGGCAATGCCCAGAAGCGCGAAATCGACATGCTGTTCCAAGTGACCAAGCAAATCGAAGGCCACACCATCTGCGCGCTCGGCGACGCCGCCGCATGGCCGGTGCAGGGTCTGATCCGTAACTTCCGTCCCGAGATCGAAAAGCGCATCGACCAGTATACGGCGAGCGCGCTCGATCACGGTGCGGTTCTGGAGGCGGCTGAATAATCATGGTGGACAAGGCATCCGACGGCAGAAAGAAGGAAGAGGCAGCCGATTTCGCGGCCGGCTTTGGCCGGCTTGCTGCCGAGATGCTGGAAAATGCGCGGGCAATGCCGGTGCATCCGCTGATGGCGCATCCTGCCGCGGCCTTTGCCGCCGCGACGGCGATCGGCTTCGGTTTCTCGACCCAGATGGCAGGCGCCTTTTTCGGCGCCTTCCAGAGCGCGCTGGAAACGACCGGCAAACTTGCTGCCGCCCTCGATGACACGCCGCCGGACGCGCTGATGCCCGACGTCGAGATCCGGCCGGAGAATATTCGCCCTGCCGTCAAGGCTGTCGCCAAGCCGGCGGCCGAGGCCAAGCCTGACGTCGAGAAGAAGGCACGGCCGAAGCTGACTGTTGTCACACCGGTCAGCGAACCGGTCCCTGCTAGCCAGCCGAAGCCCGCCGTCAAGGCCAGGCCGGTTGCGCGGGCTGTTAAGGCCGACGATCTGAAGCTGATCGCCGGCATCGGCCCGAAGCTAGAGCAGGTGCTGAACGCCAGGGGTATTCGCAGCTTCGCGGAGATCGCCGCCTGGAGCGATGAGGAAATCGTCCGGCTCGATGCCGAGCTCGGCTTCAACGGCCGCATCGGGCGTGACGACTGGACTGGTCAGGCGAAGGTTCTGGCAGGACGGGGCCGCAGACGGAAATGAATTGTCCGGCCGGATCAATCGGCCGGAAATAGGGCAGATCGGCGGACGGGCGGGGGCCTCAAGCTGCAGATGCCGGTGCGGGTTCCGGACCTGGAACGCGCGACAGAGAATTTGGGCGACATCAGCTGTCGGCAGGACGAAAGATCCGGCTTGGCAATGAGACTGTTGCAAAAATAGGTTTGTTTGCCGTCATCAGGCAAACGGGAAACAGGACTGAGCGACGATGGCAAAACTGAAGATTGACGGCAACGAGATCGAAGTTCCGGATCATTTCACGCTGTTGCAGGCGTGCGAAGACGCCGGCGCCGAGGTTCCGCGCTTCTGCTTCCACGAGCGGCTGTCGGTTGCCGGCAATTGCCGCATGTGCCTTGTCGAAGTGAAGGGCGGCCCGCCGAAGCCGCAGGCTTCCTGCGCCATGAGCGTGCGCGACATCCGCGGCGGCCCGAACGGCGAACTGCCCGAGGTCTTTACCAACACCCCGATGGTCAAGAAGGCCCGCGAAGGTGTGATGGAATTCCTGCTGATCAACCATCCGCTCGATTGCCCGATCTGCGACCAGGGCGGCGAATGCGACCTGCAGGACCAGGCGATGGCCTTCGGCATCGACACCTCGCGTTATCAGGAAGACAAGCGCGCCGTCGAGGACAAGTATATCGGCCCGCTGGTCAAGACGGTGATGAACCGCTGCATCCACTGCACGCGCTGCGTCCGCTTCACCACCGAGGTCGCCGGCATTTCCGAACTCGGCCTGATCGGCCGCGGCGAGGATGCCGAGATCACCACCTATCTCGAACAGGCGATGACCTCCGAGCTGCAGGGCAACGTCGTCGACCTTTGCCCGGTCGGCGCGCTGACCTCCAAGCCCTTCGCCTTCACCGCGCGCCCCTGGGAATTGAACAAGACCGAATCGATCGACGTCATGGATGCCGTCGGTTCGGCGATCCGCGTCGATACCCGTGGCCGCGAAGTCATGCGCATCCTGCCGCGTGTCAACGAGGCGATCAACGAGGAGTGGATCTCCGACAAGAGCCGCTTCATCTGGGACGGCCTGAAGACCCAGCGCCTCGACCGACCTTACGTCCGCCGCGACGGCCGCCTGCAGCCGGCCACCTGGGCCGAAGCCTTCGGCACCATCAAGGCCGCCGTCAGCGCCACCGCGGGCGACAAGATCGGCGCGATATCAGGCGACCTTGCTTCCGTCGAGGAGATGTATGCGCTCTCCGAACTGGTGAAGTCGCTGGGCTCGACCAACCTCGACTGTCGCCAGGATGGGGCGGCACTCGATCCGTCGCTCGGCCGTGCAAGCTACCTCTTCAACCCGACCATTTCGGGCATCGGCCAGGCCGATGCGCTCTTGATCATCGGCGCCAATCCGCGCTTCGAGGCGGCCATCCTCAACGCCCGCATCCGCAAGCGCTGGCGCCGCGGCAAGTTCCCGATCGGCGTCATCGGCGAGCCGGGCGAGCTGCGCTACAGCTATGATTACCTCGGTGGCGGTCCCGACACGCTGAAGGATCTGGTCGATGGCAACCATGCCTTCGCCGACGTCCTGAAGAACGCTGCCAAGCCGATGATCATCATCGGCCAGGGCGCGCTGTCGCGCACCGACGGCGCCGGCGTTCTCGCCAGTGCGGCCAAGCTCGCCGGTTCGGTCGGCGCTGTTGTCGAAGGCTGGAACGGTTTTGCCGTCCTCCATACGGCAGCCTCCCGCGTCGGTGGCCTCGATCTCGGCTTCGTGCCGGGGGCCAAGGGCGTCAACGCCGCCGAAATGCTGACGGCGATGGACGTGCTCTTCCTGCTCGGCGCCGACGAACTCGACTTTGCCGCCAAGAAGGCCAAGCTCACCGTCTATATCGGCTCGCACGGCGATAACGGCGCGCATCATGCCGACGTCATCCTGCCGGCCGCAGCCTATACCGAAAAGTCCGGCACCTGGGTCAACACCGAAGGCCGCGTTCAGATGGGCAACCGCGCCGGCTTTGCGCCGGGTGATGCCCGCGAGGACTGGGCGATCATCCGCGCCCTGTCTGACGTGCTCGGCAAGAAGCTCCCCTTCGATTCGCTCAGCGAATTGCGCGTCCGGCTCTATGCTGCTTTCCCGCATTTCGCCGCCATCGACGAGATCGCCGAAAGCGATAGCGCCCAAATTGCCGCAGTTGCGAAAAAAGCCGGCAAGATGAACAAGTCAGGGTTTGCGTCGCCGGTGAAAGACTTCTATTTGACGAACCCGATAGCGCGTGCCTCGGCTGTCATGGCGGAGTGCTCGGCATTGGCCCGCAACAACTTCAAAGTCGCGGCAGAGTAAGGGCAGGGGACTATGGATTCTTTCTTTTCGACCTATGTCTGGCCGGCGATCATCATGATCGGTCAGTCGCTGCTGCTTCTCGTCTGCCTGCTCGTCTTCATCGCCTATGTGCTGCTCGCCGACCGTAAGATCTGGGCGGCCGTGCAGCTGCGCCGCGGCCCGAACGTCGTCGGTCCCTTCGGACTGTTCCAGTCCTTCGCCGACCTTCTGAAGTTCGTCTTCAAGGAGCCGATCATTCCGGCCGGCGCCAACAAGGCGGTGTTCCTGCTGGCTCCGCTGGTGACGGTGCTTCTGGCGCTGTCCACCTGGGCGGTGGTGCCGCTGGCCGACGGATGGGTGATCGCCAACATCAATGTCGGCATCCTCTATATTTTCGCCATCTCCTCGCTCGAGGTCTACGGCATCATCATGGGTGGCTGGGCTTCGAACTCGAAGTATCCGTTCCTCGGCGCGCTGCGCTCGGCGGCACAGATGGTGTCCTATGAAGTCTCGATCGGCTTCGTCATCGTCACCGTGCTTCTCTGCGTCGGCTCGCTGAACCTGACCGATATCGTCAATGCTCAGCATACCGGCCTCGGTACCATGCTCGGCCTGCCGGCGTCGTTCCTCGACTGGCACTGGCTGTCGCTCTTCCCGATGTTCATCATCTTCTTCATTTCGGCGCTCGCTGAGACGAACCGTCCGCCTTTCGACCTTCCGGAAGCCGAATCGGAACTCGTCGCCGGCTTCATGGTCGAATACGGCTCCTCGCCATACATGATGTTCATGCTCGGCGAATATGCGGCCGTCTGCCTGATGTGCGCGCTGACGACGATCCTCTTCCTCGGCGGCTGGCTGCCCCCGGTCGATATCTGGATCCTCAACTGGGTCCCTGGCATCATCTGGTTCACGCTGAAGGCCTGCCTGGTGTTCTTCATGTTCGCGATGGTCAAGGCCTTCGTTCCGCGCTACCGCTACGACCAGCTCATGCGCCTCGGCTGGAAGGTCTTCCTGCCGCTGTCGCTCGCCATGGTCGTCATCGTTGCATTCGTGCTGAAACTGACGGGTTGGGCATGATCATGTCCGCTCTCGTTTCCGGCAAAATTGGAGGTTGAAGATGGCAAGCTTGTCCGGCTCCATCAACTCGCTGTTTCTCAAGGAATTCGTCGGCGCGTTCTTTCTGTCGATGCGCTATTTCTTCCGCCAGAAGGCGACGATCAACTATCCCTTCGAAAAGGGTCCGGTCTCCCCGCGTTTTCGCGGCGAGCATGCGCTGCGCCGTTATCCGAACGGCGAGGAACGCTGCATCGCCTGCAAGCTCTGCGAGGCGATCTGTCCTGCCCAGGCCATCACCATCGAAGCCGGTCCGCGCCGCAACGACGGCACGCGCCGCACGGTGCGCTACGACATCGACATGGTGAAGTGCATCTATTGCGGCTTCTGCCAGGAAGCCTGCCCGGTCGACGCGATCGTCGAAGGCCCGAATTTCGAATTTGCGACGGAAACCCGCGAAGAGCTCTATTTCGACAAGGCGCGGCTTCTGGATAACGGAGACCGGTGGGAGCGCGAAATCGCCCGCAACATCGCGATCGACTCGCCGTACCGCTGATCGAGTTTTTGAAATGCCGTAATGGAGCTTGAGCGCTTCGGTCGCGGTCAATATGCACAGGAGTTTTGCCGGTCAGCCGCGCAAAGTTCTATCGGGCAGAAAAACTCCCGGCTGCCCGGGGGAAGATGAAAAAGGCACCAACATGGGTCTGCAGGCTCTATTTTTCTATCTTTTCGCCTTTGTCGCGGTGGCGTCGGCGTTCATGGTCATCTGGGCGAAGAACCCGGTTCACTCGGTTCTGTTCCTGATCCTGGTGTTCTTCAACGCGGCCGGCCTCTTCCTGCTGGCCGGTGCCGAATTCCTGGCGATGATCCTGCTCGTCGTCTATGTCGGCGCCGTCGCCGTTCTCTTCCTTTTCGTGGTGATGATGCTCGATATCGACTTCACCGAATTGAGGGCAGGGGTTCTCGAATATGCGCCGATCGGCGGGCTGATCGGGGTGATCCTGGCGGCCGAACTGATCGTCGTCATCGGCGGCAGCGTCATCTCGCCGGAGATTGCCAAATCCGTCGCCATGCCGATCCCGGCACTCAGCGAGCGGACGAATACGGCGGCCCTCGGCGACGTGCTCTACACCAATTACGTCTATTTCTTCCAGATCGCCGGTCTGGTGCTCCTGGTCGCCATGATCGGCGCGATCGTGCTGACGCTGCGGCACCGCACCAACATCAAGCGTCAGAATATTCCGAGGCAGGTTGCCCGCACGCCCGCCACCGCCGTTGAGGTGGTATCGGTCAAGCCCGGGCAGGGCGTCTAAAGGCAGGTCAAGGAACAAAGAACATGGTCATCGGACTTTCCCACTACCTGACGGTCAGCGCTATCCTCTTCACGCTCGGCGTTTTCGGCATCTTCCTCAACCGGAAGAACGTCATCGTCATCCTGATGTCGATCGAACTGATCCTGCTTGCCGTCAACATCAACATGGTCGCCTTCTCGCATTTCCTGAACGACATCGTCGGCCAGGTCTTCGCGCTGTTCATCCTGACGGTCGCGGCTGCCGAAGCGGCGATCGGTCTTGCAATTCTCGTTGTCTTCTACCGCAACCGCGGCTCGATCGCGGTCGAAGACGTCAATATGATGAAGGGCTGAGTGGCTCATGTTCCTCTATAAGGCTATCGTCTTTCTTCCCTTGATCGGTGCGATCGTCGCCGGCCTTTTCGGCCGCGCGATCGGCGCCAAGGCTTCGGAATATGTCACCAGCGGCCTGATGATCATCGCCGCCATCCTGTCCTGGGTCGTTTTCTTCACCGTCGGCATGGGTCATGCCGAAGGCGGCCCGATCAAGGTCGAGGTGCTGCGCTGGATCCAGTCCGGCGGCATCGACGTCTCCTGGTCGCTGCGTGTGGATACGCTGACCTCCGTCATGCTGATCGTCGTCAACACGGTCTCGACGCTGGTGCATGTCTATTCGATCGGTTACATGCACACCGATCCGCACCGCCCGCGTTTCTTCGCCTATCTCTCGCTCTTCACCTTCGCCATGCTGATGCTGGTGACGGCCGACAACCTTGGCCAGATGTTCTTCGGCTGGGAAGGCGTCGGTCTTGCCTCCTATCTCTTGATCGGCTTCTGGTTCAAGAAGCCGTCGGCGACCGCTGCGGCGATGAAGGCCTTCATCGTCAACCGCGTCGGCGACTTCGGCTTCGTGCTCGGCATTGCCGGCGTCTTCGTGCTGTTCGGCTCGATCAACTTAGACACGATCTTCGCCAATGCCTCGAACTTCGCCCCGCATGAAGGCGCCGGCGAGGCGGGTGAAGTGATCCTCAACCTCTTCGGCATGCAGCTCGACAAGGCGCATGCGCTGACCGGCATCTGCCTGCTGCTCTTCATGGGCGCGATGGGCAAGTCGGCGCAGTTCCTGCTGCACACCTGGCTGCCGGACGCGATGGAAGGCCCGACCCCGGTCTCGGCCCTCATCCATGCCGCCACCATGGTCACCGCCGGCGTCTTCCTTGTCGCCCGCATGTCGCCGCTGTTCGAACTGTCGCCGGATGCGCTTGTTGTCGTCACCGTGATCGGCGCCATCACCGCCTTTTTCGCGGCAACCGTCGGCCTGGTGCAGAACGATATCAAGCGCGTCATCGCCTATTCCACCTGTTCGCAGCTCGGCTACATGTTCGTGGCGCTCGGGGTAGGTGCCTATGGCGCGGCGATCTTCCATCTCTTCACGCATGCCTTCTTCAAGGCGCTGCTCTTCCTCTGCGCCGGCTCGGTTATCCATGCCGTCGATGGCGAGCAGGACATGCGTTACATGGGCGGCCTGCGGCCGCACATCAAGGTGACGTTCTGGTTGATGATCATCGGCACGCTGGCGATCACCGGCGTCGGCATTCCCTTCACGCCGATCGGTTTTGCCGGGTTCTTCTCCAAGGACGTGATCATCGAGGCGACCTATGCATCGCATTCGCCGGTCGCGGGCTTTGCCTTCTCGCTGCTGGTCATCGCGGCTCTCTTTACGAGCTTCTATTCCTGGCGCCTGATCTTCATGACCTTCTTCGGCAAGCCGCGCGCCTCGCACGAAGTGATGCACCACGTGCACGAGTCGCCGCAGGTCATGCTGGTGCCGCTGTATTTGCTTGCGATCGGCGCGGTGTTTGCCGGCTTCCTCTTCGAAGGCCGCTTCTACGGCGAGGAATATGTCGAGTTCTGGAAGGGCGCGCTCTTTACCGGCGCCGAGAACGAGCTGGTCGAAGAATTCCACCATGTTCCGGCGCTCGTGGCTTTGAGCCCGTTCATCGCCATGGTGCTCGGCTTCGTCACCGCCTGGTACATGTATATCCGTTCGCCGCAGACGCCGCGCACCCTCGCCAAGCAGCACCGCGTGCTCTACCAGTTCCTGCTGAACAAGTGGTATTTCGACGAACTCTACGACTTCCTCTTCGTCCGCACCGCCAAGGCGCTCGGCCGCTTCCTATGGAAGAAGGGTGACGTCGGCGTCATCGACACCTACGGCCCGAACGGCGTCGCCGCCCGCGTCGTCGCCGTCACCGACCGCGTCGTCCGCCTGCAGACCGGTTACCTCTATCACTATGCTTTCGCCATGCTGATCGGCATTGCGGCGCTTGTTACCTGGATGATGCTCGGGAGTTCCTTCTGATGACCGATTGGCCTATTCTTTCAACGGTCACCTTCCTGCCGCTGGTCGGCGTGGTGCTCCTGCTCTTGATGAACGGCGAGAGCGAAACCGGCCGGAAGAACGTGCTGTGGATCTCGCTGATCACCACCGTCTTCACCTTCGTCGTTTCGCTCTTGATCTGGACCGGCTTCGACAATGCCAATCCGGGCTTCCAGATGCTCGAAAAGCATGACTGGCTCGGCACCGGCATCGGCTACCACGTCGGCGTCGACGGCATCTCAATGCTGTTCGTCATCCTGTCGACCTTCCTCATGCCCTTCTGCGTGCTGGCGAGCTGGCTCTCGATCGAGAAGCGCCTGAAGGAATACATGATCGCCTTCCTCATCCTGGAAACGATGATGGTCGGCGTCTTCGTCTCGCTCGATATCGTGCTGTTCTACGTGTTCTTCGAGGCGGGCCTCATTCCGATGTTCCTGATCATCGGCGTCTGGGGCGGCAAGGACCGCGTCTATGCGAGCTACAAGTTCTTCCTCTATACGCTGCTCGGCTCAGTGCTGATGCTGCTCGCCATCATGGCGATGTACTGGCAGGCCGGCACGACCGACATCACCGCGCTGCTCGCCTACAAGTTCCCGCCGGCGCTGCAGACCTGGTTATGGCTGGCCTTCTTCGCCTCCTTCGCGGTCAAGATGCCGATGTGGCCGGTCCATACCTGGCTTCCGGATGCCCACGTCCAGGCGCCGACGGCAGGCTCGGTGATCCTGGCCGGCGTGCTCTTGAAGCTCGGCGGCTATGGTCTCATCCGTTTCTCGCTCGGCATGTTCCCGGTCGCCTCCGATTATTTCGCGCCGCTCGTCTTCGCCATGTCCGTCATCGCCATCATCTACACCTCTCTGGTGGCGATGATGCAGGACGATATCAAGAAGCTAATCGCCTATTCCTCCGTGGCCCACATGGGCTACGTGACCATGGGTATCTTTGCCGCCAACATGCAGGGCGTCCAGGGTTCGATCTTCCAGATGCTCTCGCACGGCATCGTCTCCGGCGCGCTCTTCCTCTGCGTCGGTGTCGTCTACGACCGCACCCACACCCGCGAGATCAACGCCTATGGCGGCCTCGTCAACAACATGCCGAAATATGCCGTGGCCATGATGGTCTTCACCATGGCCAATGTCGGGCTTCCCGGCACGTCGGGCTTCGTCGGTGAATTTCTGACGCTGATCGGCGTCTTCCGGGTCAACACCTGGGTGGCGCTCTTTGCCGCCACCGGCGTCATCCTCTCGGCCGCCTACGCACTCTGGCTCTATCGCCGGGTGATCTTCGGCGCGCTGGAGAAGGAAAAGCTGAAGGCGCTGCTCGATCTTTCCAGGCGCGAACAGCTGATCCTCTACCCGCTGGTTGCGCTGACCATCTTCTTCGGCGTTTATCCGGCTCCGGTCTTCGATGCGACGGCCGCCTCGGTGGATCTGCTGGTCAACAACTACACGGCCGCCGTGCACGCAGCGCAGAATGTTGCGCTGTCTATGAAATGATGACGGGACTTATTGGACATGACCGCTGAAACAATTCTCCTCAGTCTGCATCTTTCCGCGCCGGAGCTCATCCTCGCGGTCGGCGCCCTTGTCCTGTTGATGGTCGGCGTCTTCTCAGGCGAGCGGTCGGGCCTTGTCGTCACCGGCCTCGCCATCGTCTTGCTGCTCGCCTCCGGCCTGTGGCTGCTCTTCGTGCCGGCAGAAGGCCTCGCCTATGGCGGCGTCTACATGGCCGACGGCTTCTCCCGCTTCATGAAGCTGGTGGCGCTCATCGGTTCGCTGGTCGCCCTGTTCATGACGATGGGCCACGCTAGGGAAAATCAGCTCGACAAGTTCGAATTCCCGGTTCTGCTGGTGCTTGCGACCCTCGGCATCCTGCTGATGATCTCGGCCAACGACCTGATCTCGCTCTATCTGGCGCTGGAACTGCAGTCGCTGGCGCTCTATGTCGTCGCCGCGATCAACCGCGACAGCCTGAAGTCGACCGAGGCTGGCCTCAAATATTTCGTCCTCGGCGCACTATCCTCCGGCATGCTGCTCTACGGCATGTCGCTGGTCTATGGCTTCACCGGCCACACCCACTTCTCGGAGATCGCCCAGGCGCTGTCGGTCGAGGGCGCTCGCTCGCTGGGCCTCATCTTCGGCCTGGTCTTCATCCTCGCCGGCATCGCCTTCAAGATCTCGGCCGTTCCCTTCCACATGTGGACGCCGGACGTTTATGAAGGCGCGCCGACGCCGGTCACCGCCTTCCTGGCCGCAGCACCCAAGGTTGCCGCCATGGCGATGATGACCCGCATCGTCATCACCGCCTTCCAGCCCGTTCTGGCGGACTGGCAGCAGGTCGTCGTCTTCATCTCGATCGCCTCGATGCTGCTCGGTTCGTTCGCCGCGATCGGCCAGAAGAACATCAAGCGACTGATGGCCTATTCCTCTATCGGCCACATGGGTTATGCGCTGGTCGGGCTTGCCGCCGGCAACCAGACCGGCGTCACCGGCGTCATGCTTTATATGGTCATCTATATGGTCATGACGCTCGGCACTTTCGCGATCATCATGTCGATGCGCCGCAAGGACGGCACCGTCGTCGAGGAGGTCAACGATCTCGCCGGCCTCTCCACAACGAACCCGTTCATGGCCGTGGTGCTGACGGCGCTGATGTTTTCGCTCGCCGGCATCCCGCCGCTCGCCGGCTTCTTCGCCAAGTATTTCGTCTTCGTCGCCGCCATCGAAGCCAAGCTCTATGCGCTCGCCATCATCGGCGTTCTCGCCTCGGTCGTCGGCGCTTACTACTATCTGCGTGTCATCAAGCTGATGTGGTTCGATGAGGCGACCGGCGAATTCGCCCGGGTTTCCGGCGCGCTACGTCTGGTCTTCGGTCTCTCCGGTCTCTTCGTCACCGCCTATGTCCTCATCGGCGGCCCGATCGGCGGTGCGGCAGAGCTTGCCGCCGCGACGCTCTTTTGATGGCTTCCGACGGACGGCGCCGGATATCGCTCGGCGATTTCAGGCACGATGCTCTGTCGGAAACATCGTCCACCAACAGCGAATGCCTCGCCCGGGCTCGGGCGGGCGATGGCGGCAATCTCTGGGTGACCGCCGAACGACAGACCGGCGGCCGCGGCCGCCGCGGCAGGCTCTGGTTTTCCGAACGCGGCAATCTCTACGCCTCTCTTCTTTTGATCGACCCGGCGCCGATGGAGCGCCTGAGCTCCTTGCCGCTGGCCGTTGCCGTTGCCGTGCACCAGGCGATCCGCAGGGTGCTGCCGCCGGGCGGCGAGCCGCTCGAGGTCAAATGGCCGAACGATATCCTCATCGGGCGAAAGAAGACCTGCGGCATCCTCGTCGAAGGCGAGGGGCTGCCGGATGGCCGCTACGCGTTGATCGTCGGCATCGGCATCAATGTCTCGGTGATGCCCGACAATCCTCTTTATCCCGTCACCTGCCTGCGTCAGCAGGGAAGTGCGGCTTCGCCGGAAGAACTCTTTGCCCATCTCTTCGCCGCAATGGCGGATGTGCTTGAAATATGGGACGAGGGCCGCGGCATCGGCGAGATCACGGCGCTCTGGCGCACTATTGCCTGCGGCATCGGCGAAAAGATCACGGTGAATTTGCCGGACCGATCGATTTCCGGACAATTCGCCGGAATTGATGATAATGGCTTGTTGATGCTCGATACCGGCGCTGGCAGGATAATGCCCATTGCCGCCGGTGATGTGTTTTTTGGATAGCGGAAAAAACGAAAATTATGGCGAAACAGGACGAGTTGGTATTCCTGCCTCTGGGCGGCGTTGGCGAGATCGGCATGAATCTCGCTCTTTATGGCTACGGCCCGCCCGAGCATCGCCAATGGATCATGGTCGATTGCGGCGTCACCTTTCCCGGCCCCGACCTGCCGGGCGTCGACCTCGTGCTGCCCGATATCCGCTTCCTCGCCAGCGAACGCAAGAACCTCAAGGCGATCATCATCACCCATGCGCATGAAGATCACTATGGCGCGCTTGCCGATCTCTGGCCGGGGCTCAACGTGCCGGTCTATGCCTCGGGCTTTACATCAGGTCTGCTCGAAGCCAAGCGCAATTTCGAGAAGGCGACGGTCGGCGAAGTGCCGGTGACGCCGTTCAAGGCAGGTGATACGATCAATGTCGGCCCCTTCAGCATCGAAGGTGTGGCCGTCAACCATTCGATCCCCGAGCCGATGTCGCTGATGATCCGCACGCCGGTCGGCAATGTCATCCACACCGGCGACTGGAAGATCGACCACGAGCCTTCGCTGGGGCCGCTGACCGATGAGACGCGTTTCCGCCAGCTCGGCGACGAGGGCGTACTGGCGCTGATGTGCGATTCCACCAATGCGCTGCGCGACGGTGTTTCGCCCTCCGAGAAGGATGTGTCTGAAAGCCTGCGCAAGATCATCGAGAATGCCGAGGGCCGGGTGGCGATCACCACCTTCTCGTCGAATGTCGGGCGTATCCGTACCGTTGCCGAAGCCGCCGAGGCGGCAGGCCGCGAAGTGCTGCTGCTCGGCAGTTCGCTGAAGCGTGTCGTCAACGTCGCCCAGGACATCGGCCTGATGGAAGGCGTGAAGCCCTTCATCTCCGAAGATGAGTACGGCTATATCCCGCGCGACAAGGTCGTGGTCATCCTGACCGGCAGCCAGGGCGAGGCGCGGGCAGCGCTTGCCAAGCTCTCGCGCGACGAGATGCGCAATGTGGCCTTTGCCGCAGGCGATATCGTCGTCTTTTCCTCACGCGCCATTCCCGGGAACGAGAAGGCGATCCAGGACATTAAGAACGGCCTTGTCGAGCAGGGCGTGCACATCATCACCGATACAGAAGCCCTGGTCCACGTGTCCGGCCATCCGCGCCGCAACGAGTTGCAGCGGATGTACGAGTGGACGCGGCCGAAGATTGTCGTGCCGGTACATGGCGAAGCGACGCATCTGACGGCGCATAAGGAACTTGCCGAGCAATCCGGTATCGCGATCGTGCCGCGCGTGCGCAATGGCGATATCCTGCGGCTGGCGCCCGGTCCCGTCGAGGTGATCGGCGAGGCGCCGCATGGCCGCATCTATAAGGACGGCTCGCTGATCGGCGATTTCGACGAGATGGGTATCGGCGAACGCAAGAAGCTCTCCTATGTCGGCCATGTCGCTGTCAACGTCGTGCTCGACGCCCGCTATGACATCGTCGGTGATCCCGATCTCGTTTCGATCGGCCTGCCGGTCTACGACGACGAGGGCGAGGAGATGGAAGATACGCTCTTCGACGCAGCGATCAGCGCCATCGAAAGCATTCCGCGCGCCCGCCGCAAGGATATCGACATGCTGCAGGAGGCCGTGCGCCGGGCCATCCGCTCGGCCGCGAACCAGGCCTGGGGCAAGAAGCCCGTCGTCACCGCCTTCGTCACCAAGGTCTGACCATGCTCGGCCGGGTAAACCACATCGCCATCGCCGTTCCCGATCTGGCAGTGGCGACGGCTGCCTATCGCGACACGCTGGGAGCTGCGGTATCGCAGCCGCAGGCTCTACCGGAACACGGCGTCACCGTCGTCTTCGTCGAATTGCCGAACACCAAGGTCGAATTGCTGCAGCCGCTTGGGCAGACCTCGCCGATCGCAGCCTTCCTGGAAAAGAACCCTTCCGGCGGCATGCACCACATCTGCTACGAGGTGGAGGACATCATTCTCGCCCGCGACCGGCTGGTTAAGGCGGGCGCCAGGGTGCTCGGCGACGGTCAGCCGAAGACCGGTGCGCATGGCAAGCCGGTCCTCTTTCTGCACCCGAAGGATTTCTTCGGCACGCTGATCGAACTCGAACAGGCCTGAGCCTATTCTAGCTGCGGCAGAGTGACCCGAAGGTAGCGAAAACTTTCCTTCGCTTTGAATTGGCCGCCGTTCCGCCGTATAAGGGCGCCCAACTCAAAGTGACAGAACGTCTTTCGCCGTCCTGTCGGCGCGACACCAACGGGAACCATAATGCTCGAAATCTTTCTTCAGGGATTTGCCGTCTACTTCATCATCTGGTGGATGACGCTTTTCGCTGTCCTGCCGATCGGTCTGCGCACCCAGGCGGAAGACAATGATGTCGTGCTCGGCACCGTTCCGAGCGCGCCCAGCCGGTTTCGCGCCGCCTTCGTCTTTTCGCTGACGACGCTGATTTCGGCTGTGATCTACGGCCTCTGGTATGTCTGCGACACCTATTTCGGCTGGGGCTTCGACGCCCTTCCACAACTCGGGCCGAGCTTCTATTAAAAGCTGGCTTTTGCCCAAACTTTGGGCAGATGTAAATTGGGCGGACGGTATACCGTCATACCAATGTCATGCAAAGAGCTCACGTAACGGAATGAGGCTCATCTCGTTACGGAAGACCGGTGGCTTTCCAAGTGGGATCGGGAGCCGAAAAACCAAAAAAAAACAAGGCTAAAAGCCTTGTTTTAAGTATCGCGTGATCTGTAACCGTTGCCGGGGCTGCGACGAGCGCGCCTAAGATCTGATCCTCCCAAGACTTGACCGCGAATTCGGCAAGAATTTATCCTTCCTGCCTGTTTTGTGAGCTAAAGCTAGCTCAAACATTGGGCTTTGTCATCAGCTTTTTTTGCATTTTTGCTACACTCTAGCAAAATTTTTCTGTTGACAAGATTTTCGTTCAAGTCCTTATAAACACGCGCTTTTTCACGCCCTGTCATTTTGCGGGTGCGAACATGCGCATGCGGGAGGTTGCCGACATCAGTTGCGGGTTTCCTTCCTGCCGCGAAGCGGCTATGAACGCTCCCGACATTAACCATTGTCTTTCGATTCCGCCTGCTGCGGGATCCAACTGCTTCGGAATCCGCCATGCGTCTGTCCCGCTATTTCATGCCCATCCTCAAGGAAAACCCCAAGGAGGCGGAAATCGTCTCGCACCGGCTGATGCTGCGCGCCGGCATGATCCGCCAGCAGTCGCAGGGCATCTATTCCTGGCTGCCGCTCGGCAAGCGCGTCCTCGACAAGGTCAACGCCATTATCCGCGACGAGCAGAACCGCGCCGGCGCCATCGAGCTGTCGATGCCGACCCTGCAATCGGCCGAACTCTGGCAGGAAAGCGGCCGCTACGACGCCTACGGCAAGGAGATGCTGCGCATCAAGGACCGCCAGGATCGGCCGATGCTCTACGGTCCCACCAACGAGGAGATGGTGACGGATATTTTCCGCTCCTCGGTCAAATCCTATAAGGACCTGCCGCTCAATCTCTATCACATCCAGCTGAAGTTCCGCGACGAGATCCGCCCGCGCTTCGGTACCATGCGCTCGCGCGAATTCATGATGAAGGATGCCTATTCCTTCGATCTGACACGCGAAGGCGCGGAGCATTCCTATAACAAGATGTTCGCCGCCTACCTCAGAACCTTCGATCGGCTCGGCCTGCGCGCCATCCCGATGCGCGCCGATACCGGCCCGATCGGCGGCAATCTCAGCCACGAATTCATCATCCTCGCCGATACCGGCGAATCCGAGGTTTTCTGCCACAAGGATTTCGTCGATTTCGACATTCCCGGCGAAGGCACCGATTTCGACAGCGTCGAGGGCCTGCAGGCGATCTTCGACAAGTGGACCTCGCTCTATGCGGCGACCTCGGAAATGCACGACGAGGCGGCTTTCAACGCCGTTCCCGAGGGCGACCGGCTTTCGGCCCGCGGCATCGAGGTCGGCCACATCTTCTATTTCGGCACCAAATATTCCGAGCCGATGGGCGCGAAAGTGCAGGGACCGGACGGCAAGGAACACTTCGTTCACATGGGTTCCTACGGTATCGGCCCGACACGCCTTGTTCCCGCCATCATCGAAGCATCGCATGACGACAACGGAATCATCTGGCCGGCATCGGTCGCGCCCTTCGATGTCGTACTGATCAACATGAAGGCGGGCGATCAGGCCTGTGACGATACCTGCGAGCTGATCTATGCGGCGCTGAGCAAGGCGGGCAAGGATGTGCTCTACGACGATACCGACGACCGGGCCGGCACGAAGTTCGCGACCGCCGACCTGATCGGCGTGCCCGTCCAGATCATCGCCGGCCCGCGCGCGGTCGCCAACGGCGAAGTCGAGGTGAAGGACCGCAAGACCGGCGCCCGCGAAACGATGACCATCGAGGCGGCGATCAACAGGTTCGTGGCTTAAGGAAACGGAGGCGAAATGGCAGAGGCAGCAGTGGACCGGAGTTCCAAATCCGGCTTGGGTCCGGCTGGCAAGCCATTTTCCACCTTCGAACGCCTCGTGGCGTGGCGCTATCTGCGCGCCCGCCGCAAGGAGGCCTTCATCTCGGTGATCGCCGGCTTCTCCTTCGTCGGCATCATGCTCGGCGTTGCGACGCTGATCATCGTCATGGCCGTCATGAACGGCTTCCGCACTGAACTCGTCTCGCGCATCCTCGGCATCAACGGTCACATGATCGTGCAGCCGTCCGACGGGCCCTTCACCGATTATCCCGACCTCGCCAGTAGGCTCGCCGCCGTGCCTGGCGTTAAAATGGCGCTGCCCTTGGTGGAAGGTCAGGTGCTTGCCTCCGCTCAGGCCGGCGGCAGCACCGGCGCTTTGGTGCGCGGCGTCCGCGCTGAGGATCTGGGCAAGCTCAAGATGGTCTCCGAGAGTATCAAGCCTCCCGGCGACATGGTGGGCTTTGCCTCCGGCCAGGGCGTAATGATCGGCACCCGCATGGCCGATCAGTTGGGTCTGCGTGTCGGTGATCTCATTACGCTGACGTCGCCAGATGGTGACATCACGCCGATGGGCGTCAGCCCGCGCATCAAGTCCTACAAGATCTCGGGCCTCTTCGAGATCGGCATGTCGGAATATGACTCCTCGATCATCTTCATGCCTCTCGAGGAGGCGCAGCTCTATTTCAACGCCGAGGGGCTGGTGCAGTCGATCGAGCTCTTCGTCGATCACCCCGACGATATCGACGCTCTCAAGCCCAAGGTGGAGGAGGCGGCCGGCCGCCAGATCGCCATCACCGACTGGCGCCAGCGCAACCAGACCTTCTTCTCCGCACTCCAGGTCGAGCGCAACGTCATGTTCATGATCCTGACGCTGATCGTGCTTGTCGCGGCACTGAACATCATTTCCGGCCTCATCATGCTGGTGAAGGATAAGGGCAGCGATATCGCCATCCTGCGCACCATGGGCGCCAGCGCCGGCGCGATCATGCGCATCTTCTTCATGACCGGAGCGGCGATCGGCATTGTCGGCACCGTTGCCGGCGTTCTGCTCGGCGTTCTCGTCTGCGTCAACATCGAATCCGTCCGCCAGTTCTTTTCCTGGATATCGGGCACGGTGCTCTTCAATCCGCAGGTCTATTTCCTCAGCCAGCTGCCGGCTGAAATGGATCTCAGCGAAACGATCTCGATCGTCGTCATGGCGCTGACGCTCTCCTTCATTGCGACCATTTTCCCCGCCTGGCGTGCCTCAAAGCTCGATCCGGTGCAGGCCCTGCGCTACGAATAAGGAATGCCGCCTTCATGAAACGCAACGTCGTTCTCAAGCTTACCGGCGTCGAGCGCCATTACGGGCAGGGCGATACGCTGCTCCCGATCCTGAAGGGCGCGGATTTTTCGATATCGAAAGGCGAAATCGTCGCTCTCGTCGCCCCCTCCGGCACTGGCAAATCG
The DNA here is from genome assembly GCF_002531725.1 of Rhizobium sp. L43. Taxonomy (GTDB): domain Bacteria; phylum Pseudomonadota; class Alphaproteobacteria; order Rhizobiales; family Rhizobiaceae; genus Rhizobium. Next base: position 378,467 of record NZ_NWSQ01000004.1, read on the forward strand.
ACGCTGCTGCATGTCGCCGGTCTGCTGGAGCATCCGGACGGCGGTGAAGTCACCATCAACGGCCATGCCTGCGACGGCCTGAGTGACGATAAACGCACGGCGATCCGCCGCAGCGAAATCGGCTTCGTCTACCAGTTCCACCACCTGCTGCCGGAATTCTCGGCGCTCGAGAACATCATGATGCCGCAGCTGATCGCCGGGCTGTCCTGGAAGGAAGCCGGAGAGCGGGCCGGCCAGCTTCTCGATTATATGCGCATCGGCCATCGCGGCGCCCATCGTCCGGGCGAGCTTTCCGGCGGCGAACAGCAGCGCGTTGCGATTGCCCGCGCCGTCGCCAATGCGCCGGCATTGCTTCTTGCCGACGAGCCCACCGGCAATCTCGACCCGGAAACGGCAAGCTACGTCTTCGACGCGCTGGAAGCGCTGGTGCGCCAGTCCGGCCTTGCCGCCCTCATCGCCACCCACAATCACGAACTCGCCCGCCGCATGGATCGGCGCGTGACGATCTCCGACGGCAAGATCGTCGATTTCTGAGGCTGTGGTCCGCGGCTGCCCCATTCGCGCCGATGACTTGCCCCTCACCCTAACCTCCCGGGATCGAGCCACTCGTCTCGACCCGCCCTTCGAACCCCGTAAACGGGGCGAGGGGACGTGCCAAACGCAGCGTCGAGGTTGGGGGAAGCTGGTGCGGCCATCTCCCTTCGCCCCGTTTACGGGGAGAAGGTGGCGGCAGCCGGATGAGGGGCTGATCTGGCCGATCTCCTCGCGGTACATTATGCACTCAATCCACATTTTTAACCGGACAGCAGCCGGCCGCGGTCAGGGGATGACCAGCCCGCCGCGATAGTCGAGCACATAGGCCCTCCGGCCCTCGACCACGATGCATTCCTGGCCGCTGAACCGCGCGCAGCCGCCGTTGCTGTGGTCGATGTAACGGCCGAACGGATGATCGAATTCCATGCCGCCCAGAAACCGGCCCTCTCGATACATCGCCGAAAGTGCCGCCTTGATCACCGCTCCGGCTGCCGCGCCATCGATGAGATCAGGCGCAATGACGCAGCCGAAATAATTCATCGCCCAGACGGGCTCGTCGGCAAACCACACCACTTCCTGCCCGGCGAAATCGGTGCCGCCGAAATAGCTGTCGAGATAGCGCCAGTCGCCGCTGAAATAGCCGATATCGTGGGAACCCGGCCGGCAGGGCGCGCGCGGCACGCCGCCGCCGACATAGGTCGCAGCCTTTGCTTCCACGACGAATTCATTCAGCATCGCAATGTCGAGCATGTGCATTCTCCCTTCGGCCCGATGCTGGCAAATATGCCGCGACATGTAAAGAACAAATGAAGAACATAGGCCGGAAATAAAGGCGCGCTCGGAGGTGGTGGAAGGGCAAGGCTGCCGCCGATCACGCCGAGTGCCGGTTCTCCGCGATTCGCAGGCACGAATCCGGCATTTTCCTAACGCAAGAAAGAAGGAAAAGATTCCTGTTGACAACGGAACATACATCGAACAAATTGAAAACATAACGAGTAAGGGAGAGCCAAATGACTGACATGATCCGTGATATCGCAGCATTCACCTCCATCGCAATGTTCGTTGCCAGCTTCTCGCTGATCGTGATGGCGATCTGAAATTTTCAGGGGACCGCATGGCACTCATGCGGTCCGGACGCGGGACTTCTTCTGGACATCATCGCCCTCTATGCCGACAATGCGTCCGATTCATTCGGGTGATTGGGAAGGCATATCATGGCGGATACGGCAAAGGGTTCAACGGGTGAGGCGACCGGCGGCACGCCGGGTTTCATCCACCTGAGGGTCCATTCCGCCTATTCGCTTCTCGAGGGCGCTTTGCCTCTGAAGAAGATCCTCTACAAGGCGACCGGCGACAGCCAGCCGGCGATTGCGATTACCGACACCAACAATCTGTTCGTCGCCCTCGAATTCTCTCAGAAGGCGATGGACGAGGGCCTGCAGCCGATCATCGGCTGCCAGGTTTCGATCGACATGGGAGACGGGTTGGAAACGGAAAAGCGCGGCGGCCAGCAGGCGCTGGTCAAGCTACCGTCGATCGTTCTTCTCGCTGCCACGGATGCCGGTTACGAACGGCTGGTTGATCTCGTCAGCCGCGCCTATCTCGGTGGTGAAAGCAACCAGGCCATTCATGTCAGCGCCTCCTGGCTGGAGGAGGCCGGCACAGAGGGGTTGATCGCATTGAGCGGCGCCTTGACCGGGCCGGTCGACGTGGCCATCAAGGAAGGCCATTCCGCTCAGGCGGAAGCCCGGCTGCTCACGCTGAAGCGTCTCTTCGGCGACAGGCTCTATGTCGAGCTGCAGCGGCACGGCACCTACGACAAGCGCCACGAGCAGAAGATTATCGGGCTTGCCTATGCCCACGACCTGCCGCTGGTTGCGACCAACGAGGCCTTCTTTCCGACCCGCGACGATTACGACGCCCATGATGCGCTGATGGCGGTCGCGCACAACGCCATCGTCTCCGACGACAGCCGCTTTCGCCTGACGCCGGATCACTATCTGAAGAGCCGGGCCGAGATGGTCAAGCTCTTCGCCGACCTGCCGGAAGCACTGGAAAATACGATCGAGATCGCGACGCGCTGCTCCTTCGTGCTGAAGACGCGAAAGCCGATCCTGCCACGCTTCACCGGTGCGACCGACGATGCCGAGGAGGCCGAACGCGCCGAGGCGAGCGAGTTGCGCCGCCAGGCGGTCGAAGGGCTGGACATGCGGCTTGCAACGCTCGGCATGTCGCCGGGCTACGAGGAAAAGGATTATCGCGAACGGCTGGATTTCGAGCTCAGCGTCATCGAGCGCATGCGTTTCCCCGGTTACTTCCTGATCGTTGCCGACTTCATCAAATGGGCCAAGCAGCAAGACATTCCGGTCGGTCCCGGCCGCGGTTCGGGCGCCGGCTCCCTGGTCGCCTACGCCTTGACGATCACCGACGTCGATCCCTTGCGCTTTTCGCTGCTGTTCGAGCGCTTCCTCAATCCCGAACGCGTCTCGATGCCGGACTTCGACATCGACTTCTGCCAGGACCGCCGCGAAGAGGTGATCCGCTACGTCCAGGCCAAATATGGTCGCGAGCAGGTGGCGCAGATCATCACCTTCGGTTCGCTGCAGGCGCGCGCCGCCCTTCGCGACGTCGGCCGCGTGCTTGAGATGCCCTATGGCCAGGTCGACAAGATCTGCAAACTCGTGCCGAACAATCCGGCCAATCCGACGCCGCTGTCCAAGGCGATCGAGGAGGAGCCGAAGCTGCAGGAGGAGGCGGCGAAAGAACCCGTAGTCGCGCGCCTGCTCGACATCGCCCAGAAGATCGAGGGGCTTTACCGCCACGCCTCGACCCATGCCGCCGGTATCGTCATCGGCGATCGGCCGCTGTCCAAGCTGGTGCCGATGTATCGCGATCCGCGCTCCGACATGCCGGTCACCCAGTTCAACATGAAATGGGTGGAGCAGGCGGGTCTCGTCAAATTCGACTTCCTCGGCCTGAAGACGCTGACGGTGCTGAAGGTCGCCGTCGATTTCGTCGCCAAGCTCGGCGTCAAGGTCGATCTCGCGGCCATTCCTCTCGACGACAAGAAGACCTACGAGATGCTGTCGCGCGGCGAAACGGTCGGCGTGTTCCAGGTGGAAAGTGCCGGCATGCGCAAGGCGCTGATCGGCATGAAGCCGGACTGCATCGAGGACATCATCGCGCTGGTGGCGCTCTATCGTCCAGGCCCGATGGAGAACATCCCGACCTACAATGCCCGCAAGCACGGTGACGAAGAGCTTGAATCGATCCATCCGATGATCGACCACCTGCTCAAGGAAACCCAAGGGGTTATCGTCTATCAGGAACAGGTGATGCAGATCGCCCAGGTTCTGTCCGGCTATTCGCTTGGGGAAGCCGACCTTCTCCGCCGCGCCATGGGCAAGAAGATCAAGGCCGAGATGGACCAGCAACGCGAGCGCTTCGTCGTCGGCGCCGTCAAGAACGGCGTGTCGAAGCCGCAGGCCGACAATATCTTCGAACTGCTGGCGAAGTTCGCCAATTACGGCTTCAACAAGTCGCATGCCGCCGCCTATGCCATCGTCTCCTACCAGACGGCTTACATGAAGGCGCATTATCCGGTCGAATTCCTCGCCGCCTCGATGACGCTCGACATGTCCAATACGGAAAAGGTCAATGATTTCCGTCAGGACGCCAAGCGCTTGGGTATCGAAGTGATCGCACCCTCGGTGCAGACCTCCTTTCGCCATTTCGAAACCGGCGACAACCGCATCTATTACGCGCTCGCCGCCCTCAAGGGCGTCGGCGAATCCGCCGTCGACCATATCGTCGAGGTGCGCGGCGACAAGCCCTTCGCCGGCATCGAGGATTTCTGCCTGCGCATCGATCCGCGCCAGGTCAATCGCCGCGTGCTCGAAAGCCTGATCTTTGCCGGCGCCTTCGATTGTTTCGATATGGACCGCGCCCAGCTTGCAGCCGGCCTCGACCGCATCCTCGGTTATGCCCAGCGCGCCCAGGAAAACAAGCTGAGCGGCCAGTCGGACATTTTCGGCAGTACGTTGACCACAGGGCCTGAGAAAATCTCCCTGCCGCCGTTCTCGCCCTGGCTCCCCTCGGAGCGGCTGCTCAAGGAATTCCAGGTGCTGGGCTTCTATCTCACGGCCCACCCGCTCGATTCCTACAACAACATCCTGCAGAAGATGCGGGTGCAGACCTTTGCCGAATTTTCACAAGCGATCAAACAGGGCGCGGCCAATGCGCGGCTTGCCGGCACCGTCATCTCCAAGCAGGAGCGCAAGACCCGCACCGGCAACAAGATGGGCATCATCGTCTTTTCGGATTCGTCCGGCCAGTTCGAAGCGGTGCTGTTTTCGGAAATGCTGAACCAGTATCGCGATATTCTGGAGTCGGGAAAATCCTTCGTACTGACGGCCACCGGGGAGGAGCGGCCGGAGGGCATCGGCCTGCGCATCCAGACGATCCAGTCGCTGGAGGAAAAGTCGCTGCAGATGCAGAAGGCACTGCGCGTCTATGTCAGAGATTCCGGGCCGCTGAAGATGGTCGCCGGCCATCTGAACGCCAAGGGCGACGGCCTCGTTTCCTTCATTGTCATCAAGGAGGACGGCAAACGCGAGGTGGAAGTGGCGCTGTCGGAGAAATACCGTATCACCCCGGAGATCGCCGCCGCCCTTCGCGCCGCCCCCGGTGTCGTCGATGTCGAGCTTGTTTGATTAATGCATGTCGCCCGGAAGTGTGCAGCGGTTCCGGGATAACGGCATGCATAAAAACAAAGGGCGTGACGCTCGTCAACTGCGGGTGACGGTGATCACCCGCGGGTGATCGTGATGAAATCCGTGCCTTCGCCGGTTTCGCGGCCAAGGCCGGTATCGGAGATCGTCAGCGTCGAGCCGGGCGCAATCAGCGCGTCGATCCTGCGGCGGGTTTCGTCGGGGATGGTGATGCGGCTGAGCGAACGGGCGATCGGTCTGCCTGTGACGATCGAGCTTTCCTGATTGGTGATGCCGAGCTGCTTCATCGTCTCGCGGGGGAGATTGTTCTCAAGCGTGATGCCGAGCCAGTCCGCCGTGCCGGCCTTTTCATCGACGGCATGCAGCGTGAAGAAATGCGTGCCGAGCGCCAAGCCCGGATCGGCGATCGTCACCGGCGCTTCGAAGATCGGCTTGAAGGCCTGGCGCACCATGATGACGCCGTTCGGCGGCGCACCCTTGCCGGTTGCGGCATAAACTTCCTTGAGCAGGGTGTCGGAGACCAGACTCCTGTCGCCGGCAAATTCCGCCGGCCGCAGCGCCCTGAAGGCCTTGATCGCCTGCACGGTCGACGGCCCGAGCAAACCGTCCGGATCGCCGGCGGAAAAGCCGAGCTGGTTGAGCAGGGTCTGGATGTCGATCACCGTCTCGCGCAGCGTGCGGCGGGTGATCAGCATGCTGATCGGCTCGGACAGTGGCTCAGCTTCGCGTGTTGCGGCCGGCTGTATTGTCGGCATCGGCATCGCAGCCGTGTCGTTCATTGCCACCTGCACCGGCTTTTCGGGGCTGTCGGGCATGGAGGGCCGCAACTCGACATCCGAAAGCAGCGGCATCGGCACCGGTGCGTCGGGATGGAAAAGGGTCGGGTGGTCGATCGGCTGCGGCACGACTTCACTGTTGCTGATGATGACGGGAACACCGGGGTCGGTCATCCCATAGAGCATTTTGGCGAAGGCGCCGGGCATGCGCACGCAGCCGTGCGAGGCTGGATAACGCGGCACGGAATTTGATTCATGCAGCGCGATGCCGGACCATGTCAGCCGTTGCATGAACGGCATCGGGGCGTTCGAATAGAGATTGGATTCGTGGTATTTCTGCTTTTCGAGCACCGAGAAGATGCCGCTCGGTGTTGTGTGGCCGTCCTTGCCGGTCGAGACCTTCGAGGTCGCGACGACCTCGGTGCCGTCATAGACCGCAAGCGACTGCTTGTCCTTCGAGACGATGATCTGCAGCGTGCGCGCATCCGCGGCAAGAGCAGGGTGCACGAGTGCGGTGGCCGACAGCAAGCCGAGGCCGAAGACAAGACGCGAGAACATGATACCCAACCATACGCAATACTGGTCCGGCACATTATGGGACGAAGTTTAAGGAAGATTTTATAGGCGGGGCGGCTGAGCGAGCTCACGCGTTAGAGCGCCGCGCGTCTTTCAGACGCGCTAAGGACGCTCTATCACTTTGAATCTGCGCATAATCCTTTCCGAAATCGATTCCGATTTTCGGGGTTATGCGCTAGTGATCGCGCTTGCTGCTGCCGAAGGTGTAGCCGGTCTCGACCGTCGTCTTGCCGAACTTGTCGCGCAGCTTGTCCATAGCCGCTTCCGCCGCCGCCCGCCGGCCCGATTGCTGGTCGATGAGATCGGGCGGATCGGCACGGGCGGCATCGCCGAGATCGCTGACGCCGATGCCGATCAGCCGGAACTTCGTGCCGTCGGTCTCTTTTTCGAGAAGCTCGAGCCCGGTACGAAAGATCCTGTCGGCAAGCTGGGTCGGGTCTTCGAGCTTGCGGTTGCGGGTGCGCGATTTGAAATCGGCGCTCTTCATCTTCAGGACCACGGTCTGGCCGGCAATGCCGTTTTTCTTCAGCCGCCAGGAGACCTTTTCGGAGAGGTTGCGCAGGATCGGCACCAGATCGTCATAACGCGAGATGTCGTCGAAGAAAGTCGTTTCGGCCGAAACGCTCTTGGCCGCATCGTTGAGATGCACTTCACGGTCGTCGATCCCCCGCGACAACCGGGCGAGCCGCTGGCCGATGCTGCCGTAGCGGCGCATCAGGTCGTTTTCCTCCATCTGCTGCAACTGGCCGATGGTGCGGATGCCGTCCGCCTCGAGCGTCGCCGCAAACGCCTTGCCGACCCCCCAGATCGTGGTGACGGGACGCGGCGCCAGGAATTCGACCGCTTCCTCACGGCCGATGACGGAAAAGCCGCGCGGCTTCTGCAGGTCGGAGGCGACCTTGGCGAGAAATTTGCAATAGGAAAGCCCGACCGAAACGGTGATGCCGATCTCCCTTTCGATGCGGCGGGCGAATTTGGCGAGCGTGCGCGCCGGCGGATCGTGATGCAGTCTCTCGGTGCCGCCAAGCTCCAGAAAGGCCTCGTCGATCGACAGCGGCTGTACCAGCGGCGTCAGCTCCTGCATCAGTGCGCGCACCTGGCGCCCGACCCGGACATATTTCTCCATGTCGGGGCGGATGACGATCGCCTGGGGGCATGCTTCCAGCGCCTTGAACATCGGCATCGCCGAACGCACGCCGTGGATGCGGGCGATATAGCAGGCGGTGGAGACGACGCCGCGTTTGCCGCCGCCGATGATCACCGGCTTGTCGGCAAGTTCCGGATTGTCGCGTTTCTCCACGGCCGCATAGAAGGCGTCGCAATCGATATGCGCAAGCGTCAATGCGTAGAGCTCGCGATGGCGCACGAGGCGGGGGCTGCCGCAGGAAATGCAACGGCGCGCCTCGCCCTTCTGCTCGGCAAGGCAGTCGCGACAGAAGCCGGGTGTCTTGTCGGGCGCGGGTGTCATGATGAGAACAAAGATTGAACGCCGGGACATTACGCCTTAAGCTTGCGAGTCACAAGAGAGGGCGGGAGCTTTGCCTTTGGATAAGGATCTTCGTTTCGAACCGGTTACGTCGGAGCACTGGAGGGACTTCGAAACCCTGTTCGGGCCACAGGGGGCCTTCTATAATTGCTGGTGCGTGGCGCTGCGTTTGCCGCATGCCACGAGGACTCGGATGGTTGCCGACGAGCGCAAGGCGCATATGCGGGAACGGATCGCGGCGGGTCCGCCGCCGGGCATCCTCTGTTATGCCGACGGTGCGCCGGTCGCCTGGGTGCAGGTCGGGCCGCGCCATGACGTGCCGCAGTTCAATTCGCCGCGCACTGTCTCGCGGCCGCTGGAGGAGGGCGATGCGCATGATCCCTCCATCTGGGCGGTCAGCTGCTTCTTCCTGCTGCCCAGACTGCGCGGCAAGGGAATGAGCCATCGCCTGCTCGCCGGGGCGATCGATCATGCGCGGCGTCAGGGCGCGCGGCGGCTCGAAGCCTGTCCGATCGATCATGTGAAGCAGTCGAAATCGGTGACGCTCTGCATCGGCTCGACGGCGATCTTCGATGCCGCCGGTTTCGAGACGGTGGCGCGGCGCAAGGACGGCCGTCCGCTCATGCGGCTGGAACTGCGCGACTGACCGTGCCGGACAGAAAATGCGCTTGGATGAGCTCGGCCGCATGCGCCCAGTCGGCGGCGCGGGTGATGTCTTCGGCGGCTGCCGGTGCGAAACGATGGACGGGCGAGTTCGGCATCAGGTGAATCAGCAGGCAATCGGCGACGTGATCCCTGACGGAATGCAGATTGCGCGCCATATCATCAATGAAGACGACGGGAAGGGAGCGGCTGGCATGCAAGGCGTGAACGATCGGCCCCTTGGGCTCTTCGGTGGCAAGCAGCGGAAAAAGCAGGCCGATCCTGTCGAGCAGGCGGCGGCGCTGCTCCTGAAACCGCGGCTGCATGGCTGTCAGGAAAAGCACATCGGCCTCTTGCGACAGCCGGTCGAGCGTTTCGACGACACGGTCGAGCGGGGTCTGCCACTGCTCCTGCGCCGCGAAGAATTCCTCGATCAGCCGGCTGACCTGCCGATCCTCGATCTCCGTGCCGTCCGCTTGCGAGACGATGTTGCCGTGAAGCTTGAACGAGCGCGGCAGAAACGCGTGCCCCTGGCTCTCAAGGAAAAGCTGGAAGGGGCCGATGAACTGCAGCACGACGTCATCGACGTCGCAGACGATCAACGGCCGTTCGCCGAGGCGGATATGCGAAATGTCGAATTCCCCGGAGGTCACAGTCAGTATTCTCCGGAATCGAGGCCCGGCGACGAGAAATGCCGCCAGGCGGCGGTCACCGTCTCCGGGCTTATGCCGCTCGCCGCGCAGAAGGCCATGGCCGTCGGTTCGTGGTTCATCAGGAAATCCATCATGCCGGCGAGGAATCCCGGATCGTTGACGGCGCTGCGCACCTGGCCGGGCGCAACACCGGTGAGCGCAAGGAAGCGGCCGAACATGTCGGGATCGTCGGCAAGCCAGCCGAGCACGGCGATCGCGGTTGCGTGCGGGTCGGCTGCCGGTTGTTTCGAAGTCTTGAAGTTGCTTTGCATTTCGAGGGGTAAGTTACCTTTTCTTCAACCAAATACCGGTAGCGTGCGCTATCGGTTTCACGGAGCTATTGTCCGCATGTGCCTTTCTCATGGGACGAACCGCTGCGCGAACGGACGTAGGGACAGCTTGTCATGCCCAAACAGGTGATGATTGTAGAAGATAACGAGCTCAACATGAAGCTCTTTCGCGACCTCATCGAGGCGTCCGGCTATACCACGATCCAGACCAGAAATGGCATGGAGGCGCTCGATCTGGCGCGCAAGCATCGTCCCGATCTCATCCTCATGGATATTCAGCTTCCCGAGGTCTCCGGCCTCGAAGTCACGAAATGGCTGAAGGAAGACGACGAGCTGCACGTGATTCCCGTCATCGCCGTCACGGCTTTCGCGATGAAGGGCGACGAGGAGCGGATCCGCCAGGGCGGCTGCGAGGCCTATGTTTCCAAGCCGATCTCGGTTCCGAAATTCATCGAGACGATCAAGACCTATCTGGGCGATGCCTGACGCATCGGAAAGACAATTATGACTGCGCGAATACTGGTGGTTGACGATATCCCGGCCAATGTGAAGCTGCTCGAAGCGCGGCTGCTTGCGGAATATTTCGACGTGATGACCGCAGCCGACGGCTACACGGCGCTGGCGATCTGCGAGCGCAACCAGGTCGATCTCATCCTGCTCGACATCATGATGCCGGGGATAGACGGTTTCGAGGTCTGCGAGCGGCTGAAGGCCAGCCAGAAGACCGCCCATATTCCCGTCGTCATGGTCACCGCGCTCGACCAGCCGGCCGATCGCGTGCGCGGCCTGAAGGCCGGCGCCGACGATTTCCTCACCAAGCCGGTCAACGATCTGCAGCTGATCTCGCGTGTGAAGAGCCTGCTGCGCTTAAAGACATTGAGCGATGAGCTGCGCATCCGCGCCGACACCGCCCATACGATGGGCATCGACGACCTCACGCGGGCAGGCGAGGGCCGCGCCGACGAAACCGCTCAGGTGCTGCTCGTCGACGGCCGCGCCAATTCGCAGGAGCGCATCATCAAGGCGCTGAAGCCGGTCGCCGACGTGCTTGCCCTTTCCGATCCGCAGGCCGCCCTGTTCGAGGCGGCCGAAAGCGCCTTCGATCTCGTCATCGTCAATGCCAACTTCGACGATTACGATCCGCTTCGCCTCTGCTCGCAGCTGCGCTCGCTGGAGCGCACACGCTTCCTGCCGATCCTGATCATCACCGAGCAGGGGGCTGACGAGATGGTCGTGCGCGCGCTCGATCTCGGCGTCAACGATTACATCATCCGTCCGGTCGATCCCAACGAGCTGCTTGCCCGCAGCCTGACGCAGATCCGCCGCAAGCGCTATAACGACCGCCTGCGCGCCAGCGTCAAGCAGACGATCGAGCTTGCCGTGACCGATCCGCTGACCGGCCTTTACAATAGGCGCTATCTCGACAATCACCTGAATGTGCTTTTCAACCGTTCAATGGCGCGGGGCCGGCCGCTTTCGGTGCTGATCACCGATATCGATCGCTTCAAGCAGGTCAACGACACTTACGGCCATGACGGCGGCGACGAAGTGCTGCGGGAATTTGCAAACCGCGTCCGTTCGACCATTCGTGGTGCCGACCTCGCCTGCCGCTACGGCGGCGAGGAATTCGTCGTCGTGATGCCCGACACTTCGCCGGAAATTGCCGCCACCGTCGCCGAGCGCCTGCGCGCGGCGATCGAAAGCGCTCCCTTCATGCTGAAACACGCAGGTCAAGCGCTGAACGTCACCGCCTCCTTCGGCATCGCCTCGCGGATTGCAACGGTGCTGACCCCGGACCAGCTGATGAAGCAGGCCGATCTCGCGCTTTACGAGGCCAAGAATACCGGCCGCAACCGCGTGGTCGCCGCAGCTGCCTGACGAATCATTTGCCGCCATAGGCGCCATTTGCGGGTTTTCCATTGCGGTAAGTGAATTGTTACCGATTTTTAATCCTCGCCTGTGCAATGCGAGGCGAAATTTCAGAACTCAATAGCCTAAAAATGGACTTCCGGCGTTGCTGCGGATCTGCCACCGCGTGACAGTCTTGACGGAGCCGAGGCCCTGGCTCCAGATGAAATGGAGACTATAAAAAATGCCCATCGCCTGCAGGCTCAAATAGAGTGCGGCGACGTCACCTCACGTAGGGGGAGGGGAGACCTAAGTTATTCGGTTATAGTGTCGAATTTCTTAGCGTGATCGGACATTAGGCTTCCGGCTCAAGCAGAGCCCATAAATCTTTGTATGTCCCAAAATTGGACTTTTAACCATAGAATCAAGCTAAGAATTTTCACCATTAAGAATTTGTTGATTTTCTTTCATTTTTGCGCAAATTATCGGCTCATAAGAGAAGCGCTCCCGTTGAGGAGTTGTCGATACCCCATGATGCTCAGGTCCGCCGCATCTCCTGGGTCGTGGGGTCGGTCGGCTGGTACGCAAATTATAGCGGTTCCTCGTGCCGTTTTGCATGCTGGTCGACCCCCTTACACGAAAACGCCGCCACTTCCCGAAGATGGAAGGGCGGCGTTTTTCTGTTTGCGCTATCATCTTCCAGTGAGGATCAATTCGGGCAACAAAAAACGCGCAACCCGAAGGCGCGCGCTTTTTTGAAATCCGTTAGGCCAAGTGATTACTTGATCTTGGTTTCCTTGAACTCGACATGCTTCTTCGCAACCGGGTCGTACTTCGTCTTCGTCATCTTGTCCGTCATCGTACGGCTGTTCTTCGTGGTGACGTAGAAGAAACCGGTGTCGGCTGTCGACAGCAGCTTGATCTTGATTGTTGTAGCCTTGGCCATGGTCGTCCTGCCTTTAAGAAAATGAAAGCCGTGGAAGCCGGATGGGCTCCACGGCAAATCCTGGCGCGAAACTACGAATCCCGCCCGAAAAGTCAAGCCCGTTTTCGAATGAACATCAGTCTGATGCCGGAAAGTAGGGCGTAAAGACCGAAGAAAGCGGCAATCGCCCAGGCAAACCCGTTATTTCCAGCGACATCGATCGCCGCGCCGATCGCCTGCGGCCCGGCCACGGTGCCCATCGCATAACAGAAGACGAAGGCAGCATTGGCGGCCGCAAGGTCGGAGCCTGTCAGCCGCGAGCCGAGATGGCTGAGGCCGACCGTATAGAGGCCGGAGACGCAACCGCCCCAGAAAAGCAGCAGCCCGGCCATCAGCAGCCAGTTGTCGAGCAGCAACGGCAGCATCATCGAGCCGATGAAGCCCATCAGCGCCATGCCGGCCAGAAGCGGTCGCTTGTCGGCGATGCGGTCGGAAAGCAGGCCGAGCGGGATCTGAAAGATGACGTTGCCGACGCCCATCATGGTGAGCAGCAGGGCTGCTTGCGATTCGGTGAAATGGGCGCGCACCGCAAAGATCGGGAAAAGCGACAGACCGCCCGCCTCGACCGCGCCGAAGATGAAGACCGCCGCCGTCGCCGTCGGCACCAGGAAGACGTAGCGCATGAAATGCAGCTCCGGTTTTTCCTCGAGCGCCGGGCTTTCGTCGCGGGCGATGAAGATCGGAATGGCGGCAAGCAGGATGGCGCCGGCGCCGATCAGGAAGGGGAAGATGCCGTCGCTGCCGAGGATCGAAAACAGCAGTGGCCCGGCCGCAAAGCCGAGGGAAAGCACGGTCGCATAGATGCCGAGCACGAAGCCGCGTTTGGAAGGTGGCGAAGCGGCGTTGATCCAGAATTCGGAGAGGATGAACAGCGTCGTCGTCGCACCATGGAAGGCGAAACGCAGCGGAAACCACATCCAGAAATCCTCGGCATAATAAAAACCGAGGGCACTCAGCGCCGAAATCAGCACGGCCCAGAGCATGGTCGGCGCAACGCCGTATTTATGGGCGAGCTTGGTGGTGATGGGTGCGGCAGCCATCGCCGCGACCCCGGCCATCGCCGTGTTGAGCCCGATCAGGGTGGACGAGATGCCGCGTTTTTCGAGGATGATGCTGAGGAGGGGCAGCCCGAGGCCGATTGCTATGCCGACGGCCGATATGGACGAGATGGCTGCCACCAGAGAAGGCCAATGGATTTCCTCGACATCGCCCGGTGTGCCGTTTCTCGGCTGAGACATTTATCCATCCTTAGAAAGCTACGCGAGCGAATCGGCCGGTCACCTCACACAGAAAGACACAGGCGTGCCAAATCCAGGTGACGGGCGGCGTTTCGCAGTATTTCCGATGTGAGTGACCACCTGCGGAATGTAAAGCCTGTTCAGACAAGAAAAGCTTACCATGTCAAGTCGTTGAGGATCGTCGGCTGCCCCGGGTGGTGATCGCTGGAGCGCTGCCACTACACGTCAAATATGTCTGGAAGGTGAAGGCGCTGAAGCGATTGCGGCCTAGTCCGGCCGGCCGGGAATGTCATAATCGTCGGGATCGTCGCTCCCACCACCGAAACCGTGCATGCGCAGCGCCCATTGCAGGCCGATGACGCCGCCCTTGATCGGCTGGATCGAGGCAAGTGCAGTGATGACGGTGATCGGTGCCCAAATGGCAAGATGCACCCAGACCGGCAGCACGAAGGTCATGTCGGTCAGCATATAGCCGCCGACCACGACGTGGCCGAGAACGAGGATGACGATATAGGGCGGCAGATCGTCGGCGCGTTGGTGATGCATCGCCTCGCCGCAGGCGGCGCAATGATCGACCGGCTTCAGGAAAGCGCGAAAGAGCTTGCCGTTGCCGCAGGCCGGGCAGCGGTTCATCAGCCCCCGCATGATGGAGCGCCCGACCGGGCGCTCGACCTCGGGCGCATCCCCGTAGCGGACGGCCGGATCGGTTGGTGTGCTCATCGCGTATTTCCTTTTCGAAACTAGTGCCGTCCGCGAGGCGGCCTCGTTCCGGGCTTCTTGCGGACCTGGCCCTTGTCGCGGCGGCCGGCTTTGTGAAAGGAGCGCACCGCCGTCGGCACCTTGCGGCCTTCGCTGACCATCTCAAAACGCAGCGCGCCGGCAAGCGGGATCGCCTCGGCAAGCTTCACCGTGACGTTGTCGCCAAGGCGATAGCCGAGCCCTGTTCTTTCACCCGAGAGCGCCTGATGCGCCTCGTCATAAATGAAATAATCGGTGCCGAGCGTCGATATGGGGACGAAACCGTCGGCGCCATAGTCCGGCAGGACGACAAAAAGCCCGGATTTCGTTACGCCCGAGACCCGTCCGGCAAATTCTTCGCCGACCCGGCCGGCAAGGTGATGGGCGATCAGCCGGTCGACCGTCTCGCGCTCGGCGGCCATGGCCCGGCGCTCGAAGGTCGAGATTTCGGCGGCGATATCGTCGAGAGTGCCTTCTTCGTCGGGGGTGATGCCGCCTTCGCCGAAGCCGAGCGAGCCGACGAGGGCGCGGTGCACGATGAGATCGGCGTAGCGGCGGATCGGCGAGGTGAAATGGGCGTATTTCATCAGGTTGAGGCCGAAATGGCCGATATTCTCCGGACCATAGATCGCCTGGCTCTGCGAGCGCAGGACCATCTCATTGACCATGGTCTGGTGCGGCGTGCCGTCCGCCTTCGCCAGGATGCCGTTGAAGTTGTTGGCGCGCATGTTGCCGCCCTTGGCGAGCGGGATGCCGAGCGTGGCCAGGAACTCGCGCAGGATTTCCTGCTTGGCAAGCGTCGGGCCGTCATGGATGCGGTAGATCAGCGGCTGGCGCTTCTTTTCCAGCGTCTCGGCGGCTGAGACGTTGGCTTGGATCATCATCTCTTCGATCAGCTTGTGCGCATCGAGCCGCGGCGGCACGACGACTCTATCGACGGTGCCGTCGGGCTTCAGCAGGATCTTGCGCTCCGGCATGTCGAGTTCCAGCGGCTGGCGCCGGTCGCGTCCGCGTTTCATCACCTCATAGGCGTGCCAGAGCGGCTTCAGGATCGGCTCGAGCATGGGGCCGGTCTGATCGTCCGGCTTGCCGTCGATCGCCGCCTGCGCCTGCTGGTAGGAGAGCTTGGCCGCGCTCTTCATCATGACGCGATGAAAGGTGTGGCCGATCTTGCGGCCTTCCCCGGAAAAGCTCATGCGCACGGCAAGCGCTGGGCGGTCGACGCCTTCTTTCAGCGAGCAGAGATCGTTGGAGATGCGCTCCGGCAGCATCGGCACGACGCGATCCGGGAAATAGACCGAGTTGCCGCGTTTCAGCGCCTCGCGGTCGAGCGCCGACTTAGGGCGGACATACCAGGAGACGTCGGCAATCGCCACGGTGACGACGACACCGCCGGGATTGTCGGGTGAGGGGTCGAGTTCGGCATAAACCGCGTCGTCATGGTCCTTGGCGTCGGCCGGGTCGATGGTGATCAGCGGCACGTCGCGCCAATCCTCGCGATGCGACATGCTGGCGGCTTGTGCGGCTTCCGCCTCGGCGATGACGGCAGGCGGGAAGACATGCGGGATGCCGTGTGCATGGATCGCGATCATCGAGATCGCCTTTTCCGAACCGACCGAGCCGACGACGGAAAGCACCTTGGCACGCGGCAGGCCGAAGCGGCCGAGACGGGCGATTTCGACCTCGACCAGGTCGCCGTCCTCAGCACCGCCGGTGAAGTCGGGATCGATCATCATCTCCTCGCCGCGCCGCTCGATCGGCAGCAGTCGGCCGCCGCCGCCGGGTGCGGTGCGGAAAACGCCCATCGAGGCGCCGCGGCGCCTGTCGATCACCTTGATGATCCGTGCCGTATAGGCCGGGCCGCCGCGATCGACGGCCGGGAAGATCTTCGCCAGGATGCGGTCGCCGAGGCCGGCGACAGGCGCCTTGCCCTTGCCCTGGCGGCCTGCGGGCGATTGCTGGCGGATGGCGACGGCAGGGGCGACGCCCTGGTCCTCCGGCCACTCCGCCGGTCGGCCGATCAGGTCGCCATCCTTGTCGCGCGTGGTGATATCGAGCACGGTGACCGGCGGCAGCGCACCGGGACGGATCAGCGACTTCCGGGTCTTCTGCAGCATGCCTTCCTGCTCGAGCTCCTGCAGCATGTGCTTGAGCTCGACGCGGTTGTCACCCTTCAGGCCGAAAGCCTTGGCGAGTTCGCGTTTGGACGCTTTCTGCGGATGATCGGCGATGAAGCGCAGGATCACTTCGCGGGAGGGCAGGGCGCCGTGGATGATGTTCAGCGGCTCGACGGCGGGAGCATCCTTGCCGGCGCGGCCGATCTTGCCCGGGCGTTTGCCCGCGGGATTTGTTCTTTCGCGCGGTATCCTGCTCACGTCAGCCCTTTTTCGATTTCGCCGGCGCTTTCGCCTTCGTTGTCTTCGGCTTGGCCGCCGTCTTGGTGGTCTTGGCTTCGGCTGCCGCCGCCTTCGGCTTGGCTTTCGCCTTGGTCGCCCTGCCGGCCGATGCCTTGCCGGCGGGGGCTTTGCCGGCCTTTTCCGTGATCAGCGCAAGCGCCTCCTCGACGGTGATGGCCTGCGGATCCTTACCCTTCGGCAGGGTGGCATTGACCTTGCCCCAATTGACGTAAGGGCCGTACTTGCCATCGCGAACGGTGATGGCGCCGCCGTCGGGATGATCGCCGAGTGTCTTCAGCGCCGCCGGCGTGCCGCGCGAACCCCGGCCGGGCGCCTGGTTCGCCTTTTCGGCGATAACCGTCACGGCGCGGTTGAGGCCGACCGAGAACACGTCCTCGATGGTTTCCAGATTGGCGTAGGAACCGTCATGCAGCAGGAACGGCCCATAGCGCCCGATGCCTGATGAAATCATCTTGCCCGATTCCGGATGTTTGCCGATATCGCGCGGCAGCGAGATCAAAGCCATCGCCTTCTCGTAGTCGATTTCCTCTGGCTTCCAGCCCTTCGGCAGCGAGGCGCGTTTGGCTTCCTTGCCGTCGCCGCGCTGGATATAGGGGCCGAAGCGGCCGGACCGCAGCGTCAGCTCTTCGCCGGTCGTCGGATCGGTGCCCAGGTTCTTCGGCTCGTTGAGGGCAACACCATCCGCTTCCCCGCCATTTTCGGAAGAGAGCTGGCGGGTGTAGTTGCATTCCGGATAGTTCGAGCAGCCGACGAAGGCGCCGTATTTGCCGAGCTTCAGCGACAGGTTGCCGGTGCCGCAGACCTGGCAGATCCTGGGATCGCTGCCGTCCTCCCGCTTCGGGAAGACCAGTGGCGCCAGCGCCTCGTTCAGCGAATCCAGCACATTGGTGACGCGCAGTTCCTTGGTGTCTTCGATCTGGGCGAAGAAATCCTTCCAGAAATCGCGCAGCACCTGCTTCCAGTTAAGCTCGCCGGCGGAAATCCGGTCGAGCTTCTCTTCGAGATCGGCGGTGAAGTCGTATTCGACATATTTGGTGAAGAAGCTCTCAAGGAAAGCCGTCACCAGCCGGCCCTTGGCCTGCGGGATCAGCTTGCGCTTGTCGATCGTCACATAGTCGCGGTCGCGCAGTGTGGCGAGCGTCGCGGCATAGGTGGAGGGGCGGCCAATGCCGAGCTCTTCCATCTTCTTGATCAGCGAGGCTTCGGAATAGCGCGGCGGCGGTTCGGTGAAATGCTGCGTCGAATTGATCTTCTGCTTGGCGAGCGTCTCGCGCGCATTGATCTCCGGCAGGCGGCCATCCTCGTCGCCATCGTCGCTCTGCTCGCCGTCTTCCTTCTGGTCGGTATAGGCGGCGATGAAGCCGTCGAAGCGGATGACCGAACCGACGGCACGCAACCCGGCCTTCTCGCCCTTATTGTCGGCGGTGATTTCAGCCGTGGTGCGCTCGATCTCGGCCGACGCCATCTGGCTGGCGATGCCGCGCTTCCAGATCAGGTCGTAGAGGCGGATCTGGTCGGCATCGAGGAATTTGCGCACGCGGTCGGGCGAGCGGTCGAAATCGGTCGGACGGATCGCCTCGTGCGCCTCCTGGGCGTTCTTCGCCTTGGTGGAATAGAAGCGCGGTTTTTCCGGCATGTAGCGCTCGCCGAACTGGTCGACGATGGCGCGGCGTGCCGCATCGATCGCTTCGGGCGCCATCTGGACGCCGTCGGTTCGCATATAGGTGATGAGACCGACTGTCTCGCCGCCAATATCGACGCCTTCATAGAGCTTCTGGGCGACCTGCATGGTGCGCGAAGCGGAGAAGCCGAGATTGGAGGAGGCGGCCTGCTGCAGCGTCGAGGTCGTAAATGGCGGTCCCGGATTGCGCTTGACCGGTTTTGCTTCAACGGAGTCGACGATGTAGCTCGCGCCTTCGAGCAATGCCTTGAGCTTGCCGGCATCCTCGCCGTTGCCGATCGCGCGCGGCGGAAGCCGCTTGCCGTTTGCCGAAACCAGTTTCGCCTCGAACTCGTCGCCGCGCGGCGTCTTCAGGAGTGCCGAGATGTTCCAGTATTCTTCCGAAATGAAGCGCTCGATCTCGGATTCGCGGTCGCAGACCAGGCGAAGTGCCACCGACTGGACACGGCCGGCCGAACGGGCGCCGGGTAGCTTGCGCCACAGCACCGGCGAAAGATTGAAGCCGACGAGATAGTCGAGGGCGCGGCGCGCCAGATAGGCGTCGACCAGCGGCACGTCGATGTCGCGCGGATCGGCCATCGCATCGAGCACCGCCTTCTTGGTGATCGCATTGAAGACGACGCGCTTGACCGGCTTGCCGTTCAGCACCCGCTTCTTGTTCAGCATGTCGAGAACGTGCCAGGAAATCGCTTCGCCTTCGCGATCCGGGTCGGTCGCGAGAAACAGGCCGTCGGAGGATTTCACCGCGTCGGCAATATCCTTCATCCGCTTGGCGGAGGCACCATCGACCTCCCAAAGCATTTCGAAATCCTGATCAGGAAGAACTGAGCCGTCCTTGGCAGGCAGATCGCGCACATGGCCGAAGGAGGCGAGCACTTTGTATCCCGGACCCAGATACTTGTTGATCGTCTTGGCCTTGGCAGGCGATTCCACCACTACAACATTCATGATGATTCTCTAAAATGGAAACGACGCCAGCGTTGAAGCCAGCGCGACACACACCGAAACATGGATACCGGCTCTCCGACATGGACAGGGAAATCGCTGCGGTCAAGGGGTTTGGTACAATTTTACCTCTTGCATCAGCTGCAGCTAAAGGGAGATTGTGAGGAAAATACAATTTTAGATAGGCGGCTGAAGGTTTTCGACACAGA
Source organism: Rhizobium sp. L43 (assembly GCF_002531725.1). Classification (GTDB taxonomy): domain Bacteria; phylum Pseudomonadota; class Alphaproteobacteria; order Rhizobiales; family Rhizobiaceae; genus Rhizobium. The sequence continues at coordinate 398,254 of NZ_NWSQ01000004.1, forward strand.
GGTTCGGCAATTCTCCGATATCGTGCAAAGTTCAATCGGAAAGCGAGACGAGGCCGCCCTGATGCCGGTGCAGCCTGCCTGATATATCGAGCTCCAGAAGAATGAGATAGACCGCCGATGCCGACAGGCCGGTATGGCGGATGACGTCGTCGATCTCGACCGGGGTCGGCCCGAGCGCATCGATGATGCGAGCCCGGTCTGAATCGCCGGGCGGCATCGTCATCGCCTTGCCGTCACCTGCCGGTTGCTCCGCCATCGATGACGGGAACAGTTCGAATTGCGTCAGCGGCGCCAAAGCCTCGACGACATCGGCGGGCGTGGTGACGATCGAAGCCCCGTCCTTCAGCAACCCGTTGGTGCCGTGGCAGCGCGGATCGAGCGGCGAACCGGGCACGGCAAACACCAGCCGGCCGAACTCGCCGGCAAGCCGTGCGGTGATCAGCGAGCCCGAGCGTGTCGCCGCTTCGATGACCACGAGGCCGAGCGCGATGCCGGCGATCAGCCGGTTCCGGCGCGGAAAATCGCGGGCGCGGGGCTCCCAGCCGAAGGGCATCTCGCTCACCGCCAGGCCGTTGCCGCCGGTGATCTCCTGGAGCAGGCCGATATTCTCCGGCGGATAGGGCTGGTCGAGACCGCCGGCAAGGGCGGCGATCGTGCCCGTATCGAGGCTTGCCCGATGCGCTGATGTGTCGATGCCGCGCGCCAGACCCGAGACCACGGTATATCCTGCCCGGCCGCAGTCGCGCGCCACCATTGCCGCGAATTTTACGCCGGCGGCCGAGGCATTGCGTGAGCCGACGATGCCGACAGCTGGTCGTTTGGCGGCGGCAAGCGCGCCCTTGACGGCCAGCAGCGGCGGCGCGCCGTCGATCTGTTTCAGTGCCTGCGGATAGTCGGGCTCGCCGATGCCGACGAAGCGGGCGCCGAAGCGATGCGCCGCCTCCAATTCCCGATGCGCCTCGGCCTCGCTGGCGATGCGGATTGCCCGCGTCGCGCCGCCGCGCGCCGAAAGCTCCGGCAATGCGGCAAGTGCTGCCTCGGCCGAGCCGAAATGATTGATGAGGTCGCGAAAGGTCGCGGGGCCGATATTGTCGGAACGGATGAGACGCAGCCAGGCAATTCGCTGCCGCTCGGTCAGCACGACGCCTTTTGATCCCGCGCCCGGCGCATCCATTAGCCCTTTGCTCCGATCTTGCTTTCCGTCCCGCCCATCAGGCGCGAAATATTCGCCCTGTGCTTCCAATAGGAAATCAGCGTCATGATCGCCATGACGGCCGCAACCTTCTCGTTGCCCAATATCCACAGCGCCACCGGAGTGACGAGCATGGCGACCAGCGCCGACAGCGAGGAGTAGCGGGTGGTGAAGGCGACCGCCAGCCAGACGGCGGCGAAGAGCACGACCATGATCGGCGCGACGCCGAGCAGGGTGCCGATATAGGTGGCGACACCCTTGCCGCCCTTGAAGCCGATCCAGACCGGGAAGAGATGGCCGATGAAGGCGAAGAAGCCGGCGATGATCGCCGCCTCCTCACCGAGGAAATAGCCGACGACCCAGGCCGCCACCGATGCCTTCAGCGCGTCGAGCAGCAGCGTCGCTGCCGCAAGTTTCCGGTTTCCTGTTCGCAGCACGTTGGTCGCGCCGATATTGCCCGAACCGATGCTGCGCACATCGCCGAGGCCGGCGGCGCGTGTGAGGATCAGGCCGAAAGGGATGGAGCCGAAGAGATAGCCGATGACGGCGGCGGCAAGCGCGATCGGCAGCGTGATCTGCCATGACATCAGATTGGATAACATATGCCCCCTCGGCCCTCCGTGATATCCTCAGTCCAGCCGTCTCCTAGAGCGCGTGGACAAGCTTTCCCGAGACGTATGTCGCGACCGCCCGCCCGCTGAAGCGTGCGTCTTCGAACGGCGTGTTCTTGGAGCGGGAGAGAAGCATGTCTTTGGCGACAAGCCAAGGCTCATCGAGATCGATCAGCATGATATCGGCCGCCGCGCCCGGCTTCAGCGTGCCGGCATTCAAGCCGAAAATCTGCGCGGGGCGGGTGGACATGGCATCGATCAGGCGCATCAGGCTCACCTGGCCGCCATGGTGAAGCCTCAGCGCCGCTGCCAGCATGGTTTCTAGCCCGACCGCGCCATCCTCGGCCTCGCCGAAGGGCAGGCGCTTCGTATCGACGTCCTGTGGGTCGTGCGAGGAGACGATGATGTCGATCGCGCCGCTGGCAAGCGCATCGACCATCGCCACCCGGTCGTCTTCCGGACGCAGCGGCGGATAGAGCTTGAAGAAGGTGCGGTATTCGCCGATGTCGTTTTCGTTGAGCGCCAGATTGTTGATCGAGACACCGCAGGTGACCTTCGCGCCGCGGCTGCGGGCGCGTTCGATCGCCTCCACCGATTGCGGCACCGAGATCATCGCGGCATGATAACGACCGCGCGTCAGCTCGGCGATCCGGAGATCGCGTTCGAGCGGGATGAGCTCGGCTTCCCGCGGGATGCCGGAGAGCCCGAGCCAGCTGGCGAAAAGCCCTTCATGCATGACGCCGTTGGCGCCGAGATATTTGTCGCGCGTTTCACAGGAGACGACGGCGCCGAATTCGCGCGCATAGGTCATGATCCGGCGCAGCACCTGGGTGTCGTGGACGCTGGAATGGGCATCGGTGAAGGCGACGGCGCCCGCCTGCATCAACAGGCCGATCTCGGTCATCTCTTCGCCGGCAAGGCCCTTGGTGATGGCGGCGGCCGGATAGACGTTGACGGCGGCCGTATCCCGCGCTGTCTTCTTGACGAATTCGACGAGCGCGATGTCGTCGATGACGGGATCGGTGTCCGGCATCATGATGATCGAGGTGACGCCGCCGGCCGCCGCTGCCCGGCTCGCCGAGGCGATCGTCTCGCGATGTTCGCCGCCGGGTTCGCCGATATGGACGCGCGCATCGACGAGGCCGGGTGTGGCGACAAGGCCGGTGCAGTCGCGGATGACGGCGCCATCCGGCGCGCCCTGGTTCTGTGCCGCATGGCCGGCGGCGATGATCACGCCGTTTTCTGCGATGATCGTGCCCACCTCGTCGAGATTGCGCGAGGGATCGACGATGCGGACGTTCTTGAGGACGATCGGGTTGCTCATGCCTTCAATCCATCGCTGCGGGGACCCTGGTTCTGCGAGACAAGCAGTGTCTCCATGACGGCCATGCGCACTGCGACCCCCATTTCCACCTGTTCGGCAATCACGCTCTGCGGACCGTCGGCCACCTCCGAGGCGATCTCGACGCCGCGGTTCATCGGGCCGGGATGCATGACCAGCGCATCCTCCTTCGCCGCCTTCAGCGTTTCGGCGTCGAGCCCGTAGAAGTGGTAGTATTCGCGCACCGAAGGCACGAAGGCGCCGGACATGCGCTCGCGCTGCAGCCTCAGCATCATCACCACGTCGGCATCCTTCAGCCCTTCCTTCATCGAATGGAAGACCTCGACGCCCATCTCGGCGATGCCGGCGGGCAGGAGGGTGGCGGGCGCGACGACACGGACGCGCGCGCCCATCGCATTGAGCAGCAGGATATTGGAACGCGCCACCCGCGAATGCAGCACGTCGCCGCAGATCGCCACGATGATGCGCGAGAGCTTGCCCTTGGCGCGGCGGATCGTCAGCGCGTCGAGCAGCGCCTGGGTCGGATGCTCGTGCTGCCCGTCGCCGGCATTGACGACCGAGCAGGAGACTTTCTGGGCGAGGAGGGCGGCGGCACCGGCGCTCGAATGGCGGATCACCAGCACATCGGGGCGCATCGCATTCAGCGTCATCGCCGTGTCGATCAGCGTTTCGCCTTTCTTCACCGAGGAATTGCCGACCGACATGTTCATGACGTCGGCGCCGAGCCGCTTGCCGGCAAGCTCGAAGGAGGCCTGCGTGCGGGTCGATGCCTCGAAGAAGAGGTTGATCTGCGTCAGCCCGCGCAGCGTCGACGTCTTCTTCTCTCGCTGGCGGCTGATCTTGACGGCTTCGTCGGCCTTGTCGAGAAGATAGGTGATATCCTGCTCGGTGAGGCCCTTGATGCCGATGAGGTGGCGGTGGGGGAAAAAGACCATGACCCTGCCTCTTGCTGTCTCTGGCGGGTCTATAAAGAGTGCTGCCCGCCGGGGCAAGCATGCGCTGTGGGCAAAGGCTTATGTCCCCATGCATTTTCGCCAAAATTCCGATAGAGCAGAAGGAACCGAATCATAACTTCCGGTTTCCCTTTGCCGGGTTCTTACACTAGAAGCGAATTATGACCTCCGCCAACCGGACTGACGAAAAACTCGCAGAACTCAACCAGCCGAGCCTGTGGTCCGGCATCAACGCCTATCGATCCGATCCGCTGATCGTCGATCTGACGGCGGCCCTGCCGCGCGGCATCCGTGAAGACCTGGAAAACATGGGCCGCTACGTCACCTCGCCGGAGGCGCAGGAGCTGGCGCGCATGGCCAACCAGGGTGCGCCGCAGCTGCGCACCCATGGTCCGCGCGGCGAGCGCGTCGACGTCGTCGAGTTCCACCCCGCCTGGCACGCGCTGATGCGCCGCTCCATGTCGGTCGGCCTGCATTCTTCCGTCTGGGATCCGCAGGCCGATACCGAAGCCAAGGATGAGGCCCACAAGGTTCGCGCCGCCCGCTTTTATCTGACGTCACAGCTGGAATCCGGCCATCTCTGCCCGCTGACGATGACGAGCGCCTCGGTTGCCGCGCTCTCGGCCTCGCCCGCTGTACAGAAGGACTGGGCGCCGAAAATCCTTTCGCGCAAATATGATTCGTCGAACAAGCCCGCCATGCAGAAATCCGCCGTGACCATCGGCATGGGCATGACGGAAAAACAGGGCGGCACGGATGTGCGCGCCAACAGGAGCGCTGCCGAAAAGGTCAGCGAAGGCATCTACCGGCTGTCCGGCCACAAATGGTTCATGTCCGCTCCGATGAGCGATGCCTTCATCATGCTGGCGCAGACGAAGGAGGGGATGGGCTGCTTCCTGGTGCCGCGCCTGCTGGAGGATGGTTCCGCCAACGGCCTGCAGTTCCAGCGGCTGAAGGACAAGGTCGGCAACCGCTCCAACGCCTCTGCCGAGGTCGAATTCTCCGACACTTTCGGTTTCCTGCTCGGCGGTCCGGATGCCGGCATCCGCACCATCCTCGACATGGTGACGCTGACGCGGCTCGATTGCGCGCTGGCCTCGTCGGGCATGATGCGCGCCTCGCTCGCCGAAGCCGTGCACCACACCCGCGGCCGCAGCGTCTTCGGCAAGATGCTGGTCAACCAGCCGATCATGACGCGCGTGCTGGCCGACATGGCGCTCGATGTCGCCGCCGCAACGGCGCTGTCCTTCCGGCTTGCCAATGCCTTCGACAAGGCGCGTGGCAATGCCGAGCAAGCGGCCTATGCCCGCGTCATGACGCCGGTCGCCAAATACTGGTGCTGCAAGATCGCGCCGGCGCTGATCTACGAGGCGATGGAATGCATCGGCGGCAACGGTTATATCGAAGAGCGTCCGATCGCCCGCCATTACCGCGAGGCGCCCGTCAACGCCATCTGGGAGGGCTCCGGCAACGTCATGGCGCTCGACGTGCTGCGCGTGCTCAACCGCGGCAAGGATCTGTTCGAAACGGTCTTTTCCGGCCTTGCGCGCGATCTCGGCCCTGCCGGCAAAAAGACGATCGACGTACTGCGTGCGGCAATCGCGCTGTGTGAACAGGATGAGGGTGCGGCGCGCCTGCTCGTCGAACAGCTGGCGCTCGCCGCCGGTGCCGCCGAACTCTATCGGCTGGGCGCCGGACGCATCGCCGATGCCTTCATCGAGACGCGCCTTGCCGGCGGCTGGCGCTCCACCTACGGCATGCTCGATTCGCGCTTCGACGCCAGCTACATCGTCGACCTGCTTTATCCCCCGGCGGCCTGATCGCAAGCGGGAGAATGATGGTTGCGCCCTAACCTAATGGGGGTTCGCCCCGTATTTCGGATTCCCGCAAACGGGGCGAGGGGACGCGCCTTGCGAGATGTGAGCGAGGAACGGAGAGGCTGCCGCAAATCCTCTTCTCCCCTCGGGGGTCCGAAGGACGGGTCGAGACCGGTGGCTCGACCCCGGTCGGTGCCGGCAGGCGGATGAGGGGGCTACACGCCCCCCGCAATTATCTATCCCACCACGCCAACAGCAAGCGCCTGAACCCGGTCAAGACGATGCCAGCGCGGTCGAAACCCGCATAGGCATTGCAGGAAAGACCGGCGTCGCCGGCCCCCTCATCCGCCCTACGGGCACCTTCTCCCCGAGGGGAGAAGAGGGAGTCGAGAGGTTACGGCATGTCCTTTGGCCCGTTTACAGTCCCGAAGGACGGGTCGAGACCCGCGGCTCGACTTCGGTTGGTGGCGGCAGCCGGGGTGAGTTGGTGTCGGCAATCTCCTGGGCCGAGCGTAGGAGATGTTACAGGAACATGATGCCGAATCCGGCAAACACCGCCCGCAGGCCGCGCGTCTTTTCAGACGTGCGAAGACGCCGGATGAGATCAAACTAACGACGATCCCCTCGCCACAAACAAAAATCCGGCCGCGTCGCCGCGGCCGGATTTCAGGGTTTACGTCCGAAAATCAGCGTTCAGAAGAAGCCACGGCGCTGCCACCAGCCGGCTTTCTTCGGCTTGCCGTCGTCGCCGTCGCCGTTTTCGGCGCGGGTGGTGGATTTCACCGTCGGCTCGGAGGAGGTGATGTTGGATTCGCGGTTGGCGCGAACCGGCTTTGCCTCTTCCTGGGCCTCTGCGCGAGCGGGCGCTTCGAGATCGGCGGAGGCTTCGACCAATTCCGGTTCAGCCTCAGCCACAGGTGCCGTCTCGGCGACCGGTTCTTCGACCGGCGCTGCGGCCGGTTTGCGGCGGCCGCGGCTGCGGGCGGGCTTCACCTCTTCGGCGACGACGGCCACACCCTCGACGGCGGCCGCTGCGGCCTGACCTTCGTCAGCCTGCACGGCAACGGCTTCGGCAGTTTCGGCTTCGCCGGGCGCGCCGTCGTTCGAAACGTCGTCGCCTTCGTCCTCACCGCCACTGTCTTCACCGGCTTCGCCGGCCGTCAGTTCGGAGCCATCCTCGGCGCGGTTGCGACGACCGCCGCGCTTGCCGCGACGGCGCCGCTTGCGGCGCTGCGATTCTTCGCTTTCAGCCAGTGTCTCAGACGTGCCTTCGGCGTTTTCATCGCCTTCGCCGGCCTCGTCGTCACCGTCCTCATCCTCGTCGCCGGCTTCACCTGCAGCCGATGCCGGCTGCTCGGCATTGCCGTTGCGGCCGCGGCGGCGCCTGCGGCGCTTGCGCTTGCGGTTGCCGTCACCTTCGCCTTCCGAGCGCACTGCTGCCGGGCGCTCGGCAACGGCCGGCTTTTCCTCGAGTTCCTCGTCTTCGTCCTCATCCGCCTCGATGACGATGTCATCGTCGTCATCCTCAGGAATGGCAGCGAAGTTGAAGAGCGTTTCGATCTTGACCGGGTTTTCCACCGCCTCGCCGCGATCGATCGCGAAATGCTGCGCGCCGACCGAACCATCAGCGTCGATGATGATCGCAACGCCGAAGCGGTTCTCGTAATCGATGATCGTCTGGCGCTTGTGGTTGAGCAGGTAGAGAGCAATATCAGGCGTGGTGCGCACGGTGATGTTGTGCGTGGTGTTCTTGAGCAGATATTCCTCGATGCCGCGCAGGACATGCAGCGCGACGGAGGACTGCGAACGCACATGGCCGCTGCCGCCGCAATGCGAGCAGACCTGCGTGGTCGATTCGAGAACCGACGCGCGGATGCGCTGACGCGACATCTCAAGCAGGCCGAAATGCGAGATCCGGCCGACCTGGATGCGGGCGCGGTCGTTCTTCAGGCATTCCTTCAGCTTCTTCTCGACAGCGCGGTTGTTGCGCTTCTCTTCCATGTCGATGAAGTCGATGACGATCAGGCCGGCAAGGTCGCGCAGGCGAAGCTGGCGGGCGATTTCTTCCGCGGCTTCGAGGTTGGTCTGCAGCGCGGTATCCTCGATCGAGTGTTCGCGCGTCGAGCGGCCGGAGTTGACGTCGATCGAGACCAGCGCTTCCGTCTGGTTCATGATCAGGTAGCCGCCGGAGCGCAGGGTCACCTGCGGCTGCAGCATGCGGTCGAGCTGGGCTTCGATGCCCGAGCGCGAGAAGATCGGGTGGATGTCGCGATAGGGCTGGACCACCTTGGCATGGCTCGGCATCAGCATCTTCATGAAGTCTTTCGCTTCACGATAACCTTCTTCGCCGGCAACGATGATCTCGCCGATATCCTTGTTGTAGAGGTCGCGGATCGAGCGCTTGATCAGCGAGCCTTCCTCATAGACGAGGCAGGGAGCCGTCGACGCCAGCGTCAGCGTGCGCACATTCTCCCAGAGGCGCATCAGATATTCGAAGTCGCGCTTGACCTCGACCTTGGTGCGGTTGGCGCCGGCGGTACGCAGGATGACGCCCATGCCCTGCGGCACTTCGAGCATGCGCGCGATTTCCTTCAGGCGCTTGCGGTCGGCAGGGTTGGTGATCTTGCGGGAAATGCCGCCGCCGCGCGCCGTGTTCGGCATCAGTACCGAATAGCGGCCGGCGAGCGAGAGATAGGTGGTAAGGGCGGCACCCTTGTTGCCGCGCTCTTCCTTGGCGACCTGCACGAGCAGGATCTGCCGGCGCTTGATGACTTCCTGGATGCGGTACTGCTTGCGCGGCTTGCGCTGCACGCGGTCCGGCACTTCTTCCATGGCGTCTTCGGCGCCGACCGATTCGATGACTTCCTCTTCGCCGTGATCGTCATCGTCGTCGTCATCATCGTGGCGACGCTTGTTGGTATCGACGTCCTCGGAAATCTCGTCGGTTTCCACCATGGCGGCGATCGTGCCGCCGGTCGAGCCGTCATCCTCGTTGTCGGCCTTCGAAGCGCCTTCGGCTTCGACATCCGTGGGAACGGCGTCCTCGGTCGCGGTCGCCTCAGCAACCGGCTCGACGGCCTTCTTGCGGCTGCGGCGCGGCCTTGCCTTCTTGGCAGGCGCTTCCTCGGCGGCCTCGGGCGATGTCGCGGCTTCGACCGCTGCCGGCTCTTCTGTTACGGCAGCCGTTTCCGGCGCCTCTGCCGGCACGATGCCGACATCCGGTTGATCCTGCTTGGACAGATCGACCATCGGCGCGGTTTCGACATGCTCGACGTCTTCGTCGCGGCGATGCTCCTCGGCCTCGGCCCGAAGCAGCGCCTGACGGTCGGCGAGCGGTATCTGGTAATAGTCGGGATGGATTTCGGCGAAGGCCAGGAAGCCGTGCCGGTTGCCGCCGTAATCGACGAAGGCGGCTTGCAGCGAGGGCTCGACCCTCGTTACTTTTGCAAGATAGATGTTGCCGCGGATCTGCTTCTTGTGCTGCGACTCGAAGTCAAATTCTTCTATGCGGTTCCCGCGAACGACAACGACGCGCGTCTCTTCCTCGTGAGACGCATCGATAAGCATTTTGTCTGCCATGTAAGCTGTGCTCCTCGGCGTGGCCGCGAGAGCGCATTCCCGACTGCTATTGAAACAGAAAGAATGCGGTCCACTGTAGCCGCGCCGGATAATGAAAGTCGCGCCTGATGCGAGGGGGAGGGCAGCAGCCAGACCGCAGCCGGAACCATGTCGGTCCGGGGCCTGTACACTTCAGATAAAACCTGCTGCGAAACCATCAACAACCAAGCGTGATCGACAAATACGAAGACCCGTTCGGGTCCGATGAGTTTGCTCCCTGAGAGCGTGGTGGCTGATCCACCAATGAATTCCGACAATAAGCCGGAAAATCAGGATCCAGTTCTAGGGATGAAGCGCATGAGACGGCGGACGATGACCGGTGTGGCGCCAGGTCCTGATCTGGCTGGCAGCCTTTGCGGCGACTCTATCCCGTCAACACTTTACCCTAAAATTCGTTGTATGTTTTCTGTGTCACAATAGCAAGGGAAAAGCCAAATGTGCCATAATATTGATGGATTTCAGAACGCATAGAAGCTGGGGATAAAGTGATCGCGATTCGGCAGGCCGCAACGGGTGTTTCGTCACAGCGACGTTCGACGCGGCCGCGGCGGCTCCATCGCAGTACAGATAGGGTGTGGCGGTTTATTGTTTAAGAGGGCTCGGATCACGGCGAAATCCGCGAGTTGGCGATCGACATTCGCAAGGCGGGTTCTGACCGCGTTTCTGGCCGTTGGTCTCCTGTCGGCCGTCGCTGCTGCCGTCGAGGCCGGGGATCCGCTGCTTGCCTATGGCGCGCGCATCGTCGGCGACGATGCAAGAACGCGCATCGTTATCGATTTCGATCGTGAGCCGCGCTTCTCCGTCCACTATATCGCCAATCCGGAACGCATCGTCATCGACCTGCCGGCCACCGCCTTCGGCTTTCCGGCCAAGGATCTCGCCGCCCGCGGCCTGTTCAAGGATATCCGTTACGGCAAGATGGACGAGGAAAGCGCCCGCATCGTGCTGACGACGGCCGGGCCGGTGAAGCTGGCGCTCGCCAAGGTGCAGGCCGACGAGGCCGGCAAGGGGCATCGTCTCGTGCTCGATGCCGAGATGATCGACAAGCAGGCCTTTGCCGAACTGGTCAAAACGCAATCCTGGAGCGACCGGACTGAGGCGGCTGAGACGACCAGCGCCATTCCGGCACCGGAGAAGGCCGCCCCCGGCGATTTCGTCATCGCCGTCGACGCTGGCCATGGCGGCATCGACACCGGTGCGATCGGCGTCGACACCAAGACCGAGGAAAAGCAGGTGACGCTCGCCTTCGCCAAGGCCTTGACCGACCGGCTGAACAAGGAGCCGGGCATCAAGGCCTTCCTGACGCGTGAGGATGACGAGTTCCTGTCGCTTTCGCAGCGCGTGCTGATCGCCCGCCAGAACCATGCCGGGCTGTTCATTTCGCTGCATGCCGACACGCTGAAGCAGAAGGATATCCGCGGCGCCACCGTCTATACGATCTCCGACAAGGCGTCAGACAAGCTTGCCGCCGACCTGGCCGAACGTGAAAACCTCTCCGACCAGATCGCCGGCAAGGAGACCGTCGCCGAGCCGCCCGAGGTCGCCGATATCCTGCTCGATCTGACACGGCGCGAGACCCAGGCCTTTTCGATCTCGCTGGCCGAGAGCGTGCTGAATTCCTTCAAGGATCAGGTCGGCACCATCAACAATCCGCACCGTCATGCCGGTTTCCGCGTGCTGCAGGCCCCTGACGTGCCGTCGATCCTCCTCGAGCTCGGTTTCCTTTCCAATGCCGAGGACGAGAAACTGCTGCTCGACGAGACCTGGCGCGGCAAGATCGTCGGTCTTTTGACCGATGCAGTGAAGCGATACCGCGCCGCCGTCATGGCGAATGGCGGGTAACGCTTTTGTCCCAAAATCGTTCGTGGCTGCGGAATGATGGCATCCATAAAAACAAGGACTTAAAGTCCGTCGCATGAATCGAATTCTGAGCGAAATGGCTCAGATCGGCGGCGGGGGCGGGCGTTGCTTGGATGTGACAGTCCTAATGAAACGAGTCCGCAGCGGTGAATGCGGCGGGCAGAGCCCTATTTTCCTCACAATCGCGCCGTTACTCCGGCTTATGTTTCGTAAGCCTTGAGCGCGGAATCGGCTTGTGGCGGTAGCGCTCATGGAGTAAGCCGCGCAACGTGCAAATTGCCTTGATCCATGCAATCGTTGCGTCTGCGCCGATTGACGATCGAAGAGACCGGTAGCTGAAAATATGGTTAGACTTTTTGGATATTTCTTCGGAATGGCCTGCGTCCTGTTTCTGGTCGCGGCGGCGGGTGTTGCCATCTATCTCGCCAACGTCGCGAAGGATCTCCCGGACTATGCCGTTCTGAACAGCTATGCGCCGCCGGTGACCACCCGTGTCCACGCCGGCAACGGCGCTCTGATGGCGGAATACGCCAAGGAAAAGCGTCTCTTCCTGCCGATCCAGGCCGTCCCCGACCGCGTGAAGGCGGCGTTCCTGTCGGCTGAAGACAAGAATTTCTACAATCATCCCGGCGTTGATCTCACCGGTCTCGGCCGCGCAATCCTCGTCAACCTGCAGAATTTCGGTTCCGGCCGCCGGCCGGTCGGCGCCTCCACGATCACCCAGCAGGTGGCCAAGAACTTCCTTTTGAGCTCGGACCAGACGATCGACCGCAAGATCAAGGAAGCGATCCTCTCCTTCCGGATCGAGCAGGCCTACAGCAAGGACAAGATCCTCGAACTCTATCTGAACGAGATCTTCTTCGGCATGAATTCCTACGGCATCGCCGGCGCCGCACTCACCTATTTCAATAAATCCGTGACCGAGCTGACCGTCGCCGAGGCGGCCTATCTCGCCTCGCTGCCGAAAGGGCCTGCCAATTACCATCCCTTCCGCCATCCGGAAGCTGCGCTCGAGCGCCGCAACTGGGTCATCGACCGCATGGTCGAGAACGGCTATGTCAGCCAGAGCGACGGCGAGGAAGCCAAAAAGCAGCCGCTCGGCGTCACCGCCCGCTCGACCGGCCCCTCGCTTTTCGCTTCGGACTATTTCGCCGAAGCGGTGCGTCGCCAGCTGATCGACCAGTATGGCGAGAAGGTCCTTTATGAGGGCGGCCTTTCGGTGCGCACCTCGCTCGATCCGCAGATGCAGCTCGCTGCCCGCAAGGCGCTGCAGGACGGCCTTGTCACCTATGACGAGCGCCGCGGTTTCCACGGCCCGATAAAGCAGATCGATGCAAGCGGTGACTGGGGCAAGGCGCTTGCCGATATTCCCGCCCTGTCCGACGTGCCGGAGTGGCGGCTTGCCGTCGTGCTCGCCGTCTCCGACAGCAACGTCGACATCGGCCTGCAGCCGACCAAGGATGGAAGCGGCAAGGTTTCAGCCGAGCGTCAACGCGGCACCATCGACGCCAAGAACATGCAGTGGGCTTTCCGTTCGTCCGACGGCGCCCGCAAGACCACGAAATCGCCGGTCGGCGCCGTCGCCCCCGGCGACGTCGTCTATGTCGCAAAGCTTGGCGACGACGCGTCGACCTCCTATCGCCTGCAGCAGCCGCCGAAGGTACAGGGCGGCCTGGTCGCCATGGACCCGAAGACCGGCCGCGTGCTCGCCATGGTCGGCGGCTTCTCTTATTCGCAGTCCGAATTCAACCGCGCCACCCAGGCGATGCGCCAACCGGGCTCCTCGTTCAAGCCCTTCGTCTACGCCGCGGCGATGGACAATGGCTATACGCCGGCTTCCGTCATCATGGACGCGCCGATCGAGATCGTCTCGGGCGGCCAGGTCTGGAAGCCGGAAAACTACGGCGGCGAAGTCGGCGGGCCCTCGACGCTGCGCTCGGGCATCGAGCATTCGCGCAACCTGATGACGGTGCGCCTCGCCAACGATCTCGGCATGAACATCGTCGCCGAATATGCCGAGCGCTTCGGCATCTACGATCACATGCTGCCGGTTCTCTCCATGTCGCTCGGCGCCGGCGACACGACGGTGCTCCGCATGGTTTCGGCCTATTCGGTCATCGCCAATGGCGGCAAGCAGATCAAGCCGACCTTGATCGACCGCATCCAGGACCGTTACGGCAAGACGATCTTCAAACATGAGGAGCGTCTCTGCGAGGGCTGCAATGCCGGTGACTGGCAGAACCAGGAAGAGCCTAATGTCGTCGACAACCGCGAAACCGTTCTCGACCCGATGACCGCCTACCAGATCACCTCGATGATGCAGGGCGTCATCCAGCGCGGCACTGCCGCCGGCAAGATCGATCTCGGCGGCCGCGACGTCGCCGGCAAGACGGGCACCACCAACGATGAGAAGGATGCCTGGTTCGTCGGCTTCACGCCGGATCTGGTCGCCGGCCTCTATATGGGCTTCGATACGCCGGCCCCGCTCGGTCGCGGTGGCACCGGCGGCGTTCTCTCCGCGCCGATCTTCAACGAATTCATGCAGGCTGCCGTCAAGGATGCGCCGGAATCGAAATTCGTCATCCCGCCGGGCATGAACCTGATCCCGATCGACCGCAAGACCGGCATGGCGGCCGCGGACGGCGATCCGAACACCATTGTCGAGGCCTTCAAGCCCGGCACCGGCCCGGCCGACAGCTTCTCCGTCATCGGCATGGACAGCACCATGGCGCCGGAAGAGATCCTGAAGACCTCGCCGCAGGCCAATCAGGCTGTCCAGACCGGCACGCCGGGCCTGTTCTGACCTTCGCCGAATTTTTCGACGCCCGCCGCGACCCTTTACATCCGCGGCGGGCGTCTCTATGTCACCAGCACCTGAAGAAGACCGAGACAGAGAAGCAGGAAAATGCGAGCCGAAATCGAAAACGTGGTCGATGAAACCAAGCAGGCTATCACCCTGCTGAGGAGGCATCTTTGACTGGGACCAGGCGATAAGACGACTGGACTGGTTGAACAACAAGGCAGAGGATCCGAACCTCTGGAATGACGCTTCCGAAGCGCAGAAGCTGATGCGCGAGCGCCAGCAGCTCGATGACGGCATCAATGGCGTCAAGCAGCTCGAACAGCAGCTGAACGACAATATCGAGCTGATCGAGCTCGGCGAGGAAGAGGGCGACCAGAGCGTCGTCAAGGAGGCCGAGGATACGCTGAAGGCCTTGAAGGCCGAAGCCGCCCGCCGCCAGGTGGAAGCCATGCTCTCCGGCGAAGCCGATAGCAACGACACCTATCTCGAAGTGCATTCCGGCGCCGGCGGCACCGAAAGCCAGGACTGGGCCAACATGCTGCTGCGCATGTATACCCGCTGGGCCGAACGTCAGCGTTTCAAGGTCGAGCTTCTCGAAGTCCATGACGGCGAAGAAGCGGGCATCAAGTCCGCGACCCTGCTCGTCAAGGGCCACAATGCCTATGGCTGGCTGAAGACGGAATCGGGCGTGCACCGGCTGGTGCGCATCTCGCCCTATGACAGCAATGCGCGTCGCCACACCTCCTTCTCGTCGATTTGGGTCTATCCCGTCGTCGACGACTCGATCCAGATCGAGATCAATGAAAGCGACTGCCGCATCGACACCTATCGTTCGTCAGGCGCCGGCGGCCAGCACGTCAACACAACAGACTCGGCCGTGCGCATCACGCATATGCCGACCGGCATCGTCGTGCAGTGCCAGCAGGAGCGTTCGCAGCACAAGAACCGCGCCAAGGCCTGGGACATGCTGCGCGCCCGCATGTACGAAGCGGAATTGAAGAAGCGCGAGGACGCCGCCAACGCCGAAGCCGCCTCCAAGACGGATATCGGCTGGGGCCACCAGATCCGCTCCTACGTGCTGCAGCCCTACCAGCTGGTTAAGGACCTGCGCACCGGTGTCGCCAGCAGCGCCCCGGACGACGTGCTCGACGGCGATCTGAACGAGTTCATGGAAGCCGCCCTTGCCCACCGCATCAGCGGCGCCGCCGACGCGGTCGTCGAGGATGTCGACTGATAGGCGCCACAGCGTCGAGACGCAAAAGCCCCGGAAACGGGGCTTTTCTTTTGCTTAAGCCATCGCGCTAACTTCGCTGCCTTGAAACAGCGCTGCCGCCAGATCGGCAATCTCGTCATGAACGGCCGCGCGCTCGATCCCCGGAGGATCGGTAAAGAGTTCCGCCGCAAAGGCGAGGCCCAGCGCCGAGCCCTCCGGCACGAAGACATAATGTCCAAGGCCGCCGCCGAAGATTTTAAGCGCGCTGCGCTTGAGCCGCGCATGCAGCCATGCCGAACATTCCTCGGCCGGCGCCGCCCTGTCGGCATCGCCGACCAGGATAAGGGCGGGCGCCTCGACGGTTTTCAGGCTTTCCCAGGTGAAACAGAGAACCGACCGCCCCGGCGCGCAGACAAGGGCGGCCTTGATTCTGTCATCCCGGTAGGACCGCGACATGCGCGACCAGGAATCACCAAACACATCGCTGCTGCGAAGCAATGTCGGGATATGATCGGCAAGGTCGGGAAACTCCCTTGGTCCGCGCGCTCCGCCCGGCTTCATCCTGGATGGTTCGAACTGCGAGAATTGGGCGACGGCGCCAAGCAGCAGCATCACGCTATAGGCTCCGGCCGAAAATCCGGCCGCAAACACATGGGTCGTATCGATCTCGCCTGAGAGATCGTTGAGCCAGCCATCCCGGTGGTCGAGCATGAAGCTCAGATCCGGCGCCCGTTCCCAAAGGCAGGCGAAGCCTTCGGCGCGATAGGGCTCGATGCCGGTATTGCCGTGATGGCTGACGCCGAGCGCTGCAAATCCGCGATCGACCAGGCGTCGCGCCAGCCACTCCAGCCCGGCTGCCGATCCGCCGGTGCCGTGCGACAGAAGCACCAAGGGATAGGGTCTGGCCGCCGGCCGGATGGGTGCGTCGCGGGCGACTGCCGCCTTCTGGAACCAGCTTCTTTCCGCCGTATCGCTTTCCCGCGCCTCATCGGCAGCGGGATACCACAGCGACCAGTTGATGGGTCTGGGGCCGTCTGCGTCCCAGTTCGACCTGTTCTCGTCGTAGAGGACGCCGTCGCGAAAGCCGAGTTTCATCGCTTGCATGCCTCTCCGAACAGATCCCGGCTGTTCAATTCGTCGCCTTCTCCACCGTGATGTCGCCGAATTCATCGATCAGCACGGTCCACCCATCCGGCTCGGCGGCAGGGTTGGTCTTCAGATAAATCGTGGCGAACAGCCCCGGCTGCTTGATGATGCCGTTCGAATTCTCGGGGCGTATATCCGTAACGTAAGGCTTTAGGTCGCTGATCTCCTGCAGCTCGACGGTCGAGGCGATTGCCGGGCCGGTGTCGGTCTGGGCAATCTGCTGCAGATAGACCTTCGAGGTCCTGTCGTCCTGGCGGACGGCAAAGAGCTTGTAATAGCCGTGACGCGGCGTGGCCTTTCCCTCGGGGTTGGCAACGCTCTCGGTGCCCCCGGGCGCCCGCTCGACATCAGGTGCGTTGCCGTCGTCCTGCCAATAGCCGGTGCTGGTCGCGAAAATCACCGATGCCGGCAGGATGGCATCCTGCGCCGGCAAGGCTGCGGCGGACCACCCGATGAGGAAAACGGTGGTCATCAATGTCAGACGCATTGCCATTGTCTCAATCCTTGAACTGCTCGGCAAGAATACGGTCGGACCAGGAGCGGTCGGGATCGGACAGGATGCGCGCCGTCATATGCTCCGACTGGGCGATGCGGACATGCAGCACCGATTTGACCTCCGTATTGTCAGCCACCGCGTTCACCGGCCGCTTCACCGGCTCGAGGACGTCGATATCGACGGTCACCTTGTTCGGAAGCAGTGCGCCCCTCCAGCGCCGTGGCCGGAAAGCACTGACCGGCGTCATGGCGAGCAGTGGCGCCTCGAGCGGCAGGATCGGGCCATGGGCGGAAAGATTATAGGCCGTCGACCCGGCAGGGGTCGCCACCATCAGCCCGTCGCAGATCAGTTCCTCAAGGCGCACGCGCCCGTCTATCGTGACCCTCAAATTGGCGGCCTGATAGGACTGGCGGAAAAGATAGACCTCGTTGATGGCAAGCGCGGTCGAATTGGTGCCGTCGGCGTTGGCCGTCGTCATCTGCAATGGGCGGAAGACGTTTTCAACGGCGAGGCAGATGCGCTCCTGAAGGTGTTCGCTGCGATAGTCGTTCATCAGGAAGCCGACCGAACCGCGATTCATGCCGTAAACCAGCTTGCCGGAGTTCATGGTGTGGTGCAGCGTCTGCAGCATGAAACCGTCGCCGCCGAGCGCGACGATGACATCGGCTTCATCAGCCGGGACGTCGCCATAGATGCGAATCAACTCCTCGCGCGCGGCAAGCGCCTCCGTCGTGGGGGAGGCGAGAAAGGAAAGCGTCTGAAATGAACGGCCCATGCAATGCCCTTTGTGATGCTGCTCTAGCTAAAGGATAAAGGGCTGGCGCGACAAGGCCGTTTTCTCTAGCCGAGCCTTTTGAGCGGCAGCCGACCTCCATACAGACACGAATTTTCCTTTACAGAATCATAGAATCTGCTAGTTGGGCAATTATTGCCCTTGTAGCTCAGTTGGTAGAGCACCTGATTTGTAATCAGGGGGTCCCGGGTTCGAACCCTGGCGGGGGCACCAGCCGACGCTCTGTGAGCTTCGGCTCGGCGAGCCGAAGAGCGCAGCTCAGCGGAGGCACCGCTTTCCCCAGGTTCGACGTTGCTTCGCTCGATCGCACCCAGCAGATTTTTCAAATGGCAAGTATCGCTTGATGAACCGCGCGTGAAGGACTGCTTCAGCGCCAATTCAGCCGCGCCCGCCTATCTTCGTCTCATCATCAATGAGGAAACAGCCATGAAGCTCGCACATCTCTTTCTCGCCGCAACCATATCAGTCGGTGCGGCTTTCGCGTCCGTCGCACCGGCGGCCGCCATGCCGGCCGAGCGGCCGGCGGTGACGGCCCAGGGTGATATCATTCAAGTTCGCGATGGCTGGCGGCGGGATCGCGACCGCGACGACCGTGACGACGGTGGCTGGCGCGATGAGCGCGATTGGCGCCGGTCCGACTGGCGCGATGATCGCCGTCATTGGCGGCGGTGGCGTGCCGAGCGTTGGCAGGAACGCCGCGAGTGGCGTGATTACGATCGCGGCATACCGTTCTGGCTCTACCGCGGCTGACGATAAAGGCCCGGATCATCCGGGCCCTTTTTCAATGGGTGACGGGTTCGTTGACGCTCGCTTCGATCCTGTCGCCATTGCCGGACTGACCGGCGCCCGACGGCGACATCACGGCGATGCTGAGCACGGAGGCGACCATGAAGGCAACGACGGCGATCATTATGCGCATAGGCGTTCAATCCTCGTTCGATTCCGGGATTAACGCGTGATCGCGGCCGGCGTTCCTGCCGGGATTATTGCACCGGTCCCGGCTGCGCGGCGCCGGGCGCCGTCGGCGACAGGGGATCGGGCTGGTGGATGGGATGCGAGGTGTCCACCCAGATGATACTGAGAATAATCACGACGAAGACCGAGACAAAGAGGATACCGAAAATCAGCGGTCGAATGGCCATGATAGGGATCGTTCCTTCTTGCTTCTGACCGGTCGCTGCAACCGTTCATCGCCCGATCATAGTGCTCCGGAAGGTCTTTCCAAGGCAAAAGTGGATTTCTCTGGCATCGGGCAGGTCGGATCGAACCATGCCAGAGATACCGAAGGATTCGGAGACGGGAACTCTCATGAAGCGGACGATCACCACGTCGATTATCCTTGCGGCACTGATTGCCGGCGCCGGAGCATCTGAAAAACCAGCCCCTTTCGACAGGCCGGTGAAAGTGGATGTCATCGCGCTGCCGAAGGACGAATTCAATCCCGATGCAAAGCCGAAGATCACCTGCAGCCGCTATCCCGCCTTCATGGTCAAGGAGGTCGATCTCGGCGAGGTCGGCGCCGAAAAGCTGGCGCTGCTGGCCGCCGATGCGCCCTGTGAGCGCGCCGGCGAGCGCGAGCGGGTGATCGAGGACGATACCGCCGGTTACCTCATGGGGGTCAGCGGCGGCTTCGTCTTCTTCCGCGCGGCGGATGGATGGAACGGCGGGCTGCCCTTCGTCGTCTACGATGCGGCGACCGGCGAACGGCTGCTGGATGATTCCCTCGAGGGCGACAATTTTACCGCGATCAGGAGCGGGAAGGGGGAGCTGACTCTCGATTTCCGCCGCGTCTACACCGCTTCGTGTTTGCTCTATCTCGACGCTGCCTGCGCCAAGGCGATTGCGGCCGACATCGGCCTGTCACTGACGCAACTCCCGGATTGCGCCGCAGCCTACAAGGCGGAAATGAAGCGCAGCCCCGATCACGCCAGCGAAATCGAGAAACTGCCGAGCGTGATCGTCTACCCTGTCGAAGTTGCCTATGCGGCGCGCGATACGACTCGCCGGCCCATGGACGGACGAACCACTTGCGGGACGCCCGACTGATCGCAAAAGACTCTGGGATTAGCGGCGCACCAGCGAAAGCGGTTTGCCGCCTTCCTCCTTCGACTTGTCGAAATTGCCGTCGGCGCGCATGGTAAAGCCAAGCGACGAACCGTCCTGGCCCATCAGCGTCAGCCCGAAACCGTCGATATGCCAGACCGCAAGCTTCAGCTTGGCGACATTGGCGGCGCAGTCCCCCGAAAGTGACAGCGGCGCGTTGCCCTGCGCATCGGCATGGCCATCGAGCGTCACGCCGCAGAGCCTTTCGCCGTCCGGCCTTTGCATCGTCCATGTCCCGGCCAGGCTGTTAAAGCTCGGCAGATGATCGATGCCATCGGGTGCTGATATCAGCAAAAGCGGCGTACCGTCTTGCGTCTTCATCGGCGAGCCCTCGTTCTCAATGAAACGGGCAAGCACCTTGCGCGTCGCATCGATCAGGATGACGCCGCCATTGCCGTCGAAATTCCAGGCATAGGCTTCGGCAAGCGAAGGCAGCGGCTTGCTGCAGGAGTCCTGGCCGGAGAGCGAATAGCCGCCGATCGTCTGGTCGGTTTCCAGCGTCATCCGGCACCCGGCTTGGCCGTCTTCCGGGGCAATGAGATAGGTTCCGGACTGCGCTTTGAGAATGTCGGGATCGATATCCTGGCCATATGCCAGTCCGCAGACAAGCAGCACCGCTGCCGAAGCTGTGAGTCGAGGGATGAGACGGATCATGACATTCCCCTTTGTCCCAGCCAGTCTATGCCTTCAAGTGGAGCCGCGCCGCATAGAGCGCGATCGCCGCCGCATTCGAGACGTTGAGCGATTTGATCGCGCCCGGCATGTCGAGACGGGCAAGGGCGTTGACGGTTTCCCGCGTCTTCTGCCGCAGGCCCTTGCCCTCGGAGCCGAGCACCAGCGCCAGCTTCTCACCGGAGAAGGTGCCTTCAAGCGGCGCCGGTCCTTCCGAATCGAGGCCGATGGTGGTGAAGCCGAGCTTGTGCAATTCGCCGAGCGCATCGGCGAGATTGGTGACCTGTATATAAGGGATCAGCTCCAGCGCGCCGGAGGCGGATTTGGCGAGCACGCCTGACTCGGTCGGGCTATGTCTCTGGGTGGTGATGACGGCGCCGGCATTGAAGGCAACGGCCGAGCGCATGATCGCGCCGACATTGTGCGGATCGGTGACCTGGTCGAGGACGAGCAGGAGAGGGCTGTCCTTCAGCGCTTCGAGCCGGCGGACCGGCAGCGGCCGCGTTTCCAGCATGACGCCCTGATGGATCGCCTCGGGGCCGAGCACCTTATCGATCTCCTGCGGCGAGACGATCTCGAAGGGAATGCCGAGGGTTTCCAAGTCGACTTCGAGCCGCGCCAGCGCGTTCTGCGTCGTAAACAGCTTGATCTTCTTGCGCTCGGGATTGTCGAGGGCGGCGCGCACCGTATGCAGGCCGTAGAGATGCACCTGATCGGGGGCCAGCGCCGGCGGCTTCCAGTCCTCGCCGCCACGCTTGCGCTTCTGCGGCTGAGGTGTCGGAATCTCGCCGCGTTCGCGCTTGGCGTCACGGTGCGCGCGCCGCAGCGTGGCGTAATGCGTATCCTTGGCGGATGGGTCTGTCGCGGGCTTGCCGCCGGATTTCTTGTCTTTGCTCATGCGGCTTTATAGCCACGCGGCTCGCCGCCGCATAGGCTTTCTTTCATGTGCCGGCTTTCGGCGGAGAATGAAATTTTTCGTGTTTTTTCCGTTGTCATCGTGTTGACAGACTGAAATGCTCCGGTCATATACGCGGCGCAGACGACAGGCGGCAACGCTTCGAAGTCTGACAAACTTGGTCTTCTAGATCCGGACGAAAAACTGGAGAGATGCCCGAGTGGTTAAAGGGGACGGACTGTAAATCCGTTGGCTCAGCCTACGTTGGTTCAAATCCAACTCTCTCCACCATTCGTCATCGGATCGGACCACCCCGCGGGTATAGCTCAATGGTAGAGCAGCAGCCTTCCAAGCTGAATACGCGGGTTCGATTCCCGCTACCCGCTCCAGTTTTCCCAAGCCCCATTGGTGCGACCGCCGCCGCCCTTGATAATTCCGCACGCACGTGTTTCGCAAGTGCCTGGCAATAGCGGCTGTCGACTGGCAGGCCAGGGCGCTGGACCCCGGGCGCCCGTGGCTCGTCTCCGGTAGTCCACGCGATTTTCTCCAAGGATTTCAGCGATTTTCAAGGGGGCTTCGGCGAATCGCCTTGCAGGCGGCGAATTGTCCCCCATATGCGCTGTCACACCAAGAATGGCGTCTGCAATTAAGTCTTGCGCAATTTCGCCGAAAGCCTTAAACGGCGGCACTAAACCGGTTCGCCGGGGTCCACTATTTCGTTCACAGGAAGCATTCAAATGGCAAAGAGTAAGTTTGAGCGCAACAAGCCGCACGTCAACATCGGCACGATCGGCCACGTTGACCACGGCAAGACGTCTCTGACGGCAGCGATCACGAAGTACTTCGGTGAGTTCAAGGCGTACGACCAGATCGACGCGGCTCCGGAAGAAAAGGCCCGTGGCATCACCATTTCGACGGCGCACGTCGAGTATGAGACGCCGGCCCGCCACTATGCGCATGTCGACTGCCCCGGCCACGCCGACTACGTCAAGAACATGATCACCGGTGCTGCCCAGATGGACGGCGCGATCCTGGTGTGCTCGGCCGCTGACGGCCCGATGCCGCAGACGCGCGAACACATCCTGCTGGCCCGCCAGGTCGGCGTTCCGGCGATCGTGGTGTTCCTGAACAAGGTCGACCAGGTTGACGACGCCGAGCTTCTCGAACTGGTCGAGCTCGAAGTTCGCGAACTTCTGTCGTCCTACGACTTCCCGGGCGACGATATCCCGGTCGTCAAGGGTTCGGCGCTTGCTGCTCTTGAAGATTCGGACAAGAAGATCGGCGAAGACGCGATCCGCGAGCTGATGGCTGCGGTCGACGCCTACATCCCGACGCCTGAGCGCCCGATCGACCAGCCGTTCCTGATGCCGATCGAAGACGTGTTCTCGATCTCGGGCCGCGGTACTGTGGTGACCGGCCGCGTCGAGCGTGGCATCGTCAAGGTTGGCGAAGAAGTCGAGATCGTCGGCAT